>JACPYS010000051.1 GCA_016195915.1 Betaproteobacteria bacterium | reverse complement strand
CAGCGTGTCAGCCACCGCCACTGGCGCATCGTTCACCGCCGCCACGTTCACGGTCACCTTCGCCGCGTTCGAGCCGAGCGAGCCATCGGTCGCCGTGTAGGTGAAGTCCGCCGAGCCGTTGAAGTTCGCATTCGGCGTGAAGGTCACCGTGCCGTCGGCGTTGAGCACCGCCGTGCCGCCTGCGCCACTCGTCACATTGGCGATCGTCAGCGCGTTGCCGTCTGCATCCGTGTCGTTACCCAGCAGCAGTGCCGCGGTGTAGGTCACCGCCCTGTCTTCGGTCGCAGCGAGTGTGTCGGCGTTGGCTACCGGCGCATGATTGCCGCTGTCGAGGTGCAAATGGATGGTGCCGCTCGCGCTCGCGTTGTCTCCGTTCTCGTGCTCGGTAGAGGTTGACACCACCGAGAGCTTGAAATCTCCGGTCGTGGAGGCCGGCGTCGTAAGGGTCAGGCCGGCAAGCTGCGCCGGCGTCAGCGTCCAGCTGCCATCGGCATTGTGCGTGCCTGTAGACAAGGAAGCGCCCGCCGGAAGGCCGGAAACACGGACCAGCAAGGACTCCGAACCATCGATGTCGGTCAAGGCAGACGCAATCGAGAGCGGTATCGCCGTGCCCGCGGAACCGGACGAATCAGCGACGGACAGCGTCGGCTGGTCAGCAACCGCATTGACGGTGACGTGAAGCGTTAGCGTGACGGCATCTTGTCCACTGCCATGCCCGCTACCCTGTCCACTGCCATGCCCGCTACCTTGTCCACTGCCATGCCCGCTACCTTGTCCACTGCCATGCCCGCTACCTTGTCCACTGCCGTGTCCGCTACCTTGTGCACTGCCGTGTCCGCTACCTTGTCCACTGCCAGGTTGGCCTGGAGAGGTGCCCGGCCCGTCATTTTGGTTGTAGCTATGCCCCGGAGGCGGCGGATCCTCGCCGTTTCCCAGTCCCTCATTACCGTGCACGCTTGCCCGTCCGCCTCCGTGGCCACTGCCGCCATTCGAGATTGCGGTGACGGTCAAGTTGAAATCGACATCGCTGTCATGCGGCGGCGTTATCGTGAGGCCCTGCAACTGGGCGGCAGTAAGGGTCCACGATCCGTCCGCGTTGTGCGTGCCTGCCGAGAGCGTCGCCCCCGTCGGAACGCCGCTGATGCGCACTGAATCGACGTGATCTGCGGAAATATTGAGCGCAATCGCCGTATCTTCGTTTCCTACGGCGTCGTGAACCGTCAAGAGCGGGGCGGCTTCCACGGTGACATGAAGCGTACGCGTGGTGGTCGCAGTGCTGCCGTTCGAGGCTTCGGTCGATATCGCCTTCACCGTCAAATCGAAATCCGCGTCGCTATGCGTCGGCGGAGTGATCTTCAGCCCCGCGATCTGCGCGCTCGTCAGCGTCCAGGTTCCATCGGCGTTATGTGTCCCCGCCGAAAGCGTCGCGCCACTGGGTACCCCGCCAATGACGAACTTGAGGCTTTCCGATCCATCGGTGTCCGTGAGGGCGCCGCGAATGTCGAGCGCAATTGCCGTGTCTTCACTTCCAACGGCGTTCGACACGACTAATGCGGGCGCGTCAGCGACGGCCGCAACCTGGACGTTGACCGTCCCGACGGCCGTACCGCCATGACCATCGGAAATCGTGTAGTTGAAGTCGGCCGTACCGCTGAAGTTCTTGCCCGGAATGATCACGACATTGCCATCGCAGTCGATGGTGACGGTACAGTTCGAAGCACCTCCGACTGCAACCAGCTTCAGGCGGTCGCCATCGGCGTCGGTGTCGTTGGCGATAAGACGCGAGGCGGCGATCACAATGCGCGAGTCCTCAACCGCCGACAACGTATCGTTGCCCGCAACCGGCGCGTGGTTCACCGAGGAATCGTTAGCTTTCTTTCCAGACTTATCGCTCATTCCACTCTCCCGCTTTTCGGCGACCGATTCATCCGCCACCAAAAACGAACGATCCACTATTTCGGTTTCACGTGGTGTCGCCCGGGCCCGTCATGTGCATCGCAACTGCTTGAATGTATGAATGCTCCGCCTTAAGCCACGCAGTGTCCACGGCGCAGGGGCGGGGGGAGTGATAATTATCACAAGATCACAAATTATCACCGGCGCACCGCGCTGGCCGGCACCCCGCGAAATGCCAATATCCCTCTAAGATTCAAGGGATTCTAGTAGTTCTCGCGGAGGTAGATGAAGTTTCTCGGTTGCCCGCCGTAGATACCGAAAGCGGCACGGGATCTCGGGTCCTTGTCGTAGTTTGACGAGCCAATCCAGTTACCCTGCAGCCAGGATTTGCTGGCCGGCGTGGTCGCTACGCAAGTTCCATCGGTCGGGACCGCGCCATCGAGGTCGACGCAGAGTTGCACGGTTCCCGTCACCGGACTGGTCGGTTTGGTCAGGGTGAGACTTCCCACACCTGCAGTAAATGCCCCGCCGGGAACAATATGGCTCAAAGACGGCGTGTCCAACAGAGCGGAGGTCAGGCTGCCGGTGTAACTGCCGAGGTTGAAGTTGGCCGCGACAAAACTCGTGCAGTTGTCCGCCGTGTTGGTGGTGAATGCGGTTCCGTTGTAATACTCAGCGGTAATCGGAATCGCGAGGTTGATCTGCTCGGAGCCGACGGCATTGCCCATCCGGAGCCGTCCGTATCGGAACAATGCGCCGGAGTCGAAGCCGATGCTGCTGAACGTCGCCGTCGTGGAGGTGATCTCGGCATTGCCGGAGGTCGCCGTTTCGGAATCGTCGCGAACGCTCACTGCAAGCGAAATATTCGATGTGAATTCCGCAATCGGCGTGGTCGCGCTGCGCACGTAGGCGAGCGTGTCCGTGGCGTTGATCTGGACCGTGCCCGTACCGTTGCCCGGGGTGATCGTCGGCGCGGTCTTGGCAAGCGATTCGTCGAGTGAGGGTCCGACGCCGTTGTTGCTGTAGGTCTGGGTGACATCGGTAGGCGCGGAAGTCGTGATCTTCCAAAGCGCGCCGCGGTAATTGGTCGTCGTGCCACCGCCCGCGTTGATGGCGGTCACCGTTGCAAGCGGCGCGGTGACGTATGCGAAGGGCTGGCCGACGTAGGTGAAGCTCCGGGTTCCGACGCAGGTCGAATCGAAAGTGCGGAACTTGGGCACGGGAGCGGTGGTAGCGACGGTGAAGGAATCGGGCACGAACCGCCCGATGTCGGGTGCAGGCGTCGCTTGCGGAATGGTGTACTCGGAGGCAGTCGTCAAGCCGTCCGTCGTATCCACCGATGCGTAGGTCGCATCTTCGAGCGTCAGCGTAAACGTTCCGGCCTCATCGTAGCTTGCGCCAGCAGTCGCCACGCCCGACGCCGCCGACCAGGTCCCGATGGTAAGCGTCCCCGGGGTGCTGCACAGTGTCCCGCAGGAGGCGGCCGTCTTCACGGTCGGCGTGCCCGCGTAGTTGGTGGTGGTGGTGGCGGAGTTGTTTCGCGCAGTCGCTCTGAGAGTGAACGGACGGGACGTCGCCGATCCTGTTGCGCCCGCCGCGTGAACCGGCCCGGAATTATTGAGGGTGCGGCCAGTGCCCGAGGTCAGCCAGGTAGCGTCGAGCCCATCCACGACCAGATCCTTCGGGCGCACCGCAAAGCGGTCGGTGGAACAGCCCTTGAGCGCGCCCGACGCGTGGTCCCGCATGAACAGGCGAAGATCCTGGTACGCGTCGGCAGGCATCTGAACAGCGCTAAGAGCGAGATCGTTCCTCCGACCCAAGTCTCCTGCAACAAACGTAATCTGGGTGTCCCCGTTCGGTAAGGCCGGCGGGGCACTCGTATAGGGCTCGACGGCGATTGCCGTGCCGAGAAATTTCCAGGTTGTCCTGCAGCCGGTAGCCGCGGTAAGCGTCCCGGTATTGTCGCTGGAATCGACCAACCAGACATCCACCTGTCCCGTAAACCCGGTACTGACTGCACCGTTGGCGATCGCGGCAATGCCGAGGTTTCCGCTCGCGGCCGCCGCAACCTTCGTCTTGATCTTGCCGAGGATCGCTGCCGTAGGCGCCGACGTCTCGAAGGCGTTCCAGTTGCCAGGCACCGGCGTGAAACCGGACAGTGGCTCGCCGATCGCAAAATCGCCATAGCCTGCGGTTGTTCCGGTCGTGCTGGAACCACCCGCGGAGACGAGCGTGGTCGGGAACCACGCGGTGCTCGCGCTCACGTAGCGCTCAATGATGAAGTTGGCGGTATTCGGACCCGCGGGGTCCGTCAGGTCTCCAGCCACGAAGGTGAAGGTAGCGTCGAAGGTGCCGCTCGGCGTACCCGTGCCGCCTGAGTTGGCAGTCAGCGTCCAATACCGGTTCACGCTCTTCGCCTTGTCGATGCCCGTGGTGTCGATCGGGTTGGTGACCTTGTCGTGGTCGGTTGCCGCGGTACAGGCGGTGACGTCGCCAACGGTGTTTGACGTGCTGAACGCTTGCGTGACCGGCGTGTAGTTCGAGGTGTCTCCGATCGGGTAGGTGAAGGTCTGGAAGGGCGAGGCCGCATCGGCCTGAAAATTCTTGCGTACGCAGCCGTTCACGTAGCGCGCGGAGGACGGGTTGGTGATCGTGCCTCCGGTGCTGTGATAGCTGGTGCCCGCCGTGATGGTCGCGGCAGCGCTCAGGGTCAGTTGCGTCGCGCTGGTGATTGACGCGATCGTGCCAAGCAGCGTCCCTGCCGTGGTGAAAAGCTGATCCCCCGGTACGAGTTGGGTCGTGAACGCCGTCCCTGACCCGGTGACGGTGGTGCTGGGGACGCCGCCCGTGCTGATGGTTCCGCTGCGCGAAATCGTCGTAACATCGACGATCACGACATTCGAGCCGGTCGCGATCTTGCCCGAGGTGAAGGTGAGCAGGCCGGTCACCGTGGGGCTCGTAGTGATGGTCACATCACCTGACGTGTTGGCAATCGTCAGTCCCCGGAACGTCGTAGCGCTGGTGCCCTTGATCGCCTGGGCCGCGCCGCCATTGAAGCTGATGGTGCTTCTGTTGGCTGTAAATGTTGCGTCGTTCTGCCAGTCACCGCCTACGCTATGCGTGAAGCCGGAGGTGCCGATGGCGGTGATAGCGGTGAAGGTGGCATTGGTGCCGATGGTGAAATTTCCGGCCACGGTCATTGCTCCACCCGCCGTGGCCGTAGTCGCCGCCGTGCCGGAAAAGGAAAAATTTCCGTTGATCGTGAGGGCATTCCCCGGCATGACCATGGCGCCGCTGCCGGAAAGCTTCAGGTGGTGATAGGTGTTAGACGATGGATTCTTGATGGTCTGCGCTGCACCAGCGTACTCGATGGTGTTGCCCGAGTTCGATGCGTTGAGCACCGTCCCCGCAGTCGTCAGGAGAGCGCCGGACACTTTCAGATAGGCATTCGTATTCTGCGTCCAGTTCGTGCCGGAAATTCCGGTGATTGCCCCTGCGGCCGTGATCCCCGCGGCGTTCGTATTCTTGTTGCTCACGGTAATCGCGGTTGTGATCGCCACGGTTCCGGAGAACGTCATCGCGCCACTGCCACTTATGTCTTGATTGCTCGCGCCCTGGAAAGTGTAGGTGCCCGTTCCCGAGGAGAAGGTGTTCGTGACCCCGTCGCCGTTGAACTTCAAGCCGCCCTCGAAAAATGGCGATTCATTGACCGCCGTGTTGGTCCAGGTTCCATCGATCGTAACGAGTCCCTTGAACGTCTTGTTGCCCGTGCTGGAGTTGGTAAAGGTGATGGCGGCGCCGCTGCTGACGTTCGTCGCACCGTTGATCGTCGGGCTCGAGCTGCGGATGTCCAGCGTGCCGACCTGAACGTCGAGCTGGCCTGCGACAAGAGTGGTGCCAGTCGAGAACCGCACCGTACCGGCCGTATTGTTTATCTTGACGTTGCCATAGGCGTTGGCGCCCGAATAGGCTCCCATCGTCTGCAGCACGCCGCCCTTGAAATTGATCGTGTCGGCGGTGGTCCAGGTGGGCGTGCCGGCGGTGGTGCCGAAGTTGCCGTTGAGTTCGACCGTGCTGCCGCCGGTCGCAGCAAATTGGGCTTGCGCCGCCGTGCCGGAAAAGTTGAGGGTGCCGGTCCCGGTCACCTTTAGCGTACCGCCGTTCAAGCTGACGATACAGTTGCGCCCCGCAGTGCCGCTGCCCGGAATGGTGAGGGTGCCGACCGTCGTCAACGTCCCGAGTATGCTGATCGTCTGGTTCACGACCGCTGACGGGGAAGTCATGGTGATTGCGCCGCTCAGCGTCAGGGTGACGCCGGAATTGACGGTGATACCGTTGGCGGTGGCGGGGGCGCTGAGCGTGATCGACGTCGCGGCGGCGTCCGCGGTCACGGTCACCGTGTGGCCGGTGCAGATCGTCACGGTGTCGCCCGCCACCGGAAAGGCGCCGGCGGCGGCGCCGCCGCACGCACCCGTGGTCCATGTACTATTGGAATTCCAGTCGCCGCTCGCCACGCGCGTGTTGTAGGCCGTGGCCTGTGCGTCGTTCCATGCCGCTCCCGGCACAAGGACGGCCAGCCAAACCAAAAGGAAAGGAAAACCGCCGGATCGCCGCTCTGGCGTTTCCGGGTTCACTTGGCAAGCGATGTTGCGAAGCTTTGTCACAGATGTTTCAGCCTATTGCGCGAGCCCCCGCGCCGCGAGGAAATTTGTCACAAATCCGGCGCATTGCGGGCGGACCCGCCTGCGCAGCGAATTCTACCCATCGCAGCGCAAAGGTGGCGAAGTTACCCGGCGGGATCGCCGTTCCTCGTGATCGAAACCACCCGGGCCACGCGCCGCGGCGGCGCGGCCAAGCCGCGCACCGCTTCGTCAAGTTTTGTCAGCATCTCCGACGCGTCGGCCGGGCGCGACTGCTTTTGCGGCGACAACGAGGCCATGAGGAGGTCATCGAGCGCCCCCGGCAGGCCCAGGCCGATCTCGCTGAGCGAAGGAAACCTTCCGGCTGGCAGATGCCCCGAGAGCATGCGGTACGCAACCGCCGCCGCCGAATAGACATCCGCCCGAGCGTCCACCCCGGCAGCGTTCTCGCGCTGTTCCGGTGCGATATAGTCGAGTGTGCCGAGCCAGACACCGGCGCGGGACTTGTTCCAATCCGGGAACTTCACCACGCCGAAATCGCACAGCTTCACCGAACCGCCGCGCTTGCTCGTGAGCAGCACATTGCCGGGCTTCACGTCCCGGTGCACGAGGCCGCGCCGGTGCACCTCTGCCAGCCCTTGCAGCATCTGTCGCAGGATGAACACTGCGCGTGTGGGAGCGAGCTGCCTGGGCCGCAGCCGCTCGGGCAGCCGCGCGATCTCATCCCGGTCCGTGTCATCGCGGCCGATTTCGTAGATTAGGTTGGCCTCCAGGTACGGCATCACGAAGTACGGCCTGCCCTCGCCATCCTGCGAGAGTTCCTTGACCGGAACGATGCAGGGATGATCGAACTGGGCGAGCACACGCGCTTCGCGCATGAAGCGCTCGCGCCAGTGCCCGGCATCGTACTTGGCGTCGGGCGCGATGCTCGAGCCCTTGAGATCGAACCGCTTCACCGCGACGTCGACCCGCAGATCGGGATCAGAGCACAGGTAGAGCGTCGCGAAGTCCGTGGAGATGATCACCGACCGGACGGGGTATTTGCCGATGTCGTGCATTGCGCGAGGCGGGAATCCGCCGGGCTTGCCGTGTTTACTGCAGCGCGCGGATGCGCTGCTCGGCAAAGTTCCGCAGCTCGGTGCTGAGCGGACCCGTTGCAAGCGAACGCCGGAACGCTTCAGCGGCCTCGGTCCTGTCGGCGAGCGCTTCGTGCGAGATGCCCAGGCCGATCCACGCATGCGGATTCGCGGGTTGCGCGCGCAACGCGTTCTGGTAGGCCTCGGTGGCCTCGCGATGACGTCCCAAGCGCTGCAATACGTTGCCGCGCATCGCTTGGTATTCGGCGTTGCCCGCGGTCTCAGCTGTGCTCGCCTGCAGCGCGTCGAGCGCTGCCGCGTAGTCGCGCCGTTCGACGAAGATCCGGGAAAGTGCAATCGAGAAGGCCGTCTGCGCCGGATTGACCGCGAGCCCCTCCTGCAGCAACCGGCGAGCAGCATCGAGTTGGCGCCGCTCGATGTGCAGAGCGACGAGCGCCTGGCGCGCGGCTTCGTGCGCCGGGTCGAGCCCGAGCGCGGCGGTGAGCCCTTCCTCGGCTTCGGATATGCGCCCCTGGTTGAGCAACGCGACGGCCCGGCGGAACTCGGCCTCTGCGCGATCGGCCGGCGAGCGGGTGCGATCGCGTTTCTCGACGCGCGACTCACCGCGCGGCGCTGCCGCAGGCGGCGTTGGCAACACGCGCGCCGGCGGCACGTCCAGCGCGAGGGACGCGAGCGCTTTTTTCTCCTCGGCGACGCTCGCTCTCCCCGCAAGCTTGTCATCGCGCGCTTTCGCAATCTCACCCGCAGATTTCTGCTTGCTCGCCTCCGCCGGCTCCTTCGCCTTGCCGGCAGGCCGCGAGGCGCGCTCGTTGATCGGCGTATCGATGGCAAGCGCCAACCGGAACGACGCGGCGGGCGCGGCGGGTTTGCTCGCTTCGGCCGGCGGCTTGGGCGCCTGTGCGACGGGCGCAGGCGGCGCTTTGGAGAGCGCGCGAATACGCGCTTCTTCACCCGCCTTATACGCAAGCTCGGTTGCGACGGGGCGCGCCTGCAGTTGCCAGGCGACCCACGCCACCCAGCCGATGGCCGCCAGGATCAGCGCGGCGATAATGCGCCAGAACCATTCGTGCCCGGCCTGCCCGCCGACCGCACGCACCTGTTGCGGCGGGAGAGCCCCTTCGGCGCTCGCCATCGCGTGACGGCTGTCGAGGTCCTGCAACATCTTGTTGATGAGGCTCATCGCCTGCTGCCTCAATCCGCGGCGCGTGTGAACTTGAAGCTTGGCCACCACCAGTTACGCACGGGTGCCGCGGCAGGCGTGTCCTTCACCGCGGTTCGCGCGTGTCGCGTCTCGATCCGGCTCCCGCCTTCACCGTACACGAGCAACAGCGACTTGTGCGCAAGAATATTGACGAGGCGCGGCACGCCGCGGCTCGCGCGATGCAGTACGCGCCGCGCGCCCGGGCTGAGCATGGGCTGCCCCGCATAGCCCGCTACGCCGAGCCGATGTGCGAAATACGCACCGACCTCGCCGCCGTCGAGTCCCTTCAGGTCGTACTGGAAGATGATGCGCTGGCGCAATTGGCGGATCGACTCGGTAGCGAGTTTGCGGTCGAGTTCCGGCTGTCCGAACAGCACGACCTGCAGCAGTTTTCTCTTCTCGGTCTCGAGGTTGGTGAGCAGGCGAACGGTCTCGAGCGTCTCCAGCGGCATCGCCTGACTTTCGTCCATGCACAGCACCACGCGCTTTTTCTCGCGCGCGCGATCGAGCAGCGCACGCGTGATTTCCTTCAGCAGGCGGTGCTGGTCGATCCCGGCATCTGCGGGCGCGCCCAACTCCTCGACGAGTGCGAGCAACAGCGCGCGCGGCTCGAGGCTCGGATTGGGAATATAGGCCGTGACCCAGCCCGCATCGAGCGTGGCGAGGAACTTGCGGCACAGGAGCGTCTTGCCCGTACCGACTTCGCCGGTGATCTTGATGAAGCCTTCACCGTTGGCGATTGCGACAAGCAGCGTATTGAGCGCCTCCTGCGTGCTGCGGCAGGGATAGAAGAAACTCGTATCGGGCGTGATCCCGAACGGCGCCTCGCGCAGGCCGAAATGCCGCAGGTAATTCACTGCGTGCGTGCCCCCACCGGCTGCGACCCGCCCATCGATTCGAAGCGGCCGCGCGTCTGCTCGATATCGTCGTCCCAGCTGCGGTCGCCCTGGATGATCGTCGGCTTGAGCAGGATCACCATTTCCTTCTTGACCACCTGGGTGTTGGCATTGCGGAAGAAGTTTCCGACGGCGTTGTCGCCCGTGCCGGGCAGACCGCCCCTGCTGTCGCGCAGTTCGACCTTCATCAGGCCGCCGAGGGCGACGATGTTGCCGTCGGTGACGCGCACGATGGTGTCGGTCTCGCTCACGTTACTGCGAGCGAGCGGAAGGCGCAGATTTCCAGCCAGGCCGAGGCTGATGTCCTTGTTGTCGGTGCTCACCTGGCTGACCGACGGATGCACGTGCAGGATGATCTGGTTGTTCTCGTCGATCTGCGGCGTGACATCGAGCACGATGCCAGAGAAGAACGGTTGGACCGTCACCGTCGGCACCGGCGTCCCGGCGTTGGTTCCGCTCGCCGTCGCCACGGTCGTGGCAGACTGGATGTTGGTGACGAAGAACTCATCCGTTCCCACCTTGAGCACCGCCTTCTGGTTGTTCAATGTGGAGACGCGCGGGCTGGAGAGCACCTGGACCTTTCCCTGGGTCTCCAGAAATTGCATCAGCGCGGAGAAGTTTTGCACCCGCAGCGCAAGGCCGAACAGCGCAGCACCGGGGTTTCCGGAAAGCAGCGCCGCTGTCGACCCGGCTCCCGCCAGGCCGGAGACGGGAGTCGACATCGACACGCCCGGATCGGCGGTCAGGCCGCGGCTGGTCAGTGGCGAATTGGTGGAGATGTTCGACTCATTCCCGATCTGGCCCGCGGCGAAGCGCCGGTTCGGCAGCAACGCCCAGTTGATTCCCGACTGATAGCTGTCGTTCAGCTCGACATCGATGATCTTCGCCTCGAGCATGACCTGTCGCTCGACCGACAACCGGGTGGCACGCAGGTAATTCTCCACACCTCGAAGTTCGGCCGGCAATGCGCGCACCACGACCACGCCCGATTGCGGCGAGATCACCACGCTGCGCCCCTCTCCGGTTCCGACGATCGCGGTGAGCGAAGTGCGCAGTTCGGTCCAGAAATCGTTCTGGATCCGCGTCGTGATCCGGCTGCTCTCCAGACCGCGGCCCGCCGCAGCCGTAGCCGGCAAGACGCCACCCGCCGTTCCGGGGGCGCCGGCGGGCGCGCCCCCCGCGCCAGCGTCAGTCACCGATCCAGACTGTACGCGCACGTCCGATACCCCGAGTCGATTCCCGAGCAGGTAGTTCACCTGAAAGATCCGCGTCTGCACGCCAGCCGGCAATACGAGAATGCGCGTGCCGTCCACGCGGTACTCATAGCCATACAGGTCGCGGATCGAATCCAGCGCTTCGCGCAGCGTGACATCCTTCAGGTTCACCGAGATCGCTCCGGTCACCGACGGGTGCACGAGCATGCTGAAACGCGTGCCGGAGACAATGGACATGAAGACCTGGCTTGCCGGGGCGTTGTTCACCGACAGGTCGAAGCGCGGATCGATCGGCTGCCCGCGCACCGACGGCATCTCCATCTTCAGCGGCGGAAGCAACGCCTGCTCGAGCGCTTCCGAGCGGGGTCCTGCCTTGCGCTCGCCGGGCTTGTCGATTTCGCCCAGTATGCCCGGATCCACGCCGGGTTTCATCGGCGGCGGCGCCGCGCATCCAGCCAACACCACGAGCACCAACGCTGCGATCTGTAATCTCACCGTGATTCTCCGTTACGGGGCGGTTTTGTGCCCGGAGACCCCAGCCGTGCCCGCGCGAGCCCGCGTCCGGACGGTTGTTTGTCGATCCCCGGAAACAGCTTCAGCACCTCCGTTTCCTTGCCTGTCCTGAGGAGTACTTCCGTTTCGGTAATCCGTACGAGGCGCGCCTCTCCGACCATGCCACCGAGCGGCACCGTCATGCCGTCGATGACGGCGAGCTTGCGGCCCGATGAGATCAACACGCTTTGCAGACGCGAGGCAGGCGCAGCCTCTTGCTCTCCCCCCGGCGACGGTCCCGCACCGGCGGAAGGCGGGCGCGTCGGATCCGTGAGCGCCTGAGCCTGGACGCCTGCCATCGCAATCACGGTTGCAGCAGCCACCGCCCACGGTAGAACGCGGCTTCTCATACCACCAACCATGCCAGATCGAGGCTCAAGGTATACACCGAAAGCTTCATGGTGACCTGCGGATGCGCCGACACCGCGAGCTCGAGCTTGCCCCAATACATCTGGTTCGGGAGCTTTTCGAGGTCTTTCAGGTAGGCAAGCAGGTCTAGATAAGTTCCACTTACGGTGATTTCCACGCCATGGCGATAAATCTGTCCTCGCGGAACGGGGGCCGCGGGCTTCGCTGCCGCAGGCTTTTGCGCCGCAGGTTTCGGGGCTTCACCGCCTTCCCCGCCCAGCGTCGCCGCGGGGAGGGTTCGCATGTCCACGAGCATGAGCCGGCGGTTGCGCGATAGCATTTCCTCCAGCAGGGCACCGACCTGCGCGGAAGGTGCGAACCTTCGCTGCTCCTCGGCAAGTTTCGATTCCAGCTCGGCGATCTGCCGCCGGAGCGCCTCGGAACGCACGCGCATTTCCCGATCGGGGTCGGCCTTGCGGGTCAGTGCGATCGCCTGGATCTGTTCCTGCATGAGCTTGATCTCGCCTTGCCGTTGAGCGACCTCCCGCGACAGGCGTCGCTGCTTGACGAGTTCGGGTTCGATCAGCGCGAAATTCAGCGCCGCAATGAGCAATGTTGCAGCCGCAGCGAAAATCATCGCGCGTTCGCGCAACGATGCGCCGTCCATCTTCTCCGTGTATTGTTTCCAAAGGCGCTTCACTTGAGTCCCTTCAACGCGGATACCGCGTCGCCGACGCTCGGAAGCGCGGGGGCGGGGCCGGGTGCCCCGGCGCTGGCACCGAGACTGGCGCCGGCGGGCGCGCCAGCAGCGGTTATCGCAGCGGCGGTTCGCCGGGAAGCGGTCAGACTGAATTCAACATATCGGGTCGGAGTTGCCCTGGCCGCGACCGCGGGGTTCGCGCCGGGCGCCGCGGTCCCGGCCGTGTCACGCTCCTCGCGCGCAGTGAGCCGCAATTCAGACACGTTGCGACCGCGCATCACCTCCTCGCGGTTGAGTGCGCGAATGTAGGCGGGAATCAGATCGGGATGAAGGACGCGGCCGTTCATTACAAGTTCGGATTCGTCCCCGCCGATCGAAAATCCGGTGAGCCAGACGCCGGCGACCGGTCGATGCGCGAAAGCGGTAAGGTACCTGCCAAATCCAGCTGTGTTTCCCAAACCTCCCGTCCGCAGCAGGCCCAGCAAATCGTCGCCCTGCTTGAGCCGCAGGCTCAAGCGAGCGATCTCGTCTTCGAGCAGACGGCTCTTGCCCTGCGGCGAGAATTCCCGCGTGAACTTGGCCAACTGGTCACTCTGCGCCTTAAGCTGCCGGCTGGTCTCCGCCGCCGTCTGCGCCAGCGCACGGGTTTCATACACCGCATAACCGTAGAACCCGATGATCCCGCCGAGCAGCATACCCAGTGCCTGCAGCATCGTGACGGCGGAAAAATATTTCTTCTGCCTCAGAAAGATCGGGTTGAACAGGTTGATCTGCTGGGCCATCGTCGGGTACCTTCAGAGCGCCTTGGCCTCATGCCGCAGTGAGGCTCCGATCAGGTGAAACAGCTGCCACTGCGTCGCCGCGTCCGGCACCCCTTGCCCGTTGAATGCCAGTCGATCCGCCAAGTCCACACGCTCGAGCGGAAAGTCGATATTCCCCTTCAAGTGATCGAACAGTCCCGTTTCCTCGGGCTCGGGCCCGAGCAGCATCTTCGCGATGGAGACGTAATGAAACTGGCGGTCGAAGTGGTCGAAAGAGCGCTGCAGTTCGAGCACGATGCGGCCGAACAACTCGTCGCGCAGCTCGGCCGGTCGGCCCCTGATCTGCGAGAGTCCGATCTCGATGCGGCGCGCGAGGTACAACTCGCCCTGGCAGGTGATCGTCAGCAGGCCGAATTCATTATTGAAATACAGAAGCGCTGCACCGCGCTCCTCGGGTTCGTGCAGCGCAGAAATATTGCGTTGTGCGATTTCCGGGATATCGATGACGCCGAGCGGGATACCCGCGTCCTCGAACGCCTTGATGCGTCCCTGGATCACCTCGTTGCGCGCGGTAACCGCGTACATCGAATGGCTGCGTCCCACGAGATCGGACCCGGGGGGTATGTCGAGCACGTCCATCGTCGCGTCGTCAAGGTGGTAATCGATCATGTCCTTGATGCGCCAGCGCAGGGCGCTCTTCAATTCGGCCTGAGGGACGGTCGGCGCCTCGACGACCAGCATCTGATACTCCCCCGCGCGCAGCAGTGTCTCGCATTGGTAACGGTCGAGACGCAGATCCCTGACAAGTTTCTCCGCAGCATTCGGCTTCGATTCGATCTCTGCCGTCCCGTAGCGCGCGATGGCAGGCTTCCCGGAAGACGCGTAACGGCCGTGGACAAAGCTCAACTTGGCGTCCTCGAGAGAGATCGCCATCCAGCCCGATTCTTTTTTCGATGTACGAAACCAGTTCGCCATATGCGGTGCCAATATCGACCCAGTCTCAAGTTAATCTAGTAACACTTTGTTGTCAATAGGTTTTTCGTGTCCCAGCCCACTCCAGAGCATGTTTGCCGTTTTATCGCGTTTTCCGATCCCATGACAACCTTTCGCTTCAGCGCACTCGCGACCAGCGAATGTTAGGCCTGCAAGCGCATTCTTACTGTCAGCTTTTGCAAGGCGGAAGGCGTAGTTTCCGCCGAAACATGCGGGAAAAACAGAAAGAATCGCGTGTTGAACCGCTAATTCGTGACCGTCAGGATGACTTCGCGCTCGGCATACGTCGCCGAGGTGGTCGCAGTGTTCGGACATGCGCCACCGGTCGGGTCGTTGCAGCCGTTCGATTGGATGCGGTAGACCTTCACCGTTGCCGCCCCTTCTGTGGTGCTCACGCTCGTGCACGTCACCGTGGCGGTAAATGAGGAAAGCGTGGAGCCGAAGGTCAGGTTTTTGGTCACGCTGCCCGCGTCGCAGCAGGATACGAACGGCGTGCCCGAGCTACACGTACCCCCGGGGACACGCAGGATCTGGTAAACGCCCCACTCGACGCCCGCGCGTGCCGCCTGATACGCACGCGCAGACTGGAAATCCGCGGCCGAGGCGGCCTGTGAGGTCGTGGACACAGTCGACAGATAGGCGACGAGGCCTGCGAGTACGACCAGAAGGAACACAGCGGCGATGATCAGAAATCCGCGCTCGCGGCGTGGGAAGCTTAATGAGCTCATGGCACGTTGTTCACATGGACCGCATGGTAGAGAGTCACGCTCTCTGCGTCGCCCCGCGAGTCCTGCGCGCTCAGCGTCAGCGACATCGTCACCAACGCGGCGCCCTGGGCCGCAAGGCTCGAGTCGTAGGTCATTTCGCAATCGGTCACGCCGCTTGCCATGAGCGCGCTGCTGCCGCCCCCCGTGGGCGGCCCCCCGTTGGTCTGGGTCGCCGGTATCGTGTAACCCCAGTAACGCGTCAGAGTCCCCGCGGTCAAGTTGCACCCGTAGGTGACAGGACCAGGCCCCTCGACGATGAAAAAACGCCTGCCGGGCGATTCGTAGGTGAACGTATTGCTGGCGAACTCGATCCGGTCCTCCCCCGTGAACGCGTTCTTGGCCGAGATCTGGCTCTTGTTGCATGAAGCGCCGCACGAAGACTGGTAGACGTCAGCCTTGTCTGTCCCGGTCGGCATGTTGAACACCACGACGTAATCGCTGGTGGTCACATCGGAGAGGTTGGGAATGTTGCCGAGCGTCTTGAAACAGGTATCGGCGGCGGCGAAAGTGAGAATATCCGCCGCATATCCCCCGGTGCAGGTATTGGACGCGCCGGTATCGGTATCGTACCGGTAGCGCCCGCCGGTACGTACGAGCATGAATTCGACATACCTTCGGCTCGTGTCGATACGCACGCTGTTGGGCAACGCAAGCCGCAGATCGCGCGCGATGCGCCGCAGCGCGGTGTCGGCGGTATCGGCGAGCGCCGCGCGGCGGCTGGTGTCGATGTAGCTCCGCACCGGCTGCACGAACTGCACGATGATCGCGCCGAGGATGCCCACGATCGCGATCGTGATCACCAGCTCGATCAGCGTGACGCCGGCAACGCGGCCGGATGCGCGGGAAAGGAAAAGGTTCCTCATGGCAGCGTGTTCGGCGCGTAGCGGGTGCGGTAGCCCTCGAGCGTGGTCGAGAAACCACTCGGGCCGGTTACCGTGACGCTGATCAGCAACGCCTCGGCGGCGGCGATTCCGCCCAGGCCAGCCTGCGTGACCGTTACGCTCGCCGTGTAGGATCCGAGCCCGGTGATCGCGGCGTCGGCAATATTGCGAATTCCCGACATCGAAAATCCGTGGTAATCGTTCACGTTGTCGAACTGGGTCGTCGCGCCATAGCGCGTTTCGCCGGATTCGTTGGTTGCCGGATCGGTCGTATTCACCGCCGCCACTTCGGCCGCAGTAGCGCACTTCGCCGGATCCGACACCCCCACGGTCGCGCTCGTAGCCGTCGCCGCATTGGCGTCATCCGGGTCGCAGAACGTGAAGGGCATCAGCGCGACTTCATCCATCAGCGACTCGGCGATCGCAAGCACCTGCTTGCGCACCTGCGGATCCGCGCTGGCGGCCGTCATGGTGTTGAATGCGGCGAACAACCCCGCCATCCCAACGCCGACGATGACGATGAACGCGACCAGCTCGATCAGCGTGACGCCGCGACAGGACCTAGTGGACATAGCCGGTCTCCGCCTCTACGGTCAGCGTGCGTGCCACATCGCCTGTCACCGTGATGGTCACGGGCCCGGAACTCGGCTTGCCCAGCGCACTGAACGAAAACGTCGTACCGGACAGAGACACGCCCGACGGGGCGCCGAAGGAGAACGCGTTTGTTCCCGGCGGCTCGCGCACCGGCGTGCCGCAATTCGAATCGGTGTAGCAAAGGGAAAGCGTGCTGCCGGAGATCACGACGAACACCGTGCGCCGCTGGCTGATCGCAATTTTCTGCGCGTAACGCACCATCGCCGCGGCCCGGTTGGCGAATCCTTCAGTGTCGAAACTCGCGACGTTGATGCGCGATACCGCGAAGGCAGCCAGGATGGATGCGATCGCGATGACCATGACCAGCTCGGTCAGCGTAAATCCCGCACTGCAGTCGCGAGATACCTTCACCGCGCCTCCTCGATTCAATCCGCTGGCAGAAGCTCCGCGGCCAGTTCGCGAGTCAGTTTCGCCTCGGGGTGCCATGCCATCATGCCGGCGACCATACGGCGCGCCTCGCCAACGCGTCCAGCAAACGCGAGCGCTCTCGCATGCTCGGCGTGTGTCAATAGCGAATCTGGGCGCAATTCTAGCGCCTTGCTGGTCCAGCCCAAAATCTCCTGCGGGGTTCTCGGCCGTTCGAACAGGCTCGAGTGCTGCCGGTGCATTCTTGCGAGTTCCACATAAGAAGCGATCTCGTAGGGATTGACGCGGATTCCCTCGGAGAACAGCGCGTCTGCGCGGACCGCGAACCCACGGTCGCCGGACGCCTCTGCCTGATCGCGCCAGATCACCGCCTCCGCCCAGTAGTGAACGACGTTGCGTGGTTCGAGCCGGCGCGCTACCGACGCCCAGTACAATCCGCCGTCCGCGCGGCCGGCGCGGAGCTCCGCGACCGCCTCGGCCGATGCAAGATCGGCGAGGACGGGCTGGGAGAGCCATGCGAGCGCGACGATCGCAACCAGCCAATTCATTCGAACGGCGACCGCCTGTCCCATGCGGTCGATTTCCCGAGTGCGCGCCGCGTTCAACCTTTCGCCGTCGCCGGCACATGCGGCCAACGCGCCGAGATATGCGCCGGCGATCATCAGTGTGAACGGCACGTAGAGGGGGAAGTCCACCGCCGCGTGCGCGAAGCACGATGCGAGCGCGGCCCCACACGCAAGCGGCATGGGGTCATCCGGGTTGCGGCGTGCCGAACGCCAGGCCAGCATGAGCGCCACGACAACCAGGGTGATGAGCAGTACAAGCCCGGCCGCGCCATACTCGAGCCAGACTTGCAGATAGTCGCTGTGCGCGAACGGTATCGAGCTGTCGCGAAAGGTCTCATCCTTCAATCGATCGATCAGCGGATTGAACATGTTCGCCCCGGCGCCGGCGAAAGGACGATCGAAGATCAGATCGAAGGTGGCAGCGTAAATCTTTGTCCGAAACCCGGAATCGGCGTTCGTCTTCTGCCACCTGTCCCACGAAGGCAGCGACCCGCTGCTCCCGTCGATTCCCGCAAGCATGATCGTCACCGCGTCGAACGCGAACCACACGGCGATCCAGCCCGCGAATAGGCGCAGCACGGAGTTTCTTCCCCGCCACAGGGCCGCTGTTCCGATGCATGCCGCGATGAACAACAGTCCGGCAAGAAAAGCGATCAGTCCCGCGCGGCTTTGGGTTGCCACGAGGCCCGCGAAGAGCCACAGGGCCAGCGCATAGATCTTCGCCGAACCCCGCCCGGCCAGGTACAAGGCCGCCAGCGGAAGCAGAAACAGGTTGATCGCCGTGGCGAACGTATTTGGAGTGACGAACGTAGCCGCGGCGCGTACCGGATTCAGAGACAGATGCCAGAAACCGAAGAAATATTGCAGCAACCCTACAAGCACCAGTATCGACAGCAACGCAACCCCCGCGCAAAAAAGCCACACCGAGGATTCGCGATCGCGCGTGGCGATCGAAGCGAATCCGCCGAAGAGGATCAGGGGAAGGTACATTCCCTCGGCAGCGTATACGGGGGTAATCAGAACCGCGTTTATGAACAGCCAGGCACAGAATAACGCGGTGATGAGGCCGAGCGAATTCGCCGGCAGCGCGCGCCACGGCGCACACGCGAGCGCGAGCAGCGCAATCGCGCCCCACCGGTAGCCATTCCCCGCGAGCAGCGACCCGACAAGCAGGATCAGCGCGGCGCCGAAAACAAGAAGGGAGGACCTTTCGGCCCTCCCTTCCATGCGTTCCATTACGCCAGGGCTGATCAACCGCTGCAGTATTCGCTGATGTCCACCGTTGTGGAGCCACCCCCGGAATGCGTCACTGTGGCCGCAGAGCAAGTGCCGCCGAAGGTGATGGCGGAATCGGCAGAAACCTGCGCTTTGATCGATGCATAGCTTGCCACCGTGCCCGAGTTCTTCACATAAGTGATCACCGCCGCAGATTTCAGCGCCGCGGCAGCACCGTTTACTACCGCCGTCCTTGCATCACCGCTGAGGTCCTGGAATTTCGGAAACGCGACCGCTGCGAGAATACCTAGAATGACGATGACTACGACCAACTCGATGATGGTAAAACCCTGCTGTCTTCTGACCATTTCATGGTCTCCTTG
>JACPYS010000050.1 GCA_016195915.1 Betaproteobacteria bacterium | reverse complement strand
TAGGTCTTGACATCCCCACCATACTTCTTCGCCAAAATCATCGTCATCGCCGCCGTCAGCGTCGTCTTGCCGTGGTCCACGTGCCCGATCGTGCCGACGTTCACGTGCGGTTTGGTACGCTCAAATTTAGCTTTTGCCATGTTGCTTTCCCGGGTGTGTTCGCTGGTTGGTCACTTCTTGCTGCTGATCACCGCTTCGGAAACGCTCTTCGGTGCCTCGGCGTAATGCTTGAATTCCATCGTGTAGGTCGCTCGCCCCTGCGTCAGGGAGCGCAGCGCGGTCGAATAGCCGAACATTTCGCCCAGCGGCACCTCGGCTTTGACGGCCTTGCCGCCGATCATGTCATCCATTCCCTGGATGATGCCCCGCCGCGAGGAGAGGTCGCCCATCACGTCGCCCATTTTCTCTTCCGGCGTCTCGACTTCCACCGCCATGACCGGCTCGAGCAGCACCGGATGCGCTTTGCGCATTCCGTCCTTGAACGCGAAGATCGCCGCCATCTTGAACGCGTTCTCGTTCGAGTCGACGTCGTGGTAGGAGCCGTAGAACAGGGTCACCTTGACGTCAACCACCGGGTAGCCGGCGAGAATGCCGTCGGAGAGCGCCTCGTTGACGCCTTTCGCGACGGCGGGAATGAATTCGCGCGGCACCGTCCCGCCCTTGATCGCGTCGACGAACTCGAAGCCCTTGCCCTGGGGTTGCGGCTCCAGCCTGAGTTCGACGTGGCCGTACTGCCCGCGACCGCCGGACTGCTTGATGAATTTTCCTTCCTGTTCGACCGACTTCCTGAAGGTTTCGCGGTAAGCCACCTGCGGCTTGCCGACGGAAGCTTCGACGCCGAACTCGCGCCGCATGCGGTCGACAATGATTTCGAGGTGCAGTTCGCCCATCCCGGAAATGATGGTTTGGCCCGACTCCTCGTCGGTGTGCACGCGAAACGAAGGGTCTTCCTGCGCGAGCCGTCCGAGCGCAACCCCCATCTTTTCCTGGTCGACCTTGGTCTTGGGTTCGACCGCCTGGGAGATCACCGGCTCCGGGAACTCCATGCGCTCGAGCGTGATGATCTTGTTCACGTCGCATATCGTCTCGCCGGTGGTGACGTCCTTCAGGCCCACCGCCGCGGCGATGTCGCCGGCGCGCACTTCCTTGATTTCCTTGCGCTCGTTCGCATGCATCTGCAGCAGGCGCCCGATGCGCTCCTTTCTGCCGCGCACCGACGTATAAACGGTGTCGCCGGAGCTGAGAATGCCCGAGTACACGCGCACGAAAGTCAGCTGGCCGACGTACGGGTCGGTGGCGATCTTGAACGCGAGGCCCGCGAAAGGCTCCGCGTCGCCCGCTGCGCGGACTTCGGGCTGGCCGCGGTCGTTCTCGCCCTTCACCGGCGGGATGTCGAGCGGGCTCGGCAGGTAGTCGATCACCGCGTCGAGCATCGCCTGCACGCCCTTGTTCTTGAACGCGGTGCCGCACAGCATCGGCACAATCTCGTTCGAGAGCGTGCGCACGCGCAATCCGCGCTTGATCTCCTCGGTCGAGAGCTCGCCGGAGCCGAGGTATTTGTTCATCAGCTCCTCGTTGGCCTCGGCCGCCGCCTCGATCATCTTCTCGCGCCACTTGCTGGCTTCGTCGGCAAACTCGGCGGGCACGTCGCGAATGTCGAATTTCATGCCCTGGGTCGCTTCGTCCCAGTAGATCGCCTTCATGCGCACCAGGTCGATCACGCCCTCGAACTTGTCCTCGGCGCCGAGCGGCAACTGGATCGGGATCGGATTGCCCTTCAACCGCTCGCGGATGTGATGGTAGGACTTGAAGAAATCGGCGCCGACGCGGTCCATCTTGTTGATGAACGCGAGCCGCGGCACACGATATTTGTTGGCCTGCCGCCAGACGGTTTCGGACTGCGGCTGCACTCCGGCCACGGCGTCATATACCATGCAAGCGCCATCGAGCACGCGCAGGGAACGCTCGACCTCGATGGTGAAATCGACGTGGCCCGGCGTATCGATGATGTTGATGTGGTGCTCGGGATAGCTGTTCTCCATCCCCTTCCAGAAACAGGTGGTCGCCGCCGAGGTGATGGTGATGCCGCGCTCCTGCTCCTGCTCCATCCAGTCCATGATCGCGGCGCCGTCGTGCACCTCGCCGATCTTGTGGCTCACGCCGGTGTAGAACAGGATGCGTTCGGTGGTCGTTGTCTTGCCCGCGTCGATATGCGCGCTGATGCCGATGTTGCGGTAGTACTCGATGGGAGTCTTGCGTGCCACGCTGATTTCCTCTGCAGCCCGCTCAAAACCGGTAGTGCGAGAACGCTTTGTTGGCTTCGGCCATGCGGTGCACTTCGTCGCGCTTCTTCATCGCGCCACCGCGGCCTTCCGCGGCCTCAAGCAGCTCGCCGGCCAGGCGTGAACCCATGGATTTCTCCACGCGCTTCTGCGCGGCTTCGCGGATCCAGCGCATCGCGAGCGCCATGCGGCGCACCGGGCGCACTTCGACCGGCACCTGATAGTTGGCGCCGCCGACGCGCCGGCTCTTCACCTCGACGGCCGGTTTCACGTTCTGCATCGCCAGCGCGAACACCTCGATCGGGTCCTTGCCCGATTTCGATTTGATGGTGTCGAACGCGCCGTACACGATGCGCTCGGCGACGGATTTCTTGCCGCGCGTCATCAGCACGTTCATGAATTTCGCGACGTCCCCGTTGTTGAATTTCGGATCGGGGAGAATCTCGCGCTTGGGCACTTCTCTGCGTCTTGGCATGCGTGTTCCCTGGCTTGGCGGTTAAGCGGCTTTGGGGCGCTTGGCGCCATACTTGGAGCGGCTCTGCTTGCGGTCTTTCACGCCCTGCGTGTCGAGGCTGCCGCGCACGATGTGATAGCGCACGCCCGGCAGATCTTTCACCCGGCCGCCGCGAATCAGCACCACCGAGTGCTCCTGCAGGTTGTGTCCCTCGCCGCCGATGTACGAGATCACCTCGAACCCGTTGGTCAGGCGAACTTTGGCGACCTTGCGCAGCGCAGAGTTCGGCTTCTTGGGCGTGGTCGTGTAGACGCGCGTGCAGACGCCCCGCTTCTGGGGCGAGTTGGCCAGCGCGGGAACCTTGCTCTTCACGGGCTCGCTGGCGCGCCCTTTGCGCATCAACTGATTGATAGTCGGCATGTTTTCAGGTTCCAGAAATACAAACCGGGACGGCTCGCGTGCAAGCGGTGGGCCGGCCCGGTGCAAAAAAGAGGCAAGATTATAAAGGGTTTTTCGCCAAAGCGTCAAGACTTGTTGCACAACGGAAACGCTGAGCGCCGCATCCCGCGACCGGTGTTAGCCTTGATTCCGTCCATGAGCCTGCGCGACGCCCTGACAGACGGATTGGAATTCGATCCAACGCAGTTCATTCCGTTGTCGCTCGATGGTCAGTCCATCGGGTGGATCGGCCAGACGCTCGCCGCATGGCTTCCCCGCTGGTCCGAAGTCTTCGAGTGCCAGCCCGGAGCAATTGCGATTCTTCCTTCTACACCGCAAGCTCGCAGCAAGGCACTTGAGGTCGTGGCGCGCGCTCTGGAAGGCGAGGGACTCGTTCACGGCTGGCGCAACGAGCGCTACACGATCTTCTCCCCTGCGACGGGCGCGCCGATGTTCGCCCTTGAGCGCGCCGCGATGCGCGCGTTCGGCCTGACAGCGCGCTCCGCGCACATGAACGGCTACGTGCGTCGAGCGCAGGGTTGGAACATGTGGGTTGCACGGCGCAGCGCATCCAAGCCGATCGATCCGGGCATGCTCGACAACCTCGTCGGGGGCGGTATCGCTGAGGCAATGGATGCGCAGCGCACCCTCGAGAAGGAGTCCACCGAAGAAGCCGGGATTCCCGCGTCGCTCGTCGCGCTGGCCCGCCGCGCCGGTTCGCTGCGTGTCACTAAGGCGGTTCCGGAGGGCGTGCAAGATGAAATCCTCTACGTCTACGACCTCGAATTGCCGTCGGATTTCCGTCCCGTCAACTACGACGGCGAAGTAGCCGAATTCCGCCTTGCCGCGACCGACGAGCTGATGGCGCGCCTTGCGGCACGCGAATTCACAGTCGATGCCGGCATCGTCGCCATCGATTTTCTATCGCGCCACGGGTGCCTTCCGGCAGATATCAACCTCGAGCGGCAGCTCTGGGAGTTGCGCGCCGCAGCCTAGGGTTTGGGTTCGCGCTCGAAACCGAAGCGCTGCGGCAATTCGCTGCCCGTAATTCTTCCCAGCCGCGCTTCGAGCCCGCCGATCGAGATGCTCTCGCCGCGAATGCCTTCCGCAGCCAGCGCCAGATCGCGATCGTCCAGGACGCCGACGCCGTGGCGATCGGCGAGGATCAGTGAACCTTCCTCGTCGAGCCACGCCTCGAACGGCGATACACCAGCGCGTCCGCAGTGATCACGCAGCGTCTTCGATTCGAGGTGCCAGACACGCGGCGTGTAACTCAGGCGCACAAAGACGCGCTGCGGTCCGTTTTGAAAATGCCAGCAGCCACGCTCGTCGCACGCAAAGTTGCGCGAAATGAACGCACGCAGCGCCGCGTTGCCGATGCGCTCGAAGGATGCGGGTCCCGAACTACCGGTGCGAATGCGCCATTCGCCGCGGCGGTCTAGCAGCAGCCAGCCATAGACCGCCGGAACATCCGGCCATTTTAGAACTGCCGCACGAACCTTTTCATCCATAACCAACAAAGAGTTAAACCAAAAACGCGGGACGCAATCGCCGCGGTTCAGGCCGCTGCCAGCGGGACCTCGATCGGCCGGGGCAGCGCGATGCCGAAGCCCTGCGCATGATTCACACCGAGCGAACGCAACCGAGCGAGAATCTCGTCGGACTCGACGCATTCGGCGATGACATCGATCTTCATCACGCGCGCGACCCGGACGATCGCGCTGAGCTTGTTTGCGGCACCAGGCGTGGTGAGGATTCGGCGCACAATCGAGCCGTCGACCTTGACAAAACTCGCCTGCAGCGCGGTGAGCGCGTTGAACGTCACCGAGCGCCGGCCAAAGCTGTCGATCAGCACCTGGCAACCGATCCTGCGCGCGATGGCGGCAAACTTGGCGGCCACCTCCAGCCGCGTGAGCGTGTCGACTTCGTCGATTTCGAAACACAGGCGGCTCGGGTCGATGTCGCGCCGGATCAGTTCGCCCGCGACAAAAGGCAGGAATTCCGCGTCCTCCAGCGTCTGGCCCGAAACGTTGACGGTGAGCGAGTGCATCGCGGTTGCGCCGCGCGCCACGCAGTCGATCACGTTGCGCACCACCCAGCGGTCAAGATCGGGCAGCAGGCCGTAGTGCTCGAACGCCGGCAGAAACTCACCCGGCGGCAGCAACTTCTGTTCCTCTTCGCGCAACCGCACCAGCGTCTCCGCGAGGTGAAATTCGTTCACGCCGGCAAGAGAGAGTATCGGTTGCCCGAACAGTTGCAACTCGTCATCGGCGAGCGCCGCGCGCAACCTCTCAGCCGGATCGTCCCAGCCGGTCAGATCGCTCGACGCTTCGTCGAATTCCGAAAGCTGCGTCGCAGAAGGCGAAAAACGTCGGTCTTTATTCATGGCGGCGGGACTATTGTAGACGGCGGCATGCGGGCGCGACAGGACTTGCTGACCACGGAAGGCTGGGGCATGTTCGGACGCCGGCCGGGTTCCTGAGCGCGCGTCGAACGGCGGCGAGCGCCGCGCGCGTCAGGCTTTGCCGTAACCCGCGATTGCCATGACCAGGCGCGCCGTTACGTAAGCGAGCCGGATGCGCAGGCGCAGCCACCAGGATAGACGGCGCCAGCGGTGCAGACGCACCTGCCGCGCGCCGGTTTCCATTGCCTCGCCAAGGCTGGCGCGCAGCTGGCCCGCGAACTGCGCGTCGTCGACAAACACGTTGGCCTCTTTCGCCAGCAGAAAGCTGAACGGATCGATGTTCGACGAGCCCACCGTCGCCACCCGCGTGTCGAATACCGCCACCTTCGCGTGCAGAAAACTTCGGTTGTACTCGTGGATCTCCACGCCTGCCTGGAGCAATCCGCGGTACAGGGCGCGCGACGCGTAGTGAAGCAGCGTGTATTCGACCCGTCCCTGCAGCAGCAGCACCACGCGGACGCCGCGCGCCGCGGCGGCGCGCAGCGCGCGCCTGAAGCGCCGCCCGGGGAAAAAATAGGCGTTCGCAATGACCACCTCGGCCTGCGCCGAAGCGATCAGCTCGAGATAGGCGTCTTCGATGTCCCGGCGATGGCGCAGGCTGTCGCGCAGGGCGAGCGACGCGCGGCAGTCGCCGCATGCCGGAGCGATGGCGTCCGTGCCGCGCGCAATGCGCCAGCGCGACGGATCGGCAAACCCGGGCCAGCGACGCCCAAAGCTCGCCCACGCGACCCCCGACCAAAGGCGCGCCGCCTCGCGCCGCGCGCGGGCTGCAAGCGGGCCTTCGATGCGCACGGCGTAGTCGTAGCGCGGCGGCGTCTGGCCCGGCGTGTCGTAGTCGTCGATCACATTGATGCCGCCAACGAAAGCGATCGATGCATCCACGCAGGCGATTTTGCGGTGCATGCGCCGCAGCCGGTTGCGCCGCAGCGTCCACGGGCTGATCTTGGGGCGAAATACCAGCACCTGCACGCCGGCACGCTCGAGCATGTCGCGATAGCGCGGCGTGAAATCGTGCGCTCCGAACCCGTCGAGCAGCAAATGCACGTCCACGCCGCGCGCCGCGGCGCGCGCAAGCGCCGACGCCACCAGGCTGCCGCTCCGGTCATCGGCGAACAGGTAGGTCTCGACGAAAATCTCGCGCCGCGCGTTGTCGATGGCGTCGACGAGCGCCGGGAAGTACTGCTCGCCGTTCTTGAGCAGCGTAAGGCGGTTGCCGGGGACGTACTCCAGCGCCATCGGCGTCATGCCCGCTGCGGGAGCGCGATGTCCGCGCTCAGCGCAATGTGGTCGGACAGGAGCGACCAGGGCTTGCCGCGATGCGCGCGCGCGGCGCCCACGCCGAAGCCGCGCACGTAGATGCGATCCAGGCGCAGTAACGGCAGCACACTTGGAAATGTGCGCGCCGGCCGCCCGCTGGACTCGATCGAAACTTCCTGCAGCCCCAGACTGGCCGACAGTGAGCGGCTCGCCGCGTGGCGCCAGTCGTTGAAATCACCGGCGACGATAAGGGGATCGCTGGGCGTTACATGGGAGGACAGGTGCTCCGATAGCGTCTCCAGCTGGCGCCTGCGCCCGCGCTCGTGCAATGAAAGGTGGACGCACACGGCTTGCACCGGCCGGTCGCTGTCGGGAATCTCGATTTCGCAATGCAGCAGCCCGCGGTGCTCGAAGCGATGGCTGGATACGTCGCGATTGGCAACCGTCCTGATCGGAAAGCGCGACAGGATCGCATTGCCATGGTGCCCATGGTCGTAGACCGCGTTGCGCCCGTAGGCATGCTGCCACTCCCCTTCGGCGAGAAACTCGTGCTGCGGGGAGCTCGGCCAATGCGCGAAGCGCAGCGCGTGCCGTTCGTTGACGCCCTGCACCTCCTGCAGGAACACGATGTCGGCATCGAGCGAGCGAAGCCCGTCGCGCAACTCGTGGATCACCATGCGCCGGTTGAAGTGCGAAAGACCCTTGTGAATGTTGAGGGTGACGATGCGGAGGTTGAGCACAACCGAAAACCTACCACAACCGGATTTCACCGCCTGGCCCTAGGTCAGATCCTGGCGTCTCCGCCGGTCAAGGCCGGACCCCATGCTGCGGGAGCCTGGCCGGTCTGCGCCGCCGCCGGATTCGGCGCGCTCATCGAAGCTCCAGCCGGAAGCGACGTTCGATCAGGTCCGCGTCGTCAAAATGCCGCCGCCCGAGAAACGCCGTGGCGTGGCGGCCCCATTGGCGCATGGTACCGGCGCTCGGGACGCCCATCGGCCAGAACAGGAACCGCTCAAGACGCTCGCTGCCGGCAACGAGGCCGTCCGGCCCGTACAGGCTGCGCGTACCGCCGCCCGGCAGGGGCAACACGCGCAGCCCATTTTCGTCGGCGAGGATGTAGCGCATCGCGGATGCACTGCCGGAGTCGTCCGCCGCGACATCGATGAGGTAGTGTGTGCGGGTGGCGATTCGGATTCGAATGCGGGTGCCGGCGGGAAGCACCCCGAGCGACGCCGGCACGAACGCCCATTCATCCTGAGGATCCGGCGCCTCGCGCGGCTCCGCACGCGAGGTCGGAAAGAACATGTGATAGCAGCCGCAGGGATGGATCGTGTCGTATACAAGCGGCGCGCCATCGGGGCCGAGCGTCACGCGCCAGACCACGCCATCGAGAGCACCGCCCAGGAGATCGATGCTGCCCTCGGCAGGACGCTCCGGAAACCAGCCGGTGTAGGCCAACTGCACCAGCGTCTGGTCCCCGTAGCGCGTCCAGGCAACGCGGCCAAACAATACCGGCCGCGAAATGTCGACCGAGGGTAATCCACGCGCATCGAACCGCGGACGGCCGAGCCGGTCGTAGTCGCCCGTCGTCTGGACTTCAAGCACCGGCGCGTGCGCGGCGAGCAGCTGTTCGCGCTGTTGCTCGGTAAAGCGCGGCACGCCGAGCGCGTCGCGAGCCGCGCGATGCATGATTTGCTCGGCCGCCGCGCGCGAACCCTTCTGTTGCGCCAGCGCATAGGATAGGCCTCGCGGTGTGTCCGGCGGTGCAGTGCGCGCAACGCTAAACTCCGCTAGCGCTTCGTCATGCCAGTTCTGCACGCCCGCAGAGAACGGCAGGCGAGCAAGCGGATACAACCCCAGCGCGCGCTGCCAGGCGAGATAATCGTCGGGAACCTCTGCGTGCGCGCGCAACACCGCCATGCGCCCAGGCGAGCGCAGATCGGATGCGACCAGCTGGCGTCCGCAAGCATCGGTGCGCTCGAGCGCCGAGGACTTCGCGCCAGCAGCGAGCGAAACAATCGCTGATTCGGGCAAATTGGCGAGCTCCGCGGCGCGCGCGTTGCGATCGAGTTCGCGCATGCGCTCCAGCCATGCTGCGAGCGCGTGATCGCCTTTCACGGTACCTCGAAATGAAGCGAGAAAGCGGTCGACGCGAAGCTGCGGAAAACCGGCGACGCGCGTCGCTTCGGCATCGCGTACGCCGGCCGCGTCCACCTGCGCATCGAGTGCGGCAAACCACGCTTCGCACTGCCGGTCCTCGGCGGGTCGCGCCACCACCTCGCCCTGCCCGATGTCGAGCGAAGCGCAGCCCGCAACCCAAAGTGCTGCCACCGCGGCCAGCGCCTTGGCGCCGGGCAGAAGAAGAATCGCTCTCATAAACCCATCTTGTTCCGAATGCCTATTCGACGGACTTGCGGCGCCGCTCCGCATCGCGGCGGTCGATCTCGCGTACCATGCCGAAGAACTGGTCTTCGATGTTTGCGCGCACCAGCAATTCGCCGAACAGCGGAGGCAACCCGTACTCGGGTTCGATCGTTCCCGTCCAGCGCAGCAATAGTTTACCGACCACACCTGTCGCGGGCCTGTCGATCTCGTAGCGGCCCGTCAACTGGCGCAGGTTGCCCTTCAGCAGGCGCACCTCGATCAGCCAGGGCGTGCGTTCAGTCGATTCGACCACCACGTCGATCGGGTGAGTGAAAAACAGAAACGCAGCCTCGCCCTGCTGGTGCACGATCGCCGCGGGGCCGCGCCGCTCCAGCACTCGGCTCGAGCGCAGTCCCGGAACGAATTCAGGCAGCTTCTCGTAATCGGTCAGCGTTTCGAGGATCAACGCGTGCGGTGCATCGAGCGTTGCGCGTGCCCTCACTTCGACGACGTCGCCCCTTCGCACAGTCTCGACCGCGACGTCCTCGGCGGCGAGCGCTGCGACCGGCGCCATCAGCAGGAGCACCAAGGCACAGACGCTCCGAGAATGCCGGCGGAGGACAAGATCTCCCGTTTGCATGCCGAAGGGGCCCAGTCTAGAGACCGAAGCTCAAGGCGCGCTTACGCCGGGGCCGGCGCTCGGTGCGGCAGCACCAGAATCGCATCCCGGTTGGACCAGGAAAAGCACTTCTCCGCCGCTTCGCGCCAAGGCAGCCACAGAAACGCCAGATGCTCATCCGGCGCGATCGTCACGGGGAGCCGCCCGGGCAAAGCCAGGCTGAACACGTGCTCGGTATTTTGTGTCACACCGGGCGCATAGCGGTGCCGCCACTGCGGATAGATTTCGAAGGTGTTGACCACATTCCAGCGCGACAAAGGGTAGGACGCCGCGTCGATACCGGTCTCCTCGCGCACTTCGCGCAGCGCAGTGTCCGCTAGCGGCTCGTCCCGATGATCGATCGAGCCGGTCACCGACTGCCAATATCCCGGACGGCTGGCGCGCTCGAGCAGCAGCACCTCGAGCGAAGGGGTATGTAATACCACCAGCACCGACACCGGGATCTTGAAATTCACCGCAAGCGCTCGTTGTAGAGCACAGGAAAAGCCAGGCGCAGGCGCGGATCGATTGCGACCGCGAAGAACGGCGCCCTGCGCTCGCGCCAGTACTGGGCGCTCTCGCCGAGCACGTCGATGAGCACCCCGAAGTCGTCGGGGCAACGCTGCGCCAACTCGTCGGCCCCATGCAGCAGGAGTACGTAGCCCGCGGCCTCTTGCCAGGAAAGATCAGTCAGGCAGTCCTCGAGCGCGTCCCAGTTGCCCCCGAACCAGTCGGGAAATGCAAACGAGGCGGCAATGCGTTGCAGCAGCGCGCCCTTGTCGGCCACGCCCTCGAGGGAAACTTCGAGCAGCGCGAGGCCTGCCTCGCGCGCCGCCTCGCGCGGAATGCCAGCGTCGGCCGCGCGGTACACGCCGGATTTCGCCGCATCGAGAAAGCGTTGTGCCAGCTTGCCCATTATTCGATCACCAAGCGGAAGGACCGGTAGTGATCTTCCGAGTAGTAGTAGTGGCGCCCCTCGCCGTCCCGTCCCTCCCCTGCCACGATTCTCCGCGCGCCTCGGTCGCGGCTGCCGGGAGTCTTCACCGTGTACTCGCGATAATAGCCGCGCGGCCGCTTCGGCAGCAGGGTCTCGCGATTGCCGAATACCGCGCCGTCCTTTGCGTGGGAGAATGGCCCGCCGCTCCGGATCAACCGGAGCGTGGCGCGCGCCTCCGGCGGGAGTTCCGCGACGCGAACTTCGCCGATCCTGGAAAATGCCGCAGCCGGACAGGCGACCGCCAGCGCAAGGAGTAGCGCGACAAAGCGCATTACTGCGGCGGATTCCTCAGCCGGATATGCAGATCGCGCAATTGCCCCTCGCCAACGGCAGACGGCGCTCCCGTGAGCAAATCCTGGCCGCGCTGCGTCTTGGGAAACGCAATCACGTCGCGAATCGCCTCGGCGCCCGCCATCATCGCAACCAGGCGGTCGAAGCCGAAGGCGATGCCGCCGTGCGGCGGCGCCCCGTATTGCAGCGCGTCGAGCAGGAAACCGAACTTCGCGCGCTGGTCTTCGGCTGAGATTTTCAGCGCACGCAACACCTGCTGTTGCACTTCCTCGCGGTGAATGCGCACCGAGCCGCCGCCGATCTCCCAGCCGTTCAGCACTACGTCATAGGCCTTGGCGTATGCCTGGCCCGGCGCGGATTCGATGAAATGCTCGTGGCCGTCCTTCGGACTGGTAAACGGGTGGTGGCGCGCCTTCCATTGTTGCGAGGCGTCGTCGTATTCGAACATCGGGAAGTCCACCACCCACAAGGGCCGCCAGCCTTGTTCCGCCAGGCCGCGCTCGTGGCCGACTTTCTGCCTGAGCGAGCCGATGGTCTCATTCACTATGTCGCCCTTCTCGGCGCCGAAGAAGATCAGGTCGCCGTCGGCCGCACCGCTGCGCTCCAGGATCGCCGTGATCGCTCGCGCATGCAGATTTTTCACGATCGGCGATTGCAAGCCCTCGGCGCCTTTCGCGCGCGCGTTCACCTTGATCCACGCGAGCCCCCGGGAGCCGAGCGTCTTGACGTATTCGGTATAGACGTCGATCTCGCCGCGCGTGAGCGAACCGCCACCGGGAATGCGCAGGCCGACCACGCGTCCCCCGGTGGCGTTGGCGGGCCCCGAGAAGACCTTGAAATCGACATCCTTCATCACGTCGGTAAGCTCGGTCAGCCTGAGCGGCACGCGCAGGTCCGGCTTGTCGAGACCGTAGTCGCGCACCGCGTCGTCGTAGGTCATCACCGGAAACGGGTCGGGCAACTCGATGCCGCTGGCCTCGCGAAACATGTGGCGCACCAGTGATTCCATCAGCGCACGGATCTCGTGCTCATCGAGGAACGAGGTTTCGACGTCGATCTGCGTGAATTCGGGCTGCCTGTCGGCGCGCAGGTCCTCGTCACGGAAGCACTTGACGATCTGGTAATAGCGATCGAAGCCGGCGATCATCAGCATCTGCTTGAAAAGTTGCGGCGACTGCGGCAGCGCGTAGAACTGCCCATCGTGGATGCGCGAGGGCACCAGAAACTCGCGCGCGCCCTCCGGCGTCGACTTGTAGAGAAACGGAGTCTCGATGTCGATGAACCCGTGCTCGTCGAGAAAACGCCTTGCGGCCGTTGCGGCACGGTGACGCAGCCGCAGGTTTCTCTGCATCGGTTCGCGGCGCAGGTCGATGACGCGGTTCTCCAGTCGAACCGTCTCCGAAATGTTGTCGTCGTCGAGCTGGAACGGCGGCGTGAGCGAGGTATTGAGGATCTCGACTTCGTGCGCAAGTACCTCGACCTCGCCGGAGCGCAGATCGGGATTGACCGTCCCATCCGGGCGGCGGCGAACCCTGCCGGTGATTTTCAGGACGAATTCACCGCGCACACGCTCGGCGGTCTTGAACGCGTTTTCGCGGTCCGGGTCGCACACCACCTGGGCGAGCCCTTCGCGGTCGCGCAGGTCGATGAAGATCACGCCGCCATGGTCGCGGCGGCGGTGTGCCCAGCCTGCCAGCGTGACACTCTGGCCCACCAGCTTGGCGGAGAGTTCCCCGCAGTAATGAGTACGCATCGTTTCAGGCCTCCGGGTTGGCGTTCCTGCCGGTGCGATTCCTTTCGGCCGGGTTGCTTCCGATGGCCAGCGGCGCCACAACGCCCATCGAGACGATGTACTTCAGCGCCTCATCCACGCTCATTTCGAGTTCGATCACGTCCTTGCGCGGCAGCATCACAAAATATCCACCCGTCGGGTTCGGCGTGGTTGGGACGTACACGCTTACATATTCGCCCTTGAGATGCGTGGTCACGTCCCCCCCGGGTTTTCCGGTAAGAAAGGCGATGGTCCACATCCCGGGGCGCGGCCATTCAATCAACAACGCTTTGCGGAATGCCTGTCCGCTGGAGGAAAACAGGGTATCGGAGACCTGCTTGACACCCGAATAGATCGTGTTCACCACCGGAATGCGGTGCAGGATGTCGTGCCAGAAGTTCACCAGCCGCGCACCCAGGATGTTGGCACCGAACACACCCGTAAGGAACACGATCAGCAGGGTGAGCAACACGCCCATGCCCGGAATGTGAATGCCGAGCCATGCCTCGGTACGGTATTCCGGTGGCAACAGTCGCAGGCTCTGATCGAGCATGCCCACCACTAGGTCGAGCACCCACAGCGTGATCACCAGCGGGATCCAGATCAGCAGGCCGGTAATGATGTATTTTTTCAAGGGAAATTGCGCAAACAAAAAACCCGGCAACTCGGGTCCGGGGGACGCGTCCCCTCTGACCCGGAGGCCGGGCCGTTCACGCCGATGGCGTGGCGGCTCAGGTGACGGCTGGCGTGGCTGTCTTGGCGCCGGATTCGGTCTTGGATCGGACCTTCGTGTCCATCGTGGTTTCCGTTTTGGTCTTCATTTCGGATTCGGTCCCGGTATCGGATTTGGTTTCGGACTTGCCTTCCGCCTTGACCTCGCTCGCGCCATCGCCTGCCGGCTTCGGGGCCTTGCCTCCCTTGAAATCGGTCGCGTACCAGCCGCTGCCCTTGAGGTGGAACCCGGCGGCGGTGAGCATTTTGGCGAACGTCGCCTTGCTGCACGACGGGCACACGCTCATCGGCGGGTCGGAGACCTTCTGCAGATACTCCTTCTGGAAGCCGCAACCGGTACAACGGTATTCGTAAATTGGCATCTGGGTCCCTCTGATCAACGCGAATTATACTGCAACGCAACAACCATGTAGCTGATTTTGGGGAACAAATCGGAAATTCAAGCCCCTCAAAACGGTATATCGTCTTCCATGTCGTCGAACTTTCCCGCCGGCTGCTTCGGCGCAGCCTTGGCGTCGCCGCCACTGCCTTTCGAAGCGCCGGATTCACGCGGTTCACGCGGTTCACCACCCCCCTGGCGCGATCCAAGCATCTGCATGGTATCGGCGGCGATTTCCGTGGTGTACCGGTCGGCACCGCTTTCCTTGTCCTGCCACTTGCGCGTTCGCAGCCGACCCTCGATGTAAACCTGCGAGCCTTTCTTCAGGTACTCGCCCACAATCTCCGCAAGCCGTCCGCGAAACGTGACGCGATGCCACTCCGTCTCTTCCTTCTTTTCGCCGGACTGCTTGTCCTTCCACGTGTAGGTGGTGGCGACCGAAGCGTTCGCGAGCGCCGCGCCGTCCGGCATGTAGCGTGTCTCCGGGTCGCGCCCGAGGTTGCCCACGATGATCACTTTGTTGACCGATGCCATGTGTGTTTCCTCCGTTTACAAGCCTTTATGTTCGAACGCTCCGGCCGCGCCGCCGTTGACAGGCGCGTGCCGGATGGCGCCCCGTCCGAGATCCGGCAATGGATGCATGCCTGCTGCCACCGCCAGCCAGGCGAGCATCGCCAGCGCGCACAGGACATACACCCCGGTCGCGCCGAAATGTCCGGCAAGGACACCGCCGGCCAGTCCGCCCGCGAACAGGCCGAGCGTCTGCGTCGTGTTGAACACGCCAATCGCCGTGCCGCGCGCGCGCGCGGGCGCGATGCGCGACACCAGCGAGGGTAGCAATGCCTCGAGGACATTGAATGCGGCGAAAAAACCGACCAGAAGCACCGCCATTCCGGCAAGCGGCGCGTGCCACACTGCGAACAGGAGTTGCACGATGAACAACAGCGCGATTGCGCCGAGCATCACCGGCCGGTGCAGGCGCTTGCGGTCCGCCTGCATGATCGGCGGCACCATCAGCGCGAACGACGCCAGCACCACCGGAAGGTAGATCTTCCAATGCGCCGCGATCGGCACACCCGCTGCGACCAACGCGGTGGGGACCACCACGAACATCGCCATCTGCACCATGTGAAGTGCGAAAATTCCAAAATTGAGGCGCAGCAGTTCCGGATGCAGCGCCGCGTCACGCAAGCTTCCGCGCGCCGCGCCTTCGGCCGGGTCCCGGCGCGCGTGCGGCTCGGGCACCATGCCCAGCACCACGCCGATCGCCGCGATCGACAGCACGCCGGTGATCGAGAACAGCCCACCCATGCCGATGACCTCGTAGAGCGCCGGAGCGGCGACCAGGGAAGATGCGAACGCCAGCCCGATCATCGAACCGATCATCGCCATGGTCTTGGTGCGGTGCTCGACGCGCGTGAGGTCGGCGGCAAGCGCCACTACCACCGAGGAGATCGCGCCCATTCCCTGCAGCACGCGGCCCGCGATCACCGTATAGATGTCGTTTGCGCTCGCTGCAAGAAAACTGCCCGCGGCGTACACCACCAGGCCGACGATGATCACCGGCTTGCGTCCCCAGCGGTCGGAGGCCATGCCGAACGGCAACTGCAGCACTGCCTGCGCCAGTCCGTACGCGCCGAGCGCGATGCCGACGAGAACGAGGTCGCCGCCGCCGGCGAGCGAGGGCGCGTGCACCGCAAACACCGGCAGGATCAGGAACAGTCCCAGCATGCGCAGGCCGAAGATCGCGGCGAGCGATGCGCCGGCGCGCAACTCGGTTCGGGACATGCGTTCCGGATGCATCGGGAGGGTGGGGAGAACTACGGGAAACGGTTATAGTAACAGGTTCACTTTTTCGACCCCAGTCTCCCCGTGGCCATGTCAATGGACACCATCCGCATCCGCGGCGCCCGCACCCACAACCTAAGGAACATCAGCCTCGATCTGCCCAGAAACCGCCTCGTGGTGATCACCGGGCTGTCTGGATCCGGAAAGAGTTCGCTTGCCTTCGACACGCTTTACGCCGAGGGACAGCGGCGTTACGTCGAATCACTCTCGGCCTATGCGCGCCAGTTCCTGCAGTTGATGGAAAAGCCCGACGTCGACCTGATCGAGGGCCTGTCGCCTGCGATTGCGATCGAGCAGAAGGCGACCAGCCACAACCCGCGCTCCACCGTTGGCACAGTGACCGAAATCCACGATTACCTGCGGCTGCTGTTCGCGCGCGTGGGCACGCCCTACTGCCCGGACCATCTGCAGGCGCTCGATTCCCAGTCGGTGGGGCAGATGGTGGATCACGTGCTCGCGCTGCCGGAGGACACGCGCCTGATGATCCTTGCGCCCGTGGTCACCGGCCGCAAAGGCGAGCAGATGGACCTGATCGACGAACTGCGCGCGCAGGGATTTACGCGGCTGCGCATCGATGGCAAAGTCCACGACATCGACGCCGCGCCGAAGCTGGCGAAGAACGTCAAGCACACGGTGGACGTGGTGATCGACCGCCTCAAAGCGCGGGCCGACGCCAAGCAGCGTCTCGCCGAATCGTTCGAAGTGGCGCTGCGCCACGCCGACGGTCGCGCCATCGCGGTCGAAATCGAATCCGGCACGGAACACCTTTTCTCGGCGCGCTTCGCATGTCCCGCGTGCAGCTACGCGTTGCCCGAACTCGAGCCGCGCCTGTTTTCGTTCAACAACCCGATGGGCGCCTGCCCGGGCTGCGACGGGCTTGGCTCGATCGAATTCTTCGATCCGAAGCGCGTCGTCGCCCACCCGAACCTCTCGCTCGCTTCCGGCGCAATCCGCGGCTGGGACAGGCGCAATCACTTCTTTTTCTCCATGCTCAACAGCCTGGCGAAACATTTCCGCTTCGACATCGAGGCGCCGTGGGAGATGCTCGACGATTCCATCCAGCAGTTGATCCTGCAAGGGTCGGGAAAGGAGAAGATCGCGTTCTACTACCTGAGCGAACGCGGCCGCACCACGGTGAAGGAGCACGCCTTCGAGGGCGTGCTCCCCAATCTGCAACGCCGCTATCGCGAGACCGATTCGGTCGTGGTGCGGGAAGAGCTTGCGAAGTACCTGAATACGAAGACCTGTCCGGAGTGCGAGGGCTCGCGGCTGCGCCGCGAGGCGCGCCACGTGAAGATCGCCGAGCGCTCGCTCCATCAGCTCGAGTGCCTGACGCTCAAGGACGCACGCGCTTTTTTCTCTGCACTGCGGCTGCCGGGCGCGAAGCAGCAGATCGCCGAGCGCATCGTGCGCGAAATCGCCGCTCGCCTGGAATTCCTGGTGAACGTCGGGCTCGATTACCTGTCCCTCGAGCGCTCCGCGGAAACGCTCTCGGGCGGGGAAGCGCAGCGCATCCGGCTCGCCTCGCAGATCGGCTCCGGCCTCACCGGCGTGATGTACGTGCTCGACGAACCTTCCATCGGACTGCACCAGCGCGACAACGCGCGCCTGATCGAGACACTGAAGCGCCTGCGCGATCTCGGCAATTCCGTGGTGGTGGTCGAGCACGACGAGGAAGCGATCCTCTCTGCGGACTACGTGGTCGACATGGGCCCCGGCGCCGGCGAAGCGGGCGGCGAGGTCATCGCAGAGGGGCCACCGGCGGCGATCCTGTCGCACCCGACCTCGCTCACGGGGAAATATCTTTCGCGCTCGCTTGCCATCCGGGTGCCCCGGTTGCGCAACCGGCCGAGTCCGACGAAGCGCCTGCGCATCCACGGCGCAACCGGAAACAACCTCAAGAATATCGAATTCAGCCTGCCGGCGGGGCTGTTCGTATGCATCACCGGCGTTTCGGGCTCGGGCAAGTCCACGCTTATCAACGATACCCTGTACGCCGCGGTCGCACGCCAGTTGTACGGGTCCTCGGCGGAGCCCGCGCCGTACGAGGGGATCGACGGCATCGAGCTGTTCGACAAGGTGGTCAGCGTCGACCAGAGCCCGATCGGCCGCACGCCGCGCTCCAACCCGGCGACCTATACGGGGCTGTTCACCCCGATTCGCGAACTGTTCGCCGGCGTGCCCGAGGCGCGCGCGCGCGGCTACGACGCGGGGCGCTTCTCGTTCAACGTCAAGGGCGGCCGCTGCGAGGCCTGCCAGGGCGACGGCATGATCAAGGTGGAAATGCACTTCCTGCCGGATGTCTACGTCCCATGCGATGTATGCCACGGCAAGCGCTACAACCGCGAAACGCTCGATATCCGGTACAAGGCCCGTAACGTCCACGAGGTCCTGCAGATGACGGTCACCGAGGCGCTGGGCCTGTTCTCCGCCGTGCCGGCGATCGCGAGAAAGCTCCAGACGCTCGCAGACGTGGGCCTGGCGTACATACGCCTCGGACAGTCCGCGACCACGCTCTCCGGCGGCGAAGCGCAACGCGTGAAGCTCTCGCTCGAACTGTCCAAGCGCGACACCGGGCGCACGCTCTATATCCTCGACGAACCGACCACCGGGTTGCACTTTCACGACATCCAGTTGCTGCTCGACGTACTGCATCGCCTGCGAGATGCGGGCAATACGGTGGTGGTGATCGAGCACAACCTCGATGTGATCAAGACCGCGGACTGGGTCGTCGACCTCGGTCCGGAGGGCGGCGACGGCGGGGGGCGCATCGTCGCGGAAGGCGCGCCGGAGGCCGTGGCCAACGTAAAGGAAAGCTATACCGGGCAATACCTCAAGCAAGCGCTCGCAAAGCGCGTCGAGAAGTGCAAGGCGGCCTGAAGCCGGGGAATACGATGGGGGAACCTCGCCGCTATTTTGAGGTTTCCGTTTGCTTGCGCCCGCGCCGACGTCCCAACCCGACAAACCCGAGACCCGCGAGCAACATCCCAAAAGTCCATGGCTCGGAGACAGGCGCAGCGGCGAAGACAGCAATGTTCTGCGGACCCCATCCTGCCGCGCCCTGCTGAACGGCCCAGATGTTGACCGCATAGGCGCTCGTGGACGGCTGAGTGTTGAGTTCGTTGAGCCAGGTCGCGGCGAGGCTGCTCCCGGTTCCCGTGACCTTGAAATTCCCCGAACTAAGACTGTAGGAATTGCCCGCCGGTTCATTCACGATTTCCCAGATCGCAAGCTGAAATGCCGCCGCATTGAGGGCAGTGCTCGCCGCGCTCGCTACGCTGGAGAAGTGATTGGTGGCCAGGCGGCCCAGATCGTTCGCCTTGGTCGAACCGAAAACCGAGGTAGCCGTCCTGATGAGATCGCTGCCCGAGGTCGGGAAGTAGAAGTCGTGGAAGATGTCGACGCACCATGATTCGAAGGCACTGTGTCTCTGCGGGTCGGTGGTCAGATCGTAGGTCTTGAATCCGCCCGCCCCGCCGGCTCCGACTACCGAGGTATTCGCTCCGTTGTGATAGTTCGTCCCGTTGAAGACGATATTCGCGTCCCAGGTGTTACCGCCCCACCAGCCGTTCAGTTCTATGACATCCGCGCGTGCGGGCTGAGCGGCCCCGAAAAGGAACATGGCGACGACAGCTCCCGCGGCGAACGGATTGGCAGCTCGCCTCCGCTTGCCAACTCCTGATCGCCGGGTTTCCATCCACACGCTCCCCACTCTGGTTAAGCAGCGGGTCCGGCGTGCTCATGCCGCGTTGAGCGCGCGCGCGGCCTGGGTCTGGCGCTCGGCGTCCAAGCGATTGAAGTATTCATGCGTTCCGCGCGTCACGCCGCGCGCGATCGGCGGCGTCGCGCTGCGCAGGATGGCATCGAGCAAACGAGCGCGCTGATACGCTTTGACCGGGTCAAGCTCGATTTCGCAGCGCTGTTGTGTACCGACGATGCGCATCGGACAAGTGTAGGCGGTGGGGTGGGCGTGAGCAAGCGGATGCGGCGCCTTGCTATCGCGCCATCGCCAGTTCCCCGGCTGCGTCCTGTTTCACGCGCCACTCGAATTTGCGCGCATGGAACTGCGCGAGACTCGCGCGGTGGCCTATCGAGACCAGCGTGATCTGCGGCAGCCGTTCGCGCAGCAGCGCATAGAGCTGGTCCTGATCCGCCTCGGGCAGAGAGGCGGTGGCCTCGTCGAGAAACAGCCAGTCGGGCTGGTTGAGAAGCGCGCGCGCGAACGCGATGCGCTGCTGTTCTCCGCACGAAAGCACCTGCGCCAAGTTCTCCTCGCGCAGCAACTCGCTCGCCATGTGCCCCAGCCCGACGGCGGCAAGCGCCTCGCGCGCCTGCGCGTCGTCGACGCCCTCCGCCGCCAACGGATAAGCGACGACATACTTAAGCGTGCCGATCGGCAGATAGGCCTTCTGCGGCAGGAACAATAGCCGCGCGCCTTTTGGCAGCACTACCCTGCCTTTCCAGTAGGGCCAGATGCCCGCGATGGCGCGAAACAGCGTGCTCTTTCCCGCCCCCGACGGTCCGGTCACCAACACGTTCTCGCCGCGCTTGAGTTCGAGGGTGGTCGCCGCGAGCAGCGGCCGGCCCTGCGGCAGCGTGAGCGATAGTCCTCCGAGAGAGAACGTTTCGCCCTCCATCTCGATGCGCTCGCCGTGGAGCCGATCGGCCTCGGCGCGCACTTGCGCGAGCGCGCCGGAGAACCCCGTCAGGCGGTCCACCGTAGCCTTCCACGAGGCGAACTGGGTATAGGCGTCGATGAACCACGACAGCGCGCCCTGCACCTGGCCGAATGCGGACGCGGTCTGCATCAACCCCCCCAGCGGGATCGCGCCCGAGAAGTAGCGCGGCGCGGCCACCACGAACGGAAAGATGATCGCCAACTGGCCGTAGAACGAAGTAAACCAGCCGATCTGCTTCTGCTTCTTCATGATCGACCACCAGTTCGCGATCACGTTGCCGAAGCGCGCGCGGAAGATGGCCAGCTCGCCGCGCTCGCCCTGGTAGAGCGCGACGCCCTCGCTCGTCTCGCGCAGCCGCACCAGCGAAAAGCGGTAATCGGCTTCGTAGCGCTGCTGGTTGAAATCCAGCCCGATCAGCGGCCGGCCGATCCGGTGGGTGGCCCAGGTTCCGAGCCCCGCGTAGAGCAAAGCGAACCACACCATGTAACCGGGAATCGACCATTCGGTACCGGCGAAAGCGAAACCGAGCGCGCCCGAGAGCGTCCACAGGATGGCGACGAACGAAAACAGCGTCACCACGGCCGAGAGCAGCCCGAGCGAGAGCGAAAGCGTGGTGTCGACGAAGATGCGCAGGTCGTCGGCGATGCGCTGGTCCGGATTGTCCACGCCCGTGCCGGGCTTCCATATCTCGCGATCGAGCAGCTGCAGACGGTAATAGGCACGGTCCCCGAGCCAGTCCGCGAGGTAGCGCTCATTCAACCAGGTGCGCCACTCGATTTGCAGCATCTGCTGCAGATAGACCTTGTACACCGCCACCACGATAAAGGCGAACGCGAGGACCGTAAAGCGGCCGAGCAGGCGGTAGAAATCATCGAGTTTCTTGTCCTGGATGGCGTTGTAGAAATCGTTGTTCCAGGTGTTCAACTGCACGTTGATCCACACCATGCCGAGCGTAAGACCGACGACGGCCGCGAGCAGGGCGAGGCCCTTCGCGCGTTGCTCGGAGGCCCAGTAGGGCCTGGCGAGCGCCCAGAAGGCGGCGAGGAAGGTCTTTGCCTGCTGCATTGCGGTCTCCGGTCCGGGCTTCGAGCGGGGCAGTTTACATAAGGCCGGGGCAGGGAGAGAATGGCTGCTGACCCCCGCGGAGCGCCTCGCCCTTGCACCACCAGCACGTCTACCGCTTCGCTGCGACGCCGGAACATCGGGCCGAGCGGCTGTTCGTGTTTCTGCATGGAGCCGGCGCCGATGCCCACTCGCTGATTCCCGCGGCGTTCAAGTTCCAGGCGCGCTTTCCCAGCGCCGCGCTGGTGCTCCCCGAGGGCATCAAGCGCTGTGAATCGGACCCCACGCGCCAGCAGTGGTTCTCCAACCGCGGGCTCACCGACGAAAATCGCATGTCGCGCATCGAGCAGATCCTTCCCGATGTCGAGTACCTGATCCGGCGCGAGCAGGCGACCCACCAAGTCCCCGCGGAGCGCACGGTCCTGATCGGATTTTCGCAAGGCGGCACCGTCGCGCTGGAAGCAATCAAGGCCTGTCCCGGAGTGGCCAATGCCGTGGTGGCGTTCTCGGCGCGATTCGCGCGCCTGCCACAGACCGGCAGCCACATCCCCGCGCGCATTCATCTGGTGCACGGCGAGTACGATGCGATCGTCTCGCGCGTGCACTCCGAACGCGCCGCGCGCGTACTGTCGGCGCTGCACGTGCCGTGCACGCTCGATGTGATCGGCGACCTCGGCCACGCGCTCACGCACCACTCCATCTGCATCGGCTCGCTGCGGCTGCTGCAGGGAATCTTCGAGACGCGGCGGGCGATGCTGCACTAGGTCGCGTGAGCGGACCCGCCGGCGACCGGCGGGTAGCCTGCGTCCGGCCTACACCGCCAGTTCGGCCAATCCGCTGTAGAGCGCGAGCGCTTCGGGGTTCGACAAGGCGTCGGTATTCTTTACCGGCCAGCCGTGCACGACGGCCTTCACCGCCAGTTCGACCACCTTGTTGTTCTTGGTGCGCGGAATGTCGCTCACCTGGATGATTTTGTCGGGCACGTGACGCGGCGTGGTGTGCTCCCGCACGCCCCTGCGGATCGTGTCCTGCAGCTCGACGCTCAGCATCATGCCCGGCCGCAACTTCACGAACAGCACCACCCGCACATCCCCCTGCCATTGCTGGCCGATCACCACCGCTTCCTCGACTGCATCGATCTTCTCCACCTGCCGATAGATTTCGGCGGTACCGATGCGCACACCGCCCGGATTGAGTGTTGCGTCGGAGCGTCCATACACGTACATCGTGCCTCGCTCGGTGAGCATCGCCCAGTCGCCGTGGGTCCAGACGCCGGGATGATGCTCGAAGTAAGCGGCGTAAAACTTCCTGTCGCCCGGATCGTTCCAGAACCCGAGCGGCACCGAAGGAAACGGCCTGGTGCACACCAGTTCCCCGGGCTTATTTGTCTGCGGCCTGCCGTGCTCATCGAAGATCTGCACGTCCATGCCGAGGCTGCGGCACTGCAGCTCGCCGCGATACACCGGCAGGATCGGGTTCGCATCGGCAAATCCCGCCAGCAGATCCGTGCCGCCCGAGATCGACGACAGGCACACATCCTTTTTCACGTCGCGGTAGACGTAGTCGAAGCTCTCCGGCACGAGCTGCGATCCGGTGGAGATGATCATGCGCAGATCATTGAGCCTGTGCGTGGCGCGCGGACGCAATCCGCGCTTGGAGATCGCATCGATGTATTTGGCGGACGTGCCGAAGTGCGTGAAACGCTCGGTCTCGGCCATGTCCCAGAGAATCGCCCCGTCGCGCGCGAAGGGAGAACCGTCGTAGAGCATCATCGTCGCGTCCGCGCCGAGACCGGCGAACATCAGGTTCCACATTACCCAGTTGCAGGTCGTGTAGTAGAAAAAGCGGTCGCCCGGTTTGACGTCGAAATGCAGCTTGTACATCTTCAGGCCCTGCAGCAACGCGCCGCCAGCGCAATGCACGATGCACTTGGGCACGCCCGTGGTGCCCGAGGTGAACAGGATGTAGAGCGGGTGAGCGAACGGCAGGCGCTCGTATTGCACCGCACGCGGCGCGTACGGCGCGATCCAGTCGGCGAGGCGCACGCCTCCCCGAATGGCTGATACCTCCGGGGTGTGCGCCAGGTTCGGCACAACCACCACGCGCTGCACGCAGGGAAGCTGCGTTGCGATCTCGCGCACCCGTTCCAGCGAGTCGTGGCACTTGCCGTTGTACAGGTAGCCGTCAGCGCAAAACAGCAGCTTCGGCTCGATCTGCCCGAAGCGATCGAGCACCCCGGAGGCGCCGAAATCCGGCGAGCAGGAGGACCACACCGCGCCGAGCGAAATCGCGGCAAGTGCCAGCACGCAGGTCTCGGGCATGTTGGGAATGAAGGCGGCGACGCGGTCGCCGGGCTGCACGCCGGCAGCGCGCATCGCCTGCTGCGCGCTCGAGACAAGCGCGTGCAACTGCTTCCAATTCATGCGGCCCCGGGAGCCGGTCTCGTCCCAGAACACCATCGCGTCGAGCGCGTCGCTGCGCTTGAGAAGGTTCTCGGCGAAGTTGAATCGCGCGTCGGGAAACCACTTCGCGCCGGGCATTTTGTGGCCATCGACCAGAGCGCGAGCGCCGCGCTCGCCGATTACGCCCAGCGAATCCCACACCGACACCCAGAACTGCTCCGGATGGTCGACCGACCAGCGGTAGAACTCCGGGTAGCTGTTGAATTCGAGTTTCCACCGCCGGACCGCCTCGCGTGCGAAGCGCGTGAGGTTCGCGTGCTCGATCGATTTCTGCGACGGCTTCCAAAGGACGGGCGGCGCGCTCATCTGCCTTGTTCCTTCTTCGCAACGGTCGCGAGGTGCGGCCGCGTGAGCACCTCCGGGCTGAGCATTTCGTCGAGTTGCTCGCGCGTAAGCAGCCCGCGCTCGAGCACCAGATCGTACACCCGCCGGCCGGTGGCGAGCGCCTCTTGCGCGACCGAGGTTGCGTTGGCGTAGCCGATCACCGGGTTGAGCGCGGTCACCAGGCCGACCGAACGGTCCACCATCTCGCGCAGGTGCGCGCGATTGGCGGTGATGCCGCGCACGCAGCGCTCTCCCAGCGTGCGGCAACCCGCGGCAAGATGCGCGATGCTCTTGAACAGGCTGTGCGCGATGATCGGTTCGAAGGCGTTCAACTGCATCTGTCCGGCTTCCGCCGCCATCGTCACGGTGATGTCGTTGCCGATCGCCTCGAATGCAATCTGGTTCACCACCTCCGGGATCACCGGGTTGACCTTGCCGGGCATGATCGAAGAGCCGGCCTGCATCGCCGGCAGGTTGATCTCGCCGAATCCGGCGCGCGGGCCCGACGACAAGAGCCGCAGATCGTTGCAGGTCTTTGAGAGCTTCACCGCAATGCGCTTCAACACGCCCGAGAGCTGGACGAAGGCCCCGGCGTCCTGCGTCGCCTCGATCAGGTTGGCGGCCGTCGAGAGTTTGATGCCGGTGATCGCGGCGAGATTGGCGCACACCAGCGCCGCGTAGTCCGGGTGCGCGTTGATGCCGGTGCCGATCGCCGTTGCGCCGAGGTTGATCTCGGTGATCAACTGCGCGGCCTCCGAGAGGCGCAGCTCGTCTTCCTCGAGCATCACCGCGTAGGTGGAAAACTCCTGGCCGAGCGTCATCGGAACCGCATCCTGCAGCTGAGTGCGGCCCATCTTGAGCGCATCGGAAAATTCCCCGGCCTTGGCCTCGAAATCGGCGCGCAGCCCGCGCATCGCTTCGGCCAGTCGCCGGATGCCGAAGTTGAGCGCGACCTTCACCGCCGTCGGGTAGACGTCGTTGGTGCTCTGGCTCATGTTGACGTCATCGAGCGGGTGCAGCGCCGCGTACTCGCCCTTGGCACGGCCCAGGATCTCGAGTGCGCGGTTGGCAATGACCTCGTTGGCGTTCATGTTGGTGGACGTACCCGCGCCGCCCTGGATCACGTCCACCACGAACTCCTCGTGCAGCGCCCCGCCGCGCACCTCCTCGCAGGCGTGCACGATGGCCGCGGCCTTGACGGGGTCGAGCAGGCCGAGGTCACGGTTGGCGAGCGCGGCCGCCTGTTTGACGCAGGCGAGCGCCGCGACCAGGTCGGGATAGATCGAAATCGAGGTCCCGGTAATAGGGAAATTCTCCAACGCGCGTAGCGTGTGCACGCCGTAATAGGCGGCGCCAGGCACCTGCCGGTCGCCGAGCAGGTCGTGTTCGATGCGGGTGGGGGCATTCATGGCGGTCTCCGTTTCAGCGGGTATTCTAGTCACAGGGGAACCCAGGTTCCCCCGTGCCCCTTCCATCTAGGCGGGAGCGCAGCGCTTGCCTCGCGCGCGGGAGGCGGTAGAATGAAACCAGAATCGCTCATTCAGGGCGACGCGCCCCCCCATTTCAAGGAGAATGACATGAAGTTTATCCACGCCATCGCGCTATGCGCTGCGGCCGCCATCGCCCTGCCTGCCGTCGCGCAGGAAGGCACGCTGAAGAAGATCAAGGACAGCGGCAGCATCACCATCGGACACCGCGACGCTTCGCTGCCGTTCTCCTACTACGACGACAAGCAGCAGCCCATCGGCTACGCCATGGACCTGTGCATGAAGATCGTGGATGCGGTCAAGGGCGAACTCAAGCTGCCGAAGCTGGAGGTGAAATACCAGCTGGTCACCTCCGCCAACCGGATTCCGCTGATCGCCAACGGCACCGTCGACCTGGAGTGCGGATCCACGACCAACAACATCGCGCGCCAGGAGCAGGTCTGGTTCACGATCACGCACTTCGTCACTGCCAATCGCTGGGTGGCAAAGAAGTCCGCGAACCTCAGCAAGCTCGCCGACCTCAAGGGCAAGACCATCGTCTCGACCGCAGGCACCACCAATATCAAGGGGATGACCGAGATCAATGCCGCGCAGAACCTCGGCATGAACATCATGTCGGCCAACGGCCATTCGGAGGCGTTCCAGATGGTCGAGACCGGCCGCGCGGTCGCATTTGCGATGGACGATATCCTGCTTGCCGGGCTGGTGGCGCAGGCGCGCTCGCCCGGCGACTACGCGATCTCCGCCGAGGCGACCTCGGTCGAGCCCTACGGCATCATGCTGCGCAAGGACGACAAGGCATTCAAGGCGGTCGTCGACAAGGCGATGTCAGACGTCTACAAGTCGGGCCAGATCAACGCCATTTACTCGAAGTGGTTCGAGAAACCGGTGCCGCCCAAGGGCGTCAACCTGAACCTGCCGATGGGTGCGGCGTTCAAGAAGGTGGTTGCCAAGCCCACCGACTCGGGCGACCCCAAGGTTTACGAGTAATCCGGGGATAGAGACCATCGGGGAGCTGCGGCTCCCCGTTTTTCTTGAGCCGGGATCGGGGGGCTCGTGAACTACAACTGGAACTGGGGCATCTTCCTCGCCGCCGAGCCCGGCGGCACGGGAACCTACCTCAAGTACCTGGTCGTCGGCCTGGGGTGGACGCTTGTCACCGCGCTCGCCGCCTGGGTGATCGCGCTCGCGATCGGCTCGGTGGTCGGAACGCTGCGCACCACACCGATGCCCTGGGTCGTGCGGCTGGGCAATGCCTATGTCGAGATCTTCAGGAACGTACCGCTCATCGTGCAGATGTTCCTGTGGTTCTTCGTCATGCCGGAACTGCTGCCCAAGGCCCTGGGCGACTGGGTCAAGCAGGTGCCGCCGCCGTGGGGTTCGTACATTCCGGCGGTGCTGTGCCTCGGCTTGTACACCTCGGTGCGCGTCGCCGAGCAGGTGAAGGCAGGGATCAACTCGTTGTCGCGCGGCCAGGGCATGGCCGGCACCGCGCTTGGCCTCACGCTCGGGCAGACCTACCGTTTCGTGCTGCTGCCGATGGCGTTTCGCATCGTGCTGCCGCCGCTCACCTCGGAATTCATGAACGTGATCAAGAACTCCTCGGTCGCGCTGACCATCGGCCTGCTCGAACTCACCGGCCGCGCGCGCGCGATGCAGGAGTTCAGCTTCAAGGTGTTCGAGGCCTTTGCCGCGGCGACGGTGATCTACCTGCTAACCAATCTGGTGGTGGTCTTCGCCATGCGCGCACTGGAAAGGAAGGTGCGGGTGCCCGGCATGATCAGCGCTTCGTCGAGCGCGGGAGCACACTGAATTATGTTCTCCGACTACGATTTCGACGTCATCCAGCGCTCCGCCGGCTACCTGTTCCGCGACGGAATGACGTTCACGCTGACGCTGACGGGGCTGGCGATGATGGGCGGGATCTTCTTCGGCACGCTGCTCGCCATGATGCGGCTGTCTCCGTTCAAGGCGCTCGCCTTGCTCGCCGGCAGCTACGTCAACCTGATGCGCTCGATGCCGCTGGTGCTGGTGATTTTCTGGTTCTTCTTCCTGGTGCCCTATATCGGCGCATGGATCATCGGCGCAAAGGATCCGGTCAAGGTCGGCTCTTTCATGTCCTGCCTGATCACCTTCGTCATGTTCGAGGCGGCGTACTACTGCGAAATCATGCGCGCCGGCATCCAGTCCATACCGCGCGGCCAGGTCTGGGCGGGCTACGCGCTGGGCTTGAACTACTCCCAGACGATGGGCCGGATCGTGCTGCCGCAGGCGTTCCGCAACATGATTCCGGTGCTGCTGACGCAGACCATCATCCTGTTCCAGGACACTTCGCTCGTCTACGTGATCTCGGCCACCGACTTCCTCGGCGCGGCCTCCAAGGTCGCCAACCGCGACTATCGTCTGGTGGAGATGTACACCTTTGTCGCGCTGGTTTACTTCATCATGTCCTATGGGCTGTCGACACTCGTGAAGAACCTGCAGCAGCGCATCGCCATCCACCGGTAGGCAACAGGAAGCCCTCCATGATCTCCATGAAGAACGTCAGCAAGCACTACGGCAGCTTCCAGGTGCTCACCAACTGCTCCACCGAGGTAAAGAAGGGCGAGGTGGTGGTGGTATGCGGCCCCTCGGGCAGCGGCAAGTCCACGCTGATCAAGTGCGTCAACGGCCTCGAGCCGTTCCAGAAAGGCGAGATCCTGGTGGACGGGATCTCCGTGGGCGACCCGAAGACCAACCTGCCCAAGCTGCGCTCGCGCATCGGCATGGTGTTCCAGAATTTCGAGCTGTTCCCGCACCTCTCGGTCACCGAAAACCTCACCCTCGGCCAGATCAAGGTGCTCGGTCGCACCGAAACGGCCGCGAAGGAAAAGGGGCTGAAACTGCTCGATCGCGTCGGCCTGTTTGCGCACAAGGACAAGTTCCCGGGCCAGCTCTCCGGCGGGCAGCAGCAGCGCGTGGCGATCGCGCGCGCGCTGTCGATGGACCCGATCGCGATGCTGTTCGACGAGCCGACCTCGGCGCTCGACCCCGAGATGATCAACGAGGTGCTCGACGTGATGGTGGAACTGGCGCAGGAAGGCATGACCATGATGGTGGTGACCCACGAAATGGGTTTCGCCAAGAAAGTCGCGCACCGCGTCATCTTCATGGACGCCGGCGAGATCGTGGAGGACGCGACCAAGGACGATTTCTTCGGCCAGCCGCGCTCCGAACGCGCAGTGCAGTTCCTTTCAAAAATACTTCACCACTGACATGAAAACGATCGCTTTCATCGGTCTGGGCGCGATGGGCTCGCGCATGGCGGCCAATCTGATCAAGGGCGGCTTCAGGCTGCGCGCCTGGAACCGCAATGCGGCGAAGGCGCAGGCGCTTGCCCCGCTCGGTGCGGCGGTCTGCGCGACCCCGGCCGAGACCGCCCAGGGCGCGGATGCAGTGGTCACGATGGTCGCCGACGATGCGGCCACCGAAATGGTGACACTCGGCATCGATGGCTCGCTCTCGGGCGCTGCACCCGGCACCCTGTTCATAGACTCCACCACTGCCACACCGGGTATGGCGCGAAAGCTCGCCTCGTCCTGCCGCGAGCGCGGCTGCGAGTTTCTAGACGCGCCTGTCTCCGGGAGCCTGATTCAGGCGGAAGGCCGTGAACTGGTGTTCATGGTGGGCGGCGAGCAGGCCGCCTTCACTCAGGGCGAACCCGTGATGAAGGCGATGGGACGCATGGCGCGACTTGCCGGGCCTTCGGGCGCCGGGGCGACCATCAAGCTGCTCAACAATATGATATCGGGCACGCTTACGGCGGCGATCATGGAATGCGCGGTGGTGGCCGACGGCGCGGGCGCGGATCCCGCGATCATGATGGAAATTCTCTTCGAGGGCGCTGCTGGGTGCCGCCTGATGAGAACTAAGCTGCCCAAGGCGCTCAAGCGCGATTTCGCGCCGCAGTTCCAGCTCCAGTTGATGACCAAGGACCTGCGCTACTTCCTCGAAATGGCGCGGGAAGTCGAGCGCCCGGCACCGATCACGGCTTTGGTCGCGAACCAGTATCTTGCGGCAAAGCGGGCCGGACTTGGCGCAGCCGACACGAGCGCGATGTTCTGCTATTACTCGGGCGAAAGACCGCCGGCCTGACTGATGCGATCGAAACAAGTCAGCCGCCGGAATTTTCTGGGGGCCAGCGCTTCGCTGGTAATCGGCGCCGGTCTGGGAGCACCGATGGTGGGCCGCACGCAGTCGGCGCCGTTGCTCACCAAACCACTGCGGCTCATCGTGCCCAATCCGCCGGGAGGCCTCGCCGACACGATCGCCCGCCATCTGGCGCAGCATTTGTCATCGCGCGTCGGCCAGCAGGTCGTGGTCGAGAACCGGCCGGGCGGCAACGGCTCGACCGCCGCGGCGACGATGGCAGCCGCGCGCGGAGACCCGCACGTGCTGCTCGTGACCGACAGCTCGATGTTCACCGTGAACCCGATCATCTACAGGACGATTACCTACGACGCGAAAAAGGACTTCCTGCCGGTCTCGGTTGTCGCGCAGGCGCCTATCTTTCTCGCGGTAAACAAGGATGTGCCGGCGGACAGCCTGCAAGCCCTGGTGGCGCTGGTGCGCTCCAGGCCGGGCAGGCTAACCTATGGTTCGTCGGGTATCGGCAGCACGCACCACCTTACGATGGAGGCTTTCAAGGGCGCGCTCGGCCTGGACCTGCTGCACGTGCCGTTCAAGGGCACGGGTGAATCGGTGCCGGCGCTGATTGGCGGCCAGATCGACCTGGTGCTCTCGGCGCTTCCGTCCTTGTCGGGTTACGTGAAGAAAGGCCAGGTGAAACTGCTCGCGGTGAACTCGCTCAGGCGATCGAGTTTCGCGCCGGAGATTCCCGCTATGAGCGAGATGGTGCCCGGCTTCGACTTCGCTCCAAGCATGGGAGTCTGGGCGTCGGCCGGTACGCCGGCCGAAGCGATCCAGCGCCTGAGCCAGGAAATTGCCGTCGTAGCCCGGTCGAGCGAGTTCGCGCAAGCCGTGCAGGTGCTGGCGATCAATCCGGTCGGAAGCACGCCCGAGGAGTACGCCAGAATCCTGAGTGAGGACAACGAGCGCAGCATCGCGGCAGTGCGGGCGGCAAACATCAAGCCGGACTGACCTCCGCGACGTGAACGTCGACCACGACGGCCGCGCCCTCGCGCACGGCGCTTATCGCCTGCGCGAGCGCTTGGGCGAGCTCTTCTGCTTGCCTGACCGGGCCGATACCCACGAGTCCCTGTGATCGCGCCATCATCGCGAGATCAGGCTCGGGATCCGCAATGCGCTGCCCGATCCAGCGGTTTTCCACCGGCCGGCCCCGTGCTCGTGCGATACGCTCCTGATGCAACACGTCATTGAAGAACGAGCGGTTGTTACAAATCACGGCGAGGAGCGGCACACGCGCATTCGCCGCGGTCCAGAACGCGGTGGCGCCCATCAGGAAATCGCCGTCGCCCAGCAGCGCCACCGGCAGCCGGCCGGAACCCCGGAGCGCCAAAGCCGCGCCGACCGCCATTCCCGGCCCCGAGCCGATGCCCGCACCACCGTCCTGCCCGAGATAATCGAGCGGCGCGCGGAAATGCCACAGCTCGCCACTCCAGCCCAGAGGCAATCGGATGAGGCAGACGTCCTGAACGCCGAGTGCGACCCGCAGCGCCTCGGCAACCTGTGCGAGAGTGCTCCCGCTGGTGGCGACAGTTACGGCCGGCGGCGCGGCGGCCGGGCGCGTGACGGTGGTGGCCTTGCCGATATGCGGCGGCAACGCCAAGCGCAGCAGACTCGTCAGCAGATCAGGATCGCATGGCAGGAACAGATCCACCGGCGGCGCAGCGAAGTGGTCCATGCTCCAGCCGTTGTGAAGCTGCTGGTCGAGCGACGCGTGGATCACGCGGCAGCCAACGCGCTCTTCACCGAAGGCCTGCTTGAAAGTGCCCGCGAGATCGATCCAGTCGAGACTCAGCACCACGTCGGACGATCTGATCGCGGCCGCCGCGGCCGGATGAAGGAACGTGCCCGGCGGCGCCGCGTTGAGGGGATGACCGGTGGGGAATGATGCGCCGGTCTTGAGATCAGTCAGCACGGAGGCGCCCAGCGCTTCGGCCAGCGCGACGCGCTCGTCCCAGGCGTCGCGGCTGCGAGCGACCCTGCCGATGAGAATCAGCGGCCGTTGGGCGCCTGCAAGCCACTGCGCCGCAGCGCGGACCCGCTCATCGGCAGGCCGCGCCGGCAGCGGCGGACGATAACGCGCCGGCTCGGGCAGGGGCGGCAGCCGGTCGAGCCTGGCTTCCTGCAGCCCGGCGTCGAAGCACACGTACACCGGCCCTTTGGGCGCCGTCTCGGCGATCTGTGCCGCTCGCAACAAAGCCTCGCAGGCGGCTTGTACCGAAGCCGGCTGCGCATCCCATTTGATGAACGGGCGCACCAGCGCGCCTTGGTCCTGCGCCGTGTGGATCCAGTCGATCCACGGCCGGCGCTTGGCGGCATCCACCGGCCCGGTGGCGCCCAGCACCAGCACCGGAACCCGGTCGACCCAGGCATTGAAGATCGCCATGCTTGCGTGCATCAGCCCGACGTTGGCGTGCACGATCGCGGCGAGCGGCCGGCCCGCGACCTTGGCGTAGCCATGCGCGATAGCGACCGCATGCTCCTCGTGCAGCACCACGAGCATTTTGGGAAGCTCGTTGCCGAGGTAATTGACCAGGCTGTCGTGCAGCCCGCGAAAGCTCGAGCCCGGATTCAGCAGCACGTAGGGCACATCGAGCGCGCGCAGCGTGGCGGCGATCGCATCGCTGCCCCACGCGCCGTCAGATTCTTGCTGTTTCATAGGTGGCCGGGTGGAACATTTCGTCCAGGTTCACCAGGCGCTTCGACAATCCCTGCGCATGGTGATGCCGTGCAAAGGTCTCCAGCGTGCGGCGATTCGGCGCCACGCCATACGACCAGAAGTCCGCCCCCATCAAATCGCGCGCGGCGGCGAGTTGCTCCTCTACGAAAGGCAGTGTCACCTTGCTTGCCGAGGTATCCGCCAGCCTCTCCAGCGCTATTGCCTTGGCTTGCTCGAAGGCCTTGAACACCGCCGCCGGCAACCACGGGTGACGCTCGGCCAGGGACTTGCGCACGCCGACCACGTGCATGATCGGAAAGATTCCGGTACGGCGAAAATAATCCCTGGCGGTCGTGGCTGGATCGGCGAAAAGCCACCCGACGTTCGAATTGCGACCGGCGCAGGACGGCGGCCGGGGCGCGATGAACGCGTCGAGTTCGCCGCGATCGAGCATCGCCGAAATGGTCTCGCCCTCGGGCGCTTGCTCGAGCCGGATGCCGGCCGGGAGCTCGAGTGGGACTTTCTCTGGCCGGCCGGGCGTATCGATGCCGCCCCGTACCCACGTCATGTCCGCCGGGGCCACGCCGAAATCGTCCTGCAGCAGCGCGCGCGCCCAGACGATCGCGGTGAGCTGATACTCCGGCACGCCGACGCGCTTGCCCTTGAGATCCGCTGGGTGCCTGATGCGATCGGTGCGCACGTAGATCGAAGTGTGCCGAAAGGCGCGCGATAGGAATACCGGCACTGCGACGTAGGGGCAGTCCCCGCGCGAGGCCTTGACGAGATAGCTCGAGAGCGACAGCTCGCACACGTCGAATTCGGCGTGGCGAAATGCGCGGAAGAATATCTCCTCCGGCGACAGGGTCATGCAAACGGAATCGACGCCGTCGATGCGGACGATGCCGTCGATCAGCGCGCGTGTGCGATCGTAGTCGCCAATTGCGACCGACAGCTCGAGTCTGGACATCCTTATCTCCCTCGAAATTCTGACACTAACCGATGGTTGGTCACGATTGGAGTGCTGCAGCCGCCGAGAACAGCGCGCCAAACTCGGAACGCTTGCGCTCGAACACCAGCCGGCTGCCGAGCGACCTCGTAGACCTTGACTCGGCAGAGCTACTCGAAACGGTCGTACTTGTCCGATCGACCTCTGGATTTGTCGACGGGATACTTTGCCTCGTTGAGCGCCAGCTTCTTTCGAACACAATCGTCCATGTCCAAGCCGAGATCATGCGCCATATACGTGAGGTAGATGGCAATGTCTGCGATCTCATTGCATATCTCCTCGCGACGACTGGAAACAACGCTCTCTACGTCGGCTTCCGGTGTCCACTGGACATGCTCAAGCAACTCTGCGGCCTCCAAGGAAACCGAGATCGCCAAATTCTTGAAGGTATGAAACTGCTCCCAATCTCTCTCCCGGCGGAACGCAAGGAGACGTTGAAGGGTGCTGGCGCTGATCATGATGCCTCCGCAGAGCCTATCCGGCAAAGCGCTCTTCGTTGTGCCAGCGCAGAAGATCCTTGCGCGGCAGATCCACCGGGTCATCCGGCAGTCCTGTAAGCCTCTGCCCATCGAGTCGGTCGTACGTCTTGCCGTTGTATCACCCTAATTTGGTATTGTGCGGCAAGCAATGCTCTTTTCGGGGACCACGCTTGTCGCTGAATTTTCGACTGCCTCTTGCGTTATATGGTCGCGGGCATCATGCAAGATGGATGCCTTCATATCCTTGGGCGAAACCCAGAGAATATCGCTCTTCCAGAAAGTTGGATCGGCCTTGGTTTGATGGATACCATTGATCGACGTTCGATGGTGCGGTCAACGATGGACTGGGTAAGCGGTATCTCCACGAGTTGATTGAGTAACGCGGCCGCTTTCAGTCGGCTATCGGCGGTATGTTCGCGCCAACTTAGGATTTCGATGCGTGTAACAATCAAACTGCATCATGATGCCAATTCGATGCTGGTGAAAGAAAAACGGGACTACAGCTTGCGGCCGCTGGCCTTCCAGTAGCGCTCGCGCAGCAGCCGCTTGTAGAGTTTTCCGGTCGGATGGCGCGGCAACTCGGCCTCGAAATCGACCGACTTCGGGCATTTGACGTGTGAAATGTTCGCACGACAGTACGCAATCAGTTCCTGCGCGAGCGCCGCGCCCGCGGCGCGCATGTCGACCGGCTGCACCACCGCCTTCACTTCCTCGCCGAACTCCTCGTTTGGCACGCCGATCACGGCCGCGTCGGCGACCTTGGGGTGCGTGACGAGCAGGTTCTCGACCTCCTGCGGGTAGATGTTCACGCCGCCCGAAATGATCATGTAGTGCTTGCGGTCGGTGAGGTAGAGGTAGCCCTCGGAGTCCAGGTAGCCCACGTCGCCGAGCGTGGACCAGCCTTCCGGGCTGCGCGAAAGCGCCGTGTTCTTCGCATCATTGTGGTATTCGAAGGCGGGGCCGTTGGCGAAGTAGATGGTTCCGGTTTCCCCTGCCGGAAGCACGCGCCCGTCTTCATCGAGTATGCGCACCTCGCCCACCAGCGCCCGCCCCACGGTGCCGCGATGCGCGAGCCACTCCTGCGAGCCGCAAGCGACGTATCCGTTGCCCTCGGTTCCGGCGTAGTACTCGTAGAGCACCGGGCCCCACCACCGGATCATCTCCTCCTTGACCTGCGCGGGACAGGGCGCGGCAGCGTGGATCGCGACGCGCAGCGAGGAATGGTCGTAGCGCTCGCGCGCTGCGGCCGGCAGTTTCAGCATGCGCACGAACATGGTCGGCACCCACTGGCTGTGGGTGACGCGGTGTCGTTCGATCAAGGCGAGCGCCTCCTCGGCATCGAAATGCTCCATCACCACCGCTGTGCCGCCGAAGCGCATCACCGTCATGTTGAAACGCAAGGGCGCCGCGTGATAGAGCGGCGCGGGCGAGAGATACACCGTATCCCGGCCCATCGAATACAGCTTGTCCGCGACGTTGATCAGGGTGCTCGTGGCGTCGATCGCCTCGTCGAGCAGTTCCGTCTTCACGCCCTTGGGCCGGCCGGTGGTGCCGGAGGAATACAGCATGTCGCGCCCGGCGCTTTCATCGGCGATGCGGGAGGCGGACTGCGCGGCCGCCGCCGTTTCCCAGGATTCATGGCCATCGAGTTTCCCGCCGACGCTGAAGCGCGCGCTCAATCCGGGGTTGCGTCCGCGCAGGTCGTCGGCCTGCGCGGCGAGGCTCGCCGAAACCACCAGCACCTTCGCGCCGCAGTCGCCGATGATGTACTCGGATTCTTCCGTCGACAGGCGCGAACTCATCGCGGTGAAGAAAAGGCCCGAGCGCTGAGCGGCAAAGCAGATTTCGAAGTAGCGCGCATTGTTGTCCATCATCAACGCGATCGAATCGCCGCGTCGCAGGCCGAGCGTGCGCAGCAGCCGCGCGCCCTGGTTCGAGCGATCCTCCAGCTGGCGGTAGGTCACCGTTTCACCCGAGCCTGCCATGAAGTAGGCCGGCTTGCCGGGCGTGCGCAACGCATGGTGAAACGGATGGAACACGCTACCCCTCCCCTGACGCGGCTGCGGCATAATTGCAGTGCAGCCTGCACATACTCATTCTCGCATCCGGCGGTCCCATGGCAAACGACATCGGCATTCTTTCCTTCGGCGCCTACCTTCCGCGCCTGCGCCTGCAGCGAAAAAGCATCGCGGCGGCCAACAACTGGTTCGCCCCCGGGCTGCGCGGCCTCGCCAAGGGCGAGCGCGCCATGGCCAACTGGGACGAGGACTCGATCACGATGGCGCTCGAGGCGGCGCGGGACTGCCTCGGCGGACGGGAGCGCGCGAGCCTCGCCCAACTGATGCTCGCCTCGACCACCCACCCCTACGATGACCGGCAGAACGCGGGCATCGTCGCCAACGCGCTCAACCTCGGTTCCGCACTTGCCTCGCTCGACGTGACAGGAAGCCAGCGGGCCGGCACGTCGGCGCTCGCCACCGCGCTCGCGGCCTCCGGAGGCAGGGAGATCCTCGTAGCCGCAGGAGAACATCGGCTCGCAAAGGCGGCCAGTCCGCAGGAGATGCATTACGGCGACGGCGCGGCGGCGCTCCTGGTGGGCGCCGGCAAGCCGGTGGCGCGACTGCTTGGCGCGCACAGCGAGACAGTGGATTTCGTATCGCAGTTCCGTGCGCGCGACGTGTCCTACGACTACGCGTGGGAAGAGCGCTGGATCCGCGACGAGGGTTACATGAAAATCGTGCCGCGTGCGATCGAAGCGCTCATGGAGGCGAGTGGCGCGAAGCCGCAGTCGGTGACCCACTTCTGCATGCCCTGCACGCTCTCGCGCGTCGCGCCGGGAATCGCCAAGCGCGCCGGCATTGCCGAGGGCGCGGTGCGCGACACGCTGGCGGCAACCTGCGGCGACACCGGCGCCGCGCATCCGCTGTTGATGCTGGTGCACGCGCTCGAGGAGGCAAAGGCGGGCGACCGGATCCTGGTGGCTTCCTTCGGGCAGGGATGCGACGCGCTGCTGTTCGAGGTTACCGACGCGATCGCGGGTCTTGCGCCGCGCCGCGCGGTGAAAGGCTCGCTCGCGCGCCGCAGGGAGGAAGCGAACTACCCGAAGTTCCTCGCCTTCAACGACCACATCGTGCTCGAACGCGGCATGCGCGCCGAGGGGGACAAGGGTTCGCCGCTCTCGACGCTGTACAGAAACCGCGACATGATCACGGGACTGGTGGGCGGTCGCTGCCGCGCCTGCGGCACGGTGCAGTTTCCGCGCGGGCGCTACTGCGTGAAGCCGGAATGCAACGCGCTCGATTCGCAGGACGACCAGCCGTTTTCGGACATCGGCGCGAAGGTGATGTCCTACACGGCGGACGTGCTCACCTACAGCCCCGATCCGCCCGCGTACTACGGCATGATCCAGTTCGACGGCGGCGGGCGCATGATGGCGGATTTCACCGACGTCGACGAGGGCAAGGTCGAGGTCGGCATGCCGATGCGCATGATGTTTCGCATCAAGGAGCACGACAAGGCGAGAGGCTTCGTGCGCTATTTCTGGAAGGCAACGCCGCAGTAATCTGCCGGCACAGGGAGGTCAAAATGGCAACCGGAATCCGCGACAAGGTGGTCATCCTCGGCATGGGGTGTTCGAAGTTCGGCGAGCGCTGGGACAGGAACGCCGAGGACCTGATGGTCGAGGCATTCGAGGAGGGACTCAAGGACGCCGGCATCGGGCGCCACCAGATCGAGGCTGCCTGGTTCGGCACCGCGATCGAGGAGCAGCACGTCGGCAAATCAGGCGTGCCGCTTGCCATGACGCTGCGCCTGCCCTACATCCCCGTGACCCGCGTGGAGAACTATTGCGCCACCGGTACCGAGGCCTTTCGCGGCGCGGTCTACGCGGTGGCCTCGGGCGCGGTCGACATCGCGCTCGCGCTCGGGGTGGAGAAACTCAAGGACACCGGCTACGGCGGGCTGCCGCAGCGCGGCCGCGGGGGTCTGAACAACTTCTTCTGGGCGAACATTTCGGCACCCGGATCGTTTGCGCAGCTTGCCGCCGCGTACCGCGCCAAGCACGGCGTCAACGCCTCCGACTTGAAGCGCGCGATGGCGCACATCTCGGTCAAGAGCCACGACAACGGCGCGAAGAATCCCAAGGCGCACCTGCGCAACCGCATCACCGAGGAGGACGTGCTCAAGGCGCCGATGATCGCCGACCCGCTCGGACTGTACGACTGCTGTGGCGTCTCCGACGGCTCGGCCTGCGCCATCGTCACCACGCCGGACATCGCGCGCGGCCTGGGCAAGAAGGACCTCGTCGGGGTGAAAGCGATACAGCTCGCGGTCTCGAACGGCCAGGAAGTGCAGTACGACGGCTGGGACGGCTCGTACTTCGCCACCACGCGCGTGGCGGCGAAGCGCGCCTACAAGGAAGCCGGCATCGACAACCCGAGAAAGAGCATCTCGATGTTCGAGGTGCACGACTGCTTCTCGGTGACCGAACTGGTGACCGTGGAGGACCTCGGCCTCTCGGAAGAGGGCAAGGCGATCGGCGACGTGCTCGATGGCTTCTACGACGCGTCGGGAAAAGTGCCCTGCCAGATTGACGGCGGACTGAAATGCTTCGGCCACCCGATCGGCGCTTCGGGCCTGCGCATGCTCTATGAGATGTACCTGCAGTTGAACGGCCGCGCGGGCGAGCGCCAGCATCCGGACCCGGTGCTCGGGATGACGCACAACCTCGGCGGTTTTCCGAGCCAGAACGTATCGTCGATTTCGATCGTCGGGCGCTACGGGGCGTAGGCGGGCGAAGGCGCGGCCAGTTCGACGATTTGGCTAGCGTTAACTGACAAAAACTCGTCTGTTGCAACTACCACTGCGTCAGCCCATTCCTCTTGGGTGGACGATGGCTCGAAACGGTCCCCAATTCGAGTCTATGGCCTCGCGCGCGACAACGGAAGCAGTTACCGCTCCGTCCCTCGTCATCACGACTTGCAGCGTCGCATTTCTATCCAGTGCTTTCGTTCCGTTTAAGTAAACCGCCGTCTTAAGCGGATACTGGCCTTGCGGAATCCCGGCAGGAAGGGTCAACGAAAATGTCGTGGAATAACCGCCTGCGCCCTGTCCTGCATTTGCCGTCTTACGCGTCTTTGTCGCCTCGCGCCCGTCTGGATGATACAGAACAAGTTCCTCTTCGACTGTGGGACGAACATTGTCTCGCCCCTGCACGACCTCAATATATGAGGAAACCTGCATTGGCTTTCCCGACTGCACCACTGTACCCGGTTGATAGGAATTCTCATATTTCGTCACCGTCGTGCGCTCTGGCTCACTGCCCTGTGCCGCCTTATACTCTTGCTGTACTTGCTGAGCAGACTTGACTTGCTTCGAAGAATAATTGAACGCAAGGCATGCAAGTGCACCGATAGCAGCGCCGGCAGCTGCACCGCGGGCCCTGTTACTCCCAGAACTAAGCAGGCCACCGATCAAAGCGCCAACCCCCATTGCGATTCCGGGACTGCATTCGGCTGAGGAAGAATTATCGTTGACTCCTTGCGGACCGCCGGGAGAAGCACAGCCCGCAGCCAATGCAAGACAAACCGCTGCGCTTACGGATTTCTTCATCGCAAAACAGTCCATGAGAATCTCCCCTTCGTTATTCAACTTTGATACCACCAATAGCCTTCTCCTGTTCGTCCTTCGCTTTTCGTCTCAACTCTTGCGCCTGTCCGTTGCTTGGCTCAAACCGTAGAACTACATTTGCGCTAGTAATTGCACAATCGTAGCGTTTACTTTGCAGGCAAACGTAGCCTTCTCTTAGAGCGTCACGTATTTCGGCAATTCCAGGCCTGTTATCCGCCGAAGTCGCTTGACTGTTTGTTCCTGTGCCTGGGCTTACGGGAGTGGGGGTTGCCAGGCGCGCTACCGCCTTTTTTTCAGGCTTCGGGGCGACGTCGTTCGGGATTGCAGAAATATTTTGGAGAACCTCCGCCACGAGGCTTCGAAACTGCTGACTCGGGTGCGACTCAGCCGTCTGGCTCAGGAATGTGGCAGTGCGCTCGCGATTGCTGCTGAAATACACGGCAATGCGCAGGCATGACTTTGCGGTAGCCAGGTCACCCGCATCGGTCAGAGCCTCGCTAAGGTTGGCCCATGCCGAGGTGCGGTCCGGCACCTGCAGCAGAAGTTGTTCCAGCGTTGCTATTGCATCGCCTCGCTTGCCTGCCTTCAACTGAGCATATCCGAGGTTGTTACGAACTTCGACATCGCCAGGGTCCGCCTGCACTCCGGCCTGAAGGGTGGAGACGGCGCTCGCGTAATTCCCCGAATTCAACGCCTTGAGACCATCGGAATTCGCAGCACGTGCCACGCGCCGATCACCATGAGTGACAGAAACGCTTTGCTTGATCGCCACACTTAGTGCTCGCACTTGATTCCATCCTTCGGAGTCAGCGGCGCGAATGAGCTCCGAAAGTTTTTGGTCCAAACTGGAAGGCCTTGTTGGGGCCGGTACAGAGGCATCAACTGATTTCGGTACTGGTGCAGAAACGGTTTTTTCGAGCGCCTCCGGACGTCCTTCACCCTTTGGTGCTCCCGGTGTCAGAGGGGTTGGTCCCGGCGTAGTCGATCGCACCGCTGAGGGGATGGCATTCCGCGAGGTATCTGCCTTGCCCGTTTCTCCCGTGGAAGACGACGCTGTCGACTCGCTCGAGTTCTTGGAGCGCCATTGGTCGAACGCGAATATTCCCGCTGCGGCGATCCCAACGACGAGAACTCCAATTGCCAAAATCTTTATGCCGAAAGCGTATGCCGCAGTTCGCGCGTACGATACCGCTGCCTCCTGAGCACTTGCAGCGCCTGACTTCAGTGCAGACGCAGTAAAATCCTTAACGATAGATGAACGGCTACCCGTCGCGAACACCTCTTGCGCGGCTTGCTCCCCGGCCATTTTGGGTCGTTGCGATGCCGCCGGTACCTCGGCCAGTCCACTCAATGTCGGCGGATTCGTGCCGATTGCCGCATCGGATTCGGTTTTGGACGTGTTTAGGGCTGTCCCGCAACGTAGGCATAGTTTTGCGCTGGGGCGAAGCGTTGCACCACAATTCGAGCACAAGAGCATGAAAGGTACCTGCTAGTCGCGCACGGCTATGCCAGATTCACACCGCGTGCCCGAGCGCGCTCCATGACGATCCCTCTGGCCGTGTTTTCGTCGCCAGCAATGCCAGCCGAAACCGCAAGCTTTGCGAGCATGGAAAGCTCGTCCTGGCTGATCACTCCATCTGTCACTGCGGCATCGAACGCTACATCAAAAGAATTGGTCGTTCTGGATCCGCCGGATGCTGGCTGTGGTGCTCCCGCCGGAGCCCGCCGACGGTATTCCGCAACCACACGGGGCTCCAGCTCAGCAGCCAAGTATGAGTCCGGCGGGTCATCCTCTCCGCGAATCAGAACTTCGGACAGATATCGTTTTGACGAGACGATCATTAGCGCAACCTGTCGTGCTGAATATGGTCCGGTTTCCCCGTTGGCGGTCTGCACAAAATAGTTACGGGGAGTTGACAGGACTGGACCCCCTCCTCCTCCTCCTCCTCCTCCCCCCGCACCGCTCCCGGGGCGCGACAATCCACCCGTCCGAGGCGAGCGGAGGGAAGTAAGGTCTCCGCCCAAGCCCATGCCCATGAACATCGAGCCCTTGCCGTCCGCGAGTCCTTTGCCGAGTCCCTCAAGCGCCGCACGCTGTCCCTGCACGATGTTGTATTCCGCGAAACCGGCTTGCTGGGCAATTTCCGCACCTTTCGATTGAATCCGGAGTTTGGCCTCCTGCTGCCCGAAATCGCGGATCAGGTTCATGCTCACCTCATCAAGCACGAGCTCGAGGGCAAAAATGCGTCGCAACTCCACGCCGACGGCCTTGAATTCCTCTCCGGCCAAGCGCCGCAGCCCTTCGCTTATAGCCTCTGCTTGAGTGTTCGATACTACGGACATCACCGGCATCGACTCGGCCATCTGACCAACGATCCGCCGCAGTCCGTTAAGCAATCGGCCGTTAAGCACTTCGATTGTCGTTTCTCCGCTCCCGTCCGACTGCCCGCCGAGCTGCGTGATCAATTTGACCGGATCGACGATCTGAAGCGTATAGGACGAACTACCTCGCACCGTCACCACGTTGCGTGAATTCTGATCAATGTATTGACCCAATCCAGTGACCGGTAGCTTGGTGACGCACTCGGCTATCGTGACGAAAAAAATCTGTGTAACGAAATGGTTCGCATTCGTAAACTTGTCTACCAACAAATGCCCGAGAAATGGCACGTTGTTCGTGTCGAGGAGGTACGTGCCTGCATCGAGGCGGTTCACGAACTGTCCTTCGCGGAAGAACAGGGCGCATTCATCAGACCGAATGGTGAGCTTCGCCCCCCGTGGAACAGACTTGTCGGGGTGCATATAGATGAGCTGCCCGTCGGCGGATGGCGGCCGCGCAATATAGGCCGATTGCGTTTCCGTTGTTAACCACTTGAATACCACGTTCGGGCCTCCCCTTCAGTTCTTAGTCGGATTTGCGAATTCTCGACGGCTGGACTTCCGCGGCAGCTCCGATACCTTGTTGTTGGTCATCATAGGTACGAGCCAACTCATTAGCAGCAGGACTAGCAATGCTGCCCATGCGAGTCCCGGCACATCGCCCATCGATGCAAATCCGGTCGGCGCCACGTAGAAAAGCCAGCCGACGACTACCAACCCCAGCACGCCGAACACCGCATTTAGCGCGAGCGAAACTATTCCATAAGTAAACTGGTCACTATTGAACGCCCGCGCAACGCTGTCATGCCACAACATGCCAAAAAGAAGCACGAGCGCCAGACCAAAAAGTCCGGCGTTTCCAGCCATCGCAATCGACGGCTGACCAAAAGCCAGCCAAAGAACAAGGGGCAGGGTTAGTGAAAAAACGATTCGAGCAAGATTCGGAATCATCGTGACCTTTCTCCTAGCGACACACTTCCGAGAGAATCCAGCCTTCTTCGGGCGTGAGCCGGCTCACGACGCCATTAAGTTGGCTTTGGCGAATTAACGGATGGTAATGCTCAAACTCGAAACCGCACTTGAGCATGGCTGTCATCGCTTCTACAGCTGCTTGCAACTTACGCAGGTCCCCAATCCTCCCTCCAAGCGAGAGCACCCACTTGGTAAATCGGATCTCTTCGGATTCGTCTATGGCAGCATTCGGCGAGGCCTGAACGCTCACCCAATCCGAGTCAAAATCGAGCTTTGACTGGTCTGGGTACCTTACCGACGAGTTGCCGGCAATATTCACGAGCCCGGCCACATGGCGAAAGCTGGGATAAAAGCGAATATCTGGCGGCGTCACTTGTCCATCCATCCCTTCATGCGGCACAAACGAGGGGCGCGAAGAGCTCTCGCCGATCGCGTAAATCATCGCACAATTGCCCTCAAAAGCGACGTCTGCCGCAGCGTATCCCGCGATCGTACTCATGCTTACCGTCAATTTCTCATTGGCAACCACCGTGCCAAGAACAACGCAATTCTCGAGCTTGCAATTGGTCGCGCGAATGCTGCCGAACACGATCGCACCAGAGAGATAAAGGCTTTGGTTGACGTTGATGTCGCCCTTCACAAGCATGGACATGCCCTGCAAACTGGCGGGTGCCGACGAAGCTGAAGTTACGTTTCCACTTTTAGCGTTCAGGCTTCCGTTAACAGTTATACCACCGAGCAACCTTATCCATCCGCCCGACGGTTCGACCCGAGTATCTCCACGGGAAATAACCGGTCCTCCGATCCACACATCGCCTCGGAGCACGAGTGCCCGACCATATACCGACCCCGAAATATGCAACGACTTTCCCTCGCGCGTTGAGTCAATGAGAACAGGATAGTCAATCTCCGCTTCGTTCTCAGGAAATACACTCCCCTCAACCGAGGCATCGACAATCCGATTTCCACCTTCCAAAGTGCCGGTCATAAGACTATTCCACAACCTGCAACGTGCCTTGCCCGAGGAAATCCTCGAACATCACGTAGGCCTCGGGGGATATTAGATTCTTCTCTTGCAATCGTGCCGCGGCCTGGGCCAGATTCACAATCTCTTCGTTAGTTGCCTGCCGGGACTTGCGCTGCGCGAGAGCCGTGCGCACCCTACCTCGGGCCTCGGGCGAAGCAAATATGGCGAAGTCAGTTTGCGGTGCACCGATGTCTACGGGTGCGTCAGCGACTGTCTTGGCTTCGGCAGCAATTACGAAATCCGCGCCAATGCTGGATTGAATGCTTATACCGACTGCGACGGCGTCTCCGGCTCCTTGCGGAAGATTGACCGCGAACTTTCGTTCGATCATCGATTCAAGCCGTTGCGTCGAGCTCAGAATATCGTCTAGCCTGCTTGACTTCAGAAGAGTCAGTGACTCGTCAAGGTTCTCGGAGCGCACCTTCAGTCTGTAGAGATCCACCTCCATCGGCAGACCGTGGACCTGATCCGGAGAAATTTTCGCCGCCTCAACGGCAGGCCGCAGGTCGACATCACGTATGCGGAAAATGTGCTCACCAATCGTTGCAAGTTTGTGCTGGTACTCCTCAAATATCTTCCGGAAATGTAGGTTGTATAAATTGCGGTTCTGGTAGATCAACAGCAGTGACGTGTTGGCACGCTTATCAATATCGGTCCTAAACGCGTCAAGTTTCGATTTGGACGCAGAGGCATCGGCAACTTTCTTGCCGACCTCAACCTGTAACTCAGTTTCGGTTTGCAGATCGAGTTTGCCGCGCGTTTCCTTAAAGTCCGATTCGATCTGGTTCTTTGTGCGTTCGAGCATTGCAGTGGTCGTCGCAATGCCTCCAACCACGGCCACGGTCTGCGCAACCATCTGACGCGCGAGCGTCTCCGTCTGATCGTTAATCGCCGCGACGACTGCACGTGCAAGCTCTGCCATTTCCTCCTCCAGTTGCCGGAGCTCGGCATTGATCTCACTACGCAGATTCGAGATTTGAGCATCAGTGTACGCGTACGCTGCACTCAGATCGCCGGAGTCGTTGCTCATGGGTCACTCCCCGACATTGGGAGTCTTGGCGTTCGCGATTCGCTTTCGGAGTACCCGATCAGAACATCAGGCGCACGCGCGACATCGATAGGATCTCGAACTGTGCCACGGCGCTCCGTCTGACTCTTTGGCTCTCCCGCAAGCAATAACTCGAATTCCTCGGCGCGTTTCAGTAGCGAAACGTCACCCATCGTCAGATGAGTAAGATAGTCATCATTCAATTGCTGCACTTGCCGCGCAGAAAGTACTCCCAAGTCGTTCAATGTGTTGCGGAATTGTCGGATTTCATCGCCTTTGGCCTTCAGCTCGCTTTCGATCAGATATACGTTTTCGCGTACCGGACGCATATCGGCGCGAAACTGATTGCCAATTTCGATCAGCTTTTCAGATTCTTTTTCTGCCATTCGAGAAACCGATTCGTTGGTCCGGAAGAGTTCAGACTTACGGAAGTCCGCCTTTTCGGTCCAAAGTTGCTCCCAGAGCGGGAAAAGGACGTCCGTGTGAACCTTCAGCACTTGTCCGAAACGTTGAATCTCACTTGTCGTGTAGGTGTATGGAATTAGGTCGGACCTCCATTCCTCCATTTCCACGTCGTAGAACAACTGCGCCTCGGACGAAAACGTGAGCACGGGATTAGCTGATCCAGCTATCGTTTTCAGAAGCGATATTCGAAACTGCTTCAGAAGTTCTTCATATTGATCCTGGACGTGCGGCGCAAGATCGGACGGGCCTGATGATGGCCCCGCCATGGCTGTATGAGAAGGCGGCTCGAACTCCACGACCGCGCGATATGAATTCCAAAGCAAATCGAGTACTTCGGGTTTCTCTTTGACACGACTTGCGATCACAGGGTCGGTATCCAATCGCTCCACCAGACGTTCGAACGGCAGCGTATGAGCCTGTGCAATATCGACCTTAAGCAACGCCTGCAGGTACACCGGCGATTGGATGGTTCTAGGGCAGTAGAACCGCTTGGAACACCAGGATGCTCGATTGAGCACATCGTAAAGCTGTGCGTGAAGGTGATTCATCGACGCCGAACGCGCAATGGAGAATGCCTCACACGAGCGAGACAGGGCCTGATATGTCTCCTTTAGCTCCGCCAGCACACGCTCGCCAACGGTCTTGGCGGTATTGACCTGCGTAACGAAGCCAGCGATGCGATTGATGTCGGCGACCCCCGATTGCAGCAGCACCAAACCCTTGTCCGGCACTTCGGCGGATTCTGCGGTTTTCATTCTGCGGGTGATCTCGCTCTGGGAGGACACGAGCGGAAGACGGATTCTTATGTCTTCGATCTCTGAGAGCGTATCGACAAATCCATTTACCAGTTTGCGAAGGAGGTCCTCTTCGCCGTACAGTCGCTCGACCGCGTCCGAGGTCTTCATTTCGGAGTTGGGTGCCAGAAGCACCGGCACGACAGCGAGCTTTTGGGCATCTTCCGAGACTGTCTGCAATCGGGAGCCCACTTTGGAGAGGTCAATCGTTGACAGTTCGACCGATGGAACAACAGCGCTCAGGTCTACAAGTGTATCGAAACCCATAATTCGCGCCTTCCGAACCGGAAATCCGACCGTCGCGACCGCTATCTTCGGAAATCCGCCTTCGCGACCACGAAGTTCCTTGTCGATCGCAGCGAGCCGTTGCTGGAATTTCTTCTGCTCGTCTGCCTTGTTGGCAAGCTCCCGTTCCTTCTCCACTTTCTCGTTCAAAATTGCCTTTTTTGCCTGAGAAAAGCGGTAGTAGCCAAATGCCATTGTGGAGAGACCGATCAACGCGAGAATGACGCCGCCCCATTTGAACGAGAGCGCTACGGTCACAGCTCCCCCAATCATTAATCCGAGGACGTCACCCGCCTTAATGGCCTGCGTCGCCCGGGTTTCAAGCTCGAGAATTTTGTTCTTGAGCACGCTGATTAACGTGGAAAGACCCGGTTCGTTCTGCTCGATCAGTCCGCGCTCCTCGCGCAAATCCTCGCCTTGGCGCCACGGCCCGAGCGTGGGCGCAATATGCGCGATCAATGCCAGCGCCATTTGCTCATTGGGATCGGACAGATTTTCAATCGGCTGATTGAGAGCTCTGCTCATAGCGTTATGCTCCGATTTCTAGCGAATTTCGCGGCTCGCTTCGCTGGGCAGCCATGCAGCAGGTCGTTGTGTCGTTTCCCGGCCTGGTTCAAGATTGGGACACGCAGACCGCGGACAACAAATTGAACAAGTACGGATACCTGACGCATATGGGTGGCCCCCTACCACCCAATGCGGCGTGGCAAGCGCTAACCTACGCTAAACACACTTAGAAGACAATGCCATTGGCGGCTTCACGGGTATTGATTTGCGACAACATCTGCCCAACGAGCGTCGAAGCCGCTTCACCAACGGTTAATCTGCCCGTCCGACCTTCAGGCAAGAACGCGAAAGTGCGTCCACCTCGGCTGGCGGGATACGCGCTGGACAATTCAGCCAACGGGCGTGCAGGCGAACGCCAGCACCCCAACCCGGTACTCGGGATGACGCACAATCTCGGCGGTTTTCCGAGCCAGAACGTCTTGTCGATTTCGATCGTCGGGCGCTACGGGGCGTAGGCGGGCATCCGCGCTCGACAAGACTATTTGTCGCCAGGAAAGTGTAAACGGGCTAAGATTAGCCCGTTAAGCGTTGGGTTAGTCATCCAGGAGGTTCCCATGTCATCGAAACCCGCTGAACGAAAGGTCATGGAGGATCGTGCGGTCTACAACATGCACGACGCCAAGAGCAACCTTTCGCGCCTGGTCGATCTGGCGGCGGCGGGGCGCGAGATCATTATTGCGCGCGATGGCAGGCCGGCGGCACGGCTGGTGGCGCTGGAGAGCGGACGGCGCCGGGTTCGGCTCGGCATTGCCGAGGGCAGGTTTTCCGTTCCTGACGATTTTGACGATCCGCTGCCTGACGAAATATGGGGCGATCTGCTGAATCCGGACGCGCCTTGAAGCTGTTGATCGATACTCACATCGCCCTGTGGGCGCTGGCCAAGCCAGAGAGACTTCCGGACGCCCTGGCGCAGGGCATGCGGGCGGGGGACTTTGAGGTATTCCTCAGCATGGTTTCGTTGTGGGAAGTGGCGATCAAGCATTCGATCGCTGTTGCCGGAGGACTGCGCAGGCTGGATTGGAGCGCGGTCGATTTAATGAGATGGGCAGAGAGTGCCGGGATCAATTTATTGCCGATCAAGCCCGCCCATTGCATCCAGGTCGACCGCCTGCCCTACCGCATCAATCCCAGGACCGGCCGCGCACATGCCGATCCCTTCGATCGCATGCTGGTGGCGCAGACGCTGGCCGAACCGATGCGACTGGTGACGGCCGATCCGCTGGTAGCGTTGCATGAAGTCGATGCGCCAGGACTGATCGAAAAGATTCCGGCGTAAGCGTTGCAAACCGGAGACAAGGGCCTGGTGATCGTCGATTCCCCGTTCGATCTCGATTCCGAGCCAGAACGTCTCGTCGGTATCGCTCGTCGGGCGCTACGGTGCGTAGGAACGAAAACTCATCGGCGCGGCATATGACCTATCCGAGACCGAGCGCTTTCATCATCCTGGTCACGGTCACGACTTTCGTCCTTCCGTGCCGTTCGATCGCCAACACGTCTGACTTGTCGCCGGTGACAACGTAATCGGCCTGCCCGGCCTCTGCCATTCCGAGCAGGAAATTGTCGCCCGGATCGGCAGAAACGCCGACCTCGGGCAACCGATCAATCACCGGTGCCCGGTCCCGAATCCGGTTGACCAGCCATCCAACTTCCGCAGGCGAGATGTATCGGCGCACCTGCGGATAACGTGCAACACGCGTAATCTCTTCGATCTGGGCTCCGCTCGAGACCAGTTCGAAGCGGCCGTCAAGCCACGCATGGAGAACGAGGCACGGATTCGAATCAACACGGATGAACGCGCTCAGCAAGACATTCGTGTCGAGAACGACGCGCACGCGAAGCGTCAGCGTGCTATCGCTTTCCTGCTGGTCCTCGGTTTGCGCGCCTTGACCTTGCCCCACATATGCGCCCGCACGCGACGCAGGGCATCGTCGATGTCTGCCTCAATTGTTTCACTCGGCACATTGACGTTGCGCGTCTGAACCTCCGCCACGGTCTGAGCGAATACCTCTTTTTGCACCGCGCGCTCGATGAACTTGGAGAGATCGCCTTTCTTCATCCCACGCTGTGCCAGCAAAGACCGTAGCGAGATATCGGTATCTTTGGATACCTTCACAGTCCATCGCACAATTTCCTGCTCAATCTGCTCCACAAAAACTCCCGGACAGCTAGACGCTTAAGCTCCCATGCTACACGGACGCTGGTATTCCGCCAAATATTAGCCTTGTCCAATGGGGTTTGAGTCTGAGCGGGGGGCGTGATTCCAACGGGGTTTGAGTCTGAACGGGCAGCTGAGGTCGATCATGATGCGGAGCATGGTGATCGATATGAACGACGAACAGGTGCATACGCTGGCGCAGATGCAGGCCTTTCTGGACGGGATCGTGGCGATCGAGTTTTCAGTGGCGGTCGAGGAGCGCTACGGCTTTATTGGACGTACCGTGCGGCGCTTCGGCTACACGCGTCTGAATCGCGCCGACAAGGCGGTGGTGCTGCGCTTCTTGGAGCGCGTCAGCGGCTATTCCCGCCAACAGATCTCCCGGCTGGTCAAACGGGGCGGCGAACGAGGCCAGCTCATCAAGCGCTACCGGGGCTCGCGCACCAGCTTTGCGTGCACCTACACCAGCGCTGACGTGCTCCTGCTCGCCCAGACCGATAGTTTGCACGGCACGCTCTCGGGGTTGGCTACCAAGAAGCTCATGGAACGTGCCTTCGAGCTGTTCAGGGAGGTTCGCTATGAGAGGCTGGCGAGGATCTCAGTGGGGCACCTGTACAACCTGCGCCAGCGCGAGCGCTATCAGCGCCTCCGCCAAGTCTGGACCAAGACCCGGCCGGTGAGCGTCCCGATCGGCGAGCGCCGTGCCCCGGCGCCGAATAGCCAGCCCGGTTACCTACGCGTGGACAGCGTGCATCAGGGCGATCAGGACGGCATCAAAGGCGTCTACCACATCAATACCGTGGACTGCGTGACCCAGTACGAAGGGGTGGCGACCTGTGAGCGCATCAGCGAGGCGTTCCTCATCCCCGTGCTCGAAGAGCTATTGCAAAGCTTCCCCTTCAAGATCCTCGGATTTCACAGCGACAACGGCTCGGAATTCATCAACCACCAGGTCGCCAAACTGCTCAACAAGTTGCTCATCGAAGAGCAAACCAAATCGCGCTCCCGGCACTGTAACGACAACGCGCAAGCCGAATCAAAGAATGGCGCGATCGTGCGTAAGCACCTCGGCTACAGCCACATCCCGCAACACTTCGCGACTCTGGTCAATGCGTTCTGCTGCGACCATCTCAACCCCTACGTCAACTTCCACCGCCCCTGCCTGTTCGCCGAGACCATCACCGACGCCAAGGGCCGCCAGCGCAAGCGCTATCCCTACAAACTGATGATGACGCCCTACCAGAAATTCAAATCACTGCACAAGGCCGAAGGATTTCTCAAACCCAGCATCACCTTCCAACAACTCGATGCGCAAGCCGCCGCCATGAGCGACAATGAGGCCGCGCGGCGTCTGAACGACGCGCGCGCGATTCTCTTCAAAACCATTTTTAGCCGATCGAAAACCGCTGCCTGAATATGCTCAAACACCTCCCGGCGCACACGGGTTATACACCGGGCCGCTCGCCTCCCGCCTTAGAGCGGCGGGCGGCGCCCCCGTGCATAACCCTGCACTGGGTAAGCATCACAACCTGAACCGGGCACCCCCTCGTTCAGACTCATACCTGGATTGGAATGTACTATATTCCCGGAGATTCCGTCCCACAGAAGCGGACCGAAGATAAACGGCGTCGTCAAAGCCCGCAAACCGGAAGCGGTCGCGCCGGCCAGGACCTGACTTGAATCCGCCCTTGCCGATCGATTGAGACCGCTATGAGATTCGTTTCACGCCGTACTTGCGGAAGATCGGGTCCGCGGTGACAACCCGGAGATCCTCTTCGAGGGCCTGAGCGATCAGCAGGCGGTCGAATGGATTGCCATGATGCGAAGCCAGCGTTTCGGGAAAGACACGCATCAAACATAGCCCTTGAAGCTCGCGGGCGTCACATCGAAATCCGGCGCGACGTAAAGGATCTGACCTTTGCCCGAGCCTGGCTTGCGCGGTTTCCTCGGTTTATTCAGCGGCACCAGCTTGAGCACCGGCGTGTTGTCCTTGGCGATGATGACCTCCTCGCCCAGCATGGCTTTCTGCACCAGCTCGGAGAAGTGTGCCTTGGCTTCGGCGATATTAAACGTGGGAATGGCCGGACTCCTTCGAAAGCGCGCTCACGCCTGCTTCCGGTACAGCTTGCGCACTTCGCGCAGCGCATCCGAGCCTTTGAGTTCGAGGATGCGCCGGAAGGTTTCGAGCACGAAATTTCCCTCGGGCAGCGCATAGAGCCCGTGCCAGGGCGTCGCCAGCACGGTATCGAGCCCGAGCGGCGCCGCCAGCGTGATGAAGGCACACTCGAGTTGGCGCTTCAGGTCCGAACCGTCGCCCGCCTTGGCCGGCATCTGCTGTCCTATGTTGGTGATGCCGCCGCTGACATGTATCCCCTTCAGGTCCGGATCCGTGCCGATCTCCCGAATCGCATCGAGTGCGGCGCGATTCAGACCGGTGGTATCCACGATCACGGCGCTCACCGAAACGTCGATGATGATGTCATCGAGCGCGAGGCCGAAATCCCGCACCAGGCGGCGAGCCGCCCGCTTTGCCGTAGCGCTGATTTCCGCGCTGCTGCGGTTGGGCCGGCCTGCGCCGTCTTCCATCCGCTCCGAGGCCATCAGCATGACCCGGAACGGGCGCAGCTCGTACAGCGACATCAGTTCCCAACGCGTCTCGGCAAGTGAATTGATGATCGGCAGCCGCCCGAGCGCCTTGTCCTGGTCGTAGGTCCTGAGGCAGACGTCCAGCACCGGAATGTCCAGGTAATCGAAGCACAAGGGAACGCTCACCGCCGCCTGAACGACGCGTATCCATTCGGCGAGGACCTCCGGTTGTTCGCGCGCACGCGGGCCGATGGTGAAATCGAGCGCCGTGGCGCCTGTCTCGACCTGCCTCACGGCGAGCGCCTGCATGCCGGCGACATCGCCGGTATCGAGCAGCGCGAGCGTGCTTTTGAAACCCGGATTGATACGGTCGCCGATGATGTTCGGCCGCCAGGCCTGCGAAATGTCAGTCAAAGCCGATTCTCCTCATCAATGCTTTCTGGAAGCCCGCCATCGTTCCGAGCTCGATGTAGCGGCACTCTGCTGCGAGACGCTTCGCGCGCGCGCGGGCCGAGACCGACGTCAGCGCCATTCGCGCGCCGAGTCCGGCCGCGTTGCCGACCTGGCGGAAGCGCTCGCGCGGCAGCCCGGGCACCAGTCCGATCGCGACCGCGCTGTCGAGATCGATGTACGCGCCGAACGCGCCTGCGATGAGGACGCGCTCGATTGCGGTCTCGTCCAGCCCCGCGCGCTGCACGAGCAACTCGATGCCGGCGCGAATCGCCGCCTTGGCCAGTTGCACGGCGCGAACGTCCGCCTGCGTGAATACCACGTCCGGGGCGAGCACGATTTCGCGCTGGCCAGCCGAGTCGCGCACCGCGGCATGATCGTCGCGGCAGATCCAGCCGCGCTTGTCGATGATCCCGGCCATTCTCAGCGAGGCGACGAGGTCGATCACGCCGGAACCGCACAGGCCGACCGCATCGACATTGCCGATCACTTGGATGGCGATCTGGCTGCCCTCGATCCGCACTTTTTCGATCGCTCCTTCCGCCGCGCGCATGCCGCAGGCGATATGCCCGCCCTCCAGGGCGGGGCCGGACGGACTGGACACCGAGGTGATCGCGCCCTCGTGGATCAGGGAGATCTCGGTGTTGGTGCCGATGTCCATCACGATGGCCGTTGCGTCGCGCCATTCAGGCTCGGTCGCCAGCAACACCGCCACATGGTCGCCGCCGACGAATCCGCCCACATTCGGCATCACGTGCACATACGCACCCGCAGCCGCGGGAATGCCGAGTTCGCGCGCCTTGAGATCGAGCGAGGAGCAGACCGCGGGCACAAACGGCGCGCGCCCGAGTTGCGCTACGGGCAGGCCAAGCAGAAGGTGGTGCATCGCCGTGTTTCCGCACACCACGATTTCCGAAATGTCCTCCGCTCGCGCCGTTACTGCCTTGCACATATCGTTGGCGAGGGTCGCAAACGCGGCGACCGCCTCGCCGCGCAGTTCCGCGGCGCCGCCCGGATCGCGGATGGCGTGATTCACCCGGCTGATCAGGTCGGCGCCGAAAGCGGCCTGTGGATTTTCGATGCCGAGGCTCGCCAGGCGCGCGCCGCTCTCCATGTCGACGAGGAAGCCCGCGACATTGGTGGTGCCGAGATCCACCGCCAGTCCGAGGCAAGGGCTGGCCGCGGGCGCCACGGCGATGACCTCGTCGGTGCGCAGCACTGCGCGCACATGCCAGCCGCAAGCGCGCAACTGCCCCGGCAAATCGTGCAGTACAGCAAAGTCGATGCGCGCCGCACCGTCCGGGCTCAAGGCATCCAGCAGGCGCTCTGCGTCCGCGCCATTCTCTTCGAGGGTGGGCGCAAGCAGCGCGGCATCGCAAACGCGCACTGCCGGCTCGAAGATCGGTTGATCGCCGCATTGGCGGTCGACGTCCGCGCGCACGATGGGTGCCAGGGAACGCGGGCCGATCTCCACCACGCAGTCCGCGCGCGGGCGGTGCTCGCAGGCCCGCAGCCAGTGCTTGTGCAATCGCCGCCTGCCCGGTGTTGCCCCGGCAGGAGAAAACAGCTCCACTTCTCCCGAGAGGACGCGCACGGCACAGCTGCCGCAAGCGCCGCGGCCCCCGCAGGCGCCGACGATGCGCACGCCCGCGCGCCGCGCACAATGAAACAGCGATTCGCCCTCCAGGCAATCCGCCTCGCGCTCGAGATTCGCGAAGCGCACGCGAAACGCCCGCGGCGCAGGATTCACTTCGCGCGGTGCCTGCATCGCTCCCTCGAACCGCAGCGCTCGCAACGGCTCCGCAGGGGTTTCGCTAGATGCGCACCGAAAGCGATCACGAACGTCAGGGACTTCGCCGGCTTCAGCATGCCGCTGCGCGTGATCGTAATACCGTGTCGCAGGCCATCGGCGAGGCGCAACAGGGCCTGCTGCTGGTCGAGTCCGAAATCGTCGTCGCCCGGGCTGAGTTCGATGCCGGTGCAAAGTCCCCGGCGCCGCGCAAGGCCTTCCAGCCTCGCTGTCGCAATGCCTTGGTAATGGGCGAGCAGATCGTTGCCGAGCGCGTCGAGTTCGAAAGCGACGAGTCTCCTGCGCTGCGCGAAAAGCGCGTCGACGCGGATCTCCAGCGTGTCGCCCAGAGTACATGCGCCGACGCCCACCGCCGTGAGCCCCGGCGAGGCGAGCATCAGTTGCGGCGCGCGCAGGATCTCTTCGCCAAGCGCCATCGTCGCGCCCGCGCCCGCCTTGACGGGCCAGAGCGCGTAGCCAAGCGCCGGGGCCACGAGCTGCTCGGTCTCGAGCATTGCGAGTGCCTCGGCTCTCGCCCGCTCGCGCGCGCCCGCCGGACGCACGCGCAACGGAATCCGGCGCAGCGCGTGCCGTACATCCGCCGGCCGGGCGATCGGCATCGAGATCCCTATGAGGGGGAGTACTTGCGTACGGCAGCGAACATGGCGCGCACGTTCTCCACCGGCGACTCGTCGGGAATGCCGAAGGATCCGTCGAGGATGAACCCGCCGGCCTTGCCTACGGTTTCGATCAGATGGCGGCAATAGGCATCCACCTCCACAGGCGTGCCGGTCGTCATCATCGAGGCCGGAATATTGCCCCGCAGGCAGACGATGTCGCCCAGCACCTGTTTGGCCTTGACCAGGTCGGTGCGCTCGAACCAGTAGATCGCCTTGCCGCGCGGGATGTCGGCGATGGTCTCGAGGCGCGAAGTGCAATCGGCCTCCCACATCGGCATCGGAATGAGGTCGGCTTCGATCAAGCCCAGCAACAGCCTGCGAAACGTCGGCCACCAGAACGTCTGGAACTGCTGCAACGACATGAACCCGTCGGCCGCCCAGTGCGTGGGAATAAAAATTATGCGGCTGCCGCTCGCCTTGCAGGTCGCGATGGTCTGGCGAAGAATGAACACGACGGCCTTTTCCATCGCCGCGAGCATCTTGTCCTTGCGCCGGTACATGTCGGTCATGATGCCGCGCGCCCCGCGCATGTAGTCCCCGAGCAGGTCGAAAGGCGCGATCGAGACCGCGCCGTGGCCGACCACGAACCCTTTCGCTTCCATCTCCTCGACGAAGGCGCTCTGGTGCTTCACCAGGCGCTGCGCCTCGTCGCCCGCGGTCTTGAGCGCCGCAAAGGCCCCGGCCACGCGCGGATTGGAAAACGACCGCGTGCCGACCACCAGGCGCATGTAGAAGAACCCCGGCATCGCCGGTAGTTCCTCCAGCCCCTCGGCCGCGCCCATCACGCGCGGCATGTACTTCGACAGGTAAAAGCCGGTCGGGTCGAACAGGTAATCGTCGTACTCCTCGGCCTTCATGTACTCGCGGTCGATGTACTGGTACGGCTGGTTGTCGCCGACGCCGTGACCCGGCCACTGCAATTGCTTGAAGCCCGCCGCTTCCATGACGGGGCCCAGCGTGGCGAACTGATGCGGCGGCGCGAACAAGTCCGGCTGAAACTCCTCCAGCGCGCGCCGGCCGAGTTCCGTGGTGCGCTCGTAGCCGTACATCAGTTCGCGTATCGTGATGCCGCCGTAGCGGGCCAGCCAGAGCATGGTGTGAAAGCCGACCGGTACGCGGTCGGGCTGACGCAGCGCTACCGCTTCCATGACCCGCTGCGTTCTCTCGGCGTGCAGTGCGGCGCCCGTCGTCGTCATGACGTCAGCCTCCGGTCCAGTTGCGGCACAGCGCAACCGCCGCCATCGCGTTGTTGCCGAAGGCGTCGGCCCCGGTGTAGGCGCGCACCCGTTCGTCCACCTGACCGCCGCCGATCATGATCTTCATATCGCCGCGCAGCCCGGCGGCCTCGATTGCGGCAATGGTTTCCTTCATCGATTCGAATGCCAGCGTGAGAAACCCGCTCAGGCCCAGCACCTGCGGTTTGAATTCGCGGATCACCTCGATGAACTTCTCCACCGGCACGTCGATGCCGATGTCCTTCACCTCGAAGGAATTGATGTCGAGCATGAAGGTGACGATGTTCTTGCCGATGTCGTGCAGGTCTCCGTGCACGGTGCCGATCAGCACGCGGCCGAGCGTCTGCGGGGCGGCGCCGGGCGCCGTCCTGATCAGCGGCTTGGCCATCGCGCCGACCTGCTCGAGCATCTCGCCGGCGAGGATCAGCTCGGGTAGAAAATACTCGCCCTTTTCGAAGCGCTTGCCCACGAGGTCCATCGCTTCGCGGCACAGTTCGAGCACGCGCAAGGGACTGAACCCGCGCTCGAGCATCGCGCGCGCCAGCGCCAGCGCCTCCTCCTCGTTCATGTCGGCCATCATATCGACCAGCCGCTTTTCGTCATCCTGGCTCATGGGCTACCTCAAGAAATGAACGATCGTTCATTATGATACCAAGGGCCGCGCCATTTCACCGGGAAATCGCGCCCGGTCGGGCTGTGACCTGAATCAGCCGCCCGGGCGCGGACCACACTCCGGTTTCGATCGCGCGCGCGCCCTCGAACGCCAGATAGCTCCGGGCGCCATAGTGCGGCAGCGCGCGCGCGATCTGGCGCAGCGCTTCGGCGTCGCGCGCCGAAACCACGGCGAGCGGAACGCGGTCGTTTTCCCGGTCGTGCGCCGTCCACACGGTCCACACCTGGGCGGTGCCACGGCCTGCCAGGCGCGCGGGGCGAGGCGGCAAGCCGAGGCGCGCGAGCGCTGCGTCGATCTCGGCATGCCGGCCCACGAGCAGCGCGGGTTCCGATCCTTCCGCCAGACCAGCCGCTTCGAGCACCTGCGGTGCGCGTTCGAAAAAGCCCTTGGCCAGCGACGCGGCCGCAACGCGAACGTCCGCCGCCTCCGATGCGAGCACCAGGCGCGGAGAACGCGCGAGAATCCAGCGCCGCAGGATGGGCGGAAGCTGTTCGGCATCGAGCACACGCCACAACCGAAGTTCGGGATCGAGACGCACGCCCTGCGGCTGCCACGCGAGATCGAGCGTCACGGCGGTTCGCTCGCCCTGGATGTCGACCCACCGGGTCTCGGAACGATCGGGGGCGACGATTTCGATCGGGACGCACAAGGCGTAGGCCGGCGCGGACTGTTCAATGTCGAGTTCGAGATGCTTTCCATCGCGCAGTTCGGCCTTCACAACTCGCAGCCGCGGCCCTCCCGCGCGTTCGATCCACTGCGCAAAGAAAGGTTGCAGCGAACGCCCCGATGCCTGCTCGAAGGCAGAGCGCAGATCGTCCCAGGAGGCGAACCGGAACTGCCGTGATTCCCAGAGGAGGCGCGCGCCCCGCTCGAATGCCGGTTCGCCAATCAGGTCGCGCAGCATGAAGAACACCATCGCGGCCTTGCCGTAGCCGAGCGCGGCCGCCGCGCCGTGCGTGCGCGAGCGAAAGGAAGCGAGCGGTGAGTGTGCGTCGCGGGGCAGCGCAGCGAAATCGCGCAGCCAGGCGAGGCGCGTTTCGCGCGCAGCGTCGGCCGATTCCCGTTCCTTGTAGTGGTAGTCGGCCATGAACGTCGTCAGGCCCTCGGACCAGTTGCCGCGCGAGAGCTCGGCAAACACGCCGTTGCCCCACCAGTTATGAAGCACCTCGTGCCCGAGCGAGGTCGCGCGGATGAACGCAAGCTTGAGCACCGACTCTCCGAGGTAGGTCATGGTCGGCATGCCGAAACCCGTCGGCAGCGGGCTCGAGACGACGGAAAATTCGGTATGCGGATAGGCGCCGATGCGCTGCGTGTAGAGCTCGATGTAGCGCCGGCTGTCCTCGAGGTACGCGTCCGAAAGTGCATCGACGGCCGGTGCGAAATAGGTTCTCAGCCGCAACGGCGCCGCGCCTTCACGTGCGACCATCCGCTCGCGCACCACGTACGGCCCGGCCAGGAGATCGATTCCGTCGGCAGGATGATCGAACTCGAACACGGCCGCGTACCGCCCGGCGCTGCCCTGCGGCAGCGACTCCGACACCAGGCGCCCCGCGACCAATCCGCGTTGGCTGGCCGGAAGCGAAAGGCTCACGCGATAGGTGAACAGCGTCGCGGAACGTGGATACCAGTCGCCCGAGGCGGGCAGATAGCTCCCCTCGTCCGAAGCCATCGGCGGTTTCGCGCCGAGCACGCCGCGAGCGTCGAGCGCGCGGTCCAATTCAGGCAGCGTGCCGCCGTACTCGATTCGCACGCGCGCGCCCTTTGGGGCGCCGACGCGCCAGAGGACCGACTCACCATGCCGGCCGGCGCGCTGCGGCACCACGGTTTCACCTGCAATGGCGGCGCGCCGCACCTCGAGCGAACGGTGTAGCAGAAAACCGTCGCGATCGGAAATTTCGAACTGCGCCACCGCCTGGAAAACACGCGAGGCCGGTTCGAGCCGCAGCTCCAGCTCGAGCCGCGGGATCTGCGCATGCAATCCCGAGGCGGGGAGCGCGATCGCGAAGACGAACGCGAGGCGCGACAGCGGTTTCACGATTGCGGCGGAAACTTCACCATCAGCTCGTGCGTCGTCCCCTCGCGGCGAACGGTCATCGGCAACCAGGTTCCTGCCGGTTGCGAACGCACCGCGGCCGTTACGCTACCGATCTGCGTCACGACAGCACCCGCGACCGACACGATCGCGTCGCCTTTGCGTATTCCGGTCGATTCGGCGAGGCTGCCGTCGATGACTTCGATGACCTCGATCCCCTTGTCGGTTCGCTGCAGGCTGATGCCCAGGCGCGGCTTGCGCGGCGCCTCCTGCGGCATCGTGGGTAGCGCGAACACCGCGTCGGCGAATCCGGCCGTGAGCAGCTTGCAGCCGTCCGCCGCTTCCACAGGCACGAGCGTCGCGATGCTGGAAACCCCGAGGTCGCGCAGCTGGTACGGCACGCCATGGCCGTTGCGGACGTGGCCCGCGCCCAGGATGCCGATGGCGACCGGCCGCACGTTTCCCGGCGCAACGCGCAGGCGGCGCGCAAGCGCCTCGGCCATTGCCCGATCCCAGGTCGTCTGCGAGTCGACGAAATGGAGAAAATCGGGATCGGTCGGCCTGACCTCGCCCGTCTTTTCCTTGGCGCGCGGGTGCTCCTTGTAGATTTCGAACAGCGTGTCCCGGTAGGCCTGCGAAGCCTGCGCGGGCCGCGACACGCCTTCCCTGCGCTCCGCCGGGACGCCATCCCAGCCTTGTTGCGTGATCTGCTGCGTCAGTTCGCGGTCGACGTTGAGCGCGACCATCGGGATGCGGTTGATGCGCGCGAATTGAAACAGCGGCATGTAGAGCCGCGACGACAGGCTCCAGACCTTGTCCCACTCGCTGCGCGCGAGAAACTGCGCTTCGCTCAGCTCGCCCGCGACCCACTGGTCGAGCACCGCCTGCGCGCGCCGCGGAAACGCCTCGAAACCGATCACCATCTGCGGACGCAGCGCGTACAAGGCCGCAAGCGTCTGCAGCTGCCACGCGTGGTGGTCGTATTCGTCGTGCTTCTCGCCCAGCAGGACGATGTCGCGGTCCGATGCGAGCGCGAGCGCTTCGGCACCCGACAACGGGCGCGGTGCGCCCTCCCCGATGCGGTGCCACGCGCCTGGAACGAGGCAAGTTTGCGCAGAGGCCCCGGGGACGGGCCGGTGTTCACCCTGCGCGAAGGCAGCGAGCGGCAACATCATCGCGCCGAACGCAAGCGCGAAACGCAGTATCGCAGTGAATGCGCGCACGCGCGCGGCCGGCGTCAGTTCAACGCGCAGGCCCCGGGACCGTCGGGATGTCCGCAAGATCCGCATGGCGCGGGTAGCGACTGTTGCGACTGCGCCGAGCCAGTGACGGCTGCAAACGACGACAGCTTCTTGCGCAGATCGGTGCTGTTGCACTCGGGACATTCGGGTTGCGGCCCCGAGCTGCGCACCAGCGTCTCGAATTCGTTGTTACAGGAAGCGCACTGGTATTCGAAGATGGGCATGGTTTCTCCGTGGGGTAAAAAGGCGGATTCTAGGCGATTTGAACAAAAAACCGCGCGTACCGAAGACGGAAACGGATCAATCGAAAAGCCGATCGAGATCCAACGCGAACGCCGTGCGCGCCAGCGGACCCGCCGCTCCGAAGAACTCGATGCGTTTGGTCCGTGGATAAACGATCCATGCTTCCGTTGCCCCGACTTCCAGATAGGCGGCGACCTTTTCCTGCAGCTCCCGCGCGGAGTTGGATGGCGATGCCACTTCGATGCAAATTTCAGGCGCGACCATGAACGGTGATTCCCGCCCGTGCGCTCGCATGAACTCGTCGGAGGCCCAGGCGACGTCGGCCACGCGCAAATCCGGGTTCGTGCTGATGGACGCTTCCACGAACGCGGCTCCCCCCAGAGATCGCCGCAGTAATTCGACGAGCCTGGCTTGCAGTAGTCCATGCTGATTGCTCGCCGGGCTCATGATGATTCTTCCCCAGGAATCCAGTTCAATTTTTCCAGGCAAATTGGCAAAGCGCGGGTCTTCGCACAGGTCGCGAAAGCGTTGCGCCAGAGCCTCACGGCTCAACGGCTGCTCGATGACTTCGAGAATGGCTGACATGGTGTGGTTCGATTTCTCGACCTGCGGCTTGAGATATTCGGTGCAAAGATTGTACGCCGAATAACGGCGCGATTCGCGCCTGCCGGGTCGCTACCCGGCCGCGCGCACCTTCTCCAGCACCGCGCGGATCGCGGCTTCGACGCTCTCGAGGTTGTTGTTGAACGCGAGGGCGCGTGCATACACTTTCTTTTCCTCGACCTTGGCAAGGCGGCCGATGAGGACGCGCTGCGCCTGCGGCGAACCCGCGCCGTGCATGGATTCGCTCAGGTAGGCGACCGCACCGCGTCCCATGGTCAGGTTCTCGATCAGCCGGAGCATGCGCACGCGCTCGTAGGTGCTCATGCCGTCGGCGCCGGCGAGGTACTTCTTGAGCAATTCGCCGGTCTGCGGGTTGAGCCAGTCCCTGGCCGAAGGCAGTGTGACCATGAGCCCGCCCGCGATGTCCTGCAGGATGCGGGCGATCTCGTAAGGAAGACGCGTCACGTTCTGCTTGCACACGTTGGCGAGGAGCGCATCGACAAAAAAATTGCCCGCGGGCAGTTTCGTGCCATTGGCGGAACATGCGATGCCGCACGAGAACAATGTCTCGTTGAGGTGGTTCATCTCTACGATCTTGTCCTTGACATGCGATGCCTTCGCGACCCCGTTGTATTCCGCAATCGCGGCCGCGGCGCCGATCGCCACGTCGCCGTTTCCGACCTTGCAGCCGCCGTAGCTCTGGCGGTGATAGCTCGCGAAGAGATCGACCAGCATGCCCGCGAACTCCGTTTCGCCGTTCATGAAGATCATCTCGTCGGGCACGAACACGTGTTCGAAGATCATCAGCGCTTCCTGGCCGCCGTAGCAGGAACTGCCCGAATCGATGTCGGAGGCTTCATCGCCGCCGAGCTTGCGCTCGTCGCAGGACTGGCGGCCGTAGATGTAGGTGATCCCTTCAGCGTCGGAGGGCAGGGCGCAGGTGATGGCGTAATCCTTCTCGTCTTCCCTGAGCGACGAGGTCGGCATGACGAGAACCTGATGGGAGTTGATGGCGCCCGTCTGGTGCGCCTTGGCGCCGCGGATGATCACGCCATCGGCGCGCCGCTCGACGACGCGCAGGTAGATGTCCTTGTCCTTTTGCGCGCCCGGGCGCTTGCTGCGATCGCCCTTCACGTCGGTCATCGCGCCATCGACGATCCAGTCGTTTCGCTCCATGGCAACGGCGAAATTCCTGAAGCGCCGGTGGTAATCGGTACCGAGTTTCCTGTCCATCTCGAAGGTGGTCGCGAACACGGCGTTCAACGCATCCAGTCCGACGCAGCGCTGGAAACAAGTGCCGCAGCGCTGGCCGAGCAGGCGCTGCATGCGGACCTTGTTGATCAGGTCGTCCGTACTCTGATGCAGGTGGCAGAAGCGGCTGATGGTCTCGCCGGTGAGGGCGGATGTCGCGGTCATGACCTGCCTGAACTGCGGGTCCTGCGCCAGTTCATAGGTCAGCGCGACGCTGTTCATCGACGTCTTGACGTAAGGATGGTCGAGCGGTTTCGCGAGCATCTGCCCGTCGAGCCAGATTTTCATCGGCTTGCGTTTCGCGAGACTGTCGCGATACTGTGCGGCGTTCATCATCGGCGTGTCACTCCCTCCGCTCCACGATCGGGGCGGCGCACCGAGATCATCGGACGTGGCCGACGGGCCCTATTGATCGCCATCAAACAGGACGGAGAAATCCGCCTCGCCGATGAGCCTGATCTCTTTCGCAGCCCTCGTTGACATTCAACACCACCACTCCCAGAATCGAACGGCCACACGAGCGAGGGAAATTACATGCGTCTCAATTTCATTGTCCGGAGCCTTGCGCTCCTCGCAGCCTGCGCGGCCGTTCCGGCGCTCGCGCAAAAACCCGCGGCCGGCACCCTGGTCGCCGCGTTCGCGGCCGAATCCACCGTGATGGATCCGGTCAAGTACTCCGCGGGCGTCGATCATTATTTCATGGGGCAGATGTTCGAACAGCTGGTGCGGCCGGATGCGTCTCAGAAGACCGTGAACTGGCTCGCCGAGAGCTGGGAGGTCAAGGACGCCGGCGGCAAGCCGATCATCGACGTCCGCATCCGCAAGGGCGTGAAGTTCCACAACGGCGATGCGCTCACGAGCCGCGATTTCGAATTCGCGCAGCGCAAGCTGGCCGATGCCAAGATTTCGCGCTGGTCCCACCTGCAGGCCTCGGTCGAGCGATTCGAGATCGTCGACGAGCATCATTTCCGGCTGCACTTCAAGGAAGGCGACGGTGCGTACGTCGCGGGAAACCTGCAGCTCTGGGCGATCCCGAAGAACTATTACGAAAAAGTGGGCGAAGACGGATTCGCCAAAGCACCGGTAGGAACGGGCCCGTGGAAGTTCGTCTCGCGCGTGGTGAAAGACGAACTGAAGCTCGAAGCCTTCGACGGTTACTGGAACAAGCAATACCGGCCCGCGGTGAAGAACCTCACCATCAAGATCATTCCCGAGGATCTGACGCGCGTGGCGCCGTTCAAGACGGGCGCGGTCGACTGGATCGACGCGGTGCCGCTGTCGATGATCGAGGAGTTCAGGAAGCTCCCCGGCGTCAAGACGGTAAGCGTCGTGTCGGGGAACAACCTGTTCCTCAACTTCAACACCCATCAGCCCAATTCCCCGTTCCGCGACGTTCGCGTGCGCCAGGCGGCGGCCCATGCGATCGACGTCGACGCCATCATCAAGACGGTGCTGTTCGGGCAAGGCCAGCGTTACGTCGAGGTGGGGCCAGGCGAGGTCGGCTACGACCCGGGCCTGAAGCCCTACCCCTACGATCCGAGAAAGGCGCGCGAACTGCTGCGCCAGGCCGGATTCCCGAACGGCTTCGACACGCCCTGCTACAACCTCACCACGCCGCGCGAACCCAACGTCAAGGAAATGGGCGAGGCGATGTTTGCTTATCTCGGTGCGTCCGGCATCCGCTGCAAGCTGCAGGGCCTCGAGTACGGCGCATGGATCAATATCGGCCGCCGTGGCCGCAACGCGCCGCCCGAAATGGACGGCGTGATCAGCTGGATGTGGAGCCACAACCTGCCCGGTGACGCGGCAACGCCCTGGGCCGGGCACCTCCATTCCTTCGTTCCCGGCAAAGGCTGGGGAAGCTATTCGTTCACGGAGGACACGGAAGCCGACGCCATGGTGGAGGAACTCAAAAAGGCCATGGATCCCGCAAAGCGCGAGGAACTCATCAGGAAGATCGCCCGCAACAAGCAGGAGAAGGTGCTGGGCGGCCTGTCGACCTACCGGCCGATGGTGACGCTCGCCTGGCGCTCTACCAAGGTGGAGTTCACGCCCTGGCCGTATCCGGGGTACTGGCGGGGTTTTCAGGAAGTCGGTCTCAAGCAGTAGTTGGGCTGCTAATCATGAGTGACCCACTAGAACAGCAGGACCAGAAGAAAGCGCCCGAGCGCCCTAGTTTCTGGCCCCCGATGGTTTTCGTAGGTGGTGTATTGATTGCTGGATATATTTTGGGCGAAATAGAAAAAGAATCACCGGGATCCGCTTCGGTGATTGTGCGATGGCTCATAGGCTTCGGGGTAGTGGCGTTCGTCGGTTGGCTATTGATTGGGAAGTCTTTCGCCGAGATCGCAAAGGGCACTAAATCCTTTGTCAAGGGATTACTCATTTTGATCGCGGTGGTGGTTGTTTTTGGACCGCTTACGAAATGCTCCGATGGTACAAGGGCACCGACTGATGTTTACTTCCGGAGGTAGGGGGGAAAGTAATGGCCACATATTTCATGATCGAAACTTATGCACCGCGAAAAGGTGGTTTGCCCATTAACCCAGAGGTGCAAGTATCTTTGAAATCGTGGGGCGAAACCCCAGATGGCCGTGTGGTGATCGGCGCCAAACTGGCGACGGACGAAGAAGTCGACTACCAGATTGACCGAATGATCAAGGAACTAGAAAGCTTACGACACCGGGCGAAGACGCAACTCCGTGTGCGTCGGCCTCCGAAGAAGTGACGTCCAGCAATCTAACAAGCGGTTCCAAAGCGAGCCCTCGGAAGCGGCTCCCCGCATCGCTTCCGAGGGCCATTGAACGGCGACGTTCAATTAGCGCTCCGCCCGGTTAGCGCCTGATGCTCGGCTACCTGCTTCGCAGGCTCGCGCAAGGCCTGCTCAGCATCGTCGGCGCGAGCATCGTCATCTTCGTGATCTCGCGGCTGAGTGGCGATCCGATCGTGCTCCTGTTGCCCTCGGAGGCGCCACCCGCGCTCATCGAACAGGTGCGGCACGACATGGGACTGGCGGAGCCGGTCTGGCGCCAGTACCTCATTTTCGCCGGCAAGGCGCTCGGCGGGGACTTCGGCAATTCCTACCGCTGGCAGGCCCCGGCGCTCAGTCTCGTTCTGGACCGGCTGCCGGCCACGATCCAGCTCGCGTTCGCGGGCCTCGCGTTCTCGATCCTGCTTGCGGTGCCTTTCGGTGTGCTCTCCGCGGTGTATCGCGGTTCGTGGTTCGACACGTTTGGCAAGGGCTTTGCCATGCTCGGACAGGCGATGCCCAATTTCTGGGTCGGATTGCTGCTGATCCTCGTGTTCGCGATCCATCTCGACTGGCTGCCCGCGTACGGGCATGGCACGCTCGCTCATCTGGTGATGCCCGCGATTGCGCTGGGCTGGTATCCGGTCGCCGCGCAGACGCGCATCGTGCGCTCGGCGATGCTCGACGTGCTCGACAGCGACTATATCCGCATGGGCCGTGCGGTGGGCAATCCGGAATGGCTGCTGGTTTGGAAGTACGCGCTGCGCAACGCGGCGATTCCGCTCGTCACGGTGCTGGGAGTGTATTTCGCCGCAATGCTGGGCGGCGCGTTCATCGTGGAGACCGTGTTCGCCTGGCCCGGCGTCGGCCGCATGGTGGTGGAGGCGGTGTTCTCGCGCGATTTTCCCGTGGTGCAGGCGGGAGTCCTGCTCACCTCCGTATTGTTCGTCGGCGCGAACCTGCTGGTCGATCTCTCCTACGGCATCATCGATCCGAGGATCCGTTATGACCATTGAAGCGACTGCTCTGCCGATCGTGCCTGAAGGAGGCGCGCTCGCCGCGCTGAGGCGTCGCCTGCGCGAGCGCGATCTGCCCATCGTTTCGTTCGTCGTGCTCCTGCTGGTGATCGTCGCCGCGCTCGGCGGCGTGGCGCTCGCGCCGCACGATCCCAACGGCCTCGATCTGGGCAACGCGTTCCGCCCGCCGTTCTGGGCGGAGAAAGGCTCGTTCATCTACCTGCTCGGCACCGACAATCTCGGGCGCGACATCCTGAGCCGCATCATCGCGGGCGCGCGCGTTTCGCTGATGGTGGCGGCCTACGCCATCGTGTTTTCGGGCGGCGTTGGAGGACTGCTCGGCATCATTTCCGGATACTTCGGAGGCGTGGTGGACGCCGTGATCATGCGCCTGGTCGACATCCAGCTCTCCATCCCGCCGCTCGCGCTGGCGCTCGTGATGGCGGCGGTGCTCGGCGCCGATTTCAACACCGTGATCATCATCATCGTGGTGACCTACTGGACCTGGTACGCGCGCATCGTGCGCAGCGAGATCCTTTCATTGCGCAGCCGCGACTACGTGGCGCTCGCCAAGGTCGCAGGTTGCGGAACGGCGACAATCTTCGCGCGCCACCTGCTGCCCAACGTGATGAACATGCTGTTGGTGCTCGCCACGCTGCAGATCGGGCAGGTGATCATCTTCGAGGCATCGCTCAGCTTCCTCGGGTTGGGGATACAGGCACCCGACGTGTCCTGGGGGCTGATGCTCGCCGACGCGCGCAACTACCTCACCACCGCATGGTGGGCGATCACCATGCCCGGCGTGGCGATCATGCTGGCCTGCCTTTCGTCGAACATGGTGGGCGACTGGCTGCGCGACACCTTCGACCCCAAGCGCCGGCAACTCTAGAACGCCATGCAGCAGACCGTGCCGGCGCAAGCGCAGCCGCTCCTGCGGGTAGAGAACCTCCAGACCCACCTGTATCTCAGGCGCGGCGTACTCAAGGCAGTGGACGGCGTGAGCCTTGCGGTGGGCACCGGCGAAACGCTCGGGCTCGTAGGCGAATCGGGTTGCGGCAAGACCATGACCTGCCTTTCGATCCTGCGCCTGCTGCCCAAGCAAAGCGGGCGCATCGTCGAGGGGCAGGTCTGGCTCGATGGCATCGATCTGACGCGACTGCCGGAGCAGGAGATGGCGCGCCAGTGGCGCGGCCGGCGCGTGGCGATGGTGACCCAGGACCCGATGACCTCGCTCAACCCGGTGTTCACGGTCGGCGACCAGGTCGGCGCGCCGCTGCGCGCGCATGGACTGGCGAGCGGCGCACGCGGCGTGCGCGATGCCGCCGTGAAGGTGCTCAGGCACGTGCGCATCCCGTCGGCGGAAACGCGCCTCGACGACTATCCGCATCAGTTCAGCGGCGGCATGCGCCAGCGCGTGGTATCGGCGATGGCGCTCGCGTGCCAGCCGCGCCTGCTGATCCTCGACGAGCCCACCAGCAACCTGGATGTCACGATCCAGGTGCAGATGATCGAACTGTTTCGCGAGTTGCAGAACGACAGCGGGCTCGGCATCATCCTGATCACGCATGACCTCGGGGTCGCGGCAGCGATCTGCCACCGCGTGGCGGTGATGTACGCGGGCCGCATCGTGGAAGTGGGCGACGTGCGCACCATCTACCGGCGTGCCGCGCACCCTTACACGCGCGCGCTGCTCGATTCGATTCCTCACCTGGGCGTGCGGCGCGAGCGCCTCGCTTCGATCGGCGGACAGCCACCGAGCCTGATCGATCCGCCTTCCGGGTGCCGCTTCGCGCCGCGCTGCGCCCACCGCACGGCACAATGCGAGCGCGAATATCCGCCCGAAATCCAGCTCGCGCCGCATCACACGGTCGCTTGCTGGCATCCGTTGCACGAACAGGCGTAAGACGTGCTCGTCGAACTTCGCAACCTGCGCAAGCATTTCACCCTCGGCGGCGGCCTCTCGTTTCGCCGGGGCACCGTGTTCGCGGTCGACGGCGTGTCTTTCGGCATCGCCGCAGGCGAGACGTTTGCGCTGGTCGGGGAGTCGGGTTGCGGCAAGACGACGATCGCGAAGATGGTGCTGATGCTGGAGCGCCCCAGTTCGGGCGCGGTGCACTTCGGCGGCATCGATCTCCAGGCGATGTCCGGCGCTGAGACCAGGTCGTATCGCCGGCAGGTCCAGGCGGTGTTCCAGGACCCGTTCGCATCGCTCAACCCGCGCCTGCGCGTGAAAACCATCATCGCCGAGCCGATCCTGACACAGGAACGCGTCGAGCGTGCCGTGCTGCGCCGGCGGATAGAGGAACTGCTCGACATCGTGGGCTTGCCCGCGGGCGCCGCCGATCTGTTTCCGCACGAATTCAGCGGCGGCCAGCGCCAGCGCATTGCAATCGCGCGCGCGCTGGCGCCCAATCCGCGCTTCATCGTACTCGACGAGCCGATTTCCGCGCTGGACGTATCGATCCGCGCGCAGATTCTCAATCTGCTCGCGGACATTCAGCAGCGCTTCGGGCTCACCTATCTCGTGATCGCGCACGACCTCGCGCTGGTGGAGCATTTCAGCGACCGCGTGGGGGTGATGTACCTCGGCAATCTCGTCGAGAGCGGTCCGACCGCGGAAGTTTTCGCGCAACCGCGCCATCCCTACACGCAAGCGTTGCTCGCTTCGGTGCTGCGGCCCGACCCGGACCATCGCCCGCGCGTCGATGCCATTCGCGGCGAAATCGCGAGCGCCATGTCCCCGCCTTCGGGCTGCAAGTTTCATCCGCGTTGTCCGCACGCGCTCGAGCACTGCGCCGTCGAAGCGCCGGCTTGGCGCGACCTCGGCGGCGGATGTGCGGCGGCCTGCCACCTATTGGAAACGTCGCATGCGCAGAGCGCTTGAGGGCTTGAACATCATCGAGATCCCGGACGGCGTGGCTGTTCGCTATTGCGGCCGGCTCTTCGCCGCGCATGGCGCTACCGTCATGCAGGCGGGCGCGCCGCGTACAACCGGTGTCGGCTTCGGCGGCGCGGCGAGCGAAGGCTACGCGGCGTGGCTCGACGACGGCAAGCACCGGATCGACGCGGGTTTCGGCGCCGCCCTCGGCGCCGATTTTTCCACCGCGCTCAGCGCGGTGCGCGACGCGGATCTGGTCATCGCGGGACAGACGCGCGCGATCGTCGAACGCGTCGACACGGCCTTGAGCGCACAGGGCTCTGTGGCGCCGCTGCGCGTCGCCTTGACCTGGTTCGACATGAACGGCCCTTACCGGGACTGGATCGGAACCGATGCGCTCATACAGGCGTTGAGCGGCGTGGCCTACGCCACCGGCCCGCGCGACGGCGTGCCGATGCTGCCTCGAGGTCACGCACCGCAGGTCGTCGGTGGCGCGACCGCATTCATCGCTGCCCTCGCCGCAATCATCGGCCGCGCGGGTGGCTGGCACGGGCACCGGATCGATCTCAATCTGTTCGAGGCAAACCTGTGCTTCTCCGAGAGCACGGCAGCGGCGCTCGCGCTCTCGGGGGAAACGGTGGTGCGGCGGGGTGTCAACCGCTTCACGCCAACGTATCCCGGAGGCATCTACCGTGCGAGCGACGGCTGGATCGGACTGACCGCGTTGACGCCCGCGCAGTGGACCGCGCTATGCGCAATGATCGGGCACCCGGAACTCGCGCGCGAGCCCCGCGATTTTGTCACGCTGCAACGCCTCGAGCGCGCCGATGAGATCGAAGCCGTACTCGCGCCCGCCTTGCTCGCGCATTCCGCGGCCTATTGGCTCGCGGAGGGACAGAAGCGCCGGATCCCGTTCGCACCAGTGCCGTCGTTGCGCGAACTTCCGGAAACCCCGCATTGGCGCGGACGCGACAGTTTTTCGCGGGTGCGCGGAACGAGCGTATCGTGCGTCGGCCCGACGCTGCCGTTTTCATCCTGTGCGCCGGGCGCTGCGGCGGGCAGTACGACCCGCGCCTCGGTGATGGATGCCCCGCTGCGCGGCGTGAGGGTGCTCGACCTTACGATGGGCTGGGCCGGCCCGCTCGCGACGCGTCATTTCGCCGACCTCGGCGCCGACGTGGTGAAGGTCGAATCCTGTTCCTACTTCGACTGGTGGCGCGCCTACGACGGGCCGATGGACGGCGATCCGCCGCCGTACGAGGTCCGGCCGTCGTTCCTGATGATGAACCGCAACAAGCGCGGCATCACACTCGATCTCAAGACCGCGCAAGGCCGCGCGCTGCTGCTGCGTCTGGCCGCGCGTTGCGACCTGATGATCGAAAATTACACGCACGGGACGCTCGAAAAGCTCGGCGTCGGGCCAGACGATATTGCGAAGTCCGCTCCCGGCCTGATCTCGATTTCAATGGCCGCGTTCGGGGCGTCGGGCCCGTGGCGGGATTTCCGCGCCTACGGATCGACCATCGAACAGGCTTCGGGTCTGCCGTTCGTCAATGGCGATGCCGACGGGCCGCCGGCCATGCAGCACGTCGCCTATGGAGATTCAGTGGGCGGCATCTATGCGGCGGTGGCCGGGATGATCGCGCTGTATGCGGCGCGCAAGCACAGCGCCGGTGCGAAGATCGACCTCTGCCAGGTTGCGTGCCTGTTCCAGCTCGGCGCCGACGCCATCGTCGCGCAATCGACACAGACCGCGGCGCTGAGGCGCGAAGGCAGCCGGCAGCCCCTGTCGGCGCTTCGAGCCTGCGTTGCAAGCCGGGTGCCGCAGAAATGGATCGCGGTGTCGGTCGAGACGGCCGCCCAGTGGAATGCGCTGTGCGCGACGCTAGGATGCAACGATCTGGCCGCGAGCGCAGGCAGCGCCGCGCCTGCCCTCAAAGTGCACGAATCCGCCGTCGAAAAGCTTCTCGAGCGCTGGGCGGCCGCAAGGGACTCGGACGCCGCGGTTGCGCTGCTGCAGCGCGCCGGCGTGCCGGCCGCGCCGGTGCTCGCGGCGGAGGATTTGCTGCGGGACCCGCAACTCGCCGCTGCGGGAACGTGGCGCCGCGCTGAGCGAAAATACATCGGCAGCCACATCGTTCCGCTCGCACCCTACCGGCTCGACGGCAGCGCGCCGCCTTTGCACCGCCCGGCACCGACGCTCGGCGAGCACAACGCCGAGATTCTGGGTGGCGAACTGGGGCTCGCCGCTTGCGAACTGGACGAACTTGCCGCTGCCGGCGTTATCGGCACGCGCGCCGCCGGCGCGGGACAATAGACGGCGATGCGCAATCGAATCGACAGGAAATGAAAACACCATGGCATTGAACCGTCTGCTCATCGCCAATCGCGGCGAGATCGCGATCCGCGTCGCGCGCGCCGCCGCGGAAATGGAAATCCGCAGCGTTGCCGTGTACTCGGAGGACGACGCACGTTCGCTGCACACGCGCCGCGCCGACGAGACGCTCGCGCTCAAGGGCATCGGCGTTCCCGCCTACCTCGATGCCACGCAGATCGTCACGCTCGCCAAACAGGCCGATTGCGACGCCATCCACCCGGGCTACGGATTTCTGAGCGAGAACGCGGCCTTCGCGCGCCTGTGCGCCGAGGCGGGCATCACCTTCGTCGGACCGCATCCGAAGACGCTCGAGCTGTTCGGCGACAAGGCGCAGGCGCGCGCGCTCGCCAGGCGCCGCGGCGTGCCGATCCCGGCGGGCACCTCCGGGCCGACCACGCTTGCTCAGGCGCGCCGGTTTTTCGCTTCGCTCGGGCCCGGTGCCGCAGTCATGATCAAGGCGATTGCGGGCGGCGGCGGGCGCGGCATGCGGCCCGTGTTCAGCGCCGACGCGCTGGACGCAGCGTTCGAGCGCTGCGCATCCGAGGCCCTGGCCGCCTTCGGCAATGACGGGGTGTACGTGGAGCAATTGCTGCCCCGGGCGCGTCACGTCGAAGTGCAGATCGTCGGCGACGGCAGCGGCGCGGTAAGCCATCTGTGGGAGCGCGAATGCAGCCTGCAGCGGCACCGGCAGAAACTCGTGGAGATTGCGCCCGCCCCGGCGCTGCGGCCGGCGCTGCGCACGCGCCTGCTCGAAGCGGCGGTCGCGCTCGCTTCCGCCGTAAAGTACCGTAACCTGGGTACTTTCGAATTCCTCGTCGACCTGCGCGATGAGAGCGCCGCCGGGATCGCGTTCATCGAGGCCAACGCGCGGCTGCAGGTCGAGCACACGGTCACCGAGGAAGTGACCGGTGTAGACCTCGTCAAGACGCAACTCGCCATCGCTGCCGGCCGCACGCTGGCCGATCTGCACCTGACGCAGAAGGAGATCGCCCGTCCGCGCGGCATCGCCCTGCAGGCGCGCATCAACATGGAAACCATGGCGGCGGACGGAACGGCGAAGCCCGGCGGCGGCATCCTGTCCGCGTTCGAGGTTCCTTCCGGTCCCGGCGTGCGCGTCGATACCTTCGGCTATGCGGGCTACCAGACGAGTCCGAGCTTCGACTCCCTGCTCGCCAAGCTGGTGGTGCACTCGCCCTCGGGCCGCCTCGAGGACGTGGCGGCGAAGACCTGCCGCAGTCTTGCCGAGTTCCGCATTGCCGGCGTGCCCACCAATCTTGCGTTCCTGCACGCACTGCTCGGACACCCGGAAGTCACAGGCGGAAGATTCCATACCCGGCTGATCGAAGAGCGGCTCGATGAGTTGCTCGCCGTCCCGCCGATCCGGACGCGGCACTTCGATGCCGGCCCATCAGCCATCGGCGCTCGCCTCGCGGGCGCGAAGGTCGATCCGAACGACCCGTTGGCGGTGCTCGCGCACGGCAGGGAAGCCAGCGCGGCTGACACCGAGGATGCGTGGACACCGGCACAGCCGCCGACTGCGAATGTGGCGGGCCCCGAGAGGACAACTCCGCTCGAGGCGCCGATGCAGGGCACCGTCGTGAGCCTCGACGTGAGGCAGGGCGATGTGGTCCGCGCCGGGCAGCAGGTGTTCGTGCTCGAATCGATGAAGATGCAGCACGCGATCGTCGCGCGCTCGGGCGGCATCGTGCGCCTGGTCACGGTGTCGGTGGGCGACACCGTTTTCGAGGGACATCCGCTCGTGTTCCTGGAAGAAAACGAGTCGGGCGATGACACGACCGCTGCGGCCGAAGAGATCGATCTCGACGAGATTCGCCCGGACCTCGCCGAAGTCCGCGCGCGCCAGGCGAAGACGAAGGACGCAGCGCGCCCCGATGCCGTGGCGAGACGGCGCAAGACGGGTCAGCGCACGACGCGCGAGAACGTCGCAGACCTGTGCGATGCGGACTCGTTCGTGGAGTACGGGTCGCTCGTGCTTGCAGCGCGACGTCTGCGCAACAGCGTCGAGGAACTGATCGAGCAAACCCCGGCGGACTGACTGGTAATGGGTGTGGGACACGTCAACGACGAGCACTTCGGCGACGAGGCGAGCCGCGTTGCGGTGGTTGCCTACGACTACACGGTGCTCGCCGGCACGCAGGGCAAGAAGAACCATCAGAAGCAGGACCGCATGTTCCGGCTGGCCGAGAAGTGGCGCCTGCCGCTGGTCCTGTTTGCCGAAGGCGGCGGCGGCCGCCCCGGGGACACCGACGTAATCGCGGTGGGGAGCCTTCAACTCGACACCTTCCACAGCTTCGCCCGCCTGAGCGGCGGCGCACCCCTCGTGGGGGTCACCTCGGGGCGCTGTTTCGCCGGCAATGCCGTGCTGCTCGGGTGCTGCGACGTGGTGATCGCCACGGCGAACTCGACGATCGGCATGGGCGGCCCCGCGATGATCGAGGGTGGCGGACTCGGCGTGTACAAACCCGAGGAAGTCGGGCCGATGAGCGTGCAAGTACCGAACGGCGTCGTTGATATCGCAGTGGCGGATGAAGCCGAGGCAGTTCGGGCCGCGCGCAAATATCTGTCCTATTTCCAGGGCACGCTCGCGCAATGGACCTGCCCCGACCAGCGACTGTTACGCAGCGCAGTCCCCGAAAACCGGCTGCGCGCCTACGACATGCGCAAGCTCATCTCGACGCTCGCCGATACGGACTCCGTGCTCGAACTGCGGCGCGGCTTCGGGCCCGGAATGATCACCGCTTTTGCGCGCATCGAAGGGCGGGCGATCGGCATCGTCGCCAACAATCCGCGGCATCTTGCGGGCGCGATCGACAGCAACGCGGCCGACAAGGCGGCGCGGTTCGTGCAACTGTGCGACGCACACGACGTCCCGATCCTGTTTCTGTTCGATACGCCCGGCAACATGGTCTGGCCCGAGGCCGAGAAGACGGCGCTGGTGCGACACTGCTGCCGCCTGTACGTCATCGGCGCGAACGTGACGGTCCCGACATTTACCGTCGTCACGCGCAAGGCCTACGGCCTGGGCGCGCTCGCCATGGCGGGAGGCAGCTTTCACGCGTCGTTCTTCGCCATGTCCTGGCCGACGGGCGAGTTCGGCGGCATGGGCCTCGAAGGCGCGGTGAAACTCGGCTACCGCAACGAACTCGCGGCGATGCAGGACCCCGCCGAGAGAAAGGCTGCCTACGAAAAGATGGTCGCGGCGATGTACGAGAAGGGCAAGGCCCTGAGCACGTCGACGCTGTTCGAGATCGACGACGTGATCGATCCCGCCGACACGCGCCGCGCGATCATGGCGGGACTGCGCTCGGTGCCTGCACCCGAGCGCCGGCAGGGCAAGAAGCGGCCCTTCGTGGATGCCTGGTAGCCCGCGGCCTTCGCGCAGGCGGCAGACCTGCGTGTTAATAGTGATCGGCCCAGGGATTGAACAACGACACCTGCGTCTTGCTGTAGTCGGCGGTGTCCCGCGACACCACCGTCAACCCGTGATGCAGCGCTGTCGCGGCGATGATGGGTCCAGCGACCAGCCCGTCACAGGCTGAGCTACCGGCGGGCTGGAGTCGGCTGGACCAGTATGCGCATCCCGACAGCCTTCATGATGTCCATGAAGCTCTTCAATTCGGGGTTCCCCTTCGGCGAAAGTGTGCGGTAGAGCGTGGTGGTATTGAGACCTGTCTTCTGGGCAATGGCAGACACCCCGCCGAACGCGTCCGTCACGTAGCGGAGAGCGGTCATGAGCTCGGCACCGTCACCATCCTCGAGGACGGCGTTCAAATATGCCGCCGCGAACTTCGGGTCACGACGAAAACTCTCGACCGTGGCTTCTTGGTGAGAGCGATGTACCTTCAACGTTTTTCTTGTCTTGGTCGTTTTCATGATCGTTTCGCTCAAGCTCTCGCAAGAAGGTTATTGAGCGCGCGCCCGCTCGAGAGGCGATACACAGCAAAATCCTTCGCGTCCACGGTCAGGACGTCGCGCACGCCAGTGCGCTCGGCGAACGCGAGCAGGCTGAGCTCGGCAAGGTCGGGGTCCTGGTCCGCGTACTTGTGATAGTAGCGCTCGATCCGCAATGCGTCGCTCGCATCCTGCGCCACCGCCTGGAGATTGCGCTGCAGCCACTGCATGATCGCCAGCCGCGCCTTCTGTGTCTCGGAAAGACAGGCCGCTTCGGTAATGACGGGCCAGGTGGTCAGCAACTCTCCGCGCCACCCGCGAAAAAAACGCACAGCGGCCTTGTGCCATTTGTCGCCGCGGTGCAAATAGGCGACGATCGGCCCCGTGTCAACGAGTACCCGGCCCGCCATGGAGCGCGCGAAGCAGGACACTCATCCGGCGGGAGGACAGTTCCGGGTCGGAGGTCTCGGCCACGCCGCACAGATCGCGCGTGGCTGCGAACACGGACTTCGCGCGTGAGCGCGTTCGTTGCGCGACGCGCTGCCTGAGCGCCTCACGCACCAGTTCGCTGGTAGTGACGCCCAGCTCAGACGCGAGCGCCCTGACTTGAGCGCGCAACTTGGGGTCGATCTTGACGGTCAGCATCGGATGCTCCGGGATTACGGAAGGTAGTACACCCCATCCATCTGCGCAACCACACAGCCAAGCGATCTCGACCATCATGGCTCTCACCCGGCGATGGCCTCGCCTTGGCTAGATGCCTTGGTCGCGTTCACTGTCTGCGCTGTCGTAGGGCGCGCTCACCAAGCCCGCAAGAGCCGCCAGATGACGCCGATTGCGAAAGCGCCGCCAGCCGAAGAACTCCATCACCTGCAGCCAGGCGCTGGTCGGCCCGATCGCCATCAGGTGCATCAACTGCGCGATGCTCCGCTCGGCATCGGTCTTCGGTTCGCGCAGCCGCTCGCCGTCGAGCCGGTTGGTCTTCACGTGCCGCAGCCGAGCTTCGGCAGGTCCGCCGCAGGCACCGGCACCTGGCGCCGCTTCGTGCCGTCGCCAAACGCCAGCCTCCAACTCTTGTTGCTCAATTCCAGCGCCATGTACAACACCGGCGCCGATGCGTTATCTTCGTTTCTCAGGGCCGCTGGGTTCATCTCTTGGTCTCCTTCTTTGGTTGAGAAAGCCACCAGAGGTTAATTCACGCGGCCCTTACATAGAATCTATCCCTAGAAGGAGAGACGAGTGAACAGGCGCGCCATGCTGCATGCGTTGACCCTCCTCGGTCTCTTCTCCGCACCGCTTGCCATCCTCGCGCAGCAACCTGCAAAGGTCTACCGCGTGGGTATCCTCTACGAGGGCGCGCGTCTGCATCGCTACGTTCCGGAGTTCGTGCGAGGGCTGCGCGAGCTGGGCTACCGTGAGGGTGAAAACCTCAAACTCGAGTACCGCTCGACGGAGGGCAGGGATGAACTCGCACCGCTGGCCATGGAACTGGCCACACTCAAGGTCGATGCGATTTTCGCGTACGGAACGCCGGCCGCGCTCGCAGCCAAGGGCGCGACTACGACGATTCCGATCGTGTTCGGCCCAGTTGCCGAGCCGGTGAAGGCCGGTGTGGTTGCGAGCCTTGCCCGGCCCGGTGGCAACCTCACCGGCACGACGCATATCCCGTCCGATCTGATCGGCAAGCTGCTCGAGCTTCTCAAGGAAACTGCGCCAGCGGCAAAGCACGTCGCGGTACTCTCGTCATCGACGAACCCCTCGACTGCCACTGTCCTGCACGCCCTGGAGGCCGCAGCGCGTCCGCAAGGCGTGAAGATCCAAGTCGTCGACATTCGCCGCCGCGAGGACATTGCGGCCGCTTTTGCCGCGTTGGCCCGCAACAAACCCGACGCGCTGATCGTGACCCGGGGCGCACCGGTCACTCCGGCCGAAGTCACCGGGTTCGCCGCGACGACGCGCCTGCCTGCGATATACGAAAGTTCCGACTTCACGGAAGCCGGCGGCCTCATGTCCTACGGCCCCAATATCTCCGACCTGTGCCGGCGGGCTGCCGGCTACGTGGACAGAATTCTCAAAAGCGCAAAACCCGCCGATCTGCCGGTCGAGCAGCCCACCACATTCGATCTGGTCATCAATCTGAAGACCGCAAAGTCCCTCGGCCTCAAGATCCCGCAATCCGTATTGCTGCGCACGACGCGGGTGATCGAATAAGGCCATTCAAGCGTAGACTTTCAAGCGGATCCCTCAGGGAGTATGGTTCATGAGGCGAATTGTGCGCCGGCGTTTCCTGTTCGCATCGGGCGCGCTTCTCGCCGTGCCGCGCACGGCGCTGGCGCAATCCGCCGAATCGCGGGCCGGCGCGCTGCGCCGTGTCGCCATCCTCGGCCCTAGCACTCGCGCGAATGAGGAAAAAATCCTCAAGCCCTTCTTCGACGGCATGGGCGAGCTGGGATGGACGGAGGGCAAGAACATCGCGTACGAACGCGCGTATGCGGGCGATGATCACACGCTTCTCCCCTCGCTCGCCGCGGAACTCGTAAAGCGCAATCCGGAGGTCATATTCGCCCCGCCTGTCGCCGCGGCGATGTCCGCAGCCCGTGCCACGCGTACGATTCCGGTGGTGTTCTCGCTTGCGCTCGATCCGGTCGGGCTCGGGCTGGTGAAGAGTCTTGCGCGCCCCGAGCGCAATGTCACCGGGGTCACGTTCGTAAACGAATCCCTGTCGCCCAAGCGCATACAGATGCTCAAGGAAGTGCTGCCGAAAGCGGTGAAGATCGGATTGCTCTTTGACCCAACCGACAAGTCGTCACAACTGGATCGGGAAGCGGTTGAGAAAGCACGCATCAAATTGGGCGTTGTATTTATCGATGCGCCCATCGGCAGTCCGCAGGAACTCGACGCGGCGCTCCGAGGTTTGCTCCGGCAGAAGCCCGACGCAGTGCTCGTGTTGACCGGTACTCTGGTCTTCCATCTGCGCGAGCGAATAGTTCGTTCGATGACTCTGGCGAAGATTCCCGTGATCGCAAGCAGCTCGATGACTGCCGAGGACGGGGCGCTGTTTACCTACGGCTCCTCACTCGCAGAGCGGATTCATCGCGCAGCCCACTACGTGGACCGCATCCTGCGCGGCGCGAAACCCCATGAGCTGCCGGTGGAACAGATGTCCCGGATCGAACTCGTCGTGAACCTGAAAGCTGCCAAGACCCTCGGTCTCAAGATCCCGCAATCCGTGCTGGTACGTGCGGATCGGGTGATCGAATGAGACGAACGGATAGCGGCGCCTGAATCGCACAGACTTGTATTGAAACGTCCCCGCCTGGAGCGGGTCGCAGGGTAGTTAGTGTATCCGTAACGGTACATTTCAGGAGAGGAATGGATGAACAGGCGTGAGACGCTAGCCGCGCTTTTCGCGCTCGGCGCGGCGAGCGGCCCGCTCGCTCCGCTGGCCCAACAGCAGCGCGAGGTCCGGCGCATCGGCTTCCTCGCCGCGCGCAACCGGTTGGGGTCGATATTTCGTTTTCGCGAGGATGTCGCGGCCGGAGGGCTGATGAGCTACGGCCCGCACGTGCCGGAGCTTTACCGGCGCGCCGCGGCCTACGTGGACAAAATTCTCAAGGGCGCCAAACCGGGTGAGTTGCCGATCGAGCAGCCGACAAGGTTCTACCTGGCGATCAACCGCAAGACCGCCAATGCGCTCGGCCTGACGATTTCGCAGGAGCTGCTGTTGCGCGCCGATGAGGTGATCGAGTGAGGCGGCGTGATTTCATGCTCACGCTGGGCGGCGCGGCCGTATGGCCGCTGACAGGCCGGGCACAGCCTGCAGGCGATCCGGTGCGTCTGGGCTATCTATGGATCGGACCGGCGGGTTCGGACCGGTTGACGCTGCTTGGCATCCGCCAGGGTCTCGCCGAGGTCGGGCTCGTCGAGGGACGCAATCTTCGAATCGAGGCGCGCTACGCCGACAGCCGCCCGGAACGCCTGCGCGGACTGGCGGAGGAACTGGTGCGGCTCGGGGTCGCGATGCTGCTTGTCCCCGGTGTCGTCGCCACACGCGCCGCACGCGCAGCCACCGCGACCATGCCGATCGTTTCGGCGAGCTCCGACCCGGTTGCCAACGGTTTTGCGCAAAGCCTGGCGCGGCCGGGCGGCAATGTCACCGGAATGGCAGTCATGGCCGGAGATCGCCTGGTGGAAAAGTGGATCGAACTCCTGAAGGAGACCGTGCCGGCATTGAAGCGCGCGGCGTTCATCTACAATCCGGCCAACATCAACGCTGCGATTCCGGAGATTGCGAACCGGGCAGGCAGGAGCATTGGCGTGGACGTTGTGTCCGTGCCGCTTGCAAACGCCGACGGGTTGAATGCCGCGCTCACTGCGGTCGAGAAATCCGTGGCCGGCGGAATGATAATTTCCGATGACGCACTGCTGACGACGCTGCGCGCGCAGTTTGTCGCCTTTGCCGCGAAGCGGCGCATTCCTGCAATCTACGGTCAACGCGAGTACGCGGAAGCGGGCGGATTGATGTCCTATGCCTCGAATATTTTCGAGGTCTGGCGGCGTGCCGGCGTGTACGTGCAGAAAATTCTCAAGGGCGCCAGTCCAGCCGATCTGGCCATCGAACAGCCGACCCGTTTCGAGCTGCTGATCAACCTGAAGACCGCTCGTGCGCTGGGAATAAAAGTTCCGCAGTTGATCCTGTTGCGCGCCGATGAGGTGATCGAGTGAGGTGCCGTTTGTTTCTTCTCTCCCTCGCCGCGCTCGCACCGGCAATGCACCTGCGCAACCGCCGGGACGGGTCTACAAAATTTTCCTTCTATGAAGGATCTCCGCGTGTCAAGTCTCCGGTAGCGGTATTGCATCTACGACTGGCTGGTCGTTTTCTTTCCTGTAAGCGGTTTTTGCGTTGGTTGGCCCGATTAGATTGTGAGTGCGAGCGCGATTCGCTCGTCACCACCTTCTATCCGTGTCGGCGTGGTTGGCCGAGCACCCGATGCTGCATACGCCCCAAGCGGGCAAGACGAACCGGATTCGGACGAAGCATCCCCTCTATCAGGACGGCGGCGCACATGGCGCGGCCGAGGAAAATCACGGGCGCTTCGACCAAACTTCAACGCTGCAAGCTCCTGTGCTTGAGTGCTTTGCGCGGTCAGATCTCGGAGGCGATGAGCCGGGCGCCCTCGGGAATCACGCCCTCTGCGAGGTAACGCCACAGCGCAATCAGCAAGCGCCGCGCGAGCGCCACGATGCCGATGCGGCGCATGCGCAGGCCCCCGCCGGCGAAACGTCTCTGGTACCACTGAATGAGCGCGCTGTTGGGCTGGAAGCGCGGCCAAGCGATCTCGACCATCATGGCTCTCTCCCGGCAGTTGCACGCCTTGGCTAGATGCCGCGGTCGCGCTAGCTGTCTGCGCTGTTGTAGGGCGTGCTCACCAAGCCCGCAAGAGTCGCCACTTCACGCCGGCTGCGAAAGCGCCGCCAGCCGTAGAACTCCATCACCAGCAGCCAGACGCTCCACCTCGCGTTCCAGCTCGTCGCGAAACTCGTCGGCCCGCGGTCGCGGAATTAGATGCCGAACATGCTGCAAACCGACGGCGCCGAAAAGGCCACGCCCGCGCGTTGTGCTCCGGCGGCAAGCCCCTTGATGAGCGTACGCGTCGTCTGCTCGAGGTGCTCGACGAATACAGGCCGCGCCACAAGGTTGAGGATCGCGAGTCCCGCCGCCAGGGCGACTGTGACCACACACCGCGCTCAATTGCGCTAAGATGAGTTCCACCCTGGAGCCCAAGGCATGATCGAGAACGTCGAAAACCTCATCCTCGAGCATCTGCGCGGGCTGCGCGCAAGCCTCGATACGGTTGAGGGAAAGATTGACACGCTAACGCTGCGCGTCGGTTCGCTCGAGGAACACGTTGCAGGATTGCGCCGGGACCTGGCCCTGATTCATGGGGACATCGCAGCGACCAATCAGCGGCTCGATCACCACGAACTACGACTCGACCGCATCGAGAAGCGACTGGAACTCGTCGGCTGACTCGTCCCCGGCTCAGTTCCGGATGGTCTCGTTACCGGGCGTCCGCGAAGGATCAGGATAAATCGGGGAAGGTTGTTCAAACCATGCCTATCCGGTTGACGCCCAAGACCCCTACCGGTAGTGTTCGGGCGTGGCGAAGCGCTTTCCGACAACCTTGCTTGACTTCCAGCAGATGTTTCCCGACGAGCGGGCCTGCGGCACCTATCTGGAGCGAGTGCGT
>JACPYS010000052.1 GCA_016195915.1 Betaproteobacteria bacterium | reverse complement strand
GGCACTCGGCATCGGGACTCGCGTCGCGGGGCCGACGTACGACGCGCTGTACGGCGGGCACTGGGTTCATCCGACCGCCCGGGCGAAGCCGTAGCCACCATGGGTAGTGCCGTTGGGCGCCAACCGGATAGGCATGGTTTGAACCATGGTTGGCTCCCTGGGGTCTATAGCCCGCGCCCGATGTACTCGAGCAGCGATGGGCGGGAAGGCGACCAGCCGAGTTCGCGCCGGGCGCGAGTGGCGCGAACCCGGCTGTTGGAACCGTAGGTGTAATTTGCGGCTCCCTCGCTCGATTCTTCGGCCGCTTCCTCGACTGACATCGGCGCAGTACGCCCTTCGAAGCCCAGCCTGCGGCTGATCGCCTCGCAGATCTCGCGCATCGAGTTCTCTCCGTTTTCCGCGTAATAGAGCGCGCCTGCCGGCGCTCTGTCCACGATCCGCAGGTACAGATCCGTCAAGTCGTCGATGTGCACATTGGACCAGATGTTCTCCCCGCGCCCGATATGCCTGGCGACACCGTGCTTCTTCGCCAGCCGCGTGAACCAGGGAACCTGGATGCTTTCGCGGTGAACCCCGTGTCCCTGCCCATAAATCATGGTGGGGCAGATCACGACGGCCCTTACGCCGCCCTTCGCTGCGGCCAGCACAATCTCGTTGATCGCGACGCGGGCAGCCCGCCCCGGCAACGCTCGAACCGGGGTGTCGTCCTCGTAGACCTTGTCGCTCGGCTCGCCGGCCGCCATGTCGCCCACGATGCTCGAGCCGCTCGTCTGCAGGAACAGCTTGCCGCTGCCAAACAGTGCCGGGATCATCGCCTCGAGCACTTCGCGATTGTCGGAATCGGCGGTGTTGATGACTGCATCCGCCTCGCGCGCCATCCGGGCGAGCAGGCCGGTATCGCCCAGGGTTCCCAAGACGGGCTCGATCCCTTGCGTTCGCACCTGTTCAGCGCGTTGCGCGGAGCGGACCAGGCCTGCAACGTCGTGGCCGGCAGATAACAGCGCCATCGCCACGGAACCGCCGATATATCCCGAGGCGCCGGTCAAAAAAATCTTCATGGCATGTCTCCCGCTTCGAATGACGGCCGCAGTTGCTTAGCCTGCGGGCGGCGTGTCGCCATGGGGCGGAGAGGTTTCGCGGACGGCGGTCGCGTCTCCCGGGCAGGCGTCCCGACCTTGCTGGAGGAGCCCGCATTCGATGGCTTCCTCGAAGGCGCGCTCGGAGACCTCGGGGCTCATGGCGCGAGTCCTGTCGTGAGCTTGTCGCAAGTCGTGTCGCGAGTTTGTCGCAAGTTCACGTAACTACCTTCCCGGCTACGTACTCCAGGCGGTTGGTCTGCCCCTCCGTCGCCAGGAGCCCCTTTTCGACCATGTCCCGGAGGTCCCGTTGGAGCGTCCGCCGATTCACCCCCGGGCAGAGCGTCGCGAAGTCCTGGATCGTGAGCCGCCCTTGGTCGAGCACGCGGCCCAAGGCGAGCGCCTGCCGGTCCGACAGGCCGTGCTGGCGGGCAAGCACATCCCGGCGGATGGCGCGCTCCCCTCGGGCCTTCACCTCGTCGAGTTGGGTGGCGAGCCCCTCGGCGAAGAACTCGATCCACCCGGTCAGGTCCATGCCCCGCTCACGCACGCTCTGGATGGCCCGGTAGAAGGCGGATCGGTCGCGGTCGTAGTACTCGCTGATCGTGAACAGGCGCTTGAAGTCGTAGCCAGCCCGGTAAAGGCACAACGTTGAGAGCAGGCGCGACGCGCGTCCGTTTCCGTCCAGGAACGGGTGGATATGCACGAGCTGGAACTGTGCGATGCCGCTCGCGAGCACCGGGTGTACGTCGCCCGGCTCGTTCAGCCACACGACCAGTTCGTGCATCAGGATCGGCACGTCGTGGACCGGAGGCGGCGTGTACACGACTTCCCGCGTGGCCGAGTTCACGACGTAGTTCTGCACCCGTCGATACTCCCCCGGCGCGGCCGAGCCTCCGCGCACGCCTTCGACGAGCCTCTTGTGGATTTCGCGGACCAGCCCCTCGGTGATCGGTCCGCCGCCGCCGAGATAGGTCGAGACGAGTTCGAACGCGCGGCGGTAGTTCAGAAGTTCGCGCACGTCATCAGGGTCGGCGCCTCGCACCGTCCCGCCGGCGAGCAGCCGCTCGGACTGCTCGAGCGTGAGCCGCGTGCCTTCGATGTGGGTCGTGTGGTGCGCCTCGAGCACCAGCGCGCGCTCGCCCATGCGCCGGATCCAGTCCTCCGAGAGCTTCGCCGCCTCGAGGAACCCGCGCGCGCGTTCGATGCGCGTCAGGGCCGCGGTGATCGGGTTGGTGACCGTGAATCGAGGATCGAAGCTCACGCGCTCGTCTCCTCGGGCACGTCGATCTTGCCCGTCACTGCGGCGGAGATGAGGGCGGTACGGAGTTCCTTGAGGCGGTCGATGACGTCCTGGTGCTTGCCCCGCGTGAAGGTGTCGCGGATAAGATCTGCAATGCTCCAAAGGAAGCTCACGAATTCACTATGGCCCACTGAATTGGCTCTCCGTGATCGTGCACATTGGTTGCATCGCTATTCGGTCGCTATTCGGTCTATCTAACGCCGGCTTGACCGGTTAGCGGAAGCCGCGCCCGTCCACGGAGCCGAAGACCGGATCGTCAGCTGACACGCCAACGCGATCGTGCGAAACGGTGTATTCCAACGTCTTGACTCGATTCCGCAGAACCGCGATAAGATTCCCGATGAGACCGCCGCCGACTGGCGACAGGCCGGCAAGCAGCAACTTGCTGTCGAGTAACTGTTGGATGTCGGGTAGCGGCATATCGGAATGGCTAACGCGTGGTGAGCTGCGTAAAACTGGTTCAATTAGATACCTTCCCGCCGCGCGTTGTCATCTCTTACCAAAATCAAGCCAACGGATGGACGAATTCGTGCGCTGACGAGTACGCGCTTTGACAAGCTCAGCACGAACGGTGATTAGGTGCAAGACGCGTAGCGCTGAATGATGACTTCGAGCACTTCGTCCGGATCCCGTTTCCACCAATTTCCCGCCGAAAAAATCTCCACCTCGTGCGACCCGGCGTACCCCGCCCCCTCCACCCAACCCCGTATCCGCGGCAAATCGATCACCCCATCGCCCATCATGCCCCGATCGAGCAGCAAATCAGTCGTGGGCACCAGCCAGTCGCAGATGTGATACGCAAGCAGGCGCTTCTCGCGCCCCGCCCGAGCGATCTGATCCTCCAGTTCCGGATCCCACCACACGTGGTACACGTCCACCGCGACGCCGACGCCGTCTCCGAGGACCGCACACAGATCGAGCGCCTGCCTGAGTGTGTTCACACAGGCGCGATCCGCCGCATACATCGGATGCAACGGCTCGATCGCCAGAGGCACCTTCGCCGCACACGCTGCCGGAAGGATTGCGGCGATGCCGTCCCTCACCTGCGCGCGCGCTCCCGCAATGTCCTTCGACCCGGCTGGCAGACCGCCCACCACGAGCACCAGGCACCGCGCGCCGATCGTCGCCGCATCGTCGATGGCCTTCAGGTTGTCGCGGATCGACGCCTCGCGCCCGGCCTGGTCCGTTGCGGGAAACATCCCGCCCCGGCACAACCCGGTCACCGTCAGCCCATGCGCACGAATCATGTGCGCCGCTTCGGCTGCGCCCAACTCGTCCAGCTTGTCCCGCCAAAGCGAAATTCCGCGGATGCCGTGACGCGCGCAGCCCTCGATCATCTGCGCGAGATTCCACTTCTCGCGCACCGTCGCGGTGTTCAGGGACAGTAGTTCCGGTCGCGGAGCGTCCACAAGAATCCCTAGCGCATCCGAATGTGCAGCCCGCCATCCGGCCTACTGATGAGCGTAAGCGAGCTGTTCCGTAACTGCCCGATCAACGCATGCGGCGCCCCGTGGTACAGCAATCCAGAGAGCAGCACATTGGTATCAATGATCGCCCGCACGTTGCTTGCGCTCCGCGCGTGCGGCCTTCACCTCTGCATTGATTTCTTCCATCGACATCGGCGGAATACCGGCTGCAGCAACCCGGTCAGCAATCGACAGCAATGAATCGGCCGCCTGCTTGCGCTTGAGCGCGTCATTGAGCATCCGTTCCAGCGCCCGCGGCGTCAGAAGCCCCGCCTCACGCGCGGCCTGGGCGGTCGCCTCGGGCAACTCGATCTGGATCGTCGTCATGGCCTGGTTCTCCTTTGCGTGTTGCAACGCCTTTCAGGCAAATCTTGACAAAGTATAGCGCAGCAGTTTCTCCCCACCGTGGCGCACCGAGGCACCGCCTCGGAATTCACGGCGTGAACGAAATCCATTCACGGCGCAGATACCCAAGAATCACGCCGTTTCCTTCACCGTAATGCGCCACAGCGTGCGCGCGTCGTTCGGATCGATCAGCGTCGCCGAATGTAACAGCGACGCGTTGTCCCAGATCACGACGTCGCCCACGCCGTACTTCACGCGCAGGTGGTACTTCGCGTGTGTCGCATGGGCCTTCAGTTCGTCGAGCAGAACAATCGCCTCGTCCTCCGGCATGCCCTCGATGCCGAACGAACTGCCCGAGACCGCGTACAACGCCTTGCGTCCAGTGACCGGATGCGGCCGTGCAATGCGATGCCGCACCCAATCCATCCTGCCCTTCTGCTCCTCGGTCAGCACCGACGCGACGGTGCGCGAGTCTTCGTTCAGATCGTCGCGATTCCCATAGTGGTGCAAACCGACCAGGTTCTCGATGCGCGCTTTCATGGAGTCGGAAAGCTCGTCATAGGCCGCGTACTGATCGGCAAACAACGTGTCCCCGCCGACCTTCGGCACCGTGATCGAATACAGCATGGTGCAACGCGCCGGAAGCTCCAGATAGGAGTAGTCGCTATGGAAATAGGTGCCGGCGTCCGCGAGGCCGGTCGGCTTGCCGTCCTGCACCACGTTCGACAGGATCAGGATGTCGGCGCACTCCGGATGGTGGAACTGGTCGATCACGTGCGGCTCGGGCGGGCCGAAACGCCGCGCGAACGCGAGGAACTGCGCCGGCGTGAGCCGCTGGGCGCGCAACACCAGCACCTGACCCGCGAAGAACGCGCGCTCGATTTCCCCGAACCCCGCGTCGGTGATGGTCTGCGAAAGGTCCACCCCGGCCGCTTCAAGCCCATAGGCCGCGCAGAGCTCTTGCAGCCTCATTTGAGCAGGTCCGGCGCGAACAGCCGCGGCAGGATGAGCGGGATCTCCGGCCAGAGGATCATCGCCGCGAGCACCAGCAGCATCGGCACCAGCATGATCATCGTGTCCTTGAGCGCATACCTCAGCCGCACCTTCGCCACGGAGCACGCAATCATCAGACACAGCCCGTAGGGCGGCGTGACCAGCCCGAAGGCGAGCGACACGATGCCGACGATGGCGAACTGGATCGGGTGCATGTGCACCGAATCGGCGAGCGGCTGCAGCGTGGTGCCGACGATGATGATCGCGGGGATCGCGTCGAGGAAGCATCCCACCACGAGGAACACGAAAGCGATGAAAAATCCCACGCCCGTGATGTCGAGCCCCCAGGTCTGCACGTTCGCGAGCAACGCCTTTGGGATCTGGTAGTAGGCGAGCAGCCAGCCGAACGCCGATGCGGTGCCGACGCAGAACAGCGCCACCGCGGAGAGCCTGCCGGTGTCGGCGAGCGCGTGGTAGAGGTGCTTAACGTCCATTTCGCGGTAGAAGAAGATGGAGAGAATCGCCGCGTAGATCACCGCGATCGCCGCCGACTCGGTGGGGGTGAACCAGCCCAGCAGGATGCCGCCGACGATGATAAACGGCGTGAACAGCGCCGGGATCGAAATCCAGCCGGAATAGAAAAACTCCTGCAGCGTCGCGCGCGGGTACACGGGATAGTCGCGCAGCTTGGCGTAGACGTGCACCGTCAGCATCTGCGACCCGGCGATCAGCAGGCCGGGCAGGATGCCGGCAAGGTAGAGCGCGCCGATCGAAACCGAGATCACGCCGCCCCACACGATCATCAGGATCGACGGCGGTATGATCACCGCCAGCACTGCCGACACCGCGGTGATGGCGATCGAGAACGAAAGGTCGTAGCCCTCCCGGGTCTGCGCCTCGATGAAGATCTTGCTCTGGCTGGCGGCGTCGGCCGTCGAGGAACCCGAGATCCCGGCGAAGAAAACCGACAGCAGCACGTTGATCTGCGCCAGCGCCCCCGGAAAATTGCCTACCATCGCGCGCGACAGCCGCACCAGACGTTCGGTGATGCCTCCGACGTTCATGAGGTTCGCAGTGAGCAGGAAGAACGGCACCGCCAGCAGGATGAAGGCGTTGTAGGCCTTGAAGGTTTCATTGAACAGCATCATCGGCGAAAGCCGTGGCTCGATCAGCAGGATCGGCAGGCAGGCGAGGCCGAGCGCGAACGCGACCGGCACCCTTGCCACCAGCAGCACGAAAAACACCCCGAACAGCAGCAGCGACGCCATGCCCGGGGTCAGCGCGATCGAGGTCATCGAGCATGTTTCCCGAAGACGAGGCGAAAGTCGGCGACCAGCGCCTCGCCGAGGAACAGCACCCAGGTGGCGCCCGCAAGCGGCCAGGCGACGAAGATGAAGGGCATCGGCAGCTCGGCAAGCTCCGAATTCTGGTTCCAGCCGAAGCGCACGAACTCGATTCCCCACCAGATGAATACCAGCGCGAACACCAGCGAGCACAAGTGCGACACGATGCCGAGCAGCGCGTTCGCCCGCGGCTTGAGATCCGGCCAGACATCCACCTCGAAGTGGGTGCGCTCGCGAATCGCGATCATCGCGCCGAACATCACCATCCAGATGAACAGAAACCGCGACAGCTCCTCGGTCCAGATCCAGGAGGGGATCAGCGCGGTATAGCGCGAGACGATCTGCAGCGTCACCGGAACGATCAGGATGGCGACGCTTGCCACCATCAGCCAGGTGAGCAACCGATGCCAGGCATCGATGAATTTTTTCATGCGCGAAGGCCCGCAAACAAAGGGCGCGGCATGCTCATGCCGCGCCCTCCATGCGTACGTTACTTGATGGCGTTGATCTTCGCGAGGATCGCGTCGGCGCCGATTTCCTTGGCGTAGGCTTCGATCACCGGGTCGACGGCCTTCTTCATCGCCGCGCGGTCGGCGAAGGGAATGCGCTTGAGCTTGCCCGCCTTCTCCAGCGCATCGAGCTTCGCGGTGTCCTCGCTGGACTCGATCTGCCGGCCGTGGGCGCCGGCTTCCTTGCCGGCTCTGATGACCGCCGCTTGCAGATCCTTCGGCAGCTTGCCGAAGGTCTTGCCGGAAAAGCACAATGGACGGATGGTGATCGCGTGCTCGGTCATCGACAGGTTGGGTGCGACTTCGAAGAATTTCATCTGCTCCACGCCGGCGGCCTCGTTTTCTCCCGCGGCGATCACGCCGTTCTGGATCGCGTTGTACACCTCGTTGTAGGCGATCACCGTTGGTGCCATGCCGGCCGCCGCAAACGTGCGGCTCCAGATCGGCGCTCCCTGCACCCGCACCTTGAGCCCCTTCATCTCGGCCATGTTGCGCACCGGCTTGTTGACGAAGATGTTGCGCGTGCCGCCGCCGGCATAGCCGATCAGCATCACCTCGGCCTTCTGGTTGATCTCGTCGGCGATCGGCTTGAGCAGGTCCTGGTCGAGCACCTTGTTCCAGTGCGGCAGGTCGCGGAAGATGAACGGCGCGTCGATGAACGGCGCGGCCTTGGAAAAAGTGGACATGTGCGCGGGAGAGACGATCGCGTAATCCACCGCCTTGCCCTGGTTCATGTAGGCAAAGTAGTCCTTCTCGAGGCCAAGTTCGCTGTTCTTATGCAGCACGAAATTGACCGGCTTGCCGTAGTACTTCTTCACCAGTTCCTCGAACCGCGCCATCGCCTTGGTGAATGCATGCTCGTCGCTGAATTGCGACGCGCCGTGCAGCGTCACGGTCTGCGCCGCGGCGGGTAGGGTGAATGCGGCCGCTGCCGCGACCGCGCCTGCCATGATGGTCTTCACAAACAGTCTGCGTTGCATGGGTCTCCTCCTCCGGTTAACCAAGCAGTCGTATCTTACGCGCCGATGCCGTGGACTGCGAGCAATTGCCGCATGCGTGCGCAGGCGCGCGCGGGATCGGCGAGCAGGCCCGCGGCATCGGCCAGACGGAACAGCTCGCTCAGGTGCAGGATATGGCGCGCCGATTGCTGGCCGCCGACCATCACGAAGTGGTCCTGGTGGCCGTTCAGCCACGCCATGAATATCACCCCGGTCTTGTAGAAGCGCGTCGGCGCGCAGAACATGTGCCGCGACAGCGGCAGCGTCGGCGCGAGGATCTCGTAATAGGCGGCCCGGTCGCCCGCCGCGAGCGCGGACAGTGCGGCCGAGGCCGCGGGCGCAATCGCATCGAATATACCGAGCAGCGCCTGCGAATGGCCCTCGGCATCGCCTTCGATCAGCTCGGCGAAATTGAAGTCGTCTCCGGTATACATGGCCACGCCGTTCGGCAGTCGCCGGCGCATCGCGATTTCCTTGTCCTTGTCGAGCAGCGAGACCTTGACCCCATCGACCTTCGGCGCATTGCGCGCAATCACGTCGAGACACACCTCCATCGCCGCGTGGTGGTCCGCCTTTCCCCCGCGACGCCCCGTGCCGCCCAACCAATAGCCTTCCAGCGCGGGATCGAACATTTCGCCCAGCCAATGGATGACCACCGGCTGCTTCACCTGGGTGAGGATGCGGTCGTAGACGCGGCCGTAATCGTCCGGCGATTTCGCGCACGCGGCGAGTGCTCTGCTCGCCATCAGGACGATCCGCCCGCCGAGCGCCTCGATTGCCGTGCACTGCTCTTCATAGGCTGCAATCACCTGTTCGAGCTTCAGCTCCTTCGCGGGCGCGAGGTGATCGGTTCCGGCGCCGCTTGCCACCACGGCGCCGGGAACGTCCTGCGCGGCATCGAGCGTGCGGCGAACCAGTTCGAGGGAGTTCGCCCAGTCCACGCCCATGCCGCGCTGCGCGGTGTCCATCGCCTCGGCGACGCCGAGGCCAAGCGACCAGAGGTGCCTGCGGTAGGCGATGCTGCGCTCCCAGTCGATCGCGGGCTCGAGCCACGGGTCCTTCGTGGACAGAGCATCTGCGACGACATGCGCGGCGGCGAGAGCGCGGCGCGTGAACGCCCGGGCTGGCGGGTCGAACCGGCGCGGCTCGCGCACCGAGTAATCCTGCATGCGGCCACCGGCCCGCGGCAGCTTGATCGTCAGGATCGCGTCGCGCTTCATGTCTTCAACGCCGGCACATCCAGCCAGCGGCGTTCCCGCCAGCTCTTCAAGCCCAGCTCCGCGAGCTGCACGCCCTTCGCACCCTCGATCAGCCCCCAGCGGAAATCGCCCTCGCCCGCGACGTGTTTCAGGAACAACTCCCACTGCAGCTTGAACGCATTGTCATAAGCAACGTTGTCCGGCACTTCCTGCCAGCCCGCGTAGAAATCGATCGGCTGCGGGATATCGGGATTCCATACCGGCTTGGGCGTGTTGACGCGCGACTGCGTGCGGCATCCGCGCAGACCCGCCACCGCCGAGCCATGCGTGCCGTCCACCTGCAGCGTGAGCAGGTCGTCGCGCCGCACGCGCACGCACCACGAGGAGTTGAACTGCGCGATCACGCCGCCGGCGAGTTCGAAAGTCGCGTAGGCCGCGTCGTCGGCGCTCGCCTTGTACTTCTTCCCATTCTCGTCCCAGCGCGCCGGGATGTGCGTGGCGCCGAGGCACGATACCGCCTGCACTTCGCCGAACAGGTTGTCGAGCACGTAGCGCCAGTGGCACAGCATGTCGAGGATGATGCCGCCGCCATCTTGCTTGCGATAGTTCCACGACGGGCGCTGCGCTGCCTGCCAGTCGCCTTCGAAAACCCAGTAGCCGAACTCGCCGCGCACCGACAGGATCTTGCCGAAGAACCCCGCATCGCGCAGCATCGCCAGCTTGAGCAGCCCCGGCAGCCAGAGCTTGTCCTGTACCACGCCGTGTTTCACGCCCGCTTTCCCCGCCGCGCGCACCAGCGCCAGCGCCTCGGCGAGGCTGGTGGCTACCGGCTTCTCGCAGTAGACGTGCTTGCCCGCGGCAATCGCCTTGTGCAACAGCCTCGGCCGCAGTTGCGTCGACGCGGCATCGAAGAACACCGTGTCCCGGTGGTCCTTCAACGCCTGGTCCAGGTCGGTGCTCCAGCGCGCCACGCCATGCGCCTTTGCCAGCTGCTCGAGCTTGCCGCGGTTGCGGCCCACGAGCAGCGGGTCCGGCATCAGGCGCGTACCGTCCGAAAGCGCTACGCCGCCCTGGGCGCGGATTGCCAGGATCGAGCGCAGCAGATGCTGGTTGGTGCCCATGCGTCCCGTGACGCCGTTCATGATGATGCCGATGCGCTTTTCCGCCATGCCGATCCTTGCGCCGCTGTCGCAGATTGACCCGTCCCCGCGCCTTCTTAACCGATTGGTTACTTGTGCAAGTTTCTCCCCGCGCCCTTCCCGCTGTCAAGGCGGCGGGCCGCTCTGTTAAAATCCTCTCCCGATACGCCGGCCAAGCCGCATGGAGCGCAACCGATGCTGACCCCCGAAGAGCGCCTCGATCTGCAAGAGTTCTACTTCCGCTACACGGAATGCCTCGATGGCGGCCGGCTGCAGAACTGGCCGGAATTCTTCACCGAGCAGTGCGTCTACCGCGTCAGCACCCGCCGCGGCATGCGCATGGGGCCCGAGGAAGACCGCATGAGTTTCGAGAGCAAGTCGATCATGCGCGATCGCATCGTGTCGCTCAGCCAGTCGGAGGATTTCGAGCCGCACGAGCAGCGCCATTACATCACCAACGTGCGTGCCCAGACCGCCGAGGGCGAAGAGTGGCGCGTATTCGCCAACTTTCTCGTGCTCCGCACCTTCCCGGAGAAGCGCTCCGAGTTGTTTGTCTCGGGCTTCTACCACGACCGCGTGGTGCGCCCCGGCGGGCGGTTCAAGTTCCAGGAAAAGCTGGTGGTGCTCGACTCGGAAGTGGCGCCCGAGAATTTAATCTATCCGATCTAGGGCTGGCGCATCGCCCGCATGGCCGCGAACTCGGGTAGCGCGCGGCTGGCGAACCCCGGGCAATCGAGCGATCCGATCGCGAGCCGGCCATTGTGGATCGCGACGCGTGTCGCGCCGTGGCTCGACTCGTAGAGATCCGGATGCGCAGCGAGAAACGCGCGCTGCTCGGACTCCGGCAGCGACGCCATGCCGTTCACATAGTGGTGCCCGTTCCTCTCCACGTGCGTGATGCCGAGAAGGTTCACCAGCGCCAGGTCCTGCTGCAGCGCAAGCCCCGGCTGGATGGTGAGGTCCTCGGCCGACATGAAGAATTTTCCGCCTTGCGAATTCCATTTCACGCAGCGCGCGGCGTTGAGAACGGATTTGTACAGGCCCTTGCAGGCTTTGGAAGACACGCCTGCATAGCCAAGCGCGCGGGCGCGTGGAAATGCGTCGAGCGAATCGTCGGACTCGTCGATGATCACCGGCCGGCGGCGCCCCAACGCGCTCACGTCGGCCGTAAGCGCGTTCTGGCGTTTGATCGGCTGCTCGATGAACAGAACCGAAGCGGCCAGGCGAGCCAGCTGCGGCGCCTCGGTCATGCGGCGCCAGAGCTCGGCGATGCCATCGACGTTTTCGTACTGCTCGTTGCCGTCCAGCGAAGCGAAATAGGACTCGCGCGAACGATCGAGCACCGCTGCGATTGCACCGAGCCGGGCAATATCCGCCGCAATGTCTCCCCCGACCTTGAGCTTGAAAAAATTGTGGCCGTAGCGCGCCACCACTTCCTCGAGCGTCTCGGGCAGGCCGTCGCCAACCCGCTCCTTCTGGTCGGCAGCCGTGATCGGATCCACCAGCCCGACCGTGTGACGCGCGGCGATCGAAGCCGCGGGTGCGAGCGAGCCGAGAAAATCGCCGAGATCGAAGCCAGCCAGATCAGCCGTGAGCGAGGCATCCACGCCGGGCAGGTTGGCGCGCATTGCCGCGTAAAACGAAACGCCGAGCGCGCGGCACAACGCATCGAGCAGCGCGCGGTCGAGGAGCGCCGGGCCGTAGCAGGCAACCAGCGGATTCAGTTCGTGTTTCGCACACGCCTCGATCTGCGCGCGGTAGTGCGCGCTGAAACGCCCGAACGCGGTATTCGCGCCGCCCGACAGGTAGGCCGAGCGCGCGATTTCCAGCGAGCGGCGCAGCTGATCGAAATTGTCCTCGTTCGAGAGCGCCAGGTTCTTGTCGAACCACTTCGGCGCCAGCAATTCTGCCGCCGCGCCGGGCGATTCGCGCCCGTCTTCCAACCGAATGTGCGCGCGCACGAACGCCTGCGGTGACTCCGTCAGCGTGACCACGCCAAAGCGAAACGGCAGACGCAATCGCACGTCGCGCTCGAACAGCTCGATCGAGCGGATCGTGAAACGCGGCGCTGCGCCTTGAGTTGCCGGCATCTGTACCCCCGAAGTATCTCGAGCACCCAAAACAGGCATGCCAGACCGCCCTCGTGTGACCATATAGAATTCACCCCACGCCGGCAAGGAGGACACCATGGCAAGAAAGGTCAAAGCGATTCCAAGGGGATATCGAAGCGTGACGCCGTACTTGTGCGTGAAGGGTGCCGCGCAGGCGATCAGGTTCTACAAGAAGGCGTTCGGCGCGAAAGAGGTGATGCGCATGCCCGCGCCGGGCGGAACCATCGGTCATGCGGAACTCATGCTGGGCGATTCCAAGATCATGCTGGCGGACGAGTTCCCGCAGATGGGTTTCCGCAGTCCCGGGGCCTACGGCGGTTCCGCCGTGACCATTCATCTCTACGTCGAGAACGTGGATCAGGTGTTCAAGCGCGCTCTTCGGGCGGGCGCGAAGGAACGCCAGAGCGTCAAGGATCAGTTTTACGGCGACCGTAGCGGCCAGCTCGAGGATCCCTGCGGCCACCTGTGGATCCTGGCCACCCACGTCGAAGACATGTCGCCGCAAGAGATGAAGCGTCGCGGCCGCGAGTTCATGAAGAAGAACCCGATGTAGGGGCGCGATCCGACCGCGCCGGTGTCAACGAGTGCGGGCGCCGAGAAACGACTTGCGCGCGAGATCGCGGACGTTCGCCGACTGGATCTCCGGAGCCCCCTTCGCCGGAATCAGGTCTACGGCGAGCGAGTAGGCGCTCGATCCGCCGCTCGATCGGTCGAGATATTCGTCCAGGGCGCGGACCACCGTTTCGGAGCGGGTGACGCCCTTGTTCGCGCAATACTCAGCGAGCTTCCAATCGATCCGCGGTGGGATGCGCGCGAAAATGGTGTTGCCCATGGTTCGACTCCCGGCTTGATTTGCGGTAGTTGTGAATTGTATCGCCGCGCCCTCACGCCTCGACGACGAAATTGAAGCTGCCTTCGATCCGCCTGTCGTCTTTCTTGTCTACCCGGATGACCAGCGAGTCGCGGTACAACCCGTCGCGCCGGTCGCCCGGGAAATAAAGCTGGGTCGTCAGGATCGACTTGCCCGGTGCCTGCACGTTCACGTGGAGGTGCCGCGCGCGGCCCGGGTATTCGGCGGGCAAAACGGTCTCGAGGCGCCAGCGGCCCTGCACATCGGTGAACTGGTGGCCGCGGTAGCGAAAGCCCTTGTTGTCGTACTCGCCAAACTCGTCCGCGTGCCAGAAATCAACCAGCGCATTCGCCACCGGCTTGCATTCGGTAGACAGCACCAGTCCCGTGACGACCAGAAGCGCGGCATTGGAACCGCTTTCCATCATGGCGGCACGCCTCGGCGAATTCGGCTTGAAGTACGGGCCGGCCGTCTGGCGCTCGGTCGGCTTGCCGCAGGACAGAGTCAGCGGCGCAGCCTGCCCCCACGCGCCGCTGGCGGCGGCCAACGCTCCAATGAGGACACTTCTGC
>JACPYS010000045.1 GCA_016195915.1 Betaproteobacteria bacterium | reverse complement strand
GCACTCGGCATCGGGACTCGCGTCGCGGGGCCGACGTACGACGCGCTGTACGGCGGGCACTGGGTTCATCCGACCGCCCGGGCGAAGCCGTAGCCACCATGGGTAGTGCCGTTGGGCGCCAACCGGATAGGCATGGTTCAAACAACCGGAGCCACTTCTCAAATCGGAGCGGGCGCGGACGGCGCGATGGGCGCAGCCGAGGTCAAGCGCTGGGCGCGCAAGCGCATCGCGGTTCTGCCCGAATAGGGCGATCGGAGCCGAAGGTCTGCGCAGGCCGTCTCACTCAGCCTTGATGTTTGCCTTGCGCACCACCGCACCCCAGCGCTCGACTTCGCTGCGCAGGTGGCGGTCGGCCGCATCGGTCGAGTTGCCGATGATCTCCGAACCCGATTCGATCAGCCGCTGGCGAAGCTCGGAAATCGCGAGCGCCTTCACGATCTCAACGTTCAGCCGCGCGCGCACATCGCGCGGCGTGCCGGCAGGCGCTACGAAACCGAACCAGGCCACGGATTCGAAATCGCGCCCGATCGCCTCCGCGATCGACGGCACGTCGGGCAACGCGGGGTGGCGCTTCGCGCTCGATACCGCGAGCGGGCGCAACCTGCCCGATTTGAAGTGCGGCATCAGCGCGAAGATATTGTCGAACATGACCTGGATCTGCCCGCCCATCAGATCGACGTGCGCCGGGCCGGAGCCCTTGTACGGCACGTGCAGCATGTCGATCCCGGTTTCGATCTTAAGCTTTTCGCCCGTGAGATGGTGCGAAGTCCCCACGCCGGCCGACCCGAAGCTCACCTTGCCGGGATTCGCTTTCGCGTAGTCGACGAGTTCGCGCACGGTCTTCGGAGGGAAGTTGAGGTTCGCCGCCAGGGCGAGCGGGGAATGCGTGACCACCGTGATCGACGAAAAATCCTTCGCGGTGTCGTACTTGAGGTTCGGATACACCGAAGCGCTGACCGGCAACGCTGCGGTCGAAACGAGCAGCGTGTAGCCGTCGGGCACGGACCTGGCAACGAATTCCGCGCCGATCGTCCCTCCCGCGCCGGTGCGGTTTTCCACCACGAACGACTGACCCATCGCCTGCGTCAGGCGTTCGCTGATCATGCGGCCGATGAGATCGGACGTGGTGCCCGGGGCAAACGCGACGATGACCTTCACCGGGCGCGCGGGGTAACCCTGCGCAAAGGCATTGGACGCGGCCAGCGCGGCGGCCAGTAACGCCATCCTCAGAAAAGCGCGATTCATGTTCCGGATTCTCCTGGTCAATCCACCGCCGCGGGCGCCGCGTGGCGTTCGAGTGTCGTGGTGCGCCGCAGATCGCGCCGCATGGAAAGGTCGTAGCGCCGGCCCCGGTGCAGTGTCGAGCGATTGTCCCAGATCACGTAATCGCCCGGCCGCCAGGTATGGCGATAGACGAACTCGCGCCGGGTCGCGTGTTCGAGCAATTCAGCGATGAGGAGCCGCCCTTCCGGAACGGACATTCCGCTCACGCGATCGCAGTGCACGCCTACGAACAGCAGCTTGCGCTTCGATCCCGGATGCACGCCGACGAGCGGCCGCTCGACCGGCGGAAAGCGCTGCATCTGCCCGTCGGTGTACCTGTCGTCGCCCAGCAGCATGCGCGAATGAAACGCCGAGTGCCGCGCAGTCCGGCCTTCGACGATGCGCCGCGTGGCCTCGGGCAGAGCGTCGTAGGCGGCGCGCAGATCGCACCACTCCGTGTCTCCGCCCTCCGCCGGCACCGCCACCGCGGAGAGCATCGAGTACTTCACCGGCAAGTTCTGGAAGGAACTGTCGCTGTGCCAGAGCTGATTGGCGAGCACGCCGATCAGCTTCGCGTTGTCCCGCGAGGCCACCGACCCGTCCAGCGCCAGGTTGGAGATGTCGATCAGTTCTTCGTATGCAAACCGCGTCGCCGCGCCGGTGGCCTTGCGCAGGCCCGCGTCCAGCGGTCCGAACTGGCGCGCGAGCGCCACCTGTTCGTCCTGATCGAGCGGCTGGTCGCGAAACACCAATAAGGCGTACCTGTCCATCGCGGCCTCGATCTGGCCGATGGCATGCGCGTCGAGCGGCTTTTTCAAATCGACACCCCCCGCTTCTGCGGCAAACAGGGGGTGCAGCGGCGTCAGCGCGAGGGTCATGGCAGGGCGATGCTCGAGTGCGCGTTCGAATATAGCATCCCCCCCTGCCCGTCTTCCGAGTTGTTGCATCCGGGCGTATCCTTAGACCGTATCGTATTTTCAGGATCCGGCGTCTTGTCGGCGCATCGAGGAGCGAGAATGACCACAATCAATCCATGGCTGCGGCGCGCGGCTGCGGCGATGATCACCGCGCTCGCCGGCGGCTGCGCAAGCTACACCGGCGACGGCCTGATCGCAGGCAAGTCCACCTCCGCCGACGTAGAAGCCCTGATGGGTCGGCCCACCGAGCAGGCCGCGGGGCCCGACGGCGCAAGCATCTGGTTCTACCCCCGCGGGCCGGAGGGCCGGCACACGTATGCCGTCACGCTAGGCGCGGACAGGGTGGTTCGCGCGGTCGAGCAGCGCCTGACCTACGAGAACGTGGCGAAGCTCGTGCCCGGCGCGACCACTGCGAAGGAGACGCGGCTGATCCTCGGGCCGCCCGCCTTTGTAAGCGCCACGGGACGCCTTCCTGGGGTCTGGTGGGAATATCCGATGGTGCAGCTCACGCGTCTGAAGGCGCTGTGGATCCGCATTACCGATGATGGCATCGTGCGCGACGTGATCTACAAGGACGATCCTTTGTACGACGCGGGCGGTCCCCACCCCTGATCAGCCGGGCAAACCGGCCCGCGCAGTACTGAGCGGGCCGGTGCGGCATAATCCGGGGCAATGGATATGCCGATTTCCCGACGCCCCAAGGCGCAATCGGGCCGCCTCGCCGTTCGACTCACGATTGTCCTGATCGTCGTTGCGGCCGCAGCCGCAGGGGTGTGGTACGCAACCCGCCCCAAGCCCGTGCTCGTCGCCGTTGCCGAGGCGGACGTCGGGCGCGTGGAAATGACCGTGGCGAACACCCGGGCCGGTTCCGTTTCCGCCTGCCGCCGCGCCAAGCTGGCCCCGCCGGCGGGCGGCCGCATCGAGAAGCTCGCCGTGCGTGAAGGCGATCGCGTGGCGAAAGGGCAGGTTCTGCTCACGCTCTGGAACCTGGACCTTTCGGCTCGCGAGCAGGTCGCGCGGGAACAACTGGGTTCCGCCAAGGCCCGCGTGCGCGAGGCCTGCGAACTCGCCAGCGCCGCAGCCGGAGAAGCGCGGCGCGCACGCGAACTGATGGCGCAGAACTTCATCTCCAAGGAACGCGTCGAGCGCACCGACGCCGAGGCCGCATCGAGGCAGGCGGGTTGCGACTCGGCCCACGCGCAGGTCCTGGAAGCCGACGCGCGCATCGAAGCCGCGCGCGCTGACACCGACCGCACGGTGCTGCGCGCGCCGTTCGCCGGCATCGTCGCCGAGGTGAACGGCGAACTCGGCGAATACCTGACGCCCTCCCCGCCGGGCATCCCCACGCTGCCCGCGGTGGACCTGATCGATGACTCCTGCATTTACGTTTCGGCGCCGATCGACGAAGTCGACGCCGCGCAGCTCAAGGTGCCGATGGCAGGCCGCATCACGCTGGACGCCTACCGGGGCAAGCATTTCAGCGGCAAGCTGCGGCGCATCGCTCCGTACGTGCTCGCGCTGGAGAAGCAGGCGCGCACGGTGGAAGTGGAAGTCGAATTCGACAATCCGGGCGAGGCGAAGCATCTTCTGGTCGGCTATAGCGCGGACATCGAGATCGTGGTGACGGGGCGCGACAACGTGGTGCGCATCCCGACGCCCGCGCTGATGCCCGGCAACCGCGTCCTGCTGGTCGACAGCGGCGGCAGACTGGAGAGCAGGGCGCTAGAGACGGGCCTGTCCAACTGGGAGTTTACCGAGGTGAAAAAGGGCCTCGAGCGCGGCGATCGGGTCGTCACCTCGCTCGAGCGCGAAGGCGTCAAGGCGGGCGTGCCCGCGACGGTGGAGCACAAGGAGGCGAAGGCGCGCCCCCAATGATCCGCCTCACCGGCATCGAGCGGACCTTTACGGTCGGCGACGAGCAGGTTCACGCGCTGCGTGCGGTGACAATGCAGATCGCCCGGGGCGAGTACTTGTCCATCATGGGTCCGTCGGGTTCGGGCAAGTCCACGCTGCTCAACATACTCGGCTTGCTCGATCGGCCGAACGCGGGCAGCTACGAACTCGACCAGCGCGACGTCACCGGCCTGAGCGACGACGAGCTCGCGCGCGTGCGGCGCGAGAAGATCGGTTTCGTGTTCCAGTTCTTCCATCTGGTGCCGCGGCTCACGGCAGCCGAGAACATCGAACTGCCGATGGTGCTCTCGGGGGTCGACCCGGCAGAGCGCGCGCCCCGGCTCGGACAACTGCTTGCGGAATACGGCCTCACTGAGCGCTCCGGCCACCGTCCGGACCAGCTCTCCGGCGGCCAGTGCCAGCGCGTCGCCATCGCGCGCGCCATGTCGATGCGCCCGGGCGTGATTCTCGCCGACGAACCCACGGGCAACCTGGACCGGCACACGGGCCAGGAGGTGATGAGCGTGCTCGAGCGCCTGCACGAAAACGGCGGCACCGTGATCGTGGTGACGCACGATCCCGAGATCGGCGCCCGCTCGCAGCGCCGCCTGCGCATGATCGACGGCGCGGTCGCCTCCGACGAGAAAGGCTGATCGTGCGCTTTGCCGATCTTCTCGGATTCGCCTGGCAGGTGGTGCTCGGGTACCGCTCGCGCACGCTGTTGATCCTGCTGGCCATGGGCATCGGTGTCGCCGCGGTGGTCACCGTCACCGCACTCGGAGAGGGCGCGCGCCTGTACGTCGTCAGACAATTCGGTTCGCTCGGCACCAACCTCGTCATCGTGCTGCCCGGCCGGAGCGAAACTTCGGGCTCGATGCCCGGGGTGCTGATCGGCAAGACACCGCGCGACCTGACGATCGACGACGCGCTCGCGCTCAAGCGCAGCCATGCGATCCGGCGATTCGCGCCGCTCATCGTCGGCGCCGGCGACGTGCGCTCGGGTTCGCGCAGGCGCGAGACGCCCGTGCTCGGCTCCACCCCGGAATTGATGGACATCCGGAGCATGGAACTCGCAAGCGGGCGTTTCCTGCCTGCGGGCGACCCGCGCCACAGCCAGCCGGTGTGCGTGATCGGCACCAAGGTGGCCGGCGAGCTGTTCGGCAATCGGCAGGCGCTCGGGGACTGGGTCCGCATCGGCGACCGCCGCTTCAGGATCATCGGCATCCTCGCGGCGCAGGGCGAATCGCTCGGTTTCAACACCGACGAGATCGTCATCGTCCCGCTCGCCGCCGCGCAGGCCCTGTTCAACACCGAGTCGCTGTTTCGCATCCTGGTGGAGGCGAAGAGCCGCGACCAGATCGCGGACGCGAAGGCAGACGTCGAGGAGATCATCCGCCTGCGCCACGAAGGCGAGAAGGACATCACCGTGATCACGCAGGACGCGGTGCTCGCCACCTTCGACCGGATCCTGCGCGCGCTCACGCTGACCGTCGGCGGGATCGCGGCCATCAGCCTCGCGGTGGCGGGGATCCTGATCATGAACGTGATGCTCATTGCGGTGACCCAGCGCAAGCGCGAAATCGGGCTGCTCAAGGCGCTGGGCGCCACCGGGCGGCAGATTCAGATGGCGTTTTTCACCGAGTCCGCGATGCTCGCTCTGGGCGGGGCCGCAGTCGGCGTCGCAGCCGGGGAATTCGGCCGCAGCATCATTTCCCAGATCTATCCGGCGATCCCGTTCGAGGCGCCGTGGTGGGCTCTCGTGGCAGCGCCCGTGACCGCGGTCGTGACCGGAATCCTGTTCACGGTCGCCCCCGCGCGGCGCGCCGCGCGGCTCGATCCGGTGCAGGCACTGTCGCGGCGCTAAGCATGCGTTTCGCCGATTTTCTTCGCTTCACCTACGTGTCGGTCACGGCGCACCGGCTGCGCACGGGACTCACGGCGCTCGGCATCGCGGTGGGAATCGCCGCGGTGATCCTGCTCACCTCGATCGGCGAAGGGCTGCACCGCTTCGTGATTTCCGAGTTCACCCAGTTCGGCACCAACTTGATCAGCGTGACGCCGGGGCGCACCCAGACCCACGGCGCCTCGCTCGGTGCGGTGAATACGGTGCGGCCGCTGTCCATCGACGATGCGCTCGCGCTGCGCCGCGCGCCCTACGTGCAGGTATCCGATCCGATCGTGCAGGGCAATGCGGAGGTGGTGAACGCGGGCAAGGGCCGGCGCGTCACGCTCTACGGCGTCGGGCCCGATTTCGCCGTGTCGCTGCAGATGCGCATCGCGAGCGGCGAATTCCTCCCGCAGGACGACCCCCGCGCGGCGCGCGCCTTCGTGGTGCTCGGATCGAAAGTCGCGCGCGAGTTGTTCGGCGGTGCGAACCCGCTCGGCAGCCGCATCCGCGTGGGCGGCGACCGCTACCGCGTGGTGGGCGTGATGCAGTCCAAGGGCCAGCTGCTCGGATTCGATCTCGACGACACGGTCTACATCCCGGTCGGGCGCGCGCTCGAGATGTTCAACCGCGAGAGCCTGCAGGAGATCCACATCAACTACGAGCCGACCGCGCCGCTCGCGGAAGTGGAGGAAGGCATCAAGCGCATCCTGATCGCGCGCCACGGCGCCGAGGATTTCACCGTGACGCCGCAGCAGAAGATGCTGGAAGTGTTCGGCACCGTGCTCGACGCGATCACTTTCGCCGTCGCGGCGATCGGCGGCATCTCGCTCGTGGTGGGCGGCGTAGGGATCCTCACCATCCTGACGATTGCGGTCGCCGAGCGCACCTCCGAGATCGGCCTGCTGCGCGCGCTCGGCGCGACGCACCGGCGCATCCTGCTGCTGTTTCTCGGCGAAGCGGCGTTGCTGGCCGCGATGGGAGGCGCCGCCGGATTGCTGGCCGGCTGGAGCATCGCTCTGATTTTGCAGGCGGTGCTGCCGGCCCTTCCCGTGCACATCCCGTGGAACTACGCGGTGCTGGCCGAACTGATGGCAGTCTGCGTGGGGCTTGCCGCCGGCGTGCTGCCCGCGCGGCGCGCGGCGCAACTCGATCCGCTGGAAGCGCTGCGCAGCGAGTGAGGGTGGCCTGAGAAAGAGGGACGGAACCATTTCCCGCTGTCTCGTTTGCGCTTAGTATTGAACCCGGTCACGCGAATTCTCAATCTTTGCAAGCGCGCCACTGCTCACAACCGACAAATCACCGCGCTGCCAATGCCTAGCCTTCCATCGCCTGGGCAGATCGTCCGGGTTCGGGCCAGAACCTACCTTGTTGAGCACTCGGCGTCGGATCCTCCCGATTCAGAGTTCGGGCTGGTCACCTGGCTTGCCTCGACGACGACGCTCAAGGTGAAAAGCTGGAAGTCGTCTGGGACCTCGAGCTCCATACCGAGATCCTCGACCGCGAGGCGTGGAAAAGTTTGGGCGAAAAGGGATTCGACGATCCCCGGTTCTTCGGCGCCTACGTTCACACGCTTCGGTGGAACTGCGTCACCGCAACCGATCCGAAACTTTTTCAGGCGCCGTTTCGGGCCGGAATCCGTATCGACGCCTACCAGCTCGAGCCGCTGCGCAAGGCGCTGCTGCTGCCGAGGGTCAATCTATTCATCGCCGACGACGTCGGTCTGGGCAAGACCATCGAGGCCGGGCTCATCGCAAGCGAAATGCTATTGCGGCGCCGAGTACGCGAAGTTGTCGTCGCCTGTCCGCCCTCGATGCTCTACCAATGGAAAGACGAACTTGAGACGCGTTTCGGGTTGACCTTCGAAATCCTCGACCGCGCCTACCTGGAGCGCATCCGTCAGGAGCGGGGCTACGGCGTCAACCCATGGACGACCTTTCCGCGATTTATTGTGTCTCACCGCCTGCTGATTGACGAGACCTACGCCGGCCCGCTACGCGATTGGCTCGACAACTTGCGTCCCGGCTCGTTGCTCATTTTCGACGAAGCACACCACGCCGCCCCGTCGAGCGGATCGAAATACGCCATCGACTCCCGCTTCACCAGGGCGATACGCGACCTCGCCGCGCGCTTCGAATATCGCCTGTTTCTCTCCGCTACGCCGCACAACGGTCACTCGAACAGCTTCAGCGCACTGTTGGAGATCCTCGATCCGCACCGCTTCACGCGCAGGGTCAAGGCGCTCAAATCGCGTCTCGACGAGGTCATGGTCCGCCGGCTCAAGGAGGACATCCGCGAAGTCCATGGCGGCTTTCCGAAGCGAAACGTCGTGCAGATCGATTTGAAGAACCTGCCCGAGACCGCGCCGGAGCTACAGCTCTCGCGCCGGCTCGAGGAATACCGTACGGCCAGGGAATCACGTTACGCCGGCGCCACGAAGCGCCAGCAGGCAGAGGCAGCGCTGCTCGTTTGCGGGCTTCAGCAACGCCTTCTTTCCTCCATCGAAGCTTTCGCCAAGACATTGAGGGTGCACCGCGCAACCATGGAGCGCATCTGGGCGGGCGAGCAAAATACGGCAAAGGCCGCGACGCCGACCGCCGCGCTCTCGCTCCTCACCGAATCACCGGACGCAGACGACGAGCGATCTCAGCAGACGGAGGAGGATCAGTCTGCGGAGACCGATGCGGCAGTCGTTGCTGCGACGCTGGGAACGTCGGGCCGTAACGAATCGGCAGACATCGTCCGCGAGCGAGAGTTGCTGGACTCGATGGAACAGATTTCAGGGGCTGCGCGCGGGCAGCCGGACGCTCGCGTCCGGCACCTGATCGAATGGATTCGGCAGCACATGTGCGCGGATGTTCGGCTTTCGGGCGAGCGCAGCTCTGCGTCCGGAGCAGTCTGGAACGACCTGCGCCTGCTGATTTTCACTGAGTGGGACGACACCAAACGTTACCTGGTCGCGCAGTTGCGCGCCGCCATCCAAGGCACCGAACTGGCCGAGCATCGGATCGATGTGTTCCACGGTCCGATGCCGCCCGATAAACGCGAGGCGATCAAGCGTGCGTTCAACCTGCCGCCCTCCAAACATCCCATCCGGATACTCATTGCCACTGATGCAGCCAGAGAGGGCCTGAACCTTCAAGCCCATTGCTGGAACCTGTTCCACTTCGACGTGCCCTAGAATCCCGCCCGTCTGGAGCAGCGCAATGGCCGCATTGATCGCAAGTTGCAGCCGAACCCAGAGGTCTTCTGTCACTACTACGTGTATCAGCAGCGGCCCGAAGACCGCGTGTTGCGCGCACTGGTGCGCAAAACCGATACGATCCGGCGGGAACTCGGGTCCTTTGCTCCGGTGATTTCGAACCGGCTGATCGGCTTGCTTAAACAGGGCATCCGGCGCGGCGAGGCCGAACGCATTGCTCACGACATTGACGACTCGGATCTCGAGACGGACAAGAAAGGGGCCATCGAGGAAGAACTGGAAGCTTCGCGCGAAAGGTAGGAGGCACTGCGCAAACAGATCGACACGCTGCGCGGCCGCATCAACGACGCGCGCAAATGGATCGGCCTCGACCTCGATCACTTGCGCGACGCGCTGTCCTGCTCGCCGGAGATGCTCGGCGCTAAACCGCTTGGTGCGACGAAGACAGCAACATGGCAAATTTCGTGCAAACAACGAGCCTGCGGACCCCGAAGAGAAGAGAAGCGTCCGACCTGAGCAACTGGTCGAGCTAGAGAAACTCACGGTTGCAAAGATAGCGACATGGGCTAACGACGGACGACTGAGAGATCATTCGAAACTCATTTCAATCCTCTACATGTGGAAGCGCTTAGCGGAAGATGGTCATGAGAAAGTTGCAACATTTGTCGAATCGATGATCGCGGACGACGATGGGCTCCTAAAGTTCATTGTGGGTTTTGAAAGCAAAGCGTTCGTTTCAGGGCTGGTCGGATCATGTCGGGCGCGTAGAGTATCGAATCAGTCTCAAGGCGGTAGAAGACTTCCTGCAAGTGAAATTGATCGAGCCTCGTTTACGGGCAATCGCCTCGTCTTCCATGCTGGGCAGCTTGTCTACCGAACATCAGCGGGCGGCCAAAACCTTCCTCGACACGGTCGACGGCAAAGCGAGCGACTGGTGACCGTCAAATAATGAACACTGCGCCTTGCTCCCGGATCGATAACCCGGACTTGCACCCCCATACCGCCTCTATTGCCGTATCACAGGTTTGTTCAGGGTGTGGTAGTCTTTTCAATCGTCCTAGCGCTACTGGATTCATCCGGAGGTCAATATGAGCGCTGTTCTTCCAAAACGTCCCGCGACGATCGACACGGAAATTGCCGCATACGATGCCATGAAGGACCAGCTTGAGGCGACCTGTCTTGACAAATGGGTCGTCATCCATGGCGGAATCGTCGCCGGCGTATTTGACGACTTTCAAATAGCCGCAGCGGATGCGGTGAAGCGCTTTGGGCGCGGCCCATACCTCATCAGACTGGTTGGGCAGAAGCCGACGGTTCTCCCGGCCTCGGTACTCTATTCTTCGTCGCGCCATGGACGCTGAATGCGGCTTTCATACTGAGCCGAACGGTTCCGAGCTGCTGGGGCTGCATGGTCCAACCATCCTCGTAGATATCGGCTTCGACCCCGCGTTTCAGCCTGGTAATGATGCCGTACCTGTCGCCGCAATAACAAACATGCCCGCTCTCGTCGATACGGGGGCGTCTCAGACCTACATCGACACGGCAGTGGCGACGGCCTTGGGGCTGCCGATAGTCGATAAGGAAACGCTCAGTGGCAGCGCCGGATCGCATACCGTCGACGTATACCTCGCTCAAATCCACGTTCCCGGCTTGGGACTGACGATCTGGGGGCGTATCGCCGGCGTCAATCTGATAGCCGGCGGTCAGACGCACGCGGCACTTATTGGCCGGGCGTTCCTGCAATATCTCGTCATGCATTACGATGGCCCCACCGGGCGCGTGACATTGACGACGGCCGAGCCCCCGCAACCTGCCGCCTGAACCGCCTGAAGTCTCGGAGAGCCAGTGAGCGCATCCAGCGTAACAGTTCGTGCGGAGCTTTGCGAGGCGCTGCGCCTAGATCTCGTCGGCCCCGACAACGACCACGCCTTCGCAAATGAACTTCTTCCCGAGGCGCCGTCGCGCTGGTAACCGCCCTGCCTTTCAAGCGCGCCGCGAGCCACCCTGATCTGACTCGCGAGCAGGCGCAAGCGCTGCATGCGTAAGCCACCATGTGGGGGGCTGCGTGACTCCGGCCGAATTCGGCGCCCGGTCGAACAGCAAGTCATCCAGCATTTCATTGCAGCGGCGCCTCAATTCCCGCCGACGAGCACGCTCCTGTGCACACCATCGCCCCTCGCCCCCGACTACCAACTACGCCCATAATTGCAGGAGAAAGCCAGCAGGTAATCGTCGCCGAAGGCATCGCGCCGGATACGGGCGACACCATCGCGTGGAACTACGCGGTGCTGGCCGAACTGATGGCGGTCGGGGTGGGCCTCGCCGCCGGTGTGCTGCCGGCGCGCAGCGCGGCACGGCTCGATCCTCTGGAAGCGCTGCGCAGCGAGTGACGCGACCATGCGATTGAGGCGCTATACTTTAGCGATGAAGACTCTGGGCCACAGGGTGCACGATTCGATCCAGCTCAAGCCCTCCGCCGAGGCGCTGGTAGCGGCTGCGCAGCATTTGCGGACTGGGGCCGCGCTCGCTGCGGTCAATACCACCGGAATTGCCCGCGGCGTCTATCGGTTCCGCACTCACGAGGAAGCCAACCGTCACGCCGACGAAGCGCTGGCGAGGGCCATTGCGGAGAATCAGCACGCGCGTAAGGCGGGGTAAGCTACCGCCATGGAGCACCGGTCGCACCCTGCGACAAGGACAAGCCGGACCGGATGGTGATCGAGCGTGCGCTGGCTGAATTCAGGCGAAAGTAGGCTGGCGCTCGGAACGAACACCGGGTAGCCGCAGGGTCTCACTACTCAAGAAATGAGGACCGCGACCGGCTAACTGTGAATGTACGACTCGAGCTGCTTGATCATGAACTGCTGCTCGGAAATCGTTTCCTTCACCAGGTCGCCGATCGAAAGCACGCCAATCAGTTTTTCGTTCTCGATCACCGGCAGGTGGCGGAAGTGCTTGTCGCTCATCAGTGCCATGCATTCCTCGACGGTGTTGCCGGGCTTCACGCAGATCACATGCTCGGTCATGATGTCCTTGACCGGCGTATCGTGCGACGACTTGCCGTGCAGGATGACTTTGCGTGCGTAATCGCGCTCGGAGATGATGCCGACCAGCTTGTCGTTCTCGACCACGAGCAGCGCCCCGATGTCCTTGTCCGCCATCAGCTTGAGCGCGTCCAACACGTGCGCTTCCGGACCGATCGTGCACAGCCCGCGCGATTTGGCTTGCAACAACTCCCTGATCGTCTTCATGGCCGCCTCCTGTCAAAGTCGTAAGTAAGTCTACGCTTGAACGACTGTTTCGTGTCGACACCGGCAGTTCGATCTGGTTGACGGCGGCACTGCTGTTGTCGAGTGCCTGGTCAGAGCGTTCGCATCTCAATCCAGCTTGATGCGCGCATCCTTGATGACCTTGGACCACTTGGCCGCTTCCTGGCGGATGTAGGCGGCGAATTCGTCCGGCGTATCGCAGACGACTACGTTGCCCTGCACCGCGATGCGCTCCCTCACGTCTGCGGACGCCATGGATTTGCAGATCTCCCGATGCAGCCTCTCGATCACCTCGCGCGGTGTCCTGGCCGGCGCCCAGATGGCGTTCCAGTTACTCACGTCGTAGCCCTTCAAGCCGGATTCGTCGAGGGTCGGAACTTCGGGCATGATCGCGAGGCGCTTCGGGCTGGTGACTGCGAGCGCACGCAATCTGCCGGCGCGCATCAGGTTGAGGCCGTCGACCGCAACGCTGAAGTTCATCGAGATCTGGCCGCCGATCAGCTCGGGCAGCAGTGGCGCTGCCCCCTTGTAGGGCACATGCAGGATGTCGACGCCGGCGAGCGCCTTGAACAGCTCGCCGTTCAGGTGCGAGATCTGTCCCGGTCCGGTGGAGCCGTAAGTGAGCTTGCCGGGCTGCGCCTTGGCCAGCGCAATGAGTTCCTGCACGCTGCGTACGGGCACGGACGGATGCACGACGAGAACCGCCGGACCCGAGACCAGGTTGGTGATCGGAACAAAATCCCGGAACGGATCGTACGGAAGGTTGTTGAACAGGTAAGGCGCGATGACCATCACGCCGACCGTTGCGACCAGCAGCGTGTGGCCGTCGGGCGGCGACTTCGCGACGGATTCCGTTCCCGTGATGCCTGCGCCGCCGGTGCGGTTTTCCACGATGACCGGCTGGCCGAGGAACTGCGGAAGGTACTGGCTGACCGAGCGCGCGGCAAAGTCCGACGGCCCGCCGGGTGGGAAAGGCACGACGATGCGAATCGCCTTGCTCGGAAAGACCTGCGTCCACGCCGGAGGGGCAAACAGACAGGTCAACGCGACAAAACCAGCGCAGAACAATGGAAACCGTCGCATCATCTTCACTCCCCTGCTACCTCGTCCCATTCGAGCGCCACGAATGCCGCGCGGTCACCGGAGTGAACCACCGGATCGCGGCGCATGCCGATGACAATGCACTCCTCGCGCAGCGCCAATGACTCTACGACCTTTCCGTGCAGGTCCATGGTACTGCCAAGCGGATCCGCCGCGCGCACCGTCTCGCCGGGAAACTTTGCCGCGCGAAACAGGCCGCCATGCGACACCGTCACATGCGCTCGCCGCGCAACGCGCTTCAGGCGCGCGTATCGGCCGGGATCGCCGGGCAGGATACCCATGCGGCGCGCCACGTCCTCGAAGCCCGCAATGCCCTGCGCGATATAGGGCGCCTCGGCGCGGCTGCCGCTGCCCAGTTCGATCATGAACGCCGGAATGCCCAGCGCGAGCATCTGGTAATCCAGTGCGCCGGCGATATTCCCCGGCAATTCGCCCAGCCCCTGCTCCACGCGCATGCGGCAAGCCACCCCGGGGCGGAACGGTGCGATCATCGCAAGCAGCGCCTGCTCATCGACTTTTCCGTTCGGATGGAGCTTGTAGACCGCATAGGGCCGGCTGTCGAACATGTGGCCCATGGTGTGCAAATTGACGAGCAGGTCCGCGCAGCCCCGCGCCTGCTCGAACAGCGTGTGCGCGAGCCGTTCCGTGGGGAGGCCGCCGGCATCGCCGGGAAACGATTGATCGAGATCGCCCTCGTCCTGCGGTGTCGTCTTGGTTCGCGCATCGAGCGCGAGCGGATTGGCCGTCGCGCTCACCACGATGGAACCGCTCAGATCGGAGGGTCGTACGCGGTTGACGAAATCGAGCGCCGCGAGCACGCCGTTGATCTCGGGTCCGTGCACCTGCCCGTTGATCCACAGGCACCGCCCTTCCCTGCTTCCCTTGATGGCGACCCAGGGAATGGCAATCTCCGCGCCGCTCGCCATCGTCCCCGCGAGGAAGCGGCCTTCGACGCGGCTGGCCGGCGCCGCAGCGGCGAGGATCTCGCGTAGTGGCGTGGTGCCCATTCTTCCCGTATCAGCCGGCGCTGGCGCGTTTCAACACTTCCGCGACCGGACCCGTGAGCGGCAGTCCGTAATCGGCCCAACGCTTCGCCACCTCCTGCAGCGTCGCTTCATGCAGAAATACTTCCTTCGGCTTTTCGTCCCATTCGAACGGAGTACAGGCGTCCATGATGACCTTGCTCATGATGAAACGGCTGTCTCGCGTCAGGCTCGGATCGAGCGGCGACGCGCGCGCGCGATCGATCACCTGAATCGATCTTCGCGGATCGAAGCGCACGGACAAGGCCCACCACACGCGGCCCATGTTCTCCACGGGTATGTCGTGGTCCACCAGGATGACGCCCTTCAGTCCGTAGTGCGCGATCGCCGTCAGCCCCACCTGGCTCGCGTGACCCGGATACGCCTGCCGCACCGCAATCACAGCCCAGAACCAGCCGCAGGATTCGGGCAACACGTAGACGCCCTCGATGCCGGGAATCCCGCGTGTTTCGAGCTCGTGCCAGAGCATTGCGCTTCGGTTGATCGCCTGGATCATGTGGCAGTCGTTTACCGGTTTGCCAATGGTACTGGCCCAGAAGATCGGCCTGGTACGGTGCATCACCCTCTGTACCTTGATGGTCGGCGCCATTCCCGCCCCGCTGATGTCCTTGGCGCTCGAGTAGTAACCCGTAAATTCGCCCAGCGGGCCCTCGGGCCGGCGGTCGTCGAGATCAAGATAGCCTTCGAGGATGATTTCCGCCTTCGCGGGCAAATGCAAATGACTCAGGTCCGATTCGAAGACCTCTACCGGTCTCTGGCGTAAGGCCCCGATAACGTCGTATTCGCTTACGCCGACGCCGACATGGGTGGAACTCACCAGAAAATGCAGCGGGTCGCTTCCAATCACCACGGCCACGGGCATGCGCTCGCGCCGGGCGGCATGCTTGCGATAGATGATTTCCGCGTCCTTGCCGCGTGCAATCATGACGGTGACCGTATTCTTGTCCTGCAGCTGCATTCTGTAGGTGCCGAGGTTGGTCCAGCCGCTGTCGGGGTCCCGGCACACGAGATAGTGCGCGGTTCCGATGTAGCGGCCACCGTCGTCGGGATAAAACCGCGGCGACGGGAACCTGAACAGATCGACGTCTTCTCCGGTAAAAACGTTCTCCATCACGGGCGCATTGCCGACCAGCTTCGGAGGCAGCGTTGCGCCCCCTGCGAGACGCTCTTTCCACTTCCTCGCGAGCGCACTCAAGGGAAGTTTCGGGTCCTGCTCCATGCACAGGGCCATGCGCTGGCTGGTCGTAAATGCGCTCGTCAGCACCGGCATGTCGGATCCCTTGATGCTCTCAAACAACAAGGCAGGGCCGCCGCTGTCTTCATTCAGGGTTGCGACATGCGACATCTCGAGATCCCAGTCCACCGGCGTCTTTACCCGATGCAGCATGCCATGCGCTTCGCACGCGTTGATGAAATCTCTCAGGTCATCGATCAAGAACATCTCCCCGGCCTGTGGCCGTGCAGGTGGTTACGTTCCGCTTTTCTCATTCGAGCTTCAGCCCGATCGCCTTGATCACCTTTTTCCACTTTTCCGTTTCGCTGACGATCAGCGCCGAGAAATCGTCGGGTCCTTTCCCCGCGGCGTCACATCCTATACCCGCCAACTGTTCCTTGACCTCGGGCGTGGCGAGCACATGGTCGATCGCAGTACTCAATTTCGCGATCACCTGAGTACTTGTTCCGGCGGGCGCGACGACGCCGAACCACGCGCTGAATCCGAAGTTCGGCACCGTCTCGGCAACCGTTGGAACGTCCGGCATCAGCGCAGTGCGCTCCGGTGTCGACACGCCGAGCACCTTCAGCCGGCCCGCTTTGATGTGCTGCATGACCGGAGGCATGTCGATGAACATGGCTGAAAGGCGGCCACCGATCATATCCGGCAGCGCCGGAGCACCGCCCTTGTACGGAACGTGGACCATGTCGATCCCGGTGGCGAGCTTCAGCAACTCGGTGCCCAGATGCGGTGGACTGCCATTGCCGAAGGAGGCGTAACTCAGCCCTCCGGGGCGCGCTTGCGCGAGACTGAGCAACTCCTTGACGGTGTTTGCCGGGAACGCAGATCCCGCGATCAGCAGGAAGGGCTGGAACACCAGCATCGTGACCGGCCTGAAGTCCTTCGCCGGGTTGTAAGGCAGGTCCTGGCGCGCAGTCGGCTGGACGGTCAGCATGCTCGTCGTCGCGACGAGCAGCGTATGCCCGTCTGCCGCGGATTTCGCGACGTACTCCGCTGCAATGATTCCCGTAGCGCCGGTTCGATTCTCGACGATCACTTGCTGGCCCAGGATCTCGCTCATCCGTGGCGCGAGTATTCGCGCGACGATGTCCACGCCGCCCCCGGCCGTGTAGGGAACGACCATTCGTATCGGCCGGCTCGGATAAACCTGCGCCCATGCAGCCTGTGCAATTACCCCGAACAGCCCCATGCAGCAGACCGTCGACCACACCGCCGTGCGATTGTTCATTTGCGCTCCCAGATTTGAATCAGTCCGGCCGAAACCCGAGCCGCTTGATCGCCGCCGCGTTGTAGATCGTCTCCGACCGGATCACCTCAGCCATCCGTGCCGCGGGCAGCGCGACAACATCGAGGCCGGCGCCCGCGAGCTTCGCCTTCACGTCGGGTTCGGCGAGCGCGCGCCGGATTTCCTGTTCGAGCCGGGCGCGGATCTCGGCCGGCACCTTGACCGGCGCCGTGAATCCGAACCACGCGGGTGCAAGAATTCCCTCGATGCCGGTGGCCTCCTTGAGCGTGGGCACGTCGGCAAGAAGCGCGGAGCGCTCACCCTGCATGACCGCGAGCGCGAGCAGCCTGCCGCTGCGGATGTGCGGCATCAGGGGCGGTGCGTTGATCACCGCAATCTTGATCTGGCCGGCCACCACGTCGCTGGTCGCGGGTCCTCCTCCTTTATAGGGAACGTGCGTGAACCGGGTGCCGCTCTCCACGTTCAGCAGTTCGAAGGCAAGATGCATCGGCGTGCCGCGCCCAGGAGTGCCGTAAGGCAAGCCCTGCGGGTCTCGCGCACGCTCGAGAAGTTGCGCCATGGACGTGATGCCGCTCCCCGTATGTGCTACCACCACTGACGGCGCATTCGCGGCCAGCACCAGCGGCGCCAGATCGCGCTGCGCGTCGTAAGGCAGCTTGTCGTTCACGACGGGCATGAACGTCAGCTCCGGATTGCCGCCTGCGAGAAAGGTGTAGCCGTCGGGCGCGCTCTTGGCGACTGCATCGGCGCCGATGCTGCCGCTCGCGCCCGGACGGTTCTCTACGATGAACGGCTGGCCGAGCTGCTTCTGGAGTTCCTGCGCAACCAGCCGGGCCATCAGGTCGACGCCGCCGCCCGCGGCAAACGAGGCGATGATGCGCACGGACTTCGATGGGAATGGCTGAGCCGCCGCCGCGTCGGCGAAACAGGCAACCAGAAGGACGACGAGCAATTTGCACAGGATGTTCATAGGGTACTCGCGTCGTTGTCGGACTGCGTGGCGCTATGCGACCGGGACCGGCGTCGCTCCCGGCGGGCCCCTCTTGAGCGCCTGCTCGCGTCCGCCGAAGTGCTCTACGAGCGCATTCTGGTCGTTCTTCGCGCGCCGGTCCACGGCTTCCGGATCGAGTTGTGGTGCGCCACCCGAGCTACGCTTCGCCCGCGCTGAATCCCGCGAGCCGGTAGGCGCCCTGCGGATGGGAAGCGTCGCCCGCCATTCCGCGACGAACGATCTCCGTGATGTAGATCTCGTCCGACTCGATGTTCGCGAGATTCACCTCCGTGCCCAGCGTGCGCACCAGCCAGCTCGTGATGCGATGCTTGAACTCGCGGTGCACGCCGGGAAGGATGACGACCGGCAGCTCGTAGATGATTTTCTCTGCCGGAAAGCGCCGCCCGATCTCCTCGATCAGCGCGGTGCGCGTCTCGCCCTGCGCAAACAGCTCATAGGCCTCCAGATACACGCCCGCGGCGCCCGCCTCGAGGCAGTTCGCGATGTCCGCAACGAACGCGGCGTCATCCAGGGCGCCTTCCTTCCGGCCGACTTCGGCGTAGGCTTTCAGGCCCGCGTCGCTGCACGCGCGTATCAGCCGCGCCTTCTCCCCGGGCGAGTAGGTGATCAGGTTGTCGGAGACCTCGAGCGCACCGAAGCCCGCGCCGAGCGCATCGGCAAACAGCTTCGCGCAGTTGCCCTGCATGTAGGCGAGTTCGACGAACAGCCCGCCGATCATGGGCGCGATGCCGTGCGCGCGGTACAGCGCGAGCTTGCGCTCCAGCACGTCGCGCGGCATGACGCGCGGAATTGTTCCCGCGATCTTGGCGTTGTCGACGCACACCCCGGCGCTCTCGAGCGTGTCGGCCTGGCGCGCGAGGCCCATCCCCCAGTCGATCAACATATTGAGGCCGCGTGTGCGCGGCTTGGACTGGCGTTCGGGGACCGGAATGGAGGCGAAGGCGTGATCGGTCATGACGAAGCGTATCAGTTCGGCGAGACGCTAAATACGCACCACGCGCAGCGCTCCGCGAAGCGCAGTAAAGGTTGCGGGCAGATATCCAAGCCACTCGCCGTCCGCCTCGACCGGCACCTGTTCCACGGATTGCACGGCCAGGCTGCGGCAGCGGCGCTGGTCCACGCGCGGATGATCGAGCGGGATGCCGTGTTTCAGTATCGGCGCGGTGCGCGCCATTTCAAATCGCGATGCATCGCGGATGTGAGCGATGTCGAGCAGACCGTCATCGAGGCTCGCCCGCGGCAGCGGTTGCAGGCCGCCGCCGAAATAGCGGCCATTGCCGACGATCAGGTTGCTGTTGGGGAAGGTGCCGAGCGGCTCGTCATCGACCGTGACGCTCACCGGTGACCGGCGCAGCATCGCCAATGCAGCGAGGATTCCGAGCTGATAGGAGAGCCACGGGCCGGAAATCCGGCGCGCAATGCGTGCGCAACGCACCACGTCGCCGCCCATGCCTGCCTCGGCGATATTTACGAAGATCCGGCGCACCGGCGCGCCATCAGCGCCAGTGCAGACGACCTCGCCCGCATCGGTGGCACGCGCCTCCCCGGTCACCGCGAAGTCCACCGCCCGATCGAGCGCCGCCGGTACGCCGAGGCTGCGAGCAAAATCGTTGCCGCTGCCCGCCGGAATCACCGCCAGCTCGGCCTCGCAGCCGGCCAGCGCGTTTGCCACTTCATGCACCGTCCCGTCGCCGCCGGCGGCGACTATTCGCTTTGCGCCAGCGGCGAGTGCGGCACGCGTGAGAACGATCGCGTCGCCCGCGCTCCGGGTGCGCGAGACGATCACACCGGGCGCCGCCGTGACCATCAAGCTCTCGATCAGCGCAGCGCGTGCGGGCGGCATAGACGCGCTGCTCATGACCAGCGCGAAGCGCGCTCCCGGCATCAGCCGCCTCGGACCTCTGGATGGTGAACCTGCGTCCTCACTTCGTAGTCTCTCACCGAGCTGAAATCGCTACGTGTACGTGACGAAAGCGCGCCGGTCCGGCCGGTCGAGGTGTGGCACGTTGTTGAAGCTCACGCAGTACACGACCTTCGCCCCGGCTCGGAACTCGCTCACCCCGGTATTGCGTGCCTGGAGATTCAGCTCGACCATGGTGCGCGGCGCGAGCCCCAGCACCGTGCCGATCAGCGTCGAAATCGGGCCGCCCGAGCTCACCACGAGCACGCGCTCCGCGCCCGGCGATCGCGCCGCCGCGAGCGCATCGCGCACGCCCGCGGAGAACTTGTCGAACGACGTGTGCGCTTCGGTTCGCAGCGAGCCATCGACCCAGGCGTAGAGCGCCTCGCGCAGGACGCGGAAGTGCGCGCGCCGGTCCCCGCCGCGATCGATGCGCGCGAGGCCGTCCTCGCCGAGGTGCGCCGCGAGGAGCACGTCGGCCTGGTATTCGTTCAGGCCTTCGAGCGCATGCGCTTCGGGCAATCCTGCAAGTGATTCCGAAATACCCGCAAGCGTCTCGCGGTGACGCCGCAGCGTCCCGGTGATCACCCGGTCGAAGCGCATGGCGCGCTCGGCAAAATACTCACCCAGCCAGCGCGACTGGCGATGACCGAGTTCGGTCAGCCGGTCGTAGTCGTCGGTGCCGAATGCGGCCTGCGCGTGACGTACCACAAATAGCTCAGCCATGACCGGAGGATACCGGAGAGGGCGTCAACATGTATCCTTGCCGACGAGGAGGTATCGCATGTCCACCTGCACCGAATTGCTCGCGGCGCTTCGCCCGCGCACCGAAGAAATGCTTGCCTTCACCGCCGAACTGGTGGCGATCGAGAGCGGTTCCTATGACGCGGAGAACGTTGCGCGCATGGGCGAAACTTACGGGACTCGCTGGCGGGCGCTCGGTTTCGAGGCGCGCGCGCTCCCCATCGACGGGCGCGGGCCGCGGCGTTCGTTTCATCGCAAGGGCGAGGGCAAGGGCAAGCTCGTCATCCTCGGTCACGCGGATACCGTTTGGCCGGCGGGGAGCCAGCCGAGCTGGAGTTTCAGCCGGGACGCCGTGTACGCGTACGGCCCCGGGGTAGGCGACATGAAAGGCGGGCTCGCGATGGCGTGGTTCGCGGTGGACGCGCTTCTCAAGTCGGGGCGCAGGCTCCCTGCCGAGATGGTGATGATGCTGGTGCCGGACGAGGAGCTGGGTTCCCCGCAATCGCGCGGCTGGATCGAGGAGGGCTGCGGCGACGCCGACGCCGTGCTGGTGCTCGAGCCCACCCGCCCGAACGGCGGCGTGGTGACGGGCCGGCGCGCAGTGGGCTCGATCAAGGCGTACTACACGGGCCGCTCTGCGCATGCGGCAACCAACCCCGCCGCAGGCGCGAGCGCGGTACGTGCAGCCGCGCGCGCGACGCTGGCACTGGACGCCTTGTCCGACCTGACCCGCAACCGCGTGGTCAACGTCGGCATCCTGCGCGGCGGCAGCGCGCGGCAGGTGGTGCCCCACGAGGCGGAGATGCACATCGACATACGCGCGGCGCTGCCGGAGGATGTCGAAGCGCTCGAGGCGCAGGTGGAGGCCGTGCTTGCCGACACGGGCGATGCGCGGGTGAGCGTCAAGGTCGAAGGCGGCTGGACACGGCCCGTCTTTCCGGAGTCCTCGAGCAGGGCGCTGTACGCGCACGCGGAGCGTTTCGCCCGGGAAATCGGCGCGCCGATCTTCCCGGTGGTGTCGAGCGGAGGTTCGGACGGCAGCTTCGCTGGCTCGATGGGCAAGTCCACGCTCGACGGGCTCGGACCGATCTGCCACGACACCTGCAGCCGCCGCGAGCGGATCGTGATCGCCAGCCTGGCCGAGCGCGGCGCGATTTTCGGCGCGCTCGTCGAACAGGTCGCCTTGGGCTGATCTACGCGCCGCGCAGCGCCTCGGGCAGCGGCAGGTCGGGATTCTTTTCGTGCAGGCGCCGCCACGCGGCGCCACTCGCGGCCTGCGCGTTTCTCACCACGTCCTTTTCGTCCAGGCACAACACCTTGCGCTCGCGCATCAGGAACTCGCCGTCGACCATCACCGATTCCACCATGCCCGGGTGGCCGTAGTGAACGATGTTGGACGCGAGGTTGATCCTCGGCACCATGCACGGGTCATCGAGGTCGATGACCGTGAGATCGGCCTTCTTGCCTGGCTCGATGGAGCCGATCTGATCCAGCGCGCCGAGAGACAGCGCACCGTTTCTTGTCGCGGCATCGAGCAGCGCCTGCGGCTGCGGATTGGTGCCGCCGCCGTAGCTGCCGCGGTGGATGATGCTGCCGATCTTCATCGCCTGAAACATGTCCTCGGTCATGTTGTCGGTGCCCAGTGCGACGTTGACGCCCGCATCGAGGATCTTCGCCACCGGCGCGGTGTGCGGCCCGCGACGCGAGCTGTTTGCAGGGCAGTGCGCCATGTGCACGCCGTGCTTCGCAAGCAGCGCGACGTCGTCGTCACTGCAATAGGTCCAGTGTGCGCCGACAACATCCGGCCCCAGCCAGTCGTTCCTCTCGAGATATTGCGCGGGCGTGCAGCCGGCGTAGCGTTGTACCTGCGCGACCTCGCCTTTGCTCTGCGCCATATGCACCGTGCGCCGCAGGCCGTATTTCTCGCGCAGGTCGTTCAACTTGCGCAGCATCCACGGCGAGCAGTTGTCCGGCGCGTGGGCGGCGACCTGGCAACGCACGCGGCCGTCGTGAGTCCCGTGAAACTTCTCGATCAGCGCGCGCTCGCGCTCTAGAAAGGTTTCACCCCAGGCCGGGTCGAATTCGTAGATGCCCCGGCGGATCTTCAGCGTCAGCGCATCGGCGCAGCTTTCGCTGAACCACAGCCTCATGCCGGTCTCGGCCATCGCGCCGGCATAGTTGACGACGTGGCGAAACGGCTCGACCAGGGTGGCGGTGCCCGAGCGCAGCGCTTCGAGGCAACCCAGCAAGGCGAGCGCCTGCCGTTCGTCGTCGGTCATGGCGAAGCTGATCGGCGTCATGTAGCCGTAGATCGCATCCGCTCCCATGTCCTCGACTGTCCCGCGCAGCACGAGCAGGAGAACGTGCGTATGCCCGTTGACGAGGCCTGGCATCACCGCCTTGCCCGCGGCGTCGACGGCGGGAAGCTCGGGCCATGCGCGCTCGATCTCTGCGCTCGGGCCGACCGCCACGATCCGGCCGTCCTTTACAGCGACGCCGCCGTTTGCGATGACCTCGCGCCGCTCGTTCTGCGTGACGACCGTCGCGTTGAGGAACTTGCAGTCCATCAGCCGCGTCCCAAACCGGCGAGCACGCGCCCGGCCAGCATGAACATGATGACGTAGACGATCGTGCGGTAGATGACCGCTGAGCCCGGCGGAATGCAGATGAACGACGCGCCCGTGAACCCCCGTTTGCCGATTTCGAGCGCGCAGCGGATCACCTCGTAATCGCTCATGCCGATCGGCTCTGCCAGCTCGCCGAGGATGTCGCCCGGCGCGGGCCCCGCGCCGCCCATCACGTCCATGTCGTAGTGCACGTAGACCGCATCCGTGCCCTCGTAGGCGTGGTGCATCTCCCGGCACAGGCCCTCGATGCCGAGGTCGGTACGGATGCGCCACATCGGGTAAAAGTGGATGCCGCGGTCGCGGTAGCTGTGGACCAGTTCGCGGCGCTCGAGCATGCCGCGCTCGCCGATCTCCACCAGGTTCTTCACCGTGAAATTCGGATGGAACTCGTAGGTCTTGGCCTTCCAGTTCGAACTGCCGGCGATACGGGGGTCCTTGGTCAGCCGGTCGATCGGGTTGGAATCCCAGTGTGTGTCGAAGCTGATCATGCCGACGTTGCCGCTGGCGCGCTCCGCGATCGGCTTGGCGATCGCATACGACCCGCAGGGCGAGTTCTGGCCGATGACGATCGGGATGGCGCCGGCGTCGAGCGCGTCGTTCACCTTGGCTTCCACTGCCGCCTGCGCGCGCAGGATGTTTTCCGCGGTCGGGTTGTAGTTCGATTCCTCCGGAATCTCCGCATCGCCGAAGTCCATCAGCTTCATGTGCTCGAACACGTCGACGTCGAGGTCCTGGACGTATCCGGAGGGGTAGCGCGCCGACTGCTGGCGCACGCGCTTCGGCCCGGCGAGCCACTCCGTAGCCGGCACGCCCGCATACATGCCGCCGGCATTCGCGACGTAGGGCGCGCCGATGATGGCGGCGCCCGCGCCCCGGAGTTCGTTCTTCGTGCGCGCGATCGGCTGCGCCATGAAGCTCGGCATGTCGGGCAGCAGCATCGGAATCTCGCGCCCGGCGAAGCGGTGGCTCTTGCGGATCTCTTCCCAGCTGGGATAGGCGTTGCTCATCGTTGCACTCCTTCCATTGCGGTCGCGAAACGCAGGTTGCACGTGCGAGGCGATTGCGGCAGGCTTGCGCCATGCCACATCAGCGCCACCGCCCGCACAATGTCCGCGATCAGCACGCGGAACGCAACATCCAGTCCGATATGTGCAGCGCGGTCGTCTCCCGAGAGCGCATTTTCGTGCGCGGGCAGGTCGGCTACACCATCCATCCTACCGAGCGCAAGCTGGTCGGACCGGGCGACCCTGCGGCGCAGGCCGGCCAGGCAATGAAAAACGTGCGGCAACTGCTCGAGGAAGTCGGCGCGAAGATGGAGGACATCTGCAAGGTCAAGGTCTGGGTGACCGATCGCGCGTACCTCGAGCCCGTGATGAACGTGCTGGGCCGGCACCTGCGCGGCATTCATCCCGCCTACAGCGAAGTCATCGTCGACGGCCTCGCGCGGCCCGAGATGCTGATGGAGGTCGACGTCGAGGTGGTGCGCTCGTCCTGAGGGCACGCATGAGGCCGCGCATGCCAGATAGCTGGATCGAGGATAAGCACCTTATCTACACGCTGTTGATTTACTCGAAATCGAAGAAGGACGATCTGACGGACAAGGAAACCGCGATTCTGCGGAAACTGGTGAAGGAGTTATGACATTGGGCAAAGCACTTTTTGATGATCTCGTTGGAAGTCTTAAAGAAGCGAAGAATATCGCCTCTGGGAAGGCGAAAGCGTCGCGTCGCTTTAAAGTGTCGGCTCCCGATGTCAAGGTTGTACGCGAGCATATCGGACTTTCACAAAGTGAATTTTCCTGCCTGATGCGCGTCAGCATCAAAACGCTGCAAAATTGGGAGCAGCATCGGCGCAATCCTACCGGTCCAGCGGCTGCGTTATTGAAGATCGTCTCGACAGCACCCGACTTGGCACTGCGATCACTTCACACCTGACAACATAGGATCGACACCGGGTCGACGTTGAGGTGGTGCGCCCCTACTGAGCGCACGCATGAAGCCGCGCAAGTCCGGCAGCTTCTCGAAGCGCTCGAGCATTGCGCTCAGGGCGGGGCGGTTTCCGGCGCAATCGGCGAATTTCGCCTCGAGCTCCGCCGCGGTGGCGGGCGCCTGCAGTGTCCCCTTCGCGTGCTGCGCATAGCGTTCCAGCCTGCGCCCGTGCTTCAACAGCGCCGACACCGAAGCGGGCTCGCGCCCGTTGTCCATCAGCGGGTGCTCGCGTCCCGGGGCGGTATGCCGCATCGTGATGCGCGGCAGCCAGGCGCGGATCTCTTTGCGCCCGAGCGCCTCGGCTGAAAAGTCCGCGAGTCCCAGGCGCCCCTGCAGCAGCGCAACTGCAATACACCAGTGCATGCTGAAGCGCGCCTCGAGTTCAGTACGCGGGGCCGGGTACATCAGATTGTCGTAGCTCATGCGATTCACCAGCACCTCGACGCGCTCGACCTCGGCGGCCGAGAAACCGTGCTCGGTACGCAGCGCGAGCAACGCATCGATCGCACAGTGCGCGCTCGCGCAACAAGGATGAATCTTCAGCTTGAGTCCGTAGCGTTCGATGGCGAGCGGCGAGCGGACCGGCCGCGCGCCAAAGCCGGGCGACGAGGCCCCCGCAAACAATTCCCGAAATCCCCATGCGCCTTCCAGCGGCTCGGCGATTCCCTTGACGCCCGCCGCGGCGAGATCGGCAGCCATCACGCCATGCTGCGCGGCGAGCCCCGCGTGCATCGGCTTCGCCATGGTGCCGAACTGCAGCTTCGATCCGCCCGCCATGCTGAACGCGAGACTGAGCGCGGCACAGACGCCCTGTGCGTCGAGCCCAAGCAACCGCGCGCAGGCGGCCGCGGCGCCGAACGTGCCGATGGTGGAAGTCGAATGCCAGCCGCGCTCGTAGTGAACGAGGTTCACTCCTTCGCCGATGCGCGCCTGCACCTCGAGCCCGACGACATAGGCATCGAGCACTGCGTGCCCCGACGCGCCCTGTGCCTCCGCGGCCGCGAAAATCGCAGGTGCGAGTACCGCGGTCGCGTGCCCGGCCATCGGATGGAAGTTGTCGTCGTAGTCGAGCGCGTGTGCCGCTGTACCGTTCACCAGAGCGGCCGCGGGCGCGGAAAGCGTGGCCGCCTGGCCTACGACGGAACAAGACCCCCTGCCCCATTGGCGGGCTGCGCGCGCCACGCGTAGCGTGGCTTCGTCCTGCGCGCCCGCGATCATGCATGCGACGACGTCCTTGATCGCGGACTTTGCCACAGCGAGCACGCGTTCGCGACGTATCCGCGGCGCGCGGGCGACCCACTTGGCGAGTAACGGGGTGATGTCTGGGCTCACGCGTCGTGTTTCAAACTGACGCCGTGACGTCGCCATCGATAAGAACCGGAACACGTCCCGAGGGCGAGTAGTCGAGGATGAGAGCTTTGCTGTAATCCTGATCGATGGATATCACTATCTCGTCGAAGGACAAGCCGAAAGCACACATCATAAATCACGCCCGCAACGACCACGATGCATGAAGCTTGTTGGCTATGACGAGCAGCGGTCGATTCGTGCATGCGCGCGAATGGGAGAGCAAAACAGCGTCCTCCTTGCTTGAACGACGCGATGATCCGGGCCCGTCGGCTGGGCTCCGCGACGCGCAACGCGCCACGCTCGGCTTGTCTCGCTTCAGCGCGGCGCGGGATTCGCTGCCGGCGCCCCGAACGCGGGATGCGAGGCAGCGGCCTGGACGATGACCGCCGCGTCCGCGGGCAACAGGAACCCGCCATCGATCAGTTCCATCGCGGCAACGCGAATGCGATTCACGTAATCGTCGCGGTTGCGGTAGCGCTCGGCAATCGACAGGCGGGCGTCGCCCGAGGATTCGCGCTGCGCCCTGGTCGCGGCGAACGCGGTGTAGGAGCCAACGAGCGAGCAGCCAGGGATCTGCGGCCGGTTCTGTCCGCCGTGCGTACCCAGCGGCACTGCGAGATCGGGCAGGCGCACGCCACCCACCGCGTTGCCGTCGGCGTCGCGCTGCGGTACCTGGATCACGGCCCCCGGCAGGTGTGCCGGGGCGCGCAATGCGGGCGGCTCCGTCCCCGCGGGCTCGAGCGGCATCAGCACGTTCGCGGGCGGCTCGGCGTTGAGGGCGACCCAGGCGTCCAGGCGCAGCAACGCCGCGCGCGACACCGGCGTCCAGTCGAGGCGGCCCTGCGGCAAGCTGCAACCTACCGGCGGCTTCGCGACGAGTACGTGCGAGGCGCCGGCGATGTCGTACATGCGCACGTTCGCTGGAATCGGCCGCTCGATGGTGCCGGACGCACCGGTGCGCCCCAGCGAAGCGCGCAGCGAGTAGTAGTCGGTCACCGTGTTGAACAGGATCATCTTCGGCGGCACCTCGCCGCGCGCCTCCACCCTGGCGACGATGTCGCCGATCGTCAGCGGATCTTCGTGTACGCCGCGGAATTCCGGATTGTCGAAGTTGGGCGTGAGGTTGCCGCTCGACTCCGGACCGGTGCCCGTCTGCAGGATCGGCAGCAGTCCGGCGCCGGACACGAACACGTGCATGCCGTCGAACACGCGCCGCCCACCAGCCCTGTTGAAGCCGTTCAACAGGAAGGTCTTCAGGAACCGGCCGGTCTGCGACTTGCCGCTCGCGATCACGCGGTTCACGCTGCCCTTGAGGGGGTTCGGATTACCCGACGCGTCGCCCGGAGCGTGCGCAAGGAAATCCGCCGCGTCGCGCATGATTGCGAAACCCGCGCCCTCGATGAGACGCTTCCTGCCGTCGGCATCGACGAAGGACGGCAACTCGGCGCCCTGTCCGAGTTCCCAGTACACCTCGGCGACGCTGTAACCGTTGTCCTGCAGGAAGCCGATCCCCTGTTCGAAGGTCCCCGACTGAAACGGCTCGTCGCGCGGAGAGTTGTAGAGCGCTTGCGCGTACGCGCGCCCGCGGTTGGGCACGTCGACCAGCAGCGTGCCATTGCCGCGGCCTTTCTCGCCCGGCATGATGAGAACGATGCGCGCCGCGTAATCTACGCGGCCGCGTGCGTTTCGCACCGCGCGATCGATCCCCGGTATAGGCTCCTGCGGAGAAAGATCGCCGTGGACCTTGCCCTGCCAGATGACGTAATCGCCGCCGCTGAACGATCCGTAGGGCTGTTTGGAAGCGATTTCGAGGCGCGTGACCTCGGCAATCGCCGGCTCGACGCCCGCGAGCAGCGAGATGAGGAAAATTGCGGCGACAAGCGACAATCGATTCGGCATTGCACTCTCCCTTGGCAGGGACAAATCATACTGCCTTGAAACAATCTTCACCGCCAATCCTCGACCAGCAATCTGCTCACCCGTTCGAACTCACCCGCGTTCGACGTTACCACCAGCGCCCCCCGCGCCGGCGATCAAAACGTCAACGGATCACTTCACTCTCTCGCAGCAGCACCGAGCGCGGGACGGTGAACCCGAGGAGATTCGCAGTACCCGTGGAAGTCGGGCAAACGCACTCGCCGCGCGAAACTCACTATCTCCGCTCGGCACGCAACAACAGCGACACGCGTCAACAACAGGATTTCCTGTTTGGGGTATAAAGTGACGACGACTTAGATGGGGGGTCGAGCATGGCAAAGAAATCGAAAGCGGAAAAGAAAGCGGCGAAGAAGGCCGAGAAAGCGGCGCTCAAGGCTGCCCGGAAGGCCGAAAAGCGGGCGAGGAAGGCTGAAAAGAAGGCGGCCAAGGAAGCGAGAAGAGAGGCGAAGCGAGCCGAGAGGGCTGCCCAGGAAACAGCGAACAAGACCCAGGCGGCGGCCGGGCAGGAATCGGCAGCTGCGCCTGCGGAGAAGGTCGTGAAGGCGAAGCCTGCGAAGCGAAAGCGCAAGCGTGCAAGACCCGCCGGAACGAAAGCTGCGGCGACGAAGGCAGCGCCCGCTCCGCGGATGAAGCCTGCGGGTGCCGGGAAGGTAGCCGCCGCGGCAAATAAACCAGCGAAGAAGAAACCCGCGATCCGGAGAAGGCCGAAACCCAAGGCGGCCGCCCCCGCGCCCGCGAAACCGAAGCCGCAGAAGAAGAAGCCGGCCGCTCGGATCTCACCACCGGCCGCACCGCCGGCTTCGGCCACAGTCGTCGCGCCCGCAGCGCCACCTGCCCCGGCGGCGGAGACGGACGTTGCCCCGAATCCGGAAGCCCAAGGAACTGGGAACGAGGGCTCGCCTTCACCCACCGAGGGTGCATCAGGCTAACTCCTCGCTGGAGGTCATCGCACTTAACCGCGGTGCGGGGTTCGCTGCCTGCGTGATTGTGAGCGCCTTCATGACCTGGTCCCGGGATCGTCTCATGGTCGGCCGTACCGAGTTTCTGGCCGTCATCCTCGCCTTCGCCGTAGCGCCCACTGCGTTCAGTGCAGGCAAGGGTCGCGCATCGTCATCCGGGGCTTCAACCGCAATGATGAGCGGCACCACCCGAACGACCCCAGTTACGCCTGCTTCGGGAGGCAGGGGAGCAAGCACGACGACGGGCGGGGGCGGAAGGTATGCCGGGTATCATGGCGCGGTGCCCGAGCTCGATCCATCACGAAAGATCAGCGAGCAGGATTGCACCAAACCGATCGTGCTCGATGGGGGCAACTTGCGCTGCAAGTGAGACACCGTCGATTCACGAAAACATTGAAGAGGTGCACATGAAGAAGATCTTCTTGTCAGTACTTGTAGCGGCCGCGTGTTTCCCTGCTGAACCGATGGCACAAGACAAAGTCAACCCCACCGATCCGCAGCCGACCTGCAACATGTGTCCGGGCACACTCATCCCCCTCTCGGAGCTCGACGCCTATACGAAGAAGGCGATGGCCGAGCGGCTCGTCGATCAGCAGGTACGGGATATCGACATCGGGAAAGCGCATGTCGGCATCGGCATGGTCTACCGCGGCAAGCTGGACAAGCCGCGTCCCGACTCGGTCGCCGAACATGACCAGGTCAGCGAGGTCTATCACGTCATTTCCGGATCGGCGACGCTGGTCCTGGGCCCGGATATCGTCAACCGGCAGCGGCGTCCCGCGACGCAGCGCACAGTTGTCGAGTTCAACGGGCCGGGGAACAACGGCTCGGATATCCGCAACGGCGTGGCGCATCAGATCAAGGCTGGAGACGTCGTGGTCATTCCGGCGGGCACGGGCCACTGGTTCACGAAGATCGACGATCACATCAACTACCTGATGATCCGCTTCGATCCCGACAGGGTCACGCCCCTCAAGGGCGAGGTGCAGTCGAAGGAGTATCTGTCAAAGCCCGCGCCGCGCTGAGTCGGCGCATCGCGCGGCACCTGACCTGCTAAGCCGGCACCACCAACTTCGGAGCCAGACCCAGCTTCTTTGCGCGGCGAACAAACTTTCGATCGTCGAATGACGCCATGCTGACGCAGGTTCGGTAGCTCGCGTGATGCAGCGCGTCGGCGAGTTCGATTCCCGCGTCGCAGTGCGACAGCGCCTGTTCGATCGTGCTGCGGTCTTCGATCAAGACATGCGGCAACCCGAGCACCCGCCGCAGAACAGAAACCACTTCGTCCTGCGTAAAGCCGTAGTAGCCGCGCATGACCCATTCGAGTTCCAACATCACCGTCTTGCACACCATCAGCGGCTGGCCGGAGTCGATCAGGCGCCGCGCGGCCTTCCGCTGGCGCTCTGCCTCGGCATCCGTCTTGTCCTCGATGTAGTAGCGGGCAAGGACGTTGGTGTCGAGGCCAATCATCGTTTGAGCAGCGTCGCCGGATCGAAGTCCGCTGGCACGGCGGCGCGGCGACTTTTCAGCATGCCGAATCCGCTACCCGGTTCGCCGGACGGTGAACTCCTGACACGCATTTCGACATGATCGCCGACCAGCGCGAACTCGATGCGGCTGCCCTGCCGAATGCCCAACTGCTGCCGGACTTCCTTCGGAATCGTGACCTGCCCCTTGCTGGTAACCGATGTGATTTCCATCCCTGCCTCCGTGTATTACTCGGTAATACTATCACTTCCACCACGCGTTTCCAACACCGGGTGGGCCTGAGCTACCGTCCGCCCGCGCATCACCCCGCCTCGGACTCATCCTCCGGAATCACCGCATCGATATCGATTTCGACCAGCATCTCCGGCAGCGCCAGCCCCCGCACGATCAGGCCCGTGCCGCAGGGGTATACACCGCGCAGGTGCCGCCCGATGACGTTGTAGACCGCCTCCCGGTAGCCGCGGTCCGTAATGTAAGTCGTGATCTTGCAGATGTGCTCGAGCTTCGCACCCGCCTCCTCGAGCAGCACCTTGACATTCCGCATCGCCTGCTCGGCCTGCGCTGCCGCGTCGCCGACCCCGACAAAACCGCCCTCGAGGTCGAACCCGGTCTGCCCGCGCAGAAAAATGTGCCGCCCGGCCTTCACCACCATGCACATGTCGTTGTCGATCGACACGTTGCGATAGACATTGCGGGTATTGAACTTGCGCAGGCGCTGGTGCGGCATCACGGAACTCCCGGAGACGGCGTGCTGCTATCCTAACGCCACTCCGCCATGACCTACTCCATCGCAGCGAAATGCCCGCGCACCGGAATGTTCGGCGCGGCGGTGACGACATCCAGCATCGCGGTCGGCAGCCGCTGCGCGTACGCGCGCGCAGGCGTTGGCGCGGTGCTGACCCAGCATCGTACCGATCCGCGCCTCGGGCCGCGCGGCCTGGATTTCCTCGAACAGGGATTGCCCGCGCAGGCCGTGATCGATCGCCTCACCGCAGGCGTCACCGCCATCGGCTGGCGCCAGCTCGCGGTCGTAGACCGGGAGGGCAATACGGCCACGTTCCACGGCGATCGCATCACTTCGGTGCATTCGGCGCACTCCGGTGCGGGATGCATAGCCGCCGGCAACATCATCCGCAGCACCGAAGTCACGCGCGCCATGGTCGCGGCCTTCGAGGCGGATCCGCAGCTGCAGCTTGCGGAACGACTGGTACGCGCCATGGAAGCGGGTTACGCTGCGGGCGGGGAGTTGAGACAGATCAAGTCGGCGGCACTCCTGGTCGTGGAGCGGGAGAGTTTCCCGCTGGTCGACCTGCGCGTCGACTACGATCCTCAGCCACTGGTGCAGTTGCGCTGGCTGTGGGAGATTTACGAACCACAGATGCGGCTCTACGTGGAACGCGCGGTCAATCCGGACGCCGTGCCCGGTCCCGCCTGATCAACCGCGTACAGGGAGGAATGGTCATGAACAAGCGCATCATCCGCATCGCGTTGCTGGCGGCCGTGGCCGCCGCCGTTTCGTTCGGCGCGCAGGCAAAGGGCACCTTGCGCGCGACGCTCAATGCGAGCCTCAACCAGCTCTTCCCCGCCAAGGCCACCATCGGCGAGGAGTACATCTACAACGTGCTTGCGTTCAGCGGCCTGGTTGGAATAGACCAGAACCTGAAGTTCTACGGCGACCTCGCGGAGCGCTGGGAATCGAGCGACGATCTGAAAACCTGGACCTTCTACCTGAGGAAGGGCGTCAGGTTCCACCACGGCAAGGAACTCGATGCGAACGATGTCATCACCACGTTCAAGCTGATCGCCGATCCGAAGACCGGCTCGAGCGCCCGCACGCACATGGACCTGGTCGAGACCTTCGAGGCCGTGGACAAGTACACCGTGCGCTTCAAGCTGAAAATCCCGTATGCCGGCTTCGCCCAGCTGATGGTCGAGCGGCAGATGAAGATCGTTCCCGCCGACCGCCTCGACAAGCTCTCGACGGAGCCGAGCGGCACCGGGCCTTTCAAGTTCAAGTCCTACACGCCCGGCGACAAGCTGGAACTCGTCAAGCACACCGAATACTTCGAGAAAGGGCTGCCGAAGCTCGATGGCGTGGTGTTCCGCATCATGCCGGAGAATGCGGCGCGCGTCGCCGCGATCGAGTCGGGCAGCGTCGACCTGGTGTGGAACCTGCCGCTCGAATCGATCGACAAGCTCAAGACGAGCAAGGTTCTGACGGTGGACGAGGTGCCGACCTCGACCTGGGACGGCATCGTAATCGGCAACACGACCAAGCCCTTCGACGACGTGCGCGTGCGCCGCGCCGTGCTGCTCGCGCTCGACAAGGCGCAACTCGCGCAGTTCTCCGCGTTCGGCCACGGCGCGCCGACGCATTCGCCGATTTCGCCGATTCACCCGTACTTCAACAAGCAGCTGAGCCTCAAACCCGACGTCCCGCAGGCAAAGAAACTGCTGGCGGAAGCCGGCTATCCAAACGGCTTTCCCGTCATCCTCCACGTCCCCGTCGGCCGGCCGACGCGCGAGCGCATGGCGATCGCCGTCCAGTACATGCTCAAGCAGGTGAACATCCAGGTCGAGGTGGTGCGCATGCCGTACAACCGCTTCCAGACCGAAGTCTCCGGCAAATCGCCTTTCTACATGGACGGCTACTTCACGCGCCCGACGCTCGATACCGCGACCTATCCCTGGTACCACACTACCGGCTCCTGGAACACGCGCATGTGGCACTTCAGCTCCAAGCGCGTCGACGAGCTGCTCGACAAGGCGCGAGGCACCACGGACGAGAAGGAACTGGCGAAGCTCTACCAGACCTTCCAGCAGTACGCGGTGGAGGACGTGCCGGGCGTGATCGCCTACGTGATGAATTTCGCCAACGCCTACCGCAAGAACGTGAAGGGCTTCCGCACCCACTCGTACCTCTGGCTCGACCTGCGCAACACCACGCTCGAGTGATGTTGCGCAAGACGCCGGTGCGGGTCCCGGCGTAGCCTCCGGCCTGGGCACGGCCCATGCTGCTCTATACGTTCAAGCGCCTCGCCTACATCGCCGTGATCCTGGCGGTGATGTCGGTGCTCATTTTCTGGGCGACGCAGGTGATGCCCGGCGACGTCGCGCAGATGATCGTCGGGCAGTTCGCCACCGACGAACAGATCCGCGCGGTGCGCGGACGGCTCGGGCTGGACGATCCGGTGCACGTGCAGTACCTGCGCTGGGCCGCCGCGCTGCTGCGCGGCGACCTTGGCGTGTCGATGATGATGGACCGGCCGATCGGCCCGCTGATCGAGGACGCGATCCTGCGCTCCGCGGTGCTTGCCGGCGTTTCCATCGTGCTGGTGGCCGCGATCGGCATCTTCCTCGGGGTGTACTCAGCGGTGCGCAAGGGCACCGCGGCAGACCACGCGGTTTCCATCGGCACCTACTTCTTCATCTCGGTGCCCGAATTCTTCTGGGCCATCATCGTGATCCTGCTGTTTGCCGGGTATCTGGGCTGGTTCCCGGCCACCGGCTACGCGCCGATGTCCGACGGATTCGGGACCTGGCTGCAGCACCTCGTGCTGCCGGTAGCGACCCTGGTGTCGGGATTGGTCGCGCACGTCTCGCGTCTCACGCGCTCGAGCATGATCGAGACCATGCAGTCGCAATACGTGATCGCGGCGCGCGCCAAGGGCCTGCCCGAGGCGCTCGTCATCCGGCGCCACGCTCTGCGCAACGCGCTGGTGCCGACCATCACCGTGCTCGCCATCGACGTCGGCATGCTGATGGGCGGCATCGTCGTGGTCGAAACGGTGTTCTCCTACCCCGGGCTGGGCCGCCTGCTGATCTTCTCGATCGAGCAGAAGGACATTCCGATGGTGCAGGCCGGCATCCTCACGGTGACCGCCGTCTACGCGATGGCGAACCTCGCCGCCGACCTGCTGTACGCGTTCTTCAACCCGCGCATCCGCTACGGCAATGCGGTGGCCCGCTAGCCTCGTCGCGGGAAGCGGCACCTTCGCCGTGATCGCGGCGTGCGCGCTGCTCGGCCCCGCTATCGCGCCGTTTCCCTTCGACGAGATGAACATTATGGCGCGGTTCCTGCCGCCCGGTGCCACGCACTGGTTCGGCACCGACGAGTTCGGCCGCGACGTGCTTTCGCGGCTGCTCTTCGGCGCGCGGCTGTCGCTGCTGATGGGTCTCGGCGCGACGCTGTTCTGCCTGCTCGCGGGCGTTCCGCTCGGGCTTGCGGCCGGCTACTACGGCGGGCGCGTCGACGAAGCGATCATGCGCCTCATCGACCTCGTGATTTCGGTGCCGCCGATCCTGATGGGCATCCTGATCCTGTCGATGACGCCGCCGAATCCGTGGAAGACCGCGATCGCAGTGGGCATCATCTACGTGCCGATCATGGTGCGCCTCACGCGCGCGGTCACGCTCGAGATCGCATCCGAGGAATTCGTGCTGGCCGCGCGCGCGCGCGGCGAGCGCGCGTGGTACATCCTCGGCGCCGAGATCCTGCCCAACGCATGGCCGCCGATCATCGTCGAATCGGCGCTGCGGATCACTTTTGCCATCATGCTCGGCGCCGCGCTGAGCTTCCTCGGCCTCGGCGTACACCCGCCGGCATCGGACTGGGGCCTGATGATCGCCGAGGCGCGCCCTTTCATCGCCGAGGCGCCGTGGGTGGCGATCGCGCCGGGCGTGGTGCTCTGCATCACGGTCATCGCGGTCAATCTGATCGGCGACGGTCTGCGCGAGATTCTCGACCCGCGGCTCAAGCGGGGACGGGGATGAGCGTTCCCGTGCTCGCCGTGTCGGGGCTGTCGGTGGCGTATCCGGCGGCGCTCGGGTGGCTGCACGCGCTGGAAGACGTCTCCTTCGAGGTCGGCGCCGGACGCGCACTCGGCATAGTGGGTGAATCGGGCTCCGGCAAGAGCACGACGGCGCTTGCAGTGCTCGGCCTGCTGGCGCCGGAGGCGAGGATCGAGCGCGGCGAAGCGCTGTTCCAGGGGGCCTCGCTTTTTTCGCTGCCGGATGCCGAGCGGCGCGCGCTGCGGGGAAATCGCATCAGCATCGTGTTCCAGGATCCGTTCGGCTCGCTCAATCCGGCGATTCCCGTCGGCAGGCAGATCGCCGAGCCGCTGGTTCTGCACAAGGGCCTGCCCGAAGTCGAGGCTGCCGAGGAAGTGCGCAGGCTGCTGGCCGAAGTCGGCATCGCCAATCCGCAGGAGATTGCGCTCGCCTATCCGCACCAGCTTTCGGGCGGCATGAAGCAACGCGCGTTGATCGCCACGGCGCTCGCATGCAAGCCGGACCTGCTGGTGCTCGATGAGCCGACCACCGCGCTCGACGTGACGATCGAGGCGCAGATCCTCGACCTGCTGGAGCAACTGCGCCGCGACCGGGGCCTGAGCATGCTCTACATCACGCACAACCTCGGCGTGGTATCGCGTATCTGCGACGACGTTTGCGTGCTGTATGCCGGACGCGTGGTGGAAACGGGCAGCGCCGAGTCGCTGCTGCGGCGGCCGCGCCATCCGTATACCAAGGGCCTGCTCGCTTCGCTGCCGCGCGTGCGCGAGCGCAAGCACCGGCTCGCGCCGATCCCGGGGCGTTTTCCGGATCTGAGCGCGCCGCCGCCGGGTTGCATCTTCCATCCACGCTGCCATTTCGCGATTGAACGTTGCGCGAGCGAAACGCAAGTGCTCGCCGCAGGCGTGCGTTGCTGGCGGGCCGAAGAACTCGCCGATGCGGCGTGGCAGGCGCCCGCGGAGACCGTGCCCGATGCGCGAAACACGCCGGATACGTCCGCCCGCGCACTGGTCGAAGTGAGCCGGTTGTCGAAGACCTTCCAGCTCGGCGGACTGTTCGACGGCATGCGGCTCGATTTCTCGGGCGGCTTTCCGCTCAAGTTCGAGGCGCCGCGCGTGCAGGCGGTGGATGGCGTGAGCCTGAGCGTGGCGCCGGGCGAAGTGCTCGGCCTGGTCGGCGAGAGCGGCTGCGGCAAGTCCACGCTCGGGCGCATGCTGATCGGGCTGATCGAGCCGAGCGGCGGTTCGATCGGCATCGACGGCGGCACGCCGCGGCAGAGCGCGCGCTCCGCGCAGATCATCTTCCAGAACCCCGACTCGTCGCTCAACCCGCGCAAGACCGTCGAGGCGATCGTCGGCCGGCCGCTCGCGCTGCACGGCCTCGCGAGCGGCGACAAATTGCGCGAGCGCGTGGTCGAGCTGCTCGAGACCGTACGCCTGTCCAGCGCCTACCTGCAGCGCTATCCGCACCAGCTTTCCGGTGGCGAGAAACAGCGCGTCGGCATCGCGCGCGCGCTCGCCACCTCGCCCAAGTTCATCGTCTGCGACGAAGTGGTATCGGCGCTCGACGTGTCGGTGCAGGCCTACGTGCTGAACGTGCTTGCCGACCTGCGCGACCGGCTGAGCGTGGCCTACCTGTTCATCTCGCACGACCTCTCGGTGATTGCGCATATCGCCGACCGCGTTGCCGTGATGTACCGCGGCGCGATCGTCGAGGAAGGGCCAGTGGATGCAGTGCTGCGGCCGCCCTGGCACCCCTATACCGAGGCGCTGCTCTCCGCGATTCCGGATCTCGAGCGCGGCGCCGGAGTGCAGAGGATCCGCCTGCGCGGTGACGCGGTGGAACAGGGCGCACAGGGCCGCGGCTGCCGCTTCCAGCACCGCTGCCCGCGCAAACTCGGTGCGATCTGCGAAACCGAAACCCCGCCCGTCGTGCGGGCGGGGCCTGGGCATACCATCGCGTGTCACATCCCGATCGAAGCGAAGGCTGCGTAGCCACGCGAACTCCGGAGCGTGCTCGGATTGCTATCGGCGGCGCGGTGCGACCGCGGGTGGCATAATCGTCGCCCATCATGGCAAGCATTCTCGACCTCCAACCCGCCGGGATTCCGGATCTCTGCCGCCGCTATGGCGTGGCGCGACTGGAACTGTTCGGCTCCGCGACGGGCGACGCGTTCGATCCGCAGCGCAGCGACCTCGATTTTCTGGTGGAATTCGACGCCGATTCCTCGCGGCTGTTCGACCGTTATTTCGGGCTGAAGGAATCGCTGGAGGCGCTGTACGGCCGCTCCGTCGACCTGGTGGCGGCAGGTTCCCTGCAAAACCCCTACTTCATCGAGGCAGTCAACAAGTCGCGGCGGGTCGTCTATGCAGCCAAAGACTCCCAAGCTGCTTGAGGACATCCGGGACGCCGCAGCCTTCATCCGCGAGGTCGCGCTGGGAAAGACACTGGCGGACTACCGGCGCGAACGCCTGCTGAGGCAGGCGATCGAGCGCAATTTTGAGATCATCGGCGAAGCCATGAATCGGCTTGCGCTGCACGATCCCGACGCGGCGGGCCGCATCACCAAGCACCGGCGGATCGTAGATTTCCGCAATGTGCTTACTCACGGATACGACCTGATCGACCACCGGATCGTCTGGAGCACCATCGAGGAGGAAGTGCCGGTGCCGTTGGCCGAAGTCGAGGCGCTGCTGGGCCGGCCGCGATAAGCGCGGCGGGCGGTGCGCCCTGCGCGCGCTCCTCATTCCTATAATCCCCCATGACCTCCATCTCGTAGTTCTGGGTCGTGCGCCTGTCCAGCGCCTTCCTGCAGCGCTATCCGCACCAGCTTTCCGGCGGCGAGAAACAGTGCGTAGGCATCGCGCGCGCGCTCGCCACCTCGCCCAAGTTCATCGTCTGCGACGAAGTCGTCTCGGCGCTCGACGTGTCGGTGCAGGCCTACGTGCTGAATGTGCTGGCCGACCTGCGCGATCGGCTGAGCGTGGCGTACCTGTTCATCTCGCACGACCTCTCGGTGATCGCGCATATCGCCGACCGCGTTGCCGTGATGTTCCGCGGCGCGATCGTCGAGGAAGGGCCGGTGGATGCGGTGCTGCGGCCGCCCTGGCACCCCTACACCGAGGCGCTGCTCTCGGCGATTCCGGGTCTCGAGCGCGGCGCCGGAGTGCAGAGGATCCGCCTGCGCGGTGACGCGGTGGAACAGGGCGCACAAGGCCGCGGCTGCCGCTTCCAGCACCGCTGCCCGCGCAAGCTTGGCGCGATCTGCGAAACCGAAACGCCGCCTGTGTTGCAGGCGGGGCCGGGGCACACGATCGCGTGTCACATCCCGATACAAGCGAGGGCTGCTTAGCCGCGCGAACGCTCGGGAAACTTTGCCGACCGCAAGCTTTGAGAGTCCGCTTGCCGCGGGAGATCGAGTTACCCCGGCACGTCTCGCCAACCCGAATTTCCGCGAGCGCGTGGAGCAGGAAAAGACCTTGCTGTATGCAGCCTGAAGCGCGGAAATATCTTTTCGACATCCGTCGCGCGGCTCGGCTGATCGCGGAACTCTGCTTGCGTTCCGGAACATCCTCGTGCACGGGTATGCGAACGTCTATGATCGAGTGGTTTCCGCCTGATTCGCGCACCGCGACAAGTTTCCATAGGGGGATACCTGCCGGCAGAAGCCAGTTTCTACCGGTACCCGCTTGCTTCTACGAATGCATGCTTCTAGCATTCGAAGCATGCGGTTCAACATACGTTGACGCTCATGCCACTTTCAAACTGGAAAATCGAAGCCAGGACCTCAGCGTATGTGACGGCATTGATTGCCGTACCAGTTCTTGCGCTTGGCGCCTGGTGCATGAAGGTGTTTGGCGGCTCCCCCGAGCCCGCGCTCTTCTAT
>JACPYS010000047.1 GCA_016195915.1 Betaproteobacteria bacterium | reverse complement strand
TGACGAACGCCCGGATCGCTGCGTGTGGGGCACCAACTGGCCGCACCCGGGCCTCACTCGCGATATGCCCAACGACGCCGATTTGCTCGACCTGCTCGAATCCTGGCTGCCGGGTGATGCGGTGCGCGCGCCGCTGCTCGCGGAGAATGCGGCGCGCCTCTACCGCTTCAAGGTGTGATACAAGGCCTATATGCTCTCGCGCAGAAGTGTCCTCATTGGAGCGTTGGCCGCCGCCAGCGGCGCGTGGGGGCAGGCTGCGCCGCTGACTCTGTCCTGCGGCAAGCCGACCGAGCGCCAGACGGCCGGCCCGTACTTCAAGCCGATGGCCGACGCGCTGGTGGATTTCTGGCACGCGGACGAGTTTGGCGAGTACGACAACAATGGCATTCGCTACCGCGGCCACCAGTACACCGACGCGCAGGGCCGCTGGCGTCTCGAGACGGTTTTCCCCGCCGAATACCCGGGCCGCGCGCGGCGCCTTCACGTCGATATGGCTTGCTACTGTCAATAGAGCGAGCGGAGTTCTGCCGGCGCGGCACGGTTGTGGAGAAGCGAACCCGATAGGGGACGCGGCGGGCAACACTGAGACGACGGTCGATCAAGCTGATATGCGGGCGTTGGGTAGCCGCAAGACTGTTGTCGTCGGTTGGTACTCGAGCCGCAGCCGCGGGGCGCGGCTGATCCGCAAAGTCTACAAAGCTGACCCGCTCGTGTGCAGCAAGTGCCAAGGCCCGATGAGGGTGATTGCGCTTGAATCGAGGATCCGGCGGTGGTGCGAGCGATTCTGCAGCACCTGGGCCTCTGGCAGTCGGAGGCGCGCTAGCGTGCGCGTCCCGCGCCCGCGCGGCGTTCTGCGTTTGGACTCGGATTGATTTTATCCCTCGCGGAAGCCGAGACTCTCTACAGGCGGACGTTGAGTATCGACGAGAAAGCGCTCAGACCCGATCGCCGGAATGTGGGTCTATCGCACGATCTGCTGCGCAGCCTGTGCCGCGGTGATGATCGGGATACCCTTGTACTGCCCGCCCAAGCTGTGCAAATGCTTGTCGCCGGAGACGATCAGATCGGCCCGTCCGGCCAGGGCGCAGGCGAGCACGTGGTCGTCGTCAGCATCGTGCTCGACCACGCGCGGCACCTCCTGAGGCGCAACCATGTAGGCCATGCGGCGCAGCTCTGCGACGATGCCCTGCGGCGTTACGCTGGTCTGCGCCAGGCGCGCTGCGAACTTCTTGCGCGACAATACATCGAGCAGCTCGGCCAACAGCGTCGCGCTGCTGCATAGTTCGAACGCTTCCGCTCTGACTCCATCGAGCAAACGGCGCGGAGGGCGGTTTGGCGAGATCACCCCGGAAACCAACGTATTCGTATCCAGCACGACACGCACGGTCAGGCGCGTCGTGCGGCGCGATCCTGGCGGGCGGCCCGAATCTCTGCCTCGATCTCCTCATCGGAGATCGGCGGCAAGCCCAAGGCATCGAGCTTGGCGAGCGATTCGCCGAGGCGCGCACCGGCGGCGGCGCGCGCCTCGCGAGCGGCAAGAAACTCGACGAAATCCTTGACCTCCGCCAAGCGCTGGGGCGTAAGCTGTTGCAACTTCTCGATCAAAGTCGCTTCGATCGCGGTCATGGTCATCTCCTTGTTAGCGCCCGCAATAGCCGATCATCGGCGTCATCGGCGGCATTGTCCCAGAACGCGGCAATGCGCTGCAATCTCAAATTCTTGCGGTTCTGCCCTTCTTTTTGTGATCCATCAGGCTCTCGTACCGGTCATGGCAGCCGGGTTGGATAGAGATTGAGACCGCCGCAGTGGAAATAGACGGCGATCTTGACGTTTATGGCGGTGCGTTCCCGCCTGCTCGCGGTTGAATCGCACGAGCCCGTTCCTCAGCTCAAGCGAAAGCGCGGAAAGTTCTTTCGACATCCATTCATACGGCAGCTCCGTTTCGAATGGGAGCCGTTACACGGTATATTTCGCTGTTCGTAATTGACTTGTACGCGAGCCCGACATGATCCAGTCCGCTCAGGCATCTCGCCGGCAGAACCGCAAATGACGGAGGCAAGTCAATGGTCGTAGATCGAACTCGGCAGAATTCCTGCTGGCGCACGTTTCGAAAGGTTTCATGCGCGGCGGCGTATGTAGCGGCGATGGCTGCAGGCCTGGCGGGCGTGCGTTCATCGAGTTCGTGCAGACCTTCGGCGACCTGGTGAGCTTTCACCCCCACGTCCATGTTCTCTCCGCCGACGGGGTTTTTCTCGCCGATGGCGCCGAAGGCAGAAAGAAGCTCGCCGGCTACATGCTGCGCGCGCTGCTCTCGCTTGCCAAGATGACCTACGACGCAGCTTCGGGCACCGTGATCTACCGCTCGAAGATGCACCTGGGGCTGAAGCGCGACTTCCAGCTCATGCCAGGCGCCGAGTGGCTCAAGCTGTTTTGCAAGCATATTCCGGATCGCTACGAGCAGCTCGTCAGGTACGTCGGTTGCTACTCGAGCCGCAGCCGCGGGGCGCGCAAGGCAAAGGGCGCCACTGCAGTGGCGATTACGGCCAGCGGCGTCATCGAAGTGCTTGGCGAATACGCGAGCCGCGCGAAGCTGGCCTGGGCGCGGCTGATCCGCAAAGTCTACGAAGCTGACCCGCGCGTGTGCGGCAAGTGCCAAGGCCCGATGAGGGTGATTGCGCTTGAATCGAGGATCCGGCGGTGGAGCGAGCGATTCTGAAGCACCTGGGACTCTGGCAGCCGGAGGCGCACGAGCGTGCGCCGCCCGCACCCGCGCTGGCGTGGCCTAGGTACGCGAATCTGCCGCTCACGTATCACCCGGTCCCCGACATCGCCTGAACCCGCGCGCGCCAACCTCGCAGCGCACGGCGGCCGAGGACGAAAACGGGGCGCTTGAGTCTTCCTATCGTTTCTACGTGTGCGCAGATTTCGAGAAATGGCGCAGCCTCGCGCGCGAAGCGAACATCGTGATCGAGTGACGGCGTGACGGAGCACGCCGACGTCCTGGCGCCCGCCCCCTGTCTGCGCGCGCCGCTGCGGCCGCTCCCTTTCGGAATGGTCGATTGCCACGCGCACATCTTCGACCGCTTCGAGCGCGATCCGCTCGCCGGGACGCGCAAGTACTCGCCGCCGCTCTGCACGCGCGAAGCCTGGCTCGCGCTACACGCATCGCTCGGCGTGGAACGCGGTATGCAGGTGCACGGCAGTCCCTACGGTTTCGACGATTCCACTACCGCCGCTGTCCGGTGCCGCTGGTGTTCGATCATTTGGGCCGGGTGCGCGGCGGCGAAGGCATCGATGCCCCCGGCTTCAAGGTGGTCCGCAGACTTCTCGCGGAACGCGAAGATTGTTGGACCAAAATTTCCAGCTTCTACCGGCTCTCCGACTCGGGTCCGCCGCATTACGACGACATGCGCGCCATAGTGCGGACGCTGCCTGACGAACGCCCGGATCGCTGCGTGTGGGGCACCAACTGGCCGCACCCGGGCCTCACTCGCGATATGCCCAACGACGCCGATTTGCTCGACCTGCTCGAATCCTGGCTGCCGGGTGATGCGGTGCGCGCGCCGCTGCTCGC
>JACPYS010000046.1 GCA_016195915.1 Betaproteobacteria bacterium | reverse complement strand
TTATGCACGTCCAGCGCCACGTACTTGCTAAACTCTTCCATGACCTGCCCCCTCAATATCGGCTCTGCGCCGAAGGTTGAAAAACCCCAAGCGTAATCCGCGTCGCTTGAGGTGCGGCAGGTCAATACATGATGTCTAGCGCGATAGCCGCAGTTTGAAGCAGGGTGCGCTCTTTGTCGAAGAGGAGCGCACGATGGCGAACAACGGGCGACGGGCACGGGAGCGTGGGCAACGCGAGAACGCTTGGTCTGGGCGAATCCAAGAGTGGCGAAGTTCCGGTCGGACGCAAGTGCGGTTCTGTGCCGAGCGTGGTTTATCAGTGTGGATGCTGCGCAAATGGATCGTGAAGTTCGGGGGCCGGTCGCGACAGGCGACGCATGTCCCGGAATTGCTGCCGATCCCGATCTCGGCGTTGCGGCCGGCGTCGAGAGTGAGCGCGACGAGCGGAGCGGCGCTTGAAATCGCGCTACCCAATGGCGTGCGAGTGCGCGCCTCGGGTGCAGTTGCGGGCGAACTCACACGCGCGCTCGCCCGGACACTACGCTGTTCGACGCGATGCTAAACGGCGCCGGTGTGCGGGCGTATGTCTGCGCTGAAGCGGTGGACATGAGGAAATCGATTGACGGCCTGAGCGTCCTGGTCGAACCGGTGTTTGCTGCCGATCCGTTTTGCGGACACTGGTTCGTGTTTCTGTCGAAGAAGCGCGACAAGGTGAAGATCCTCTACTGGGATCGTCACGGCTTTGCGCTGTGGTACAAGCGCCTGTAGCGCGGGCGCTACCCGAGTGCACCGGAGATCGCGCGCCACGGGCTCACCATGCCTGAATTGAGCGCCTACCTCGAAGGTATCGACCTCGCACGCACACGCAGGCTCGCCCCGGTACACGCCACGCGTGTGACATAGCGCGCGCGCCACACGCGTCGCCACACGCGTCGCCATGTAACCGGCGACATCACACGCGCATCGCTCGATGCGTGCGCAACTAAACACAGGCAAAGAAAGAGGCGTGGAATGTCAACCGATCGTGCGTCGCGATCGTTATCAGCGTATGCATGCGCTGAACGTCATCGACACCACCACCGAGCGCTCCGAGGACATTCATGCATTGAAGGCGATCATCACCGAGCGTGATGCGCAAATCGCCTCGCAAGCCGAACGCATCGCGCAGCTTGGCGCGCAACTGGAATCTCTCCATCAGCAAATTCTCAATCTGCGCCGCATGCACTTTGGCGCGAGTTCAGAACGCTTTGCGGGTCAGGCCGAACTGTTTGGCCAAACGGTCGCGGTGCCGATGCCGCCGCAGACGAGCCAGACCATCACCTACGAACGCAAGGCCTCACGCGGCCGGCCCGCTCTGCCCAAGGACCTGCCGCGCCAGCGCATCGACTACGACTTGAGTGCCGAGGAGAAGAGCGAATTCGACGCGGTACAGAAGATCGGCGAGGAAATCTCCGAGACCCTCGACTACACCCCGGCCAAGCTGATCGTGATCGAGCACGCGCGCGCGAAGTATCGCTGCGAAAAAGACGGCGCCGCGACCGTGCGCACCGCCTGGGCCGAGCCCTCGCCGCTGCCCAAATCGAATGCGAGCGCCGGGTTGATCGCGCACGTGCTGGTCTCGAAGTACCAGGACCATCTCCCGCTCAATCGCCAAGAGCGCATGTTCGAGCGTGACGGCGTGACGCTGGCCAAGGCCACGCTGTGCGATTGGACGCTGGGTGCGGGTGATCTGCTCGGGCGCCTGATAGCGCCGCTCAAGGCGCATGTGCTCGCCGACGCAGTCATCGGTGCCGACGACACCCCGCTGCCCGTGGCCGAGCGTGGACGTGGCAAGACACGCACCGCGCGCCTGTGGGTCTACAGGGGTGGCGGATTCAAGCGCGAAGACGAAGACGATGGCGATGGCAGTCAAAGTCGCGGGAGTTGGAAACCGCACCCCGCCGGTGTCATCTTCGAGTTCACCGAATCGCGCGAGGGTGCGCATCCCATGCGCTTTCTGCGCGGCTACTCGGGATATCTGCAGGCCGATGCCTATCCAGGGTTTGATGCCCTGTACCGCGATGGCCGAATCGTGGAGGTGGCCTGCTGGGCACACGTGCGGCGCAAGTTCTTCGAGGTGGCCAAGTCGCACCAGACGCCAAGCTTGGCGCACCAAGCCCTTGATTTCATCCGGGCGCTCTACGCCGTCGAGGCCGAGATCAAGGATCAGCCACCGGATGGCAAGCGCGATGCTCGCCAAGCGCGCTCGACGCCGGTGCTCGCCGACTTCAAGCTCTGGCTCGATGGCCATGCTCCAACGCTCTTGCCCAAGAGCCCCTTGGGCAATGCGTTCAGCTATGCACTCTCGAATTGGAGGGCGTTGACGCGTTATACCGAGAACGGCATTCTCGCGCCCGACAACAACGCCGTCGAGCGTGCGATCCGTCCAATCGCCGTCGGGCGGCACAATTGGCTGTTCGCCGGCTCAGCGCGCGGTGGGCACACCGCAGCCGTCATCCTGTCGTTGATCGAGACAGCCAAGATCCATGGCGTGGAGCCCTTCGTTTATCTCAGGGATGTGCTCGCGCGTATCGGTTCGCACCGGATCGATCGGCTCGCAGAGCTGCTGCCCTTCAACTGGAAACCCGCAGCTCCTTGACCCGCTCGGGGCGGCTGATCGACGCTCCGCCGCACTGATCTCCCCGCAGCTCCTCCGCAGCCCCCGCCGTCAAGTACGGGGATTCGCGGACGCTTACGTTTGTGCCAATCAAAGGCGCCAGTGATCTGGCGCGCCGGCTACCGCGATGTTGGTCCAGCGTTTCTCGAATAACTCAGGAGTGCCCAGATTTGCACCGGTTGGGGAGGCTGAGGTTCAGAAGATTCTGTCTGAAGGTAAGGAGATAGCGGCCTATCCGGATGATTCTCCGTACGCGAGCAGGCCGGTGCGGGGCTGGCGGGACGACCGGCCATTGCATGTCGTGGCCACCTACAATGCGCAGGGTGATGAGGAAATCGTGGTCACGGTGTACGAACCCTATCCAGCACTTTGGGAGGATGAGTTCACGAGCAGAAAGCGATGAACTGCGTGGTATGCAATCAGGCGGAGACACAGCCCAGATTCACAACCGTGACACCTTAGCGCGGAGGGTCGACCGTCATAGTGCGCGAGGTTCCCGCATAGGTGTGCCCGAACTGCGGGGAGGGCTACATGGACGCCCAGGTCGCTGCCGAGTCGCTGCGCACCACGGAGGAGTTCTCCCAAGGGGGCACCCAGCTCGACGTCAGGCGCTACGCCGTCGCGGCAATACTCGCGTAGATACCGCTGAAACGATTCCTGATTGCTTCTGGACCCAGGCGCGTGGTACCTGAGATGTCCGAATCTCACGCATGAAAATTCTGTGCTTCGTGTTCGGTGCGCTCGGCCTGGTAGTCGTGGCAGCGATTGCCACGGCGTGGGCGCCGGACCGGCCGGTGGCAGAACTCACGGCGCGTTGGGCGCGGCCGCCGTCCAGGTTTCTCGATGTCGCCGGCATGACGTTGCATGTGCGCGACGAAGGTCCGCGCGATGACGCGAGTCCGATCGTACTGATCCACGGCACGTCTGCGAGCTTGCACACCTGGGATGGCTGGGCGCGGGTCCTCAGCGCGCGCAGAAGGGTCATACGGTTCGATCTGCCCGGTTTCGGTCTTACGGGCCCGGCGCCGGATGGGCGGTACACGATCGATAGTTATGTGCAGGTGACCGCCGGATTGCTCGACCGGCTCGGCGTGAAGCACTTCACAATCGGAGGCAACTCGCTCGGCGGAAATGTCGCGTGGGCAACGGCGCTCGCCCTGCCGGACCGCGTCGAGAAGCTGATTCTGGTGGATTCCGCCGGATACCCAATGGCTTCGACGTCGGTGCCGATTGGATTTCGCGTCGCCCGGATGCCACTCGTCAATCGCGTGTTCGAATTCCTGCTGCCGAGAGGTCTGATCGAGGCGAGCGTGAAGAATGTTTACGGTGACCCGGGCAGGGTGACCCCGGAAATCGTCGATCGCTACTACGAATTGAGTTTGCGTGAAGGAAACCGGCGCGCGCTGTTGCAGCGCTTCGAGCAGTCGGACTTCGGAGCACAGGCGCACCGCATCCGCGAATTGAAGCTTCCTACGCTCATACTCTGGGGTGGCCGCGACCGCCTGATTCCGCCGGGCGACGCCGAGCGTTTTCAGTGGGATATTTCGGGGAGCGAGAGGGTCACTTTCGCCGAGCTCGGGCATGTTCCGCAGGAGGAAGACCCGGCGCGGACGGTGGCGGCGGTCGAGCGTTTCCTAGAGCTTTAGCCGCGCAAGCGCTCGCGGCCGCTCATATTTGCGACCGCCGGGGTGTGGATTGACGGGAGGAGGGAGGCTCGCTTGGAGGGCTGCCCCACTCATGTTGCTTCGCTAAGCGTAGTGATATCGCGCAAGCAGGAATTCGATCGAAGTCTGCGTTACCCGGTACACCATGCGATGCTCACGCGTTATGCGCCGCGACCAGCAGCCGGCGAACTGGTGGCGCAGCGGTTCGGGCTTTCCCACGCCGGCAAAAGGATCGCGCAGCACCGCTTCCACGAGATTGAGCGTGCGCAGCGCCGCCGCACGATCGTTTTCGATCCAGTAACGCAGGTCGTCGAGGAACTGGCGGTGAAACAGCGCGCTACGGCTTGCGTCGGCCACCGCGCTTCTCCGGCACCGGCAGCGCGGACCAGGTACGCAGCGCTCCCGCGGACAAGCGAGTCATGTTGCGCCCGGCCTTGGCATCGCGCAACGCGCGCGTCAGCCTCCGCGCGTTGGCAGGAGAGGCCGTGAGATGTGCGGTCTCGAGCAGGCTGCGCAGCTCGGTGGCGGCGATCAATGCCACATCTTCCTTGCCACGCCGGCGAATGATCACCGCATCGCGGCTCTCGATGACCTCGTCGCAAAGGGCGGCGAGCGCGGCACGCGCGCGCGTGTAGGTAGTGGCGAGAGTGGACATTGAGGCTCCGGTGAACCTGTACGTTAACCCTGTACATCATATGTGAGAGGGCTGCGTCGCCGCAACTGCAAGACGCGCCGCGCCGCTCTCGGCGAGCGCAACCGCCGCCACCATGCCTGCGTAGCCGGCGCCGACGATTGCGATTCTCACGCCGTTACCCATGTCTTCCACGCGATCCAGAACTTGCGCACCGGCGTGAGCGAGGTGCGGTGGGTGAGGACCTGAAAATCATCGCGGCCGATCTCGACCAGCAACGCGCGCGAGATTGCGGCCATGATCAGCCCCGGGCGCTGTGCGCGCCGGTCTTGCGCCGGCAGCGCTTCGAGCGCTTTCGCGAAGTAGGCTTCAGCGCGGTGTCCCTGAAACTGCATCAGCCTCACAAAGGCCTCGCTGTGGCGAGCGTTCAACAGGTCGGCGGCGGGAACGCCAAAATCCCGCAACTCGTCCATCGGCAAGTAAATGCGGTTGTTGCGCGCATCCGCGCCGATGTCGCGGACGATCTTCGCGAGCTGCAACGCGACCCCCAGGTTGTTCGCGTAGTCGAGGGTGCGCTCGTCTCGGTAGCCGCAGATCCCCGCCGTTAGCACTGCGACCGCCCCGGACCCGAGACGGCAGTAGCGCTCGAGACCAGCAAAATCGAGATATCGCGTCTGATCGAGATCCATCTTCACCCCGTCGATGATCTCGGTCAGCCGCAACGCAGTGATGCCGTAGGGCGCGAGTGCGGGCGCGAGTGCGCGTGTTACCGGGTGCTGCGGCTCGCCGGCGAACATTTTTGCGACTTCGACGCGCCACCATTCGAGCCTGGTTTGCGCAAGCGATGCGTCGTGCGACTCCGACACCACTTCATCCAGTTCCCGGCGAAAGGCGTACAGCGCGGTAATGGCGCGCCGGCGCTCCGGCGGCAGGAACAGGACACTGTAGTAAAGCGACGAGCCGCCTGCGGCGGCTTTTTGCCGGCAGTACGCGTCGGGAGTCATGATCAGCAGGGCGTTTTCGCGTCTGTTCGAGGCGGGAGAAGTTCTCGTTACGGTATAATTATCCGTTTTTTAACAATGCTTTTCGCGCGAGGGTGGCGGAATTGGTAGACGCACTGGATTTAGGTTCCAGCGCCTCACGGCGTGGAGGTTCGAGTCCTCTCCTTCGCACCAGCGCGATTTCTTGAGGAACGGACGGGATGGCTAGCGTGGAAACCCTGGAAGCGCTCGAGCGGCGCGTTTCGATGTCGGTGCCTTCCGAGGACATCGAGCGGCAGATCGGCGAGCGGCTGAAGAAACTCGCACGCAACGCGAAGATGGACGGTTTTCGTCCGGGCAAGGTGCCGTACAAGCTGGTGCAGGCGCAGTATGGCCCGCGCGTGCGTTACGAAGTGGTCGGCGAAACGGTGCAGAAGGCGTTTGAGGATGTGGTGCGCGAAAATAGGCTTAAGGTCGCTGGTCAGCCGCGCATCGAACCCAGGCAGGGCGGGGACGAGAAGGCGTTCGAGTTCAGCGCAACCTTCGAGGTCTATCCGGAATTCAGGCCCGGCGATGTGTCGAACGCGCAGATCGAGCGGCCGCAGGCGAGCATCGGTGACGCGGAGGTCGACAGGACGATCGAGATCCTGCGCAAGCAGCGCGCGAGCTTTCATCCGGTCGAGCGCGAGGCGCGCTCCGGCGACCGCATGGCGGTAAGTTTCGAAGGCCGCATCGGTGGAGAGCTCTTTCCGGGCGGTCAGGGGACGGATTTCACCTTCTCGCTGGGCGAAGGCCGCATGCTGCCCGAGTTCGAAACTGCCGCGACCGGCATGCGCGCCGGCGAGAAGAAGTCCTTCACGCTCCGGTTTCCCGACGGCTATCAGGCGAAGGACGTTGCGGGCAAGACGGCGGACTTCGATCTATCCATTTCCAAGGTCGAGGAGCCACGCTTGCCCGCGCTCGATGGCGAGTTTGCGAAGAAGCTTGGCGTCGCGGACGGCGATGTGGCGAAGATGCGCACCGAAGTGCGCGCGAACGTCGAGCGAGAGGTGAAGAAGCGGGTGACGGCGCGCGTGAAAAATCAGGCGCTGCAGGCGCTGCATGATGCGACGCCGATGGAGCTGCCGAAGGCATTGATTGCGATGGAAGCACAGGGTTTGGCGGAGCGCGCAAGGGCGGAGTTCGAGTCGCGCGGGCTGAAGATGGAAAAGATGCCGATCGATCCGGCGGCGTTCGAGACGAACGCCAAGCGGCGGGTTGCCCTGGGGTTGATCATCGCCGAGCTCGCGGACAAGGAGAATCTGAGGCCCAGGCCGGACCAGGTGCGCAGGCTGATCGAGGAGCAGGCGGCATCCTACGAGAGCCCCGCCGAGGTGGTAAAATGGTTCTACATGCAGCCGCAACGCCTGTCTGAAATGGAGGGTCTCGCCCTCGAGGACAATGTCGTCAACTGGGTGCTGTCAAAAGCGAAAGTTGTCGACAAGGCGATCGCTTTTGACGATTTGATGGGAAGCGGCACGTGAGCAATTTTTCCTGGCAGTCCCGTTTCAGTGGTCCCCAAGGGGTGACGGGGGCCGCACGCTCGGATATGGAACCCGCGCGCTCGGATATGGAACCCGCGCGCTCGGATATGGAACCCGCGCGCGGGTTGGGACTCGTCCCGATGGTGATCGAGAAGTCGGGGCGCGGCGAACGCGCCTACGACATCTACTCGCGGCTGCTGAAGGAGCGGGTGGTGTTCCTGGTCGGGCCGGTCAACGAAATCTCCGCGAACCTGATCGTGGCGCAACTGCTGTTTCTGGAATCGGAGAATCCGGACAAGGAAATCTCCTTCTACATCAATTCGCCCGGTGGCTCGGTGTCGGCCGGTCTTGCGATCTACGACACCATGCAATTCGTCAAACCCGACGTGTCCACGCTGTGCGTGGGCCAGGCCGCGAGCATGGGCGCGCTGCTGCTGGCCGCGGGCGCCGCGGGAAAACGCTTCGTCCTGCCCAATACGCGCGTGATGATCCACCAGCCGATGGGCGGGTTTTCGGGCCAGGCGTCGGACGTCGAAATCCACGCGCGCGAAATCCTCTATCTCCGCCAGCGGCTCAACGAGATCCTTGCCAAGCACACCGGTCAATCGGTCGAGACGATTGCGCGGGATACCGACCGCGACAATTTCCTGTCGGCCGAAGACGCGGTGAAGTACGGCCTCGTCGACCAGGTGCTGGTATCGCGCACGCCGGCGAAGGAATAGGCGCAATCGGGCGGAGATACGCATGTCGGACAAACCCTCCTCTGGCGAAAAACTGCTCTACTGCTCTTTCTGCGGCAAGAGCCAGCACGAGGTCCGCAAGCTCATCGCGGGACCGTCGGTATTCATCTGCGACGAGTGCATCGAGCTGTGCAACGACATCATTCGCGAGGAGACCGCCTCCGACAAAGGCGGCAAGGGCGCCAAGTCGGACCTGCCGACGCCGAGCGAAATCCGCCAGATTCTCGACCAGTACGTGATCGGCCAGAACCAGGCGAAGAAAATTCTCTCGGTCGCGGTCTACAACCACTACAAGCGGCTCAAGCACCTGTCGAAGAACGACGAGATCGAACTCGCCAAGTCGAACATCCTGCTGATCGGACCTACGGGCTCGGGCAAGACCCTGCTCGCGCAGACTCTCGCGCGGCTGCTCAACGTGCCGTTCGTCATCGCGGATGCGACGACGCTGACGGAGGCGGGGTACGTCGGCGAGGACGTCGAGAACATCATCCAGAAGTTGCTGCAGAACTGCGAGTACGACGTCGACAAGGCCAAGCGCGGGATCGTTTACATCGATGAAATCGACAAGATCTCGCGCAAGAGCGACAACCCGTCGATCACCCGCGACGTATCCGGTGAAGGCGTGCAGCAGGCGCTGCTCAAGCTGATCGAAGGCACCAACGCTTCGGTCCCGCCGCAGGGCGGACGCAAGCACCCGAACCAGGATTTCGTGCAGGTGGACACCACCAACATCCTGTTCATCTGCGGCGGGGCGTTCGACGGACTGGACAAGATCATCCGCGCGCGCTCGGAGAAGTCCGGCATCGGTTTCGGCGCCGAGGTGCGCAGCCAGCGCAGCGGCAAGGACATCAGTGCGGTGCTGCGCACGGTCGAGCCCGAAGATCTCATCAAATACGGCCTGATTCCCGAGTTCGTGGGGCGCATGCCGGTGGTCGCGACGCTCGAGGAACTCGACGAGAAGGCGCTGATCCAGATCCTGACCGAGCCCAAGAACGCGCTGGTCAAACAATACCAGCGCCTGTTCCAGATGGAGGGCGTCGACCTGGAGTTGCGCACCGGGGCGCTGGGAGCAGTGGCGACCAAGGCGCTCGCGCGCAGGACCGGCGCGCGCGGACTGCGCTCGATTCTCGAGCAGGCTCTGCTTGACACGATGTACGAACTTCCGACGCTCGAGAACGTCACCAAGGTGGTGGTCGACGAGGCGATGATCACGGCCGACGGCAAGCCGCTCCTGATCTACTCCGAGCAGCAGAAGGTCGCCGGAAGCTCGGCGTAAATGCGCGGCGTGAAACCGGCCGCCGGGACCGCGCGCGCAGGCGGATTTGAACCTGGTGGCACGCTGATTGAATTTATCGGTAGCGACCGCATTTAACCAATTTGACCCATCGAGGCTGAAATGTCCGACCACCCGCAGATCCCGTCTGGCGCCAACCAGCATCCGCTGCTTCCGTTGCGCGATGTGGTGGTGTTTCCGCACATGGTGATTCCGCTGTTCGTCGGGCGGCCCAAGTCGATCAAGGCCATGGAAATGGCGATGGAGTCCGGCAAGTCCATCTTGCTGGTGGCGCAGAAGTCGGCGTCCAAGGACGATCCCACTCCGGCGGACATGTACGAGATCGGGTGCGTGTCGAATATCCTGCAAATGCTCAAGCTCCCCGACGGAACGGTCAAGGTGCTGGTGGAGGGCGGCAGCCGGGCGCGCATTTCCGACCCGACCGACCTCAAGAGCCACTGGGTCGCCAACGCGGAGCCCGTGGTGGCCGAGGGCGCCGAAGTCCCCGAGGTCGAGGCGATGCGCCGCGCGCTGCTTTCGGCGTTCGACCAGTACGTCAAACTCAACAAGAAGATTCCGCCCGAGATCCTGACCTCGCTCTCCGGCATCGACGAGGCGGGGAGGCTCGCCGATACGATTGCCGCACACCTGCCACTCAAGCTCGAGCAGAAACAGCAGGTGCTCGAGATGTTCAACGTCAAGCAGAGGCTCGAGCACCTGCTGTCGCAGCTCGAGACCGAAATCGACATCCTCCAGGTCGAGAAGCGCATACGCGGGCGAGTCAAGCGGCAGATGGAAAAGAGCCAGCGCGAGTACTACCTCAACGAGCAGGTGAAGGCGATCCAGAAGGAACTCGGTGAGGGCGAGGAAGGCGCCGACCTCGAGGAGATGGAGAAGCGCATCAAGAAGGCGCACATGCCCAGGGACGCCCGCAAGAAGGCCGAGAGCGAGCTGAAAAAACTCAAACTCATGTCGCCCATGTCGGCCGAGGCCACCGTGGTGCGCAATTACATCGAAACGCTGGTCAACCTGCCCTGGAAGAAAAAGTCCAAGATCTCGCGAGACCTCAAGGCCGCGCTGGCGATCCTGGACAAGGACCACTACGGCCTTGAAAAAGTCAAGGAACGCATCGTCGAATATCTCGCTGTGCAGGGCCGGGTCGACAAGATGAAGGCGCCGATCCTGTGCCTGGTCGGAGCGCCCGGCGTGGGCAAGACATCGCTCGGCCAGTCGGTGGCGAGGGCCACCAACCGCAAATTCGTGCGCATGTCCCTGGGGGGGGTGCGCGACGAGTCCGAGATCCGCGGACACCGCCGGACCTATATCGGCTCGATGCCCGGCAAGATCCTGCAGAACATGACCAAGGTCGGGGTCAAGAACCCGCTGTTCCTGCTCGACGAAGTCGACAAGATGGGAATGGACTGGCGCGGTGATCCCTCGTCGGCGCTGCTCGAGGTGCTGGATCCGGAACAGAACCACACTTTTACCGACCACTACGTCGAGGTCGAATACGACCTCTCGGAGGTCATGTTCGTCGCCACGGCGAACACGCTCAACATCCCGCCCGCGCTGCTCGACCGGATGGAGGTGATCCGCCTGTCGGGGTACACCGAGGACGAGAAGCTCGGCATCGCGGTGCAATATCTGCTTCCCAAGCAAATGCAGAACAACGGCCTCAGGGAAGGCGAACTGAAGGTTTCGGAGCACGCGATCCGGGACATCGTGCGCTATTACACGCGCGAGGCCGGTGTGCGTAGCCTCGAGCGCGAGATTTCCAAGATCTGCCGCAAAGCGGTCAAGCAGCTCATGACCGACGATCCCGAGGTGAAGGGAAAGCGCATCCAGGTCACCCCGCGCAATCTCGACAAGTTCTGCGGCGTGCGCCGCTATACGTTCGGCATCGCCGAGAAGGAGAGCCAGGTCGGGCAGGTGACGGGGCTTGCATGGACCGAGGTGGGCGGGGAACTGCTCACCATCGAAGCGGTGACGATGCCGGGCAAGGGCAAGACCATCACCACCGGGAAACTGGGTGAAGTGATGGAGGAATCGATCCAGGCGGCGCTTTCGGTGGTACGCAACCGTTCGCGCAAGCTCGGCGTGCAGCAGGATTTCTATCAGAAGAACGACATCCACATTCACCTGCCGGAGGGCGCCACGCCCAAGGACGGGCCCAGCGCCGGTATCGGCATGTGCACTGCCCTGGTGTCGGTGCTCTCGGGCATTCCGGTGCGCGCGGACATCGCAATGACCGGCGAGATCACTTTGCGAGGCGAGGTGCTCGCGATCGGGGGGTTGAAGGAAAAGCTGCTCGCGGCGTTGCGCGGCGGCATCAAGACCGTGTTGATTCCACAGGAAAACATGAAGGACCTGGCGGAGATTCCGGAGAATGTGAAGAATCGCCTCGAAATCACCCCCGTCAAGTGGATCGACCAGGTGCTCGAACTTGCACTCGAACGGCAGCCGGAACCGCTTCCCGAGTTGGTCGCGGTACCGCCGATCGCGCCAGCAGACGACAAGGCGGCCACGGGGCTCACGACTCACTGAACATCCGCCAGGCGGCGGGAGCAACTGCGGGGGCTCGTCCGTAAGGCGCATCGGACGGGGGACGCCGACAGGGTGGGAGGCAAGATGAACAAAGCGGATATGATTGAGCAGATCGCGCAGGCGGCCGAAATATCGAAATCCGCGGCGGAACGCGCGGTGGATGCCATGATCGGCGCGGTCAAATCGAGCCTGCACAGGGGCCACAGCGTGACGCTCGTGGGTTTTGGGACGTTCTACGTGAGCGAGCGAGCCGCACGCAAGGCGCGCAACCCGCGCACGGGTGAGTCCATCGACATCAAAGCCGCGCGCTTGCCGAAGTTTCGCGCTGGAAAAGCGCTGAAGGATGCACTAAACTCATATGTTTAACGAAGCGCCAGGCTGGCACGGCGCCGGCGCGGCGCTCAAGGGTGTGCGAGGGTGCGTAGCTCAGTGGTAGAGCGCTGCCCTTACAAGGCAGATGTCGGGAGTTCGACCCTCTCCGCACCCACCACGATCAGGAGTGGTAGTTCAGTTGGTTAGAATACCGGCCTGTCACGCCGGGGGTCGCGGGTTCGAGTCCCGTCCACTCCGCCAACATTTCAAGGGCGAACGCAGGTTCGCCCTTTCATTTCGCCGATGTTCGATCTAGTCGAAAAGCACAAGCGCCTGATCCAGGTCATGCTGGGGCTGATTACCGTCCCATTCGCGTTCTTCGGGCTCGATGCCTATACGCGATCGAATCGCAGCGCCGACGACGTCGCCGCGGTCGATGGCGCAGGCATATCACAGCGCGAGTACTCGGAGGAATTGCGCCAGCAGCAGGACCGGCTGCGGCGCCTGCTCGGGCCGGGCGCGGACCCGTCAGCCTTCGACACCCCCGAAGCGCGACGGGGCATGCTCGATGCGATGATCGACCAGAGGGTGGTCGGCATGGAGGCGCTTCGCGCGCGGCTTGTCGTGACCAAGCAACGGCTCGACGGCGCGATCGGCGGCATTCAGGCATTCCAGAAGGACGGCCGCTTCGATGCGGAGACCGCGAAGATGCTGCTGCGGGCGCAAGGCTTGAGCGAGGAGATGTTTGTCGAGAGGATCCGCCACGAGATCAGAATGGAGCAGATCAGCCGTTCCATTGCGGGCGGGGCGATCCAGTCGCGACAGGTCGCCGGGCGCCTCGCTGCGCTGGAGGAGCAGACCAGGGACATCTCCGAAGCCAGGATTTCCCTGCAAGCTTTTCTGTCCCAGGTAAAGCTCGACGAGGCGATGCTCAAGAAACATTACGAAGCTCGTCTCACGGATTTCGTGGCTCCGGAGGGCATCAAGGCGGAGTACGTGGTGCTGTCGGCAGATCAGCTTGGAGCGCAGGAACCGGCGACCGAGGCCGAGCTGACGGCAGCTTATGAAGCGCGCGTGGTTCAGTACCGCCAGGGCGAGCAACGGCGTGCAAGCCACATTCTGATTCTGGCGGGCGCGGACGCTCCGGAGGCGGACCGCAAGGCCGCTCGCGCCAAGGCGGACGAGATCCTGGCCGAAGTGCGCAAGTCTCCGGCGCGGTTCGCCGAGCTTGCGCGCAAGCATTCGCAGGACACGGGATCGGCCGAGAGAGGCGGCGATCTCGGGCTGTTCGGCCGCGGCATGATGGTCAAGCCGTTCGAGGACGCAGCATTCAAACTCGCGGAAAACCAGACCAGCGGCGTGGTCGAATCCGAATTCGGCTTCCACATCATCCGCCTGACTGAAATCCAGGCCGGCAAGACCCGCTCTCTCGACGAGGTGCGCGCGGAATTGTCGGCGGATCTGGCCCGGCAAAAGGGGGTCCGGCGTTTTGCGGAAGTTGCGGAGGTGTTTTCGAACCTGGTCTACGAGCAGTCCGACAGCCTTCAGCCCGCAGCGGAGAAATTCAAGCTGAAGGTGTTCACCACCGACTGGATCGGCCGCACACCGGCGGAGGCGAAGGGCGTGCTCGCGAACCCGAAGTTGCTCGGCGCGCTGTTTTCGCCGGACTCGATCAAGACCCGTCGCAACGCAGACGCAACCGAGGTGGCCCCCAACATCCTGGTGGCGGCACGGGTGCTCGAGCATCGTCCCGCGGCGCAGCGTAAGTTCGAGGAGGTTCGTGCGGATATCGAGGCGCTGTTGCTCAGGCGCGAAGCAGCAAAGCTTGCGAAGGCCGATGGCGATGGCAGGCTGGCAAGGCTGCAAAAAGGGGAAGACACAGGGCTCAAGTGGGGTCCGGTGTTGAGCGTGTCACGCCGCACTCCTGGCGGTCTCGATGCGCAGACGCTGCGCTCGATCCTCGCCGTTGATCCATCGAAGCTGCCGGCTTATGCGGGCGCCATCAAAGGCGACGAGGGCTACGTGCTCTACCGCGTCGTGAAGGTGACCGACGCACCGCTCGACGGACCTGCCGTAAAGTCTGCCGCCGAGCGCCAGGGTCGCGCCGCAGGCAGCCAACAGTACGAGGCCTACGTGACCAGCCTGCGGTCGCGGGCGAAAATAAATATCAATACCGAAAACCTGGAGAAGAAGTAGCGCTCGCTTCACTTCTTCCCTTCGATCCTTCCGATCCGTTTCATGCTTTGCGCAGCGGCCGATTATATCGGAGGTGCTTCCTGCTACACTTTCCCGCATGCTCCGCGTGTTGGTGCTGCTCGCGCTCGTCCTGCCGCTCGCGTCCGGTGGTGCCGATCCGAACAAGGTTCTGCGCGTCACATTCCAGACCGCCGAGACCGGGTTCGATCCGGCGAAGGTCTCGGACGTCTACTCGGGGCAGGTGATCGACGCGATATTCGAACCACTGCTGACCTACGACTATCTGGCGCGTCCGGCGCGGCTGGTACCGAATGTGGCGGAATCCATGCCGGTGGTTGGCGATCACGGCAGGTCCTACACGGTAAAGCTCAAGCAGGGTATCCACTTCGCTGCCGATCCGGTCTTCAAAGGCGGCAAGCGAGAGTTGACAGCCGAAGACTACGTGTACTCGATCAAACGGTTCCTCGATCCAAGAAATCGGTCTCCCTACGCGTTTCTGTTCGAGGGCAAAATTGTCGGGCTCGACGAGATCGCCGTGCGGGCAAAAACGACCGGCCGGTTCGATTACGATGCCAAAGTCGCCGGGCTCGAAGCGCCGGACAGGTACACCCTGCGCATCCGGCTGCGCGCAGGTGATTTCAATTTTGCCCACTTGCTCGCTTTTCCGCTGGTGGGGGCTGTAGCGCGGGAAGCGATCGAGACGTACGGGGATGACACCAATTCCCGCCCAGTCGGAACCGGGCCCTACCTGCTCAAGAAGTACGCGCGCTCCTCGAAGATCGTGCTCGAGGCGAATCCGGGTTATCGGGGCAAGGTGTGGGATTTCTCGGCCGGCGATGATCCACGGGACGCGCAGATCGTCGCAAGGATGAAGGGCAGGGCGCTGCCGGCGATCGGCAGTGTGGAAATCAGCATCATGGACGAGACCCAGAGCCGCTGGCTCGCGTTCCAGCGAGCGGAAACCGATATCGAGTATCAATTGTGGGAGGTCGCGCCGACCTTCATGACGAACGACGGCAAGCTGAGGCCCGAATTCGCCAGGCGCGGCATCTGGCTCGATCGCAGCGTCGATCCGGAAATTACCTACACCTACTTCAACATGCAGGAATACATCGGCGACCAGCCGAACCCACTGGCGGGCTTCAGCAAGGAGAAGATCGCGCTGCGCCGCGCGATCGCCATGGCGTACAACGTCGACGATCAAATCCGCATCATCCGCAAGGGCCAGGCGACGCGCGCGCAGTTTCCGATCCCGCCAGGTGTCGCCGGCCACGATCCGCGATACCGCAGCAGCATCCCCTACGACCCGCAACTGGCCAACGCGCTGCTGGACAAATTCGGATACAGGAGAGGACCCGACGGCTATCGCACCCGGCCCGGCGGCGCGCCGCTGGTGATCCGCTACTCGTCGATGCCCACGGAGCGCGACCGCCAGTTCGATGAACTGGTCAAGCGTTCGCTCGACACGATCGGCCTGCGGCTGGAAATCCACAAGGAGCGCTTTCCCGAACTCAACAGGCTGGGGCACCAATGCCGGCTGATGATGCGTACCGGCGCCTGGATCGCCGACTATCCCGACGGCGACAATTTCATGCAGCTGCTCTACGGGCCGAACACCGGCCAGACCAACTCGGCGTGTTACCGCTCGCCGGAATTCGATCGCCTGTACGAGGAATCGCGCTCGATGCCCGACGGTGCGGAGCGCGGCAGGCTCTACCGGCAGATGGCGCGACTGGCGGAGGTCCACACGGTCTGGATACTTGGAGACAGCCGCTATCGCAATGTGCTGCTGCAGCCCCGCGTGGCGGGATACAAGAAGCACCCGGTGCTGTTTTCCGAGTGGCTGTACATCGACCTGGATACCGCAGCGCGGAAATAGGCGAATGCTCGCGTACGTCGTTCGCCGGCTCTGGCAGTTCGTTCCGACCATGATCGGGGTCGTGTTGCTGGTGTTCTTCCTGTTCAGCTGGGTCGGCGGCGATCCAGCCTACCTGCTCGCGGGAAAAGTCTCCAATCCGGAGCAGATCGAGAACATCCGGCGCCAGCTCGGCGTGGACCAGCCGTACACCGCGCAGCTCTGGATTTTTGTCAAGCAGATCGCCAGCGGTGATTTCGGCGCCAGCTGGTCGACCAACGAGAAGGTGTCGGAGATCCTCGCGACCCGGCTCGGTCCGTCGCTGACGGTGCTGGTGCCGCTGCTCGTGATCAGCACGATTCTGGCGATGGCGGCGGCGATGCTCGTCGCCTATGTGCGCGCGTCGATCACCGACCGCGCGATCATGATCGGATGCACCGTCGGACAGTCGATCAGCATCCTGGTCTACATCATCGTCTCCCAGTACGTGCTGGCCTACCAGTTCGGCTGGTTCCCGGTGCAGGGCTGGGGGAACGACTTCAGCGAGAACCTGCTTCGCTACAGCGTTCTTCCGGTGATCGTGGGCGTGATCGTTTCACTCGCGCCGGACGTGCGCCTGTACCGCAGCTTCTTTCTCGAGGAGATGCATCAGGACTACGTGCGCACCGCGCGGGCGAAGGGCTTGAGCGAGACGCGGGTGATGTGGGTGCACGTGCTGCGCAATGCCGCGATACCGATCGTCACCAACGTGATGATCCAGCTCCCGGGATTGCTGGTCGGCGCGTTCCTGATCGAGCGCTTCTTCTCCATTCCGGGCATCGGCAGGGAAGTCATCCTCGCGGTCGAACGCAGCGATTTTCCGGTGTTGAAGGCAGTGACCGTCTACGTCGCGATTGCCACCATGATCGTGAACCTCGTCGCCGACCTGCTGTACAAGGCCATCGATCCGCGCGTGGAGCTCGAATGAGCGCACAGGCGGCTGCATTTGCCGCGGGGGCGCATGCGGGATCGCGCGGGCTGTGGATGCTCGCCTGGCTGCGTTTCTGCCGCGACCGGGTGGGTCTGGTCTCGCTAATAGTGGTGGCCGCCTATTTCGCCGTGGTGGCGGCCTCGGGGATGGGATGGATTGCGGACGAGTGGTCGAAGGAAGTCGGCGTCAGCTACGCGCCGCCCGGCGCGATGGGGCCGGACGCGTCTTCCGCCGCGCCGGCCGGTGCGGCGCCGCAAGCCAGGGCCGAAGTGGCGCAGGACGATTCCGGCATCGCCGATCCGATTGCAGGGGAAATCGCCGAGATCAGGAAGGGTCTGGCCGGAATTTCGCCATCCGAAACGAGGGCGGCCACGCTTCCCTTCGGCGGCGACAAATGGGGCCGCGACGTGTTGCAAAAGGCAGTCAAGGGCACGCAGACATCGGTGCTGGTAGGACTCGCCGCCGCCTTGCTCGCGGCGTTCCTTGGCACGCTGTTCGGCGCTCAGGCCGGATATCACGGTGGATGGGTGGACGATTTCTTCAACTGGTTCTACAGCGTTTTCACCTCGATTCCCTATCTGCTGCTGATTCTTGCGATTGCGGCGGTGCTCAACCAGAAGGGCACGGGAACAGTGATCCTGATCCTCGGCCTGACGGGCTGGACCGGGATCTTCCGCCTGGTCCGCGCCGAGTACATGAAGCACAAGGTGCGCGAGTACGTCCGGGCAGCCGACGTGATCGGCGCATCCGACGCGCGGCGCATGTTCGCACATATTCTTCCCAACGTCAGCCACGTGGTGCTGGTGCAGCTGTCGCTGCACGTCGTGCTGTTCATCAAGTCGGAGGTGGTGCTGAGCTTTCTCGGCTTCGGCGTCGGCGTAGATACCGTATCGTGGGGCAGCATGCTGAACGAAGCACAGAACGAGTTGATCCTCGGCAAATGGTGGCAGCTCGCGGCGGCAACCGCCGCGATGGCCGTGCTGGTCACCGCGTTCAGCCTGCTCACGGACGCGCTGCGCGACGCTCTGGACCCCAGGATCAAATGACTTCCTCCGGTGAATCGACGGTTCTGCTCGCGGTGCGCGACCTGGCGATCGATTTCCGCATCGACCGGAAGACCACGCTCACGGCGGTCAGGGGTGTCAGCTTCGACATCCCCTGCCGCGGAACGGTTGCGCTGGTCGGCGAGTCCGGCAGCGGCAAGTCCGCGACCGCACTCGCGATTCTCGGCCTGCTGCCGGAGGAGACCGCCACTGTGCGCCCGGGGAGTCGCATCTTCTACGCGGACCGCAATCTGCTCGAGATCACGCCGCGTGAATTGCGCGCGCTGCGGGGCACCGGCATCTCGATGGTGTTTCAGGAACCGATGAGTTCGCTGAACCCGGTATTCAGCGTCGGCTTTCAGCTTGGCGAGGTGCTGACGAAGCGGCTGCGGGTTCCGGCAAGGCGGGCGCGCGCGCGCGCGATCGAGCTGCTGCGCGAAGTGGGCATCCCGCAACCGGAATCCAGGATCGGCGCTTACCCGTACGAACTGTCCGGGGGCCAGCAGCAGCGCGTGATGATTGCCATGGCGATTGCCTGCGAGCCGAAGCTCCTGATTGCCGACGAACCGACGACCGGGCTCGACACGACGGTGCAAAAGCAGATCCTGGAGCTGATCGCCGGCCTGCAGCGGCGGCGGCAGATGTCGATGCTGTTCATCACCCACGATCTCGCGCTGGTCGCGGAAATCGCCGATCATGTCGTCGTCATGCGCGACGGCGAAATCAGGGAGCAAGGCACGGTGCGGCAGATATTCGAAACCCCCCGCGACCCCTATACCCGGGCGCTGCTCGCGTGCCGGCCGCCGCTTGCGCGCCGTCCGCGCCGCTTGCCCGTGATCGACGATTTCCCGAGGCGACCGCCGGCCGGCGTATTGGACGTTCCCGAGCGCTCCCGCGGCCTGCTTGGAAACGAGGAGATCGTTCTCGAAGTGCGGCACCTCGCAAAGAGTTTCCGGTTGCGCGACGGATTGTTCCGGAAGAGGGAATTCAAGGCGGTCAAGGACGCGTCGTTCAAGCTGGCACGAGGCAAGACGCTAGGCCTGGTGGGCGAATCCGGCTCGGGGAAGACCACGCTGGGACTTCTGCTCGTGCGGCTCCACAAGGCGTCGAGCGGCGAAGCGCTGTTCGAGGGCAAGGATCTGCTGTCCATGCCGCCGAAGACGGCGATGAACTACAAACGGCGGATCCAGATTGTGTTTCAGAACCCGTATGCATCGCTCAACCCCAGGTTCACCGTCGGGCAGATTCTCATCGAGCCGATGAAAATCCATGCCATCGGGGCGGGTGATCAGGAGCGTCGCGTACTCGCCTGCGATCTGCTGGAAAAAGTGGGGCTGCCGCAAGCTTCGTTCGGCAGGTATCCGCACGAGTTTTCCGGCGGCCAGCGGCAGCGGATCGCGATCGCGCGCTGCCTTACGATGAAGCCCGAGGTGCTGATCTGCGACGAATCCGTGTCCGCACTCGACGTGTCGGTCCAGGCGCAGCTGCTCAACCTGCTGCAGGACCTGCAGGACGAATACCGCATGAGCTACATCTTCATTTCGCACGATTTGTGCGTGGTCCGCTACATGGCGGACGAAGTGGCGGTGATGTGCGAGGGCGAGATTGTCGAAGCCGGTGACTCCGACGAGATCTATTCGAACCCGCGACATCCGTATACGAAGACGCTGTTGTCCTCGATACCCCGGGCATGGCGCAGTTGAACCGGACCGGATGGCTGATGCTGATTGCCGGCGCGCTGTCGCCGCCGGCTTGGGCCGCGCACGGCTACGGCCAGTTCGGCGAACTCAAGTACCCGTCCGGATTCACCCATTTCGAATGGGCCAACGCCAGCGCGCCGAAAGGCGGCGACATCGCGCTGGTACCGCCGTTGCGAATTACCACTTTCGACAAATACAACCCGTTCACGCTCAAGGGAACCGCGCCACCGGGCCTGAGTGCATTGACTTTCGAGTCCCTGCTCACCGGCACGATGGACGAACCGACGACGGGCTATGGCCTGCTCGCGCAGGATATCGCAGTCGCAGCGGACATGCTCTCGGTCACTTTCCGCCTGAATCCATCCGCCCGCTTCCACGACGGTGCTCCGGTAACCGCCGAGGACGTCAAGCACAGCTTCGATACGCTGATGAGCAAGCAGGCGGCGCCCCAATACCGCGTGGTATTCGGCGACGTCAAGCGGGCGGTTGTCACGGGGCCGCGCAGCATCCGCTACGAGTTCAGCAAAGCGAGCGCCGAACTGCCTTTGCTCGTCGGCGGGCTTCCGGTGTTCAGCCGCAGCTGGGGCGGCGGCAAGCCCTTCGACCAGGTGGTGATGGATACGCCGATCGGCAGCGGCCCGTACCGCATCGGCCGCATGAACCCAGGCCGCGACATCACCTACGAGCGCGATCGCGACTACTGGGCACGCGATCTCAACGTGCGCCGGGGGCGATACAACTTCGATCGTATCACCTACAAGATTTACAAGGACACCACCGCCCAGACCGAGGCCTTCAAGGCGGGCGAGTTCGACTACCTGCGGACTTTCTCGGCGCGCGAATGGGCCCGTACCTACACCGGGAAGAAGTTCGATTCCGGCGAATTGATCAAGGCGGAGCTGGAATTCAGGAACGCAGGGGATTTTCAGGGCTTTCTGATCAACACGCGGCGCGAGAAATTCAAGGACGCGCGGGTACGCGAAGCCATCGGCTTGGCGTTCGATTTCGAATGGATGAACCGCCGGTTGATGTACAACTCGTACAAGCGCGTGCGGGGCTTCTTCAATGCCAGCGATTTCGAGGCAAACGGCCTGCCCGGAGCCGGCGAGCTCGCGATTCTGAAACCGCTGCGCGACAAGTTGTCCCCCAGGATCTTCAGCGAAGAGGTGCCGCAACCGCATTCGACAACACCGCCCGGCAGCCTGCGACACAATCTGCGCCGGGCGCGTGAATTGCTGGCGGCGGCGGGATGGACCTACCGCGACGGCGCGCTGCGCAACGCGAAAGGCGAGGCGTTCGCGCTTGAATACCTCGACAGCGGCGGCGGAGAACGCCTGATCACCCCTTTCTTCCAGGCGCTCGCCAAGCTGGGAATCCGCGGGGATTACCGCAGGGCGGATTTTGCGCTGATCCAGAAGCGGCTGGACGTGTTCGATTTCGATCTTTTTACCGTGCGGGTCCCGGGCAGCGAGGCACCCGGCAGCGAGCTGCTGGACCGCTTCGGATCGCGATCGGCCGATACGGAAGGCTCCAACAACCTGATCGGGGTCAAGGATCCCGCCGTGGACGCCTTGCTCAGCCTCGTGGTGTCTTCCCGCACGCGGCCCGAACTCGTCGCCCGGCTGCGAGCGCTTGACCGCGTTCTGCGCCATGGCCATTACGTCATTCCGCAGTACTACTCCAATACCTATCGGCTGGCCTACCGCGCGGGAAAGTTCGCGCAGCCGGCGGTGGCGCCAAAGTATTACGAAGCGGAAGACTGGGTCATTTCCACCTGGTGGCGAACAAAGCGGGAGTAACCGGCGATGTGGTCATATGTCCTGAAGCGGCTGTTGTTGATGATTCCCACTTTGTTTGGGATCCTGCTGATCACCTTTGCCGTGATCCAGTTCGTACCGGGCGGTCCGGTCGAGCAGATGGTGGCGCAGCTGCGGGGGCGCGATGCGGGAGGTGGCGAGGGCCCCGCGGCAAGTGGCAGTGACTACCGCGGCCGTCAGGGAGTCGACGCCGCGCGCGTCGAGGAGATCAGGAAGCTCTACGGCTTCGACAAGCCGGCGCACGAGCGCTTCATACAGATGCTGGGCCGCTTCGCGCGTTTCGACCTGGGCAAGAGCTTCTTTCAAAGCAAGGACGTCTGGCCGCTGATCGTGGAGAAGCTGCCCGTCTCCATCAGCCTGGGCCTCTGGACGTTCTTTTTCGTCTATGCCATCTCGCTTCCGCTGGGAATCGCCAAAGCGGTGCGCGCCGGCACGCGCTTCGACACGATCACGACATTGATCGTGCTGATGGGCTATGCGATTCCGAGCTTCGTGTTGGGGGTCGTGTTCCTCGTTCTGTTTGCCGGCGGATCGTTCGTGCAGTGGTTTCCGCTGCGCGGACTTACATCGCTTAACTGGCAGGATTTGAGCCTCGCGGGGAAGATCCTCGACTACCTCTGGCACATTGCGCTTCCGGTCGCTGCGATGGTGCTCGGCGGTTTCGCCGTAATCACGGTCCTGACCAAGAATTCGGTGCTCGAGGAAATCCGCAAGCAATACGTGCTGACCGCGCGCGCCAAAGGGGTGGACGAGCGCAGCGTGCTGTGGCGGCACGTGTTCCGCAACGCCATGATCCCGATCATGACGGGTTTTCCGGCCGCGTTCGTGGGCGCGTTTTTTACCGGCTCGATCCTGATCGAAACGCTGTTCTCGCTCGACGGGCTGGGCCTGCTGTCCTACGAATCGGTGATCCGGCGTGACTATCCGGTGGTGCTTGGAAGCCTGTTCCTGTTCACCATCATCGGCCTGTTCACCACCTTGCTGCGCGATCTGAGCTACCTCTGGGTCGATCCGCGCGTCACGTATTTCGATTGACGCCATGAACGTGCCGACGATAGCTGGTTCCGCCTCGGCCCCGCTCGCCGCGCGGCCGGTGTCGCGCCAGAGTCCAACCCGCCGCGCGTGGCGCCGCTTTCGCAGCAATCGGCTCGGCTATGCGAGCTTGCTGCTGTTCGCCGTTCTGTTCGGCATCAGTCTGCTTGCCGAAGTTCTCTCCAACGACAAACCGCTGGTCGTGCGCTACGACGGACAGTGGTATTTTCCGCTGCTGCAGAGCCTGCCGGAAACCACCTTCGGCGGTGATTTCGAGACACCGGCCGATTACCTCGATCCGCTGATCCGGGAGAATTTCGCCAAACCGGGAAACTTCGCGTGGTTTCCGCCCAACCGTTACCACCACAGCACGATCAATTACTTCTCTGAGGCGCCCAGCCCGGCCCCGCCGGACGCGGGGAATCTGCTCGGCACCGACGATCGCGGGCGCGATCTGCTGGCACGGCTGCTGTACGGCTTTCGCATCTCGGTGGTGTTCGCCTTGCTGGTGAGCGCGATGTGCGCGGCCTTTGGAGTGTTCTACGGCGCCATCCAGGGGTACTTCGCTGGCTGGACCGATATTGCGATGGAGCGCTTCAGCGAGATCTGGAGCGCCATGCCCACGCTGTACATGCTGATCATTTTCTCGTCGTTGTTCGCGCCGAGCTTCTGGCTGCTCGTCGCCCTGCTGTCGATTTTCGGCTGGCTCGGCATTGCCGCTTACGTGCGCGCGGAATTTCTCAAGAACAGGACTCTGGACTATGTCCGCGCCGCCAGGGCGCTCGGGCAGAGCGACGTGGTGATCATGCGCCGCCACATCCTGCCGAACAGCCTCACGCCCGTGGTCACCCTTGTCCCTTTCGAGATGGCCGGAGCCATCGGCGCACTGACCAGCCTGGACTTTCTGGGCCTCGGGGTGCCGCCCGATACGCCGAGCCTCGGCGAATTGCTCAACCAGGGCAAGAGCAACCTGGATGCGTGGTGGATTTCGCTGTCGACCTTTGGCGTACTGGTGGTCACGCTGCTGCTGCTCATCCTGATCGGCGATGCGCTGCGCGACGCGCTCGACCCGCGCAAGCTGTTGCAAGGGGACGAGCAGTGAGCCTGCTCGAGGTGAAGGAGCTCTGCGTCGCGTTCGGAGCGCGCCGCGTGGTGGACCGGGTGTCGTTTTCGCTCGACGCTGGCGGCAAGCTGGCGCTGGTCGGGGAATCGGGATCGGGCAAGACCGTCACCGCGCTGTCGTTGCTGCGCCTGCTGGACGCTGCGCGTCTGAGCGGCGAAGTGATATTCGGCGGCAAGGACGTGCTGCAGTGCTCGGCGGCGGAGTTGCACGAGCTGCGCGGAAGCGACATCGCCATGATCTTTCAGGAGCCGATGACCGCGCTCAACCCGGTGTACACGGTCGGTGACCAGATCGTCGAGACCCTGCAGTTGCACAAGGGGCTGCGCGGCGCGCCAGCGCATGCCGCGGCGGTGGCCGCCTTGCACCGCGTGGGAATCGCGGATCCGGATCTGCGCGTGCACAGCTACCCCCATCAGCTCTCGGGCGGCCAGCGGCAGCGCGCGTTGATCGCGATGGCGCTCGCATGCGATCCCAAGCTGTTGATTGCGGATGAGCCGACGACGGCCCTCGACTTGACCGTGCGCATGCAGATCCTCGAGTTGCTCGACCGGTTGCGTTCCGACACGGGCATGGCGCTGCTCCTGATCACGCACGATCTGAACCTCGTCCGCCGATTCGCCGATCACGTGGCGGTGATGGAGCGCGGCCGGCTGGTCGAGCAGGGAATCACGGACCAGGTGATGCGCCGGCCGCAGCATCCATACACACGCAAGCTCATCGACAGCCGGCCGGCGCGCGCGCTCGTCTCTGCGGGGGAGGGTTTGATCGCGGCAGGTCGGGGCATCAGCGTGGAATTCCCGAAGCGCCTGCCGGGCATCATCGGATGGTTCAGGTCGGGAAAGTTCATGGCAGTGCAGGACATCGATTTCGAGCTGTCGCCTGGCGAAACCCTGGGTGTCATCGGAGAGTCTGGCTCGGGGAAGACGACGCTGGCGCTCGCCGTGCTGGGGCTGGTGGCGGCTCACGGTGACATCCGGATCGGCGGCACGCCGTGGTCGGTCGGCCCCGGGGAGCGGCGCGCTTTGCGCCGGCGGATACAAGTGGTGTTCCAGGACCCGCTGTCTTCGCTTTCTCCGCGCCTTACGCTGGAGGCCATCGTAGGCGAGGGTCTCGAGATACACGAACCGGCGCTCGACGCCGCGCAGCGTCGCGAGCGCGTCATCGAGGCGTTGTACGACGTCGGCCTGACCGAGAATGACGCGGCGGAGCCGTTGCTGCATCGCTATCCGCACGAGTTCTCGGGCGGCCAGCGGCAACGCATCGCGATCGCACGCGCCTTGATCGTGAGGCCGCAGCTGCTGGTGCTGGACGAACCGACCAGCGCGCTGGACGTCACGGTGCAAAAGCTGGTGCTACAGTTGCTTGGCGGGTTGCAGCGCAAGTATGGCTTGAGTTACATCCTGGTGACGCATGATGTCGATGTGGTGCGCGCCATGGCACACCGCGTGATGGTGATGAAGGACGGCCGGGTCATCGAGAGCGGGCCGCTCGAGCAGGTCCTGGGCAATTCGAAATCCGGCTACACCCGCAGGCTGGTGGAGGCCGGCGTCGCCTGATCAGCCCGGCTGCAGTACCGCGAGAAACATCCGGTTGAGATCGGGCGGCACCGGCAACAGGCCGCTGCGAACCGCATCGATGAAACGCGCGCGGTCGTCTTCGGACAAAGTGCCGAGCTCGTCCCTGAACTGCAGGGCGAGGGCTTCCTTGTCGAGCGTCGAAAGGCCGGCGAGGTAGATGCGCGCCTGACGCACGGATACTGCGCGCGCGGCGAAGTGTTCGATCAGGGGTGCGCGCATCAGGGCGTTCTTCGGATCGAGCAGCACCGTGTTCAACTGCCGGAACAGTTCGCTGCGCTGACTGGCTGAAAGGTAGTCGAAGCAGTCGTCGATCAATCGCTTGACCAGTCCCGGCGTGACTGTCGTACCAGGATAGGTCTCGGGCCACTCGATCTGCGGTTCCAGGGCCGGCGCTACGGGCTTGGCGTTCTCGCGCGCTTCGATCGCATCGCGCGCGACGTTGAACAGAAACATGAGCACCGGATCGATTGCGAACGCCGGGCGTAGGTACGCGAACGCGAAAAGGAAGACCAGGGGGAAAACTACCCCCTTGACGAGCGCGCGAGACATGGGACTGCGAAGTATAGTCCCGGCCTGTGCTGCTCAGCCAGCCTTGCGTAAGGGGTGCTTGCGCGGCGGCGGTTTTGCCTTGCCTTTTGAAATTGCTTTTCTCTTTGCACTCAAAGGCCTGGGCGGTGCCGTGGTGGCGCTCTGGACACGCAGTTTCTGTCCTGGTACCAGGCGGCCGAGCGCATTCCAGCGGCGCAGATCGTCGATCTTGACGCCATACCGGCTCGCGATCGTGGCGAGCGTCTCCCCGGCCTTCACCGTGTGAATCACGCTGCGCGGCGCCTGTCGCGTCACCTGCGCCGGGATCGGCGGGGCGTACATCATCGGCATGCGCCCGAGATCGACCTTTGCACCTTTCGCAGGCACCACCAGCAGCGCCGGAACTGCGCGCGTGCGCGCTCCGATGCCATTGACTTCCCTGAGCGTGGCGACCGGGACGCCGAAACGCCTTGCAATTGCGTCGAGGTTCTCGCCGCTCTTCGGTGCATACGTCTGCCATGAAACGAGCGATTCATCATGCTTCAGAAGGTTCGCGTGATAGGTCTCGACCTTGTCCGCGGGCAGCACGATGCGCGACGCGATGTCGGTGCGGATGACCGGCCGGTTGAATCCGGGATTCAGCGCAAGGAACTCCTCCACCGGCATCTCGGCCAGTTTCGCAGCGATACGCACGTCGATGTCGCCGGTCTTCTCGACGGTCGTGAAGTACGGTTGATTCGGGATCGCGTCGAGCGAAATGCCGAAGGGTTCCGGGCTGGCGATGATGTTTTTCAGCGCCTGGAGCTTGGGTACGTAATAACGCGTCTCGGTGGGCATCGTCAGGCTCGAATAGTCGGACGGTTTTCGTGCAGCCACGTTCTTTCCGATGGCGCGTGCCACCGCATGTTCTCCCCAGTTGTACGAAGCGAGCGCGAGATGCCAGTCGCCGTGCATTTCGTAGACGTCTTTCAGGTATTCGAGCGCCGCGTCGGTCGACGCGACGATGTCGCGCCGGCCGTCGTACCACCAGTTCTGCTTCAGGTCGTAACGCTTGCCCGTGCCAGGGATGAACTGCCACAGCCCGGAGGCGTGCGCGCGAGAGTAGGCCATCGGATCGAACGAGCTCTCCACCATCGGGAGCAACGCCAGTTCGGTGGGCATGCCGCGTTTCTCGATCTCTTCGACGATGTGGTACAGGTAACGGCGGCTGCGTTCGAACATCCGCTGCAGGTAGTCGGGGCGCGCCGCGTACCACGCCGTGCGGTCGCGCACCAGGTCGTTGTCGAGGTTGGGCATCGAGAATCCGTTGCGGATGCGCTGCCACAGGTCGTCCGGCTGCACCGTCCGGTCGACTTTCGCCACCCCGCGCAAGGGTTCGCGCACTTCGCGCCGCTCGCCGTCGAACGGAGGCAGGCGGCTGGCGTCGAGCGGCAGTGTGCCGGCGTCGTGCGGCGCTTCGCGGGCCTGCGGCAAGGAGTCCTGCGCGCGCGGCTCGAGGATTTTGAAGTCGAGCCGAGGCGCGCGGCGCACCGGTTCCGCGGCGGGCGTCGGCGGTTGCGAGGCGCATGCGCCAAGCACTACCGTCATTGCGACGCACATCAGCCTTGCGTAGTTTGCCCGCACCCGCCCCCCGAAAACAGGGATGGTAGCCTAGAAGCTGTTCTTCATCCCGCGGATCGCCGCGAAAACCCGCGCGGGACCCGGGGCACGGGCGCCGGGATACTTGTTGGCGGATTCGATCACCGCGGGCTCGAGGCGGCGCCGGAAATTGCGCCATAATATGCGATGCGGGCGCACCGAATTGGGCATGGATAGCAGCCAGAAGTCAATGCTTTCTCCCTGGCTCGCCACGGAACAGGGCCGTTATGTGATCGACTGGGAACTCGAACAGTTCGACCGCGCCGTCGAGGACGTGTTCGGTTTCAAGGCGGCGCAGGCCGGGCTGGCCGATGTCGATTGCCTGCGCAGCAATCGCATTCCGTATCGTTTCACCCTCTCGATCGAGCCGGGTGCCGCGCTCGTCGCCGATCCGCTTCAGTTGCCGCTCGCCAACGCGAGCGTCGACCTGCTCGTGCTGCCCCACGTGCTCGAGTTCAGCGCCGATCCTCACCTGGTGCTGCGAGAGGCCGAGCGCGTGTTGCTGCCGGAGGGGCAACTGGTGATTTCAGGATTCAATACGCTTTCGCTTTGGGGAGCGCGCCAATCGCTCGCGTGGCGCGACGCCGCTTGTCCGTGGAACGCCCGGTTTATCGGGCTGTTGCGCCTCAAAGACTGGCTCAGGCTGCTCGGTTTCGAGCTGAATGGCGGCATCTTCGGCCGTTACGCGCCGCCGTTCGCGCAGGCCAAATGGCTCGGCAGTTTTGCGTTCATGGAAAAAGCCGGCGCGCGCTGGTGGCCGATCGCCGGCGCCGTGTACGTCGTGCGCGCCATAAAGCGCGTGCACGGGATGCGCCTGGTGGCGCCGGGATGGCGGCGCGAGCGCGCCAGGATTCGCGCGCTCGCGCCGGTGACAAATTCCAATGGACACGCGCGCACGGGCACCGGTGGTTGAACCGATGGTCGAGTTGTACGCCGACGGTGCGTGCAAGGGCAATCCCGGTCCCGGCGGCTGGGGTGTGCTGCTGCGCGCAGGCATTTCGGAAAGGGAATTGTTCGGCGGCGAAGCGGAAACGACCAACAACCGCATGGAACTCACGGCGGTGATTCGCGGGCTGGAGGCGCTTCGAGGACAGTGTCGGGTCGCGGTGTATACCGATTCCCAATACGTTCAGAAAGGGATCTCGGAGTGGATCCACGGCTGGAAGCGCAAAGGCTGGCGGACGGCCGGGCGCAAGCCGGTGAAGAACGACGACCTGTGGAAACGGCTTGACACGCTCGCCGCGGGGCACCATGTCGACTGGCATTGGGTGCGCGGGCACGCCGGCCATGCCGGTAACGAGCGCGCCGACGCTCTTGCCAACAGGGGGGTACCGCGTGGCAAGCAGGCAAATCGTACTTGATACCGAGACCACCGGCCTCAACGCGCGCATGGGCGATCGCGTAATCGAGATCGGCTGCCTCGAACTGGTCAACCGCCGCCCGACCGACAATCATTTCCATCGTTACCTCAATCCGGAACGCGACATCGACGAAGGCGCAGCGAGGGTTCACGGGCTGACACGGGAATTCCTGTCCGACAAACCGCGCTTTGCCGACATCGCGGGCGAGTTTCTCGACTACATCCGCTGGGGTGAGCTGATCATTCACAACGCGAGCTTCGACGAAGAGTTCCTCGACCGCGAGTTGGGGATGGCGGGGCTTGGCCGGCTGCGTGAGCACTGCGCCTGGATCGTCGACTCGCTGGCCATGGCGCGCGAATTGCACCCGGGGAGGAAGAACAACCTGGACGCCCTTTGCGAGCGTTACTCGGTGGACAATACGCGCCGCACCCTCCATGGCGCGCTGCTCGATGCTTCGCTCCTGTCCGGGATCTATCTCGCCATGACGCGCGGGCAGGAAAGCCTCGTCATGGAGCCGGAGGAGGCTTCCGCGGTGCAGGCCGCGGTTTCGTTCGATGCCTCAAGGCTGATCGTCGTGCGCGCCACGGAGGCGGAACGCGCGGAGCATGAACAGGTGCTCGCGGCGATCGACAGGGAAAGCAAGGGCGGGACGGTCTGGCGGAAGCTGATCTAACGCGGCCGTACGCAAGGCACGGACCAAGTTCTCTGTTGGACGGGCGAGGATGGTGAGCCGGCGGTGTGCGGCGCCGTGAGCGCAGCCCGCCCGGAGATATATACTTCGCGCACCATGCAAACGATGCCCAACCCCTACGACACCGATCTCGGCAAAAACCCGGCCAACTACGCGCCGCTGACACCGCTTTCGTTCATCGAGCGCGCCGCGTACGTCTATCCGAAACGCGTTGCGGTGGTCCACGGCGCCAGACGGCAGACCTGGCAGGAGACTTATGCGCGCTGCCGGCGGCTTGGCTCGGCGCTGGCGAAACGCGGTATCGGCGCGGGCGATACGGTCGCCGCAATGCTGGCCAATACGCCGGAGATGTACGAGGCGCATTTTGGCGTGCCGATGTGCGGCGCAGTGCTCAATACCCTGAACACGCGTCTGGATGCGGAGGCGATCGCCTTCATGCTCGATCACGGGGAAGCGAAAATCATTCTCACCGACCGCGAGTTTTCGCCGACCATCGAAAGGGCGCTCGCGCTGGTCAGAATACAGCCCGTAGTGATTGACGTGGACGATCCGGAGTACGCGGGACCGGGCAAGCGACTTGGCGAGAAGACCTACGCGGAACTGCTCGCCGAAGGCGATCCTGAGTGGAACTGGCAATGGCCGGCGGACGAATGGCAGGCGATCTCCCTGAACTACACCTCCGGTACCACGGGCAATCCGAAGGGTGTCGTCTACCACCACAGGGGTGCATACCTTAACGGCATCGGCAACATCGTCGTTTGGGCAATGCCGCACCATTCGGTGTACCTGTGGACGCTGCCGATGTTTCACTGCAACGGGTGGTGCTTTCCGTGGACCATCGCCGCGAATGCCGGAACCAGCGTCTGCCTGCGCAAGGTCGATCCGGCGCTGATCTTCGGGTTGATCGAGCGGCACGGCGTCACACACTACTGCGGCGCGCCGATCGTGCACCAGGCGCTGATCAACGCACCAGCAGCTCTGAGGAAAGGCATCGCGCACAAGGTAAACTGCCTCGTCGCGGGCGCGGCGCCGCCCGCCGCGATCATCGAAGGCATGGAGAAGATGGGCTTTTCCATCACCCACGTGTACGGCCTGACCGAGACCTACGGCCCCGCGACCGTCTGCGCGAAACAGACCGAATGGGAGAGCCTGCCGCTCGGTGAACAAGTCGCCCTCAACGCGCGCCAGGGGATCCGCTACACCGTGCAGGAGGGCCTGGCGGTCATGGATCCGGACACGATGCAGCACACGCCGGCGGACGGGGAAGCCATGGGCGAGATCATGATGCGCGGCAACATCACGATGAAGGGCTACCTGAAGAACGCGAAGGCGACCGAGGAGGCGTTCCGGGGCGGCTGGTTCCACACCGGCGACCTGGCGGTGATGCAGCCCGATGGCTACGTCAAGATCAAGGACCGTTCCAAGGACATCATCATCTCGGGCGGCGAGAACATCTCGTCGATCGAGGTCGAGGACGCCCTCTTCTCGCATCCCAGCGTCAGCGAGGTGTGCGTCATTGGCGTCCCCTCGGACAAGTGGGGCGAGACCGTCAAGGCCCTGGTGGTGGTCAGCGGCGCCGATGCCCCGACGGAGGCCGATCTCATCAACCACTGCCGAGAGCGCCTCGCCCACTACAAGTGCCCC
>JACPYS010000048.1 GCA_016195915.1 Betaproteobacteria bacterium | reverse complement strand
CGCGCTAACACGCCCAGCAGGGAACGATTGGCCAGCAACCTCAGTACCGCGAGTGTCGCCGCGCGAAGCAAGACGGCCGCCCCCCATGGCCGACGGCCAGGCGAGTTAACGCCTCTGGGTCGTGTGAAAACTCAGGTTAGCCCCTTTTACTGCGCATCCGACACACACGGTCTTTGCCCGCGTCCAAAGCACACCTTAATCTGACGCGGCTTCCTGACAAATCGTTCAGGACTAAACGCCTTTGCCGTGTTCACGGTCATCCATTCACACGAATCGCTGCAAAATTCGACTCATTGGAACAGAAAGAGCCGTTCAGGTCGCGCTGCCTTGATCTTAGTCAAATAGGTCACCGCAAGTCTCGCGGATCGTATTGCCGAAGGCGAAAGTAATCCCATCTTCCTAGATGCTTCTTTTGGGGAACGATCAAGTGCGACCGCTGCGGCAGGTCGAATCGATTCGGAATTTTCGTGCCGTTATCCGCTGTCCCTTTCGCCGCCGCTGACGGGATAGCGCCAGCCAACCCCGCCGCTACACCGGTGCGCATCAGGCTGCGCACGAAAGCCATTCTCGCTTTCCTGGCGTTCGCGATCTACCTCGCGATCATCGGACTCTACGTCGTCCATGGGCGGGAAAAGTTGTTCCACATCGTGCAACAGTTGGACCTGGTCCACGGGAATCACGAATTGCTCACCAAGGTCAATTCCGGTCTCACTCACTCAATCGTTACATTGCAGAGCGCGCTGAATTCGGGAACTACCGAATCGGCCTACGACGAGATCCTCCTCGATGTCGCGGCGTTTACACCGCAGTTGCCGAGGCTGAACGAGATATATGCGGAGTCTGTACGATACACCGGGCGCCTTGAACAGGTAATAACAGAACTGAGCGCCAAGCGCTCGCGCGACGCGATGATCGCGCTGCGCGATTTGGAGCAGGAATTCGCCGAGAAGCTGGAGAAGCTCGAGACCGAGATCGAGGAGCGCAGCCGCATGCTGAACAAGCACTATGGCGAATTGAATCAGCACATTACGGTGATCATCTCGATCATGACCCTGCTTGGTTTGGCGCTGTTCGGCGCGGGGGTGACGTGGTTTTTTACCAGACTCGCATCGGATATCAACCGGCTCGAAGAGCGGGCCGTGGCAGTGGTCACCGGCTATCGGGGGGAGTTGCTTGCCGTCGCCCGCCACGATGAAGTGGGCGGCCTGATGGAGGCCATCAACCGGATGCAGTCGGAACTCCATCACAGGGAACAGCAACAGGAAATCTCGCTACAACAACGTTTTCACCAGGAGAAGATGGCCGCGGTCGGATCGCTCGCGGCAGCCGTCGCGCACGAGGTAAGCAACCCGATCAATTCGATTTCCGGCATTGCGCAATACACGATCGACACCATTCGGTCTCATCAGCCCCTGGACGATGAGACCCTCTGCGGCAATGCCGAAGTAATGCTCGAGCAGACGGAGCGCATCGGCCTGATCATGCGCCGGCTTGCCGACTTCAGCGCTCCCCATTCGCCGGATCCTGAGTTGATCAATGTCAACGAAGTGGTGCAGGCAACCTGCAGTTTCATACGCTACGACAAGCGTTTCCGCCAGGTCGATCTGGTGCCGGATCTGGATCGCGATCTTCCCGCGGTACGCGCCGTAGCCGATCACCTGACGCAGGTATTGATGAACCTGTTGATCAATGCCGCAGATGCGATGGACGGGGTGACGGGCCGCAAACCGGCGATTCGCGTGTCCACGCACCAAGCCGACGGCGAACTCATATTGTCGGTACACGACAACGGACAAGGCATCGCCCCCGCGATACTGGCCCAGGCATTCGAGCAATCCTTTACGACCAAGCCGGCGGGGAAGGGGCGCGGCATCGGGCTGTATCTGTGCAAGACGCTGATCGAGGGGAGCGGCGGCCGCATCAAGTTGGAATCGTCGCCGGGGGTGGGCACCTCGGCGCTGATTCGTCTGCCGGCGCAACACCGTCAGGCCGCCGCGGGCTGAGCAATCATGCCCACTCTGCACGTTCTGGTGATAGACGATGAACCGGCGGCGCGGGAGGTTCTTGCTGCCGCCGTGAGCAAGGCCGGCTACTCGGTCGATACGGCGGCGGACATTGCAGAAGCGACGGCAAAGCTGGTACGGGGCAACGTCGATGTCGCCCTGTGCGACATACAATTGCCGGACGGCCATGGCATTGACTTGCTTAAACGCAGTAGGGCGTTGGATTCCGACACGGCCTTCATCATGGTGACGGCGTTCGCGTCGGTAGAAACTGCCGTGGAAGCGCTGCGCGCCGGGGCCTTTGACTACATCATCAAACCCGTCCGCCACGTGGAGGTATTGCACCGGCTGTCGCAACTCGAGGCTCTGCGCGGGTTGCGCGAAGAAAACAGGCTCCTGCGCAAGGTCGTAAGAGCAAACAAACCGCTGTATCCGTTCACCTCGACCGGGATGCGCAAAGTCCAAAGGCTGGTGGACAGAGTTGCCCCCAGCGACAACACGGTACTGATTACCGGCGAAAGCGGCACCGGCAAGGGCGTGGTTGCACGCATGATTCACGAGCGCAGCGGACGCCGCGAACGGCCGTTTATCCCGGTCAACTGTGGCGCGATTCCGGACCAACTTCTGGAAAGTGAATTCTTCGGCCACACCAAGGGTGCGTTCACCGGTGCCGATCACGCTGAAAAAGGGCTGTTTCTGGCAGCCGACAGGGGCACGTTGTTCCTCGACGAGATCGGTGAATTGCCCTTGCTTATGCAAACCAAGCTATTGCACGTGATCGAGGACAAGGAGGTAAGACCGCTCGGAAGCGGGCAAGCGCGTCACGTCGACACCCGGATCGTCGCCGCGACCAACTGCAATCTTTCGCAATTGATCAGTCAGGGCAGATTTCGCGAGGACCTGTATTTCCGCTTGAAGATTTTCGAGATTCTGATCCCGCCGCTGCGCGAGCGGCCGGAAGATATACGCGGGTTGATCGAATTTATTCTGCGCGCCAACGAAGGAAGAAGGGGTACATCGCAGGCGTTGGAACTCGAGCCGGAGGCGGAGGAGATTTTGCTCGGCTATGACTGGCCAGGCAACGTGCGGGAGCTCGAAAACGTGATCACCCGTGCCAGCATCCTCGCCGAAGGCAACTGCATTTCCGTTGACGAGCTTCCTTCGGAACTGACCAAGGCCGTATCGCTACCGAACACCGCCAAAATCGCGAGTGCGGCAAACGGGTCCCTGCGCATTCAGCGACAAATGTTTGAAGCCGAAGTCGTTCGGCGTGCGATCAATGACGCCGGGGGTGACCGCAAGCTGGCTGCGCAGCGGCTTAAGATCAGTCTGTCGAGCCTGTACAGCAAGTTCAGTGAACTGGAGAGTGAACATGAGCTGCCAAGCGACACTGGCAGCGAGGTTCCAAATCTGCGCCACGCCAAATCGTGATCGAAACAGTTTTCGTCAATTTATCGATTTTCTTGTATGAACATCGGAAATACACGGACATGCTCTGACAAACAAGGAGTTTCCAATGGGTTACCAGGATGAGAAGTCGGCCAGGAGCATGGGCTGCGGCGTTTCCGGCGCCATCGCGGCGTGGCTGCTGGTGGTGCTGGCCGGCTGCGTCACCGCGCCGCCACCAGCGGAGACGAAACGTCTGGTCTGGCCCGCGCCGCCCTTGCCCACCCGCATCGAGTTCATCCGTTCCATCTTCAGCGAGGAAGACATCGGCCGGGACGCCACCTTCAACGAGAAGCTGGCCGAGTTTATCGCCGGAAAGAAACCGCCCGCCAACCGCATCGCCGAACCCATGGGACTTGCGGTTTCAGATGACGGCAATCGCCTCTACGTGTCGGACTACGCCCAGCTCGCCGTGTTCGTGTTCGACTTCGCGCAAAAAAGCTTCACCAAGATAGGCAGAGAAGCCCCGCTCGGCCGGCCGATGGGGATCACCCTGGATGCCGAAGAGAATCTGTACGTTGCCGAACAGGAAAAGAAAGGCATCAGCGTTTTCAACCGAAGGGGAGAAGTCATCCGGTTCATCACCGACCCGTCCATCGAGCGCCCGGGCGGTGTCGCCATCGACCGGGAACGCGGAAAGATTTATCTTGCCGACACAGCCCACACCAAATCCGAGACGCACAGCATCAAAATCTTCGACCTGCAAGGCAGGCTGCTTGGCGCATTGGGGACGGGCAAAGGATCCGCACCGGGTCAGCTTCTGTTTCCCACTTACGTATCGGTGGACAAACAGGGCAACGTCTACGTCACCGACACCCTCAATTCCCGGGTTCAGGTGTTCGACGCTGACGGAAGATACGTCAAGCGTTTCGGCGAGCGGGGCAACAGTTGGGGCATGTTCGATAAACCGAAAGGCGTCGCGACCGACAGCTTTGGTAACGTCTATGTGGTGGATTCGGGCTGGAGCAATGTCCAGATCTTCAATCAGAAAGGCCAGGTGCTGCTGTTCTTCGGTGGCCGCGGGCCCATTCCCGGCATGCTGCAGAACCCGGCGCCCATCACCATCGATAAGCAAAACCGCATCTATGTAGGCGATTATCTCAATCACCGGGTCGAGGTGTATCAACTCGTGAACACCAGTGCGGACGACAGTTTCATCGCGCCGCCTGCCAAACCCGGCGCGGTGCCGGCCGGCAGCAAACCCGAAACCAGGAAATAGACGGCCGCCTGATCGGGCGAATTGTTCATCGCCGCGGTGGCAGACGTATGGTGTCCCATGCCCTGCTGCCGCCATTTCCGTCGCAGGCGCCAATCAAGCGCCAGCCCTGCCTGTTCGCATTGATTCTCCATGTGGCATTTGTGTCGAGTGCTCTTCTGCTAAGCGCCTGCACCGCACCGCCGCAATTCCTTTCGACGATACTCGGGCCGGTGCCGACGCCGAAACCGGTGGAACACAAGCCGCGCCGCGAGCCGTACCAACCCCCTAAGCCGGCTCCGATGGTGGAAGTCAAGGAAGAAGCCCCGCGGACCGATTGGGCGGCAATGCTCGAACAGCTTCCGAAGGATGCGGGTGGAGGCACGGACTGGGTGCGGGCGATGGATGAGAAACTCATCGATCCCAAGCCCGGGCTCGATCCCAAAGCCGAGGATGAGCCGGTCTTCGATATGGATTTGGAACTCGTTCCCAAAGACGCGCCCGATTTCAAGGCTACCTATCCCCACAAGATCCATACCCGGATGCTCGCCTGCACCAACTGCCACATGGAGATCTTCCAGATGGAAAAGGGCGCCGATCCCATCACCATGGAGAAAATCTTCGCCGGGGAATACTGCGGCCGCTGTCACGGCAAAGTCGCCTTTGACGTTGCCACCGGTTGCCCGCGCTGCCATCTGGGAATGCCCAAATGATGCGCGCCGCGCTCCGGTTTGCCATCGTCGTGCTGGCAGCCATCGTGCCTTTGCGCTACAGCAGCGCCGAGGTGGGCGACATCGCGTTTGTCCGCAAGGCGGCGGGTACCGAAGACGTGCCGCCAGCTATATTTCCTCATTTTGTGCACCGGATGCAGTTCAAGTGCCACGTTTGCCACGACGCCATTATTGTCATGAAGGCGGGCGCGAACCCGATCACCATGGACGCGATTCAGGATGGCAAGTATTGCGGGGTCTGCCATAACGGAAAGACGGCCTTTCAGGCGACGTTCGAGGCTTGTCCGCGCTGCCACCGCCCATGAGGCAGGGTCCCCCGGGGATCGCGTCCGCGGCGCTGATGGTCCTCGCGCTGCTTGCTCCTGGCGAAACCGGCGCCCAGTCCCTGGCCGACCTGCACCCCGGAGCCTGGGGAGGATCGCTCGAAATGGGCTATGGAACCGATCACCAGCAACTGCGCTCCTCCGACGCCAGTCCAGGAATCGATTCTGCGCGCCGCCGCACCCAGGAGCGCTTGGCCATCCGCAACGAAGGCTTTTCCTTCCTGCACCCCGGCTTGTTGAGCGGCAATCTGGGACTGACTTTCGGTTTGGTGCAGGACCGGGACAATACGAACGGCACGGTGAATTCCCGCGAGGCGAAGCTCACCGGCTACGCGTTCGACTCCACCTTATTTTCGGCTTTTCCCTACAATGGCACGCTCTACGCCAACCGCACCCAGAATTTGTTGAGCCAGCCCTTCGGCCGCACCGACATCGCGTTCGAGAACCGGGGCGCAGCGTTCCGGCTTCGCGAGGACAGCCCCTTGAGGGACTGGGGATTCCCCTATTTCAGCGCCAATGTGCGCGCAGAGCAGCAGCATACCCAGGAGGCGACCACCAGCGTTTTGGGCCAGACGTTCCGTCGCGACGAGATGCGCAATGTGCTGAGCGTCGACGGCCACAAAGGCTTTGAAACGTCGGACCTCGACCTGCGTTACGAATTCAACGATCTCAATAACGCCGCTTTCCCGAGCGGGAACTTTCAAAGCCAGACGGCGAACCTCAATTACAGCCGCGACTTCGGGCCCGCCCTGAACCGCCGCTCCGACACCCGCCTCTTCTATTACACCCGCTCGGGCGTGAGCCCGTTCAGCCTGTTCACCGCCGACCAAAGGCTGCGCATCGACCATCTGCAAAATCTGTCGACGAACTACAGCTACGTGCTGGCGCACACCGACACGCTGGCGGGGGCCTCCACCACGCACAACGGAGTGTTCGACGTGCGGCACGTTCCTTTCCGGGACCTTACGGCCACCGCACAATTGTCGGGCCTGCACCAGGAATTGCCCGCCGGCGTGCGCGACAGCTACGCGGGCCAGCTCGCGCTGCAGTATCACCGCGACCTGCCGGGGAGCGGCACCGTTTTTGCCCGCGCCAGCGGGCGCTATCAACTCAATGACAATCAGCTGCGCGCATCGCAGATTACCGTCACCGACGAGGCGCAGGGCGCACCCACTCCGCTCGGGGCGGGGGCCGGATTTCTGCTCAACCAGTCTTTTGTCGTTGCCTCATCCATCGTGGTAGTCGACACGCGCGGCGGCGCGCGACTGGCAACCTCGCCGGGCATCGATTACGACGTCCTCGGAGAGGGCAACCTGATCCGCATCATTCCGCTGCCCACCAGTGCGGTGATCCGGCCCGGCGACCCACTCGCGATCAGCTATACCTACGAACTCGATCCCAGCCTCAAGTACAGCACCAATTCCCGCTCGGTGAGCGGTGGCGTGGATTTTCGCTGGATCGCCCTTTCTTACGGGCACGAGCAGTCGGAACAGACGCTTCTCTCCGGGCAGGACAGCCGGTTCCTGCAGGATCTGCGAAGAGATACCGCGCAGCTCGATCTGCGCGGAGCCTGGAAAACGCTCCAGGGGCAGGCAGGCGCAGCCTACGTACGCTACGACTCCACTCGCCTCGCCTACATCCAGCAGCGCTACACGCAGATTGCCTCGTACCGGCCCACCCGTCGCCTTTCGATCGCGTTCAACGCGGACCGAACCTTGACCGAATTCACGCTGCCAGCGCACCAAACTGACGCGCGCTCGATTCGACTTACTCTTGACTGGTATGGCGCGGAGGGTTTGACGACGACGGCGCTGCTCGGCCGGCGCGTGTACAAAGATAGTCTGCAGCCGATGGAGACGATCAACGAGGCGAGCCTCAAGGCGCGCCTTCTCTACGGCAAACTGGACCTTGCCTCGTCCTTCACCGCCAGCGAGCGGATCCGCGGCGGTTTTCAGACGGTGAGCTGGCGGCTGGATTTTTTGGCGACACGGCGATTCTGAAGCAGGCTATGCGCGATCGATGCTCATTGATAATCGTTCTCGTGCTGGTGTTGCTCGGGGCTGCTTGCCAGGCGCCGGCCCCCGCCAATGTTCCATCGGCGACGCTCGCAATTCTCCCGGTCTGGCCGCAGCCGCCTGCCGAACCGCGCATTCGCTATGTACGCAGTGTGTCCGGGGCTCAGGACTGGGGCATCATAAAGTCTTTTTTTCGGCGCATGTTTGATGCTCTGGCCGGCAAGGGCGACGAGCATTTCATTCGTCCTACGGGCGTTGCAGAGCGCGATGGGGTGCTCTATGTCGCCGACCCGGGCGCGCGGGCCCTGTGGATTCTCGATGCCGTGCAAAACCATTCGGTGAAGGTTACGGGGATTGGCAACTCGGCACTGACTTCGCCTGTGGCGGTAGCCGTGCGTCCCGACGGCGCCGTTTTTGTCGCCGATACCTGGCTGCAGAAAGTTTTTCTGCTCGACCGCGAGGGAGGATTGATTCGCGTGGCAGCCGACCAGGGCCTGGAGCGGCCCGCGGGGCTGGCCTATGACCCGGCCACCGAGCGGCTCTATGTCGCCGATTCGGCGTCGCATCAGATTCTCTCCTACGGGCCGGACGGCGTTCTCGTTCGCACCTGGGGCCGCGCAGGAACCCGCGACGGAGAATTCAACCATCCGACCCACATTGCCCTGGACAAGACGGGAACGCCGTTGGTGACCGATGCGCTCAATTTCCGCATCCAGGCCTTCGATGCGGAGGGCCGGTTTCTCTGGAAGCTGGGCCGCCACGGCGATGCCTCGGGCGATCTCGCCGCGCCCAAGGGCTTGGCGACCGACAACGCCGGACACGTCTATATCGTGGATGCGCTTTTCGATACGGTGGAAATCTTCGATCGCGACGGAAGCTTTCTGCTCGCATTTGGCGAGCGGGGATCGCAGGCAGGCCAGTTCTGGCTCCCCGCGGGACTGTTCATCGACCCGCGGGACCAGATCTATGTGGCTGACGCCTACAATCGGCGCATCCAGGTGTTCGCGCTCGGTTCTGACAAAGGGGCTGGTCAATGATCGCGTCATCGATTGGTTACCCGCCACTGCGGCGAGCGGCATCGCGCTTGCGCGGACGGCACTGCCGCGCCGTGCTGTTGGTGCTGACGCTTGCCGGTTTTCTCTCCGCGCCGGTATGGGCGCAGACGCAGATCGCGCGCACCAGGCACAACCTCACCCCCAGCGGTCCCGGCAGCATACGCAGCGCCGAGCCGAGCGGCGTGTGCGTCTTCTGCCATACTCCGCACAACGCCAATCCGTCGCGCGGGCTGTGGAACCGCGAGCTGCCCGGTATCACCTACCAGCTCTACGCGAGCAGCACGCTGGTGGCGCAGCTCAATCAGCCCACCGGCAGCTCGCGCCTGTGCTTGTCCTGCCACGATGGGGTTCTGGCCATGGGCAACTTGCGCGTGCCGCCCAAAGGAGCCCCGATCACACTGGGGCCACTCAGCGGCCCCGCCGTGCTCGGCACCAGTCTCGCGGATGATCATCCGGTGTCCTTCGTGTACAACAGCGCGCTTGCGCTCAGCCGCAGTGGCTTGGCCGATCCGCTCACGTTGCCCTCGGCCATTCGGCTGGATGATACGGGCCAGCTTCAGTGCACGAGCTGTCACGATGCTCACCAGGATCGGCAACCGAATTTCCTGCGCATGGACAACCGCTCCGGGGCCCTGTGCGCCGCCTGCCATCGCCCGCGTCTCTGGGACGGCTCGACCCACGCCACCTCGAGGGCCACATGGAATGGCACCGGAACGAATCCCTGGCCTTCAGCCACGTTCTCCACGGTTGCGGAAAACGCCTGCCTCAGTTGCCATCGTCCGCACGCGGCCGGTCATCCGCAGCGGTTGCTCGCTCAGGCTTTGGAGCCGGCGACTTGCACCGTCTGCCACGGCGGTACTGTCGCCGCCAAGAATGTCGAGGTGGAATTTTCCAAGCCGTTTCGTCATCCCATCGAAAGCAACCAGTGGCTCCATGACCCGAATGAGAATCCCGCGCTCATGCCGCGGCACGTCGCCTGCATGGACTGCCACAATCCCCACGCCGTAACCTCCACGCCCGGCACACCGCCGGCCGCTTCCGGATGGCTCCGAGGTGTCAGCAGCGTTACCATAGGCGGGTCGGTGATCGCCGATCCCAGTTTTCAGTACGAGGTGTGCTTCAAATGCCACGGATTGAGCGAACCCGCCACGCTAGGCCTCACACGCCAGAGCGGCACGCGCAACACCCGGCTGAAACTCGATCCGAACAATCCGTCTTTCCATCCCGTCGCAGCTTCCGGGCGAAATGCGGCCATACTTGGCTTGGAGCCGGGATACAGCGCTTCGAGCATCATCGCCTGCACCAATTGCCACAACAACGACGACTGGACGGCAACGGGAACCAGTCCCGCGGGCCCGCACGGCTCGCGCTTCGAACCGATCCTGGAGCGACAGTATCAGACCAACGATCCCACGATCGAGTCAGCGCAGAACTTCGACCTGTGTTATCAGTGCCACAATCGTAGTTTCCTTACGAACGATCAGGCCCGGACCTTCCCCCACAACAGACATCTTGCAACGGCACAGGCGCCCTGCGCGGCCTGCCACGATGCCCATGGCTCGCGCCAGAACGCGCATCTGATCGACTTCATGCTGCGCGATCGCACAGGCAAGACAGTAGTCACTCCATCACGGGCGCAGGGCCGCCTGGAATACGTTTCTCTCGGCCCCGGACGCGGCCAGTGCTATCTCCAGTGCCACGGGGTGAATCACGAACCGTCGAGCTACTGAGGCCTTGGGGCGCGCCATTACTCCCGACGCAACCAGTGCTCAGTAACCCTTGGCATGGCATTGGGCGCAGAGGTACCCGCTTGCCTGGGTGCCTCCGCCAAGCATGCCGCGCAGGAAAAACTCGTCCCTCGACGCCTTGTTGTGCGGATCGTGGCAGGACGAACACTCGATGCCTGTGGCACCCGCTTTCGCTGCGGGAACGATGTTTCCCGCGCCATCGTCGGAATACAAGCGGATGTTATTGGTGGTGGGATCGGGCACCCAATCGTTCGCCGCAAGCTGGGCGCCGCTGGTGATGCCGTTATAGGTGTTGGCGGTCCTGTAAAGCGGGTAGGGCATGGCGACCGGGTGGCTTCCGGCCATATTGCCACTGGCGCCCACCTGTCTGTTCACCGCGAAACCGTTCGATCCGATCTTGTCGGCAGACAAGACGCCGGCGCCCTGCCTGAACGAAGCGACGTCGCCGATCGCCACGCTGCCGTCATGGCAGCTCAAGCACTTGACCGACGGCCCTTTGTAGGTATCGCCCTTGATTTTCGGATACGGGGTGCCGGCGGTCGTCGCAGCCACGCCATAGTCGAACACATTCTTGGAAAGCGTGTGGTTCCACCCCAGTTGCGTCGATACCGCGCTGTGCGGGGTATGGCAGAACGTGCACAGACCCACCGAGCCTCGTCCGCCAGTCAGTGTCACGTTGGGGTTCGACGTGAAATCGTGTGCTGTATTCACCAACCCGTCCCCTGCCCCGCCCCAGGAGGATGAACATGCCAACGCCAGTGCCGCCAGCGTGAGCATTCTTGTTGACGCGGTCCATTTCACGATGGTTTCGCTCCTGTTCCGATTTTAGCGCTTGAATTCCAGAAAATCACACGCGATCCCGGTTATTCCGAATTCCTGCAAAAAAAAAACGCAAGCGGGAACCCAACGGAATCAGAAATATTCGTTGCGGCGAAAACAAAAACACGTTTTTTCTCAGCCAGTTGTATTGCTAGGCGGTCGCTTAGCAGCTATTGGGGAAGCGATGGGCACGATCGTTGCTCAATCATTCAGCGAGATGATGGAAATTCGTTTTTGGTCTCGTGGTTTTGAACTATCAACGGCTGAATTCGCAAATACTTTAGGGGAGTGATTCGTTATGAGACTTTCCGGACTAAGAATGGGATTGGCAGTACTGGTGCTCTCGCCCGTTGTTTCATTTGCGGCGCCAGGGGACGCGGGGACTGGTATCGCGGCCACCGCGCACGATTTTACTTCCAACGGGGTAAACGGCAGCACCGCGGTCGGTTTGTGCACGTACTGCCACACCCCCCACAAAGCGATAACAAGCCAGTTGTTGTGGAACCATACCCTTTCCACCAACACCTTTTCGTGGGACGTTGCCAAAACCACGGCGGGCACGACTTTCCCCAGTTTCGTCGGCAATACGTATAAAGGGCCGACGGCAAAGTGCCTGAGCTGCCACGATGGCAGTGTGGCGATCGGCGATATCGCCTGGTTCAAGGAAGGCAGTCACGGGGGATCCGATCAGTTATCCACCAAGACGATGAATGATGTCGACCCCAATTTCGTGGTGGGCGCTACCGGAGGCGTGGGGGGGGCGATGAAGGGCAACCATCCGGTTGCCATGCCCTATCCCTTTGGCAATGCCGCGAGCACCTATAACGGAACGACAACGGGCTCCTTGGCGGTCTTGACTGAATGGCAGGCCGATCCTACTTCTCTAGCTTCAGCCAACATCCGACTGTTCAATGACGACGGTACCGGTGGGATCAGCGCCGGGCCCGTTGCGGCAAAGACCGGCATCGAGTGCTCGACCTGTCACGACCCGCACAACAAGGCTGCCGTGGACGACCTGTTTCTGCGTGGAAAAATTACCGGCAGCGCACAGTCTGACGGCTACCTCTGCCTGCAGTGCCATAAGAAGTAACAATCGCGAACAAGCCTGCGGGCTGGCCTAGTCGGTCGGCCCGCGTTTTCTTGAAGTGCATACGGCAAACAAATGCAACAGGAGATTCTCTTGAAAATTCTACTTTCCGGCTTGACCGCTGCGAGCATGTTGGCGATATGTGCAGCCTCCGCCAACGCCGCGCTGGATGATGCGAAAGCGCAGGACATCATGAAAAAAGGCGGCTGCACGGCCTGCCACAGCGTCGATAAGAAGGGCGTCGGTCCGGCGTACAAGGACGTTGCCGCGAAGCACAAGGGCGAGAGCGATGCGGCCGCCAAGCTCGAGAAAATGGTTCGCAGCGGCAGCAAGGGCGCCTACGGCCAAATTCCCATGCCGCCCAACCCGGCGGCAAAAATCAGCGACGCCGAGCTTCATGAACTGGCCGAGTGGGTGCTGACGAAATAACTTTTCCTCGAGACGCTCTACGCGAGCCGGGAGCCCGCAATGAGTTGTACATTTCTTGTACCGAGTTAAGGACGACAGGTGACGTATGGACGGGCTGACGGTTCTGATCATGGTGGGCGCGCTGGCGACGTTTGCGGCGATTTGCATATTCAACTGGCCCCTGGGTGAATGTTCGCACGAGGGAGATTAATTTCAGTCGATGACCCCGTCGGCGCGGCGCAGCAGTTCTCGCGGAATCGTCAGGCCAAGCGCTTTCGCGGTGCCGAGATTGACGAACAGTTCGAGCTTGGCTAGCTGTTCAATCGGCAGCCTGCCGGGATTGGCGCCCCGCAAGATTTTGTCGACGTAGGCTGCGGCGCTACGGTAATTTTCGGAGACGCTATGCCCGTAGCTCATCAAACCGCCGGCTTGGACGTATTCGCGAAAACCGAATATCGACGCCAGCTTGTACTTCGCCGCCAATTCTGAAATCTGCCGTCGCTGCTGAAAGAAAAGCGGGTCGCTGGTGATGATGAGCGCATCGGCGCGCTCCTTCGCCATCAGGGTGAAGCCGCGCTCGATCTCGCGCGCGCTCTGTGCGTCAACTCGAACGAGCTTTATTCCGGCCTTCTGCATTCCGGACTGGACATTTTTCAGATAGGCGGCGTGGGAAGCTGAGGCTGGATTCAACAGAACAGCAATCCGCGACAACACGGGCGTTACGATCTTCAGCAGCTCGAGCTGCGCCGGGCCCATATCGGAAGTATTGGCGGACGGACCGGTGAGCTTGCCACCGGGCCGCGCCAAACTGGCCGCAAAGCCGCTGCCCACCGGATCGGGAACGCCTGTGTGAACGATTGACGAGTTGGGGGCCGCCTGCTGCGCCGCGCGTGTCGCCGCCGTGCCCACGCAAACAATGATATCGACCTTTGCGCCGGCCAGGTCCGCGGCGAGGCCGGGAAGACGTTCGAGTTTTCCGTCGGCAAATCGCCACTCGACGACAAAGTTCCTGCCTTCGACGTAACCGAGTTCGCGCATGCCCTTGAGGAAAGCACCGTAATAATCGTTCTCCAGGGAAACGGGACGCGCGCGCGGCGCGAGAAACCCAATGCGCCAAAGTTTGGCCGACCGCGCGGCAAAGCATGGGAGGGCCGCTGCGGCGAGGGTGCCGAGGCTGAACGCATGCAAAAATCTTCGACGCGTGCTCACCAGATCACCTCAACGACACCAGGAACGGCCGGGAAAATGAACCCTCAGTCCCGTCGCTCACCGGGCGCGCGAGAAGCTCTGCCGGATGAAGCGGATCACGCGACGGACGTCGTCCTTGTTCAGGACTCCCCCCCAAGGCGCCATAGCCGTTCCCGCACGCCCGTGCATGATGGCTTGGGTAAGTTCATTGTCGTTGATCGATGCCATCTCGCCGGATTTGGTGAAGTCGCGCGGAGGGGGCACGAGATGCTGGCCGAGCGAAGTGCGCCCATCGCCGGCATCGCCGTGGCACGCGATGCAATGCTGGTGATAGATCTGATCGCCCACGCGAACGTCCAGCTGGGCAGCGGTCATCCCCGCGGGCAGCGGGCGCACCAGGCTACGGACATAGCGCATCACGTCGATGATTTCCGCCGGGGCCAACAGTTCGCCGCGGCCGCCCATGGCTGTTCCCGGCCGGCCCCTATAGATCGCCAAGTACATCCGTCCGTCGTCGACCCGCGCCATCGCGACGGGATCCGAAAAATCGCGCGGTGGAGGATTCAGGATTTTGGCAATCTCGCTGTCCGCCCGCCCGTCCACGCCGTGGCAGTACGCACACTCTTTCTGAAAGATCCGGCGACCTACCTCAAGGCTAAGCCGCTCGGAAGACAGTGGCGCTTTCTTTCCGGGCGCCGAAAGACTGTGAATGTAGTCGATCACGTCACCGATCTCGGTCTCGGCCAGTACCTCCTTCCAAGCCGCCATTGCCGTTCCAGGCTTGCCTTCCTTGATGGAGCGGTATATCCGGTCGACAGTCAGGCGTGCCATTTCGATCGGATCGGCGAAGTTGCGCGGCCCTGGCTTCAGAAGCCGGCCCACGGGCGTGTCCGCCCGGCCGTCGGGACCGTGGCAAACAGCGCAATGCCGCTCGTAGAGCACCTTTCCCCGCTCGTGCACCGAAAGTGAGGAAGGCTGTGCAACGAGCGGAGTCGCCCAGACGAGGCTCACTCCCAGCACGAGTATCCCGAGCCAGAACCGCCCCGCCGACGATGCGTGGTTACTCATATTCTCGACACCCACCTCGTGGGTCAATATTGCCTCCGCAACGCACGATGAGAAGCGGTTCGTGCCAGTTGCGTCTTCAATCACGGTGACGCGTACTCGGAAGTCCGCTAACGGAGCAATGGTACATTGGTTTGCACTGAAGGCTTGGAATCCATTGCTCTTGCGTCGCGGCGATTGCTTTCCTTGATAATCGTGATCGCCGCCGCGCGCAGGAAGCTCACGCTCTCGACGGCGAACTGGTGGGCGGCATCTTCTACTTCAACTATCCCGGCGGAACGGGTCTCACCAACGGCTCGGTGTTCGGTCGCATTGCGGGGAGCAACGCAAGCGCGAAAAACTAGAAAGTGTCTGAAGCACGTCCTTCCCGCGCAAGCGGGAACCCGGCAGCGCTTTGAAAATTCTGGGTCCCCGCGTTCGCGAGGACGACATTTGCCCGAGACTAGCCCCGGGCGTCGCGCGGCCTTCCCTAGACCGGCGACAGCCCGACGCGCTCGACGCCCGACCAGTCGCCCGCCTCAATGAGGCGGTGCGCGGTCTGTTTCAGTTCGGCGGCGACGACCGCCGCCGCGGTCGAGAGCCGCTCAGGTGGGAGCGAGTAAAGGTAGTTGCGCCGGCTCATGTGCGCATCGGACACCGACAGCGCGCGCCATTTCTTGCCGCGTTCGTGCTCGAGAAAGATCGCGGACATGGGCTTGATGGTGGCGCCCATGCCGTTGTAGACGCAGTTCATGAGCAGCGACAGCGAATCGATCTCAGCGACGATACGCGCGACGAGGCTGCGTTGCTCGAACTCGGCGGCGATACGCCGCCGCAGGCCGTGCGCACTGGTGGGAAGGATGAGCGGTAAGGCGGCCGCCTCGGCAATGGTGATGGTGGTGCGCCGTGGCGCGACGAGCGTGCTGTGTCTGGGAAGCATCACGAAGAGTTCTTCCTCCAGCAGCGATTCGACGGTCACGTCGGGAGCGACGTCGCTATTGAACAGCACCGCGAGATCGAGCTGGCCCATGCGCATCATCTGCCCGAGGTGGCCGCTCATGCCCTCGACCACGTTGAGCAAAATGCTCGGATAGCGCTCGCGGATGCCGCGCACGAGCGGCAGGCCGATGGCCGACACCGTCGTCGCGGCGAGGCCCACGGAGACCATGCCGTGCACCGCCTTGGTATCCTGGCGCGCGATGGACAGCGCCTGGTCGAGTTGGCGCAGCATGAATCTCGCGTGATGATAGAGGGCGAGGCCGTTATCGGTCGGGGCGACGCCCTTGGACGAGCGGTTCAGCAAAGACTTGCCGACTTCGCTCTCGAGCTTGGAAAGTTGCTGACTGAGCGCAGGCTGAGCAATAAACAGCTGCCGCGACGCCTTGGAGAGACTGCCGCTTTCGACGATCTGCGTGAAATATCGAAGCTGTCGAAGGTCCATGCGATTCCTCCCCTTGCCAACCAAGGAGCCAAGGGTATAACTCTAGCTTATACCCAACCTCGGAAAACAGTATTTTCTGCCGCTCGCGCCCCTTCCTATACTGCAATCATGGAAAAGCCCGCCCGCCGCACCACCGCATTCATCGAAAAGATGGCGCAGGTACCGTGGCAGGAATTCCCCGGCCATTTCGGTGGCGCGCTGTCGAAAGCCCTCGTCGGACCGGAAAATTCGGGCTCGCGCGCAGTCGACTTCCGCATCTCGCGCTATGCGCCCAACGCCTATGTGCAGGAGCACGTGCACAAGGTGCAGGAGCAGATCTATTACGTGCTCGAGGGCGAAGGCATCCTGACGCTGGACGAAGAAAAGCACCTGATGCGAGCGCACGACTACGTCTACGTGCCACCAGGCGTGCGCCACAGTTTCACCAATACCGGACTCGACGGGCTCGTGTTCCTTGTGGTGACGACCCCGGCCGATGACGAACAGAGTCTGTAATCGAACCGACAAAGGGAGGTAAACCGCCATGACAAACCGAAGAAACGTGTTGAAAGCCGGTGCCGCAGCAGCCGGGGCGCTCGTGCTCGGATTTCCGGCGATCGTGCGCAGCCAGTCGGACAAGATCAAAATCGGGCACCTCACGCCGCTGACCGGCTTTCTCGGCGCGCTGGGCGAATACGCAGTGATGGGCATCAAGATCGCCGCGGAAGAAATCAACCGCGCCGGCGGCGTCATGGGGCGCCAGCTCGACGTGATGTCGGAAGACTCGGTCAATCCGGCCACGGCTGCGACCAAGGCGCAAAGGATGCTCGAGCGCGACGGCGCGACGGTGCTGATGGGCGAGATCAACTCGGCCTCCGCCCAGACCATCATGCAGGTGGCGGCGCGCAACAAGCGCCTGTTCATGAGCATCGGCGCGCGGTCCGACGTGCTGCGCGGCAAGAACTGCAACAGGTACACGTTCCACGTCGACATCCCGGTCGCGGTGATGGTCAACGCCGCGGGGCAGGCGCTGCTGCGCGACGGCTTGGTGAAGGGCAAGCGCATCTTCAGCCTGACCGCCGACTACCTGTTTGGCCACGACCTGTCCAAGGCGGCCAAGAATTTCTTTGCCGCGAACGGCGGCACCCACATCGGCGACGAGCTGGTCGCGACCGACGTGACCGATTTCAGCCCCTACATGCTGAAGATCCGGCAGGCAAAGCCCGACCTCGTCGCCACCAACCTCGCAGGCAACCAGGTCACCAACTTCGTCAAGCAATACGCCGAATTCGGCCTGCCCTACGCGATCGCAGGCTTCAACCTCAATACGGCGGACGCTTGGGCCGCGGGCGACGGTAACCTCGCCGGCATCTGGCCGACGGTCTGGCACCACGAGCTCGACACCCCCGGATCGAAGGCCTTCGTTGCCGAATTCACGAAGAGGCACGGCAAGCCGCCCGAGAACCACGCCTGGATCGAGTACGTGTCGCTCAAGATCATGGCGCAGGCCATGAACGCGACCAAGTCCACCGACACCGACAAGCTGATCGCCTATTTCGAAAGCCAGGCGGAGTTCGACCTGCTCAAGGCGCGCAAGGGCTATTTCCGCTCGTGGGACCACCAGCTCATCCAGGAAGCCTACCCGTTCACCGTCAAGCCCAAGGGCCAGGCGAAGGACAAGTGGGACTTCCTGCAGTTCGGCGCCGCGGTTCCGGCGGCGAACCAGCCGCTGGAGGTCATCAATCCGGCCAAAGAGCAGAACGCCTGCGTGTTCTAAACCGTGTCATTCCCGCGAAAGCGGGAATCCAGGATACCCCGTCGCCTGCTGGATGCCCGCCTGCGCGGGCATGACGATTTCAGAGCCTCATGCAACTGCTGTTCCTCCTCGAGCAGGTAGTCAACGGCCTCGTGCTCGGAGGCTACTACCTGCTCATCGCACTCGGCCTGTCGCTGATCTTCAGCGTCGGCGGCGTGGTGAACCTCGCGCATGGCGCCTTCTACGCGTTCGGCGCGTATATCTCGCTCGAAATCGCGAAGCAACTGGGTTTCGGTCCGTCGGTCGTCCTTTCGCCGGTCGCTGTGGCGATGCTCGGCATCCTGTTCGAGCGGTTCGTGTTGCGCCGCTTCTACACGGCCGACCCGATCCTCTCCCTGCTCGTGACCTTCGGCCTCGCGATGGTGGCGGAGCAGCTGATCCGCATCGTCTGGGGCGCGGCACCCCTGCCGGCATCGATGCCGGCAGGCTTCAAGGGCCAGGTCATCGTGGGCGATTTTCTTTTCTCCCGTTACCGGCTGATGCTGCTCGCCGTGGTGGCGGTGGTGCTCACGGGCATCTGGCTGCTGCTGCACAAAACGTCCTTCGGCCGGGTGGTGCGCGCCGGCATCCAGCGGCCCGACATGGTGGCGGCACTCGGCATCCGCCTGCAGCCGTACATGACTGCGATCGTGATGCTCGGCGTGGGCATGGCGGCACTGGGCGGCGCCCTGTTCGCACCGATCACGATCGTGCACCCTGCGATGGGCGCCGAGATCATCATCGTCGCCTTCGTCGTGGTGGTGATCGGCGGACTGGGAAGCTTCTGGGGCGTCGTGCTCGCCGCGCTGCTGGTGGGCGTGGTGCGCGGCGTCACCATCCATTTCGCCCCGGCGGCCGGCGAAGCCTCGATGTACGTGCTGATGTTCCTCGTGCTTCTGTTCCGCCCGCGCGGCCTGCTGGGCGAACGCATCGAGAAGTTTGAATGACAAGCGTCCGGCCGCATTCGCAGGGGGTGCACGAGGGGGCGGCGAGACCCCCTCGTTCCGATCGGTACCGGCTGCTCGCCATCGGAGCGATTGCGCTCGTCGCCCTGCCGCTCGCCATGCTCCCGCTCGGCCTGACGGTGAATACGGCCTCCGTGGTGGTCAGCCTGGCAATTGCGGCGATGGGCCTGAATCTCCTCGTGGGATATACCGGACTCACCTCCTTCGGCCACAGCGCGTGGTTCGGTGTCGGCGCCTATGCAGCCGCGTTGGCGCAAAAGCACTGGTTCGACGGCCAGCTCCTGCTCCCGGTCCTGTTCTCGATCGCTTTCGTCGCCGTGCTCTCGAGCGTCGTCGGAGTTCTCATCCTGCGCCGGCGCGGCGTGTATTTCTCGCTGCTGACACTGGCATTGGCGGCGCTCACCTACACCATCGCGTTCCGCTGGACCGAGGTCACGGGCGGCGAGGACGGCCTGGGCGGACTGAAGCGCGGCAGCTTCGGGCTGATCAACTTCGACAACGCGCTCGTCTACTACATTCTGGTCGCCGTGATCGCGCTATGCGTGCTGTATGTACTGCTTCGCGTCGTACGCTCACCGTTCGGACATGTACTCGTCGCCATTCGCGAGAATCAACAGCGCGCGATCTTCCAGGGCTACAACGTCGAGCGCTACAAGCTGGCGGCGTTCGTGCTCGCGGCGGTGGTCACGGGGCTGGCGGGCGCGCTGACGGGTTTCCAGCACTTCCTTGTCTCGGCGGAGTCCACCTCGGTCACCTTTTCCGGCGAGTTGCTGGCGATGGTGGTGATCGGCGGCATGCATCACGTCCTCGGTCCTGCGCTCGGCGTGCTGTTTTACATCCTGTTCCGCGAGCTGTTCTCGATGTGGACCTCGAACTGGCTGCTCTGGTTCGGCCTCGTGTTCGTGGGGTTCGTGCTGTATTCGCCCGGCGGCCTGGTCGGCATCTGGGCCAAGCTGCAGCGCAGATGGCGACCGCCACCCGAAGAGGCGGCTGCCATGAATGCGCGCAGGATCCATGAAGGCCTGCCGCTGCCGGGGTTCCTTCATCCGGGCGAACGGCGGGGAACCGTGCTGGAAGTCGAAGGCGTGCAGAAGCGATTCGGTGGCATCCACGCGGTCGCGGATGCGCGCCTCTCGGTGAACACCGGCGAAGTTCACGCGCTCATCGGCCCGAATGGCGCGGGCAAGACCACTCTGTTCAACCTGATGTCGGGACTGTTCCCACCCGACGGCGGCACGGTACGCCTCAACGGACAGGGAATCCATCGCCTGCCCCCGCACCGCATCTGCCAGCTCGGTCTCGCCCGCTCGTTCCAGATCACCAACCTGTTTCGCGGCCTGACGATCTACGAGAACCTGCGGCTGTCGCTGCAGGCGCGGCACCCGGGACGCTATAACGCCTGGCGCGACATCGACAGCTACCCGGAAATCCACGCCGAAACCACCGAGTTGCTCCGGTTCCTCGGTGTCGACGGCATCCAGGAAATCCGGGGCGGCGATCTTTCCTACGGCGGGCAGCGGCTGGTGGACCTCGGTATCGCGCTGGGTTCCAAGCCGCAGGTACTGCTCCTCGACGAACCGCTCGCGGGGCTGGCGGCGGCGGAGCGCGAGCGCGTGTCGGGTCTCGTCAAGAGCGTGGCCGCCAGCATCCCGGTGCTGATCGTAGAGCACGACATCGATCGCGTGCTCGGCTTCTCGCAACGCGTCACCGTGATGAATCAGGGGGAGGTGCTGATGGCGGGCACACCCGACGAGGTGCGCAGCGATCGCCGGGTGCAGGAGGTCTATACGGGAACCGGCACGCCGCCGGTGACCGGCAGCGTCGCGGGCGAGGCGCGCGACCAAACGCAACTGCTGCGCTTCGAGCGCGTGAACACCTTCTACGGCAAGAGTCACATCCTCAATGATGCGACGCTCGACGTGCGCGAAGGTGAGATCGTGGCACTGCTGGGACGCAACGGCGCCGGCAAGTCCACGTTGCTCAAGACGCTGACCGGGCTCGTGCCGCCCGCGTCGGGAAGAATCGAATACGCGGGGCGCGACATCGCCGGAATGCCTGCGCCGGACATCGCACGGCTTGGCGTCGGTTACGTGCCGCAGGGCCGCGGCCTGTTCGCCGGCATGACGGTCGCGGAGAACCTGGCACTGGGACGCCTGGCGCGATCGACCGATGGCACGAACGGCGTGGTCTGGAACGAGGAGAGAATCTTCGAATACTTCCCGCGCCTGAAGGAGCGGATCAACGTCGCGGCGGATTACCTTTCCGGCGGCGAGCAGCAGATGGCGGCAGTTGCGCGCGCGTTGTCGGGCAACGTCAAGCTGCTCCTCCTGGATGAGCCCTTCGAAGGGCTGGCGCCCACCGTGGTGCAGGAACTGTTCAAGGTGTTCGACCGGTTGCGCGGGCAGACGTCGATTGTGATCGTGGAGCACAACCTCGACCTCGTGCTCGCGCTGGCCGACCGCGTGTTCGTGCTCGAGCGGGGTGCTGTGTTTCACCAAGGCCCCGCCGAAGCGCTGCTCAACGACCTGGATTACCGCAAGAAAATTCTGTGGCTGTGATCAATCCGAAATTGCAAGGAGAGTGCCCAGTGAGCGAACGCATCGCCAAATCGTGCACCACTTATCGGCTTCTGCTGGACGGACAATGGGCCGCAGGCAATGGCCCCACCATTGCCGTGCTCGACAAGTACCGGCTCGCACCGGGTGCCCACGTCACGACGGCCGACAAGGCACAGGTCGAACAGACCATCGCATGCGCCCATGCCGCGTTCCGCGGCGGCGCGCCGGGCCCCTACGAGCGCGGTGCGATCCTCGAACGCGCCGCAATGCTGCTGGAGGCGCAGCTTGAGGACTTCGTGCGTACGATGCAGATGGAAGCCGGCTTCACTGCGTCGGACGGGACGGGCGAAGTGCGGCGATGCATCCAGACGCTCAAGCTTTCCGCGGAAGAAGCACGACGCCTCGCCGGCGAGGTCGTGCCATTGGCGGGAGCCCCGCAGCAGTCAGGCCGCATCGGGTTCACGCTGCGAGTGCCGCTCGGCGTGATCGCGGCGATCACGCCGTTCAACGCGCCGCTCAACACGGTTGCCCACAAGATCGCGCCCGCCTTCGCCGCCGGCAACGCCGTGGTGCTCAAGCCCTCCTCCTATACACCGGTCACCTCCTGCAAGCTGGCGGAGGTGCTGATCGAGGCCGGCATGCCGCGCGGTTTCCTTTCGGTGCTGCACGGCAGCGCGCAGGTCGCCGGGTGGTTGCTCGAAGACGAGCGCGTGCGCTTCTTCGCGTTCACGGGCAGCACCGAGGTGGGCCGCAAGATCCAGCAGGCGGCGGGGCTGCGCCGCACGCAGATGGAACTCGGTTCGATCGCCTGCACCATCCTCTGCGACGATGCGCGCCTCGACATGGCGCTGCCGAAGGTCGTCAATGCCGGGTACCGCAAGGCCGGGCAGGTCTGCACCTCGGTCCAGCTGCTGCTGGTGCACCGCTCGATTCTCGAGGAGGTTCAGACTCGCCTCACCGCCCTGGTGAAGGCGCTGCCCTACGGCGACCCGTACGACCCCAACACCGTGGTCGGACCCGTGATCAGCGAAAAAGAGGCGATGCGCATCGAGAACTGGATCGAGGAGGCGGTTGCGAAAGGCGCCAGGCTCCTCGCCGGCGGCGCGCGCAAGGGCGCTGTGGTGCCTCCAGTACTTCTCGCTTCGATCGACGATTCGATGAAGGTCGGCTGCTGCGAGGTGTTCGGCCCGGTCGTGTGCATCGTGCCCTTCGACACGCTGGACCAGGCCATCGCGCGCGTCAACGCCACGCCGTTCGGGCTGGCGAGCGGGATCTTCACCAACCGGCTCGACGATGCGTTCTCGGCCGCGCGGCGGCTCGAGGTTGGTGGCGTGCATATCAACGAGACCTCGAGTTCGCGCGTCGACCTGATGCCCTATGGCGGATCGAAGGACAGCGGCTTCGGCCGCGAGGGACCGCGCTACGCGGTGCACGAAATGAGCGAAGAACGTATCGTGACGTTCACAACCAACTAGCGCGGAGCGCAAACATGCCCAAAATGAAAGGCGGCGAGCTGATCGCGGAGTATCTCGTCAAGCAGAAAGTGCCGTACGTACTCGGGCTCTGCGGCCACGGCAACGTGGGAATCCTGGATCCCCTGTACGAGGCGCGCGACAGGATCCGGCTGATCTCGCCGCGCCACGAGCAGTGCGCGGGGCACATGGCCGACGGTTACTTCCGCGTGAAGCACCAGCCGGTGGCCACCCTGACCTCCACCGGCCCGGGCTCGGCCAATCTCGTGATGTCCCTGGCGACTGCGCTGTCGGACTCCTCGGCACTCCTTGCGATCACGTCCAACGTGCCGACCTCCCAGGCCAATCGCGCGCCGTTCCAGGAAATCTACAAGCACAACCAGTCGGACTTCCCTTCCGTGCTGCGTCCGGTGGTCAAGCGCTCGTTCCAGCCTTCGCGCGTGGACATGCTGCCGCTTGCGTTGCGCCAGTCCTTCGACACCATGCTCACCGGCCGGCCCGGCCCGGTGAATCTGGATGTGCCCTACAACGTCTACCAGGAAAAGGATGACGTAGAAGTCCCTCCCGTGTCGCACGTATTCGGCTCGCACCGGCCCGGAGCATCGGATGCAGACGTCGCGGCCGCGCTCGAGTTGCTCGCTAATGCGAACAGGCCGGCACTGTTCATCGGTCAGGGCGCAACGCTGTCCGAGGCGGGCCCGGAGATCACGGTGCTGCAGAAGCGCCTGGGCATTCCCGTAATTACTTCGCCTAACGGCATGGGCTGCGTTCCGGCCGACGACCCGCTGACTTTGGGATTCATAGGGCGCAACGGTGCCTATCCCGCCAATCAGGCCGGCCGCCACGCCGACTTGGTAATCACGATCGGCACGCGCTTCGACGACCGTTCGTCGTCCACCTGGTATCCCGGCTATTCGTGGAACTTTCCGAAGACGAAGCTTCTGCACGTCGATATCGACCCGCAGGAGCTGGGCCGCAATTACGTGCCTACGCTGGGCATCATTGCCGATGCGAAGGTTTTCACCGCGCAATTGCTGGCTGCGATCGCCAAGCGCAGCGGCCTCGACGCGCAACGTTTTGCAGAATGGCGCGCGCAGGTGGCCGGCTGGCAGGAAGAGTGGGAGAAGTTCGTGCGCCCGCATTTCGCCGCAGCGACCACGCCGTTGCGGCCCGAATACGTGGTGGATGCGCTGCAGCGCGTGCTGCCGGAAGACGCGATCCTCACGCTCGACTCCGGCGTGCACCACAACTGGTTCATGCAGTTCTGGAAGCCACGCCGCGCGCAGAGCATGTTGAACAGCTGGGGATTCTCGGCGATGGGCTTCGGCGTGTGCAGCGTGCTGGGCGCGAAGCTCGCGGCGCCCGATCGCCCCTGCATCTCGGTGTGTGGCGATGGCGGCTTTTCGATGACGCCCTACGTGGTCGCTACCGCGGTCGAGTACGACCTGCCGTGCATCTGGGTGGTGTGGAACAACTTCGCCTGGGCTGCCATCCGCGACATCCAGATCGGGATGTTCGGAGGTCGCGAGCACGGCACCGCCTTCTATCGCGGTCAGGATCGCAAGAAGCCCTACAACCCCGATTTCGCGGCGTGGGCGCGCGCCTGCGGCGCCGACGGCGTGACGGTCACGAAAAGCGAGGATCTGCGCGGCGCACTCGAGCAGGCGATCCGCAACAACCGTCCCTGCGTGCTCGATGTGCACGTGGATGGCGAAGTGCGCCCGCCGTCGACCGGTACGTGGCAGCTGCCGCCGACGCCTTTCAAGGAGCCGATCTACGGCAAGCCCTGGGTTGCTTGAAGGTGAAAATCGCGGTTTTTACCAAGAATCGCACCAACCCCGCGTACGACGCTGCGCGCTTGGGCGCAGATCGCGCCGCGAATTGGCTGGGCGCGCAGACCATGCACTTCGTGCCGGTGAAGAGCGACGACCCGATCGAGCAGAGCGCGTTGGTCGACGAGGCCCTTGCCATGGCGCCGGACGCGTTCGTGTTCACGCCAGTGCATGCGTCGCTGGTCAACGCGGCCATTGCGCGCATCAATGAATCCGGCATTCCGCTGGTCGGCTTCGTCAACCCGATACCGGCGGCGCGCTGTGTCAGCTACGTCGGTTCGGACGATTACCGGCTGGGATTCGAACTCGCGCAGTACCTGTACGCGCATCTCGAAGGTCGCGGGAGAGTGCTTGTCGTGTCCGGCCCCGTCGCGTCGGTTACGAGCATCGAGCGCGTGCGTGCGTTTCGCGATGCGGCCAAAGCACACCCGGGGATCAACGTAGGCGGTACCGGCGTGGGCGACTATCGGCGAGATACCGCACGCGACAGCGTCACGCACTGGCTGGCGTCCAATGAGGGCTTCGAAGGATGCCTCGTGGCCAACGACATCATGGCCATCGGGGTTGTCGATGCGTTGCGTGCTGCCGGGCGCAAGGCCGCGGTGGCGGGTGTCAACGCCATTCCCGAAGCCATCGCGGCAATCCGGCGCGGCGACATGCTGGTCACAGCGGATTTCAACGCGATGCACATGGCATTTCTCGCGACGCAATGCGCGGTGCGCCATCTCCGCGGCGAGGTTGTGCCGGCCAAGATCGAGCTTCCGGTCGAGATCGTCGACCGGCGCAACTGTCATCTGTGGGACTTGCCCTATGAGCAGCGTCTCATTCCTACGCTGCAGGAGACCTTCGCATGAAGACCCGTCTGCTGGTGCCCAACGTCCGGCTCGACTGACGAAGCGATGGCAATGGAGAAAGGCGCGAGGGTGGAAGCGTTCGATGTAGTGGTCGTCGGCGGCGGCGGCGCGGGGCTCGCCGCCGCGATCGAGGCGCAGGCGGCGGGGCGCAGCGTCGTTCTGCTCGAGAAAAATGAAAAGCTCGGCGGCTCGACCTCCTGGTCGATCGGCTCGATCACAGCGACCGGCACCCCGCACCAGCTGCGGCGCGGCATCGCGGACAACCCTGCCGATCATTGGGCAGACATGCCGGGATTCGCCGGCGATCTCGCGTCGCGCGACAACGACGAATTGCGCCGGATCCTGTGCGACGAAGTGCCGGATGCGTTCCGCTGGCTGCTCGAATCGGGCGTGCGCTTCATGGGGCCGATGCCCGAGCCGCCCCACCGCAAGCCGCGCATGCACAACGTGCTGCCCAACTCGCATTCGTATGTCTATCACCTCCAGAGGCGGGCACGTCGCGCCGGCGTCGTCATCCGCACGGGCCAGCGCGTCGCCACCTTGGACAGACAAGACGGACGCGTCACCGGCGTAACCACCGAGAAAGCGCATCGCTACACTGCCCGCGGCGGCGTAGTCCTCGCGGCAGGCGACTTCACCAATGGTCCCGAGCTGAAAGCGCGTTTCATGGGACCGCAGGAGGCGAAGGTGGAAGGCGTGAACGTCACCGCGACGGGAGACGGGCAGCGCATGGCGGAGGCACTGGGCGCGCGCATCCTGAACGGCGACCTCGCACTCGGACCGGAACTGCGTTTCATCGCGCCTGCGAAGGAGACGCTCGTGCGCCGGCTTCCGCCGTGGCGGGCCCTCGCGGCTTACATGGAATGGGCTGTCGACCATCTACCGGCCGCGATCCTGCGGCCGTTCATGATGCAGTTTTTGACCACTGCGCTGGCGCCGTCGCCTGCGCTGTTCGAAGCTGGGGCGCTTCTCGTCAATCAGCGCGGCGAGCGCTTCGGCGATGAACTCGACCGGCCGGCATGGCGCGTTCCCGACCAGCCGGGGAAGGTAGCGTATATCGTGATCGACCAAGCGCTGGCGACGCGGTTCTCGGCATGGCCGGATTTCATTTCGACCGCACCTGGCGTTGCCTACGCCTACATTCCCGACTACCGAAGAAATCGGCCTGACGTTTACACGCAGGCGCCGACGCTGAAGGAGCTGGCCGCAAAGCTCGGCATGCAGGTGTCGGCATTGGAAGGCAGCGCGAGCGCTGCGCCCCGCAAGCGCTTCGCGAGCGGCCCGTTCATCGCGCTCGGGCCCGTGCGCTCCGTGTTCGTTCACAGCGAAGGCGGTCTCGCGGTTGACTCCAGCCACCGTGTGCTTGGAGCGGACGGTCAGCCGATTCCCGGGCTGTACGCCGCAGGCTCGACCGGACAGGGCGGGTTGCTGCTGAAGGGCCACGGCCACCATCTGGCCTGGGCGTTCGTTTCGGGCAGGCGGGCCGGACGCTATGCGGCGCTCGAAGCGCGGCCGGTTGCTCCGTAGCAGACGCTCAGCTCACCGTGAACACGACCGCGTCGACGGCCGCGCAACCTTTGCCGGACTCGCCGACCACCACGGGATTGATGTCCAGACTTTCGATGCTCGCGTCAGCGCGGGTCATCAGCCCCGCCACAGCCAAGACCGCGTCGATGAATGCATCGATGTCCATCGGCGGCTCGCCGCGAACGCCGCGCAGCACCGGCGCGATGCGCAAGCTGTGCAGCGCACGCATGACGTCTTCGCGCGTGGCAGTGGGGAGAAGCACCCTCACGTCGGGCATCGCCTCTACATACTTTCCGCCATCGCCGAACGCGATCACGGGCCCGAACACGGGATCCCGGTGGGCGCCGATCATCAACTCGCGGCATCCCTTGACCATGCGCGCGATAATGACGCCGTCGAACGCGAGACCGCGCGCGGCGAGCGTCGCGGCGATGCGCTGGAACGATTCGCGCACGGCTTCTTCGCTTGGCAGATTCAGATCCACGATACCCAACTCGGACTTGTGCGTCACCTCGCTGGAACAGCCTTTCGCCGCCACCGGCCCGCCGAGCGCGTGGCAGGCCTCGAGCGCTTCTTCGACGGTCCTGCACAAGCGGTGCGGCACCACGGGCACCCCCGCAGCGGCCACGATGGCGAGACTGTCCGATTCATTGCACATGCGCTTCGCTCCACCACCGAGCCGCGCCGGCGGCGGCATCTCCTGCCGCGCGGGTCGCCGCCGTGCTCTTTGCATTAGATCGAGATGCGCCATGAAACGGCCGAGCGCATCGACCGCCTCCGTCTCGAACTGGAATACCGGCAATCCGCGCGCGCGGAAACTTGCGCTCACGGCTTGCTGTGGCGCCGCCACGACGACGGGCTTGCCCGTGCTCGACGCGCACTCCCAAGCCTGGCGCGCGAACAGCTCGACGTCGTAGCCGGCGCCCGCCACGGGAAGACCGATCAGATACGCGTCGACTTCGGGATCGCGCGCCAGCGCACTCAATGCGCGGCCGAACAGCTGGCCGTCGGTCAGCAGGGCACCGGTCAGATCGACGGGGTTCGCGGCGTTCGCGAAACTCGGCAACGCCGCCTTGAGCGCCTGTTCGGTCTCCGGCAGCAGCTTCGCCATCGTCATGCCCGCGACGGCAGCCGCGTCGGCAGACAAAACGCATACCGCACCGGAGTTACTCATCGCGGCCAGCCTGCGTCCCGCGGGCCGCCATCCTTTCACATAGATCTCCGCGCCCGCAATCAATTCGGCCATGTCGCACGCCCTGAGAATTCCGTGCTCCTCGAAAAACGCGTCGACCACGCGGTCCTCGCTCGCGAGCGCGCCAGTGTGCGAGCGGGCCGCCGCCTGGCCCGCCTCGCTGCGCCCGCTCTTCACCGCAATCACTGGCAGATCGTGCTCGCGAGCGATACGCGCCGCGCGCGCCAGGTGATGCGGGTCCGGCATCCCCTCGAGATAAAGCAACAACAGCTTCAGATCCGGGTCCTCGGCGACCGCGCACGCCATTTCGCACGCGGTGACGTCGCTGTCGTTGCCGGTGGCATTGGCATAGCGAACGCCGACACCCCGGTGCCTGAGCAGGCCGTACACGGCGGCGCTTATCGCGCCGCTCTGGCCGACGATACCGACCGGGCCGTCGGCCGGCTCCGTTTCGGCAAACATGGTCGAGAAACTGGCGATCGCGCCGTTGCCGAAGTTGGCGATGCCCTGCGAATTGGGGCCGATGATGCGCATGCCCTGTGCACGGGCCCGTTCGACCATGCGGCGTTCCACCTCCTTGCCGCCCACAGGATCGCTTTCGCTGAAGCCGGAGGACATGACGATGGCGACCATCACGCCGGCTGCGCCGCATTCTTCCAGCGCGTCGATCGCGGCGGCGCCCGCGACGGCGATGATCGCCAGGTCGGGCGCCTCCGGCAGATCGGCGAGACGACGAAAACTCCGCACGCCCTGCGTCGTCTCGCGGCTGGGATTGATCGGATACACGGCCCCCTTGAAACCGTAGCGCCGCAGGAACTGAAGCGGCCGCCCGCCGACCTTGTTCGGATTCTCCGACGCGCCGACAATCGCAATCGATTTCGGGTTCAACGCGATCCGGAGGTGGCCGTGCACGCCGTTCATCGATTCAGGCGGGATGGAAGGAATTGAGACCGGCGTTGTGGCGCACGATACCGGGACGCCCAAGGCTTTCGCGCTCCTGAAGGTCCTGCAGCAGCGCCGGATCCGCGGGCGTATTCGAGATGAAGCGCTCGCCGGTCGAATCGAGGCGTCCGAGCACCACGCTGTAGGCCGGGCCGTTCTTGTCGTGCATGACCGTATAGGTCTCGATCGCCGCCGGCCCGTTCGCGACTTCGGTCAAGGGCGCCTTGGGCAGCGCGTCGAGTTGCGCCTGCAGCACGGCGGGGTTCTCTCGAGTCCATCGACCCTGGTACGGTGTTGTCGAGTAGACACCGAACGAATGCTTCGTGACCCAGTTGCCGTTCGCCGTCACGAGCCCGAAGCTGCCCGGAGCCGAACGCAGTCGCCTCATCATTTCGCAGATCGACATCACCACGTAGCTGTTGCCCGGGCCGCCGAAATAGACGAGCCCTCCGGTGACCGTAAGGCCGCGCGCATCGCCTTCCGCGATGCCCAGTTCCTCGCAGGTGATTTCGACCGCGGAGGGAAAACAGCTGTAGAGGTCGAGAAAACGGACATCGGCGATCGTCTTTCCCGCCATCTCCAGCGCCCTGCGCGATGCCGCACGCATCGCGGGCGACGAATGCAGATCGAAACGCTCCGACGTGTACCAGTGATCGTGCCCGTCGGCGCAGCCATGCAGGTAGACCCATTTCGATTCGTCGATACCGAGCGCGCGCGCCATGCCGACCGAAGTGATGATGAACGCCGCGGCCTGGTCGATGAATGCGTTGGACACCATCAGGCGCGGATAAGGGAAGCCGATCCATCGGTTCCCCGCATTGACTGTGGCGAGCTGCTCCGCGCTGTAGCCCTCGCGGCGCGTCGCGAGCGGATTGGCGGCAGCGACGCGCGAAAATCCGGACATGAGCTGCGCCATGGATTTCATGTGTTCTGCCACGCTGCGTCCGCGAACACCCCGGATCGCGTTCTCGTACAGGGGATACTGGGTGATCGCGGCGCGCAGATTGTGCCGGTCCTCGTGGTCGTTCCAGCCCCTGCGCGGGTCGCCGATCAGCTCCGGTTGGCCGCCGGGATCCTCGTGCCACGAGACGGACAGACCGGCACGCTCCACGCCGTGCTGGGTGCGCAGTGCCTCACCGCCCACCACCAGCGCCGCGCGCATCTCGCCGCGCGAGATCTCCTCCGCGAACTGATTCGCCAGGGACTGTGGCATGTTGCCGCCGTTCCACGTGTAGACGTGGCGGCTCGCATCGAGGCCGAGCCTTTTCGCCACGCTCTTCGGCGGATTGGTCGATCCGCCGAGGCGGGTCTCGAAGCGGTGCGACGTGTCCTTGTAGGAACGCAGCATCGCTACGGTATCGATGGCCTGCGCCAGTCCGCTGCCTCCGGTGTCGGCCAGCGCGAGCCTTCCCGCCTGTGCGATGAGATCGTAAGGCGAACGGCCGCGCTCGACGGGCGTATCGATGTCGGTCACATCACCGCAACCTACGAGAATTGGCGTACACTGATCCGCCACTATTGTTCTCCGCCGCGTGCTTGCTATAGTTCTTCACATCATCGCATGCCGGCCGGCATCGCGAAATTCGCCATCGAAAAACCGTGCATCGAACACACGCGATCAAGGCCGTACTCTGGGATTTCGGCGGCGTCATCCTCACCAGCCCCTTCGAGGCCTTCCGCCGCTACGAGGCTGAACACGGCCTGCCGCGCGATTTCCTGCGCCGCGTGAACAGCACCGATCCCCATGCCAACGCGTGGTCGAAATTCGAACGCGGCCAGATCGGGCCGGAGGCCTTCGGCGAAATGTTCATGGCGGAAACCAGCGCGCTCGGCCACGCGGTCGACGGCCGCGACCTGCTGCCACTGCTTTCGGGCGACGTGCGGCCACGCATGGTGGCGGCGTTGAAGCGCGTGAAGACGCGCTATCGCGTCGCCTGCCTCACCAACAACATGCCGCTCGGGCGCGGCCCGGGCATGGCCAGCTCGTCGGAAAAGGCGCAGGCGGTTGCAGAAATCATGACGCTGTTCGACGTGGTGATCGAATCGAGCAAGCTCGGCGTGCGCAAGCCCGAGCCGGAGTTCTACGCCGCCGGCTGCCGCGAGCTGCGCATTACGCCGGAAGAAGCGGTGTTTCTCGACGATCTCGGCATCAACCTGAAACCCGCCGCGGCGATGGGCGTGGGCACCATCAAGGTGGGGGATCCCGACCGTGCGCTTGCCGAACTGGGCGAGATCATCGGCATGGAGCTGCGTTGAATTGACTCCGCACTCCAAATTCCTGACGGCATTCGTGACAATCGCCTTGGACTCAGTCAGATACCGTACAATACCCGTACACAATAGCAAGTAGAAGGAGCACGCCCGATGTCCGCCCATGCACCCCAACGTGACGAGCGAATCGACCTGCGTGTGTCCGAGGAGCTCAAGACGCTCCTCGCGCGCGCGGCGTCCTACTCCGGGATGTCGCTGTCCAGTTTTCTTGTCTCCAGCGCCTCGCAACGGGCAAAGGAAGTTGTCGCCGGACGCGAAATGCTGACCCTCACGACGCGCGACTGGCGCGCGTTCCTCACGGGACTGGACAAGGCGGAGCGCGCTCGCCCCGCGCTGGAAGCGGCAGCGCGCCGTTACGCCCGCCGTCGATCGCCCCGCAGTGCGCGCTGAGTGGCGAATCGCGCCGCTCACGAGGGCGCACGATCGGAGCCGGTTCGCTTGTGGTGAACCCTCGCTCGACGAATACCTGACCCGCTTCGCGCGCCAGAATCACGAATCCGGTATTGCAAGGACCTTCGTCGCTCTCGGCCCTGAAGACCCCGGGCGCGTGCTCGGCTATTACTCGATCTCGGTTGGCGCGATCGTCCGGGAAAATCTCCCGGCCCGCGCGGCGAGGCGATTGCCGGGATTTCCAATTCCGGTGGCGCGTCTCGCACGCCTTGCCGTGGACTGGTCCGTTCCATGCCTATCCGGTTGACGCCCAAGACCCCTACCGGTAGTGTTCGGGCGTGGCGAAGCGCTTTCCGACAACCTTGCTTGACTTCCAGCAGATGTTTCCCGACGAGCGGGCCTGCGGCACCTATCTGGAGCGAGTGCG
>JACPYS010000049.1 GCA_016195915.1 Betaproteobacteria bacterium | reverse complement strand
GAAAGCCGCCTGCGACATCGCCTGGCGTGCGCAACTGCGCCTCTCGGCGAAGTATCGGCGCATGAACGCCAGGCACGTCAATCACAACAAGATCGTGGTCGCGCTCGCGCGCGAGCTCTCGGGCTTCGCCTGGGCCATCGGCCAGATCGTCAAGCCGCAGTGAACTGAACGATCACAACCGTCGACAAATAGCTGCCTGCCGAAATCGGCTTGGCAAAGGAGGCCAACGACATCCACCACTCACGCCAGATAGGCAACGCGGCGCGGCCGCGGAAAGGAGAATCCTTGACGGACGTTATTGGTCCGGCTCACGCCGGCATCCCAGATCCTAGACCGAGGCAGCTCCGCGACGCACAGCAGTCATGCCGCTACCCAACGCGCGAATATCAGCTTGATCGACCGTCGCTTCAGATGGCCCCGCCGCGTTCCCTATCTGGCTCTGGGATTCCTCGATCGCCCACTGTGCTTCTGTGGGAAGGCCGCATTCAGCCCTGTTGACACAGAAAGCCATATCAACGTCCGCAGCCACCGGCGCGCGACCGCGGACCCATGCAACGCGCGGCGCTCGCCCGCGCGTCCGGGTGGGCTGCGTTGTTGGGCTGCAACGTCACGCTCTCCACCTACCGGTAGAACGCAACCCAGCTACCGATTACGGCAAGGAGCAAGTGCAGGCCTGACCACATTGCATAAGCTCTGACACCCGCAATGAGGGGAATCGGAAAGCGTTCCCTATGAGCCTGATGGCCCGATTCCCTTGCCTCATTCAACGTCTGACCCCCTACCGGGGTGTTGTCGGAAAGCACGTCTCGATACCTCGACGCCACCGTCACATGGAGTCGACTGCGCTCATAGTGCTTCAGACTCATTAGAAGGCCGTAGACATTTACAGCTATCAAGAACACGCCAACCATGACTTGACGCCCTGGGGTCGCGGCGTTTGACGCGAGGAAAGCGAGCAATGCAGCGGAGACAACGACAACGAGGTTCGTGGACTGAGCACGTAGAGTCTCGTGGTGTCGAGCGTGAGTAACCTGCTCGAGATACATGCGCGACCAGTGATCGAGATTTTTCTCAGTCATGTCTGCGGCCTCGGATCCGCTCATGCAGCCCAACGTTCGCAGCCATCGGCGCGCGGCCGATTGCGTTTAATGAAGCACGGTGCTTCCCGCGCGTCCGAGTGGGCTGCGCTGTTAGGGTGCGAGCGCCCTTCCGACAAGGGCCCACCGCTATTGCGTGGCGAAATACGCATATATGACCGCAGCAATCAGCGACGCAACAATTTCCAAGGCCACCATTCCGACCGGCCGCGTGTACCAGCGATTCTGCGCTTGAAGTGCGCGATCCGCTCTTCGGCGCTCCAATTCCTCTTTGGCGTATTTGGAGTGCGGGGCGGCCATTTGTAGCTGTTCATCATCAAGCGCCCTTGCGGTCCGCGTCTTTTCGGCGACAGAGCCTTCGCCACGGAGCAGCTTGTTGAGCTGTTCGTTTGGCTCATGCGACGCCGTTTGCCGAGACGCCGACGCCAGTCCATGTTTGAGGTCTTCAATCGCCATTTCCACTTGGTTCAGCATGTTTTGGAACGCAGGGGCCGCTGTGTAGTTCGAGACGTTGAGGGTCACGATTTGTAGGTAGTGAAGGAACGGCTCGTGATACTGCGGGTTGAAGCTGAGGAGTGGGGCGACGCGATTGGCCCAGCTCAGGCCAGCCTGCTTGGACGGGAACCCCGACGTAACCTCGGGCATCTGGAAGAGTTCCTCGAGCCGCACCAATCTTTCGCTGTCGTCCATCGCTGAATCGCGCACCCTAACCTAATATCGACTTGCGAAGTGTCGCCTTATAAGGCGGTCTTGTCACTGCCGCATGGCCACTTCTTTTTTTAAACAACGGCTTGGCCGTATTGGCAGAATGCCCCTTGCCGCGAAAGGCTGCGAGTCGTAACACGGTTATTTATACAGTATCGCGTGGTTCGTCATCCAGCCATGTTTGCGATCCGTCCGTCGTTCCCGCCGATCGCCTCCGATCCAGACAAGGCGATTGCCTCTGCACCGCGCCAGCCGCGCCTTCTCGAGCGGGTGCGTGACGCGATCAGGGTGCGTCACTACAGCATCCGCACCGAGCAAGCATACACCGGCTGGATGGAGAGCGTCGTGCGCGCGAAGAAGCCCGCGAAACTTCCCGTGGTGTTCACGCGGGAGGAAGTGCGCTCGATCATGGCGCGGCTGGACGGGGTGCGCTGGATCATGGCGATGCTGCTGCATGGTTCGGGGCTGCGTCTGCTCGAATGCCTTCGGTTGCGCGTAAAGGATATTGATTTCGACCAGCGTTGCTTGACGGTGCGCGATGGAAAAGGCGGCAAGGACCGCGTCAAGGTTCTGCCGGATGCCGCGATCGAGCCGCTGCGGCGCCAGATCGAGCGCGTACGCGCGGTGCATGCCCAGGATCTTGCCGCCGGGTTCGGCGCGGTTTATCTGCCGCACGCACTCGACCGGAAGTACCCCGAGGCAAACAGGACGATCGCGTGGCAATACGTGTTTTCGAAGACGGCTACGACATCCGCACGATCCAGGAGCTGCTCGGACATTCGGATGTCAGCACGAGTTAGTGACGGCGCAGCAGCGCGCAATCGTGCGTCTTCCATCACCAATCGCCGGCCGAGGCTCTGTGCGGCGCCAAGGAAGCGCGCATCGTATGCGGAGACCGCAAAACGTTCAGCCGCGCCTAGCGCCTGCGCCTGCGCCTGCTGACAATTCGATCTCGCATCCATTTCCGGTCTTGTTCCTGGCCCTATTCCCGGCCGCATGCTTTATGTAAACAACCCGTCTCGGCAGGAACGTCGACTCCGGGAGCGCCACCTGCCTTGAACGGATTTCTCTCAGCGCCGCATCCGCCGCACTCGCTGTGCAGCGCGCACACCGGCATCGTGCGCTTCTTCGAACAGCGACAGACCGCCGAGATCCGAATGGGCGATGGCCAAGCGCCGGTTCAATCCGGCAAGCAGCGCGCGTAGCGGCCGTCCGAGAAATCCCGGCACGAGACGCGGCATGGCATGCGCCCAGCGCAAGATGTCGATGCGTTTGAGCAAACCCGGCAGCGCCGGATGCGGCCGCGCAAGCTCACCGACGATTTCATCGACCCAGGTTTTCCAATCGGTGTTGGCCAGACGCCCCCGTGCCTCTCGCGGCGAGCCATCGCCGAACGGCCGGTACCAGGTGATGACCGTGGCGCGCGACGGCTTCGCGTAATCCCGGCGGCGGGTTCTCCCAGATCTTGGCGAGCACGAAGGCGGGCGCGGCCCAGAGAACCTGCTCGGCCCGCGCCCGGATCGAACGTCATTCCCCGGCGATCAGGCGACGTACATGCTTCTCCTGGGACGGGAGTCATACGCAGCGTCGTCGCTTGTGCGGCCAAACGCTGTGAAGCGAAAAACGGTGTCAAAAGATAGTATCGAATGAGATACTATGCGAGGCGATGAACAAGCGAACCAAACTACTCGATGCAATGCGAAACAATCCGCGCGACTGGCGGATCGACGACCTCATCAGCGTAGCGCGGCAGTTTGGGATCGAGTGCCGGAATCATGGCGGCAGCCACCATGTTTTCGGTCACCCGCGTGTTGAAGCAGATGTTTCGGTACCCGCACATCGTCCGATCAAGCCGGTCTACATCCGGCAGTTTCTGTTGCTTGTCGATGCCGTAAAGGAGACTTAGCGATGAATCAGAAAGTAGTCAAGAAAATCAAACCGATCAAGCCACCCTTTCCGTTTGAGGCGTACGCCCATATCGTCAGTCCGTTGAATGCGGAGGATGGCGGAGGATTCTTGATCACATTCCCCGATTTGCCCGGGTGCATGTCGGATGGCGAAACCGAAGCGGAGGCGATCGGCAACGGTCGTGATGCCTTTGCGTCCTGGGTGTCCTCACGCATTGATGCAGGAAAAACTGTTCCCAATCCGTCCTACAGCCCCGAAGCCATGCCGTCGCTCTCAGGGCGTTTCGTCACACGGCTACCGAAGTCTATCCATGCCAAGCTGGCTGACCGGGCGAAAGCCGAGGGTGTGAGCTTGAATACACTGGTGTTGGCTTTCATCGCCGAGGGGCTCGGTCGCAAGGATGCGCGCGCGTAAGGCTCGCTTGCGACGCGTTGGCACCGACCTTCAATTGCCGGCGCTCCCGGCGACCTGGGGTCATTGGCTGGTCGCAAGGATCCGCGAATTGAACGTCGGCATCACGTCTGGAAGCTGCCTTTCAACGGAATTCTCTCAGCGCCGCATGCGCCGCACTCGCTGTGCGGCGCGAACGCCAGCATCGTGAGCCTCTTCGAACAGGGACAAACCGCCGAGGTCCGAATGGGCGAAGGCGAGGGGCCGATCCAATCCGGCCAGCAGCGCGCTCAGCGGGCGCCTGAGAAAACCCGGCACGGGACGCGGCATGGCATGCGCCCAGCGCCAGATGTCGATGCGTTTCAGCAATCCCGGCAGCGCCGGATGCGGCCGCGCGAGCTCGGCAACGATTTCATCGACCCAGGTTTTCCAATCGGTGTTGGCCAGGCGCATGCGCGCCTCTCGCGGCGAGCCATCGGTGAGCGGCCGGTACCAGGTGATCACTGTCGCACCCGGCTTGACGCGGATCGCCTGGTGGGTCGCTACTACGTAGCCGAGCGCGTTGCTCTCGTAGAGAACGTTGTCCCACGCGAGTCCCGCCGGGCCGAGGTCGTCGGGCCGGGCATCGAGCGTGAGGTTGGCCACCAGCCAGGGCACGTAGTCCACGCGTGCGGCGGCTTCGCGCAATCCCGGCGGCGGATTTTCCCAAACCCTGGCGAGCACGAAGGCGGGCGCGGCCCAGAGGACCTGCTCGGCCCGCACCCGGATCGAGCGCTGCTCCGCTGCAAGAAAAATATCCAGTTCGGCGCCCGTGCGGGTGGTGGAGAGCCGGGTGCACAGCGCGCGCGTCTGTACCGGAGCGGCGCCATGTGCCTGCAGCCATTCGCTCAGGCGTTTCACGATCCAGCCGTTGCCCTCCGGCCAGGTGAGCACGCTGTGCGAATCGGCATTCGCCGCCTGGCCGTCGCGACAGGCGTAGTAGTGCAATCCCGCCCAGGCGGAGGTGTCCGCAGCACGCGTACCGTAGTCGTCGCGGCAGGCATAGTCCGCGTACCAATGGAGGAACGGCGAATCGAAACCCTGCGCGAGCAGCCAGTCGCGCATGCTTGTCGCATCCAGCGCATGCGCGGCAGCATCGATGCCCGACATCCTGATCGGTAGAGCGAACGGTTTTCGCCCGGTGCGATCGCGCGCGGCCTTGTAGCGCTGGACCATGTCCTCGAAGCGCCGATACTGCTCGAAATCGCGTTGCGCAACACCGATCCTCGGCAGCAGGCCCTCCTGCCACAGGCCGCTGATGTACAGCCGTTCCTGCGGCACGTGCACCAGATGGCGCTCCTCGTACACCGGCATCTCGGCGTCAATGCTTCCGCTGAGCACGCCCAGATCAGAGAGCAATTCACGGATCGAACGGCCTTCGCGTGTCGGCAGCGGCAGGTAATGCGCCCCCCACGGAAACGCGCTGACTTCGTTCTCGCCGGAGCGCGCGTTGCCGCCGGATTCGGCCTCCATCTCGAACAGCCGGAAATCGGACACGTCATCGCGCGCCAACTGCCAGGCCGCAGAAAGACCGCCGATGCCGCCGCCGATGATGACGACCGGCACGCGCAGTGTTTCGGTCGGTGCGGGCGCAGGATCTACGAGCAGCCTGTGCCCGAGTGCCATGTCCGGTCCGAGCAGGCGCCCAGTCGCAGGCCGCGGCCGGCCGTCTGCGAATTCGCAGGACGCGGCCAGGGGCGCGGCAAGGGCAGCCAGGAAAGTGCGGCGGTCCATGGGAAGGATCGGTCACCCTCTAGCGCATCACGCGGCGCCACTCGTCTTCGAAATAGCGCACGAGGATCTGGCTGTTCAGCCGGTTCACCTCGACCGGGACGCGCGCCATGTCGGCGGGAAAATCGAACATCGCCTTCAGGGTTTCAGTGGTCAGGTAGCGGGTCTCGACGGGAAACGACACGGGCAGCGCGAATGCACCGCGTCCCGCGACGATGTATCCCCACTCGCCGAACGAGGGCACGTAGGCGTGGTACGGCGCAGTGCGCAAGCCCGCATCCTCGAGCGTCGCAACGATGCACCAGAACGACTTGCGCGCGTAAAACGGCGAAGTGGCCTGGATCACGGCCAGGCCGCGCGCCGACAGCCGCTTCTCCAGCAGGCGGTAGAACGCGCTCGAATACAGCTTGCCGAGCGAATAGTTCGACGGGTCCGGGAAGTCAATCAACACCAGGTCGAACACTTCCGGGTTCGCATCGAGCCATACGAACGCGTCCTGATTGACCACCGTGAGCCTGGGCGACGCGAGCGCGCCGCGATTGAGATCCGCAAGCAGCCGGTTGTTGCGGAACAGGCCGGTCATCTTCGCGTCCAGGTCGACCAGCGTGATCGATTCCACCTGCGGGTACTTCAGCACTTCGCGCGCCGCCATGCCGTCCCCGCCGCCGAGGATCAGCACCCGGCGCGCCTGCGGCAGGGTGGCGAGCGCCGGATGCACGAGCGCTTCGTGATAACGGTATTCGTCGCGCGAGGAGAATTGCAGGTTGCCGTTCAGGAACAGGCGCACATCGTCGCGCCAGCGCGTGATCACGATGCGCTGGTAGGGCGTCGAGTCCGCGTACACGATCTGGTCGGCGTAGATGCTTTCCTCCGCGAGCGACGTGAGCCGGTCGGAAAACGCGAACCCGGACGCGAGCGCCGCGAGCGCGAGGACACCCTGCGCCTGCAACGCACGCGCACCGCTATGCGTTTCGCGAAACAGCCTGATCGCCCACAGCGCGACCAGCACGTTGAGCACGCCGAACAGGAAAGCGGTGCGCATCAGCCCGAGGTGGGGCGCCAGCACGATCGGAAACAGGATCGACACGGCAAGCGCGCCGAGGTAGTCGAAACTCAGCACCTGGGCGACCAGTTCCCTGAAATCGATCTCGCTCCTCAGGATGCGCATGATGAGGGGAATCTCCAGCCCGACCAGCACGCCGGTGACGGACACCGTGCCGTAGAGCACCAGGCGAAACGCCTCGTTGACGTGCGCGAACGCGAGAAACAGGATCGCGGCGGAAAACCCGCCGATCAGGCCGACCAGCATTTCCACCTGCACGAACCACACCACCAGCGCGCGTGCGATATAGCGCGACAGCCAGGAGCCGACACCCATGGCGACGAGATAGGTTCCGATGACGGTGGAGAACTGGGTGATCGAATCGCCCAGCACGTAGCTGGCAAGCGCCGCCGAGATCAGCTCGTAGGCGAGGCCGCAGGACGCAACGACAAAAACGGAAAAAAGAAGCGCGTGGCGCAAGGCCGCTCAGTCGGGAGCGCGCGGGCGCGGCGACGCCGGTTCAGCCATGGATCGACGCAGCGACGATGATCGCGATGCCGAGACACATGGCCGCAACGACGATTGCGACCGCCATGTTCTGCTTTTCGCACACCTCTTTCCACAGGTCGACCGAAGGCGTGAGCTTGTCGATAATAATGAACGCAAGCGAGAACACGATCACGCCGAGGATGGAAAAAATCAGGGAATTGATCAGGAACTGCGGATTGATGTAGTCCATGGTGGGTGCCTCCTATTTATGGGAAATGCTGCTCGATCCGCGGCTGGACGGGTTCAGGCCGGCGCTCTGCTGGACCGCGGAATCGCCGGAGTACAGGGCCAGTCCCCGGTGCTGGGAATAGGTGAAGAACGACAGCGCGGCGATGCCGGCGATCAGGTAGAGGTTGCTCATGTGCAATCCTTCATGGCGCTGTGTTCGAGATCAGCTTCCGTCATCGTCGCCGCTGCCGCTGCTCTCGCTGACCTTCGGATGGTCGCTGTCGGCCCAGCGCCGGACTTCGAACGAGCGCGCGCGCCAGGACATGAACAGCGGCGCGAACAGCAATGCGATCTGCAGCGCGAGCCAGTTGATCCACGAGGCGTGGCCGCGCTCGACGCTGAATTTTCCCTCCACCGCACGTCTCGTGCCCTTGGGCAATTCGGCGGAGACGTTGAGCACGTACTTTCCCGCAGGCACGCCCTGGAACACGGTGTCGCTCGACTTGTCGCCCTCGCTCCACGATTCTCCGTCTTCGTAACCGGAGTAATGCGCCACCTCGCGATCGCTTTGCCACGACTTGCCGGTGGCGGGGTCCACCAGCGTATAGGTCAGTTGCATCCAGGCATTGTCGAGATTGGTGGTCGTGCGCACGACAAGGTTCGAGTTGCTGCCCTTTACCTCGAACGGCTTGGTGGTCATCTCCTTGTCCTGGCCCGGCCAGACGCTGAAGGCGTCGCGCATCACGGTCTGGCTGCGCAACGCGAAGAACAGCTGCACCACGAGCGCGATGACGGTGAGAATGGCGAATTGTTTCCACGCGGTGCCCGCCTTCTCCCCCCACGGCGAGGGCTGATTCGGCGCGATGTCGCTGGGCGCCGGCAGTGCGACCTTCAGTGCAAACGCCTTCTGCACCTCTTCGGGCTGCATGTACCGGCCGACCGACCACGTCAGTTCGGTCTCGGTCTTCTCGGCGCTGATGATGCGCGGCGGGCAGATATAGTCGATCACCGCAACCGTGTCACCGACCCTGACGCGCCAGTAGAACTCTCCCAGCACGTGCAGGACTTCCGCGTCGTAGCCCTGGAAGTGCTCGTAGACTTCGGCGATGCGATTGACCGTCCCTGCGTCGTAGATCACCGAGTTGACTTGAACCGCCGGCGGCTTTTCGGCGTTCCAGACGTAGCTCCAGTGCCCGCCCGATTCGACCAGCCAGCGGAAACCCTCCTTCGAGTTGAACAGCAGGTATTCGCTCCAGGAAAAACCGCTGCCGCCGCGGCGCATGTGCCCGATCACTTCCCACTTGATGCCGTCGATCGTGCCGGTCGAATTGAGCGGCAGCCGCAACGTGACCTCGAGCGCCTTCTGCGCCTTGGCCACCAGCTGCACCGTCTTGCTGCTGGTATCGAGCACCGAGCGGCATCCCGGGCAGGCATAGGTGAGGATGGTGCTGTTCGAGAGCTTGAACGGCGCCGCGCAGGCCGGGCACTTGATCGCAGCGAGGTCCATCTTCTCCGCGATGCCGTAAGCGGCCTTGTCGTCGCGCAGATTCGCGAACTTCAGCGTCTTGACTGCGACTCGCTCGCCGAGGTAGACGCGCACAACCTCGTCGCTGTAGTCGATGGTGGCAAATTCCGTGCCGCGGCGCAGGTCGACCACGGGCGCCGTGTACCCGGCGCCCACCTTGAACGGCAGCTCGCCCTGGCCCGCGATGCAGGTGGCGTTCTCGAAATTGCTGACCTCGAACTCGCCTTCGGTCTCCACCTTCCCCAGATTGATGCGATCGCCGATCCTGATCTCGCTGAAAGCCGGCGTCGCGATTTCGCATTGCTTCTCGAACGTGACGTAGAACTCGCCCGCCGCCTCGCCAAGCCAGCCGTTTCTCATGTCGTCGAACAGCAGGTACCACTCGTTCCAGAGGCCGTTTTCGTAGCGCAGCTGGATGCGGCCGATCACCGCGAAGTGAACGCTCTTGTAGACGCCTTCGGTGCCGATCTGGATGAGGGTGGGATCGTCCTGCAACGCGGCCATGCGGCCGATGTTCTCGAGCACCTCGCCGTTCCGGACGAGCGTCGTCGTGCAGTACTCGCACACCGCCACCACCGAGGCGGCGGAGCGGAATTTGACCGGTGCCGCGCAGGACGGGCAGGTGCCGATCTTCATGGAGCCTCCCCAGCCCCGTGAAAGAATTGCGTGTTGTTCCGGCTACGCGAGTTTTTTGAGCAGTTCGGCCTTCTTCGCGTCGAATTCCTGTTGCGACAGGATCCCCTTGCCTACCAGCCCGTGTAGTTTTTCCAGCGTCGCCATCACCTCGTCGGTGGCGTTGGCCCCGGCGGCCGGAGCCGGCGCGGGGGCCGGTCCAGGCGTCGGCGCCGCCCCGGGCGCTTGCGCGGGCGGCGCCTGGTGGCCGGGTTGCATCGCCGCCATCGCGCCCGCCATCCCCGCCGCCATCTGCCCGCCGATGCCCACGCCCGCCGCAAGGCTCGCGCCGATGCCGGCCAGCCCGCCCTCGTTTCCGGCGGCGATCGGGATCGCGTTCGCCGTCTGGTACTGGGTGTAACGGTTCATGTCGCCCAGCATGTTCATGCCGATGCGGGTGTCGAGCATCTTCTGGATTTCTTCCGGCAGCGAGATGTTCTCGACCACCAGCGAGTCGAGGGTCAGGCCGAGACGCGTAAACATCGGCTCCACGTGCACGCGCACCGCCTTGGCGAATTCGAGCTGGTTGCCGGCCATGTCGATGAATGGCACGTTGCTCGATCCGAAGGTGGCGGTGATCGCGGCGATCATGGTATTGCGCAACTGGCCGTCGAGGTCCTCCACGGTGAACACGTCGCGAGTGCCGCTCACTTCCTTGTGGAATATCTTCGGGTCCGTGAGCCGGTAGGAATAGATGCCGAACGCGCGCAGCCGCACCATGCCGAAATCCTTGTCGCGGATGGTGATCGGATTGGGCGTTCCCCACTTGCGGTCGAGCCGCAGCCGGGTGGAGAAGAAATACACGTCGCTCTTGAACGGGGAGGCGAACAGCTTGTCCCAGTTCATCAGGTTGGTGAGCAGCGGCAGTGTCTGGGTGGTCAGCTTGTAGCGCCCGGGTGCGAACGCGTCGGCCAGGTTGCCCTCGTTGATGAACACCGCCATCTGCGATTCGCGCACCGTGAGCTGGGCGCCGCTCTGGATTTCGAAATCCTGCATCGGAAAGCGATAGGCGAGGACGTCCTCTCCCTCCTCCGTCCAGTGGATGACATCGATAAACTGCTTCTTGATGAAGTCCATGAGGGCCATGGCAACCTCCGCTCGGATTGGTACGAAACTCGAGCGTAGCACAAGCTTATTCGCGGCGCCGTTCACTGCTTCCACCAAGACCCCGTGGACCGCGGGGTTGCAATTTCGCCTTGTTGCGCGCAGATTCGCGCGACGTTCTCGAGGAGCCTGCCCGCATGAGCCTGGTACCCGGATTTCCCGGTGACGGTGTCGTCACCATCAACCGCGTCATCCTCAGGGACGGCTACACCGTCGACGATCTCGAAGAGCGCGTCGCGATGCTGTGCGAGAACGTCAAGACCTACCACTCCGACACCGGCTTCGTCGGCGGCTTCGTCGCGCTGAATGCGGGGTTGATCTCCAACGAGGGCAGCACCGCCGGGAAGGCCCTCGGCAGTCCGCTCAAGGACCGCGAGGCGCTCATCATCACCTTCTGGCGTTCGTTCGACGAGCACGAAGCCTCGCACCGCAGCCCGACCTTCCAGCCGCTGTTCCAGCAGGTGATCGAGATGTGCGAGAACGGCAACGAGGAAATCGCCTACCGCATGCTCTGGTCGGGCAAGGCCTATTCCACCGAGGAAGCTGCCGAGGCCCGTGCTTCGAAGGAGCGATACGCGAGCGCCGTGTAGCCGCCCTGCATGATTCTGCGCACACTACTCGCGTGCTTCGCCATCGTCATTGCCGCCGGTTGCGGCAAGGCGAAGGAGGCCGCGCTGCCGGCCGGCTCCAGGATCCTCGCCCTCGGAGACAGCCTGACCGCCGGATACGGCGTGACGCCAGCCGAGGCCTGGCCCGTGCTGCTGGCAAGGCGCACCGGATGGATCGTTGCCAACGGGGGCGTCAGCGGCGACACCAGTGCCGGTGCGCTGGGCCGTCTGCCCGCGCTGCTCGAAGAGCACCGCCCCGCCCTCGTTCTGGTGACCCTCGGCGGCAACGACATGCTGCGCAAAGTCCCCGAGGGCGAAACCGTCGCCAACCTCGGCAAGATGCTCGCCCAGGTGAAGGCAAGCGGCGCGAAGGCCGTGCTGATCGCAACACCGAAGCCGAGCGTCGCGGGAGCGGTGTTCCGCAACCTGTCGGCGGCGGATTTCTATCGGCAGGTCGCCAATGACAATCACGTGCCGCTGATCGAAGATGCCATCGCCGACGTGCTCTCTGACCCGCTCATGAAGGGCGATCCCTTGCACCCGAACGCAGCCGGGCACACACTATTGACGAAGAAATTTTTCGACGCTCTGAAGTCGATCGGGTTTGCGCGCTAGTCGGCCCTCAGCCCCGCCTCGCGCACCACCTTGCCCCATTTGGCGATTTCCAGCCGGATGTACTCGGCGAACTCCTCGGGCGTGTTCGTCACCGGATCGGTAGCGATGTTCGCGAGCCGCTCCCTGATGTCCGCCGCGTGCATCACGCGCCTGAGCTCCGCGTTCAGCCGTAGTACGATGGGCCGCGGCGTGCCTGCCGGAGCGAGCACGCCGTACCAGGTAGTCACTTCGAAATTCGGCAGGCCCGCTTCGGCCACAGTCGGCACATCGGGAAGCGCCGGCGAGCGCTGCGGAGCGATCAGTGCCAATGCGCGCAGCCGGCCGGCGCGGATATGCGGCGCCGCGGCGGGAATACCGATCACCACCAGCTGGACCTCTCCCGAGAGCGCGTCGTTCATCGCGAGATTCACGCCCTTGTACGGAACGTGAACCAGCTTTACGCCGGTGATGATGTTAAACAGCTCGCCGGCGAGATGATTGGAAGTCCCGCTGCCCCCGGAGCCGAAGTTCATCCCGCCCGGTTTGCTCCTCGCGAGAGCAATGAAATCCGCCAGCGTCCGTGCGGGCGTCGCAGGATGAGTGATCAGCACATTGGGCACGGATCCGACCAGGGTGATCGGCGCGAAATCCTTGACCGGATCGTAGTTGAGTTTCGCGTACAGGCTCGGGCTGATGGCGAGCGAGGGTGCGACCAGCACGATGGTATAGCCGTCGGGTGCGGCTTTCGCGGCGGCCTCGGCCCCGACGTTGCCGCCGGCTCCGCCGCGGTTCTCGACCACGACGGGCTGAGCGAGATTCGCGCCCAGCCGCTCGGCGATGATCCGGCCCAGTATGTCGGTGCCCCCACCGGGCGGGAAGGGAAGGATCAGCCTGAGCGGCCTGGCCGGGTAGGGCTCGGCCGCCCCTTGCGCCAGCGCGTCACCACAGATCACGCCGAGCGCGATCACTAGCGGCAGGGCAAGAAGCACGCGCCGTAACCGTCCCGTCACGGACTTGCCATGTAATCGCATGTCGGCCGGCTCCGGGATTGTGAAGGCGACATATGGTACGCCGCAGCGCACATCGGCGCTGCTTGTCTGAACGGGGCAAACTCGGGCAGCATTCGTCACAACGCAGATTGCGCAAAATCCGAGCGAGGATTTGAGAATGGATTTCACGGCCATCGGCCAGCTCGCCCAGGAGCGCTTCGGCTGGAAACTGTTTACCGCGATGCGCTACCTCCCCGCAAGCGCGGAAGTCGAGCGCGTGCACACCAGCGATGCCGCCGCGTATCCGCTCTCCGGCCACAAGACAAAACGCGACACCGGATGGAGCCGCCAGGTGCTGGTGCGCGGGGAGCCACATTTCGCCGCCGATGCGCAAGCGATACGCGCCGCGTTCGAGGACGCGGAGGCGATCTTCGCGCTTGGGGTGGGCACGCTGATCAATGTGCCCGTGCGCGAAGCCACCACGGGGGCCGTGATCGGAACGCTCAATTTCGGCCGCGAGGCAGGCGGTTATGCGCCCGAGGATGTAGCGCGGGCGCTTGCCCTCGCGGCGCTCGCAGCACCGCTGTTCGATGCGTCACGATGAACGCGCCCAGGCCGCCGTCTCAATCGGCCCTGATCCCCGCGTCCTTGATGATCCTGCCCCAACGCTCGTAATCGCCGCGCAGGAGCGCGCCGACTTCCTGCACCGTCATCGAAACGTGCTCCGCGCCCATCGTCGCCATCCGTTGCTGGATATCGGCCAGCGTCATGATCCGGTTCACCTCGGCATTGAGCCGCGTGACGATGTCCGCGGGCGTGCCGGCAGGCGCCCAGACCCCGTACCACACCGCGACTTCATACCCCGCGAGGGTTTCGCCGACCATCGGCACATCGGGCAGCAGTTTCGAGCGCCGGTTCTCCGTGACGGCGAGCAGTTTCAGCTTGCCGGATTTCACGTGGTCCCAGACGTTGCCCAGTCCCGTGAAGAACACACCGACCTGTCCCCCCAGCAGTCCGGCGGTCGCCGGCCCGCCGCCCTTATAGGGCACGTGCAGCATGTCGGTCGCCGTCATGCGGCGAAACAGTTCCGCCGACAGATGGTTCGTGCTGCCGTTGCCGGCCGATGCGTAGGCGATGGCGCCCGGTCTCGATTTCGCCAGATCGATCAGTTCCTTCACGTTGTTCGCCGGCACCGATGGGTGTGCGGCCAGTACGTTGGTGACGTAGGCAGCAAGCGCGACCGTCGCAAAGTCGTCCACGCCCCGGAACGGCATGTTGGAAATCAGAAACGGATTCATCGCGTGCGTCGAGACCGAGCCCACCAGCAGCGTGTAGCCGTCCGCCGGTGCCTTGGCGACGAAGTCCGAGCCGATGTTGCCCGATGCACCGGGTTTGTTGTCCACCACCGCGGGTTGGCCCCAGCTCTCGGTCATCTTCTGTCCGATGAGACGCGCGAGAACGTCCGTCGAGCCGCCCGGCGCCCAGGGCACGACGATGCGAATCGGTTTGGACGGATACGCCTGCGCACCGGCGTCAAGCGAAAAAGAGATGAACGGGGCGGCGCAAATCGCTGCGGCCGCGAGTTTGGCGAGTCGTATCATTTTAGCCTCAGTCGAATAGTGTAATGCTACCGCGGTGTTTGACGGGAGCCTTCCCGGCGTGATCGACGATGCGACCATCGAGGCCTACCAGCCGGGGCCCGAGGAAAGGGCATTCCTCGAGCGCATCAAGGGGCGGGGTCATGCATCGGTGATCGGGCCGAAAGGCGAGATCGTGGCCGGACCGCTCGAGGGCGGCGAAGGGATACTTTATGCCGACGTCGACCTCAACGACGTGCTGATCCCGAAGCTCATGCACGATTTCACCGGGCACTACAACCGTTTCGACATCTTCTCCCTGCGCGTCAATACGGATGTGCCGCGTGCCGTCGCGTTCACAGGCGCGGATTCGGCGCCGCGGGGTCAGCCTTGCGCGGGAGAGGAGGCGCTCCCGTCGCAAAAACGGCCGTGTCCGCCTTGACGAACACGATCACGCTGCGCTCGGTGCCGGGATTGCGCACGTCGTGCAGGATTCCGCTCTTGATCGACAGCGCGGACCCGGCGGGCAAGACGTGCTCGATCCCGCAGACATTCATGTGCACGCAACCGTCGAGAACGAAGAACGTCTCGTCCTGGCGCGGGTGCTGATGCGCTACGGTCGATTGCCCGGGCTCGTAGCACACCATCTCGGAGATCAGTTGCCCGGTCTTGAACAACAACTTGCGCACGCGCTTGTCGGCGGAGAATTCCTTGAGCGCGTTGAGGTCGAGCATTGCGACATCGGGTGCCGTTGGAATTCGAGGTTGATTCATCCTTTTCCCCTTACTCGATTGCTTTTGTCGATCGCTGGCAATCGCCACGATACAGCAATCGAGAGCGTCCATCATGAATGCCGCGCGCCCGGACTGGCGCCGTCGCGAGCATGCCCGCCGGACTCGCCAGGCACCACCAGCCTACACAGCCGCGCGAGTGACGAGATAAGTTTTCTCGAATTCGTCGAGAGTCACCGGTTTGCCGAGAAGATATCCCTGCACCTCGTTGCAGCGGCGCTGGCGCAGGAAGGCCATCTGAATTTCGGTCTCCACGCCCTCGGCGATCACTTTCGTGCCCAGTGACTGGCCGAGACGCAGGATGGCGTCGCAGATCGCGTCGGCGTTGCCGTCCGAACCGATATCGTCAACGAAGGACTTGTCGATCTTGATCGCGTCCACCGCGAAACGGCGCAGGTAACTGAGCGACGAATAACCGGTGCCGAAGTCGTCGATCGATACGCGCACGCCAATTTCGTGCAACGAACGAAGCGTCGCCGCGGAGCGCACGACGTCCTTCATCGCCGCGGATTCGGTGATTTCCACCTCCAGCAAGCCCGCGGGGACGCCCGCCTCCCGAAGGGCACCCTTGAGCCGCAGTGGCAGAGCGACGTCGGCGAACTGCTGCGCCGTGAGGTTGATGGCAATTCCCGGCGACCAACCGAATCGATCGTTCCAGTCGCGCATCGTGCGACAGGCCGAGCGGAGCATGAACTCGCCGATCGGTTCGATCAGACCGGTCGATTCGGCGATGGGAATGAACTGGTCCGGCCGCACCAGTCCACGCTCTGGATCGCGCCATCGGACGAGCGCTTCCGCACCCGCGAGCCGGACGCCTCCTTCGGCGCGCAACGCCCATTTCGGTTGCAGCACCGGGAACAGCTCGCCTTGCTGGATCGCGCGCTCCAGGTCGCGCGCGAGGCGCTGCCGGTCACGCGCCTGCGCGGCAAGATCCGGGGAAAAAAAGAGGTATTTCGCGCCATCGGACTCGGCAGTACTTGCGAGCGCGAGCTCGGCCTCATTGAGCAACGTCCGGCCGTCGATGGTGCGACCCGCGCTCTGGCCGATGCCGATGCGCAGCGTGAGCGAGGCGACGTCTGCGCCGCCCAGTTCGTAGTTCGCCCCCAATTCGCGCAGCAGCGTTTGCGCGATTTCGGTCACGCCAGCGACATCGCACCGCGTCCCGTCGTGCACCACCGTGAAGCGATCGGCGCCGAGGTGCGCGATGAAATCACGCGACGGCGCCACGCGGCGCAGGCGCGCCGCCATCTGCTTGAGGAGTTCATCGCAGCGTGTCGTCCCGAAGCTCGCGTTCAACGCGCGAAACTGCACCAGATTCAGCAGGATCAGCGATACGCATCGCCCGGAATCGCCGGGTCGCGCGCCTGGCGAATCCGCGTACTCGAGGAAGTCCACGTACTCGATCAGCGCCTCGCGGTTGGGCAGCCCGGTGAGAGGCTGGTGCCGCGCCAGATAGCGTGCTCGCTCTTCCGCCATCTCAATATCCCGGCGCTTCGATTCCGCCACCCGCACCAACATCGAATTGTGGGCGACGATCAACTCGCCCATCTCGTCTTGCCGCCGAGTCGCGACCGCGAACTGGTCCGCGTGGTCAGGGTCCGCCGCAGCGTTCAACGCGCTCTTGCGAAGACCCAGTACCGCACGCAGCACCCAGCGGTCGAGCACGACCATCGTCCCGGCGGTGACGACGAGCACAATCAGCGCCACCAGCCCGCCGATCCGAAGAAGGTAGGCGACCAAGTCCTCGCGCACATGACTCGAATCAACCCGGGCGACCGCCATCGGAGCACCCGAAGAACGGCTGCGCCACGCCACATTGATCATCGAGCCCTCACCGTTGCGGGTGATGACCCGCGCCATACGGCCGGATCCATCCACGCCGACAGCCCGCAGCGGGGGGGGCGCTTGGCCGACGGCGACGGCGAGCGAGCCATCGGAGCGATAAATCGCGATCGCCTCGATTTCGTATCTCCCGATCAGCGGCGCAAGGTCGCGTGCGAGGGCGTTGGTGTCTGCGTCGCCGCCGCTGAGCGCGAGGAGCGGCTCGATCCAGCCTTCCGCGCGCTCCGCCAGCCGGTCCAATTCGAGGCGCTCGAAGCGGATCGCCGAGGGCACCAGGAGGATGCTTTCCACCACCAGGATCAGCACGAAAACCGCAAACGTGATTCGCCAGCAGAGGCGGCATGCGAACCCCTCGCGAATGGTGCCGGCCGTTGTCATGGTGAGTCCGCCGGGTCAGGCGTCCGGGCCAGGGCGGTCCCGCGAATGCTCGCGCGATTCGCCGAGCACCACCAGGCTCATCGGCCCCGAAACGCCGGCCACCTCGCGATTGGCAAGCACCCTCTGCGAATCCGCGGGAACGTAGCCCTGCGCGATCGCGCGGTCGCGGCACGCAAGGCTCGCGAGGCCGAGCACGCCCTCGAGCTTGGTCTGGTTCTGCAGTTTGGCGGCGCGGTTGACCGGATCGCCGATGATGGCGTACTCGAGCCGGCCTTCGTCGCCGATGACGCCGCAGGTCACGGTGCCGGCGTCCGCACCGATGCCGACGCCAGGCGCCGGCAGGCCCCTCGCCTCGCGATCCATGCACCAGCCGGACAGCGCATTGAGCAACCTCTCGCCGCATCGCATCGCGTCGGCGCAATGCGTAGCCGTGGGCCGCGTCGCACCGAATGTCACCATGATGCCGTCGCCGAGAAATGTGGCGATGCTGCCGTGGTTCTGATGGATGATCGGCACCGCGATACGTTGATATTCCCGGAGCAGGTCGATCAAATCGGCCGGTCGCATCACCGCGGCGAGCTTCGTAAAACCGCGCAGATCGATGAACATCGCCGCCGCTTCGCGCTGCTCGCCGTCCCCCGGATGGAGCAACTCGTCGGCACGCGACAGCCGTTCGGCAATTTCGGGTGAGAAAAAACGCGAAAGCTGTGATACGGCGGCATGATCGCCAACCGCGCCGAATAGCAGCTGTCGCGCACGTGCAACCGAGACCGAAAGCACCAGTGTGACGATCAGGATCGACAGGACGCGGTCTATTTCGCCGCCGATCAGAATCCTGGTCGAATTCATGTATTCGACGTAGTTGTGCGTCACCAGTGCTGCACCGCCCGGCTCCGCCAGCGCGTACCCGAGCAGCGCAAGCCAGCCCGCCGCGGCGGTCAGCCCGGTAAACAGGACGTAGCCGGGCGTGATCGTCAGGGCGCGCAGAACGATGAAAATGAAAACGTAGAGAAGCGTGGGCGCCTTCAGGTAGAACGCCGCCGGCTGGCTGTACTCGATGTGAAAGCTCCAGATCGTGACCATCAGCATCGACACGTCCACCAGCACCGACACGATCTTGAATGCGAGCGAAAGGCGGTCCCGGTACGCGAGGACCAGCCTCAGCACCGTGAACGCGCCATAGATGCCGAGCGCCCAGGGAACGGGACGGAATACCGCGTCCGATGGCGACGTGCTGGGGGCGACGAAGTACAAGGTGCCGAGCACGGAAATCAGCGCGGCTTGCACCCAGCCGATCAGGATTTCGCTTTTGCGGCGCAGATCCGCCAGCGCGCGCCCGACGCGCGCGGGCAGCTGCACTTGCGGATCGTCTCGCCATTGCCCTAACCAACTCAGCACCGATTCACTTTGCGGCGTGCGTGGTTCCATTTGAACATCTGTCGCTCGAGCAGCAGCAAAACTGTCAATGGTCGTGAGCCGGCGCGCTACCGGCGGCGGCCCATGCGATCCCGCAGCAACTTCAGCGCGACCGGGATGCCCGTGATCAAACCCAGGCCCAAAGCGGTATACATGAAGCGACCTGCCTCGCCGTTGCTCATTTCGCGGCCGAAATGCGCCAGCAGAAAGCTCGCGGGGATGATTCCGGCCAGCGTCGCGAGCGCGAAGCGCCACACTGACAGCAGCGTAAGCCCGGCCGCATAGCTGACCAGGTCGAACGAGATGAACGGCAGCAGGCGGCTGATGAAAACCACCCCGGTCAGCGCGTTTTGCGATCCAATCAGTCCGGCCGACAGCCGCTCGCCGAACCAGCGTTGCAGGGCGGCCTGGCCGAGCATGCGCGCGATGCCGAATGCCGCGAGCGCGCCTGCCTCAGCCCCGGTGACGACATAGAGCGTACCCCAGGTGTGGCCATAGGCGGCACCGGCGGCCATCGCGATCGGCGCGCTCGGGATGGGACTCACGAGGACCGCGAGCACCATCAGCGCGACGATCGCGAGCGGTCCCCACATGCCCAGATCTTCAATGCGCTCGCGCAACGCTGCACCGTCAACCAGTGTCCCGAGCATTCCCGTCTGTTGCAAGGCAAGATAGGTTCCGACAAGCGCGAGCAGCATCAGGATGCCCGCGATGAACGCGATCCGGCGGGCCACCGGCATCGGCTGGCGCGACGTTACCACTCGAACGCCCGCGTTCGCCCGAGTCCCGTTTGGCAGACCATCATCCGTCCGGCGATACTACGCGGTAGCCTGCTTGAGCAATCGCAGCGACGAGCATCTGGTCCGTGGCGAGATTCGGATCGAACACCACGCACGCTTGCCGCGCCGCCGACGTAACCTTGACACGGTGCACGCCCGGCTCGAAACCCGGCCGTGCCTCGATTCTAGAAGTCCGGTGGCTCACGGGATGGCGAAGCGATCCCGAAGTTTGAGTCCGAGCCAGCTTCCGGGAAGTGCGGCGGCGATCCACAGCCAGCCGTGCAGACTGGTACTGGCGATTCCCGCGAAGAACGCGCCAATATTGCAGCCGAATGCGATGCGCGCGCCGTAACCCATCGCAATCCCGCCCAGCGCCGCGGCGACCACGGCAACAGGCGAGGGTCCGAGACGCGGCCGGAAATCGCCCGCAAGACTGGCGGCGGCGAAGGCACCAGCGACGATCGCGATGTCCATGACCGAGGTGACATCGGCGAACACGCTCGCGTCCAGGGCGTCGCGCTGAAAATCGCCGCTCCAGAATGCATCCGTTCCGGGTTCCCATCCAATAGTCCGCGCCGCCTTTGCTCCCCAGAGCGTGAACGCCCAGGTGATGGACCAGGGATGGCCCGCGATAATCAATGTAAGAAAACCCAGACCCGCGAGCCCGAGCGCGCCGACGGCAGGGGTCCAAGGACCGCGCCAGATTCTCCCGTTCGACACGGCTGAGAGCTTCGGCGCATCCGCGTCAGCGCCTGGTACCCGGCCGAGCAACGCGTAGAGCGCAGAAAGAATCACGAGCTGAAGCACCACGGCCATCGGCCAGCCCAAGCGTTCCCCGAGGGCGAGCGGCTCGAGCGCGGGGAGCCGGCCCCAAAACCCCATCTCCAGGCTCGCCCAGAACGAACCGGCGCAGAACATTGCCAGCGTGACTGCCATGCGCAATTGCCCGCCGCCGGCCGCATAGAGTGTTCCGGAACCGCAGCCGCCCGCCAGTTGCATGCCGATGCCGAACAGAAACGCACCTGCCGCCACCTGAACCCCGGCCGGCGCGATCGCGCCGATGACTTCGCGGCCGAACCATGCGCCCTGAGCGAGCACCGGCGCGAACATGACTGTCGCCGCCGCAATCATGAGGATCTGCGCCCGCACCGCCCGCACGCCGCGGCCCTCGAGCAGGCGCCGGTACGCGGAGGCGAACCCGAACGACGAGAAATAAAGCGTCGCGCCGAGCAAGATACCGATCGCGGCAAGCGCCACCATGCGAGGACCCTGCGCCCAGACCGCTGCGGCGAGAGTCGCGGCCAGCGTTGCCGCAACGGCGAGCGGAACGGGTTGCGCAGCGGGCAATCAGTTCCTCACAACGAGCTTGTAGTCGGGCGTGGGATTCAGCGGACAGGAATAGACGTAATCCCCCGGCTTCAGTTCAATCGCGTAGTCCTGCGTCCTGCCAGCGGTGAGGCCGCCGCCGGATACGCTGGGCAGCCGCGCACGGTCGACGAGCGACTCGCCGCGCAGCCAGAAGCCGAGCTCGTACGCAACGTTGCTGTTTTTCACGCGAAACACGTACTTGCCCGGCTTCAGCTCGATGGTCTTCGACTCAGCGAGCCGTTGCTTACCCGTGCGGTTATTGATCGCTTCGCAGTCGGCGGCTTTTGCCGACTTGAAACCGCGGTCCTTGCCGCCTTCGCTTTCGAGGAACTGGCAGGGTGTCTGGGTCAGCTCGACCGTCTTCGCCTGCGCTCCGGCCTGCGCTGTCTGAACGGCCAGCGCGAGGCCGGCAACAATGATGAGAGCACGCTTCATGTCCAGCTCCTCAGTCCGCGTTCTGCGCAAGCGCGGCCTCCACCCCGGTCAGGGCGGACTCAACCGAGATCGGAAGCTGCGCAAGGATCTCGATATCGCGATGTTCGAGAACATCCACTATCGGCAGCTTCCTGCGCCATGCCTCAATTACTCGATCGCGTTCGATCAGTAATTCAACGAAATAAGGTCGAAACAGTATGAACATCGCGCTCAGCCATCGATTCACCGGCCAGGACGGATTCGCGTGGTCGATGCAAAAGTGATCGAGCATCGCGATGACATCGTGCGCGGGGTACCAGGTGTCCCCCGCAACCCACCGGTTCGGCGCGAACAGGCCGATGGGCGCGCCGTAGACGTCCATCGCGATCGAGATCAGGTGGGCGAGTGCTTCGTCGCCCGACGGCCAGGGCTCGGTGTGCGGCGCCTTCAACGGCCGGACGCCGGGCGGCATCCCCGGCGCGCGCAGGAAGGTGTGGAAATGGCCATGCTCTCCGGCCAGCCCTCGATGCGCGTGATAGTAGTACTGCGCGTGCGACTCGGCGTCGAAGACGTCGTCATGGGGGTAGTGCTCGTACTCGAGGAATGTTCCCGCGCCGCGCAGCAGTTCGCCTACGATGTTCAAGCCGCCATTGGCCAGCACCCGTTGGCACTCGACGATCTCCAGCCCCGCGTCGCGCATTGCCTGGAGCTGCTTGCGGGGCAGGGAAGCGAGGTGCGGCGGCGCGAGTGCCGCCGCGCGCGCTCTCGCTACGGCCGGAAACCGGGCGCCCACGCCTCGATGCCTGCTATTTCGTCTTTGCCGCGCAGGGATTCTTGGCTGCACACGGATTCTTCGCCGCGCACGGATTCTTGGCGCCGGTCTTCATGAAGCCCTTCTGCACTTGACCGGTATAGGCCGTGAGCGCAGCGAGTTCCTTCGAGCTCCACGGCAACGGTTTTGCCGCCATCGGGACAACCATGCAGAACTGCACCATTTCGTCCATTGAAACGCTCTTGATCCCGCCCTTATCCTTCGCCATCTCGACGGAATGCGGATAGGGCTTCGCAAACGTCGCGTTGAACATCGCACTGCCGCCCTGATGGCAGGTGCCGCAAGCGGCCCCGTTGGTGCTGAGCTTGGTGTCGTTCCACATCTGCTCGCCCAACCTGAGCATTTCCGGGGATTTCCCCGTCGCCAGGCTGGTGCCCTTGGGGCGCGTCACCAGCTTGGGGTCCACCTTGTCCCCGGCCGCGCAGGGATTCTTCGCGGCACAGGGATTCTTCGCGGCACAGGGATTCTTCGCAGCGCAGGGATTTTTCTTTGCAGCGCACGGGTTTTGCGCAAGCAGCATTGGTGTCTGCTCCTGCGGCGTCGTGTAGGGGTTTGCCGACGCGAACGGTGCGCCGAAAAACAGCCCGGATGAAATCATGGAAGCGACGATGGGGCGAAGATTTTGATTCAAGGGACCTCCTCTGGTTGAGTGCTGCGTGTAAACGAATGACACATGGACAAACGCGTCATCCGTTCTGAAGACTCTCCTCGATCCGCGCCAGGCTGCGCGACGAATCCGCGATAATTGCAACGCTGCCGCCGGTCGCGGGAGCGACCACGGCTTCAAGACCACGCGCAACCGCAGCGGCGCGCGATAGTTGCGTCCGGCCGGGCAACAGAAGCAGCGTCGCCTTCCCATATGCGGTTTTCAGCACCACATGGTGCGCCATCGTGCCGGCGAAGGGACAAGTACCGATATATCGCAATTCGCCGAGCTGCCAGGGCAGATTGATCCCCATCTGTACTGCGACCCGGGCCAGATCATCCGGGTCCGACGGTTTTGCGTCGAGGATCGCTTGAGACTCCTCGAAGACGACAAAATCGATGCCTGCAAGAGCGAGCGGATCGTTCTGCCGCCACAGGATCGTGGTGCCGGCGCCGATCGCGAGCATGAGTCCGGCGGCGAGCGCATAGCGACGCGAAAGCCTCGGATCGTCTCGCGCGCGGCCCATCGCGCGCTCCTTCAATCCATGCGGGACGGATACGCTTAGCGCGGCGTCGAGCCCGGCCTCGAGTTCGAGCGCATCGGCGAGAAAACCACGGCACACATCGCAGCGCTCGGCGTGCGCAAGCGCCTCCGTATCGAGCCTTCGGGGATCGACCATCACCGCGCGTCTCAGCTCGAGGCAGTTCATGCTTGTCTCATCCCCCTGGCGTCGGCGGGATCGAGCCTGCGCCGCAGTACCTGCCGCGCGCGCGTGAGCCGCGTCATCACCGCGCCTTCGCTCGCGCCCAGTGCACTCGCGATCTCCGAGCACGAGAAACCGCCCAGCACCTGCATCAGCAGGGCCTCGCGCGAGTCGTCTGGCAGTTCGCGCAACGCCCGCGTGAGGTCCATCCCGGATGCCATGTCAGCGCTGGACGCGAGATCGTCCGCGTCGGTGACCGGTTCGGGACGCGCGGCGCGCGACACGGCACGGTGAAACTCGCGACGGACGATGGTAAACAGCCATACCTTGACCGCGCGCTCATCGCGCAATCCCTGCCAGCTGCGCCAGGCGCGCACCAGCGATTCCTGGACCAGGTCTTCAGCCTGCCAGCGATTGCGGCAAAGCCAATACGCGAACCGGTAGAGGTCGTTGAAGTAGGCGTTGACGGCCAACTCGAAGCCTGCATTGCGACCGGGAACCAGCATTCGCGTCCACCACTCCGACACAGATCGTTCTGCATAAGACCGTGCGGGAGGGGGATACCTTACATTTGTCTTCGTCGCCGGAAGCACGGCGCCGTGCGAATAGCGTCGGCGCGGAGCGATGCGCATGGATTGTGTAAGGAATGCGGTTCTCCACGCGTCAGATCCGTGCCGCCGCAGTTTCGCGGAAACACGATCTTGTCTTTATACCTGTCAGGAGGAATCAACTATGAAAGTGGAAATGAAGCATCTCCGTCTTGTCCTCGGGGCTGCCGCGCTTGCGCTGGCCGTGCCGATGGCGCATGCCCAGGCTGCAAATCCGTGCGCCGGTAAGAACCCATGTGCCGCCAAGAATCCCTGCGCAGCCAAGGCGGGAATGAAGAAGGACGCAAAGGCGGGAATGAAAAAGGACGCGAAGGCGGGCGCCAACCCCTGTGCCGCGAAAAATCCGTGTTCGGCGAAGAACCCCTGCGCAGCAAAAAAATAGCAGGGCCGCTCTGCGTGGCGCTACTGGCCGTCGTAGGCATGGCCAGCAGCGTTGCCAGAGATGGCGGCGCGCAGAAAGACACTCGCGGCGCCGACGCACGTCTCGAACGGGCAATTGCCGATGTTCGCGAAGGGGCACGCGAGCGCGCCTTGGGCGAGCTTGACCAGTTGATCGATCGTCACCCAAATTTCCGCCTCGCATATCTCGTGCGCGGTGACCTCCTGCTCGCGCGCGTGCGTCCGATAGCCGGCCTGGGCAACCCCGTCGCGCCGGGCGGAGAGCCACTGGAGGATCTGCGCGCCGAAGCGCGAGCGCGCTTGCGCGCGAACGTCCCCGACGGCGACCGCGTGCCACGATACTTCCTGAAGCCGGATTCGTCTCAGCGCACGGCGATTCTGATCGATGCGAGCCGCTCGCGTGTGTACGTCTATGACACGGCCGCGGCCGTTCCCCGATTGTTGCGCGACTACTACACCTCGATCGGCAAGCACGGCAGCCAGAAGGAGCGCGAGGGCGACCGGAAGACTCCGCTCGGCGTATACCACGTCACCGCCTGGATACCAGGCGGGAAACTGCCTGACCTCTACGGGAGCGGTGCATATCCGATCGACTACCCGAATGCGCGTGACCGCCTTGTCGGGCGCACCGGCCACGGAATCTGGATTCACGGAGTTCCGTCGAACACCTATGCGCGCGCGCCGCTCGCCAGCGACGGCTGTCTGGCCCTCGCCAACCCGGATCTCGAGTCCCTCGCGGCCTACGTACAGCCGGGGGTTACCCCGGTCGTCATCGCCCGGCAGGTCGAGTGGGTCGAGCCGGCTCAGTTGCGCGCTGAGCGCGATTCGATCCTCGCGCGAATCGAAACGTGGCGTTTGGATTGGGAAAGCGGCGATTCAGAGCGCTACCTGCTCCATTACGGCAAGGACTTCCGGACCAGCGACAAGGATCTCGACGGCTGGCGGGCGCACAAGCGCCGTGTCAGCGCGCAGAAGAACTGGATCCGGGTCACACTCAAGGACATCGGCGCGCAGCGTGATCCGGGGGCAATGAACCTCGTCACCGTTACCTTCGAACAGGAGTACCGCTCGAGCAACCTCTCGGAACGCAGCCGCAAGCGGCAATACTGGGCGCTCGAGCAGGGCGGCTGGAAGATCGTCTATGAAGCGCCCCTGAGCGCGCCGATACTGAGCTTGCCGGAGTCATTTCCAGACACTGTCCGTGCCGGGAAAGCAACGGGAGGAAAGGGGTAAGTTGCGCCGCCCTCCGCCGAACCGCTGATCGTTGTGCGCAGTCGATCGTCTTGTCCATCCACAGGGAGAGAAACACATGCCGATACCCACCGAACCCATAGGAAGCATCCCGAGGACTGCCGAATTGCTGGCGGCAATGTCAGCCCACGCCCAAGGGCACATCGACTCGGACGCACTCCGAACCGCAACGGAAAACGCCGTCGCCGCAACTGTCGCGGCGATGGAAGCGACCGGATCGCCGATCGTCACCGACGGGGAACAGGGCAAGCCGAGTTTCGCCACTTACCCTCTCATCGGCCTGGACTGCCTTGCACCCGACGGCGTAGTAATACCGTTCAAGGACGGACATACGCGTCAACTGCCGCGACTGATCAAGGGGCCGTTTCGTTACTCGATCTATGCGGGGCGCTTCGTCGAGTCTGCCCGGCGCTACGCCACGCGACCCGTGAAGCAGGCCGTGATCTCGCCTTCGGCCCTCAGCCTGCTCTACCCGGCGCAGGGCGTTACCGGCTACGATCGCGATCAGTTTCTCGCCGATCTGACGGCGGAGAGCGCAAAGGACATTCGCAGCGCGCTGGATGCCGGGGCGGCGAACGTACAGATCGATTTCACCGAGGGCCGGCTTTCTGTGAAGCTGGATCCGTCGCGCGGATTGCTGCGCGATTTCGTGGCACTCATCAATCGCGTGCTCGCAAACTTTACGGAAGCCGAACGCCGCCGCATCGGCGTCCATACCTGTCCGGGAGGTGACCAGGACTGCACTCACAGCGCCGACGTTGACTACGCCGACCTTCTGCCGGATCTGTTCAAAATCGACGCCGGCAGTGTATTCATGCAGATGGCAAGCGAGCGCAACCGGCCGCGCATCTTCGAGATCGTCAACGCCCACCGCCGGCCGGAGCAGCGCGTTTTCATTGGCGTCACGGACCCGATTGATCCCGTACTGGAAACACCCGAGATCGTGCGCGATCGGGTACTCGAGGCGGTGTCCTATCTGCCGGCCAGGTTCCTTGGAACGACGGACGATTGCGGGTTTGCGCCCTTCGGCGACGATACCTCGACTGCGCGCGAGACCGCTTTCGCCAAGATCAAGGCGAGGGTCGATGGCACCCGTCTGGCGGAGAAGGTGCTGGGGATTTGAAAACCGGTCAGCCGGCGCGGCGCCGCGCGCGCGATTCCAACGGCAAGAGCGCCGCGGCTTGGTTCCTTGCGGTTGTTCTTTGCGGCCTGCTGGTCGGGTGCAGCGAAAAAGCTCCGCCGCCAGTCGTGACCAGCGCCGGGCAGGACGCGATCGAAGTCTTTCTCGAGCGCCACTGGACACGTCCGATCGCAGCGCAAGGCGCTGTACCCGCCGGGTTCAGCGCACAGGAGGCAGCGCTCGACCCGGACGCCTGCGGGCGCTGCCACGTCCAGCAATTCAGCGACTGGAAGACATCCCTGCACGCGAAAGCCATGGGTCCTGGGGTACTCGGCCAACTGATCGATATGGCGCCGGATGCAAGCGAAGAACATCAGGCCTGCATCCGCTGCCACGCGCCTCTGGCGGAACAGGCGACCAGCCTGTCCGTAGCTATTGCGCGGCCCCGCGCGGCCGGCGCGCAGGTTTCTCTTCATGAACACGGACTGACCTGCGCCGCCTGCCATGTGCGCCAGCACGAGCGTTTCGGCCCGCCCCGACGTGACGGCATCACGCTGGAGGCCGGGAATAAAGCCTTGCCGCACGGCGGCTGGAAATCGAACGCAGCCTTCGAGGACTCTCGATTCTGCGCCGCCTGCCATCAATTCAGCGAAGGAGATTTTGCGCTCAACGGCAAGCTTCTGGAGAACACCTACGAAGAGTGGAAGGCGAGCCGCTACGCCCGCGAGGGAAAATCCTGCCAGTCCTGTCATATGCCGGAGCGGCGCCACCTGTGGCGCGGTGTGCATGACGAGCAGATGGTGAAGAACGGCGTCACGGTCACCGTCGCCGGACCATTCCGGGCCACCGGCATGCTCGAGGCGGTTCTCACGATTCGCAATACCGGCACCGGGCATCGCTTTCCGACTTACGTCACGCCCAAGGTGATCGCCGAAATCTATCAGACCGGCATGGACGGACGCGTGGTGCCAGGCACGCTTAGGCAGCACGTAATCGCACGCCTGGTCGAACTGGATCTGTCGCGCGAAATTGCCGACACGCGATTGGCGCCGGACGAGGAAACGGTGCTGAAGTATCGCGAGCAAATGGATCCACGCGCCGCATTCCTGGTGTACCGGATACGTGTGGAGCCCGACGCCTTTTATACGGAATTGTTCAACTCGCTGATCGCTGGCGGCCAGGCGGTCCGCGGCAGGACGATGATCCTTGACGCCCTTGCGAACTCGCGGCGCGCACCGTTCACGTTTTTCGAGGTGCGGCAGCCATTGCGCGGTCCGGGCCCCGCGCAGTGAAGCTTTAACGCGACCGCTGAGCAGAAAGCCATCGGCGGTTCATTGACATGGTTCGGTCGCCGCCTCGCGGACTACCTTTCCCAGGCGCGCCCGATGGGGGCGAGGCACGCGTGTTAATCGAAGCCGATGTTCGGGAGGGCGTACGCGCGGTTCCGCTGAGCGAGTACGTGCCGATGCATACGCGCATCTGCCGTCCCGTCGGGCTCACCGGGGAAGACGCGGCGGCGGTCATCGCCTACGGCATGGCACATCTTGGCGACCAGTACGACCTCGAGAACATGATCGATCTCGCCCGCTATCTGCTTCCAATGCCACCCGTGCCGGCGCGCTTGCGGCGCCGCATGATTGCACTCGGCAGCGGCGATCCGACTCGCGCAATCTGCTCGACGCTGATCGCGCAGGCGTTCCAGCCGGTGCATTTCCCGGTCCTGCCGGAGGTATCGCGCGTGAAGACGGGCGATCCGGCATGCGACAGGTGCTACGAGGATATTCTGCGCATCCGCCACCACAGCTTGTTTGCTCCACGCGATTTCGACGTGTCGCCGTACTTCAACGTGGTAAAGCCGACCATCGAGGCGGGATTCGACTACCGCGCGTTGCAGTGGGAATCCTGAGAAGCGCTGCATCGTCCGCGTTACGCGGTCAGTGTAGCGATGATCGGGCAAGCGACTTTGCCGCGGCGCACGTCACAGCGCGCGACCAGCTCCTTGAGAACGCCCCGCATTCGTTCGAGGTCGCAGATTCGGGCCTCGACGAGCGCGAGCTTCGCCGCGGCCAGTGAACGCGCCTTGCCGCAACTTTGGGGGTCTTCGAGAACCAGCAGGCGCTGCACCTCGGCAAGCGAGAAGCCGAGCTGCTGCGCCCGCTTGATGAAGCGCAGGCGGGCGACGAACTCGTCGCCGTAGCGCCGCACGCCGCCGGGCGGCCTTTCCGGCTCCGCAAGCAGACCCAGGCGCTGATAGAAGCGGATGGTTTCGACGTTGACGCCGGCCGCCGCGGCGACCCGGCCGATGGTAAGGGTGGAAATCATAGGGCGACTAATCCTCGGAATGGAACAGAAAAAATGAGCTTGACTCCGTACACCTCTACGGAGTTTAGAGTGCACTCTGTCCAAGTAGTTTCGGAGACCGTAATGGATGCAGTCAAGATGGACTTGCCGGCCAAGGCAGATACGGACAGATTCAGCAAGGCAACGCTTGCGGGCGGGTTGCTCGCGGCGATCGTTGCTTCGGTATGTTGTCTCGGGCCGCTGGTGCTCGTCACGATCGGCGTGAGCGGAGCGTGGATTTCGAACCTGACCCTGCTCGAGCCCTACCGTCCGGTGTCCATCGGCGTCGCGCTCGTCTTCATGGGGCTGGCGTGGCGCGGCATTTACCGTGCACCCGCCGCCGCGCAGTGCGAACCCGGAACCCTGTGCGCGCTGCCTCAGACCAACCGCGTCTACCGGGTCATGTTCTGGGTGGTGTCGGCGCTGGTGCTGCTCGCGCTCGGATTCCCGTACCTCGCCCCGCTTTTTTACTAGGAGACAGACGATGAAAAAACGCTCGCTATTTGCTGCCCTCGCGCTGGCCGCCGTCGCGGCCGCCCCGCAGGCTACGCTCGCGGAACAGAAAACCGTGGTGCTCTCGGTCCCGGACATGAACTGCGCGGCATGCCCGATCACCGTGAGAAAGGCGCTCGACAAAGTTGCTGGCGTGCAGAACGTAAAGGCGACCCTGCAGCCCCCCGAGGCGGTGGTCACGTTCGACGATGCGAAGACCAGCGTCGAGAAGCTGACCGAGGCCACCAAGCGGGCAGGCTACCCGTCGAGCGTCAAGGCGGGCAAGTGACATGAACGTCGTTTCGCTCGAAGTCGGCGGCATGACGTGCGAGAGCTGCGCGCGTCATGTGGAGCGGGCGCTCAAGGCAACGCCGGGCGTGCGCGCGGCCCAGGTTTCCTATAAAGAGGGAACCGCGAAGGTCTCGACTGGGGACGGCGCTTCGAGCAACGCGCTGATTTCCGCGATCGCCGGCGCCGGGTACAGCGCCAAGGCGCTTGACGGAGTCGTGCGCGAAGCGAAGGGTGCGACTCCAGGCGCGGGCCGCTCCATCCTGCGCGCCGCAAGAGACGCGTTCGGTCCGCGCAAGGGCGGCGCCGAAAAGTTGCACGTTGCCGTCATTGGCAGCGGCGGAGCGGCGTTCGCGGCTGCATTGCGCGCCGCAGACGAAGGTGCATCAGTCACAATGCTCGAGGCAGGCACCCTCGGCGGAACCTGCGTTAACGTCGGTTGCGTGCCTTCAAAGATCATGATCCGGGGAGCGCATATCGCGCACCTGCTCGCGGAGCATCCGTTTCCGGGTATCGGGCGGCAGGCGCCGGTGGTGGACCGCCGCGCACTCGTGGCGCAGCAGCAGGCGCGGGTCGAGGAGCTGCGCCACGCCAAGTACGAATCCATCCTCGAGAGCCGTGCCGAGAGCATCCGCTTGCTGCGCGGCGTGGCGCGGTTCGAGGACGCGCGCACGCTCGCCGTTACGCTGCCCGACGGCGGAACGGAGACGGTACGTGCCGATCGCATCCTGGTCGCCACTGGCGCCTCGCCCGCGATTCCCGACGTACCGGGGCTTAAGGGCTCGCCCTACTGGACTTCGACCGAGGCGCTGGCGGCCGAGGATTTGCCCGAGCATCTGATCGTTTACGGCGGATCGGTAGTCGCTCTCGAACTCGCGCAGGCGTTCCTGCGGCTGGGCTCGGAGGTGACGCTGGTCGCGCGCTCCACGCTTCTATCCAGGGAAGATCCCGCCATCGGCGCGGAGCTTGCGCGCGTGCTTGAAGGCGAAGGCATGCGCGTGCTCACGCATACGACGCTGCGCAAGGTCAGCTACCAGGGCGGTCGTTTCCTGGTGGACGCCGACTCAGGGCAGCTCGTGGGAGACCGGCTGTTGGTCGCAACCGGACGGCACGCCAACTCGCGGGCGCTCGATTTGGAGAAGGCCGGCGTTCAAACCAACGGCGGCGGCGCAATCGTGGTCAACGACCACATGCAGACAACGGCCGAGGGCGTGTACGCGGCCGGCGACTGCACGAATTCGCCCGAATACGTCTACGTGGCGGCTGCGGGCGGCACGCGCGCAGCGATTAACATGACCGGCGGCGACGCCCGGCTCGACCTTTCAGTGTTGCCTGCTGTGGTATTTACCGACCCCCAGGTCGCGACCGTGGGCTTGAGCGAGGCGCAGGCGCAGAAGCAGGGCATCGAGACCGAAAGCCGTACGCTCCCGGTTGAGAACGTACCGCGCGCACTCGCGAACTTCGACACCCGCGGCTTCATCAAGTTGGTGACCGAGAAGCGCTCCGGGCGTCTGATCGGCGCTCAGATCCTGGCCGCCGAAGCGGGCGAGATCATCCAGACCGCGGCGCTTGCGATCCGGGCGAACATGACGGTTGCCGACCTGGCCGGGCAGCTTTTCCCCTATCTCACCATGGTGGAAGGAATCAAGCTCTGCGCGCAGACCTTCACCAGGGACGTGAAGCAGCTTTCCTGCTGCGCCGGATGAACGCATAAGAAATGCGGTGGGAGTTCGAGGAGCATGAATTCGGTTAAGCAGGGTTTCTGGAAGCGCCATTTGGATAAGATCGGGGTGGGCGGGTCGCTGTTCGCGGCCCTGTGCTGTCTCGGATTCCCGGCGCTGCTCGCGATCTTGTCGGCGGTCGGTCTCGGTTTTCTCATCCACGACGCGGTGCTGATCCCGATGCTCGTCGCGTTCCTCGCGCTCACGCTATACGGCCTGTACCACGGCATGCAGCGCCACCGTCGGCCGCAGGCATTGGGCGTCGGCGCCGCCGCTTCGCTGGTGCTCTTCGCCTCGATCTGGTTCGGCAGCAGCATCGCGGCCGGAATCGGGATTGCGGCGCTGATTGCGTCCAGTCTGCTGAACGTCTGGTTCGCCGCGCGCCCTGCGCGCTGAAGCCGGAACGCATGGGCACCTCGTAGATAACAGCTTTCGTGCTGCGCCGGGTGAGGAATTGAAACGTTAACCAGAGGAGCGGACGATGCAAGGCATGATGGACGGAATGATGGGCGGCGGAATGATGTGGGGGGCATGGGGCTTTTCTGGCTGCTGATTCTCGTCGTGCTGGTGCTCGCTGCCGGCGCGCTGATCAAGTACATGTTCTTCAGCGGCAAGCGCGACTAGGCAGGCGGGGGGTCGAACCGGGCCGCTTGCTTTATGTCGATTCCATGGAAAGCATTCGTTCCCGCAATCGCGTTGCCCGGCCTGCGCCGGGCGCGCAGTGGCCGCGTACCGCGAAAGCGGATGTGCAACATTGCGGTGCTCTTCGTGGATATCGAAGGGTGCACGCGCCAGTGCGAGGACTTGCCGCCGCGCGTCATGAACGATGTCATCGAAACCTATTTTTCGAGATACCTGGACGCAGTTCGTGCATTCGACGGCGAAGTCACGGAGGTGCTGGGCGACGGCCTGCTGGCGATCTTTGAGGGGCCCAACCTTCGCGCGAGCGTAGAAGCGGCCGTGGATGCGATCGATCGCATTCGAACGGTCACGGCGCTTCTCAATCGGCGCAGGTCAAGGCGACATGACCCGATCGCGCTGCACATCGGCCTGAACGCCGGCCGAGCGCTGACCGGCGTGATCAGGCTCAGCAGCCGCAGGGGCGAGCGATGGTTCTACGCGGCCAGCGGTCCCGTTACGAACATCGCTGCACGACTATGCGGGCTCGCGAACGGAGGACAAGCCTTGACGACGAAGGCGGTCGCCGATCTTGTTTCCGGCCGTTGTGATTTTCGACAGCTTGGCCCACAACATCTCAAGAACGTCGCAAGGCCCGTCGAAGTGGTGGAGTGCGATCCGAAATTCACTCCGTACGTTGATACTCGCCGAAGAAGTGTCCAAGAATCCTGACATGCCCCTCGGCACCACACAGAAACACCTCACCATCGGCAAGCTGGCCCAGCGAGCTGGCGTGGGCGTGGAAACGATTCGCTTCTACGAGCGCAAGAGGCTCGTCACGCCGCCTGTGCGGCGCGCGGCAGACTGGCGCAGCTACCCGCAGGATGTTGTTGCGCGGCTGGGATTCGTGCGTGAAGCGAAGCAGCTTGGCTTCACGCTGAAGGAACTTCGCGCTCTGCTGGCGCTGCGTGGTAACCCTCGAACGGACGCTGCCGCCGTGCGCGGGCGCGCCGCCGCGACGATTGCGCAAATCGAACACGAGATCAATCAATCACCGGCCTGCAGTCTTCATAACCAGGTACCACGCATGGGATGGAATTGCCTGTGTGTTTGAGCGGCGCAACGTATAATATCGGCATGTTTACGGCATCACACCGCTTCATCGTTGCGCGCGTAGCGCTAGCGCTGATGTTGTTCGCGCAGGCAGCCATGGCATGGTCCACTTGCGAGTGGTCCGCGCGCGCTCCGGAGCGTGCGGTGCGTGCTGCAGAAGAGCACGCGGGCTGCGAAAATATGAGCGCCGGGCAAGGTGGATTTTCCGGCACCTGTCTAGCGCATTGCCTATCCGAGAATCAGAGTCTGGACAGGGCGGTACTCGACGTTCCCGCGATGCCCGCCGCGCCGGTGCTGACCGTCGTTCTTCCGCGCGATGCCTTGCTCGATGGGGGGATCGCGAAGCGGCGCGATTCCGCCCCGGGCACCGGTCCTCCGCGGCGCATCCTGCTCCAGTCGTTCCAGATCTGATCTCCTGAGCTATACGCGTGCAGCATTGTGCTGCGCGCGATTGCTTTCCATGGAGATCACGATGAATTATCGTAATTTGCTGTTCGCGAGCCTCGTAACGCTCGCATCGGCGCCGCTCGATGCGCAGGTTCAGAAGCCGGCTGCGCCGCTTACGCTTGCGGAGGCCCAGCGCCGCGCCGTCGAGCGCTCGCTGCAGCTCGCCGCGCAGAACGCCGCCGTGTCCGCCTCGCGCGAAATGGCGGTCGCTGCCGGCCAGCTTCCCGACCCGGCGCTCAAGCTCGGGCTGGACAATTTGCCGGTCACGGGTCCCGACCAGTTCAGCGTCACGCGTGACTTCATGACGATGCGCCGCATCGGCGTCATGCAGGAATTCACGCGAGAGGAGAAACGCCAGCTGCGTTCGGAGCGCTTCGAGCGGGAAGCGGACAAGTCCCTTGCCGAAAAAGCCGCCACGCTCGCCATGATCCAGCGCGACACCGCGCTCGCGTGGCTCGAGCGCTATTACGCCGAAGCGCTGGCGGCCGTGATCGCAGAGCAGGAAAGCGCGGTCAAGGGTGAAATCGTGGCCGCCGAGGGCGCCTACCGCGGCGGGCGCGGCAACCAGGCCGACGTGATCGCGGCACACAGCACTCTGGCCGGACTTGAGGACCGGGCAAGCGAGTTGAACCGGCGCATGCGCACCGCCACGACTGGCCTCGCCCGCTGGATGGGTGACGGCGCCGGCGAGCCGCTGGCGGGCAAGCCCGCAATCGATTCAATCCGTTTGGATACGGCCAGGCTCGATACCGAGCTCGCCCACCACCCGCAGATCGCGGTCTTCTCGAAGCAGGAAGATATCGCGTCGACCGAAGCCAGGCTCGCCCAGGCCAACAAGAAATCCGACTGGAGCTTGGAGGTTGCGTACCAGCAGCGCGGCCCTTTGTTTTCGAACATGGTTTCGATCGGCGTGTCGATCCCGCTGCAGTGGGACCAGAAAAACCGCCAGGACCGGGAGCTGGCGTCCAAGCTGGCGATGGCCGAGCAGGCCAGGGCCCAGCGCGAGGAGGCGCTGCGCGCGCACATCGGCGAAGTGCGTGCGATGGTCGCCGAATGGGAGAACGGCCGCGAACGCCTCGGCCGCTACGCGCGCGAGCTCATCCCGCTCGCCAAAGAGCGCACGCACGCCGCGCTGACCGCCTACCTGGGCGGCAAGGCGAACCTGACCGAACTGCTGCTGGCCCGGCGCAACGAAATTGATGTGCGCTTGCAGGCGGTGCAACTGGAGATGGAAACCGCGCGCCTGTGGGCGCAGCTTAATTTTCTCCTTCCGGACAACGTCGGAATTGCGCATACCACCGTCCCGGGCCGTTCGACCACAACCTCGACGCAGGAGACAAAATGAAGATCACCAACCTGATTCTCGGACTCGCCGCCGCAGGCCTCATCGGCGCAGGTGGTTTTGGCCTTTACTCGATGGGCATGAACCGGGGCATGAAAATGGCCGCTCCGGCTTCCGGCGGCGACGCTGATTCGGCCGGTGGCAAGAAGGTGCTTTACTGGCACGACCCGATGGTGCCGGGGCAGAAGTTCGACAAGCCGGGCAAGTCGCCTTTCATGGACATGCAACTCGTGCCGGTCTACGCCGATGGCGACGGCGACGAGGGCAAGGTCACGATCAGCCCGCGTGTTCAGCAGAACCTGGGCGTGCGCACGGCGGAAGTCACAAAGGGTGCGCTGGCGCCGGCCGTCGAATCCGTGGGGAACGTCGCGTATAACGAGCGCGACGTCGCCGTGGTGCAAGCGCGCAGCAACGGTTTCGTCGAAAAACTCTACGTCCGTGCGCCCCTCGACCCCGTGCGCAAAGACCAGCCGCTGGCCGAACTATATGCCCCGGAGTGGGTCGCGGCACAGGAGGAATACCTCTCCGTGCGGCGCTTGGCCGGCACCCGGCTGGAAGCGTTGCTGGACGGCGCCCGCCAGCGCATGCGGCTGGTCGGCATGACCGAAGAGCAGATCCGATTGGTCGAATCGACGGGCAAGGTATACCCGCGCCTGACCGTGATCGCACCCATCGGCGGCGTGGTCGCGGAACTTGGCGCACGCGAAGGCATGACAGTGATGGCGGGGGCGCCGCTATTCCGGATCAATGGACTTGACACCGTCTGGGTGAACGCGGAAGTCCGTGAAAGCCAGGCAGGCGAAGTGCGGCCGGGCAACCCGGTGGAAGCCCGCACGCCTGCTCTGCCCGGCATCGCGTTCAAGGGACGGGTGAGCGCCATCCTGCCGGAAGTCAATCCGACGACGCGCACGTTCAAGGCGCGTGTCGAGCTCGCCAATCCCGGCGGCCGGCTCGTGCCCGGCATGTTCGCCAGTGTCAATTTCGTACCGATGGCGCGTAAAGAAGCGCTGCTGGTGCCGACCGAGGCGGTAATCCAGACGGGCATGCGCAGCGTCGTCATCGTCGCGCAAGGCGACGGCAGGTTCGCGCCTGCTGACGTCGAGATCGGCGTTGAAGCCAACGGGAAGAGCGAAATCCGCAAAGGACTGCAAGCGGGCCAGAAAGTGGTGGTCTCGGGTCAGTTCCTGCTGGATTCGGAGGCGAGCCTCAAGACCACGCTCGCCCGGCTCGAGAGTGCGGGCGGTGCGCCGGGAGCCGGCGCGCCAAAGGACGGAATGCACAGGGGTCGCGGCAAAATCACCGGAATCGACGCGTTTAGAGGGCGCGTCGAGCTGGACCACGAACCGATCTCCTCGCTAAAGTGGCCGGCGATGACGATGGGGTTCAGCGTGGCCGACAAGGCATCGCTGGCCAAGCTGAAAAAGGGTGACGCGGTCGAATTCGAGTTGCGCGGCGAGCCGGACAAGGACGGCAGCTACGTGATCGAAAACATCGCGCTGCGCCAGGCGAAGTGAGGCGGCCATGATCGCAGCTCTGATTCGCTGGTCGATCGCCAACCGCTTCCTCGTGCTGCTGGCGACCTTGATGGTCTCCGCCTGGGGGGTGTGGGCGATGTTCAGGACGCCGCTCGACGCGATTCCCGATCTATCCGACGTGCAGGTCATCATCCGCACGAACTACCCGGGGCAGGCGCCGCAGATCGTAGAGAACCAGGTGACCTATCCCCTCGCCACCACCATGCTGTCGGTGCCCGGCGCGAGGACGGTGCGCGGCTACTCGATGTTCGGCGATTCCTTCGTCTACATCCTGTTCGAGGACGGCACCGATCAGTACTGGGCGCGTTCGCGCGTGCTCGAATACCTGAACCAGGTGCAGTCGCGCTTGCCGCCGCAAGCCAAGACTGCGCTCGGGCCCGATGCGACCGGCGTCGGTTGGGTGTACGAATACGTGCTCGTCGACAGGACCGGCAAGACGGACCTGTCGCAACTGCGTGCCTTGCAGGACTGGTTTCTCAAGTACGAGTTGAAGGCGGTGCTCAACGTTTCCGAGGTGGCGAGCGTGGGCGGCATGGTGCGCCAGTATCAGATCGTGCTGAATCCCGACCGGATGCGGGCGTTCAACATCCCGCATATGAAAGTCATGGAAGCGGTGCAGCGCGCCAACCAGGAGACCGGCGGTTCGGTGCTGGAACTGGGGGAGGCCGAGTATATGGTGCGTGCCTCCGGCTATCTGCAGTCGCTCGATGATTTTCGCAAGATTCCGCTCATGACGACCGAGGCAGGCGTATCGGTGCGGCTGGGCGACGTCGCGCGCGTTCAGGTCGGCCCCGAGATGCGGCGCGGGATTGCCGAGCTCGATGGTGAAGGCGAAGTGGCCGGCGGCATCATCGTAATGCGCTCGGGCAAAAATGCGCTCGAGACCATCGACGCGGTCAAGGCGAAACTGGAGAAGCTCAAGCCGAGTCTGCCCTCGGGCGTCGAAATCGTCCCGGTCTACGACCGGTCGAGTCTCATCAAGCGGGCCGTCGCCAACCTCAACGAGAAGCTGGTCGAGGAATTCATCGTCGTGGCGCTGGTGTGTGTGACATTCCTGTTTCATCTGCGCTCTGCCTTTGTCGCGATCGTCTCGCTGCCGCTCGGCATCCTGATGGCGTTTATCGTGATGTACTACCAGGGGGTGAACGCCAACATCATGTCGCTGGGCGGCATCGCGATTGCCATCGGCGCGATGGTGGATGCCGCGGTGGTGATGATCGAGAACGCGCACAAGCACATCGAGGCGTGGCGCCATGCGCACCCGGGTCAGAATCTTGACGGCGATGAGCAGTGGCGCGTGATCGGCGATGCCGCGGCGCAAGTGGGGCCGGCGCTGTTCTTCTCCCTGCTGATCATCACTCTGTCATTCATCCCGGTGTTCACGCTCGAAGCCCAGGAGGGCCGGCTGTTCTCGCCATTGGCCTACACCAAGACCTACGCGATGGCCGCCGCCGCCGGGCTGGCGGTGACGCTGATTCCGGTGCTGATGGGCTATCTCATCCGCGGGAGGATCCCTGACGAGAGGAAAAACCCGCTTAACCGCGGGCTGATCGCGATTTATCAGCCGCTACTCAACAGGGTACTGGCTTTTCCGAAAACAACGCTTGTGGTCGCGGCTCTGATCCTGCTCGCGACCGTCTATCCGGCCACGCGCATCGGCGGCGAATTCATGCCGCCGCTCGATGAGGGCGACCTGCTTTATATGCCCTCGGCCCTGCCCGGCTTTTCCTCCGGCAAGGCAACGGAACTCCTGCAGCAGACCGACCGCCTGATCAAGACCGTGCCCGAAGTCTTGAGCGTCTTCGGCAAAGCCGGGCGCGCCGAAACCGCGACCGACCCGGCGCCACTCGAGATGTTCGAGACGACGATCCAGTTCAAACCGCGCGAGCAGTGGCGCGCTGGAATGACGCCCGAGAAGCTGGTCGAGGAATTGGACCGCGCCGTCAAGGTGCCAGGGTTGGCGAACATCTGGGTGCCGCCGATCCGCAACCGCATCGACATGCTCGCCACCGGCATCAAGAGTCCCGTCTGCGTGAAGGTTGCGGGAATGAACCTGCAGGAGGTCGACCGCATCGCGGCCGAGGTCGCGCGCGTCGTGAAGCAGGTGCCTGGGGTGACCTCCGCGTTCGCCGAGCGCCTGTCCGGGGGGCGCTACATCGACGTGAAGATCGACCGCGACAGGGCGGCGCGTTACGGGCTGAATATCGCCGACGTGCAGAGCATTGTCTCGGCGGCGATCGGCGGCGACAACATCGGCGAGACCGTCGAGGGGCTGCAGCGCTTTCCGATCAACTTGCGCTATCCGCGCGAGGTACGCGACTCGGTCGAGAAGCTCCGCGGCCTGCTGGTCCTCACCGAGCGCGGCGCGCAGATCAGGCTCGGCGACGTGGCGGCCATCGCGATCAGCGACGGGCCGCCGATGCTGAAGAGCGAGAACGCCCGGCTGTCGGGGTGGGTGTACATCGACCTCCATGGACGCGATCTCAGTTCGGCAGTGCGCGACATGCAGCAGGCGGTTGCAAAGGAGATCAGGCTTCCGGCCGGCTACTCCATGTCGTGGTCCGGCCAGTTCGAGTTTCTGGAGCGCGCCACCGCCAAGCTCAAGATCGTCGTGCCGGCGACGCTCCTGATCATCTTTGTCCTGCTCTATCTCACGTTCCGTCGCTTCGATGAGGCATTGTTGCTAATGGCGACGCTGCCGTTCGCGCTCGTGGGCGGTTTTTGGCTGATATTTCTGCTGGGCTACAACATGTCGATCGCTTCTGCCGTGGGCTTTATCGCGCTCGGGGGCGTGGCGGCTGAGATCGGCGTGGTCATGCTTCTTTATGTAAATCAGGCCATCGCCAAGCGCGGGAAAGAAGGGCATCTCGACAACGTTCAGGATCTGACTGAGGCCATCGTCGAGGGCGCTGCACTGAGGATCCGGCCCATCGCGATGACCGTGGCCGTGATCATCGCGGGTCTCCTGCCCATCATGTGGGGCTCAGGCACGGGTTCGGAAGTCATGCGGCGCATCGCCGCGCCGATGGTGGGCGGCATGATCACCGCGCCGCTGCTTTCGATGTTCGTCATTCCGGCGGTGTATCTGCTGCTCCGCCGAGGGCGCGTGGTGCCGTCGAGCAAGCCGGCCCATGCAAGGCTGGGCAATGAAACGACATGATTCCGATCATCCGATGTCTGCGTTTTTAGAATTCTTGTTCAACCGATAGACGCGAAAAAAGGAGAAGTGAAATGAAACGTCTCGTTGTTGTCTCAAGTGTTGTTGCTCTTTCCCTGGCGACAATTCCCTTGAGCCGCGCACAATCTGGGGGCATGAAGGGCATGGATATGGGCAAGTGTAAAGACACGATGGGCATGGACAAGGGCATGGAGATGAAGGACATGGACATGAGCAAGTGCATGGACATGATGGGAAAAGACAAGAAAGGCAAGAGCGCCGAGAAGATGTCCAAAGGCAAACCGCACAAAGGCGTGGGCACGGTGGAGAAAGTCGATCCCGCGGCCGGCACCGTGACACTTGCGCACGGACCGATCAAGAGCCTGAACTGGCCGGCGATGACGATGAGCTTCATGGTCAAGGACAGGGCGCTGCTCGAGAAGGTAAAACCGGGCGCGAAGCTCGAATTCGACTTTGTTGAGTCAGGCAAGGACTACCTGATCACGGAGATCAAATAGCGGAAGCAGCGGTCATGCGGTTTCCCTCGTATTACGCGGCAGTGCTGTCGCTTTGGTTTCCGCGCGCCAAGCCGAAGCCGTGCGATTGACGGAAGCGATCGCCTTCTCGGAGCCGGCGGTGCGCCGTCTGGCCCGGCATTACTACGCACGGATGGCGAGCCTTGCCCTCGTAGCGCTTGTATTTGGATGGCTGCAACACATCGTCGCGAGCGACCCGGTCCACGTGCCCTCGATGGGACCCGGAGTCGCGCTTGCCATCGGCGTCGCAAACGGCATCGCGGCGTGGATTCTATTCGGTCCGATCCACCGCTGTCTCGAGGGACGCGGGAACCAGGCCGTGGCGATGGCGCGTGTCGTGCGCCTGCCGCGGCAGTCCGCGGTCTGGACGTTCGTCCTGTCAGCGGCGGTCATGACAATCCCCTTCGTCGCCGGTTATATCCAGTGCCCGGAGTGCGCGCCGGCAGGCGGAGGCTTCGCGCTTCTCTACCACGCGATTCTCATGTCCATCCATGCGGTGCTCATGGCGCTTTTCATGTACTTTTTCGTGGACGACTATACGACTGGGCTCAAGCTCGAGCTCTACCGTCTGTGCGACTGGGAAATGCCGGCTGGCCGCGGCGGCGTGGTCACGAAGCTACTGGCGGCGTACCTCGCGACGGCGGCCGCGCCGTTCGTGCTTGTCTTTCTCGATGTCTTCTTCGCGGACCGCCTCGAGGCGCTTCAGATGCTCGATCTGCGGCAGGCGTTCCTGCTCGACACGATCGGCGCTGTCGCGATGACGGGCGTCGCAGTCATATTCCTCCGGCGCGGACTGGTGCGGCCGCTCGAGCAGTTGCTCGCCGCGATGCAACGCGTGGACGCAGGCGATCTTACGCGGCGCGCCCCGGTCGTCTCCGACGACGAACTGGGGATGCTCACGGAACGATTCAACCGCATGATCGAGCAACTCAGCGAAAAGGAGTTCCAGCGCCAGACGTTCGGCCGCTATGTACCGAAGCACATCGCCAACGCGATCGTAGAGAACCGCGGCGCACTCGCGCCGCAACAACGGGTCGCGACCATCCTATTCACCGACATCCAGGACTTTACCCGCATCGCCGAGCGGCTCCCGCCCGATCAGCTTGTGAGCCTGTTGAACGAGTACTTCTCGCAGGTCGTCGAAATCGTCGAGCGTCACGGCGGCGTCGTCACCCAGTTCCAGGGCGATGCGCTGCTAGTCGTGTACAACGTACCGATCGAGGATCCGGCCCACGCGGCGAACGCGGTCTGCGCCGCGCTGGAAATCGAAAGCGCTATCAATCACCGTCGCTTCGGCGACGGCGTCGAATTCATCACGCGCGTCGGCATTAACACCGGCCTCGTCGTCGCGGGACCCGTGGGCGCGGAGAATCGGCTCATCTACACGGTGCACGGCGACGCGGTGAACCTGGCGGCGCGGCTCGAAGCGCTCAACAAGGAACTCGGAACGCGCATCCTCGTCGCGGAGAGCACGCGAGAGCTCGCCGGACGCGGCTTCGCGTTCACCGCCCTCGGGGAGGTCTCGGTGCGGGGTCGTTCGGAGCCGGTGCTGGCGCACACGGTTGCGGCATGAGGGCAACAATAAACCGCCCGTATCCGTATTTGCGGAAGACACATGATGAAGAATCCTGAACCTGAAAACAGAGCCCCGCAGGCCGACGTCGAATCCGTCTCGGCTGTGGCAGCAACGATTCGCGCTCTGTTCTGAGTCGCGCGCGGGTGTTAATGAGCTTGACTCCGTACTGTAGTACAGACCGAAGAATTGATTACGGATCCTGACATGCCCCTCGGCACCACACAGAAACACCTCACCATCGGCGAGCTGGCCCAACGGGCTGGCGTGGGCGTGGAAACGATTCGCTTCTACGAGCGCAAGGGGCTCATCACGCAGCCTGTGCGGCCCGCGGCAGGCTATCGCGCCTACCCGCAGGATGTCGTTGCGCGGCTGGGATTCGTGCATGAAGCGAAACAGCTTGGCTTTACCCTGAAGGAAATTCGCAATCTGCTAACGCTGCGCGATAGTCCTCAAACGGATGCTGCCGCCGTGCGGGGGCGCGCTGCCGCGAAACTTGCGCAGATCGAAGACGGGATCAACCGATTCCAGCGCATGCGCGTAACCCTGCAAGACCTGCTCTCCCGTTGCCCTGGCAGCGGGGAGCTGAACAAATGTTCCATCGTCGAGGCACTGTCCGTCTCTGCTCCGCAACCGGCCAAGCGCCGGTCCCGCGGCACAAGGGGATTCCCAATGAAAACCATCGATCTGACCATCCAGGGCATGCACTGCGAAGGTTGTGCGAAAACCATAGAAGCGCTGCTCGCGACGGAGCCCGGCGTCAAGTCCGCCACCGTGTCTTACGGCAGCGGCAGCGCCCGCGTACTGTTCGATCCGGCAAGCGTCGATCTTCCACGCCTCGTCAAGGCGGTGGAGCGCGCGGGCTATCGCGTGCCGGAGAGCCGCTAGTGCCGGGCGGTGACCTCGCGACGTTGATCCTGTGGCCGATCGGGTTGGGCCTGCTGGGTTTTATCGAGCCCTGCGCGATCGGCGCCACGCTGCTTTTCATCAAGACGACCGAGGGACAAACCCCCGCGGTCAAGGTGGGACAGGTCTTCGCGTTCACTCTCAGCCGCGCTTTATTCATCGGCTTGCTGGGCGCGTTCGCGGCGTTCATCGGATCGATGTTTCTCGGTGTGCAAAAGGCGGCCTGGTTACTGATGGGTGCCTTGTATGCGGCCATCGGCGTTCTTTACCTCACCGGACGGATCGGATCGCTCATGGTTTCAATCGGTCCGCGCCTCGCATCCCTTTCCAACCCGCGTGGCTCGATCGTCCTTGGGGTGACGTTCGGTCTCAACATCCCGGCCTGCGCGGGCCCGATCCTGCTTGCGCTGCTTGCCGCCTCTGCCGCAGGTGGTGCGAGCGGCGAGACCGTGGCGCGTGGATTCGCCTCGCTTGCCCTATTCGGCTTCGCCCTGTCGCTGCCGCTCGTGGCAGCAGTGCTGTTCGATCGCGCGCGCCGCGCGCTCGACTGGCTCGCCGGCCTCACGCGGCGCTTGCCCCTGTGGACCGGCGTGCTGTTCATCGTGCTGGGCGCCTGGTCGATCTGGTTCGGCCTTTTCGTCTCCATCAAGTAACCGTTGGGGGCGCGCCAAGAAAGAGCTTGACTCCGGACCAAGGTACGGCGCCTACCCTGAAGTCAGGGAGTGTCCCTTTGACTGGAGATCCACCATGACCGCTGTATCCGAGCTAACCCATCCGCTGTGGACTCATGAACCGGCGAGCCGCCCGGATCGTGCCCGCATCCGCGCCCGTATCGCCGGAATGCATTGCTCGCTGTGCACCGGGACCATCGAGAAAGCCCTGGGCCGCCACGAAGGCGTGGTCACTGTGACCGTGAACCTGACCCATGAACAGGCATTGGTCGAGTACGACCCGCGCCGCGTGCAGCCGCACGCGCTGCTCACAACGCTGCGCCAGATGGGCTACACCATTTCCGACCCGCGCAAGCTGAAGCCGTTTGAAGAGGAGGAGCGTCAACTGGTGCACGAGGGCCGGCGCTTTCTCTGGGCCACCATATTCAGCCTGGGTTCGCTGACGCTCATCGCGCGCCCCGGGGATTTCTGGTACGCCGTGCTGGAGGCCTTTGTTGCGCTGTGCTTGCTCGCGCTGGTCTTCCTGGTGTTGCGTGCGCAAGGGTTGTGGGAAGCCGTGGCTGGAACGTCAGGCGCGCTGGCGCTGGTGGTGGGCCTTTCCTGGCTGAAACAGGCGGGCAATCTGGCGGGCTGGGATGCGTGGATTGCCGCAACATTGGCCGTCTCGGTGGTGTTCTTCCTCGCGCGCCACATTCTGGCGATCGCCTGGCAGTCCGTTCGGCGCGGCATCATCAATCAGCATGTGCTGCTCGAGGCGGCGGCTTTCGCGGGGCTGGCCGGCGGTGTATACGGTCTTGCGGCAGGCGGCCCCGGCTTTCCCGCAGCGCCGTTCTTCTGCGTGGCTGTCATGGTCTGCAACTATCACATTTTCTCGGAATGGCTGTCCTTGATCGTCAAGACGCGCAGTTCGCAGGCGGTGCGGCGGCTCTTGGCGTTGCAGCCGGAGACCGCGTGCGTGCTGCGTGATGGTCGCGAAATGGAGCTGCGCATCGAAGACGTAGGCGCAGGCGACCTGGTACGCATTCGGCCGGGCGAACGCGTTCCCGTGGACGGGTTGGTCACCGAAGGACATTCGGCCGTGGATCAGTCACTGGTCACTGGTGAACCGCTGCCGGTTGAACGTGTCGCGGGCGACGCCGTCATCGGTGGATCGATGAACGGCTTGGGCACGCTCCTGGTCCGCGTCACTGCGGTCGGTGAGGCAAGCTTTCTGCAGCGTGTCGTACGCGAAGTCGAGGATGCGCGCGCCTTGAAACCCGGCATGCTGCATCTCGTCGATCGGGTGTTGAAGGTATATGCGCCGGCAGTTCTCACACTGGCGCTGTTTGCAGTGCTGGGCTGGCTGATTCTGCCCACGGTCGCCGGCGGCGTATCCGATATCGAACGCGCCGTGTTCGCCGGGTTGACGGTACTGGTGATGGGTTATCCGTGCGCGCTCGGCATCTCCGCGCCGCTGTCCATCGTTCGCGGCGCCGGGGAAGCGGCAGAGCGCGGGATTCTGATGCGCACGGGCGAAGCCTTCCAGGGTTTCAGGTTGGCCACCCATGTCGTGTTCGACAAGACCGGCACGCTCACCGAGGGCAAGCCCATGCTGCGCGAACTCGAAGCGGTCAGCGGAACCGAGTCGCATCTGCTCGGGGTGGCCGCGGCAGCGGAAGCCGCGTCCGAACATCCCTTGGCCAAGGCGGTGATGAACGCCGCGCTGGAGCATGGCGTCGCCTTGCCTGAGCTCGAGAATTTCGAAGCGATACCGGGACGCGGCGTACGGGCCATGCTGGCAGGAGACGAAATCCTCGTCGGCAACCCTCGCTTCCTCGAACGCAATGGTGTGCCGTTCGAAGCCTTGCGCGCACGCGTCGAGGCACTCGAGAACGCGGGTCGCACAGTGGTCCTAGCTGCGCGCGCAAAGCGAGTTTTGGGGCTGCTCGCTTTCGGGGACGCGCTGCGCCCGGGAGTAGCGACTACCGTGTCGGCGCTGCGACGCACAGGCGTGCGCACGGTATTGATGAGCGGCGACAACGCCGCAGCCACACGGCGCATCGCCGCTGAAGCGGGCATCAATGAAGTTCACGCCGGGCTGTTGCCGCAAGACAAGGCGGCGCTGATCCGCAGCCTGCAACGCAACGGCAACGTCGCCATGGTCGGCGACGGTATCAACGACGCTCCGGCGCTGATGCAGGCCAACGTGGGAATCGCGATGGGCGGCGGCACCGATATCGCCATCGATTCGGCGGACATCATCATTTTGAACAATCGCTTGGAAGCGTTGCTCGATGCTCGAGAGATCAGCCGCTGGAGCTATCGCAAGATGGTGCAGAACGTGTGCCTCGCGGTGACGTTCAACGGTATCGGTGTGCCGCTCGCCGCAACCGGGCTGGTCTATCCGATCTGGGCGATGGCGGCGATGGCGATCAGCGTGACGGCCATCTTCTTCAATTCGCTGCGCGGCAGGCCGCGGCTGTTCTTCGATGCGGTACTGAGCGTCGGACGCGTGCCTGGGCCGCGAATCGTTCAATAGAGGATTTCAGCACACCGGCCGGGCAACCGCGGTGGCCAGCCCGTAGCGGTAGCTCAGCCGGCAGACCCGGCCAGGCGTGTTCACGCCGTGCTGACGGAACAAGTTACGCGACGGTGCGGCAGGGCCAGCGGCAGGAAGAATCCGGCGGTGCACAACACCAGTCCGTAGAGATTGGTCCCCAGCAAGATCGCATACTTCCCGGTGCCGATCGCCCAGCCCGCCGGGATCACGTTGATGGCCTGCAGTATCCCGAGGGTGATCCCGGTCCAGAAGGCGAGGTGAAACGAAAGCGGCGAGTAGCGCACCCAGCGTGAAAACAGGAAGATCGGCGCGAGGCCGATCACCATGGTGCCGCTGATGGTGGTCGCCTTCAGGATATCGGTGCCCGCAATCATCGGCAGATTGCCGAGCAGCGCAAAGGCCACCATGGTGAGCGAACCGATGGTCATCGCCTTGGGCGAGGGCAGCCGCCCCGCGAGGAGCGGGAGTTCCCGCGCCACCAGCTTGGACAACGACGTGAAGGTCGAATCCAGCGTGGAACCGGCCGAGGTGATCATGACCACCACCATCGCGAAGAATCCCGCAAAACCCAGACTCCGCGCCACATCCGCGGGAACGTTGCTGGTGACCTTCATGCTTTCCAGGCGCGCGTGGACGCCCACGAAGCTGAAGGCGAGGATCGCCAGGAACCCGAGAATTCCGGCGACGATGAACGCTCTCAGCATGCTCTTCTCGCGGGTAATGAATCCCCGGTCCGTCAGCACCGGATCGTGAAAGGGGTATGAAAAGACCTGTAGCAGCGCGACCAGCAGGAGGTCTGCGCCGGAATTCAATGCAAACGTCCCTTCGGCAAGCAGTGCCGAAGGGGAGTGGGCGGGAATCACCAATGCCAGCACCACGCCGACAAACAGAATGAAGACGATTGCCTGAATCACATCGCTGAAGATCGAGCTCCGCAATCCCCCCTTGAGGCTATAGAACAGTACGGCAGCGGTGAAAAGAAGGGCTGACGCGATAAAACCCGCTGAACCCGTGTCGCCGTAATAGCCGCCGACCACTGCCGTATTGCTCCAGACCTCGTTGAAAAGCCTGATCAGAATCGCCGCCGAAAACGCCAGTGCCGCGCCGCGGCCGTATTTCGCGATCAGGAACGGCACCATTCCGGTCGCCCCTTCGCGCGTGCGAAGCCGGTAGATGACCAGCCCGGCCACTGGAATGGACAGCCAGTAGGCGGCATAGGCAAGCCCGCCGACGATGCCGTAGGCCGCGCCGAGGTTGGCCGCGTTGGTGACCGACTTGGCGAAGATCCAGCTGATGAAAATGCTCAGCATCAAGGCCCATTCCGATGCCGGGCGGCCTTTCGAGTCGTGTCCCCGGAAAAAGCCGGCTTCATCTTTTGAGCTTGGCACGACGAGATACATCACTGCACCGAAAATCAGCAAAAAACCCCAGAAGAACAGTCCCTGCAATTCGGTCACAGTGGTGCCCTCGATCGAGTGGTGAGTGGTTGCCCGTCAGGCTGCGCAACTCGGCGCCGGAGCCGTCTCATTCCCCAGGGCGCCGCCGCAGCTCGATCCCTGGCCGGCGGTACAGCCGTAGCAGTGCTCGGCCACCCGGATCGGCAGGCCATCCAGCGCGGTTGACGCCGCCTTGGTGATATGCAGGCGGAATCGGTTCGTATCGAGCATCGCCAGTACGAGTTGCTGGTTGAAATCGCAGTCGTAGATATAGCCCTGCCAGTCCACGCTGATCAGGCTCCGGCACATGACGTGCTCGAGGTTTTCGTCGCGGTGCGCCTCGCGCAGCGTCGTCATGTAGGCGTTGAACTGCCCTTTGGAGATCAGCATGCTGCCGAAGCGCTGGATCGGCATGTTGGCCAGAGTGAAGAGCTGGTTGAAGACGATCCCGAAATGCTGCCGAAGGTGCGCCTTGTAGTTCGCTTCAAGCGCGCCCTGCGGTGGCGGCAAACGCGCGCCCTGAGGGTTGTAGACGAGATTCAGGAGGAGCCCGCTGTCCGGGTGTCCGTAGCCAAGCGCGTTCAGCCGCTTGAGGCCCTTGATGCTCGCGTCGAAAGTGCCTTTGCCGCGCTGTCTATCGACGTTTTCTTCGAGGTAGCAGGGCATCGAGGCCACTGCCTCGACCCGATGGGCCGCGAGAAATGCCGCCAGATCTCCATAGCCTGGCTCTTCCAGTATGGTCAGGTTGCAGCGATCGATGACCCGCAAGCCCCGCGCCCGCGCGGCAATCACCAGGCGCGCGAAGTTCGGATTCAATTCCGGAGCGCCGCCGGTCAGGTCGATCGCGGTAATCTCGGGGCTCGCCGCGAGGAAGGCGATGACAGCGTCGACCGTCTCAGTCGTCATTTCCTCCTTGCGATTCGGCCCCGCGTTCACGTGGCAGTGCACGCAACTCTGATTGCAGCGATAGCCAAGGTTCAACTGCAGCGTTTCGACGGTGCGGCGCTTCAGGGCCGGAAATTGAGAACGGGTAAGCAGGTGGAGGGTGGCGTGCATGTGTCTTGGTCCGGGCCGGTTTCGTGTTTTGGCGCTTCTACCGGGCGATTTCTTACACTGGATCGCGCAATTTCACTGCACGCTCTGCCGGGCGGTCGAGCCGGTGCCGAAATATGCTGCAAGCTTTTTCAGTGAATCGACGACCAAGCCAGATGATCCTCAGTTCCCGCGCGGATATGGTTGCAGTATTAATGACTTGCACCGGCCCTCGGGCGATTGCGAACGCGTCGGCACGTCAGCTGGACCCGAATTGATCGAACCCGAACTTGACCCCGCGCCATCAAGAGGACTCCGATGCCAAAGGCCACCTGGAACGAAGCTGTCATAGCCCAAAGCGAGCTCTTCGAGACCGTAGAGGGCAACACGTATTTTCCTTCCGCCTCGGTACGCGTGGAGTACCTCAGGCCGAGCGAAACGCACACGATTTGTCGTTGGAAGGGGATGGCAAGCTATTACGACGTGGTCGTGAATGGCAAGGTCAACCGGGACGCGGCCTGGTACTACCCCGAACCGACGGCGAAGGCGCAGAACATCAAGGACCACATCGCCTTCTGGCGCGGCGTGGCCATAGAACAATAGGTCCGTGCGCGCTCGCGACTGATGCGACGTGACACATGAAAACGCAGGAGTTGATCGTGCTGCTCGCGACCAATGCCGTGCCGGTCGAATCGAACGCCACGGCCCGCCGCTTCGGGATCGCGCTGGGAGGGGGCGCAGCTGGCGCGATGCTCATGATGCTGGTCCAGCTTGGTGTGCGCCCCGACATCGCAGAGGCCGCGCTGCTCCCGATGTTCTGGATCAAGCTCGCGTTTGTCGCCTGTATCGCGGCGAGCGGCCTGATCGCGGCGGCCCGCCTCTCGCGGCCGGGCGCCCGAATCTTCCCGGCGCCGGCGGTACTCGCCGCGCCACTGCTATTCGTTTGGAGCTTGGCGGCATCGACTCTCGTCGAGGTCGGAGCCTCTGAGCGTGCAGAGTTGGTGTTCGGCAAGACCTGGGATCAGGCTCCGCTTAACATTGCGGTCCTGTCGATTCCGGCACTTGCCGCTGCCTTTTGGGCAATGAAGGGACTCGCGCCCACGCGTCTCGCTCTTTCGGGCGCTGCGGCGGGCCTGCTTGCGGGCGGGATCGGTGCGGTCGCGTATTCATTTCACTGCAACGTAATGACCGCGCCGTTCATCGGCATCTGGTATCCCGCTGGAGTACTGATACCGCTTGCGGTTGGCGCGGCGCTCGGCACGCTCCTGCTGCGGTGGTAGCGATAATGTTTCGTCCCGCTTCCCGATTGAAATAGGAACGCCATGCCCGCCGCATCCATCCGTTTTCGCGGCTCCCAGGGGCAGCAACTCGCCGCCCTGCTCGACGCGCCCCGCGGCGCGCCCCGGGCCTACGCTCTGTTCGCCCGCTGCTTCACCTGCTCCAAGGATTCGAAGGCCGAAACCTACGTTGCGCAGGCGCTCGCCGCCCAGGGGATTGCGACGATGCGCTTCGATTTCACCAGGCTGGAAGCGAGTGCGGGCGAATTCGCGGACAGCAACTTTTCCTCGAACGTCACGAAGGAGGCGCCGCTCTGAGCACGGTTCTCAACGAGGACAGCGCGGCACTGGTGGCGCGGGGCGCAGATGTGCCCGGCTCCCTTGCCGGCGCGCTGCACGCGGCGCTCGACCGCTGGTACGATTCCGCAGCAGGTGCATTCGATTATCGCGGCTTCCGCGACTCGGTCGAATACCGCCATCTTGCCGCCACAGCGGTGTTGCTCGCATCGTTTGACTGCACCGCTCTCGGAGTCGGAAAGCGAATGCCGTTTTGGCTCAACGTGTACAACGCACTGGTACTGCATGCAGTGATCTCGCGCGCGATTGCCGGAAGCGTACGTTCGCGGGCCGATTTTTTCAGTGCCTCGGCGTTCCGGGTGGCGGGACAGATCTGCCCGCTGGATGCTATCGAGCACGGCCTGCTGCGCGGCAATGCGCCGCGCTACGCGAAGCTGCGCCGGCCCCTGGCGCCCGACGATGCGCGTCTGTCGCTCGCGCCATTCATGTTCGATGAGCGTGTGCATTTCGCCCTGCATGCTGCTTGCCGCAGCTCGCCGCGCCCGCGGGTGTACTATCCGGACACATTCAGCGCGGCGCTCGAGGAGGCGGCCTGCGCGTATCTTGCGCTGCACGTGCGCGTCGAGCAAGGCGGCGCCGCCTTGCGCGTACCGAGGCTTTTCCAGTGGTACGCCAATGACTTCGGTGGCGAGCGTGGTGTGCGCGAGTTCGTGATCGCGCGCCTCGCAGGCGAGGAGGATATCGAGATGATCGCGCGCTCGGGTGGCAACCTTGCCCTGCGCTACGCGGAGTTCGATTGGGCCCTGAATGAGCCACGCTAGACCGTCACGGCGCGCGGCAGATTTTCGGATGAGGCCGCCATGCCCTGCATGACACAGGCGGAAATCGACGCCTTCGTGCCCAACTCCTTGCACGAAGATGACACGCCGCTGGAGGTTGCTCGCCAGGCGATGGAGCACGCCCGATGCTGGTCCCCCAGCCAGCAGATGGGCGGTCGCTGGCCCATCGGCTGCGTCGCGCTGGAGATTACGCAGCGCTGCAATCTTGACTGCACGCTTTGCTACCTGTCGGAGCACTCGGAGTCGGTGCGGGACATTCCGCTGGAAGAGGTGTTCCGGCGCATCGACCTCATTCATCGCCACTACGGTCCAAACACGGATGTCCAGGTCACGGGCGGCGATCCGACGCTGCGGCGGCGCGACGAACTTCTCGCGATCGTGCGCCGGGTTCGCGAGCGCGGGATGCGTCCGACCCTCATGACCAACGGGCGCAAGGCGACGCGAAACCTCCTCGAGGCCCTGGCCGCTGCCGGTCTCGTGGACGTTGCTTTCCACGTCGATACCACGCAGCACGTCAAGGGATATCGGAGCGAAGCCGAGCTCAACGCGTTGCGTGCCGCCTATCTCGACAGGTGCCGCGGGTTGCCGTTGTCGGTGATGTTCAACACCACGGTGCACGAGGGCAATTTCGACGAAATTCCCGCGCTGGTCCGGTTTTTCCGGACGCAGGCGGGACGAGTACGAACCGCTTCGTTCCAGGCGCAAGCACAGACCGGGCGCGGCGTGCACGAGAAAAAGTTCGATATCACGCTCGACGCGGTCGCAGCGCAGATCGAAAGAGGGGCCGGGACGGCCATCAATTTCGCGAGCTCGCTGGTCGGGCATCCGCGCTGCAGCCGCTATGGGCTGTGCTTCGAGGCGGGCGGCAGACTGTACGATGCGCTTGACGACGCGGAATTCATCGCGCGCCTCAAGCCCGCCACGGCCCATTTGGTCCTTGACCGCGGGAAGCGCGGCAACGCGGCGAAGCAATTCCTCGCCTGGCTGGCTTCTAACCCGCGGCACTGGGCTGGCATCCTGAGGTGGTTCACGCTCAAGGCGTGGCAAATGAAGTCCGGCATTGCCGCGGGGAGCGGGCGGGTGAATACGCTTTCCTTTCTGATCCACGGGTTCATGGACGCCAGCGCCCTCGATCGCGAACGCGTCAACGCCTGCGTGTTCAAGACGATGACCGCGGAGGGCCCGGTGTCGATGTGCCTTCACAACGCAAGGCGCGACAGTTACATCCTGCAGCCGATTCGCGTGCACACGCCGCAGGGCGCGCGTCTCTGGCAGCCGCTGGGCGCGGCGGCGCAGCGACACGGGATCAAGCACGCCAAAGGGCGCTCGCGTCAGAAACTCATCGAGCAGCGGACCCTGACATGATCCCGGCGATTGCGGCCGTCGTTGCGGGGATGTTGATGTTTTCGCCGCTTGCGCAGGCGCAGCAAGACGACCCGTACCGGGCTTGGGGGCGGGTACTCGCGAGGTTCGTCGGCGAACGCGGCGAGGTCGACTTTCGCGCGCTCTCCCGCGACCGCGGCGAGCTCGACGCGTTTCTTGATCATGTCGCCCGTATCAGCCCGCGCTCGGCGCCCGAATCGTTTCCGGGCCGTGAGGCGAAGCTTGCCTACTACATCAATGCCTACAATGCACTGGCCATGTTCAATGTCATCGACTCGGATTTTCCGAGGCGCCTCGACGGTTGGAGGAAGATCCGGTTCTTCGTTCTCAAGCGCTTTCCGGTCGGCGGTGAATGGATGTCGCTCTACGCGCTGGAGAACGACTTTATCAGACCGCTCGGAGACGAGCGCGCGCACTTCGCGCTCAACTGCATGGTTTTAAGCTGTCCACGGCTGCCACGTGCAGCCTTCACGCCAGAGGAACTGAATCGGCAACTCGACAAAGAGGCGCGGCAGTTTTTCGCGGAAACGCGAAATTTGCAGATCCTGCCGGCCCTGAAGCTCGCGCGCGTGTCGGGCATTCTGGAGTTCTATAGCGAGGACTTCCTGGCGAGAGCTACGACGCTGATTGCGTATATCAACCAGCATGCGCCCGAGAGAATTCCGGAGAATTTCGCCATCGAGTTCCTGGATTACGACTGGACGGTGAACGATCGGCGCCGCGGCGTGGAAGGCCATGAATCGGAATAGACGCAACGCGAGCCCGCGTGCCTGGGTCGCGGGCGTGTTCTGCCTTGCCGCCGCGCTCACCGCGTGCACCGGCGGGCAGCGCCGCGACGTGCTGATGCCCGACGGAGCGCCAACGCTGGTGGTGATGGATTTCCGCCAGCCCCTTGCGCTCGATCCGCTGCCCGATGGCTGGCATCACCGCACGTTTTTCCGCACTGATCCGATGCGGATCAGCTTTGCGTCGAAGGAGGGCCGTCCATCGATCCGGCTGGCCACCCACAACAGCGGTTCGATGCTGTTCCGGTATACGAACATTTCTCTCGACCAGTACCCGACGCTCGGCTGGGACTGGTTTGTCGAGCAGCCGATCGCGAGCGACCTCGACGAGACGACCAGGGAGGGCGACGACCATCCCGCGCGGCTGTATCTCAAGTTCCGCTCGCCTGAGGGGGAGACTCACGCCTTGGAGATCATCTGGGGCAATCGGAAACTCAGGGCGGGAGACTGGAAATATCTCGAATCTTTCTGGAGTCGCAGCCCGTTTCCGCACTACGTCGCGCGCGGCGGTGACGAGAATGCCGGGCGCTGGCATGACGAAAAGGTCGATATGCGGGCGCTCTATCGCAAGCATTGGGGCGACCCGGGGGGCGCGAGCCTGCAGGAGGTGGCGCTGTTCTGCGATACCGACGCGACCGGCACGCAGAGCGTGGCGTATTTCTCCGCAGTGCGCGTCGAGCGCACGCCCTAGCGGTCGCGGGCGGGGTTATACGTGCTGTTAGCGCTGGCAAGAAACGGATAAAAGTGCGTTCGCTTCTGACCAGAAGACCCCAAGTTAAGCGGGAAACATGTCAGGGTCGGCCGTCCGGACATATCTTGACCAGCCGCTCGAGAGCGGCCCGCGCGCCGGTATCGGCCGTCGCCAGTTGCGCCGCCTGCGCCTTGAGTCGGGGGCACATGTTGTGGGCGCTGGTTAGGGTTGTCCTTGGTGAACCGGCGTCGATCCAGAACCGCTTCGCGGGGTTCCAGTAGCCGATCGCGTCAAGAAACGAGACGCCGAAATAGAGGGCATCGCCCGAGGAGTTGTGGAAGTCGTTCTTGTCGAGGAAAACGCCGTCCGGCCCGACGCCTTTGGTCATGCACCAGTGCAACATCTCCTCGATCTCCATCCGGGCGTGCCGCCGCTGGCTCGCCGTCATATACGGCCATCCGAATTGGAGGATTTTCACCACGTCGTAGTTATTGTGGTGAGTCATCGCGTGCTTGAAGAGCCAGCCCTGCGGATAGGAAGCCCGTTTGATCGCCAACGTCGTATCGATGATCCGTGACCAGCCTCGAACTTCGCCCCTTGTGTAGGAGATGTTGTGAAACGCCATGCTGAGGTCGTTGGTTCGATGGAGTTGCCCGTCGGAGAGATAGGACGCGCCCCAGTAGCCGTTCGCCGGATCCTGCCAGCGGTCGAGGAAGCCACGGAAGGCAACGATGAGGCCATCCGTGACAGCGACGCTCGTCACTTTCCGGCGCATGAATTCGCGCAGGCTTTCCTTCAGCAAGATTTGAGCAAATGCCGCCGTGACGGCCGCGAGTTCCAGGCGATGGTCGATGCCGGTGCGCGCCACATCCGAGACCAGGAGGCCCTCGACATATGGAATCAGGCCCGATGGTTTGGCAAACTGCGCCAAGAATCCGACCGGGTGTTTCGGCGCCTCGTTCTTGTCGGCGAGCGCGTTGAGCCCATCGACTGTCGCGTCGAGCTTCAGGAACCATTCGTCGTAGCAGGCGCCCCACGAACCATCGTCCGGCGACTGCGCCAACGCAAAATCCTGTTCTGGATTGGCCAGGCTCTTCCCGAGTCGATCCAGCTTGATGGCGAGCCGTTTCCAGTCGGCCGTGTACCGGAGTAGCCACTTCGTCTCGATATATATCTGGGTGGAACAGGGCAAGGGACCAACTTGCATCTGCTTCGCTTTCAGTCGCCTCCAAAGCCGGTCAAGGCGAGCGTCGAACGCCTGCCGTCGGGCGCGATAACCGGGATCGTACACGTTGAAATCGCCCGCGACGAGGCTCCGAATGTCGGCCGAGCCCACGACATCGTCCGGCAACGCCGCCGCGGCGGGACGAGCGAAACCGAAACCGATCACGAACAGTGTCGCTACCGCCAGCGCCCACGGACCAAGCCGGGATTCCGGGAGCACTACGACGCCTCGCATCCTTAACCGACAAATTCTAGATCACCGATCGAAATCGATGCCGGCGAGCGCGAGAACGTCGTCGCGCTTCCAGCTTCCAAAGCAATACGACACTCTTGTTTCGGTCACTGTGAATCTCCATCTGATTGACGTTCGACGGCACACTGCGCGCGACCAAGCTGCGCTTGCGGTGCATAGAGATCCCCAATAGGACCGCTCGAAGCGACGGAAACTTACACGCGTGAGCGTTTCTCGGCGTCGCAAGACCGAAATTTAGAAGGGTCGAGAGCTTGCTGTTTCGGCTACCCGGGCCGGTGTGTAGACCGTCGTCGGAGCGCTGCGACCGCGAACTATGACCTCGCCCGCGCGTTCGAACGAAAACGCGTGGCTGGCGGCGCGCACCGTACCCTCGGCCGCCAGCACGTAGGTTCCGTAGCTCTTGTTGAGCTGTTCGAGGCGCGCCGCGACGTTCACTTCGTCGCCGTGCACCGTGTACAGGAGCCTGTCCTTCGCGCCGACCGCGCCGGAGACGACCTCGCCCGTGTTAATGCCGCACCGGGTGCGCATAGCGATGCCTTCGCCATAGGCGCGGTCGCGGGTCAGCTCCTGGATCGCGAGTGCGGTACGCACCGCGTTTGCGGCGTGGTCCCGGTCCCCGCGAACCGTATTGAATGTGATCAGCATGGCGTCGCCGCGGAACTGGGTGATGACGCCGCCATGGCGGTCGATGACCTCCGTCAGCGCGGCGAAGTATTCGTTGAGCAACGCAACCAGGGCCTCCGGCCGCAGCTTTTCCGAGATCGTCGAAAAACCCTCGATATCGGTGAATAGAATCGACGCCATTCGCACCTCTGCGTCGCCGGGCCGCAACTCGCGCTCCGACCGTGTGATGCGTTCTGCGACCTCGGGCGCGACGAAGCGCTGCAGGTCGTGGGCGAGCACGCTGTCGGCGACCGCGCGGTAGAGGACGCGCCGGGCGCGCACCAGCCCCAGCGCCAGGACAACGGTAACCATGAGGATCGAAATCACCTTGTCGATCTCGGCGCCGATGAGAACGGTGTTCGAGGTCATGTATTGCACGTAGTCGCGGGTGACCTTGGTCTCTTCAGACAGAGCCGCATACGCGAGCAACGTGAGCCAGCCGCCGGCGGCCGCGATTCCCGCGGCGATCACGTAAAGCGGCTCGAAGCGCAGCGACCGCAGCGCGATGAAAATGAACACGTAGAGCATGGTCGGCGCCTTGAGATAGAACGGCGCCGGCTGCTCGTACTGCAGGTGGAAGCTCCAGATCAGTCCCATCAGCATCGCCATGTCGATGCAGACACCCGCGAGGAGCAGCACCGGCCCCAGCATCCGGCGGTGGGCAAAGACGAGGCGCACGCAGGTGGCCACGAGGAATGCGCCGAGCACCCACGGCACCGGCAGGAACCGGGTGCCGGCCGAAGTCTTGGGCGCGAGGACATACAGCACGAGGAAGAATGCGACCAGTGCGAACTGGACCCAGCCGATCAGAATTTCGCTCTGGACCTGCTGCTCGTCGATGAGGGCGCGCACGCGCTCCGGCGGAGAGGTTCGCGGCCGCTCGCCGAGCGCATACGTCAGACTTCGGTGCCACACCTGTGCGCCTCATCAAGAGAACTGATCTATTAGAAGACACGCGCGACGCGTGAAAACTTACAAGGAGCAGCGGCCTCTGGCGCGCGACGATCATCCTGGCCGGTCATGGCCGTCGTGTAATAGGTACTCGCGTGCTGCTTCGAGTTGCGGTCAGTGCCGTGCTCGGGCCGATCCTGCTGCGGTGGAAGCGAGTCGAGCGCCGTTCCAGCCGCCGGTTTGCGCCGTGATGCGCGTTACCTTGCGTGGCTTGGCGCCGAACTCGTGCATCCAGGGCTTGGCGCGGATCGCTTCGCTGATCGCGGCGCACAGGTCGCTTTCGCCTCGCCCAGCCCTGAGAAGCGCCCGCAGGTCGGTACCTTGCTCGTTGCCGAGGCATAGCAGCAAGCTGCCGTCTGCGCTTAGCCGCACGCGATTGCACGAGGCGCAGAAATGCTAAGGAACAATGCGGTGAACACCGTCCGGGCGTTCATCGGGTAGCGCGCACGTGCAGCGGCAGCTTCGCTGGCGGCAGGCACACTTCGTCGTTGCAGGCCTGTGCGCTCACGGCGCCCGTAAGAGCCTTGCTACGTGCGAGCGAGCCCTTCGGCACCTGGGCGACGACCGCCACGTTCCCCTCGTATACCTTGATTCCCGCGCGCGCGAACGCCTGGTGAATCATTTTCGGCGCCGGATAGACGATGCGTGAGGGGGCCAAGCCGTCGAAGGACACGGCGGTGGGGATGAGGTAATCGAACGACGCCGGGTTCGCGTTTACGTGATAGCCGGCGGCGATTTTCACCGTGACAACGATTTCGTCGCGCTCCAGTGCGCTGCGCACGCGCGCTGTGACCTTGACGTGCGCGGCGGTATCGGGAAACCCAGCGGCGGCCGCTGCGACCTGGACTGGTAGCACCTTCGGAACTGGCGCCACGCCGGGATTCGGCGTCAACGCGGCCGCTGCAACGAGTATCGGCCAGGCGTCAGGCTGCGCGTCGACGCGTGCGCGAACGCTCGTCATGACCAGCGTCGCCGCCGCGCGATAGCGCTCCGGACCACCGGCGGCGCGCAACCGCAGGAGCAGCGCGACCGCGGCAGACGTCCCCGACGGATAGGCGCTGTCGCCGCTGTCGACGGGGGCCATCACCAGCGCGCTATCCGCGGGCGCGGTCGAGAGGCTGCCGTCCTCGCGCGCGAATCGCCTGAGCATGTCGTCGGCAAGCTGCGCGGCGCGTTCGCGCCAGGCGCGATCGCGGGTCGCATCGGCGAGCGCGAGAAAGCCTGCGGCGAGCAGGGCGTAGTCGTCGAGAAACGCCTCGCCTTGCGCGCGCCCGCGAAAGACCTCGTGCCGCAAGCTGCGTGTGCGCGGATCGTAGGCAAGCGCCCAGAGCCGATCCGCGGCGCGCTGCGCAAGCCGCACATACCCGGGCTCGCCGAGCGAACGGCCGGCGGTCGCGAGCGCCTCGATGGTGAGGCCGTTCAGGGCGACGATCATCTTTTCGTCCCGCGCCGGCTGGGGCCGCGAGTTGCGCGCGTCGAGCAGCCGCGCGCGCAGCGGCGCGGTCCGCGAAAGGATGTCGGCGAGCCGTGCCGCAGAAGCCGGCAGCAGACGCGGCCGGAGGACGCCGCGTTCGTCCTCCTGCGCGAACGCCGACGCGCGCGGCGCCGGGAGCGGGGTAAGACTGTAACGCTCGAGCAGCCGCTTCGCGCCTTCAGCGCCGAGTGCGGCCTCGATCTCGGCCCGGCTCAATAGATAGCTCGCGCCTTCATGCCCGCCGACCTCGGCATCCTCGGCGGTATAAAAACCGCCGTCCGGCGCGCTCACGCGCTGCTCGAGGTATTGGGCGGTGTCGGTCGCCACCTGCCGGTAGAGCGGCTTGCGCGTCACGCGCCAGGCGTCCGCGTACAGCTTGAGCAACTGTGCGTTGTTGTAGAGCATTTTCTCGAAGTGCGGAACCGACCAGGCGCGATCGACACTGTAGCGGTGGAACCCGCCTCCGACGTGATCGTGCAGCGCTCCGAGCGCGATCGCATCGAGCGTCGCGGTGAGCTTGGCGTGCGCCCCCGGGTCGGGGCTGGTACGTTGCGCGGCGGCCAACATCCCGAGCAGCGGCTCCTGCGGAAACTGCGACTCGCTCCCCGCGAAGGGAAAGCCGCCGTGCGCAGCGTCGAAACGATCCATTGCCTGGCGTTTCGCTCCTCGCAACCACGCTTGGGGACGCACGATGTCCGACCCGGTCCGGCCTGCGTCCAATGTGCTCCCCATCGCCGCAAGCAGCCGATCCGCTTGGGCGCGGATTTCGTCGCCGCGGGCTTCCCAGGTTTCGTGGATGGCACGCAGGATCGTGACGAAACCCGGACGGCCGAAGTCGTCATCGGCGGGCGGGAAGTAGCTGCCGCCGAAAAATGGCTTTGCCTCCGGAGTGAGGAAGACGTTGTTCGGCCACCCCCCGCGCCCGGTGGTGAGCTGCGTGGCGCGCATGTAGATGGCGTCGATGTCGGGGCGCTGCTCGCGATCCACCTTGACGTTCACGAACCACTGGTTCATCAGCGCCGCGATCTCGGGGTTCGAGTAAAGGGTCCGGTTCGCGACGTGGCACCAGTAGCACGAGCTGTAGCCGACCGAAAGGAAGATCGGCTTGTTCTCGCGCTTCGCGCGTTGCAGCGCTTCATCGCCCCACGGGTACCAATCCACGGGGTTATGCGCATGCTGCAGCAGGTAGGGCGAACCCGAGTCAATGAGACGGTTGGGACCGCCCGCGCGCACCGAATCCGGGCCGGCGCCGGGCGCCACGCCGGACCCGGACAGCGCGATGATCGCGACGACCAGCCGCGCGATGTTCAGAAGCGGGTAGTCAGCGTTACCCACGCGTCCGGCAGAATATCGACGATCCTCGCTTCGAGCCATTTATCGCCGCCAGTAAGGATCGCCACGCCCAGCGCGCCGATCAGCACGCCGAATGCGCTCTTGATGCCCGCGATGTGATCGAGCACCCAGGTACGGGCGACGGCGAACCCGCGGCGCGAAGCGTACGCCACCGCCACCAGCGGAACCGCTGCGCCGATCCCGAACAGCCCGAGCACTAGCGCTCCGTTCCCGGCCCCGCCCTCGGTCGCGACGAGCGTCAGCGCAGCACCGAGCAACGGGCCGGAACAGGGGCTCCACACCAGCCCGAGCACGCCGCCCAGCGCCAGCGCACCCGCAATCGAGCCGCGGTCCAGGCGCGCCGAGACCGCGTTCGCGGATGATGCGATTGGCGTCATCCACGTGGTAAAGCGGGCGCTGAACCGCGGCACCAACATCACCACCGAGAAGGCGATGAGCATCCAGGCGCCGCCAATCCGCACCGTATCACCGTCGATTCCGAGCGCCGCGCCGAACGCCCCGAGCACCATCCCGATCAGCGCGAACGAGGCGGCCATGCCCGCGCCCATCGCCACCGGCGACCAGGGGTTGGCCTGCACCGCGCCGCCCACCACCAGCGGCAGGAGCGGGAAAACGCACGGCGAGAGCGTGGTCAGGCTGCCGGCCGCGAGACTCAGCCCGAGTTGCGCGAGCGAGAGCGAGGACTCCACGTGCGCTTCTTTCTTACAGCGCCGAACGCAGCGCCGCCTTGAGCTTCTCCGCGGACGTTTCGCCCGCGAGGCGGGCCTTTTCGATCTTGCCGCGGTACACGATCAGCGTCGACTGGGAGCGGACGTTCAGCTTTCGCTTCAGCTCGCGCTCCTTGTCGTAGTCGGCCACCAGCAGGGTCATGGCGAACCCGCGGTCCGATTCCAGGGTGTTGAAGACGTCCTCCTGCGCGCGGCAGGTCGGACACCAGTCCGCGTGGAAATGCAACGCGACCGGCTTGCCCGCGGCCTGGGCCGTGGCCAGCAGCTCGGGTGAGTAAGACTTGATCTCGAGAGCGGACGCGACGGAGGCGGCAAGCGAAAGAACGATTGCGGCAAGAACGGTAATCAGTTTCATCGGAATTTTCCTTTTCCTCAAATGACTCAAGCTCGCACGTAGACCCAACCGCTCTGCAGCCGCTTGACCACCTGCTCGAGCGCAGAGGGTGCGACCGTCGTTCCCGGCAGAAGTTCCACCGGCGCGCTGATGCGCGGAGCACGGACGATCGCGGCGCCGCTCAGCGCGGTGGTTCGATCGAAACAACGAGTCCGAACCACGCCGACCACACGCCGAGTGCCATCAGCACGAGGCCGGTCCACACCGGCGCGCTGCGTCCCGAGCCGGCCAGCCAGTCGAGCGCGCGATCGGCGCGCGGAATCGGGACCGCCGCGACGAACGGCGCCGACAGCGCGAAGCCGAACAGCGCGAGCGAAACGAAGCCTGACGCGAGCCCGCTGCCCGAAGCGCCCCCGGCCGCAGCGGTGCCGAGAAGACCAAGCATAAGCGACGCCGAAAACGAGCCATACAACACGCTGGAATCCGAAGAATGCGGAGCCGAGGAAGGTGGCGGCAACACCCAGCAGACCCATGACGAGCCCGCGCGCCAGCGACTGTCGTCGGCTCGCTGGGACCGCGAACCACGACCTCTCCCACACGCTCAAACGAAAACGCGTGTCCTGCGTACAGAAGCCTGCTGTCCTTCGCGCCGACCGCGCCGGAGACAAGCTTGCCGGTATTGCTGCCGCAGCGGGCGCGCATTGCGAGCCGTTGCCGCAGCCGCGGGTCCGCTAATTAACGGGCCGTCTCCGGTACCTATTATTTCTTTTCTTCCCCGGCAATAGGCCTGAGTTCACCCGTTAAACCGTAGTTACGGTCCGATGAGTACGGGCCCGTCGCCGCGCATCCCGCGAGAGCCGAGCCAATCAGTAGCACTGCGGCGATCTTCGACATTATTTCGCTCATTGCGAATCTCCTATCGGTTGACGTTCGAGGGCGACACCGCGCGCGCGATCAAGGTGCGGTTGCGGCACATGGAGAGCGCTCTTGACGAATAGGACCGCGCGAAGCGACTGGAACTTACACGGGTGAGCGTTTCCTGGCGTCTGGATACCGAAAGCGGTAGACCCGGGCGGCCCGAAGCCGGCGAAACGGCTGAGGACTTATCCCAGAATAATACTTGTCCCGCCCCGCGCCTTGCGAAAGCAAATCGTCGTACTCGGCCAGACCAGCCTGCCCGAGTCGGACGAACACTCCCGCCTTCTCCCATTCGAGAAATCGTTTGTGGATCGCGCTGGCGCTACCGAAACGCTCCGCCGGCAACGCTTTCCATTGGCAACCCGTGCGCAGGACGTACACGATCGCCGTGAATACCGTTCGCGGATCCTTGCGCTTTCGACCCCTGCCCGCTCCCCCCGCGTATCGCCGCGTCTCGTCTCTCCCTGGCGCCGGCGGCAACAATGGCTCGACGCGCGACCAAAATTCGTCGGAGATCTCCCACGTTGCGGTACGGGACTCATCGATCAACCACAACTCCTCAGAAAACGCCCGGCGTTACCGCCGGGCGTGGTGCGGACCGCGGTCTCTTCATCTAGGTGCGCTCGAGCCTCTAGAAATAGTGCGACACCGACAGCCCGACGATGCGCGGATCTTCACCCTTGTTCGGATTCGCTCCCGTCGACGCGACGCCCAGGGGATCCGTCGTGCCGACGCGCGACGTGTACAGATTGTAGAACGCGGCGCTGCCGTTGTTCAATCTCGCGTAGTTCACGCCCACCGCGGTGCGCTTGGACAGGCTGTACACGTAAGTCAGGCTGAACAAGTTGGCTTTCGTGTCGAGGCCCGAGAACGGGGCGGCCTTGTCCCGTTTCGCCTGGCTGAATTCGGCGTAGACACTGTGGGGGCCGGTCGTGTACTCCAGCGGAACCGACCATGCCGTGCGGTCGCTGATCTCGGTCGTCGCCAAGGCGGTGACCGTACGTATCCTCGAATCGTCGATCGCCAGGCCGGCCTTGAACCCGCCCCATTTGTAGGAACCGTAATAGCGATGGCTGCGCTGGTTAAGACCTGCGGGGATACCAAACTGCGCTCCCGCCAGCAGGGCCGGGGCGCCAAGGCCGGCGAACGCTCCGTCCGATTTCCCGTCCCAGTAGCTGTAGCCCACCTCGAAGTTCGAGCCCTTGTAGTTCGGGTTCAGATTCCACGCCCGGCCTTTGCGCACCGGCGAACCGACATCGGCTTCGGTGGGAGAATTCCCGGGGTTGGTCGAATGGCCCACATTAAGGGTGAACCCGCTCCAGTCCGGCGACACCCACACGATGGTATTCGGCGTACGGGTGCCATTGGCAATCACGGTGGCGCCGCCGTTCGCATACGCGAGGATGCCGATGCTGTCGCCTCTGAGCGAACCGCCTTTCGCGAACATGTCGCTTTCGCGGTGGAAGTAATGCAGATTTTCGCGGCCCAACCTCAGAGATCCCCAGCTCTTGCTGCTCAATCCGACGTAAGTGGTGCCGGTCGCCGCCAACGATCCCGTATCGAGCTGGTTGCGCGTCTCGACCTGGCCGATCGCCTGAAGGCCGCCGCCCAGATCCTCGACCACGTTGAATCTGATGTACGAGGTGTTGTCCGACAGCGCGGTTTCGTTGGTTCTGCCCACCCGGGTGGCATTGCCGTTATTGATTTTGATGCTGGAGAGCTCCGCGGTAAACCTGCCGCTGATTGTCACGCTCGACTGCGCGAGGAGCGTCGTCGGCGCTGCGAGAAATACGCTCGCGACGGCGGCGGTGACGACATTTCGTTTTCCAATTTTCGTGCTTTGCATTTGGTCACCTATTCCCGATTCAAGTTGATGAGAGTTCGCTTTTTCAATGCGCTCGATAGACGAGAGTGCGGGCGCATCTTTGAGCACGCGTCCGGGAGATGTCTGTGCGAATTCGCACCAACGCATACGAGATGTTACTTTCGCGCCACAGACCAAATCAGCACGGATTTGTTTTCGGTTCGTTGTAAGCGATTCGCGGTTGCGCCGGTCTTATGCTCATGAGCGTTCAAACCCAAACCATATCCGCCGAGCGGCAGCGTGCGTTCGCCGAACCGCGCGATGCGAGGACACAGTTGCTGGAATTCCGTCCGAGCGACGTGACGAACCCGTTGCTGCTGAAGAATCAGCTACTGGAAACGCTGCCGCGAGATGTGTACTCGCGGATTGCTCTCGAGCTCGAGCCGATGGAGTTGGCAGCGGACGCCGTCATCTTCGAGAGCGGCGATCCCGCAAGCCATGCGTACTTCCCGCAGGACTGCGTGATTTCTCTGCAGTGCGCGACGCTCGAGGGCGCATCGGTCGAATTCGGAATGGTCGGACGCGAAGGGCTCCTGGGAATCGAAGCGCTTCTCGAGAACGGCCGCATGCCTGGCCGTGCTGTGGTGGTGCGACCCGGCCGCGCACTGAGATCGCCGGTGCAGTTACTGATGGACCCGTTCAGGCAGTACACCCGGTTCCGCTCGAGCTTGCTTCAGTTTTACGGCGCGCTCTACGCCCAGGTGGTCCAGCGCTCGATCTGCCACAGGGTGCACACGATAGAGCAGCAGTTTTGTACCTGGCTTCTGCTCATGCGCGAGCGGTCGGGAACCGATAGACTCGACTTTACCCACGAGAACGTCGCGGGCCTCCTCGGTGGGCGGCGTGAAGGGGTGACCATCGCCGTACGCCGCCTGCGCAAGGACGGATTGGTCCGGACCGGATATCGAAGCCTCGCGATCCTCCACCGCGCAGAGCTCGAAGCGCGCAGTTGCGAGTGCTATGGCGCAATCCGCAAAGCGTACGGTCCGGCTGCAGGCGTCGATCCCGTCGCCGCCCTCGCGGGCGCGCGATCCGATGTGGGGATTCCGCGCGCGATCAGGCCCAGTTCTCCGGAGGGATTGGGGGCGCGCAGATCCGATCTGCGGTTACCCATGCATCGGCTTGCATAAGGCTTCGCGGGCGGGCCGGGGGATACGTTGATATGAGCGCGGCGAACCTGCGTATCCAAACGATTTGCTGCGCTGTCGTGGTTATCGCGCTCATGTTCGCTGCTCCGCTCCCGGTGATCGCCCAGGACGCCGATATTGAGATGAGCAACATCAGCGGCGACCCAGCGGCGCCGCGGCGGCATTTCAGACTGGTGAATCCAGCGCAACTGTCGCCGCGACGGGCAGGCGAAATCTACGCAATCATCCGCCAGGCCCTGCAGGGCGGATACGCGCGCTCGGGAAACGCCACTGCAGCCAGCTATCAGGGTTGGCGCCGCATGAATACCGCTCCCTACCTTTCCGCCACCCACGGCAATCATTATCTGAATAACTACGTCAACGAAATCGGCGCGGCCGCCTATGGCCGCTTCGAGAAAGCCGGCAAGCTTCCGCGGGGGACCATCATCGCCAAAGACAGCCTCTCAATGACGCGTTCAGGCGAGATCTTGCTGGGCGGACTGTTCGTGATGGAAAAGATGCCCGACGGGTTCAACTACGCGAGCGGCGACTGGAAGTACACGCTGATTCAGGCGGACGGGACGCTGTTCGGAGAGACCAAAGGGACGGGATCAAAGCGGGTCGAGTACTGCATCGCGTGCCATCTTGCCGTCGAGCACCACGACCATCTGTGGTTCCTGCCAAAGGCCTACCGCGTACCGGCACGCAACTGAGCGCCCTGATCATCCTCTCGAGCGCGGCTCGTCCGCGCGGCTGTCTTCGTCCGTTTCGAGCGCCTCGGGTACCTTTTGCGACGCGCGGCGGAGAAATGCGATCTGATGTGAGAAACTGGTGCATCCCGTGCACATCATCAGGTGAAACCTCAACTGAATCCGCTCCAAAGGCGCCAGCGGCTCGTCCATCGCCCGCGACGACAGCATCGAGGCCTGCTCGCACGAATACATCAGCTTACCCATGTTCGGCGCCGAACCAGTTCTTGGTAACGCAGGAGCGCAAGCTCAATCTCGCCCGGTAAAGGATCACGTGCAAGTTGGACGTCGATATCTCCAGCTTCTTACAGATTTCCTCGGCTGAAATTTCCATTACTTCGCGCATCGAGAAAATCATTGCGTGGCGTTTCGACATCCGCCGGCAGCACTCCTGATACACGCGCCAGAACTGTTTCGACTCGAGGGCGGCGTCGGGCAGGCCCCAGTCCGCGGGCGGATCGACCCATCGGCCTCTTGTGTTGAACGAGCTGTCGGCGGATTCGTCCTCCTCGCCGAGCGACAAGGCATCCGCGGGCAGCCCTCGATTGCGTTTTCTGATCTGATCGATGACCTTGTGCTTCAGGATGGCGATGAGCCAGGTGCGAAGCTGCGAACGCCCCTCGAAAGCATCGCCGTGAGTGAGTGCTGCAATGAGCGTGTCCTGCACCGCGTCCTCGGCGAGCGACGGGTCACGCAACTGAAAAAGCGCATAGCGCAACAGGTACTTGCGATGCGAATCGAGCGATTTCGCCAGTTCCTCTTCCATGCCTACCGGTCCCTCCTACGCGGTTTCGCCCAGGTTGCGTGGCGGCATTCTGCCATGTACCACGGCGGCAGCGCCGCGTCGCAGTGTAAGAAACCGCCGAGTAGCGCGACCTATTCAGAAATGGAGAATCTTTCACGTGAGGTTACCCGATGCTTAAAGCCGCGCGTTTGTCGCTTCTTGCCGTATTACCGTTCATGTTTACCTCGCCCGCGGCGTTTGCTCAATCTATCACGGCGTTGCCGGGTACCCACACCGTAACTTCGCCGTACGGTTTTGATGCACTCGCCACGCGCCTGGAAAAGGCGATCGAGGCTAACAAGATGGGGTTGGTTGCGCAGGCCAGCGCCAGCCGCGGCGCGGCTGCGCGCGGCGTGAAGATCCCCGGAAACCTGGTGTTGATGGTGTTCCGAAACGATTATGCGGTGCGGATGCTGGCGGCCAGCGTGCCGGCGGGCGTCGAGGCGCCACTGCGGATCTACGTGACGGAGGACGCGGACGGCAAGGCTCGTGTCACGTGGCGCGCTCCGAGCGCCGTGTTCGCGCCCTACGGGGGCGCCGAGCTGGCTGCCATGGCGCGCGAACTGGACCCGATTTTCGAGAAGATCGTCCGCGACGCCGCCGGCATCTGACCGTCAAGCGCGACGCGATCCGGCAGCGTACAACGCTGGCCTGGTAGGATAAGCCGCAGGTCCGATCGCGATGCACATGCCGGTGACGTATCTGAAGACCCTTACCCCGGGGCGCGCGGTATTGTGGTGTTACCTGATCTGGTATTTCGTGATGGCCGGCGCCTATTTCGACCCGTCGCCACGGATGTGGCTGACATCGGCAGGGCTCGGACTGGTCATTGGATTTGCCCTGATACTAAGCGTGGTCTCGACGCGTCGGACACCATGGCCGGATCGTTGGCAGATTTTCAGACTGTTTCTCGTGCCATTCTGCGTGTCCAGTTTTTCCGCTCTGGTAAAGGACCGCGGGTTGATCCTGATTTTTTCGCCGGAGCCTGGCGTAACCGGGCTGGCACTCGCGCTCTGCGCAGGTTTTCTGGCGTTGGTTGGCCTTATCCGGTAAGTGAAATTCATGCAACCGATCACGATCACCGTCTTCAGGTGGGCCGGTTCCTGGGGCCCTTTCAAGGTAATCGTTCCCTGCGGCGAGTGCTCGCTGACGAAGGACGTGATACTCGACACGATGGCCAAGGAGCTGAAGAATATTCCGGTCGTACTCGATATGCGCGACGGGCTGAGCGAGTGGTGGAGACCATTGCTCAAAGCAGGCTGGCACGCACCGATCGTGATGGTCGAGGGCGGAATCATCAGCCAGGGCAGCGCATTGAACCGCGGGGTGTTGACCCGAGCCGTGATCGAGAAACACTCTCGCCGCAGCCGGGTGTCGGGCAACCACGTATTCGGCAAGGAGAGCTGCGCCCACTGCAAGCGCGCCAGAGGCTACCTGGAGCTTGCGAACATCGGCTACGCGTACCGCGACGTCGTGGCCAACCCCGGAGACATGTACGAGATGCTGGCCCGTGTGAAACCCGTTGTCGGCCCCCGGACACCGATCACGGTTCCGCAAATCTGGATCGACGGGAAATACGTCGGGGGTGCCGACCAGCTGAGCGTGATCGTTTCCCGGCCGGTCGAGCCCAATCGCGATCGAGGCAGATGCTCTATCTCACCGATGCGGCATCGTGAGCGACGATGCCGTCGAGCAATTCACCCTCGCGCAGCCAAGGCTGCTTTTCAATCGCTCGCCGGGCGGCGGCATAGCCCGCGTCGCGGCGTGTGCTGATCCCTGCGCTGGTGAAATCGATGTCCCGATTGAGGTCTTCACCCTCGACTCCCGGAGCGAGCAGGTTGATAAGGTGCATGCGCGTTGCGCAGCCGTAGGATTCAAGTTCGAGCACACCGGGCTCATCGCGCGCTTTGTCGGGCAGTCGGCGGGCGAGTTCGCGAATGACGTGGCGCAGCCGGTGAATCTGATCCTGGCGCCGCAAGTGACTGGCCGACCGGCTTGCATATTGGATTTCCTTCTGCCGGCCGAGCACCTGCAGGATGGATTCCGGCTCGGGGCCGCGCGGGTTCCACATCTGCGCCGCGAAGATCACGGAATTGCGGCGCGGATTGTCGTCCAGCACCGCTTCCACCGGCGTGTTGGAGTAGATACCGCCGTCCCAATACGCCTCACCGTCGATCCTTACGGCAGGAAACGCGGGCGGCAGCGCGCCCGATGCCATGACGTGGTCCAGACCCAGAACGGTGTTGCGGCTGTCGAAATAGCGCATCTCGCCGTGTGCCACGCTTACAGCTCCGAGCGAGAGGCGCACCTGCGTTTCCTTCAATCGTTCGAAATCGACCAGGCCGAGCAGCGTCGTGCGCAGCGCCGCAGTGTCGTAGAATGCCGCACGCTCGACTCCGAGGGTCGCGCGCATTCCCCACAACGCTCCCGGATTCGGGTCGAAGAATCCCGGGACGCCATGCATGAAGATACCCATATTTGCCACCGCGTTGCCCACGTTCGGCCACCAGAGGTTCAGCGGCGGATCCGCGCGCACCGCTTCCCAGAACGCGCTTAGCCGCTCGAGGCGGTCCGCAATACGATTCCCCGCGATAATCGCGCCGTTGATCGCTCCGATCGACGTTCCGATGACCCAGTCCGGTTCGATGCCCGCTTCGTGCATCGCGGCATACACGCCTACCTGAAATGCGCCGAGAGCGCCGCCTCCCTGGAGCACCAGCACCACCTGGCCGGGAATCGCCGCCTTGGCACCCGGGTCCGCCGATTCCGATCGCGTGCGTGTCGCTGCCATTATTTCTATCTCCTCAGCGAACGTGCTTGTAGTCGTGAAGGACGCGCCCAAACGGCAGCGTGAGGTCCGTAACGAAGTGCAGGCCACCCACGACATCGCGCACCGGCAGATCGGCCACGGGAGCGTTTACGTGAGCGAACAACTGGAGCCGGGACGGTCCCGACCATGCGCCTTTCACCTGAATATCGGTGAGGTTGTACCCCACCAGTTGCGCGATCGCCGGGGTGCCGTCAACGTCGGGAATCAGCTTGAGATTCACGTGGGTCTTGCTCATCTTCTCGACGATCGAGTCCGAGCTGCACTGCTTGCGGCCCTTAACGTCATACAGCAGATGCTGATGCTTGTAGCCCATGGTCGCGACGGCTACGACGATCCCCGCGTACTCTAAAACGCCGGTGAGCGTGTCGTGCCTGATCGAGAGCTTCGGATCGGCGTGTTTCTTCGGGAACCCCCAGATCTCGCGGCCGCCGGCGATCGGCGGTTCGTCGTCCAGATACATCTGGGCGGTGAAATTGACGTGCTCGCCCAGATACAGCGCCGGGATCACGACGCCGCTTTCCGTATAGTCGCCGAAGCCGGCCGAGTCCGGCATGCGGATGAATTCGTACAGGACGGTATTGCTGCCATCGGGTTCGAGCGGTTCGGGCAGTGCCGCCCGGATCGCCAGCGGGTCCGATTCGTAGGTGACGATCAGATATTCGCGGTCGATGAAACGGTACGGCCCTCGCGGGTAGGAGGGCGACGCCATGGGAATCGAGGGCAACTGGAGAATTTCGGCCGCATTCATACGCGCCCGCCTAGTGTGCGGTCCAGCCGCCATCGATCGGCAAGATAACTCCGGTCAACGAAGCTGCGTCCTCACTGGCGAGGAAAACGGCCGTTGCGGCGACCTGGTTGACCGTGACAAATTGCTTAGTCGGCTGGGCAGCGAGCAGGACGTCGTTCACCACCTGCTCGGCGGTGATGCCGCGTGCTTTCGCGGTATCCGGAATCTGCTTTTCCACCAGCGGCGTCAGCACGTACCCGGGACAGATCGCGTTGACGGTAATGCCGTGCTCTGCGACCTCGAGCGCCACGGTTTTCGTCAGCCCGGCGATGCCGTGCTTGGCTGCGACATAGGCGGACTTAAACGGCGAGGCAACCAGTGCGTGCGCCGATGCAATATTGATGATGCGGCCCCATCTGCGCTGTTTCATCGGCGCGACGGCGTGACGAATCGTGTGAAACGCGGCAGTGAGGTTGATTGCGATGATCGCGTCCCATTTGCCGGCCGGGAAGTCCTCGATCGGCGAGACGAACTGAATGCCGGCGTTGTTGACGAGAACGTCGACCGCGCCGAATTCCCCGATCGCCCGCCGCATCATCGACTCGATGGCTTCAGGTTCGCTCATGTCCGCAGCCGCGTAACGTGCCTCGACGCCATGCTCCGAAGCAATCTTCGCGCGCAACCGCTCGACCTCGTCAGCGGGACCGAACCCGTTGAGAATCACGTTGGCTCCGCGCGCGGCGAGCGCTTCGGCGACGCCTTGCCCGATACCGCTGGTCGAGCCGGTCACGAGCGCCGTCTTGCCCTTGAGCATCGTGGTCCTCAGATGAGATGCGTTCACCATCGAAAGTCGGGTCCTGGCCGGGATTCCTTACAACCACGCGCCCGCTCGCCCGGGATGGTGTAAGAAATCGCCCGTGGGGGCCGACTGATACCTTGCCACGTGTTCGTGCGCGGACCCCACGCTGATGCGAACGCTTCGAGGAGGGAACTCGCCCCGGAAAGGAGAATACTGTCCGCGAAGTCGCCGTCAGTTGATCCGCGATCCAAGATTCACAGCATCGAAGGAGTTCCACTATGGAAATTGCCGCAAGACTCCGCTTGCCCCTGCTTCTTCTGCGCATCGGCGTTTTCGTCGTCAGGCTGGTGTGGACACTCGACAAATTCATCAGGCCGGAACACGCCGCGAGCGTGTTCAAGAAGTACTTCCTCGTCGCGGGCATGTCGAGTACCGTTTCATACGCGCTGGGGGCCATTGAATTGCTGCTCATCGCCGCCTTCGTGGCGGGACTGCGCAGACGCGTAACCTACGGCGCCGTGCTCGTCCTGCACGCCATTTCCACGCTTGCGTCGTACCAGCAGTACATCAACCCGTATGAGACGAACACGCTGCTCTTCTTCGCGGCCTGGCCGATGCTTGCGGCGTGTTATGCGCTCTATGCGTTGCGCGACCTCGACACGCTGTGGTCGGCGGACGGGAAGTCAACCGGTATCGGTCGGACATCAGCAGGCAAGACGCCGGTTTAACGCAACTTAGCAACTGCTGGAACGATTTCTTTCACCAACCCTGTGAGTCCGGAGGATCCGCGAATGCCACTCATGCCAAACAAACCCGTCCCCGCGCTGGAACTCAATCTCGCGGGCGGGGGGCGCTTCTCCCTTGGGGCCGAAAAGCCGCAGCATTTCACGATGGTCGTGTTCTACCGCGGGTTGCATTGCCCCATCTGCCGGCGTTATCTGTCTGAACTTGATGGGTTGCTCCCGGATTTCGAAAAGCGCGGAGTATCGGTTATCGCAGCAAGCTCCGATCGACCGGATCGCACCGAGCAGGCGAAATCCGGCTGGGGCCTGACCAACCTGCGTGTTGCGCATGGCCTGTCGATCGAGGACGCGCGCAAGTGGGGCCTTTACGTCTCCCGCTCCAACGGCACGACTTCCGCCGGTGTGGTGGAACCCGACCTCTTCAACGAACCGGGGCTGTTCATCGTGCGACCGGATGGAACCCTGTACTGGGGTACCACCTCCACCATGCCCTTCGGCCGTCCGCATTTCAACGAGATCCTGCAGAGCCTCGATTTCGTGATCCCGAAGAACTACCCGGCGCGGGGGGACGCATGAACCCGGTCAGCGGCACGATCAAGGCGCTGACCTTCGATACCGGCGGCACGATCCTGGACTGGCATGGCGGCATCAGCGCCGCATTCGCCGCTGCCGGCGCGCGGCGCGGCCTCGATTCTGACTGGCACGAAGTTACGAACGAGTACCGCCGCCGCTCGATGAAGAGCATGGTCGGGCAGGTCAATCCGGCGTTCAACTTCGACGACGTCCACGGCCGGGTGCTTGACGAGGTGATCGCGCATTTCCGGCTCGACGCGCTGACCGCCGAAGACCGCGACGCGATCTGGCGTACCTGGCACGCGCTCGATGCCTGGCCGGATTTTCCGCAGGCGCTCGCGCGCCTGCGGCGCAAGTATGTCGTTGCGTCCTTTACGCTGCTCACGACCTCGCTGGTGATTGATGTCTCGCGCAGGAACGGCTTCGACTGGGACGCCATCATCTCCTGCGAGATGATCGGCTATTGCAAGCCGCGACCGGAGGCCTACCACACGGCGGCAAAGTGGCTGCAGCTCGATCCCTCCGAGATCCTGATGATCGCCTGCCACAACTTCGACCTGAACGCTGCGCGCGCCTGCGGATACAAGAGCGCGTTCGTGAAGCGTCCCGCCGAATGGGGGCCCGCAGGTCCGCCCGACCCGCTACCCAACCCCGCGCACGATATCGTGGTGGACGATTTTCCTTCGCTCGTGGACCAACTCGGCGCCTGACGGCGCCTTGCGGAGGCGGTCATGGGATACCGGACGGGTCAAACGCTCAAACTCGCGTTGGCGGTGGCTGCAATGCTTCTTGCGCAGGGCGCTGCTTTCGCGGAGCCAATGCGAAATGGTTTCGATCTCGCCGGTGCGTTGGTTCCGGTAGAGGAAATCCTGCAAGGCGGGCCGCCGAAGGACGGGATCCCCGCAATCGATCGTCCGACTTTCGTGAATGCACGCGAGGCGAGAAACCTGCCGCCCGAGGACATGGTTCTCGCAATCTTTCGCAATGGCATTGCCAAGGCCTACCCGATCCGCATTCTGAATTGGCACGAAGTGGTCAACGATCTGTTTGGCGCCGAAAATATCGTCGTTACTTTCTGCCCTCTCTGCGGCTCGGGCGTTGCATTCGAAGCAAAGGCCGGCGGCCGCAATTTGCAGTTCGGTGTCTCGGGTCTGCTGTACAACAGCGACGTGTTGCTTTACGACCGCGAGACGCAATCGCTGTGGTCGCAGATCCGGGCGCAGGCGGTCGCCGGGCCGTTGAAGACGGCATCGCTCACCGCCGTGCCGCTCGCGCACACGACCTGGCGGGACTGGCGTGCACGGCATCCCGAATCCCTGGTATTGACCCAGAAGACAGGTATTGCGCGCGACTACGATCGCGACCCCTATGCGGGATACGAAAAATCTGCCGAACTGATCTTCCCCGTGCGCTTTCGCGCCGAGGGATTCCATCCGAAGGAGCGCGTGCTGGGTGTCGTGCTCGAGGGCAAGGCGAAGGCGTACCCGTTTGTCGAGTTGGCAAAAGCGGCGGGCGAATTTGTCGACACTGTCTCCGGACGTTCCGTGCGGATTCGATACAGCAGGGAGCACCAGTCGGCCGAGGCTTTCGACGCAAAGGGCCAGCCGCTTGTCGCGACGACGCTATTCTGGTTCGCCTGGGCGGCATTCCACCCCGAGACCGAGGTATACCGCGCGGCGCGAGCAAAAGGCGGCAAGTGAGATGCACGCTTCTTGCACGACGCTCAGACCCGCTCCCCGGTAACGACGGAATTTCGGTTGACGCTCAGGCGCGATGCTTGCCGACGCTCCAGCCGCGCCCGGCAAGGAATTTTCCACCGACCTCCTCAGGCTCCTCCTCGAGCGGCGTCGCCATGCTGTCGTTCCATCGATTCATGAAGCCGAACAGCGCGATTACGCCGGTGATCTCGACAATCTGGTCGTCGTCCCAGTGCCGGCGCATTTCACCGAACAGCTCGTCGGTGACGTCGTTCGGCACTGCGGCCGCCGAGAGTGCGTAGTCGAGCGCTACCCGCTCGGCCTCGCTGTACAGTGGACTGCTGCGGTATTCCCACACTTTGGCGAGCTTATCCTCGCTCACGCCGAGCTTGAGGGCGCTGCCCGCCGTGTGCGCCATGCAGTACCGGCAACCGTGCGCGCGGCTCGCCACGTGGGCGACAAGCCGCTTGAAGCCGAGATCGACCGTGCTCGCCGGATCCCACACCGCGGCGGCGAGCCCGGCGAGCGCCTTCACCAGCTTCGGGCGGCGCTGCATGATGAGGACGCTGTTGGGGACGAAGCCAAGCGAGCGCCGGTACTGCTCGAAGGCCTCCTTCAACTCGGGCGAGACCTCGAGGGATAGCGGTTCAATCCTTGCCATGACGAACTCCTCTGAACGGATGGTTGCGGAGTGCTGTTCCGGAACAGGCGTACCGCAGTAGCTTGATCGACCGCCGCCGCCATGCACAGCCGCATTAGCAACCGTAACAGCGACCGTTACGCTACGCGCACCGTTGCATCCTTGACGGCGCTAAGCCAGATCAGTTCAGAAAGCGGCCCAGCGGATAACTAAACGTGTCCTCGTGGCACTTCAGCGCGTCGAGTATGGCGACCCCGGAAAACTTTCGGGCGTCGTACTGGCAGAGGCTCGCAACGGGAAACTGGTGGGCGAGAAACCGGTTGTAACGAAGCTCGAAGTCAATTAGCTCGTCTACTCCCAGTTCTTGTTCCACCGCCCACACCATGTCACCAACCACGCGCAGACGGCGATGGCCCGAGCGCGTCTCCTCGGCGAAAGCGTTCTTGAAGAACTCGTACATCGCGGTGCCGGATTTCGCACCGTCCATTACGACAAAGCGTCCTTGGGCGATTTCGCCGCGCACGCCCGGCCGGGCGGAATCCAAGCGTTCGATAATAATATCCTGCGCCTTCTTCGAGGCAACCAGAAAGCACAGTTCTCCGGCGCTCAAGCCCTCGAGCAGGAACGGAACCGCGAGTTTTATCCGCCCAACGTCGTTTTCATAGAGAGAACATACGTGGCTCCCGTGGTCGATTCGTACCCCTCCGGGTTCGATATGCGCGTTCCTGGACGATCGCGTTCGCGCAGGAATCATCGTCGACGGCGTAGCGCTTTTCTGCAGATACGCATGCAGATCTTCCCGCCGGAAGCGGCGCTCCCGCTTAGGGCCGACCCTCAGGCAGGCCAGCGCGCCGCTCCGGGTCCAACGTCGAAGCGACACTTCGCTTACGTTGAGCAGCTTGGCTGCCTGCTTAATATTCAGTAGCTCGTTGTCATGATCTCTCTTGTTCATAAAAGCTCTCCGTTACTTAGGCGAATTATAGTCAATCTGGCTTTTCATCGTAACTTGTTGTTGTTACATGTTTTTATCGAGTAACCTGAAAAGGTTCGGGTCGATCTGATGCGGACAGACTTCCGCCTTCAGGCGCGAACGGCACCGCGGCCTTCCGGTCTTGTCTACGAAACCCACGAATTCCTTGACAACTCCCAAAGGGCTACTTAGAGTGATCAGTGATCATCTCTGATGATCTGTGATCATCATATTCTAACCCAACTTGATCATGTGGCAGATGGTGGTGCGGCGACTGCACAGTTCGGTTCCTTTTCGGATCAGGAGAATTAAAACGGAGGAAGAGTGTTCCCGTATTTGGACACCCATAACGCGTGATGAGAGGAGGGCCCAGTGGCATCAATCAAGGAAATTTTTGAGAAGCTGAATGACGCCGTGCTGTGGGGCGAGGAGGAAGAGGCCGCCAAACGCGCGCAACAGGCGCTCGAGGCCGGCGCCTCTCCTAAAGACATTATCAAGGACGGCATGTCCCCCGGCGTTCAGGAGGCCGGCAACAAGTTCAATGAAGGCGAGTTTTTCCTTCCGGAGTTGATGCTCGCCGGCGAGGCGATGAAGGCGGGCATCGCCGTCGTCATGCCGGCCCTGCAGGCCGAAGTGGCGAAGCAAGGGACCAAACCGGAGGCCAAGATCATGATGGGCACGGTCGAGGGAGACGTGCACGACATCGGCAAGAACATTTGTCTCGCGATGTTGACGGCCGAGGGATTCGAATGCGTCGATCTTGGCGTGGACAACGAAATCGACAAGATTGTCGCGATGGCGAAAGAAGTGAAGCCTGACATCCTGGGGCTGGGCTCGTACATGACGACGACGATGGTTCAGATTCCGCCCGCGATCGAGAAACTGCGCGCGCTCGCGCTGGCCCAGAACATGGTCATTCTTTCCGGAGGGGTTGCGGTCAACCGCCGCTGGTCGCGCGACGTCGCGAAATCGAACGGCTACGGCGATGATGCCTGGGAAATGATCGCGCTGTGCAAGGAGATCATGAAGCATCCGCCTGATAAGCGCGCCGAGGCGGCGGAGAATTTCGCGTTTGGCAATGTTGAATTCAAGCACGCTGTACAAGCTTAGCAAGCGCGGATGAACGAGGGCACGAAGCGAGCATTCGGTAACGGGATCCGTCCACATCCAGCTCGCCGCAACATGCACTCGCGCGTCCGACGCCCGACTTTCAGGAGGAGACGATGACGGCAGCGACAGTTGCAGGCTTTGCAGAGCGCATGTCCCATGTCGAGACGATCAAGCCGCATCTGACGTGGGAGGACCCGCTCAAGGGCTGGCCCTCGGTCGAAGAGCAGATGAACATGATGATGCCCATGGTCATGGGCACGATCGCGAAACGTGACCGGGGCGAGGAACTGAACCGCATGGAGCGGACCCTCTGCGTCGGAACGCAGAACAACCCCGATTGCATCCCGACCTACTCGTTCTTTACCGACGGTCCATGCAATCTTTACGGATACACCTGCCGGCAGATCGAACGCGACCCGAAGCTGCACGCGGAGGTTGTCGAGCGATGGACCGAGGAGTTCGGCTTCGAGGCGCTCGGCGAGGGCATCGATACGATGAATTCGGAAATCGAGGCGATGGGCCTCATCACCATGAAGCTGCCGGAGAATGTGCCGGGGGATGTGAAAATCCGCCACTTCGACGCCATGGACGACGACGCCGTCCTCGACATGTGGGAGGAAGCGGCCGACGTCTTCAACCCATTCACCGACGGACGCCTGCCGCGCCGCGTCGAGCTCTACGGTCATCTGGTTGAGCGCCTCACCAAGCAGCGCGGCTGGCCGGTGATGGCGGCGCCGTCGGCGACTTTCGCGCAGACCGTCAACGCGCTGGGCTTCAAGCGCGCGGTCAACTGGATGCGGCGCAACCCGGAGTACTTCGAGCGGGCGAGCGCGGCGCAGCTGAAGGCGAATACCAAGTGGTTTCGGGCGTTGAAGTCCCTCGGCGTCACGTTCATGATCAGTATAGATGCCTGGAACGCAGTGCCGAACTTCCGGCCCGAGCAGCTCTACCGGTTCGAGAAGCCGTTTGTGAAGCCGCTCATCGCTTCCGTCATGCCGACGCCGGTAATCTATTTTTATTGGGGCCTCGCGCCGACCGGCGACGGCACCGTGCCGGGCGTCAGCACCAACTGGATCGAGTTCCTGGAAAGAAGCGCTGACACGGGTACCTTCGTCATCACGAACCTCGCACCCGATTACTACACCGCCCCGTCGAACGATCTGAAGAAATTCCGCGAAACCGCCAATCGATTGGGCAAGAGCTACATCGTCGGCATCAAGGATGAGGTGCTGCTCTCGGGCTCGCCGCAGGAAATCCGCAGGGAAGTGCGGCGGGTGATCCGCGAGCTCTATCCGTGCAACGGCGGCTGCATCATCGTGCCGAACATGGTTCCGATGGGGACCCCGAAGGAGAGTATTCACGCTTTCCGGCGCGCCGTATCGGACTACGGCAAGTATCCCATCGATCTGGCACGCATCGAGCACGACGATGCTGCGGACAACGCCTAGGCCGAATGCTGGCTGCGATAGCTGAGTGTGACCAAGCATGTGGGTTTTTGAAGCGGAGCAGAAGGCCTATGACATCGGCGGCGTCATGGTTGGCGGGCAGCCGGGTGAGTATCCGACCGTGCTTTGCGCCAGCATCTTCTACCTGGGCGATCGCCTGATCCTGAATGAAGAACGGGGAGAGTTCGACCGGGAGAAGGCGTATGCCGTGGTGGAAGCGATGCGCAGCGCCTGCCGGCAGGCCAGCGTTCCCCTGATCATCGACATGATCGGGGGGAGCCCAGCCGCAATGGCGAATTACGTCGAGTGGATCGCGCCGACCGGCCTGCCCTTTTTCATCGACGGGACGACCCAGCCGGGGCGGCTCGCCGGCGCGCGTAAGGCCTGCGAGCTGGGCATCCATGACCGATGTCTTTACAACTCGATCGGCCCGGAAACCAAAACGAGCGAGATCGACGAGGTGCGCGCGCTCGGACTCAAGACGTGCATCGTGATGGCCCACAACGTCAAGAATCCGACCTTCCAGGGCAAATTCGATATGGTGACCGGATTGGTCGAGAAGGCGCAGCAGGCGGGCTTCACGCAGTTTCTTTTGGATACCGCGGTACTGGATCTGGTCGAGCCCGGCCCCTGCTCAAAGGCGATCTGGCTGATCAAAAACAAATATGGTTACCCGGCCGGCCTGTCGCCAACCCACATCGTAAACGATCGCTGGGGGAAAGGCAGGGCGCGCTACGGCAATCTTGGTTTCACCGCCGCCAAATGCAGCCTCGCCACCTCGACAATGATGATGGGCGCCGACTTCTTTATGTACGGTATCAAGCAGCTCGAGATCGTTCCAGCCATGGCGTTAGTTGACGCCATCATCGGATATACGCAGCGCCAGCAGCGCATCCGGCCGAAAGTGAGCGAGACACCGCTGACTTCGCTCTTGAAAGGGTAGCCGGGCGATGGTCAAGCCGGGCTTCCGGCGGCCTGTGCGGAACAAGAACGAGGCACGCGGCCCGCGGCCCGACACGCTGTTTATCGCTTGTTCCGCGCTCGGGAAGGAAGTCAGGACGATCATTCAGAAATACGGCTGGCACGCGGATTTCATTCCACTTGACTCGCGCTACCACCTCTATCCGATGAAAATCGAAGAGGCGGTCGAGAAGTGTCTCAACGATACGGACGGCGATGGTTACGGCCGCCGCGTTGTGGTCTACGGCCACTGCGGCGCGCACAATCTGGACGCCATCCTTGCCAACCACGCAGGTGCGGTCCGTCCGGTCTGGCCGCATTGCTACGAGATGTACTGCGGGGAGGACTTCCGCACGGCGGTCAAGGAGGTCCCCGGCACCTATATCCTGACCGACTATCTGGTGCACGCTTGGGACAAGCTGATCGTGCGCGGACTGAAGCTGGACAAGCATCCGAAACTCACCAAAGTCATGTTCGCGCACTACAAGCGCATGATCTACTACGCCCAGGAGGAGAGCGAATCCCTGATCGACAAGGCCCGGGCGATCGCCGGCTCGCTCGGGCTCGAACTTGAGGTGCGGGCCGTGGGCTACGGGGCGCTCGAGCCGCGGATCGTCGCGATCATGGCAGGACGTCCCCAACCGGGCGCGGATGGAGAGGCTGCCGATTACGTCTATCCCATCGCAGCAGGACCGGCGCGGCAGTGACAGAAAATAACTGTCAGGGCGCACACCGCGATATGGGCAAAATCGAAGCGCCGGTGCCGACCAGCACGAGTATGAGCGCAGCTGAGGGCGCGGGCGCGCAGGTCACCATTCTGTTCCTGCCGGTCGGCCGCAGCGTCAAGGTCAGGCGCGGCGACGTGCTTTTCAACGTTGCAGCCGAAGGCGGCGTTTCGGTCGACACCGTCTGCGGCGGCAACGGCTCCTGCGGCAAGTGCAAGGTGCTGTTCGAGGAGTTCATCCCGGCGCCCGTCCCGCTCGACTATATCCACCTGACGGCCGGGGAGATTGCCCGCGGCCTTCGCCTTTCGTGCCAGGTCGCCGCGGATCGCGACATGGTCGTGCAGGTGCCGGCGGGCGGCGGACGTTCGGATGTCCGGATTCTGCACCAAGGCGTCACCCGGGACATCGAGCTGCATCCCAATATCCGCAAGGTGTTCGTGCCCTATGAGAATCCTCGGCTCAAGGAGCACATATCGGACTGGGACCGGCTGCGTCTGGTGCTGCCCCGCAAGCTGCGCCCAGTGCACATCTCGCTGCAAGTATTGCGCAAACTGCCAGGCCTCATCCGCAATCGGGATGGCCTCACCATGGTGCTGGCCGGGCGGCGCGTGATTGAGATCGAGCAGGGCAATACCGCCGCAGAACAGTGCGGCATCGCCTTCGACATCGGCTCGACGACAATCGTCGGATTCCTGATGGATCTGGCCACTGGAGCGGAACTCGCGGTGGCTTCGGCGGTGAACAGGCAGAGCGTCTACGGCGACGACATTATCGGCCGGCTGAGCCGCTCGCAGCGCAATCCGGAAGGGCTCAGGAAGCTCCACCAAATAGTCATCGCGCAGCTCAACGAGCTGATCGCCGAACTCGCCTCCCGTGCCGCCATCCCGACCGGCCGCATCTATGAGGTCACCGTGGTCGGCAACATGGCCATGCACCATTTCCTGCTGCAACTCGATTCGACCTACCTGGGCCTCGCGCCCTACGCGCCGGTAATCCGGGAGGAGTTCGTCGTCAACGCCGGGGATCTCGGCCTGTCGATCTGCGCCGAAGCGCCGGTATTCGTCCTGCCCAATATCGCCGGCTTCGTCGGCTCCGACACGGTGGGTGTAATGCTGGCAAGCAACCTCGGAGTGGGGGGGGAATACAGGATGGCGATCGATGTCGGCACCAACGGCGAGATGGCACTCGCCAATCGCGCGCGGCTGATCGCCTGCTCGGCGCCGGCCGGTCCCGCGCTCGAAGGCGCTCGCATCAAGATGGGCATGCGCGCCGCTCCCGGAGCCATCGATCACGTGCGTATTGGCAGTGACGTCGAGATCACGGTCATCGGCGGATTGCCACCAGTCGGGATCTGCGGCTCGGCGCTGATCGACATCGTGGCCCAGTTGCGTAAAGCCGGACTCATGAGTCGCACAGGCGCTTTCATGCGCAAGTCCGAACTTCCGCCCGACACGCCCGTGCGCCTGACAGAGCGCGTGATCGAGGCCGGTCAACGCAAGAACACCTACTTCATCGTCGCGCGGGCAGAGGATACCGGGGCCGAAAAAGACGTGGTGATCACGCAGCAGGACATACGCGAATGCCAACTCGCGAAGGGCGCGATCCGCGCAGGCGCCATGCTGCTGCTCGACGAGATGGGAATCGTCGAAAACGATCTCGCCGAGGTGCAACTCGCAGGCGCGTTCGGCAATTTTCTCGATCCCGAGAGCGCGTTGCGCGCGGGGCTGACACCCAATATCCCGCTCGACAGAATCCGGTCCGTAGGCAACGCCGCCGGCGTCGGCGCGAAGCTTGCGCTCCTGTCGGTGCGTGAGCGTAAGCGCGCGATTCGCATCGCCCAGCGGACCGAACATATTCAGCTTAGCGGCTCCGCCGCCTTCCAAAAGGCGTTCACCGTCGCCATGCAATTTCCAATCTGACCGGGGGTTGATCTATAAACCATGGATCCTTTCGAACGTGTTTACAACGCGCTGACCGGCAAGGACGTCGACCGGCCACCGGTGTTTCCCCAGATCGGCGATCACGCCGGAATCGTCAAGGGGTTGACCTACGACGTGATGTACAGGGATCCTGAGGCGGCCGCCGAGGCGCATCTCGATGCGCTCGAACATTATGGCTACGACGTCGTGACCATCCAGGTGGAGCCGAGCTGGCCGGTCGCCGAGGCCTGCGGAGCTGGAGTCACCTACCCGCCCAACAAATGCCCCTGGATCACCGATTACTTAGTCAAGACCAAAGCGGAAATCAGCAAGCTCGACAAGGTACCGGATTTCATGGCGACCCGGAGTACCCGAACGCTCATCGAGGGCACGCGCATCCTGGCCCAACGCGAAAAAGTTCCAGTGGTCGGTTTCATCACCGGTCCTTTGACGATGGCGCTGCAGCTGATGCCCTACGAGACGTTTATCCGCGAGATGATCAAGGACGTGGAGTTTTCCCACGCGCTGGTCAGACGCGCAACCGCGGTGTCGCGCGCGTATGCCCGCGAGCTGCGCGAGGCAGGCGCCACCATTCTCATGATCTGCGAGCACGACACGCAGATGATGAGTCCGAAACACACGCTCGAATATTCGATCAAGTACTACCCGGAGCTGCTGGAAGACTACGATTACAACATGGTCCACATGTGCGGCGCCGTCACCCCGCACATGGAGCGCAATCTCGCAGCATTCAAGACGCTGAAGCGGCTCAATATGATCAATGTCGGACACACGGTCGATCTGCAGCGCATGCGCGAGTTATTTGAGCCGGAAATCGGTGTCGCAGGCAATATCGACCATATCCAGCTGTTGCCGCTCGGTGAACCCAATGACGTTCGTGCGGCCTGTTGTGCCGCGATCCAGCGCGTCGGCGGCCGTCACGCCCGGCGCTTCATGCTGGCACCGGGTTGCGAGATCACCGGCGATACACCGGCCGTGAACGTCAAGGCGTATGTTGATGCCGCGCGAGAGTGCATCTGAGCACTTGACGCGGCGGCTCCGTGGTAGCTCCGCGAGCTCGGCGAGGAGTCGCAGGACGGGGATCAACTTGATCAACAAGAAAGGCGAACACAATTGGCAACCATGAATCTCACCTCGGTTTTTTGGGACGTTGGTTTTTACCTTTTCGGCGTGGCCGTGATGCTGTTCATATATCTGCCATTCTCGCCCATGACCATCGATCTCGTGAATTTCTCGCGCGGCACACAGATCGCTATTTATCGTCGCCGCCATGTGCTATGGGCCGTCGGAGGCTTCTGCCTTCGGGCAGTTCTGCTACGCGGCCTGCTCGGCATATCGGGCGCTGATGGCGTGCTCGATGCAGGCAGTCGGCTGTCCGAGTCCCTAGTCTCACCGCATACCGCATGGTTCTGGATAACGCTCGTCACCATCGGCGTGTTGGCCCTGCTGTTCTGGAGCGGCTACGTGCCCTACGTGATGACTCCGCCAAGTCGGCCGCAGATCCTCACGGTGGCGGAATCGGACAACCTCTTGCGCCCGGACGACATGATTCTCGGCCTCGTCTACGGCAACGAGGTACGTGCATATCCGCGCGACGCCATAGCCAGACCCCACTATTTCATGGATACGGTCGGTAACACGCCACTCATGATTTCCTACTGTATCCTGTGCAATAGCGGGATCGTCTTTAAGTCCGAGTTGGACGGCCGGGCGCTGGATCTCAAGTGCGTCACAGCGTACAACAACAACATCATTTACTATGAACCCGCCACCGGTAATTTTATCCAGCAACTCGACGGCAAGATCATTCACGGTCCCGACGCCGGCAAATCGCTAGTCGCCTTTCCGGTTGTGCTCTCCACGTGGAGCGCATGGAAGGACTTGCACCCGGAAACGAAGCTCTACTACGCGCCATCCATCACCCTGCGCGACAAGATGGTCGCCTGGATGCTCCAGACATTGATCCCGATCTCGAAACTTTCGAAACGATCCAAACCGTGGCATCGAATCCGTGGCACCCTCGATAGCCGGCTGCCCGCCATGTCCTTCATCATGGGCGTCGAGATCAACGGCGACGCCTGCGGTTACCCGATGGACAACTTGCGCCACAACCAGGTTCTCAGCGACGCTGTCGGGAACGAGCCCATTGTCGTCTTCTACGACGTTGAACACGATGTGGGGGGAGTCTTTTCGCGCAAAATGGATTCGAGCAGGACGTTGACGTTCGATGCGACCATCAAACCCGAAACCGCTGTTGTTGCGCGCGACCAGGAGACAGGCACCCTGTGGACCGTGGCTGGCAGGGGATATGAAGGACCTCTTTCCGGACAGTCGCTCGCGGCTGTCCCTCATTTCAACAAGGTGTTTTGGTTTAGCTGGGCGCTGTTCAAGCCGGGCACTCGTGTCAGCCCTTCCACGCCGTAATGTCCCGGGTCGGGCAGGCCGGCCCCCATTTGGCCGTGCCAGCCGTCGGGGTGACCCGTGAAAGATCAGTTGCGCAGATGCTGCGATCCTATGGTTGTTTCGCGAGCCGGGTCAGTCGCATTGATCGTGGGTTCGATGCTGAATGTAATCAATCACTACGACTTGCTGTTGGGCAGCCCGCTGACCGCCCAGATTCTGATCCAGATGGGGCTTACCTATATTGTGCCCTATTGCGTTTCGACGCACGGACAGGCGGGTTGGCGCAAAGGCAGTGCGGACGCGAACGGCGGTTAGGGAAAGGGCACGGAGCGCCGGGCCGGACCGCTGAACTCGATCCAATACCGCGCCCAGTTGCGAAAAGGCAGCACCGCTGCGCCCGAACGCGAGCGCCGTTGACATCATCATCGGTGTCCGCCGGTCGTCATAGCGTTCAGGGTGCCATTGGCGTCGAGCCGCTCCAGATCTTCGCAACCCCCGATATGATCCGCGCCGATGAAGATTTGCGGAATACTGCGGGCTCGAGGGAGGCGACGCTGCAGCTCGTCACGGCCCTGCGCGATGGACACGTCGACTTCGCGATACTGGAGATTCCGTCTGTCCAGCACTGCCTTGGCACGCCGGCAATAGCCGCAATTTGGCCCCGTGAAAATCTCGACCTCGAGGCCCGGTTGAACGGGGGATTGCATCATTTCTCTCCCTCTCAGTGGTGAACGTGTAGGAGCGGCTTCGCGTCGCCGAAGACGTCCTCCAGCGCGACACCCAGCGCGTCGCCGAACTTGCTGACGGCGATGTAGACGGTAATCGTGAACACTGCTTCGACGATCTGGGCCTCGGTGAAATGATGGTGCAGCCGGTCCCACAGGTCCTTGCTGAGTCGATTTGCGTCGACACCGATCTGCTCCGTGAGATCCATCAGCGCTTTCTCGGCGTCGCTGAACAGCGGACTCGCCTTGTAGCGGTCGTCGCCGATGTCGGCGATCTTCGCCTCCGAAATGCCAAGGCGCTTGCTCAGCGTTTCGTGTTGGACGACGCAGTAGTGGCAGTTATTTCGGTGCGTCGCCTTCAGAATCAGCAGTTCCTTCGTAACCCAGGGCAGTGCACTGTCTTTCAGGATCGCCATGACCAGGTCGGTGAAGACGGCGCCCAGTTCGGGCGTATGGCCGAACACCTTGAAGATATTCAGCAGCATCTCGAAGCGATCTTCGGCCTTGTTGTAAAAGGACAGGGTCTGGGCGTCTGCGCTGCTGCGCTCGACATACGAAATGGTCATCGGCAGGTTCCTTTCAGTCATGTTATGTTTCAATTGAACTTCGCTTCGGCTGACGCGGAGCAAAGGGCAGGCGATTCTCCTTTACCGGCGCCGGGGCACTGTCAAGGATATGAACTGTGAAGCTCGTTTGCGGTGCTCCCTTTCTATCGGCTAGCCAAAAAGTCCCGATTCCATCTTCGGCTTGCATGCTTGGATGAAAGTCGTAGTAACGTAACTATAGTCCCACCGAAGCGTACTTCTAATGCTATGTCGTCCAAAGTTTATGATCTATCGTCCATGCTTACTGTCTGCTAGGAGCTGAATTGACGTGGACCCATTCCGGGCCGCGAAGCGCGTTTCCGGGGCGGGTGCCCGCGCCTCGCGAAGTCATGAACGCAGCTCCATCCGCGGAGTTCCACGTGATCGCTTGCGGATTCTGCGGGCTGCGATTTCCAGGCCGAAGAGAGCTGAACGCGCCGCAGGGCGTCCTATCCGATGGCCGTCTGGCGGGCGAGATGGATTTCGACGCCGTGCTAAAGAACGCGTCAAACTCGAGACGAAGGCACGCACGGCGAACGGTCGTGCGTGCGTTGTCGTTGCAACGATATAGCGTCACGGGCGTGGCGGCATGTTTCGTCTGACCTTGGATCGGGTCACCCCATGCGCACCGCGCGAAAAAGCGGCAAGTGAAATGCGCCTGCCGCTGACATTGATGCCGATCACTGCAGCAGCTTGAGCAGCGGCGCGTAGCCCTCGTCCTTCAGCGCCTTGCCGCGCGCGCCGTAGATCTCCGGGGCGCCTTTGCAGCCATGTCCTTCGAGCAGCCGGTTCATGAAATTGAACAGGCACACGGTCAGCACCGCATCATGCAAAGCCCGCTCGCTCCAGCCCGCCGCGAAAACGGCGTCTGCGTCTGCCTGGGTCATTCGCGCGGGCGACACAGTGAGCTTGTTCGCGTAGGCGAGCAACGGACGCATCCTCGGATCGACCGGCGCTGCATTGACGTCGGCAAGGAGGGCTTCGAGCGTGCCCTCCGCGAGCCCGAACGCCTTGGCTGTCTCAGAATGCACGCCGTAGCAGTATTGGCACGCGTTCAACCCCGAAACATAGGCTGCGATCAGTTCAAGCTGCGCCGCGTTCAACGGAGAGTCGCCACGCAGCAACGCCTGGTGGAACTCAATCAGCGTGCGGCCAGCGGGCTTATTCAGCTGCAGAATGTGCCGGACGCCGGCGTCATTTGGAAGTGACTTGAAAAACGGCATTTCTCCCTCCGGTTGGTGCTTCAATCGAATCATTCTGAGGGTTGCTCGACTCGGGAGCGTGCCCGCCAGCTATCGCAGAAGATTACGACCGCGACGTTTCCACCGGATGCGCCCAGTTCCCGGTTCAGCGTCCCGGCAATTCGACCCGGACTGTCCGTCCGCCGTAGCCGTTCTTCCGATCGCGCGCCTCGACCACAACGAAGCGCACCGGCGGCGGTATCACGACACCGTAGAGGTCACGCGTGAAGGGCTGCTCGTTCGCATGGTCGTGCAATAACACCCTCACGGCGTGGACAACGCGATCCGCGCCAAGGATTCGAAATCCGTCCGCGTAGCGCTGAGGCGAATCATAGGGCGAGGAGATCGTGACATCGAAATCAAATTTGCCCTCGCCGGGCGCGCGCACTTTCACGTCAACCACGTCCGGGAAGCGTTGCGCGGCGGCGCCACCCGCTTGCGCGAGTGCGAACGAAGCATAGAACACGGCAAGCGCGAGAATCCCTTGCCCCAGGAAGCGTTTCATTTGAACCTCAAGACGCGCCCTCGGTAACCGCCCTCGGCACCAGCAAGCTCCTGCCAAGCAGCTGCATGCTCTTGTCCGGGCTAGCGCGACACATCCCCTGAAGATCGAGAAACAATCTCCCCGCGGCCGTTTGCCGCCAGAACCAGATCTGGATTTCGTCGCCGGCAGAATTTCCCGGCTGTGCCGCCACCGCCTCGCAGTAGTACGCGTGAAGGTCATCGCAGGCGCGCTTGAGTGCCTCCGCGGCGGAACTTTCCTTGTCGTAACTCGGTGCAGCCGCTCCGGCAAGATGCGATGCGACGTAACGGGCAGCTTCTTCAATCGCGATCCCGCTGATGCCCACCGCGCTCCGCCCGCGGCGTTTGACCGCGAGATCGTGCCACGGAAGCAGTTGCGCGACCTCATCGAGCAACGCCTGGGTGACGTCCATCCTCCCATCGCGATCCGGCTGCGCACGGCGCAGGTTCACCGGACAGGCGAAGCCCTCCATGTCGAAGGGTTCGTTCGCTCGCGGCGCGTCCTCCGGAAAATCACGAAGCACCGGTCCAGACTCGGCCTCCAGCAGCCGCAAAGCAGCGGCCAGGACCTTGTGCTGGAAATCCGGCGCGTTCGGCGCGCCGAACGGCCGGCCCAGCATGAAGGGCACCCATAGCGCCCGTGGCGGCTGGATCAGTTCCGTGTGCTCGCGTACCAGGCTGATTTGCGTCGTGGCAACGCCTTCTTCCTCCAGGTAATGACCGAGTGCGCCCACGGCGCACGTGCAATTCGGTCAGACCGGGGTGAGCAATACGGCATCGACGCGATCTTTCTTGAGCAGAACGGCAAGTTCCCGCGCCTTGGTTTCGAAACGCGTGGGTGGCCAGGCCGCGCCCATGAAGGCATAGTGAAAATCCGCGACCGAGCCGATCGCACCAGCTGCGGCGAGTTCCTTCAACCGGTCGATGGGAAAAACCACGTTCACGTCTTCGTGAAATCCGCTGCGGTCGAAATTGACCGAGACGTGGCTCATGACCAGCATGTCCGCGCTCGTGTCGCCTGGAATCACGCGGTATTCGGTGTCCGGAATCATGCTGAACGGCCGGTCGCCGCGGCGATGCACGCCGGAAGTCGTCACAATCGCAACCCGCCGTTTGCCGAGGGCTGGTCCCCTTACCCAAGGTCTCGAAGCAAAACGCGGGGCTTCCCTGCCCTTCGCCAGCAGATGCTCGCGCTCCCACTCGGGCAAGTCGGTTAGACGGACCACGGCGTACTCCTCGACTCTGCTACGCGATGCCCGGCGCCGGCGGAAAGTCCACCGGAGTCTGGTGCACGCGATTGAACAGGTTCGTAAACACCGTTTGAGCGACTACGAGCAGGATCTCCGCGACCTGTGCGTCATTGTAGCCGGCGGCGCGCACCGCGCGCACGGTATCATCCGTCGCGCTCCCCTCCGGGCGCATCACGGAATTGACGAAGTCGACCAATGCGCCGAGTCTGGGCGCTTCGGCCGTACCGCGCCGGATCGCAATGGTCTCGTTCTCGGTAAGCCCGTGCTTCTTGCCAAGGAGTGTATGCACCGCGAGACAGTAGTTACATCCATAAGCCTGGCTTACTACGAGCTTTACGGCTTCGATCTCCGTTCCGCTCAACTGCCCGGTGCTGAGCGTTTTGCCAAGGTGCAGCACGCCCTCCAAGGCGGCAGCACTGTTGGCGACGCCCTGGTAGATTTGCGGAATCATGCCAACCGATGCCTGAATGCCGTCAAAGAGCTCCTTGACGCGCCCACTCGCCTGTTGCGGAGTCACGACGTTGAGTCTGGCCATTTCTATTTTCCTTTGCGTTGTTTGTAACGGGACGTCCCGTGGACTTTGAATCCGGGATGACGCAAACTCTAGTCTTATCGATGCATACGGACTATGTTGAATAGTCCATATTTTTTGCTCATTCGTATGAATTCCATGCGATGGATGTACTAAGCGACATTCTCCAATCGATCCATCTCGGCGGCGGCGTGTACTTTCGCTGCGAATTCTCGGCGCCCTGGGGCATGGACATCCAGCGTACCGCTACGCCCGAGTTCCACGTGATCGTGCGCGGGACGTGCTGGCTGCGCATGCACGGTTTGCGAAAGCCGATCGCCCTGCACGGCGGCGACGTGGTGGCGTTCCCGCATTGCGACGCTCACGCGATACTCGACTCCCCGCAGGGCAAACCCGTTCCCGCCGAAAAGATCATCGCAGGTCAAAACCTGGAGAATTACGGGCCGGTAACTTACGGCGGCGCAGGGTTGCCGGTCACGATGCTGTGCGGCTATTTCCGCTACGATCGCGACCGGCGACACCCTTTCGTAACCGCCCTGCCTTCGCTTATCCACATTCGCGCAGTGGACAGCCACGATTTTGCTTGGCTGCACACGACGCTCGGCTTCATGATCCAAGAGACGCGCTCGGCGCGTTCGGGGAGCGAGGCTGTAGTGAACCGACTCGCCGAAGTGCTGTTCATCCAGATGGTGCGCGCACACGTTCAGCAGTCCGGGACACCCGCTGGCCTCCTGGCCGCACTCGCGGACAAGCATATAGGGTCCGCGCTGGCTCATATTCACAGGACACCGGCGCACCCCTGGACGCTTGCGGATCTTGCAGCGCGCGCCGGTATGTCGCGTTCTGCGTTCGCGGCCCGATTCAACGCCCTGGTCGAACAAACGCCGATGCGGTACCTGACGTTCTGGCGCATGCAGAAGGCAAAGGAGTTATTGCAGGAAAAAGGACTCGGTACCGCCGCAGTTGCGGAGCGTGTCGGATACCAGTCAGAAGCGGCGTTCAGCCGGGTATTCAAGAAAGCGAACGATATGGGCCCAGGTGCCTATCGCCGCACCATCTGACTCACGCGACAGCCCGAGCGGCAACATACGCGTTCTCGAACTCGTTCAGGGCAGCGGGTTTGCCGAGAAGATACCCCCGCATTTCATTGCAGCGGCGCCGGCGCAGGAAGGCCATCTGAACCTCGGTCTCGACGCCCTCGGCGATCACCTTCGTGCCCAGTGACTGGCCGAGACGCAGGATGGCGTCGCAAACCGCATCGGCATTCCGATCCGAACCGATATCGTCAACGAAGGACCTGTCGATGTTGATCGCATCCACCGCGAAACGGTGCGGGTAACGGAGCGACGAGTAAGCGGTGCCGAAATCGTCGATCGATACGCGCACGCCGAAATCGTGCAGCTTCCGAAGCGTCGCCGCGCAGCGCGCCACGTCCTTCATCGCGGCCGATTCGGTGATCTGCGCCTCCCGCAAGTCTGCCGCTACCCTCGCCTCGCCGAGAGCGCGCTCGAGTCGCCGTGGCAGAGCCGCATCGGCGAACTGCTGCGCTGTGAGGTTAACGGCAATTCCTGGCGACTCCAGCCGAATCAATCGCTCGAGTGGCTCATGGTCCGGCACGCGGTGCGCAGCATGAAGTCGCCAATGGGTTCGATCAGGACAGTCGATTCGGCTATGAGAATAAACTGGTCTTGTCGCGTACTCGATTCCGGGGCGTACCGGCCAGCTGCCGCAGAAGATTGCGACAGCGGCGTTACCGCCTGATGCACCCAGTTTCCGGTTCAGCGCCCTGGCAATCTAACCCGGACCGTTCGTCCGTCGCAACCGTACTTCTGATCCCGCGCCTGGACAACAACACTCCGTGCGGCCGGCAGTCTCGCGACAAAGACGTCCGCGAATCGTTGGCTGGCCACGCAACCGGACCTCTTCGTCCATTATTCATTGTCGTGTTCGGATAACGCTGATACTCAAGCGTTCGATTAGCGCCGATAATTCGCCATTCACTTGCAATCTGCAGGATTAACAGTGGCTCACGACTCCGCCCTCGCCGAACGCATACGCCGCACGCTGGCGGGCACCGGCGCCGTCGTCGAAAAGCGCATGTTCGGCGGACTGTGCTTCATGCTGGACGGGCACATGTGCTGCGGCATCTCAGGCGAAGATCTCGTGCTTCGCGTCGGGCGCGAACGGTATGAGGAAGTACTGAGGAAACCGCACACGCGCCCGATGACCTTTACCGGCCGGCCGCTGACGGGGTTCGTGTACGTTTCGCCGGCAGGTCTTGCGTCAACTCGAGAGTTGAAACGCTGGGTCCGTTTTGCGGTGGCAAACGTGAAAAGCTTGCCGCGGCGCGTTCGAAAATCGCCTTCGCGGAGGAACAAGGAATGAAGCAGGCGTTTCGGCTGGCGGTCGCCGACTACTTGCTGCCGAAGTTTCCGCCGGGCTACATCTTCAATGGCGCACGCCCGGTTCAGGCGTGCGGACCCGCGCGGCCGCGCGCGTGCCCGGTGGATTCGCCGAGCACAGCCAGGCTCACCAACCCGGTAACGCCGGCCACCGCCGATTGGCAGCGAGGATCAGCCGCAGTAGCGTGAACGCAGCGTAAATTCCGAGCGCCCAGGGAACGGGACGGAACACGGCGTCCGACGGCGACGTGCCCGGCGCGACCAGATACACGGTGCCGAGCACGGCAACCAGCGCCGCCTGCACCCAGCCGATCAGGATTTCGCTTTTGCGGCGCAGATCCGCGAGCGCGCGTTCCACGCGCGCGGGAAGCTGCACTTCCGGCGTGACTCGCCATTGCCCGAACCAACTCAGCACGGTTTCGGTTTGCGGCGTGCGTGCTTGCATAGGAGCCTATGTCGCTCGGGCAGCAGAAAACCTTTCAGCGATCCTGAGCCCTCGGGCTATCAGGAATGGCGCCGGGAGTTCCGGTTTCCTCGAGCGCTTCGTAAACGGTCTCGCGGACGTCGCGACGATGCGGATGTTGCTGGCGACGGGCGCACGCACGTGCCATTGGCACGCCATGCTCGCGCACGCGGCCGCGCGCGCCCGAGCGCAGTGCCGGTCATTTCACCAGCCTGGTTCCCGGGAACGCAGCATGCCAGCCGAACCAGAAGGCCCGATGTGCCGGGAGGCGTTTGAGCGCTGCGCCGCCGGGCCGCGTAAGCGCATCTTCGCCCACCTTCCATGCGCGGCCCGAGCGATCGCGGGCGAGCGCGTCGCCGTCCCAGCTCGCGAAGCGCACGCTGGCGGACGCGTAGACGCGGTTTGCGCCGCTCGCGTCCGTGAGGACGACGAATTCCTGCGGGCCGAGCCGATCGTGGTGGACGCGATTCGCGCGCAGGAAATCGGCCGCAATGGCGAGGGGCTCGCCCGGGGCGGCGGCGAAGCGCAGCGCGAGCACCTCGGCCTTGTTCGACAGCCGGGAGTCGGGGCTCGGGACGCCGAACATCAGCCGGTCCGTGGCGAAGTATTCCCGATAGGCTGCACCCTCGCTGTAATCGCGCTGGTGGCCGGTATCGAGCGATAGCACCAGCGTTTGCGGATGGCGCTTTTTCCATTCCTTCCAGGTCGTGGTCACCACGTGCAGCAGTTGGAGCTCGATGCCCGTCCCGGCAAGAGGTCCGACCACCGGCGTACCGGTGAGCGTGGACCACAGCGACTTGGTGGCATGGTCGTACATGAGCTTGTTCGAGCGGTACAGGAAGCCGCTGGTGCCGAGCTCGTGGTGTACGCCGTCGACGGTGACGTCGTAGACGATCATCGCGCCGCATAGCGTACAGTACACGCCGTTCAGCGGCCGGCCCGCGATCGTGTCCTTGACCATCTCATGCCAGGCGAGAATGCGTTTGGGATAGGCGCGCGCCTCGCCGTCAATGGCGACGCCGAACACGATGTTGTCCTCCGCGAGGTAGCGCGCCTCGCGCGCCGGGATCATCTTCGGGTTCGCGAGGGGAGGGATGCCGTCGCGCCACACCCCTCCCCAGCGAATTTCGTCCAGGCGGATCAGCGCCTTGGGCCGCTTGGCGAAGTATTCGCGGAAACGTGGATCGACCTGCTCGTAGAGGCCCGCCTTGAACTCGGCGTAGTCGGGATGCGGCGCAGGCTCCATTGACCACAGCCACCGGTACCAGTCATCGAGGCCGCCGCCGAAAGGCCTTCCCGAAACCTGACCCAGCAGCGACAGCATGCCGCGCTGCACGTCCCGCGAAGGCACGAAGCCGACGGTCTCCAGCATCATCGCGGCGTACTCGCGCCGCCAGCCGGCGCCAATGCGCTTCAACGAGACCTCGGCCGCCGCGGGGTTCTCGTTCAGCAGGCCATAGAACACCTCGAGCGGGAGCAAGGGCTGCGCCCCGGCCGCCGTGCTCCCCAAGGTAAGCGCGCAGACGAGCGCGAGCGCGGCGACGGTCGGATACGTCCAGGGCTTATTCGTGGCAGCGTTTCCTTGTCAATAGACCGGTGCCAGCGCAATTTCCTTGCCGCGGAGATGCAGCTTTTCGAATTCCGCCGCGGGTACGGGCCGGCCGAAAAGGTAGCCTTGCGCCTCGTCGCAGCGCCGTTGGCGCAGAAACTGCGCCTGGGACTCGTTCTCCACGCCTTCGGCAATCACCTTGGTGCCGAGCGACTGGCCCAGCCGCAGGATGGCGTCGCAGATCGCTTCCGCGTGATGGTCGGCACCGATGTCGTCGACGAAGGACTTGTCGATCTTGATTGCGTCGACCGCGAACCGGCGCAGATAGTTGAGCGACGAGTACCCGGTGCCGAAGTCGTCGATCGAGACGTGCACGCCGAGGGAGCGCATGGCCACCAGGATCGCCGACGTGCGCTCCACGTCGCGCATGGCGGCGGTCTCGGTGATCTCGAACTCGAGCCGGTCCGGCGGGATGCCGGCTCGCAGCATCGCGCGCTCGATCGCTTCGAGCAGGTGCGGCTGCCCGAACTGCTGCGCGGACAGGTTTACCGCGAGACGCGGCGCGTGCACGTGACGCGCCTGCCATTCGCGTATCTGCCCGCATGCGGCATCCAGCACGAACGCGCCGATCGGCACGATCAGGCCGCTCGCTTCGGCAAGGGGGATGAACTCTGCGGGGCTCACCAGGCCGCGCGAGGGATGGCGCCAGCGTACCAGCACCTCTGCACCGGCGAGCAGATCGAATGCCTCGCCGGCGAGCCGGAACTTCGGCTGCAGCGCGATGAACAGCTCGCCGCGCTCCAAGGCGTGCTTCAGGTCCCGCGCCAGCTCCTGGCGCGCCCTGGCGTCGAGCGCGAGCGAGGGCGAGAAAAACTGGTAGCCGACTTCGCCGGCCCAGTAGGTGCGCGACAACGCGAGATCGGCCTGTGCGAGCAGCGCCGGTCCGTCTTCGCCGCGGGAACCGGACTGCGCGATGCCGATGCGTGCCGGCGGCGATAGCGAGATCCCGTCTTCGTATTCGAACGGAAGGGCGAGGCTGCGCAGGACCGTTTCCGCGGCGAGCGCGGCATCGCCGGCGGGCAGCACGCCCGGCAGGGCCAGCGCGAAGCGGTCCGCACCCAGGTGCGCCACGAAACCCGATGCGCCGGCGCCGCTTCTCAAGCGCAGGGCGAGATCGCGCAGGATCCGGTCGCCAATGCCGGTGCCGAATCCAGCATTGAGCGATCTGAACTGCGTCAGATTGACGAGCAACAGCGTCGCGCCTCGGGCGGAAATCTCGCGATCGAGATGCTCAAGCAGGGCTGCGCGGTTCGGCAGCCCGGTCAGCGATTCATGGTGCGCCAGAAATTGCGCCCGTTCCTCCGCCAACTCGCGATCCCGCCGCCGGCTGTCCGATATTTGCTGCAACATCGAGTTGTGTGCGCGCACCAGCTCTCCGATCTCGTCCTGCCGGCGGGTGGGTACGGTAAACCTTTCGGCGGACTCCGGCTCCGACCCCGCCCGCAGAGAGCTTTCGCGCAGGCGCAGGACCGGCCTGAGGACGGACAGGTCGATAACGAACATGGTCCCCACCGTGACGACCAGGACGATGAGCGCAACCAGCCCGGCTACGCGCGCCACGTATGCGTGCAGTCTCGGCGCGATGGCCGACGCGTCGGCTCTGACCGCGACCAGATGCCCGGTCATGCTCGGACTGAGCCAGGCGGCAACAAGGGTCGTTTCGCTCCAGCCGTCTGCAAACGGCCGCGCCATCATGTCGATCGACTCTCCGGGAAGCTCCGGCGCTTCACCGGCCGAGGCGACCCACGCTACCCCCGGCGCATGCAGCGAGATGCCGGCTACGCCGTACTGACCCAGTGCGGGCCGCAGGTCCGGCGGCGCTGCGCCGGGCGGATGGCGCGCCAGCAGCGGCTCGATCAGAATCTGTACCTGGTCGGCGAGGAGCTGGCGTTCGTTGGCTGCGAAATGACGCGCAGAAGGCACCAGGATGACCGCCTCCACCGCGAGTATCAGCGCGAACACCGCGAACGTGATGCGCCAGCAAAGTCGGCAGGCGAAAAACGGCCGGATCAGGATTCGCATTGGATGGCCGGGTGCGGCGGAGCGTTCCTCACCCAGCACCGGTTCGGTTTGCGGCGTGCGTGTTTCCATATGAAAACAGGTCGCTCGGGCAGCAGAAAACCATTCCGCGATCCTGAGCCGTTGGGCTATCCGGAGCGACGGCGTGGCAGCCGGACGCGAGGCGCGTGGGCGAATCTGCACGAGGAATAAGACCTGGAGCGGCTCGCCTACCAGCGCAGCAGCCGCGGCCCGAGCAGGGCACCGGCCGCAACCGGAATCAGAATGCCGAGCACATACCAGGTGCCGATAAATGGCGCGTCGCTCTCCGGACAGTGCAAGGTATAGACGAGCGCCGCAACTGCACCGGCGAGCAGCCCGGCCCCCGCTCCGGCCAGGCGCAGCCGCGTCGGCGCAAGCCCCTTCATGGCCCATAACGCGGCGACGAATACCGGCAGCGAAAGCACCGCGATATTCAATGCACATTCATCCGACGAAATCCCGAGAAAAAGTTCCATTCGCTCGCCCGGCGCGGCGCCGGCCAGCGCTGCGGCAGCGGCCAGCCACATCGCGAGCACCGGCGCGGCCAGCAACCCGGGCAGAACGGCCAGCGACGCGCCCGGGCGCGACAGACGTGCGACCGCCATCAGGCCGGCGCCGGACAACAGCGCAACGAAAGCGACTTTGCCCCAGAACATCGGTTCAACTGCGGCCTCGTTCAGGTCGGGCCTGACGCCAAGCCAGGTCGCCATCAGCGCGATCGCAACCGGAACGCTGGCGACCAGCGCGAGCGCATAGCGGCGGCGCACCGCATTCGGCGCGACCGCCTCCGCACCCGTTGCCAGAAGGTCGACGAGTTCTTCGGTCTTCACACTGCACCCCTGATTTTCCGCGCGAGCGCCTTGAGACCGCGGTGCACCGCCACCTTCACCGCCGATTCCGACTGGCCAGTGCGCCGTGCGGTCTCGGACACCGACAGTCCCTCCAGCTTCATATGCACGATCGGCATGCGCTGTCGCTCCGGCAATTCCGCGAGCAGTTTCGCAAGATCGCGTCGCGCATCCGCTGCATCCTCGTCCGAAGCGACGAACAGTTCGAGCGCATCGTCGAGCGGATCGTTGAGCGCATCGTCGCGCGCGCGCCGCCGCAACAGATCGACCAGCTTGTACCGGGCGATCGCGTGCAGCCAGGCCGTCAGCGGCTGGCCGGGATCATAGGTATGGCGCTGATTGTGCACGGCCAGCAGCGTCTCCTGCACCAGATCCTCCACCTCGTCGGGCAGCCGAGCCAGGCGCCTTCTGAGAAATGCCCGCAAGTGCGCGCTCAGATCCTTGAGGAACCCGCGGTAGGCGGCAGCGTCGCCGCCCAATCCGCCGACCAGCAGGTCCCGCAGCCGCGCCTCAGCTTTCTTCAATGGCTCTTCCCTTTGAGTTCGCGAAACCGGTGCGTCCGGTTACAGCCGGAACAAAAATATTCCGGCAACGAATTCTGCCCGGCACTGTAACCGAACGCCAAGTTTCCCCGAACTAACCATCAGACCGGTTGATCCGGGCCGCATCGGCGGCTCGCGCGGCGCGGTCATCCATCCACACAGGAGTTCGACACATGAATCGCAACGTACTCGCAGTCACCGCCCTCGCACTCAGCGCCATCGCCACCGGCGCGCTGGCGGCCGAGGACATGATGAAGAAAGACGGCGCCAAGGCCGAAATGGAGAAGTGCTATGGCGTCTCGCTCGCCGGCAAGAACGACTGCGCCGCGGGTCCCGGCACGACCTGTGCGGGCACCGCCAAGAAAGATTACCAGGGAAACGCGTGGAAACATGTCGCCAAGGGCACCTGCACCACCATGAAGACCCCGATGGGTATGGGCTCGCTGACACCTGCCAAGACCTGATCGCGAACCGTCGGGACTCGACCAGCACGCCGCCATGACACCGTCCGCTGGGCTGGGCTTGAAGCCTCAGCACTATGTCGAGGCACGCACCTGCCCCGCGGACGGTATCTGGTTTGAAGTGCATGCGGAGAACTATTTCGCCACCGGAGGCCCGCGTCTCGCATGGCTGGAGGCGATTGGCGAAACGCATGCGCTCTCGCTGCACGGCGTCGCCCTCTCGCTCGCGGCCGACGCGCCACCCGATCCGCTTCACCTGCGGCGCCTTGCGTCGCTAGTCGAACGCTTCCGTCCGGCGCTGGTCTCCGAGCACCTCGCATGGTCGACGTGGCGCGGCGCATACCACCCGGACCTGTTGCCGTTCCCGCGCACCTCCGCAGCGCTCGTGCGCATCGCCGCCAACATCGGCCGCGTGCAGGATGCGCTGCGCCGCCGGATCGCGATCGAGAATCCTTCACACTATCTGCGCATCGAAGGAAGCGAGTGGGCTGAGATCGAGTTCCTCGCGGAAGTTTCGAAGCGCAGCGGTTGCGGGCTCCTGCTCGATGTCAATAACGTCCACGTCAGTGCGCGCAACCTGGGCTTCGATGCGCAGAGCTATGTCGATGCCTTTCCCGGCGCGCTGGTCGACGAAGTCCACCTCGCCGGCCACAGCGCCGACCCCCTGCTCGGCGAAGCCTTGCTGATCGATTCGCACGACGCACCGGTGGCGCCGGAAGTCTGGGCGCTCTATGAGCGGCTGATCGAGCGCATCGGGCCGCGCCCGACGCTGATCGAGCGCGACGAAAACCTGCCTTCCTTCGATGCGCTGCTCGCGGAACGCGAGCGTGCCCGGCGAGTGCTATCGACACCTTTGAGGCGCGCGGCATGACGACCAGCCTCGAAGCATTTCAGGACCGCTTTGCGCGGGCGCTGGTCGCGCTCGATCCGTCCGAGGACTGCGCACCGGAACTCGCCGGAGTCGTCGCGCAACCCGGATTTTCCGTCTATCGCAATACGGTGATGAAGGGCTGCATCGACGCGCTGCAGGCGAATTATCCGGGGGTGATGCGCCTCGTCGGTGAGGAATGGTTCCGCGCCGCCGCTGCGATCTTCGTTCGCACCGACCCGCCATCGCATCCGATGCTGGCCGACTACGGCGCAGGCCTCGCCGATTTTCTCGCCGCATTCGAGCCCGCGGCAGAGTTGCCGTACCTCCCCGCCGTTGCGCGCCTCGATCGGTTCTGGAGCGAAGCCCACATCGCTCGCGACGCCGAGCCGCTTGACCCCCGCGCGCTCACGCGCCTTGCTCCGGGACAGCTCGCTCGCACCGTGTTGAGCCCGCATCCTTCCGCGCGCTGGGCGTGGTTCCCGTCGCTCCCGATTACGACGATCTGGCGACGCAATCGCGACGCGCATGGCGCCGAGGATGGAGACGACATCGATTGGCGCGGCGAAGGCGTGCTGCTCGTGCGGCCGCGCGACGCGGTGGAAAACATCGACCTCGATGCCGCGGGCTGTGCCTTTCTCGACGCCTGTGCGGCCGGCCGCACGCTCGCGGATGCCGCGCTTGCCGCGCTCGAAGTGAATCCCGAAACCAAGCTTGCGCGACTGACCACCCGGCTGCTCGCGGCCGGAGCGATTGCAGGTCTTCGCACACTGAACGATCACCCTGAGGAGAACACCTGATGAACACCGCCAGCGCCGCGCAAGCGCGTCAACTGCGCAGTCTGCTTTCGGCCTGGAATGTTCTCGCCGACCGGATCGCCGGACTGGTCAGCGATGCGCTGATCGCACTGGTTGCCCGCTTTGGCATCGCCGGCGTGTTCTTCCTCTCCGGGCGCACCAAGGTCGACGGCCTGCTCAGCGTGCGCGACAACACCTACGCGCTGTTTGCCGATGAGTACAAGCTGCCCCTGCTGCCGCCGGAGATCGCCGCGCATCTGGCCACCTACGCCGAGCACCTGTTGCCGTTGCTTCTCGTGCTGGGCCTGTGCACGCGCCTCTCGGCGCTCGGCCTGCTCGGTATGACGGCGACCATTCAGGTGTTCGTCTACCCGGACGCCTGGGCCACCCACCTCAGCTGGGCCGCACCGCTGGTTTACCTCGTCGCTCGAGGCGGCGGCGCAGAGTCGCTGGACCGAGTGTTGCGCGTAAACTGAGGGAGCCGCGCTCCCAGGCGGTGCGACTCATCTCGATCGATCGAGACAGGAGAGAACGCAATTCAGTTGCCGCCATCTGTCGAAATCGGCCCGGCCCGAACGTCATTGTCGCAGTGGAGCATGCGCTTCGCTACAACCAACCCGGGAGAATCCCATGAAATACATGCTGTTGATTTTCGGCAACGAGTCCGCCCAGCAGGCCGCGTCCAAGGAGCAGACCGGCCAGATGATGGCGGCCTACGGCGCCTATTCGCAGGCGCTGGTCCAGGCCGGCGTGATGGTCGGCGGAGACCGCCTGAAACCGGTGTCTACGGCGACGACGGTGCGCGTCGCCAACGGCAAGACCGAGGTATTGAACGGGCCCTATGCCGAAACCCGGGAGCAACTCGGCGGGTATTACATCATCGACGTGCCCGACCTCGACGCGGCCCTGACTTGGGCGGCGCGTTGCCCGGGCGCGAGCCACGGCGCGCTCGAGGTGCGCCCGCTCTGGGCCATGTAGCGCGATGCCGCCGGAAGACGGCCAGCGCGCGCGCTCGGCCGCCGAGGGGGTGGCGCGCGCCAGCTACGGCAAGCTGGTCGCCTTCCTCGCGGCACGCACGCGCGACGTCGCGGGGGCCGAGGACGCCTTGTCCGAGGCATTTGCGGCCGCCCTCGCCGACTGGCCGTCGGGCGGCATTCCGCGCAGCCCTGAGGCCTGGCTCCTGACAGTCGCGCGGCGCAAGCTGATCGATGCGGCGCGGCGCCGGCAGACGAGCCAGGGTGCTGCCGATCACCTGCGTCTGCTGGCCGAGTTCGCCTCGAGCGAGGACGACGAGAAGCCGATACCCGAAGAGCGCCTCGCGCTGATGTTCGCCTGCGCGCATCCGGCCATCGACGCCGGCGTGCGCGCGCCACTGATCCTGCAAACCATCCTCGGCTTCGACGCAGCGACCATCGCCTCGGCCTTCCTCGTCTCGCCCACCGCCATGGGCCAGCGTCTCGTGCGCGCCAAAAACAAAATCCGTCAGGCCGGCATTCCGTTGCGCGTGCCCGCGCGCGAGGACCTGCGCGATCGCCTGGACGCGGTGCTCGAGGCCATCTATGCAGCCTTCGCCGAAGGCTGGTCCGATCCTGCCGGAACCGAAGCACGCCGCCGCAACCTTGCCGAGGAAGGCATCTGGCTGGGTCAGCTCGCGGCTTCCCTGTTGCCCGAGGAGCCCGAGGCGCTCGGCCTGCTGGCGCTGATGCTGCACGCCGAAGCGCGCCGCGGCGCGCGCAGGAACGAACGCGGCGAATACGTTCCGCTCGCAGAACAGTACCCGGCCCTGTGGAATTCGAGCCTGATCGACCAGGCGGAAGCGCTGCTGTTTCGCGCCGGCGCCATGGGCGTGGTCGGCCGCTACCAGCTCGAAGCCGCAGTGCAGTCCGCCCACGTCGTGCGCCGCCGCACCGGCCGCACCGATTGGGCGGCGATTGAAAAGCTCTACGACGCCCTGCTCGCCCTCACCGGTTCGCCCGTCGTGGCGATCAACCGCGCGGTGGCAATCGCCGAAACGCGCGGCCCCGCCGCCGGCCTCGAAGCGCTCGATGCGCTCGCGGGCGAGCCACGCCTCGCGGAGTACCAGCCGTACTGGGCAGCACTCGCCTGGCTGCTCGCGCGCAGCGGCGAGCGCGAAACGGCGGATGCAGCGTACCAGCGCGCGATCGGGCTGGAGTCGGATCCGGCGGTGCGTGATTTTTTGCAGCGTCGGCGGCAGGAGATCGCGCTCGCGGTTTCACGTCGTTTGCGCGCCGACCCTGGCTGAGAGAACTGCGCGGCCTGCAGCGTGAACTGAGGAACCGCCCTGCTACGAATCGCCCGGAACTCCCCTGTGTTGGTCTGAAAATGACGCTATAATTATATACATTATAACGTGCTTTATTTGGGGTGAACATGGAACAGATTCTTAGCGAATTCACTGTCAGCATCACCGAGCTGCGCAAGGCACCGGGTGAACTGCTCAAGCAGTCTGCTGGGCAGACGGTGGCGATTCTCAATCACAACAAGCCCGCCGGCTACATCGTGTCGCCAGAAGCGTATCGCACGATGCTGGAGGTAATGGAGGACAAGGCGTTAGGAAATATTGTCGAGCAGCGCAAGGGCAGTTTGCGCAAGGCCAAGGTGGTGAAGCTCGATGAGCTATGAGCTTGCGCTGCTGCCGCAGGCCGAGCGGGAATGGAAAGGCCTGGACGGCTCGGTAAAACAGATTTTCAAGAAACAGTTGCAGAAATGCCTGGAAACGCCCCGCATTCCGAAGCATCAGCTATCGAGTTACAAGGACTACTACAAGATCAAGCTGACACGACCGCAATACCGCTTGGTCTATCACGTCGATGATTCCAGGAGGCGCCTCACCATCGTCGCAGTCGGGTCCAGGCAGGAAATCTACAGCAGTTTGCAGGGACGCGAACCAAAGTAAGTTCGCGGTCAGGTGCCCTTTGTACCGCCCGCGATACCCGCGAGAACGTATCGCGTCGCGCGCCCCTGACCGGTAATTTCCAGAACGCCTTTTCCGGCCAGATCTGCGAGATCCCGCGTCGCGGTCGTCTTCGACGCGCCGGCGATGCTGCCGCATTTCCCGGCGCTCATCCCGCCTTCGAATCCACCCGGCCGACCGCTGACGATCTGCATTGGTTCGGAGCGCGTGCGGTACGTTCCAAGCTTGATACGCGCAATCCCGAAACGCCCGGTCGGAAACAAAGCCGCTTGCCAGTTGCACAGCCGCGCGTGCGTCAGCTTGACAGTGACGTTGCGCATGGCATCGTCCATTACGTCCACCAGCCCATCCGCAAGGCGGGACGATGCGCGCATGCGGGCGACGCCAATTTCGAATGACGACCGCCCGAATGCCGTCTCCTGGCCGACAGCCGTCAAGCGATAGCCAGCATCAAATGCCCAACAGGCGCAGAGGTCGGCTTCACCTTGATTTCGATGTCATAGCCGAGCCGATTCAAGCAATCCATTAACTTGCGCTCGGACAGATTCGAGAAGTCGCCGCGCATCATGTCCGATACCTTCGGTTGGGTGATCCCCATGCGCTTTGCTGCTTCTTGCTGGTTAAGCCCGAGCCGTCGCATCGCCTTCCTGATCTCGATCACTAAACCGGACTTGATCTTCAGCTTGTCGGCATCTGGCAGGCCTAAATCGGCAAAGACATTGCCAGAACTTCGCTGCACCTCGACACCGTCAATGAGTCGTCTTTTCATTTCGTAGCTCCTTTGCAAGCGCCTCGGCCACTTTCAGCCTGGCGCGGATGATGGCCATATCCTGTTTCGGCGTTGCGATTCCACTCTTGCTCTTTTTCTGGAAGCAATGAAGGACATATACAGCCTCTATGAACTTCACCGTATAGACCGCACGATAGGTACCGCCGACATCGTTTTCAACGACCTCAAGCACCCCGGCGCTGCCAAAGCCCTTGAGCACCTTCGCCGCATCATGTTGATCGCCGGCTTGAGCAAGGGAAAGTGCGTAACCGAAGAATCGCCTTATGTCGGCAGGTAATGCCATCAGATCTTTGTGGCTGCTGCTTATCCATTCGAGCGGCTTTTCGCTGCCGGGCATGTTCTGATTATATTTGAAAAGGTATATTCCACAAGTGGCTCCCTTCCCTTTTGCCGCCCAAACAAACCGAATCGCCACCCTGCCACTGGATCGCACGTTTCGCGTGAACCAGGGAACCGCACTGCTAGGATTCCCCCCAGGGAGCAAATCATGAAGATTGCAATGATGGGATCAGGCGGCGTCGGCGGCTTTTTTGGCGGGCGGCTCGCGAAAGCAGGATTCGATGTGAGCTTCATCGCGCGCGGCGCGCACCTCGCCGCGATGCGCGAGCACGGCCTCACGATCGAGAACGAGCCGCAGGGCAACATCCACGTCCCCAAAGTGTGCGTGACCGACGACCCGGCATCGCTCGGCACGGCGGACGTCGTCATCCTCTCGGTCAAGCTCTGGGACACCGAAGCGGCGGCGAAACAGATCCGGCCGCTGGTAGGCGCCAACACCGCGGTGCTGTCGCTGCAGAACGGCGTCACCAAGGACGACGTCCTACGGCGCGAGTTCGGCGAGCAGGCGGTGATGGGCGGCGTGTGTTACGTCGCCGCGCGCATCGCGCGGCCGGGTGTGATCCTTCAGACCGGCACCATGCAGCGCATCGTCGTCGGAGAATACGACGGCAGCAAGTCGCGGCGCGCCGTTGAGTTGCACGCGGCCCTCGCACGATCGGGTGTGACCGCAGAGCTGAGCGACGACGTGCGCAGGTCCATCTGGGAGAAATACGTGTTCCTGGTCGGCATGTCGGCCGCAACCGCAAGCATGCGCAAGACGCTGGGGCCGATCCGCGCGAACCCGCAGACGCGCGCTTTCCTGCTCGACGTGATGCGCGAGACGGTCGCCGTCGGCCGCGCCCACGGGGTTGCGCTTCCCGCGGACTACGCCGAGAGCCGGCTCGCGTTCGCAGACGGCCTGCCCGAAACGATGACCACTTCGATGCACCATGACCTCGAGAGCGGCAGCCGACTGGAACTCGAGTGGCTGAGCGGTGGCGTGGTCAAGCTCGGCGCCGAGAGAGGCATCGCCACGCCGCTCAACCGCGCGGTGTGCGACATTCTCGCCTTGTATGCGGCGGGCACGCCGAGAAACTGAGGGAACGGTGGTTCGCGCGCGTCAGCCGCCCAGCAGCCTCTTCATTTCAGCCCCGGAGGTCAATTCCGAAGTCCAGGCGAAACTTCCCTGGTCCCGCATCTCCAGACCCGCACGCAACAAGGTCGCAATCACTGCCCGGGCCAATGCACCCCCGATACTCACGCGCTTCGCCCCGGCCTGAGCCAGCTGCGCGAGGGTTATTCCCGGCAGTGGAGGCACCAGAACGTTCACCGGTTTGCCCACCGCAGAGGTCACCATCCGGACTTCCTCGAGCGTTTTCAGCGCGGGCGCATAAAGTACGTCCGCCCCTGCTGCCTCGAACGCCTGCAGGCGGCGTATGGTGTCATCCAGATCGGGGCGGCCGCGCAGCAAATTCTCTGCGCGCGCGGTCAAGGTGAAAGGAAAATCCAGCGAACGCGCCGCCTCGACCGCGGCTTGCACGCGTTCCACCGCCAGCGCGAAGTCGTAGATCGGTTTGGACGCATCGCCGCTGTAGTCCTCGATCGAACCGCCCACCACGCCCGCCTCCGCCGCGAGCAGTATGGTCTCGGCCGCCTTTTTCGGATCGTGTGCGAAACAGTTCTCGAGGTCCGCGCTCACCGGGAGATCGGTGGCCGCGCATAGCGCCTTGCAGTGCGCGATTTTTTCCTGCAGCGTGACCATGCCGTCCAGCCGCCCGAGCGAATGCGCGAAGCCCGCGCTGGTGGTGGCCAGTGCTTCGAAGCCCAGCGCGGCGAGCAGGCGCGCCGAGCCCGCATCCCAGGGATTCGGAATGATAAAAGCGCCGTCGCGCGCGTGCAGCGCCCTGAACCTTGCGGCTTTTTCCGCCTGCGTCGCCATGCCTGCCTCCCGGATACGACAAAGCGAAATTCTACTCGCGGCCGGTCTTGACAGCGCGCGACCGGCCCGCGCATCCTGCACTTTGACCTGAAACTGGAGACACCGATGCTCGCAATGCACCGCACCTTCGCCGGCCTGCTCGCCCTCGCGGGCTGCGTCACATTCGGAACCGCCAGCGAGGCGCTCGCACAGAAAAAGATCATCCGTTCGGTGCCGATCGGCGCGTTGAAAATCGTCGACCCGATCTGGACCACCGCCTATATCACGCGCAATCACTCCTACATGGTGTGGGACACGCTGTTTTCGCTCGACGCGAAGAACGAGCCCCAGCCTCAGATGGTGGATGCCTGGAAAATCAGCCCGGACAAACTGACCTACAGCTTCACGCTGCGCAGCGGCCTGCTGTGGCACGACAACACGCCGGTGCGGGCCGCGGATTGCGTGGCCTCGATCCGGCGCTGGGGCGCCAAGGACGGCATGGGCCGCGCGCTGATGGGGTTCACGGACAAGATCGAAGCCATCGACGACAAGAGCTTCCGCCTGGTGTTGAAGCAGCCGGTCGGCTTCGTGCTCGAAGCGCTCGGCAAGATCGACAGCAACGTGCCGTTCATGATGCCCGAGCGCATCGCGAAGACCGACCCCAACACCCAGATCACCGAGGTGATCGGCTCCGGCCCGTTCCGCTTCCTCAAGGAAGAGTTCGTGCCCGGGGTGAAGGTGGTGTACGAGAAATTCACCGGCTACGTGCCGCGCAAGGAACCGGCGAGCCTCGCCGCGGGGGGCAAGGTGGTGAAGATCGACCGCGTGGAGTCGGTCTACATGCCCGATGCCGCGGTCGCGATCGCGGCGCTGGGCAACGGCGAGGTGGACCTGCTCGAATCGCCGGCGAACGACCTGATCCGCACCGTGCAGAACAACCCGAACGTGTTCGTGCGGCCGAACGATCCGCTCGGCTACCAGCTGTTCATGGCGGTCAACCACCTGTACCCGCCGTTCGACAGGAAGGAGGCGAGGCAGGCGCTGCTGTGGGGCATTAAGCAGGCCGAATTCCTCGAAGTGGTGATCGGCGACGCCAAGCGCTACCAGGAATGCGTGGCGGTGTACGGCTGCGGAACGCCGAACGAATCGAAACTCGGTTCCGAGGCGCTCGCGAGTTTCAATCTGGAAAAGTCGAAGGCGCTGCTCAAGTCTGCCGGCTATGGCGCGCAGCCGATCGTGCTGCTCGACCCGACCGACAACGCGGTGCTGCACCCGGCAGCCTTGGTCGCGACGCAGACCCTGAAGCGCATGGGCATGAACGTCGATACGCAGGCGATGGATTTCAGCACGCTCACGCAGCGCCGCGCGTCGAAGAATCTGCCCAGCCAGGGAGGATGGAACGTGTTCGTCACCAACGCGACGATGACGGGCATCGCCAATCCCGTGCTGCATACCTATTCGATGAACTGCGAGCAGGCCTGGTACGGCTGGCCCTGCGACAAGCGCATCGTGGACCTCTCGCGCCAGTGGGCGCTCGAGCTCGATGCGGCCAAGCGCAAGCAGATCATCGGCGAGCTGCAGAGGGTCCACATGGAAAATGTCACCTACATCCCGCTCGGCCAGTACCGCAGCGTCATCGCCTACCGCAAGAACGTCAAGGGCATGATCGCGAGCCCGTCGCTGTTCTACTGGAACATCGAGAAGGAGTAAGCGGGAGGCGCGTCCGCAGCGCATTCGGCAGAAGCATGTTCAGCTTCATCGCGCGACGCCTGCTGGCGACGATCCCGGTGCTCGGCGTCGTTGCGCTGGTGGTGTTCGGCATCCTCCATCTGAGCCCGGGCGATCCGGCGGCACTCATCGCGGGAGATCACGCCACGCCGCAGCAGGTCGCCGCGATGCGCTCCAAGCTCGGCCTCGACCAGCCGCTGTGGGAGCAGTTCGGCGCCTGGATCTGGAGCGTGCTGCACGGCGAGCTCGGCATCTCGATCTTTTCCAACCAGCCCGTGACGCGCCTGATCGGGCAGCGGCTCGAGCCGACGATCGCGCTCACCATTACCACCACCATCGTCACTGTGCTGCTCGCAGTGCCGATCGGCGTGATCGCCGCGTGGCGCGCCGGCACCTGGATCGACCGCAGCGTGATGAGTTTCGCGGTGCTGGGGTTCTCATTTCCGGTGTTCGTGGTCGGTTACCTGCTCATCTACGTCGTCTCGATGACGCTTGGCTGGCTGCCGATCCAGGGCTATCGGAACCTGGGCGACGGATTCGGGCCGTTCCTGATTCACCTGGTCCTGCCGAGCCTAGCGCTCGGCATCAGCTTCATGGCGCTGATCGCGCGCATCACGCGCACCAGCGTGCTCGAGGTGCTCAACCAGGACTACATCCGCACCGCGCGCTCCAAGGGGCTCGCGATGTGGCAGGTGCTGCTCTACCACGCGCTGCCGAACGCCGCGGTGCCGATCGTCACGGTGATCGGCGTCGGCATCGCCGTGCTGATCGGTGGCGTCGTGGTCACCGAGAGCGTGTTCGCAATCCCCGGCCTCGGGCGCCTCGTCGTCGACTCCATCCTGTCGCGCGATTACCCCGTGATCCAGGGCGTGCTGCTGATATTCGCCGGCGTGTATGTCGGCATCAACCTGCTCATCGATCTCCTGTATGTCGCGCTCGACCCGCGCATCCGCTACTGAGACCTCCGCATCGTGACGATCGCCACCACGGCGACCGACCTGCTGCGCCGCCATCCATCGGTGCTGATCGGCGCCGCCATCCTCTGCGCGATCATGGTGATCACGGCGTTCGCACCCTGGATTGCCACGCACGACCCGATGGCGATCGATCCGATGGTGCGCCTGCGCGGGTTCTCCGCCTCGCACTGGCTCGGCACCGACGCGCTCGGGCGAGACGTCTGGAGCCGCGCCGTTTACGGGGGGCGCGTGTCGCTCGCAGTCGGACTGGCAGTGGCATTGTTCGCGACTTCGATCGGGCTCGCGGTCGGCCTGGTGAGCGGCTTCAATCGCGTCGCGGATGCGATCCTGATGCGCGTGATGGACGGGCTCATGGCCATCCCGGCGATCCTGCTCGCGATCGCGCTCATGGCGGTTGCGCGTGCTAGCGTGACCACCGTGATCTTCGCCATCACCGTCGTAGAGGTGCCGCGCGTGGCGCGACTGGTGCGCAGCGTGGTCCTCTCGATCCGCGAGCAGGCCTACGTCGAGGCCGCCACCGTGGTCGGCAGCCGCTTCTGGCGCATGCTGTGGCGGCACGTGCTGCCCAATACGCTCGCGCCGGTGACGGTGCAGGCCACCTACATCTGCGCCGCGGCGATCCTGATCGAATCCCTGCTCAGCTTTCTCGGCGCGGGCACGCCGCCCGAGGTGCCCAGCTGGGGCAACATCATGGCCGAGGGGCGCACCTATTTTCAGATCTCGCCGTGGCTGATCCTGGCACCGGGCCTGTTCCTCGCGACGACGGTGCTCGCGGTGAACCTGATGGGCGACGGGTTGCGCGACATGCTCGATCCGAGCATTGCACGGAGGATGTAGGCGTGGACGCGGCGGTACCCGCCGTCCTGGAGCTGCGGGACCTGAAAACCTGGTTCGATACGCGCGACGGCATCGTGCGTGCGGTCGATGGCGTGTCGTTCGGCCTCGCGCGCAGCGAGATGCTCGGCGTGGTCGGCGAATCCGGTTGCGGCAAGAGCATCACGGCGCTATCGGTGATGGGACTGATCGCGGTTCCGCCGGGGCGCATCGCCGGCGGCAGCATCCGGCTGAACGGCCGCGAGCTGGTAGGCCTCGAGGAATCGGAGATGCGCAGGATCCGCGGCAACGAGATCTCGATGATCTTCCAGGAGCCCATGACTTCGCTCAACCCGGTGATGCCGATCGGCAAGCAGATCGCCGAACCGCTGAGGCTCCATCAGGGCATGGACCGGCGCGAAGCGCGCGCACGCGCGATCGAAATGCTCGACCTGGTGCACATTCCCGAGTCGCGGCGCCGCGTCGACGAGTACCCGCACCAACTCTCGGGTGGCACGCGCCAGCGGGTGATGATCGCGATTGCGCTCGCCTGCAGGCCCGCGGTGCTGATCGCCGATGAGCCGACCACCGCGCTCGACGTCACCATTCAGGCGCAGATCCTGCGCCTGATGGCCGAACTTCAGCGCGAGCTGGGCACCGCGATCATCCTGATCACGCACGATCTGGGTGTGATCGCCGAATCGGTGAGCCGCGTGGTGGTGATGTACGCCGGACGCAAGGTGGAAGAAGCTTCGGTGGAGGACCTGTACCGCAACCCGCGGCACCCCTACACCATCGGCCTGCTCGGATCGGTGCCGCGCGTGGACCGCGCGGTCACCGCGCAGAATGAACGCCTGACCGAAATTCCGGGCATGGTGCCCTCGCCCAGCGAAGCGATTCCCGGATGCCGCTTCGCGCCGCGCTGCGCGCTCGGTGACGGGCAGTGCCGCGCGGCGGACCCGCCGCTGGAGGAATCCGCACCGGGACACTTCGCCGCGTGCTGGCATTCGGCGCGCGCGATGGAGCTGCGGCATGCCTGAGACGATGCCCATCCTCGAGGTCGCGAACCTGGTGAAGCAGTTTCCGGTCCGCAAAGGACTGTTTGCCCGCGCCGAGGACCATGTCCATGCGGTCGACGGCGTTTCGTTCTCGGTGTACCCCGGCGAGACCCTGGGCATCGTAGGCGAGTCCGGTTGCGGCAAATCGACCACCGCGCGCATGATCGTCAAGCTGGTGGAACCGACTTCGGGAACCCTTCGTCTCGACGGAGAAGACATCACCCGCCATACGGCCGCTGAAATGTGGCCTCACCGCCGCCGAGTGCAGTTCATATTCCAGGATCCGTACTCATCGCTCAATCCGCGCATGAGCGCGGGCAGGATCGTCGGCGAACCGCTCGAGAACTATGGCATTGCCAGCGGCGCGGCGCTTGCCGATCGCGTCGCGCCGTTCTTCTCGCGCGTCGGTCTGCGGCCCGAGCAGATGAAGAACTATCCGCACGAGTTCTCGGGCGGCCAGCGCCAGCGGCTGGGCATTGCGCGCGCGCTCGCGCTCAATCCCGGGCTGATCGTTGCGGACGAACCGGTGTCCGCGCTCGACGTTTCGGTGCAGGCGCAGGTGATCAACCTGATGATGGACCTGCAGGCCGAGTACGGACTCGCCTACCTGTTCATCGCCCACGATCTTGCGGTCGTGCAGCACATCAGCCACCGCGTGGCGGTGATGTACCTCGGCCGCATCGTGGAGATGGCCCCCAAGCGCGACCTGTTCGCCTCGCCCCAGCACCCATACACCGAAACCCTGCTCGATGCGGTCCCCGTGCCCGACCCGGCGCTACGCCGCGCGAAAAACGTATTGCCGGGTGAAGTGCCGAGCCCGATACACCGGCCGGCGGGCTGCCACTTCCACCCGCGTTGCCCTCACGCAGAGGCACGCTGCCGCGTCGAAGCACCCGAAATCCGCGAAGTGCGCGCCGGACACTTTGTCGCCTGCCATTTGGCGTCGCCAGACTCGTGAACCGCGCTACTCCGCCCTGGCCGTGCTCCTGCTTCACCGCCTCGCGATCGTGAGAGGCTTCGGAAGCTGATCAAAAGCCTCTCACGCTCGAGACTACTTCACATCAGTCAGATTGGGTGTTGGCTGTTCTACGACAAAATTGGGTTTGTTGTTATTGAGCCTCATGATATAGACCGAGCTTTGGCCGTATCGCTTGGTCGCCGAGAAGCTGTGAGCCGGTCCGATCCCAAAGGCATCGAAACCATTCACTTTCTGCAGCGCGTTGTATACGGCTTCGCCGTTGACTTTATCCGGCCCGACGGTCGCCACAGCGATCCTCACCGCTTCGGCGGCCACCAGTGCCTTGTCAAACGCCACGGCATACCCGAACTTCGAAACGGGCGTCTTTCTCTTTTGGTAGTACTCAAAATAGCGCGGAGCATGCTTCTCCCAGTTGGGGAAATCCCAGAACAGGTTCGTGATGTGGACGTTTCTAGCCAGCACGTTCACCGAAACCAGCAACGCCTCGGGATCGATGGCATAGCTCAGACCGATATCGATCTGGTCGATCAGACCGTGCTTGTCCATCTCTTTGAGCACGACACCAAGTGCATTGTGGTACATGCTTCCGAACGTAACATCGACGCCCTTCTCCTTCATGCGCAGCACCTGGGCGCCGACGTCCGTCGGCGTGGGGGGGATGAATTCCTCATCCACGATCTCGATGCCTTTCGACTTGATGTAGGCAATGGTTTTCGGCGTGATGGGGGCTCTTCCGAAAGAGTTGTCCCACGTCAGCCAGGCGAAGCGCGGTGCCCGTTTCAGGTTCTTCTTCGGCCAGACCGATTTCATGTAGTAATCAATCCATCCCCCGGCCTGATTCACGTACGGCGCCACGGTCGAGAATGTGTAGGAGGGCAGCTTCAAAAACTCGTCATCGCTCCCCCCTTCGACATTGGGTACCTGTTTCCTGTTGTTCCAGGTCTTCAGGGCAATGCCCACCGCTGTGGACTCCCCGATCATGACCGCAATGGCGTCCTTGCCCTCCGTCATTTGCTTGAACGCCGACATGGATTTTGCCGTGTCGGTGCCGCCATCCATGTTGAATCCGTCGAGCACCACGCCCGGAATCTTCATGTACGTGTTGGCCGCTTCAATACCGTCGAGAAATCCCTCCGGGATGCCGGCTTGTCCCGCGGCATAGGCGCCGGTAACGTGAACCAGGTGCCCGATTCGAATCTTCACCTTCTCCTGCGCCAGTGCGCCTCCAGCGGTTCCACCGAGGAAGACACCAATCGACAACACGATTCCCGCCAACGATCCGCCCCTCACTCTGTTCATCATGATCACATTCTCCTGAGTAATGAATTCATTTGCGCCCTGACAGAAGCGCCGCCTAACCCAACCAACGTTTCCTCCGCCGGTAATGCTTCACGTCCCGATAGCTCTTGCGCTTTCCGACACCGGACAGACCCAGATAGAACTCACGCACATCCTCGTTCTCGCCGATCTTCGCGGCAGCGCCGTCCAGAACGATCCTGCCATTCTCCATGACGTAGGCGTACTCCGACACCGAAAGCGCGATCTTGGCGTTCTGCTCGACCAGGAGAACGGAAATCTTTTCCTCTTCGTTGATCTTCTTCACGATGCCGAAGATATCCTTCACCACCAAGGGGGCCAGCCCCAGGGAAGGTTCGTCCAGCATGATCAGTCTGGGGTGGGCCATCAGGCTGCGCCCGATGACCAGCATCTGTTGCTCGCCGCCCGAAAGATACCCGCTCACGCGCTTTCTCATTTCCGCGAGCCTCGGGAAATAGTCGTAGACCTGTTGAAATCGTTTGCGGACATTGCCGCGGTCCTTGTTCAGGTACGCGCCCATCATGAGGTTGTCTTCCACGTTGAGGTGGCCATAAAGCCGCCGCCCCTCGATGACCTGCCGTATCCCCAGGTGAGCGATGTCCTGGGGGCCCAATCGATCGACGCGCTGACCGTTGAACTCGATGTTCCCGTGGGTAACCTGCCCCAGTTCGACGCCGAGCAGGCCCGAAATCGCCTTCAGGGTGGTGCTCTTGCCGGCGCCGTTGGCCCCGAGGAGGCTCACGATCTTCCCGTCCCCGACCTCCAGACTCACGCCTCTCAGTACCAGAATGACATTGGCATAAACCACTTCGATGTTATTTACCTTCAGCATGACTGCCTTCCATGGCAAGCAGACTGCACCACTAGCAGGAGAAATTCACTGTTGCTGCCTGTCATCGCGGCATCACCCCGTCAGTAGGGAAATGGCCACAATCTGAATGTGGACAGCGTGATCTGCCATCGATGGAACAGGCCTCTTGGTTCGAAGATGAGGAACAGAATGATCACCGCTCCGAAAAATATCTGCATGAATGCGGCCACAGCGGATCCCGCGAAGATGGGGAAAACGTGTCCGATCATGGGAGCGCCGAAAAGAACGACTTGCTGGAGAATCTTGAGAAACACGACTCCCATGATGGCTCCGGTAATGGTTGCCCCGCCGATAATCAGCATGGCCAGCATCCAGATTGAATCCATCAGGGTGAATTGGTCTACGGTGATTATTCCCTGGTAGTGCGCCAGCAACGAGCCCGCCACGCCGGCGTACAGGGAGGACAGGAAAAAAGCGGTGACTTTGGTTTTGAAGACGTTGATTCCCATGAATTCAGCAGCCAGGTCATTGTCGCGCACCGCAATCATTGCCCGTCCGATCTTGGTGCGCATCATGTTGCTGGTAAGGAAAACGGCGGTCGCGGCGAACAGCATGGCCAGGTAATAGAACTTCAGCTCATTGTCGAAGGCAAAACTGCCAATCCGGATCTCACCGGCCGTCATACCGGATACTCCCTTCGTCAGATTGCCGCCATGAAGAATGAGCCACATGATGATGTAGTGTGCAGCGAGGGTTGTCACGGCGACGTAGAACCCTCGTATCCTGAGAGCGGGCATGGCGATCAGGATGCCGAGCAATCCGGCAAACAGGGCGGCCAGGGGCATGGCAATCCAGAAGGACATCCCCAGATGCGTCGAGAGCATGGCGCTCGTGTAAGCCCCGACCGCCATGAACGCGGCGTGCCCCAAACTGACCTGGCCGGTAAAGCCGATGATGATCTGCAACCCGAGGGCGGCGATTACCATGATCGCGATATTGATCATCGCGTCCATGAAGTAGTTGCCGGCAAACAAGGGAAGGACGCCGAAAAGACATGCGAGAAGCAGAACCAGCATGAGCCATCGGTAGCCGGTGCGCACCAGGGCGCTATCCTGCTCGTAGGTTTCGTCGAAAACACCGCAAGGTTTCTTGTACATTTCTAAACCCTCTCGATTCGCTTGTAGCCAAACAAGCCATAGGGCCGAAAGATCAGGACGATCAGCAACACGATGTACGGTGCGACCTCGCTAAAACCGCCGCCGACCAGGGGATCGAGGTAGCCGCTGCCCAGGGATTCCACGACGCCGATGATCAACCCGCCGATCAGCGCACCCAGGATGGACTCCATCCCGCCCAAAATAACCACGGCCAGGGCCTTCATGCCGAGGGCGTGTAGCGACTCGTAGCTGACGCCATAGAGCGAGCTCATCAGCACCCCCCCGATGGCAGCCACCAGGATGGCCACGAACCAGGAAACCACGAAGATCAGGTCGACCTTGACGCCCTCGCTCTGCGCCAGGGTATGGTCCTCGGCAGTCCCGCGCATGGCGAGGCCAAGCCTGGTCTTCTGGAAAAACAGCAGGAAGACCGCGAAACAGATGGCGCACACAATGAAATTCGTCAGGCTCTCCGATGAAATGACGACCGGTCCGAATTTCAATATGGAGAGCTTGATCCAGACCGGGAGGACGCGCCCGGGCCCGGGCCAGAAGAGGACCACGATGCCGCTGAGAAGTTCCCCCAGTGCGATCGTCGCCATGATGGCGGCCATCAGCGGTTGGCCGGTCAGAGGCTTGAGCACCAGCTGTTGCAGCGTATAGGCAAGCGCGGCGATCACGGCCAGCTCGAAAAAGAACGCCACGTACAGCGGCAACCCCCAGCCGACCACCATCTGCCAAACAAAGAATGTGCACAACCCGACGAGCGATCCATGCGCGAAATTGAAGATCGACGACGATTTGTAGATGATGACGATGGCCAGGGCCATCAGCGCATAGACAAATCCCGTCAGTATTCCGTTGGTGAATATCTGCAGAAAAAAGTCCATGACTAGCGTCTTTCCCCGACAGTATGAATTTGCAGATCGGTCTTGACCTTGCCCAGCCTGCCGTCCCGGTACTTGACTTCCGCCTCCACGCTGATCTTGTCCAAGCCCGTGTAGGTCGCCTCGATGAGCTCGGCATAGCGTTTCTCGAGAAAGCCCCGCCGCAGTTTTCTCGTTTTGGTCAGTTCTCCTTCATCGGCATCGAATTCCTTGTGCAGCATCGTGCACCGAACTAGGCGCGCATTCTCCGGAAGCGTGCTGTTGACACGGACAACGTCCTTCTTGATCAATTGGTAGATTTCGTCCTTCTGGCTGAGGTCCACAAAGGTGGTGTACGAAATCCTGTTCTTTTCCGCCCATCTCCCCACGTTATCGAAATCGATGGTGATAATCCCGAAAAGGAATTCACGGTCCGCCCCTCCCACCACCAGCACTTCCTTGATGTAGGGACTGAACTTCAGACGGTTCTGTATGTAGGTGGGGGAGTATGAGCCGCCCCCCTTCAGCGGCAGCATGTCCTTGAGACGGTCATAGACGATAAGATGCCCGTCTTCGTCAAATGTCCCGCAATCCCCGGTCTTGATCCAGCCATCGACGAGCATGGCCCGTGTTTCCGCGGGCTTCTTGTAATAACCGTCGAACATCTTGTCGGCCCCGAGGAATATCTCGCCGTGCTCTCCGATCTTGACCCTGACCCCCGGAACGGGCGGCCCGCTGGTCCCGGCCTTGATCTGCGCGCGGTGTATGGTCGCCGGCGTCAATTCGGTGAGGCCATAGGCGTCTTTGATCCGGACCCCGATCGCATCGAACCAGCGGATCACATCGGGTCCCAGTGCAGAGCCGCCCGTCAATCCGTACTGAAGTTTGCTCAGTCCAAGGTTGTCGCGCACGTGGCTGAGGCAAAGACCGTTGGCGATCGCAGACAGGACTTTCCAGCGCAGGCTTTGGCCGCCATTGCGCTTGATCCTGTCTTCGGCGGCCCGGTAGCCTATGGCCAGGCACCGCTCATAGAGGAATCTTCGAATCCGGCCTGTATCGAAGATCTTCATCTGCACCTGCGACATGATTCCCTGCCACTGCATGGGACCCAGAAGGAACATGCGCGCGCCTATTTCGCGGATGTTTTCCATGGCCGTTTCCGGCTCCTCGGGAAAATTCATCCTGGTGCCAAACACGAGCCAGACGGCAATCATCCCCTGTTCGGAAATCCAGGCGGGCGGCACGAAGGAAAGGTATTCATCATCCCTGCGCGGTGTAAAAGCCGTGGCCAGGCGAACGCCTGCATTGATGAGATACTCATGACTGATCATGACCCCCTTGGGCAGGCTGGTCGTTCCCGAGGTGTAACTGAGGATTGCCAGATCCGCTTCGTTCCCGGCTTCGACGGAGGCTGCAAAAAAGGCCGGGTGCTGCGTCTCATATGCCCTGCCCAGCTGCATGAGTTCCCTGTTCTCGAGCAGCCACGGTTCTTTCCTGTAACCGTACATCCCGGTCCGGTCCCAATAGATCACCTTTCCGACTTTGGGAATCTTCTGCCTGATCTCGAGCAGCTTGTCCGTCTGCTCCTGATCTTTGGAGAAGACAAAGATGCTGTCGGAATCGTTAATGATGTATTCCATGTCCGCCGGCATGGCATCCGTGTAAAGGCCGACGCAGACCCCTCCCAGGGATTGAACCGCGATCTCCGCCCAGTACCATTCGGGATCGTTGTCGCCGACAACGCAGACCTTGTCTCCGCGCTCCATCCCAAGGCTCTGCAAACCGAGGGCCATCACCTTGACATGCTGATAGACCTGCTCCCAGGTAAAGCTGTTCCAGATACCGAAATCCTTTTTCCTCATCGCCACTTCCTGCGGCCGGGACTCGCGGTGTCCGAGCAAGACCTTGGGGAGCGTATTCTTGAGGCTCAGGATGCACTTTTCGAAATGGCTGTTGTCAATGTCAGTTCCCTGCATTGCCGGTCTGCATTCATCCAGCAATTTCCGATTGTCCAGCACGGCTAATTCCCCTCCTCACCCAGATAGGCGGCAATGACCACCGGGTCCTTGCTGATCTGTTCGGGCGTGCCATCCGCAATCTTTTTTCCAAAATCCAGAACCACGATGTGGTCTGCTATGTCCATGACGACCCCCATGTCATGTTCTACCAGCACCATGGTGGTCTGCTTCTCTTCCGACACATCGAGGATGAAGCGCGCCATGTCCTCTTTCTCTTCGAGGTTCATGCCTGCCATCGGCTCATCGAGCAGAAGCAGGTCGGGTTCCATGGCAAGCGCACGGCCGAAGTCCACCCGTTTTCGCAGCCCGTAGGCCAGCTCTCCCACATAGGCTTTGCGGATGTGTTTGATCTCCAGAAAATCGATGATGTCTTCGATCTTCCTTCGTTTTTCCATTTCCTGTTTCTTCGCTTTCGACCAGAAATAGAAAAAGGATGCAAGCACTCCGTAATCGAGCGTCAGATGCATGCCCGTCATCAGGTTGTCGAGGGTGGTCATGCCGCCGTAGGTCTGGATCCCCTGGAATACCCGGGCCACCGAGAGCTTGGCAATGTCATAGGTCTTCATGCCTATCAGTTCCCGGTCCTTGTAGACAATCGAACCTTTCCTGTCGGCATGGTAAAAGCCATTGATGCAGTTGAGCATGCTTGTCTTGCCGGCGCCGTTCGGGCCGATGATGGCGAGTATCTCGCCTTCGTGGACATCGAAGCTCACATCAGACAGCGCTCTGACGCCGCCGAAAGACAGGCTTATATCGCTCACCTTCACGGCCACTGCTTTCTTTTCATCCATGCCCAGGATACCTCGCGCTTTCGGATCCTCGCCCTTTCATGTTAGGAAGATCAGGCATGCGGAATCGGCTGACTGAGGTTTTTTGCGTCATTCTCACCAGCTATCGACAAAGTGCTCCACGGCCGCACGCGGATGCCTCGCCGCGCTGTCCAGGCCGCGCACCAACCAGCTGCGCGTGTCGGCCGGGTCGATCACCGCATCGATCTCCACCCCGGTGGCCATGTTGATCGCCGAGCCGTTGGCGTATTGCTGCGCCACCAGTGTTTCGTAGAGCGCGGTTCGCTCGGGGCCTGGCGCCACGGCCTCGAGTTCCTTGCGAAAGCCAAGCTTGACCGCGCCTTCCAGCCCCATGGTGCCGAACTCGCCGGTGGGCCAGGCGATGGTGAACACCGGCGCTTCGGAGTGGCCCATGAACATCGCCTGCGCGCCCAGGCCATAACCCTTGCGCACGACGACGGTGAAGCACGGCACGCGCAGGTGCGCCGCGGTTACAAACAGACGACAGGCATGTCGAACCTGGGCCTGGCGCTCTACCTCGGGGCCGACCATGAACCCGGGCGTATCGCACAGGCTTACGATCGGCAAGCCATGCGCATCGCACAACTGCATGAAGCGCGCGGCCTTGTCGGCCGCCTCGGGGTCGATAGCGCCGCCAAGGTGATGCGGGTTGTTGGCGTACACGCCGACCGGCCGGCCTTCGATGCGCGCCAGCGCGGTGATCATGCCGAGGCCGAAGCCTCGGCGCAGTTCCAGCACCGAGCCGGTATCGGCCAGCGCGCCGATGACCGCACGCATATCGTAGACGCGCACGCGGTTCTCGGGCACGAGGTGCCGTAGCGCGCGCGCGTCGGCGGCGCTCCACGTCGGCACCCGGCCCTGGAAGTACGACAGATACTCGCGCGCGGCGGCCACCGCTGCACGCTCGTCGGGAACCAGGATGTCGATGACGCCATTTCGGTACAGATCAGCGGCGGGGCCGATCTCCTTGGGACGGAACACGCCCAGGCCGCCGCCCTCGATCATCGCCGGCCCGCCCATACCGATGTTGGCGGCCTCGGTCGCGATGATCACATCGGCACAGCCAAGCAGCACAGCATTGCCGGCAAAGCAAAAGCCGTGCACCACGCCAACCACCGGCACCTGGCCGGACAACGCGGCGAACTGACGGAAGGTGGGGACGTTCAAGCCCGCCACCCACGGCGAGTCCACCTCGCCCGGCCTCCCGCCGCCGCCTTCGGCGAATACCACCATCGGCAGCTTGAGTTCGCGCACCACCGACAGCATCCGGTCTTTCTTGTGGTGGCTGCGATAGCCCTGCGTGCCTGCCAGCACGGTGAAGTCGTAGGCCATCACCGCGCAGCGCGAGCGCTCGGGGCCGAAATCGGCAGCGTTGACCGTGCCGATGCCGGAAACTATGCCGTCGGCTGGCGTATTGCGCACCAGATCGTCCAGCGTCCGGCGCTGCGCCTGCGCGGCAACCGCGAACGCGCCGTACTCGATGAACGAGCCCGCGTCGCAGAGGTCGGCAATGTTCTCGCGCGCGGTGCGACCTCCGGCGGCGTGGCGGCGCGCCACCGCCTCAGGGCGCGCTGCGTCGAGCGTCAGCGCCGTGCGTTCCAGCACGCACTGCAGGTCGGGTCGAAGGTGGTCGAGATCGGTGCTGCCTTCGCATTGCTCGAGCACGGCGTCGCCTTCGGTAACATTCAGGTGCATCAGCGGCTGGCCGGCGTTCACCACCTCGCCAGCGGCGGCCAGGACCGCGGTAACGAGGCCTGCTTTCCCGGCCAGCACCACGTGCTCCATTTTCATTGCCTCCAGCACGGCGACCTGCTGGCCTTGGCGCACACTGTCGCCGGCCTGAACATCAATCTGCACCAGGCGACCGGCCATGGATGCACACAGCACGCCGTCGTCTTCGCCTCCGGTGCGCTCCGCGAGCGTCGGGCGCCGCGCCTGCATGCCAGCCACCAGGGCTATCGCGTGGTGCTCGACGAAGCCGGTATCGACTGTGTTGGCGACGAATTCGGGGCGTGCCAGCAATTCCGCAAGAAAGGCTTGGTTGGTGTCGATGCCGCTGATCTCGAACTCATCGAGCGCCCGTGCAGCGCGGCGCACGACATCTGCATAGTCGGCGGAGGGCGAGTGGACGACCAGCTTTGCGAGCAGCGAGTCGTAGTTTGGCGGCAGCGAGTAGCCGGCGTGGGCATGGGTGTCGATGCGCACTCCGTGGCCACCACCGGGACGGAAGATCTCGATGCGACCGGAAGACGGGCGGACGCCGCCATGCTCGTCGGGTACCTCGGCGTTGATGCGCAATTCGATTGCGTATCCGCGCGTCCGGTGCGCGGCAGCATCGGCGAGCCCCAACTCGGCCAGCGAGCACCCGGCGGCAATGCCGATCTGCGCCTGGACCAGATCGATGCCGGTGACCATCTCCGTCACCGTATGCTCGACCTGCAAGCGCGGATTGACCTCGAGGAACGCGAAGGGCGTGGGCCCGCCCCGGGTATCGACGAGGAATTCGAAGGTGCCGAGACTTCGATAGTTCACAGCGGCAGCCATCCGCAATGCGGCGCCGGCGAGTTCATCACGCAGAGCCGGGTCCAGTGTCGGGCTCGGCGCAATCTCTATGAGCTTCTGATGCCGGCGCTGCAGCGAGCATTCGCGCTCGCCGAGCGCCACGGCATGGCTGCCGTCAGCCAGCACCTGGATCTCGATGTGGCGCGCATGCGGCAGCCACTGTTCCACGAAGACGGCGCCCACGCCGAAGGCTGCCAGCGCCTCGGAGCTGCAGCGTTCGAAGGATGCGGGCAGGTCGGCAGGGTCCTTGACGACGCGCAGGCCGCGCCCGCCACCACCGGCGATGGCCTTCACCATCACCGCGGTGCCCGGCTCAAGCGATGCCATGAAATCCTGCGCGCCCGCAAGTTCGTCGAGCGCTGGAGTTCCTGGCAGCAGCGGCACACCGCAACGGCGGGCGAGGTCGCGGCTCTTTTCCTTGTTGCCAAATGTTTCCAGCTGCTCCGGTTCCGGGCCGATGAAGACGAGGCCCGCAGCGCGGCAGGCGCGGGCAAAGTCGGCGCGCTCGGAGAGGAAGCCGTAGCCTGGATGCACGGCGTCGCAGCCGGCCTCCAGCGCGAGCGCGAGCAGACGCTCGATATCGAGATAGGCGGCGGGGCCGGCCGCACCAAGCGGCAGGCAGCGGTCGGCTGCACGCGGGTGCAAGCTGCCGGCGTCGTCGCTCGCCTGTACGGCTACGGCCTCGAGGCCAAAATCATGCGCGGCCCGTGCGATGCGGACGGCAACTTCGCCGCGGTTGGCGATCAGGATGCAGCGCAAGAGCCGTTCCCCTCCGTGAGCTATACCACAGCGTGCTGGATATACCGATCGGTATAATCTGTCAAGCGAAGAGATACTGCTTAGTATAAAAAGTACCAAAGAGTATTCCGTGGTCAAAGATTGCAGCTACAATTCGGCGTAATCATGCGCAACGCTCCGATCCATGTAGGCCCTGCCCGACAGAACGCTGCCGGCGCGCCGGTCACTTCGATGCACCTGCCGAACGGTGCCGACAAGCGTGAGCGCATCCTCGCCGTGGCCGAGGAACTGTTCTTCCAGTACAGTTTTCTCGGCACCACGCTGGAAATGATCTGCGCCGCGCTGCGCACGACCAAGCCCTTCGTTTATTACTACTTCAAGAACAAGCAGGAGATCTTCGAGACGATCACGTGGCGGGGGTCGGTGGCCGTCATGACGGCGATGAAGTTTCCCGCAGACGACATGCGCCCCGCACATGTAAAACTCGCCGAGGGCCTTCATCGCTTCATGGCCGCCTGCGTGGCGAACTTCCGTTCCGGCGCCCTGGCCTACCGCGACACTGCCTCGCTGCGCCCGCAGTTCCAGGCCAAACTGCGTCGCCTGGCGAGGTATTTCTACGCCGACCTGTGCACCATCATGGAACAGGGTCGCGCCGACGGCAAGCTCAGCTTCGAGGACACCATGCTGACCGCGAGGGCCATGGTCAGTGTCGGTGCCTTCATGTATGCCTGGTACGCCCCGGCAGGCCGCGTGCCGCCCGACGAGATCGTGCGCGCGCTGACATCGATCCTGTTCAAGATGGTCGGGCTGCGCGCCAAGCCAATGCGCGTTTCAGATCGGTTACGCGTACACACCAGCAAGACCCGCTGATCGCCCTGATCCGGACAAATACCTGGTCGATGGACAAATGAGCGCGTTGGGACAACTAGCGAGAACACCATGACCACCACCGTAATAAGGAACGCCGATTGGGTCATCGCATGGGACGCGGCAGCCGGCCGGCACGCTTACAAGCGCGGCGTCGATGTCGTGTTCGAAAATGACAGGATCAAGCACGTCGGCAGGGATTACCAGGGCGCGGCGGAGGTGACGATCCCGGGCGCGGACCGCATGGTCATGCCGGGCCTGGTGGACATCCACTCGCACCCTGAGCACGAGCCCGCCTATCGCGGCATCCGCGAGGAGCATGGCCTCGCGACCATGTACATGAGCGGACTGTTCGAACGCTCGCAGGCCTTCTCCGGCACGGACGACGCGTTCCGCGACGCGAGCGCGGAATTCGCCTACTGCGAACTGTTGAAGAGCGGCGTCACCACGCTGGTGGACATATCGCCGCCCTGGGACAACTGGGCGCCGTTGTTGGCGAAGAGCGGATTGCGCGCGTATCTTGCGCCCGGATTCGCCTCGGCGCGCTGGAAGCTCGACAATGAATACGACCTGAAATACATCTGGGACGAAAAGCTCGCGCGCGAGCGCTTCTCCACGGCCCTCAAGACGATCGACGCGGCGGCGAAACACCCGTCCGGCCGACTGGGCGGAGTGGTCTCGCCGATGCAAATCGACACATGCACGCCCGAGTTGCTTTGCGATGCGCTGGCGGCCGCAAAGGACCGCAAGATGCCGTACACGGTGCACATCGCGCAGGGTGTGAACGAGGTGCTGGAGATGATCCGCCGGCACGGCAAGACGCCCGTGCAGTGGGCCGCGGACATCGGGATCATGGGACCGGAGACGATCTTCGCGCACGCGATCTTCCTCGATCACCATTCCTGGATTCACTGGTGGAGCCGGAAGGACCTCGGCCTGATCGCCGAGCACGGCTGCACGGTCGCGCATTGCCCGACCCCGTTCGTGCGATATGGCCAAATCCTCGAGAATTTCGGTTCCTACCTGCGCGCCGGCGTGAACATGGGCATCGGCACCGACACCACGCCGCACAACATGCTCGAGGAGATGCGCAAGGCCGCGATTCTCGCGCGCGTGGCTGCCCACGACCTGCACACGGTGAGCACCGCCGACATCCTGCATGCCGCAACAGTCGGCGGCGCAAGAGCCCTGCAGCGTGACGATCTCGGCCGCCTCTCCCCCGGCGCGAAAGCCGATATCGTCGTGGTCGATCTCAAGTGCTCGCACATGATGCCGGCCCGCGATCCGCTGCGCTCGCTCGTCTATCACGCGGCCGAGCGCGCCGTGCGCGACGTCTGGATCGACGGGCGGCAGGTGGTGGCCGAAGGCAAGGTGCTCACACTCGATCAGGCGAGCGCGGGAGAGCGGCTGACCGAAGGGCAACAGCGCATGATGGCCGCGGTGCCGACACGCGACTACAAGGGCCGCAGCGCGGATGAAATCACGCCGCTCAGCCTTCCGCTCGAATGAACCCGATAAGGATTCTTCCGATGAAGAAATATCTGGCCGCAGCAATCGCCGGTTGCTGTTTGCTGTCGATCGGCGCGCCTGCTTCCGCGCAGGAGACTTTTCCCGCCAGGCCGGTGCAGATCATCGTTCCGTTTCCGCCCGGCGGTGCGCTCGATACCGTGGCCCGAAGGCTGGCGGAGAAATTCCGCGAGGATTGGGGTCAGCCGGTCCTGGTGGTCAACAGGCCTGGCGCGAATGGCGTCGTCGCCTGGCAAGGGCTGCTGACAACGAAGCCCGACGGCTACAGCATGCTTGCCGCGGGCGGCCAGGGACTGGGTTACGTCCACCTCATGAATCCGAGCGTTCCGGGGCGTTTTCTCGATCACTTCACTGAAGTGGCTTCCTACGCCAGTTATCCCCTGGTGTTCCTGGTGCACAAGGACGTGCCTGCGACGAACCTGCGCGAGCTTGCCGCGCTCGCGGGTAAGAATGCGAAAGCGCTGAACTACGGCACCACCGGCGTCGGCTCCGGCGGGCACCTGGTGTTCGAGATGTACAAGAGCACCGCCGGGATCGCGGAAGAATCCCTGCCGGCGATCCATTACGCAGGCATCGCACCGGAAATCAGCGCTCTCGTGGCCGGTCAGATCCAGGTCGCCATCATGCCGCTCACGTCGATTGCCGCCGCGCAGATCGATGCGGGTACGATCCGCGCGCTCGGCGTGACTGCGTCGAACCGTTCGCCGTTCCGCAAGGAAATTCCGACCGTCACCGAGCAGGGATTCCCCGCGCTCGCCGCGAAGGATTACATCAGCCACTGGGTCATCGCCAAGACACCAGCCTCAGTGGTCAGAAAGCTTGCAGAGGCGACGCGTAAGGCGACCGAGGACGGCGACACGCGCAAGAAGATCGAGGATCTGTACCTGGAAGTCGAGTTCCTCGACGGACCCGAAATCCGCCGGCAGTTCGAGCTTCGCGCCGCCCTGTTCGAGCCCCTGATCAGGAAGCTCAATCTCAAGGGACATTGAGAGCTGCCATGCCGGCACAACGCACGCTGATCAAGGCCTCGCACATCATTGCGCACGACGGCGTGAAACACCGCCATCTGCGCGATGGCGTGGTGGTGCTCGAGGGCGACACGATCGTCTTCGTTGGCAGGAAGTTCGAGGGAACCACCGATAACGTGATCGACGCGACTGGCAGGATCGCAGCGCCGGGCTTCATCGACACCCACATCCACATGGCCGGCTCGCCGCTCGACAAATCGTTCGTCGAAGACCACGGCAAGCGGAATTTTTTCAACAGCGGCCTGTTCGAGATGCTGCCTGCCCGCTCGGCCGGGCAGGACACGGCCGCCAATCACGCCTGCGTAGAGTTTTCGATGCTGGAGCTGCTGCACACCGGCACCACCACCGCGCTGGAGCTCGGACCCGTGCCGGAATACACGGCGGAGCAGGCTGCGCGCTTCGGACTGCGCACCTACGTCGGTCCGATGTACCGCTCCGGGCGCTGGCACACCGACGACGGCAGGACGGTCAAGTATGCGTGGGACGAAGCTGCCGGGATGGCGGCCTTCGAGCGCGCCGTGGCCTGGATCGCGAAAAACGACGGCACGCACGGCGGGCTGGTGAAAGGATTGCTCTCGCCGTCGCAGGTGGACACCTGCAGCGAAGCACTGTTGCGCCGGACCCGCGAAGCCGGGACCCGACTGCGCGTACCGGTCACGCTCCACGTGTCACAGTCCGTCAACGAATTTCACGAGATGGTCCGCCGCCACGGCTGCTCGCCCATCGAGTGGTTGCGCGACATCGGCTTTCTCGCACCCGAAGTGATTCTCGGGCACGCGATCATTCTCGCGGGCGGAAGCTGGGCGCAGTACGCGGGCGACGATATCGGCGTGATGGCGGAATCCGGGTGCTCGGTGGCGCATGCGCCGTGGGTGTTCGCGCGGCGCGGCATCGCCATGGAGAGCTTCTCGCGCTACCTCAAGGCGGGCATTAATCTCTCGCTCGGCACCGACACCGCGCCGCAGTCCATGATCGAGGCGATGAAATTTGCGGCTGTCGTCAGCAAGATCATCGACCGGCAGACCGAGACGGCGACGGCGGCCGATGTGTTCAACGCGGCGACGCTGGGCGGCGCGAAGGCGATTGGGCGCGACGACTTGGGGCGTATTGCGAGAGGGGCAAAGGCCGATCTCGTGATCTGGGAAGGCGAGAGCCTGTGGATGTCGCCGCTGCGCGATCCGGTCAAGAATATCGTCTTCAGCGCGCAGGCTGCCGATGTAAACACGGTGATCGTGAACGGACGCGTGGTTCTTCGCGATGGCGCGATTCCCGGCGCGCCCGACATCAAGGCGATGGCGCGCAAACTGCAGCAATCCGGCGAGCGCGTCTGGGCCAACATCGCACGCGGCGACTGGGCGGGGCGCGATGCGGACGCGTTGTCACCGCAGAGTTTCGAGGGATGGGACGGGGAAGAACCCGGAAGTAAAACCCTAGCCGATTGATAAGGGTTTTTGGTATCATCTGGGCATGGCCGCTCATGCCACCGCGAAACCGGAGCCGCATGTTTCCGTTACCCAGTTCGCGAAACGGGAGGACGTGAGCCGGGTACGCGTGCTGCAACTGCTCGCGGAGCGCCGCATTCCGGGGGCACGGAAGATCGGTCATCACTGGATCATTCCCGGCGCTGCGGCGATCGTGCGGCGCGCCCCGGGCCGCCCGAGAAAGCAGCCGCGCGCCGAGGAGCGTCTGCTGCGCTCGCTCGCCAGGCGCTACGTCTGGTGGCTTTCCCCCGCCGAAGCATTGGCGAGGCCGAACTTCGTCGCCACCCAGGTGATGGAAATGGGCGACTACGACGACGTGCTGAAGCTCGAAGCAACGCTCGGGCGCGAGACGCTGGTGCGCGCGCTTCGCGAGGCCGAGGCCGGGCGATTGTCGGAGCGCTCCTGGATCTATTGGCATCATCGGCTGGGTGCCGCCGGCAGGGGCATTCCGCCTCTGCCGCAGCGCACGCTTCGCTGAGCGCGGAGGTCGCCCCCCGATGGCATCGCCCGTAGCACCGATGACAACCCTCTCGCCGAATTTCGCCCGGCTGCCGCCGGCGCAGCGGCAGTTGTGGCCGGAACTGCGTCCCAGCCTCGAACTCGGCTTCGTCCTGTACGGCGGAACCGCCATTTCACTTCATCTCGGCCACCGCCGTTCGGTAGACTTCGATTTCTTTCGCGACCTGACAGTGGCGCAGGACGAGATCAGGGCCGCCTTCGCGTTCATGCGGCGTGCGACTACGCTGCAGGAATCGAAGGACACGCTCGTGGTCATGGTGCCGGGTTCCGCACGACGGGGCCGCGACGGCGTGAAAGTGTCCTTTTTCGGCGGCATGTCCTTCGGACGGGTCGCAGACCCGCTGCTCTGCGACGACGGCGTCATGCGGATCGCCTCGCTCGACGATCTGATGGCGCACAAGCTCAAGGTCATCCTGCAGCGAAGCGAGGAAAAGGACTATCGAGACATTGCGGCGATGATCCGCGCTGGCGTCGAGGTGGCCCGTGGTCTGGCAGCGGCGCGCGTGTTCTTCGGCAAGGCCTTTCAGCCGATGGCGAGTCTGAAGGCGCTGACCTACTTCAGGGACGGGGATCTGGGCAAGCTGTCCGGCGCCGATCGGCGCACGCTGATCGAGGCAGCGAGGCCGGTGCGCGCGCTCCCTGCAATCGCGCTGCGATCGAAAACGCTGGCGAGCGCCTGAGTCCGGGCATTCCTTTCCCTCCCTATCCCTTCCCTTCGGCGACCACTGAATGCGCCGCGAACGCTTGAATCGTCCGCGATGAGAGCAACCTTGAGCGCGCGGCCCGAAGCGCGCTTCGCGCTCGTAGCCGGGATCGTGGGCGGAATCGCCTCGGCGGCGATCTCGGTGCAGGGGATTTTTTCGTCGGCGAATTCGACGGCCGCGATCGGATTCCTCTTCGTACCGTTCATCGCGGCGGCGGCGATGGCCGCCACGGGCATCTGGGGGCTCGCGTTGGGCTGCGTGTGGCATGCGCTACGAGGGACGCAACAATATTTCCGCGCGGTGCTGCTGCTCGCCTGGGTGCTGGCGATCGGCGGGCCGGCAGCAGTCGGTTGGGAGGTGTGGCGCGGCCTCGCGCTTGAGCGTGCGGTGGCCGAAGCGGGCGCGATGAGCGCAGCCGAGTTGGAGCGCGCGTTCGAGGATTCGCCCTGGCGCGAGGACCGCTTCTTCCTCGGCGCGATCGCACAGAACAAGGCCGCGAACGAAGCGCTGCTCGATCGCATAGCGCGCCTGCCCGATCCGGCGCTCTACGAGCCGATGGGCTCGCTCTGGAACGTGAATGGCGAGAACCGCAAGGGCCTCGCGCTGATGCGGCTGCTTTGCTACAACCCGAACGTGGGCGCGGCGACTCTGGAGCACCTCGCCAGCGGGCCGCACGCGGACAAGGTGCTGCACGACGTACTGCGCAATCCGAAGACGCCGCTCCCGCAGCTTGCGCGCCACTTCGATTCGACGGATTACCTCGTGGAATGGGCTCTTGCGCTCAACCCGAACGTGCCGTCGGCGGTGCTGGAGCGGTTGTCGAGGAGCCAGAACCGCTATACGCGCATGAACCTGACTTGGAACGCTGCCACACAGTCCGCGATCCTGCAGCGGCTCGCAACGGACCCAGACGAGATCCTCGCGCGCAACGCGCAGCAGGCACTCGACCGGCGCGCGAGAAAAGGCGGCTGAACCGCCACTGAGTCGAAACGATCGTCACGAGCCCGCCGTCAGCGCGCTGCCGATGTCCGTGCGTGCGAAATCCTCTCCCTTGTACAGCAACGGCAGACCGCGTACCTTCGCCAGCGCGTAGCTGAACAGATCGCCAAAATTCAGGCTGGCGGGGTGAGTGCTGCCTTTGCCGAAGGTCACGAACGCGGCATAAGCTGCATCCATCTCGGCCGAGCCAGGCGCGACCAGTTCGAACATGGGCAGCCGCAGCAGATCGTCCACGAGTATCACCGCGCGCTGTCCGCGTCTGCCATGCACGACCATGCGGGTTTCCACGACGGTTACCGTGCTGACCAGCGCCTTGTCTGTCTTTTGGATAAGCTGCGAAAACGCCTCGCGCTCCGGTTCCGCGAAGGCAATCGCCACCAGGGCCGAGGTGTCTACGACGATCATTTTGGCAGGCCGTGCTCGTCCCACTCGAGCGGATCGAAAGCGTCCGGGCGTTCAGGAATGCGGTCGAGCTGCGCCAGCAGCGCCGCCATGCGTTCGAGCTTGTCGGCCGTCCCAATGGTTTCTCCGATGAGGTGGTCCACTGCTCGTTCGACCACGGCGGTTTTGGTCATGCCAGTGGCCTTGGCCAGGCGTTCGACCTTGGCGACGACGACGGGATTGGCGATCTGGAGTGCCATGGAGAACGTCTCAATAATGATGTCAACATGATCAATATACATCGATTCAGTAGCTCTGCAAATTGGACCCGGACAGACCGCGGGCGTTGCGTGGCCCGCAGCCAATCGCGACCCGATGCGTCGCGTTGCTTGCGAAGGTTGACATATTGATGCTCGCCCTGCATGCTTTGATGCATGAGAACCACCGTACGGCTCGACGATGACCTCCTCGCGCAGGCCAAGCGGGAGGCGGCAGACACTGGAAGAACACTGACCGCCGTGCTCGAAGATGCCCTGCGCGAATCGCTCGCGCGCCGTGCTTCGCCCGCAAAAGCCAAATCCATCCGGTTAAAGACCTTCAAAGGTGAAGGCGTGCGCGCTGGCGTCGACCTCGACGACAACGCGTCTCTGCTGAACCTGATGGATTCTTGAGTTGGTGCTTCCGGACGTGAATGTGCTGGTCTATGCGCATCGCGAGGACACCGCGCACCATGCTGGTTGCCGGGACTGGCTGGAGACTCTGGTCAACGGCAATGCGTCGTACGGACTCTCGGAGTTGGTGCTGAGCGGCTTCGTGCGAGTGGCTACCCACCCAAAGGTTTTCACCAGACCGAGTCCACTTGCCGACGCAATTACATTTGCCGAACAACTGCGCGACCGGCCAAATTGTGTCCCCGTAGCTCCGGGGCGCCGCCACTGGAATATTTTTCGCAAACTGTGCATCGACGCCGACGCAAAGGGCAATCTGGTTCCCGACGCCTATCTTGCCGCGATGGCGATCGAGTCGGGATGCGAGTGGATCACCACCGACCGGGATTTCAGCCGGTTCGAGGGACTGCGCTGGCGGCATCCCCTCAAGTGAGATCTCCGCGCCTTGCCGGGAAATTTCATTCGACTCGTAGTGATACCGGCACGCCACGATCGCCAGATCTTCCGGTTCGATGTCCGATCCGCTGCTCGATAGATCGGCCCGCGTGGGTCGATTTTCCACTTGCAAGAACGAAGGGGAAATGGGAAGGTGACAATAGTGCGTTCAAACTGCGGTGTCGGAGGGATCACACGGAATTTGCGAGAGAGCGTTGTCTACGTCTTGCACAAAATGCGGCGCACGAAATGATGACACCTCTCGTGTCTGCTCCTCTTGCGGGGCGCCGATCGCGCCCGGACACAAATGGGGATTGACGATCGGCGTGACTGCCGGAACGATTGCAATACTCGCCATCGTCGCCGCGATCGCGCTTCCTGCCTATCAGGAACACAGGCTGCGCGCAACGATTTCCGTCGCGGTAGACGGGACTAGCGAAGCCCGAACCGCGGTTGAGACCTACTACGCCAGGAACAAAGTCTTTCCACGACGGCTCGACGAAGCGGGTGTTGCACCGTTGCCCGCGGACGAAACAATAAAGAGCATACGAATCGATCCAGGCAGCGGAGTCATTGAGGTCCACATTGGACATCTCGCCTTGGAGCAACGTCCCGTACTCCTGGTGCCATCCGTTGGCGAAGGCGGAAGGATTTCGTGGAAGTGCGACAGTCGATACATACCAGGCATATACCTGCCTCGCCAATGCCGATAGTCGGATGGAAGTGGCTCCGCACGTGCGAACGCCTCGTTCGAAGCCCCGCGCGAGGTCCTCGCTTCGCGGCCGGATTGATTGTCCTTCTGCGCCGGATTGACTTCGCCCCGCCTCGATCCGATACTCTCGCGCGACATCCCGCCTATCGCCGCTGCACAGATCTGGAGCCTGGCCACCATGCGCACGATCCTCTCCGCTTTTTTCACCTTCGCTTTGCTCGCCGGCTCCAGCGCTGCGACCGCCCAGCCGGGGCCCATCAAGATCGGCGCGATTCTTCCGCTCACCGGATCGGGCGCTTCCTACGGCGTGTGGATGAAGGGCGGCGCCGAGATGGCGGCCGAGGAGATCAATGCCGCAGGCGGCATCGCCGGGCGCAAGCTCGAGGTGATCTACGAGGACCATGCCGCGGACGCCTCCAAGGCGGTGAACGCGATGCGGCGGCTGGTGGAAGTGGAGAAGGTGCCGTTCAGCCTCACGTCCTACTCGGCGCCGACGCTCGCGATCCAGCCGATCGCGGTGCAGAACAAGGTGGTGATCATGAATGGCGGCGGCCAGTCGGACAATCTCGCCAACAAGGACTACCTCTACAACAACATCCCGGTGGTCTCGAATGAAGTCGGTGTAATCGCCGACTGGCTGGCGAAGGAGAAGAAACTGGCAAGCGCGGTGCTGATCGTCGCCAACGACGAAGCCGGCCGCAATGCCGCGAAGACGTTCCGCGAGCGCTACGGCGCGGCCGGCGGCAAGGTGCTCGCCGAGGAGCAGGTGGCGCTCGATGCGACCGATTTTCGCGCGCAGCTTGCGAAGGTGAAGGCGCGCGGCGGCGATCTCCTTTTCATCTCGTCCTACGGCCGCAATGTCGCCATCATCGCGGACCAGGCGCGCGAACTCGGCATCACGCTTCCGATGGCGGGCACCTCCTGGATCCTGGTTCCCGAGGTGATGAAGTCCAAGGGTGCCGAAGGAATCCTGACCACCCGCCTGCCCTTCGATCCGAACTCCGCATTCGCGAAGAAGTTCAAGGACAAGTACAAGACCGATGCCGGCTTTTTCGCGGTGCAGTACTACAGCGCGACCATGATCTTCGCCAAAGCTGCGCAGGAAGCCATCAAGAAGAGCGGTGGCGCGCTCAACGGCGAGGGTGTCAAGAACGCCATCGAGTCGATCCGCGCTTTCGACACCATTTCCGGCAAGCTCGTGTTCCAGGCCAATCATGGTGCGGTGATGGACATCGAGGTCGGAACCTTGAAGGGCGGCAAGGTCGAAGTCGAGAAGATCATCAAGGCCGCTCCGTAGCACCGCGTCGCAGACTCCGGGCTCGGGCCGGTCTTGGATCTCTTCCTCCAACTCGCGGCCACCGGCCTGGTCGTAGGGAGCCTGTACGTCCTCTGCGCGCTCGGCTGGGGGCTGATCTACGGCACCACGCTCCACTTCCACGTCGCGCACGGGGCGGTGTTCACGCTGGCCGCGTACTTCGCCTACGCGGGACAGAAGCTGCTGGGCCTGCCGCTCGCCGTCGCGGTGATCGGCGCCATCGTCGCGGCTGCGGTCTCCGGGATGCTCATTGATCTCTTCATCTACCAGCCGCTCGAGCGCCGCGGCGCCATCCGCACCACGCTGTTCATCGCATCGCTGGGCCTGCTGACGCTGATCGAAAACCTGCTCGCGATCATTTTCACGCCCGATCCCTTGCGCATGGATGTGGGCTGGCTCGCCGACGCGGTGCAGCTCGGACCGGTGTTCCTCACGCGATTACATCTGGTCAGCATGACGACCGCGATCCTCCTGTTCCTGGCGCTGATGGTGTTCCTGAAGCATTCCCGTTGGGGCCAGGCGATCCGCGCGGTCTCGTCGTCACCCGAGATGGCGCGCACGGTGGGCATCGACCTGCGGCGCGTCCACCTTCTCACCTACGCCGTCGGCTCGGCGATCTCCGCACCGGCCGGAATCCTCATCGCGATGGATGTAGGGGTCGAGCCCTATCGCGGCACCACCTTCGTGCTGCTCGCCTCGGTGGCGGTGATCATGGGCGGCATCGGCTCCATTCCGGGTGCGCTGCTCGGTGCGCTGTTCCTCGCGCTGCTGGAGAACTTGGGCGTGTGGAAAATCCCGTCCGAATGGCAGTCGACCATCTCCTTCGGCGTGTTTCTCGTGTTCATCGTGGTGCGCCCGCGCGGATTCTTCGGCCGCAAGATCCAGTCGGCGGAAATCTGACCCCGGCATGAGCCCGCGATGACCGCCTATCTCGCGCACTTTCTGGTGATGGTCGGGATCTACGCGATCCTGGCGTTGTCGCTAAACCTGCTGATCGGCTACTCCGGCATCTTCTCGCTCGCGCACGCGGCGATCTACGGCATCGGCGCCTATGCCTCCGCGCTTGCCGCGCTCAAGCTGGGTGTAGGTTTCTGGGGCGGCATGGCGATCGCCGCGGGCGTCGGCGCGTTCGCTTCGGCGCTGGTCGCGATTCCGTCGCTGCGTGTTGCGGGCGACTATTACGTGGTGGCTTCGTTCGGCCTGCAGGTGGTGATGCTCGCCGTGTTCATGAACTGGACGGACCTGACCAATGGCCACGCCGGATTGCCGGGAATTCCGCGGCCGAAGCTGTTCGGCTGGGTCATCGACCAGCCCTTCGAGTACGTGTTCCTCGCGGCTGCGTTCGCGGTGCTGACCTGGGCGATCTGCCGGCGCCTGACGCATTCCGCGTTCGGCCGCGTGCTGCAGGCGATACGCGACGACGAGATCGCGGCGCAGGCGATGGGCAAGAACGTGGTGCTGGTGAAGATCGTGATCGCGTGCATCTCCTCTGCGCTCGGCGCAATGGCCGGCAGCCTGTACGCCCACTACATCACCTACATCAATCCCTCGAGCTTCGCGCTGCACGAATCGATCTTCATCGCGACGCTGGTGATCCTCGGCGGCAGCGAACGCCTGGCCGGTCCCATCGTCGGCGCGTTCGTGCTGCTGGCGATACCCGAAGCGCTGAAGTTCCTCGCCATCCCGGACACGGTGGCGGCGCCGATGCGGCAGATCATCTATGGCGCGTTGCTGATCATCTTCATGCTCGTCAGGCCGGAAGGCATCCTCGGGCGCGCGCGCGCCAGGGCGCAATGACGGCCGGCCCTGCTGGCCCGATCATGGCGCTCGAGGGCGTCGCGCGGGCGTTCGGCGGCATTCGAGCGGTCGAGGACTGCAGCTTCGACGTGCGGCCCGGACTGATCACCGGACTGATCGGCCCGAACGGCGCCGGCAAGACCACCGTGTTCAACCTCATCACCGGGTTCCTCAGCGCGGACCAGGGCTCGATCCGGCTGCAAGGCAGGGAACTGCTGGGGCTCGCGCCGCACGAGGTGGAACGCCTCGGCGTCGTGCGCACCTTCCAGCATCTGCGGCTGTGGGGCAAGATGACGGTGCTCGAAAACGTGCTGCTCGGCTGTGCGACGCCCGCGGGCGAGAGCGTATTCAGCCTGTTCCTGCGCGCGGGCGCGGTGCGCGCCGAGGAGGCACGCGCGCGCGAACGGGCGATGGAGGTGCTGAACTTCTTCGGACTGACCGGGCATGCGGGCGACTTCGCGGAGGACTTGGCGTACCCGGAGCAGAAGCTTCTGTCGATGGCGCGGATCTTCGCCACCGACGCGCCGGTGATGCTGCTCGACGAGCCGACCTCGGGACTCGACGGCGAATCGCTGCAGCGAATCGTGCCGATGGTGAGACGGCTGGTCGATCACGGCAAGACCGTGCTGCTCATCGAGCACAACATGGAACTGATCTCGGAACTCTCCGATCAGGTGGTGTTTCTGCACCAGGGGCGGGTGCTCGCTGCCGGAGCGCCCGCCGAGATCACGCGCGATCCGGCGCTCACCGAAATCTATTTCGGCGTCTGACGATGGCCGAAGTCCTGCTCGAAGTCGACGGAATCGAATCGGGATACGGCAAGAAGACCGTGCTCCAGGGCGTGGGCTTGCGCGTGCACGAAGGAGAAGTGGTGGCCGTGCTCGGCCACAACGGTGCGGGCAAGTCGACCACGCTCAAGACCATCCTCGGACTGCTGCCCGCACGCGCAGGCGCAGTCCGGTTCGGCGGCCAGCCCTGGGCCAATGGCGATCCGGTGGAGAACGTCCGGCGCGGGATGGCGCTGGTCCCGCAGGGCCGCGGCGTGTTTCCCGATCTCACCGTGATGGAGAACCTGATGCTCGGCGCGTACACGCAGCGCGACGCGGCATCGACCGCCGCGAGGCTGCGCGAGGTGATCGAACTGTTTCCGATCCTCGACGAGCGCCGTGCGCAACGCGCAGGCAACCTGTCCGGAGGCCAGCAACAGATGGTTGCGGTGGGCATGGCATTGATGCCACGGCCGCGCCTGATGATGATGGACGAACCCTCGATCGGTCTCGCGCCGGTGCTGGTGCAGAAGGTCCTCGAGACCGCGCGGCAGATCAACCGCCGCTTCGGCACCGCGATCATTCTGGTGGAGCAGAACATCAAGACAGCACTGGGCGTGGCCGACCGCGCCTACGTGATGAAGTCCGGCCGCGTGGTGCTGGAAAAACCGGCCGCTGAACTGCTGGCTGCCCAGGGCTCGTGGTGGGAGTTGTACTGAGCCTTACGGCACTTTCGCATCGATGATGCGTTGCCAGTCGGTCGTTCTTCCGTCCGGCCGGCCGTCCGAGCCGGTCAGGTAGCGGCGCGTCAGTTCCTCGGGGCCAAGATCATCGAGCACCGCAAGTCCGTTTTCCTGCGCGAACTCGGCGGCCTGTTCCGGAGTCCAGCCGGTCACGAATGGTTCTCCCATGCCCGCAACGCCCTCGGCCTGCCAGCGTGCGGCATAGAGGCCTGCGTAATCGCCGTCGATCACCCGGCGCAGCACGTAGTCGTACACCAGCATGCTTCCAGGCGGCGAGTGTTTCCTGATGAAGCGAAGCGTCGCGCGGTTGCCTGCGTCGTTCACGTACATCGTTACCCCCTCGAGGATGAAGAAGGTCTTTCTTGCCGGGTCGTATCCCGCGCGGCGCAGGACTTTTTCGAGCGACTGGGTATTGAAATCGATCGGCGCGTAACGCACGTAACCCGGCAGCGCCCCGAGCATGCGGGTCACGCGCTTCTTCTTCAGATCGATGGTGGCCGGCAGATCGACTTCGAAGAAGCGCAGCTTCGGTTGGCTGTCGCGGAACCGGTACGCCCGGCTGTCGAATCCCGCTCCGAGCACCACGACCTGTTTGACGCCGTGCGCTGCAGCCCGTTCGACAAGAGCGTCGATGTGATGCGTGCGGGCGTTCACGTAGAAGAACGCCGCATGCTCTTCCGGACGGGCATCGATGATGCGCCGCGCCTCCGCGTATTCCTTCGGCAGGAAAGATGCCATGCAAAGCCCGGCTGCAAGATGATCGCGGCTCCTGAGCTTCGGGTCGGGGTGCTGCGCGGCGAGCGCCCGGAGTTCGCAGACCAGTTCCGCCGTCCCCGACGCCGCGCCGTCGGGAACCGCAATCGCCGGGCTGGCAGCCCAAAGCCACGCGGTCCACGCGACGAGCAGGCACATCGAACGGCGCTTCATGTGAATCATCCTGCCACCGAAATCGGCCGTCGTATACACTGAGTCGATCACCGACAGGAGGCGGATCATGGGAAAAATACACTGGGTGGCCGCAGCGCTGTCGCTCCTGTTCGCCGCAAGCGCCCACGCGCAAAGCTATCCCACGCAACCCGTCAAGCTGATCGTCCCCTGGCCGCCCGGCGGCGGGGTGGATACCTCCGCGCGGATCATTTCGCAACCGCTCTCCGAGCGCCTCGGGCAGAGCATCGTGATCGACAACCGGGGCGGCGCAGGCGGCAACATCGGCACCGAGCTGGCCGCGCGCGCGAGGCCCGACGGCTACACGCTGCTGATGGGCTCGGTGAGCCCGAACGCGATCAACGTCCATCTCTATCCCCGGCTGGGTTTCGACCCGGTGAAGGACCTCACGCCGATCGTGTTCGTCACTACGGTGCCCAACATCCTGGTGGTGCCGGGTAACGCGCAGGCCAATACCGCGCTGGAACTGATCGCGCACGCCAAGTCGAACCCGGGCAGGGTCAACTACGGCTCGGGCGGCGTCGGCTCGTCGCAACATCTGGCGACTGCGATGCTGATTGCGTCCACCGGAATCAACATCGTGCACGTGCCCTATAAAGGCACCAGTCCCGCCGAGATCGACCTCATGGCGGGCCACGTCTCGATGTTGCTCGACACCACGGCCTGCCTGCCCTTCGTCGCCGCCAGCCGGATGAAGGCGCTCGCGGTGGCCTCCAAGGCGCGAAATCCTGCGCTACCCAACGTGCCTACGTTCGATGAACTTGGAATCTCCGGCGTGTACTCGTCATCGTGGTACGGAATCATGGCGCCGGCCGGCGTGCCGCCCGAAGTGGTTGACCGAATCAACACGGAGGTGAATGCAATCCTCAAGACCCCGGAGATGAGAAAGCGGCTCGCCGATTTCGGCGGCGAGGTCGGCGGCGGCTCACCCGCTGATTTCGCGAAGTTCCTCGCTTCCGAGACCGCACGCTACGCGGACATCGTGAAGGCCTCCGGGGCGAAAGTCGAATGATGGGAGCGGCAATCGGGCTGGTCGACAAATATTGAAAGGAATTACGAACCATGAAAATCGCAGTCCTGCCGGGCGACGGCATCGGCAAGGAAGTCACCGCGCAGGCGGTGAAGGTCCTCAAGGCGGTGCTCGGCAATGCGGCAGAGTTCACCGAGGCGCCCATCGGCGGAGAGGGTGTCAAGGCGGCTGGCGTGCCGCTGCCACGGGCCACGCTGGAACTCGCACGCAGGTCCGATGCGATCCTGTTCGGCGCGGTCGGCGGCCCGGGCGACGAAAGCGGCCCGCGTCACCTGCGTCCGGGCCTGGGCCTGCTCACCTTGCGCCGCGAACTGGGCCTGTTCGCCAATTTCCGGCCCGCCTTTCTGTTCCCCGAGCTGATCGGCGCATCCTCGCTCAAGCCCGAACTGGTCGAAGGACTCGACCTCATCATCCTGCGCGAGCTGAACGGCGACATCTATTATGGCGAGCCGCGCGGCATCATGGTGAATGCGGAGGGCAAGCGCGAGGGTGTGAACACCATGCGCTACTCGGAGTTCGAGATCGAGCGTATCGCGCACATGGCCTTCCGCACCGCACGCGATCGCCGCCGGAAGGTCTGCTCCGTGGACAAGGCGAACGTGCTCGAGACCATGCAGCTCTGGCGCGAGACCGTCGCCGGGGTCGGCAAGGGATATCCGGACGTGGAACTCACGCACTTGTTCGTGGACGCAGCCTCGATGCAGCTGCTGCGAGCTCCGAAGCAGTTCGACGTCGTGGTGACGCCCAACATGTTCGGCGACATCCTGTCGGACGCCGCCGCGATGCTCACCGGCTCCATCGGCATGCTGCCCTCGGCCTCGATCGGCGACGGCAACAAGGGGCTCTATGAGCCGGTGCACGGCTCCGCGCCGGACATCGAGGGCAGGAACCTCGCCAATCCGCTCGCCGCGATCCTGTCCGCGGCGATGCTGCTGCGCTTTTCCTTCGGCCGCAAGGACGATGCCGCGCGGATCGAGCGTGCGGTGCGAGCGGTGCTGGCCGGGGGTTTGCGCACCGCCGACATCAGTCAGCCCGGGATGAAGAGCGTCGGAACCGTGGAGATGGGTGAGGCGGTGGTGGCTGCATTGGGAAGAGTTTGAAGGTTGCAGCAGCCACCCCCGCAATGGTACATTTTTCGTTTGCAGCACTGGCCGGCTTCGAGTGCTACGGCCTCGTGACCGGGACACATGACGGCGACAAGCTGATTTGCGTCAAACGATGAGCAAAATCCAATATCCGCCGGTCGGGTCGAGGTGGCGGGAAGTCGACGAGCGCGTTGCCCGAACGGTGCAAGTCATCCGCTACGATCTTGTAAAGGGCCGGGTCCGCATCAATTGCATCGAGACACAGCAACTGACCTGGGCGAAGCCGGAGCGATTCAACGGCAAGCGTGGCGGTTACGCGAAGATCGCCTGATTTTCGTGCATCGGGCGGATTGACTTGGCCGGCGCCCCGGATTAGATTTCCCCGCGAGGATCGATGCTGGAACTTGGTGGAGATCCTCGGGGTCGCATCGATTTGAACCTAAACCTTCGATTGGGAGAAACAGGATGTCTGCTACAAGAATGATTTGCCGCTTGCTGATCGTTGCCATGGCAATGCTTCCGTTCCAGACAGTTCAGGCTGGGATGATCGGGACCGATCAGGTTGTTTCAGTCGCGAATGCCAATCTCGACCGGGCTGCCATTCTGAGTGTCATCAATCGCGCAGAAGTGGCCGATCAGCTCCAAGCGATTGGCTTGGACCTGAAGACTGCCAATGATCGCGTGGCAGCAATGACCGATGTGGAAATCCGCTCCCTCGCCGGCCAGCTGGACACGCTCCCGGCTGGTGCGAAAACAAGTGGCTGGGCGGTCGTCATCGTGATACTCCTCGGGCTTTGGATCTACTCCGTCTGGAAGTAATCCCGAAATCACAGTCGGTTCGATCTGAAAACGCCCGCCTGATCGCGGGCGTTTTCGCGAACAGCGAGACAGACGCGGAGTGCTGACTGAAATGGAACTCGGACTGAAGGACAAGGTCGCCATCGTCACCGGCGGCACGCAGGGAATCGGCAAGGCGACGGCGCTCGCACTGGCGCGCGAAGGTGCATGCGTGGTGATCGCGGCACGCGGCCGCGAGCGCCTGGATTCGGTGGCCGGCGAAATCCGCGCTGCGGGCGGGAAGGTCGCGGCAATCCGGGCCGACGTCGCCAAAGCCGCCGATTGCGCGCGCATCGTCAGTGGCGCTCTTGAGGGGTTCGGTCGCATCGACATCCTGGTCAACAACGCGGGCACCTCCTCGAGAGGCGGGTTCGAATCGGTGAGCGACGAAACCTGGCAGGCCGACCTCGACCTGAAGCTCTTCGGCGCGATACGGCTTGCGCGACTATCCATCCCGCACATGAAAAAGCAGGGCGGCGGGCGCATCATCAACATCACCAACATCGGCGCCAAGCAGCCGCGCGCCCAGTCCATGCCCACGACCGTGACCCGTGCCGCCGGGCTGGCATTCACCAAGGCGCTCTCGAAGGAGTACGCGCCGCACAACATCCTGGTAAACACGGTGTGCATCGGCCTGGTAAGAGCCGGACAGCACGAACGCAAGGCGGTGGCGAGCGGCGTAGGGCTCGAAAAACTCTACGCTGACATGGGCAAGGACATTCCGCTCGGGCGCGTGGGGCGTGCCGAGGAAGTCGCCAGCGTGATCGCCTTTCTTGCGTCCGGGGCGGCGAGTTATGTCACCGGTACCAGCATCAACCTCGACGGCGGTACATCCGGAGTGCTGTGAACACCGCATTGCTGCGCGGTGCCGTGGACGCGGGCGACGTTCCCGGCGTCGTCGCGGCCGTCACTACGCGCGACGCGACCATCTACGAAGCGGCTTACGGCGTGCGCGTGCTCGGCCAGGCGCCTTCCATGAGCATGGACACCGTCATGTGGATCGCTTCGATGACCAAACCGGTGGTCGGCGCGGCCGCGATGCAGCTCGTCGAACAGGGGAAAATCGGGCTCGACGATCCTGCCGCCAGGATCATTCCGGAACTGGGCGAGTTCAAAGTGCTCGAGGGCTGGGAGTTCGAACCCGGCGGCGGCGGCCTGTATTCGACCGCAAGTGACTACCTTCGCTTCATGCGGATGATCCTCGACGGCGGCAGGGGCAATGGCAACCAGGTGCTGCGACCCGAGACGGTTGAGCTGATGTCGCGCAACGCGACGGGTGCGTTGCGTGTGGCGATGCTGCCCACCCAGAACCCGGTGCTGTCGCGCGACGCCGAGTTCTTCGCTGGCACGCCGAAGACCTGGGGCCTGTCGTTCATGATCAACGAAGAAACCGCGCCCACCGGCCGCTCGGCTGGCAGCCTCGCATGGGCGGGGCTGGCAAATACCTATTTCTGGATCGACCCGACCCGGGGGATTGGCGGGTTGATAATGATGCAGATTCTCCCGTTCGTCGATGCGAAGGCGCTCGCGCTGTTCTACGCTTACGAGAAGCGGGTTTACGAGTCGCCGGCCTGAGTTCTGCAGGGCCGGCCTGGGTCCAACGAAATCCTGGCAGGGCCGGAATAATCCGCCGCGGCGCGTGTTAGCACCATTGCAGCAGCCGAACGTTCACCAAACGGAGAGAGACCAATGAACACATCGCATCGGATCAAGAAGGTTCTTGTGGCAGGGCTGAGCCTGGCGGCGCTGACCCTCGCGGGTTGCGCCGGCATGTCCATGGGCCAGAGCGTCAACGTCACCCTGAGCGGCAGTGAGGAGGTCCCGCCGGTGGCGACGTCCGCGAAGGGCAGTGGCACCATCAATATCGCCGCGGACAAGTCGGTGAGCGGCAGCGTCACCACCATGGGCCTCGGCGGTGTTGCGGCGCACATCCACCAGGGTGCCCGCGGCAAGAACGGGCCCGTCTCCGTCGGGCTGGTGAAGACGGGCGACAACGTCTGGTCCGTACCGGCAGGCGCCAAGCTCACCGACGCGCAGTACGACGCGTTCAAGGCCGGCGAACTTTACGTCAACGTACATACCCCCGCCAACAAGGGGGGCGAAATCCGCGGCCAGCTGCAGCCGTAGGGGGTGCAGGCGATCGAAGCGGATCGAGTCATACGATCGACCGGAACGCCGCTCCTGGAGCGGCGTTTTCATATTTGCGCTTCGCTTGCCTGAGATCACGGGTTCGGTCAACTTCATAGCAATCCTTCTGCTGCACGTGAATCCTCTTGCCCTTCGGCTGCGCAAGCCACGGTAATTGATGAGGCAGAAATTTCTGCACCGCCGAATGGCGGCTCCAAGCCAACACATTGCCGGAAAAAACCTCCTCTCCGTTACTGGGTGAACCCTGCCGATCGCAGGAATCGCAAATCAACCGTCCTGATTGATGATCTTCACCAGTTTGGCCAGGGTGGCATCCGCTTCGTCGTTGCTCACCTGGCAGGTTCCAGCGGCTTCATGGCCGCCGCCGCCGTATTCGAGCATCAGCGCGCCGATGTCGGTTTTCGAGGTGCGGTTGAGAATCGACTTGCCGGTGGCAAACACCGTGTTCTGATTGTTCACGCCCCGCAGGACGTGGATCGAAATATTGATCTCCGGAAACAGGGCGTAGATCATGAATCGGTTGCAGGCCCAGATCTTCTTCTCATTGCGCAGGTCCACCACCACGAGGTTGTTTTGTACGTTGGCGCCACGTCGAATCTGTTCCCTGGCCCTGGGTAGGTGCTCCAGGTAAACGCCGATCCGCTCCTTGACGTCGGGCAGGCTGAGGATCTCCTCGATCGAATGGTCAAGGCAATAATCGATCAAGGCCATCATCAGATCGTCATTGCCGATGCGAAAGTCCCGGAAACTACCCAAGCCGGTGCGAGGATCGACCAGGAAGTTAAGCAGGACCCAGCGACTCGGGTGCAGGATTTCGTCGTAATTGAACTGGGCCGAGTCTGCCTTGTCGACGGCCTCCAACATGAAATGGAAGCTTTCCGGGGATCTCAGTCGGCTGCCAAAATGCGCGAACACGACACGCGCTGCGGAAGGGGCGTTGGGATGGATGATGAGATTCGGATGTTCCCCGGGGTTGCGCAGAATTTCCGAAGAATGATGATCGAAAGCCATGCCGACGCCGGGCACGTACGGCAGGTTGGTCGTGATGTCGCGGTCGGTGATCGCGACCTTGCCGTCCTGCATGTCCTTGGGGTGAACGAACACGATCTCGTCGATCATGTTGAGTTCCCTGAGCAGGATGGCGCAGACGAGACCGTCAAAGTCGCTGCGGGTGACCAGTCGTTGCATAGCCATGGTGTGAATCTCCTGGCTGGTTCGAGGAATGAGACAAACAACGTTTTTTGTAGAATAACGCCGAATTCCTCTCGTACCAAACATTTCGATCACTTCGTCAGCCCGAATCAGCAACTCCCGCAGAACTGTGAGCCGCAGCGCCTTCGCGGTTTTGCGGTTAATGAAGAGCGCTGCGCGCTGGTTCGCGCTGCACCGGAAGGCAAGATCATCCGCGACGCAGGTGTTCAGGGTGTAATCGGAGCCGACCGCCTCTAGTGCCGGCTCAAAGACTGTCAGCGGACGCTAATTTTTCAGAGTGACGGACCACAGCAGATCTGAGCTGAGCTTCGCCTCCGTCCGCAATTCCAAATGGTCGGAACAGTGTTGCCGGTCAGGTAAAGATCAGCATAGACTTTGGTGGGCACGAGATCGATCGGGAGGTGTGCGATGCTGGAAAACTTCGCGAATTACTTCGGCACCAGCAATTTCAGCCCGCACGGATATTGTTTTTTCTGGTCGCCGTTGCTGCTATGGACCTACGTCGTGTCGGATCTCACCATCGCGGCGTCCTACTTTTCGATTCCGTTCGCGCTCTGGTACTTCGTCCAAAAACGGCCTGACGTTCCGTTTCGCTGGATATTCGTTTTGTTCGGCGCGTTCGTGCTGGCGTGCGGCACCACGCACCTGGCCGGGCTCTGGAACATCTGGCATGTCGATTACTGGGCTGACGCGGCGGTCAAGGCGCTCACAGCGAGCGTATCGGTTGTGACCGCGATCCTGCTATGGCCACTTATACCTAAGGCACTGACGATCCCCAGCCACGCGCAGCTCGAAAGCGCGAATCGGGAGTTGCAAACCGAAGTGATGCGCCGCACGCAAGCAGAATCTGAGTTGCGCGCAGTCAATGATGACCTTGAGCGCCGCGCCAGCGAGCGCACCGTCGAACTCCGGACACGCGAAGCGGAACTGCTGCGTTTCCGCATGGCGATGGATGCCACCGAAGACGCGATTTATATGGTGGATCGCTCGAGCATGCGCTTCATCGACGTCAGCGCTGCTGCCTGCAGAATGCTGGGTCTTACGCGCGAGCAGATACTTGCGGCGGGACCCGACGGCGTGCTGTCGATGCCACGCGAGGAACTCGGGCGCATTTACGACTCGGTCATCGCCAGCGGCGGCGCCATGCAAGCCGTCGAAATGCTGCGCACGCGAAGCGACGGCACACAGGTGTGGGTCGAGCTGAGGCGTCACGCCGCGCAGTTCGAATCAGGTTGGACCATCGTCACCGTGGTACGCGACATTACCGAGCGCAAGCGGCTGGAGGCGGCACGCGCTTCACTCGAAGCGCAACTGTGCGAATCGCAGAAGATGGAGGCCGTCGGGACGCTCGCAGGCGGCATTGCGCATGATTTCAACAACGCGCTGGCGACCATCCTTGGCAACGTCGAGCTGGCGCGTCAGGACGCGAGCACCAATCCCTCGGCGCTGGAGAGCCTGGACGAAATCCGCAAGGCCGGCGCCCGCACGCGCGACCTGGTGCAGCAGATCCTCTCCTTCAGCCGCAAGCAACCCATCGAGCGCAGGCTGACAGCGCTTGCTCCGATCGTCGAGGAGTCCGTGCATCTGCTACGCGCCTCGTTGCCGGCGCGCCTGACTCTGGAGGTTAAGTGCGACACCGATGTGCCGCCCGTGCTGGCCGATGCCGCCCAGATCCAGCAGGTCCTGATCAACCTTGCCACCAACGCCATGCACGCGATGCACGGCCGCTCCGGGCGCATCGGCATCCGCCTGGACACGGTGATGCTTGATGCGGCATTGGCAGATGCGCATCCGGCACTCGGCGCAATGCACGCCAGGCGTCCGGGCAGCGCGGTGCGGATCACGGTGAGTGACGATGGGTCGGGCATGGACGCGGCCACGCTCGCGAGGATTTTTGAACCGTTTTTCACCACCAAGCTCGCGGGCGAGGGCACCGGGCTGGGTCTGTCGGTGGTGCACGGGATCGCGCAGGTGCACGAGGGCGCGATTACGGTGGACAGTGCGCCTGGCAAGGGAGCGACCTTTACGCTCTACCTGCCGGCCGAACGCCGCTCCGAGCTGCGCGCGCCGGAGCCTGACGAAGGCGCCGCAGTCGCAGCACCGGACATGGGCGGCGGTCAGCACATCCTCTACATCGACGACGATGAATCGTTGGTGTTCCTGGTCCGGCGACTGCTTGAACGGCGTGGTTACCGCGTCAGCGGATACACTAACCCGGGTGAAGCGCTGGCTGCGCTTCGCGCCCATCCGCAGCTCTTCGACCTGGTGGTGACCGACTACAACATGCCGGGAATGTCGGGGCTGGACGTGGCACGAGAAGTGCGCGCCATCCGTGGCAATCTCCCGGTGGCGGTGGCCTCCGGTTTCATCGATCAGACACTGCGCTCGCAGGCAGCCGGGGCCGGTGTGCGGGAATTGATTTTCAAGGCCGACGCGGCGGAAGATCTGTGTGAGGCGTTCGCCCGGCTGGCGCAGACGGCCGGAGCGAAATCGAAATCATCCTGATCCCAAGCACGGGCGATAGCGACGGTGCGCGAATGTCTGCCGCGGGCGTAGCCGGCCATTCGGGAGAAATTGACGCCGGTGACGGCAACGGGTCGGGAGTGTGATTTCCCGTTCAAACAGAGCGGACGTTGCCAGGAAATTCAGCAGGCGCCGAATGAGCCTTGTACCAATTCCCGTCTTTTGACATTGGGCGGCGAAGTAACAGAGAATGGCGCGTCACCTGCGACTGACAGACGGATCAGACATCCGGCCTGGCGAAGCCCGGATCGATCATCAAGGAGCCAGTCATGCCACGGTTTGCGCACTTCGTTCCGCAAGGCGTCATTCCCGCGATTCTGCTGCCGTTCAAGGCGGACTTTTCCATCGATGCGGAAGCGTTCAGGCGCCACGCGCTCGACGTCGGCGGCGTCGAAGGCGTCACGGCGCTGACGCTGAACGCGCATTCGACCGAGGTTTCCTCATGCTCCTTCGACGAGCAGCGGCGGGTGCTGGATCTGGCGCTCGATGCCGTGGGCGATCGGCTGCCCATCGTCAACGGCATCTACGCCGACGGAACCTTCGAGGCGCAGTGCATCGCGCGCATGGCGACGCAAGCCGGCGCATCCAGTCTGCTGGTATTCCCACCGAACGTGTTTCGCGGCGGCCAGCGTCCGGAAATGGCGGTCGAGCATTTTCGCAGAATCGCCGAGGTCTCCGACCTGCCGCTGGTACTGTTTCAGTATCCGCTCGCAAGCGGACAGGGCTACCCTCTTGCAACGCTGTTGAAAATCATGCAAGCGGTGCCGAGCGTGCGCGCGATCAAGGACGGTTGCGCGAGCCCGGAGCAGCACGAGCAGCACATCCGCACCCTGCAGAGCCTGCCGCGCCCGGTGCATGTGCTCTCCACGCACAGTGCCTGGCTTTTCAGTTCGCTGGTGATGGGCTGCAACGGCCTGTTGTCCGGCAGCGGCAGCGTCATCGCGGACCTGCAGGCGCGCCTGTACCGCGCGATCCAGGCGAACGATCTGGTGGCGGCGCGCGAGCTCAACACGCGCATCCGCGCGACCTCCACGGTGTTCTACGCCGATCCTCGCACCGACATGCACAACCGCATGAAGGAAGCGCTGGTGCTGCTGGGCAAGCTCGAGTGCGCCGCCGTGCGCGCGCCGCTGGTCAAGCTGCCCGCGGATGAAATCCAGCGCATCAGGCAGGCGCTGGTCTCGGCCGGACTGCTGCAGGCCGACGGCGTGGCGCGCCGCGCCGCCTAGGCCACCCCCGATGCAACGGGTTTTGAAACTGCTGCTGGCGTCGCTGGCAGCGTGTCTGTCGCTGTCCGGCGCTGCGCATTCGCAATCCGCGTATCCGGCGAAGCCGATCCGCATCCTGATTCCCTTCCTGGCCGGCGGCCCGGTGGACACCACGGCCCGAGTGATCCAGCAAGCACTGGCCCGCGCGCTCGGCCAGCCCGTCGTCATCGAGAACAAGACGGGCGCCGACGGCGCGATCGCCGCCCAGGCCGTGATCGGTTCGCCGCCCGACGGCTACACGCTTTTCTTCGGTGGCAGCTCCACCATGGTCTCGGTGCCGGTGCTGCGCAAGAGCCCGCCGTTCGATCCGGTCGCGGATTTCACAGCCATCTCGCTCATCGGCCGTTTTGCCTTCTGCATGTTCGTGCACCCCGATGTTCCGGCGAAAACGGTGGCTGAATTCGTCGACCATGCCCGCGCCAACCCTGGCAAGCTCAACTTCGCCACCAGCAACCTGACCGAATTCATGTTTGCCGCGCAACTGATGAACAGCACCGGGATCAGCATGGTGCGTGTGCCCTACAAGGGCGCCGCGCAGGCAATCCCGGACCTCGTCGCAGGGCGCGTGCAACTGGACTTCGTACCTATCTCTGCCGGACTCGCGCATGCCAGGGACGGCCGCCTGCGGATGCTCGCGACCGTGCTGCCGAAGCGCATCCCGGTCGCACCCGAGGTCCCCACCATGGCCGAGGCCGGAATGCCCGGCGTGACAGTTTCGCCATGGCAGGGGATCTTCGGCCCGCCGAAGCTGCCCAGGGAAATCGTCGAGCGCCTGGCGCGCGAACTGAGCCAGATCCTGCAGAGTGCAGAGGTGCGCGCGCACTACGACAGGCAGGGATTCCAGCCGGAGACTTCGTCTCCTGAAGCGCTGACGGCCATGCTGAGGAACGACATTCAGGTCTGGGGACAGATCGTCCGAGAAGCCGGGATTGCGCAGGACTGACGGGTGTCGGTAACCGTGCAACCGTCGAATGCGCGGGTGCGCCGCAAAGCCGGACCAACTCTTCATCGATCAGCGTGGGGGCAACGCCGGACGCGCGAAGTAACTTCATACTCTCGAGGTCGAACTGATTGTTCGTCGCGGCGTCGTAGCCCATCGGTGAGTCGCGAGATGGCTGTTGCGCACAGGAAACCGCCGGTTAGTGTTTGCGGCATCCCGAAGCTCCTTGGATTTACATAGCTACCCTTTTCGTCTGGCGGTGCCCACGTAACCTCGCCGTAGTTCCATTTCCACATCCCGCTCATCGAACCGGACAGGCAGATCTCACGCATGACCGGACACAGAGCCGGTGAACTACGCAAGGCAACGCACCCGGAAGTAAATCGGGATGAGTCGGGGTGTATGCAGGCCGGCGCTCAAGCTTCGATTCTCCTGGGCAGACAACCCAAGCGACGGCACCAAGGTCAGAACCGGACTGGGGAAAACCGACCGTCCGGGATCGCCGGGAGAATAGCGGAAACGTGGTGATCGGGGGCGAAGGAGTGAGGCGCTTCGGGAAACCGACGAATGCGCCAGCTTGCCCTACAATTACACGCGCGCCACGGTTCTATCCCGACCCCATTGAACTGGTCCACGCATACACGCAACGAGGTGACGCCGATGTTTCGCAAGCTGCTTGAGCAGCTGCCCAATGCAATCAGCGTTCCCGGCGGCACCGCAATCTTTCGCGAGGGAGATCGTGGGAACGTTATGTTCGGCGTCGTCAGCGGAGAGGTCGACATTTTCATCGGCAACGTGGTCCTGGAGATCGTCGGTCCGGGGATGGTGTTTGGCGAAATGGCACTGATCGACGATGACGTGCGAAGCGCAAGTGCAAGCACCCGTAGCGACTGCCGCCTTGTGCAGATCGATCTGGCGACGTTCGAAGTTCTGAACGCGAGCAGTCGAGGATTCGCACATCAGCTGATGAAGGTCATGGCAAGTCGTCTCCGGCGCATGAATTCGAGGATGATGGAAAGAAGTGGTCCCACTTCTTGAGATTGTCGCGAGGGGTCGCCACGCCAGCGCGTAAGCACCGCGATTGGCAGGCGGAGCGACCAGTCAACCCGCTCACGTAGAATCTTCGCCCGAGGCTGTACCGGCATCGGGTCGCGCCGCCGCGCTGTGCTAGAGACAAGGGGGAAACATGGATGGTTTCACGGTATTGCGAGTCCTGATGCTGGGCACCTCGCTGGCATTTCCAGCCGCTTTGTTCGCCCAGGCTGGTGACAAGTCCGAGGCGAAGAACATGCGCCTGGTCGGCTACAGCGATCTGCAGGCGCGCACCGCCTATCAGCCGATTATTCACCGGCAGGGCAACCGTTGGATCGCTTATGTGGGACACCACGGCGACAGGAAGCTCAATCCCCTGACCGCTCGGATGGAGGACAACGGCACCTCGATCATGGATGTCACAAATCCGAACAAGCCGCAGTACCTCGCGCACATCCCCGGCGAGGAAGGCAAGGCCGAAGCGGGCGGCGCGCAGATGGCGCGCCTTTGCAGCGGGACCGATCTACCCAGGGGCGACAAGGGCAAGTTTTACCTTCTGCGTGTATTCGGCAACCGGGCGCACGAGATATGGGACGTCACCGACCCAGCCAATCCAGCGCTGCTGACCACGATCGTGCGCGGCCTCAAGGGCACGCACAAGAATTTCTGGGAATGCGATACCGGCATTGCTTACCTGGTCTCGGGCGACCCGCAATGGCGCGTCAGCCGCATGACTCAGATCTATGATCTGTCCGATCCCGCCAAGCCGGTATTCGTCCGCAATTTCGGACTGGTCGGCCAGCAACCAGGCGCAACCGGCGCGGCACCCATCAACCTGCATGGCGCCATCTCTACCGGCCCCAAGGGCAATCGCGTCTATTTCGGTTACGGCACCAATACCGATGGTGTGTTGCAGATCGTCGATCGGGGAAGACTGCTGAACGGGGGCAAGGAGCCCACCGTGGAGAATCTGCTCTACCCGCAGGTGTCCCGGCTCGACATGCCGCCCATGCACGGGGCACACACCGTGTTCCCGATGATCGGTGTGGACATCCCGGGGTTTGCCAACTCTCTGCTGGGAAAAAAGCGCGACTTCGTGGTCATCACCGACGAATCGATACAAAAGGAGTGCATGGAAGGGATGCAGATGGCGTGGTTCGTGGATATCAGCACCGACACCAAGCCGTTCGGTGTCGCCAACTGGGGCGTGCCTGAGAAAAGTGGCAACTTCTGTACCAAGGGAGGCCGCTTCGGCACGCATTCCTCGAACGAAAACATGACGCCGCTCTTCTACAAGCGCGTCATGTTCTTTGCCTACTTCAACGCCGGTGTGCGCGCCGTCGACGTGCGCGATCCATTCAATCCCAGGGAAATCGCCTCCTTCGTGCCGGCCATGACCGAGAATACCGTCGTACTCGAAACTCCCGCTGGATTGGGCGCCTCGATGCCTTTCACCGAGGCTTCCAGACGGCGTGCCATCCAGACCAATAATGTCGAAGTCGATGATCGTGGTTACATCTACATTGTCGATCGCGCCAATACCGGGATGCATATCCTGGAATTGACCGGTGCGGCACGCGCGGTCGCGAACTGGGCGGCAGCAGCGAAGTAGGCCCGCGGCAGCGCGGCGGCACTGGCTGCCGCTGCAAAGAAACGGAGCTCGGTATTGGCGCTCAGACCTGTCACGGCCCATTGCGGACTGTTCGCTTCGCTCGCGCCCGGCCTGGCGCTGGCCCATGGCCTCGACGAGCGTTATGACCTGCCGGCCCCGCTTTACTATTTCGCGGCGGGTGCGGCGGCGGCGGTAACCCTGTCGTTTGTGGTTGTTGCAGCGATTGCATGGCAAACACCCGCTGATGAACCCGCCCCGCCGCCGCGTTCACGGACAATTTCTCTCGGACCACTGCTGCCGGCGATGACCTGGATTCTGCGCCCCCTGTCGCTGCTTGTTTTTGCCATCACCGTCGCGGCCGCGTTGTGGGGCACCGGCAATCCCATGATGAATCTGGCGCCGACGCTGGTCTGGGTTTTCTGGTGGATGGGTGGCTCCCTCCTGGTCGCCTGTATCGGTAATTTCTGGCCGGTGCTTGATCCCTGGCGAACCATTTACCAGATTATCGACACGCTCGCGCGCTTTCTGGGCCGCAAGCAGGGCGCCTCGCTTGGACTCCCCTGGCCCCGCGCGCTGGATGCCTGGCCCGCGGTCATGCTTCTGCTTACCTGGAGCGCTTGCGAAGTCGTCTTTCCGCTCGCGGCGGTGCCCTATCGCATCGGGGTTGCAGCAATCGTCTGGACGGTGGCAACACTTGCGGGCATGGCTTGCTTCGGCCGCGAAACCTGGCAGCGCCATGGCGATGTCTTCGCCGTCTATTTCGAAACCCTGGGCAGGTTTGCGCCGCTTGCCTCGTGCGAGGACAGACGACGCCTGCTGCTACGGCCTTTCGGCAGCGCGCTGATCGAAACCGAGGCCAGATCCATGGCAATGACGGGATTCGTCATCGCCATGCTGGCAGGTGTCCTGTTCGACGGACTGCTCGCCGGCGAGGGTTGGTCGACCCTCGAACCTTCGCTGCGCAGCCGCTTTCCGCAGTTGATGGACGCCAACGGCTATCTGGCCGGAAGCCTTGGCCTGATTTTCATCTGGGCTGCGTTCGTGCTCGGGTTTCTGTTTGCGTGCACGATCACCGGCGCGGTCCTCGGGAAGACCGCTGCCGCATTTTCCATTGCAAAGGCATTTGCGCCGACGCTGGTGCCCATCGCAATCGCCTATTCGATCGCGCATAATTTTTCGAGCTTGCTGATTCAGGGCCAGAATCTCATTCCACTCTTGTCCGACCCGCTGGGTGCGGGGTGGGACCTGTTCGGCACCACCGGATTTCGACCGAACCAAAGCATTGTCGACGCCCGTTTCACTTGGTGCGTCGCGATCGGCGCCATCGTCATGGGTCACGTCCTGGCGGTATGGCTCGGACATCGCGTCGCGTTGCAGCTGTGCCAGGATCCGCGCCGAGCGGTAATTGCGTCGATGCCAATGACCATACTGATGGTCGCGTACACCGCGATCAGCCTGCTGATAATCGCCGCGCCCATGGTGAAATTCGGATGACAACCTCCGGAAGTAAGGTACGCAACGACGTTAGAATACCCGCACCGATGCCGCGATCTTCCCGCCTCTGGGCAGCGTTGAAATTCATCGCGCCGCTCGCCCTCCTTCTACTCCTCTGGGAACTGCTGATCCGCGCATTCGGCGTCAGCCCACGCGTCTCCCCGGACGTCGAGTCCGTCGCACGCGCAGGGTTCGAATCCATCCACGACGGCTCACTTCTGCGCCACACCGGCGCCAGCCTCTGGCGCGTCGCCATAGGCACAGTACTCGCAATCGTGATCATCGAGATCCTCGATCGCCTGCTCCAGCTTTCCCCGATTCAGAACTTTTCGCCGGTGTTCGCGGAGCAGCACATGACCCATTTCGATTCCCCACTGCACCGGCACGTGTAGAACTGCACAGTCTGCGGCGGCCGCGCTGACCGCCGCGGCGTAGGCCGCGCGTTCAGGGGTTCCCTTGAGGAACCACGCGAGGGAAACAATCGCGTCGAGCACCAGCTCGATCGCCATCAGCGCGCGAGTCGTTCGCCGCGGGCTTCCGCGAGTGCTTGCCCAGCCGTGCGCGTCCTGCGGATTCGCTGTAGCCGGAGAATATTCGCCGCGATCCGTCTGCCAGCGGCCCGCCGCTTCGCCGCGCCGCTCATGAAACTGTACCAGTTTTCCGAGAGGAATTGCCAAACCGCACTTCGGCTGCACCATCAGCATCAGGCGGGCGCCTGGGCTTCAGAGAATTGAGTGTTTCGCTGCCGCGCTGCAGCCGACGAACGACACCCGGGAGGCAAGATCATCCGCGACGCAGGTGTTCATGGTGTAGATTGATGAATTTTAGGAGGACGAACCGATGGGCAACATGATCAGCTACAAGCGGCCGGACGGCCAGGCCGTTTCCGGCTATCTCGCCGAGCCGGCAAAGGGCGCAGCCGCGCCCGGCATGGTGGTGATCCAGGAGTGGTTGGGTCTTAACGACCAGATCAAGGGCGTCGCGGACAAGCTGGCGGCGGCCGGATACAGAGCATTGGTGCCGGACCTCTATCGCGGTAAGGTCGCGCTCGCGGCCAACGAAGCTGAGCACCTGATGACCAACCTCAACTTCGGCGACGCCGCCGGCCAGGACGTGCGCGGCGCGGTCCAGCATCTCAAGGCATCAGGTAGCACGAAGGTCGGCGTGACAGGTTTTTGCATGGGCGGGGCGCTCACGGTGCTTTCGGCGGTGAACGTTCCGGAGGCGGACGCCTGTGTCGTCTGGTACGGCTATCCGCCGCTCGAGTATGTCGATGCATCGAAGATCAAGGCGCCGCTGATGGGCCATTGGGCGACCGAGGACGTGCCTTTCCCGATCGCGAAGGTTGGCGAGCTGGAGAAGATGTTGCGCGGCGCGAAGGTGAATTTTGAGTTTTACCGCTACAACGCGAAGCACGCATTCGCGAATGAGACGGCGGATTCGAAGAACCTGCCGATGCTGAAGTACGACCCTGCGGCGGCGGAGATTGCATGGGGGCGGACGATGGAGTTCCTCGGGAAGCACCTCAAGTAACAGTGCTATCGCGGCAGTGGCCGCAACGGCGGCTTGCCGTCGCCGGATCCGGCGTGCGGTCGACGTTCAAGGTCATCGACACCAGCACGTAGTAGCCGCTGACCGCGATCAGATCCATCACCCCGCGCTCGCCGAACTTGTCGAGCGCCGCCTTGTAGGTTGGATCGCTCTCCTTGCGCTCCCTGTGCAGCTTGGTGCAAAAAATTGTAGATGATGGTCTCCTCCTACTGCATATTTACCGGTTCTCTCCTTCGGCCAGATCGGCGGCCACAGCCGGATTCAATCCACCCTGCAAGGCGAGGCGGTGATGCACGTACCACTCATACTGCGAATTCCACTGGCGCGCCGTGATCAGGATGGCGAATTCGTTCAGGCGGGCGGTATCGAGCTTCTGAAGCGTAGGTACTCGCCCCCGCGCTGCACCCGGTCGGCAAGTTCGGGGCCGCGCAACCACGGGTTGAACGGGCTGCCCGGCGTCTCGCCGGTGGCGCAGGATCCGGGAATCGCAGCACGCGGTCCGGACATGATCACCTCGGCCGCGGTGCGCTGCTTCGGCGTCATCTCCTCGAGCGAGATCAGTCTGAATCGCCTTTCCTCGCTCTGCGCGGCGGCGGACCCTCCAAGGACACACGGTGCGATGATGCAAACACTCTAACAGAAATTCATGATCGATCCCCCCTTGGCGACCCGATTGGTGCGCAAACATAACCCGATCCGAAACGCGATTCGGGGCGTAGCGCAGGAACGGCGGAGGGACCACGGTCTCCCGGATGGATCGCCTTCTGAGTGTCCGCTAGCGATCGAGCATTGCGGCCCTCGACCCGACCGCGCTTGTCGGGCATCAGGCGACATTCGCTTGGACTCAACGTTGGAAATCAGCGGCGGGCCAGCGCAACGCTCGCACTCGCGCTACGCTCTTGGCCCGTACGCTGGATTGAGGGGTTAGACGGCTCGTCATGTATCGCACGAAAGCTAGCGTCCGTAGAGTTTTCGCATAAGGCCGTTGCGCTCGAGTTCGTCGAGGAAGGATAAATCGGCTACGGAGTCGACGGAGAGTTTGACAGCGGCTGGCTGCTTGATAGCGAGCTCGTCAAGCAGCTTCCGAATGCCCTCCGCAGGTGGGCGCGGCGACGGCTGGAAGAGCGGCGCATAGAAATCGTACGCCTCCTCGACCGCACCAGGGTCCTTGAACATCAGAAAGCGCTGCAGCAGCGGAATGACAGCGGCGCGCTGGGTCTTGAAGAAATGGATCGTTTCGACATATCCCTGTACGAGCAGCGCGACCAGCGCGCGGTTCGCGGCGATAAAGTGACGGGTGCACCCAACTGCGGCCGATGAAAAGCCGGCGCTCGGCGCCTGGATCACGTTCAATTTGAACTCCCGAGGGCCGAGGAACCGATAGTCAGGCGGGAGCGCGCCAGCATCGACCTCGCCGGCGCCGACGGCCGCATAGATCTTGCCGAAGGTTCCTAGCGGGATCAAGGTAGCATCCACGCCCCACGCCCGCAGGGCCACACGGACGCCAATTGCAATTTGCCCGGTTTCGGTCAGGACCCCGATGCGTTTGCCGTCAAGCTGCGCCGGCTCGCCGATGCCCTGGCGTGCCAGAAGAAGAGGACCGGTCGGCGAGGGCGCGGTCGGCGTGAGCAGGATGACAGTGTCGCGCCCGTCGAGGACGCCTTGAATGAGTTGAGAGCTACCCGTCTCGGCGAACTCCCAGTCACCGCGCACAAGTCCGGAAGCCGCCTCGGGTCCGCCCGTTTCGAGCTTTGGAAAGGCAACCTCGAGGCCGAGCCGTTTGAAAATGCCGATCTCGGTGCCAATCCAACCTAAACTTTGCACTGTTGCGCGAAGTCCGGTCACGATGCGAATGCGATTGCTCGCAAGCCTCTCGGCAGCGATAACCGATCCACGCCAGCTTTCAATCGCGACTGTACCGGCGGTTCCAGCCAGGAATCGGCGACGATTCATTCCGATCCTCCTAGGCAATACCTCATTCTTCTCGCACTCGCAGCGGCCCCGCACTGTGCGAGCCTTCTAACGCTTGAACTAACGGGCGCCGTCAGGCGTCCCGTTGAATGAAGGGTTAGGCGTCACTAGTATGCTGTTGGTTGAGGGTTTTTGGATGTAATTCCCCTCAATTGCGTTCCGCGATGCATCTTCTTGAATAGTGTATTCAAATGTCAAACTCACGTTCACGGAGATGTTGGCCAAAGTTCTTTTTGGCCACACGTGGGCATGGTATTCGTCAAATTCTTTGTCTATGCGTTTTGATGCCTCGGCATCGTTCATGCCGCGCTTGCGCACGTTAGCGCGCGTACGCATGGATCGCAGTGTTTGATCATCTGAATCTATGTAAATTCGCAAATGACAAAGTTTCCATATCGCCTCGTGAAACGCATGTATGCCTTCAATCACAATTATCGATTGAGGTGAGATGCGCTTTGAAGTCGATACGTGGCACCCCGTTCTATTGTCATAGGGGAAATAGACATATTCAAGCTGAGCAGCAAGTTGTTTAACTGCATGCGAAAGCTTTGTTGCATCAATTGACGAAGGGTTGTAGCCGCTAATGCCAAGAGCGTTTCTGTCCGCCCTGTTTCTCAAAAAAGCATCCGTTGAAATCCAGTCAGCGCCTACATTTCTAGAATTGATTGCCTCGCTCAATTCGGCAGCTAATGTTGACTTTCCAGTGTCAGCCCAACCGCAGATGGCGACGATTAATGGTGACGCTTCCTTTGATGAGGTCGCGACAATGTAGTCCGCCAAAGATCGAACTATGCTCACTTTGGATTTCCGTGGATCAGAATTTGAGGATGCAAGCTATGACGCCTAACGCAATGTCGGGCGACAGTTTTGCTGGAATGCATGGCCAAGTGCGCCATAATCTGGCGGGCAGGTTCTCCTGGAACTCCATGTGCCCATTGGTTTTTCGGCTGCGCGATGCATGCGATCAGTGTACTAAAAAAACGTGAAAACCGGCACGCCACTTCATCCAGGCCACAAGGCGGAGTCAAGCCACCGTTCGCCACTGACCGCTCAAGGTCGTTTCCGGTCAATCGCAATGAGTCGAATGCAGCCGCGGAGGCCCCTCGAAAAACTCTTTGAGCCTGCGGCTGAGCTCGATTTGCTGACCCCATTAAGCTCAGCGTTCAACTCGCACCCATCACCCCAGTTAAAATACCCCCAACCGATGCCGCGATCTTCTCACCTCTGGGCCGCGCTGAAATTCATCGCGCCGCTCGCCCTCCTCCTGCTCCTCTGGGAGTTGCTGATCCGCACCTTCGGCGTCAGCCCGCGCGTCTTCCCGGACGTCGAGTCAGTCGCACGCGCAGGGTTCGAATCCATCCAGGACGGCTCCCTGCTGCGTCACACGGGCGCCAGTCTCTGGCGCGTCGCCGTCGGCACAGTGCTCGCAATCCTCATCAGCATCCCGCTCGGCGTAGCGATGGGCGTCAGCCCGGCAGTATCCAACTTCCTCACCCCGCTGTTCCGCTTTTTCTCCGTCCTCGCCGGCATCGCATGGATCCCGATCGCGACGCTGTGGTTCGGTTACGGCTTCGGTGCGATCACGTTCGTGATCTTCAACGCGGTGTTCTTCGTGGTCACCTACAACACTCTTCTCGGCGTAGCCAGCATCCCGCTCCCGCTCAGGCACGCCGCCGCCTCGCTCGGCGCAAGCAAGTGGACGATGCTGACCGAAGTGCTGCTCCCAGGCGCATTGCCGAACATCGTCACCGGCATCCGCACCGGCCTGGGCTTCGCGTGGCGCGGCCTGATCGCCGCCGAGATGATCGCAACCAACGTGGGCTTGGGCTACATGCTGTTCCTCGCGCGCGACTTCTACCGCACCGAAGTCATCGTGTTCGGCATGGTGGTGATCGGAATCCTCTGGCTGCTGCTCGACCGTCTGCTGCTCGCGCCGCTCGAACGCGCCACGATCGAACGCTGGGGCATGGTGCGCAAAGCATGACGCCCCTGCTCAAAGCCTGGAGCCTGTATGCGAGATGGACCGCGCGCTACCCCGCCGTGCACTCGATCGTGCCGTTCATTCCGCTGGTCGCACTGTGGGCGGTCGTCGCAGAGTCAAATATCTTTCCGCGCGCGTTTTTCCCCGGACCGCTCGAGGTCGTGCGATCCTTCGGAACGCTCGTCTACAAGGGAATACTGCCGGACTATCTGGAGGACAGCATCGTGCGGCTGGCGGTCGGGACCGCAGCAGGCGTCGCGCTCGGCATCCCGCTCGGCGTGCTGGTGGGCTTGAGTCCGCGCGCCCACGCCCTCCTGTGGCCAATCCTGCTTTTCTTCCAGGCGATCGGCGACATCGCGTGGCTGCCGATCCTCCTGATCTGGTTCGGCTTCAGCCTGACCACCATGACGTTCGTGATCGTCTACACGGTGCTGTTCCCGGTAGTGCTCAATACCGCGCTCGGCGTGCGCTCGGTGCCGCTCGATCTGCACCGCGCGGCGCTCAGCCTCGGTGCGTCGCGCACGCGCGTGATCTGGGAAGTGGTGCTGCCCGGGGCTCTGCCGAACATCATGACGGGCCTCCGGAACGGCCTCGGCTACGGCTGGCGGGCGCTGATCGCGGCGGAGATCATTGTCGGCACGAGCGGCATCGGCTTCCTGATGTTCGACGCGCGGCGCGCCGGATCCGTGGTCGAGATTCTGCTCGGCATGATCGTGCTGGGAGTGCTCTGGTACATCGTCGACAGCTGGGTGCTCGCGCCGATCGAGAGGGCGACCGGCGAGCGCTGGGGACTGGTGACGCGATGAAGCGCCTGGTACTCAAGGATCTCTCGAAGACCTACTTCGATCCCTACGCGGGTGCGCACGTCACGGCCGTGCAGGAGGTCTCGCTGGAAGTCAAGCAGGGCGAGTTCGTCTCCGTCGTCGGGCCTTCGGGCTGCGGCAAGACGACGCTGCTCAACATGATCGCCGGTTTCATCCCCGCTTCCGGCGGCGAGATCCTGCTCGATGAGCGCGCGGTCGACGGGCCAGGACCGGAGCGCGGCGTGGTGTTCCAGTCGTTCGCGCTGTTTCCGTGGAAGACCGTCCTCGAGAACGTCGCTTTCGGACCGAAGATCCGAGGGCTGTCCAGGACCGAACGCGAGAAGATCGCGCGCGAGTACCTGGACCTCGTCGGGCTCGCGAACGTCGCGGAGCGCTACCCGAACGAACTCTCGGGCGGCATGCAGCAGCGCGTGGGCGTGGTGCGGGCCCTGGCCAACAATCCGGACGTGCTGTTGATGGACGAGCCCTTCGCCAGCGTCGACGCACAGACCCGGATGACGCTGCAGGAAGAGCTGACGCGCATCTGGCAGGAGCGGCGCCCCACGATCATCTTCATCACCCACGACGTGGGGGAGGCGGTATTCCTCGCCAACCGCGTCGTGGTGCTCTCCAAGGGAAGGATACTCAAGGAGATCGAGGTGACGCTGCCGCGGCCGCGCGCCTGGGACCTGCTGACCGAGGACGCGGCGTTCAAGGCACTCTCGGGACAGGTGCTTCAATTGGTGCGCTCGGCATGAACATCCTGCCGCGCTCTACGCGGGGCCGCATCGCCCTCGGCGCGCTCGCCGGTTATCTCGCCTGGCAGGGATGGCTCAGCCTGGCCGCGCCGGGCAAGATCGCACCCGGGTTCAACACGGACGCAGAAAAGGTGAACATTCTGGTCACGCTGCCGTTTCCCCCTGAGCGCTTCCACGTGCTCGCGTTCCAGCAGCATGGTAGAGTTTCCGGGACGCAAGGTAACTCCGTCGAAGTGCGGGGAGTCAGGATGACGGACCTGAATTCCGTCGCCCGGCCCTACTGGGTGACCCGGGTGGAACCACTGCCAACTGGAGGAACTGGAAAATGATCAAGGCATTGCTGCTGTGCGCGATTCTTTGCGCGCCGGGTCTCGCATCGGCGCAGGCGATGGTGAAAGTCAAGGCGGGCATGGTGACCGGCATCGACCAGGTGGGGCTGCCGATCGCGCTGGAGCGGGGATTTTTCGAGAAATGGGGCCTCGACGTCACCATTGCGCGGCCCTATGCGACAGGCGTCGACGCGCTCAACGCGCTGCAGGCGGGCGAGAGCGAAGTGGTGCAGGTCGGCGTGCCGATGATCGGCGCAGTGCTGCGAGGCATGGACCTGGTTGCGCTCGGCAACTACAGCGGCAACGCGACCAAGCTCGGTTCGGATGCCACGATGGCACTCATCGCGGGTGCGGGCTCGGGCATCGTCAAAGGTGATCTGAAGAGCCTCAGGGGCAAAAGAATCGCCGCGTCGTTCGGCACCATCAATCATCTCTACGCGCTCGCGCTGCTCGAAAAGGCCGGACTCACTCCGAACGACGTCACGCTCGTGAACACGCCACCGCCCGACATGACGGTCGCGCTGCTCTCGAAAGGCATCGATGCGTTTTCCGGCTGGGACCCGTGGCCGATCGTGGCACTGAAGGACGTGCCGGGCGCGGTGGAGATCATCCGCGGCGGAGATGTGATTTCCTACCTCGGATTCAACGTCGCCCTGCGCCCCTGGGTGGAGAAGAACGGCCCGGCGATCGAGAAATTCCTTGCGGCGGTGTCGGAGGCCGATCAGTGGATGCGGGCCAACCCCAAACAGGCCGCGCAGGTGGCGACCCGCTGGATTCCCGGCCTGAAGCTCGAAGTGGCCGAGGCCGCGATGCAGTTCAACATCCAGCAGGCCGACCGGCGCCTTTCGGTGAACAACTACCGTGCGATGTGGAGCGCCGAGGACCGGCTGTTCCGACTCGGCTTCCTGAAGGCGACGTTCGACGTGAACAAGCACATCGAGCCCAAACACATCCTGAAGGTGATGAGGGACCATCCGAAACTTTTCTCCGATCTGCCGCCGATCCCGGCGGGTGCAGCGATCGGGCCGGGATTCGTGTTCAAGCCCTGATCGCTGCCGGCATTCCTGACGGAGATCGCGCCAGCGGCGATTGGGGATTTCACTGGCCGTGGCGGTTTGCAAACACCTCGTTCAGGACCCGCGCGAGCCGGACACCCGCTTTCCTGATCTGGACCTCGATCACGGGCGCTGCCTGCGCGTAGTAGTCCTGATCGATCGCCAGCGTGTCCCGGTGCGTCCCGCGGGTGCACGAGAATTACACCGGCAAGGCGCGGTAAACGAGCGTCATCGCGACGCGATTGCTCTCATCCACCCAATCGGAAACGGAGCCGCGCTCCCACGCCGCCCTGTCGGCATCGGCGATCGGCGATGACACGATCGCATCTTCACCGCCGTTCTCCGCGATCAGCCGCCGCACCAGGTGCACGTCCCAGATCGCGTGCAGGTTCATGCTGCCGTAGGGCGGATTGTCGCGCTCGCCGAAGAACGACACCTGCACCGTGTTGCCGCCCCGGTCGCTGTGGGTAGCCGCATGCAGCGGCTGGTGCAAGTCTCCGATCAGATGGACGGCCCATTTCAGTGCCTCGTTTCGCCGGAAAACCGGCACTCGCTTGTTCGTGAGCATCTCGAGGCGACGCGCAAGCTGCGCCGAAGCGCAGGCACCGCGGGGACAATAGCGCGCGTAGTCCGCTTCCCCGCACAGCGGGATGTCGTCGTAATGCCAGCGTCCGAGCCGTCTGCCCCAGGGGTAGTCTTTGATTTCATCGGCCCAGTAGGCGATCTCGCCGAGGGTCTTCCGGCCGGAGGGCTCCTTGGCCGCCAGCCGGTCGTCACGCAGCAAAAAGGCGACCTGCCTCGCGGCCTCGGGAGTGAGATAGCGTTCGGCAATATTGCCGACCATGCGGTGGCCCTCTTCGCCCCAGGCCCCTGCGTTCCCGGCCGGGATGGCGCACGCCAGCAGCACGACCAGCCCCGACAACGCTCTGCCGAACGCACGCGTCAAATGAAACTCAGGCGGCTTCGACGAGCCGTCGTTCGGCTGCTTCGACCACCATCGGCGTTTCCCACTCCTGGCGCAACGGGGGCGCGCCCCAGCGTTTGGTGACCAACGCAACCCACTCCGCGGTGTACAACCCCTCAGCCGCGGCCCGCGATTCCCAGAGATAGATGCCGACGAGGGTCTTGCCGTCGTCGCTGATGCCGTAATACTTTCGAATCAGACCGGGTATGCCTTGATAGGTGTGCGCAGTGGCCTTGATGGTCTGGCGCAGACTGTCTTTCGAGGTGCCTGCCGGGACCTGGAACGTCCACATTACGGTGTGCATTAATTGCCTCCTCGAGACTGACTCTGGTATTGCAGCGACTCAGTTTACGCGCGTAAACTGAAAGGCAGGAGGCGCCCGTGCGGCACTTGAAGGCGACGCTCGCGGTGATCGCGGTCCTGGTGGCGACCGTGAGCATTCCTGCGCTCGCTCGAGGAGGCCATTCTGGCAGATCCGGCGGCCATGCAGCCCATTCCGGTGGCGCGCGCGCTCATCCGGGAGGCCATTCCGGCGGCGCGCGCGCTCATCCGGGAGTCCAATCCGGTGCGCGCCACTTTGCCGGACCGCGGGTCGGCGTGTTTCTCGGAGCACCGTTGTATGCGCCCTACTATTACCCCCCGGCCCCGCTATACATGGAGCAAGCCCCCAACCCGAACTATTGGTATTTCTGCCCGGACTCGAACGCCTACTACCCGTATGTCCAGCAGTGCCCCGGCGGGTGGCAGCATGTGGTGCCGCAGGCGCCGGGCTCGGCGCTGAACGCGCCGGGGTAGGCACCGCCGATCCTACTGCGCCTTCACCCCCGAAGCGCGCATCACATCGCCGAGCACCCTGTACTCCTCGCGCAGGAACGCGTCGTACTGTTCGGGCGACATGAGCATCGGCTCGGCGCCGAGCTTCAACAGGCGTTCTTTCATCTCCGGTGTCTGCGGCACGCGGTTGATTTCGGCATTGAGTCGCGTGACGACCTCGCGCGGGGTCTGCGCCGGCGCAAGCACGCCGACCCAGAAATTGAATTCGCCGCGCGGGTACCCCGCTTCGGAAATGGTGGGAATGTCGGGAAACGCCGATGAGCGCTGTGCGGTGCTCGGGTCATGCCGCAGGAAGCGATGGTTTCAACCCTTGTTCGCCAGATCCAGCCAGGCCTGTTCGAACTCGGGACGCGGCGCGTCCCGCAGGTGGAGTCTGCCATCGCGCATGTCGCGCGTCGGAAGATAGTCGCGGTCGATGCGCCCTTCCAGCGACATCGCCAGGTCGCGTGCGAAGACGCGGTTGCCGATGTGCCAGGAATGGTTCCACCAGCCGACCTTGTTCTTCTGCTGCTCCGGGTCAAGCTTGCAGAAGAATTCGCTGCAATCCACGTTGACCGCCTTGGGGTCGGCATTGGCGTTGAGGCCGACCCGGCCGACGCGCGGCGCGGTTCCGAGGCGCTTGGCGTTGGACACGCCGAGCACGTCGTCGAAGCCGTTCTGGTAGTTGGTGAGCCGCATGATCCGCTTGAACATGGGGCTCGCCCATTGTGAGTCCGCATCAAGGCTGCGCGCCGACACATCGCCGCCGATGAACCCGACCTGGCCGATGCGCCAGTCGCTCTTGTAGAACTCGCCTTTCTTCTCCGCCCCGATGAACGCTTCCATGATCACGAAGGCGCCGGTGGAGTGGCCGAGCAGATGGACGTTGGTCTGGCAGCCCTCGGATTGCCCGTTTACGATCAGGCCAATGCCGCCGGTCACCAGATAGCGTGCGGTTTCGGCCGCATCGTGGCGGTCCTCGTAGTAGTTGAGCAACTGGTCGTCCGACGGCCAGTCGAACGACACCACGACACCGCGCCAGCCCTCGGCGCGCAAGTCGGACTGCAGGATCTCGTGACGCTGCCGGATTTCGTCCAGCGTATTGTTATAGCCGTGCACGAACACGAGCACGTCGCCGGTCTCGGCGATCCGCTGGTCGGCGTTGCCGTCCGCGAGGTCGCGCACCTTGCCGAGCCAATCCGCCGCCTTGCGCGCGTTTTTCTTCGCCGGCGTGATCTTCTCGCCCTCCGGCACCTCCAGGTACATCGGCGGTCCCGGCTCGGGCTGGAATTCGCCGTTTTTGACTGCGCGTACCGAAAGTATGTAGTTGTAGTTCTGCATTCTTTTCCTCCGTTGTATCGAAGTCACACGATCAGGCTGATTCGATCGACGCACGCACGTTCGAATTGTGTGACCGCGGGCGGTCCCTGTCTGTCAGGAATTCCCTACAAGCGATTTGTCCGTTGCACCGCAATATGGCACCCTGATGCCGCAAACCGGGCACCAGGGAGAAATCGCATGATTCGGATCACGCTGCTGGGCAATCTCACCGGCGCGGTGCTCACGTTCGTCTATTTCCGCTTCCTCGATGTCTCGGCGCATGAAGGCGCGAAAAGCATCGGGCAGGGCGAGTTGCTTTTCTTCGTGGCCGGCTTCGCCGTGCTGGTTGCGATCGGACACGCGATGGGCTCGCGCTGGATCGGGGTGGTGACCAACGCCACGCAGGCACCGCCCCCGGGCCCGGAAGGCGACAGGCTGCGCCGGCGCGCGCTCGCGATTCCCGCAATCTTCGCGCTGCTCTCGTTTTCGGGCTGGGTCGCCGCATCGCTCGTCTGGGGCGTGCTCTGGCCACTGCTCGCAGGGGACTTCGATCCGGTGCGAGCGCTGCGGCAGATGTTCGGCATGATCTTCATCTCCGGCACCACCGTGACCGCGATCGTGTTCTTCGCCACCGAGCAGGCGTGGCGCCGCGAACTTCCGCGGTTCTTCCCGTCAGGCGGGCTGAGTGCGACGGGCGCGCCGCGCCTGCGCGTGCGCACGCGCATGGTGACGGTGTTCCTCCTCATGAGCCTGCTGCCGCTCGCGGTGCTCTCGGTCGCAGTTCTCATCCGCGCTCGCGCACTGCACGGCGCCGATCCGGCGACGGCCGAGTCGATCATCAACAATCTGGTGGTGGTGATCGCGGTGCTTGCCGCCGCGGGGCTGCTGGTTTCGCTGCGCCTCGCGACGCTCGTCGCAGACAGCGTCGCGGGACCTTTGCGCGACGTTCAACGCGCCATGGCGCACGTGGAGCGCGGGGCGCTGGATGCGCACTGCGCGGTGGTCTCGAACGACGAGATCGGCGAAGTCGCGGAAGGATTCAACCGCATGGTGGAGGGGTTGCGCGAGCGCGAGGTGATCCGCGAGACCTTCGGCAAGTACGTCAGTCCCGAAGTACGCGACGAGATCCTTGCCGGCCGCGCCTCGCTCGCAGGCGCGTTGCGCGAGGTGACGATCCTGTTCGCGGACCTGCGCGATTTCACTCCCTGGGTCGAGTCGACGCCGCCGGCCGAGGTGGTGGCGGACCTGAATTCGTATTTCACGGAAATGGATGCCGCCATCCGCGCGCATCGCGGCCTGGTGCTGCAGTTCATCGGCGACGAGATCGAGGCAGTATTCGGCGCGCCGCTGGCTGACCCGCGCCACGCCGAGTCTGCGGCGCGCGCCGCGCTCGGGATGCGCGATCGGCTCGCGGCCTGGAACAGCGCACGCCGCGCAGCCGGCAAGGTCGCACTGCGACACGGCATCGGCATACACACCGGTACGGTGCTCGCGGGCAACATCGGCAGCAGCGAGCGTCTCTCCTACGCGCTGGTCGGCGACGCGGTCAACCTGGCCTCGCGCATCCAGGGCCTCAACAAGGATTTCGGCACCGAGATTCTGCTGAGCGGCGTTACGCGCGGCGCTCTCGATGACGCGTTCGACCTCGAGCCTCTGCCCGCGGTGCGCGTGAAAGGAAAGTCCGCCGAAGTGGACGTGTATTCGCTTTCGTAGAACTCACGGAGCGCGCCGCCGGTCCTCGCGGAGCATCTCGGCCCCGCGCTCCGCGATCATCAGCGCCGGCGAATTGGTGTTGCCCGAGGTGATGGTGGGCATGATCGAAGCGTCGATGACGCGCAGCCCGCCGAGGCCGCGCACGCGCAGGCGCGAATCGACGACCGCGGCAGGATCGTCCGCCCTGCCCATCTTGCAGGTCCCGACCGGATGGAAAATCGTGGTACCGATGTTCCCGGCGGCATGCGCGAGTTGTTCGTCGGTTTCGAACCCCGGCCCGGGGAGGAATTCCTCCGGTGCGTAGCCGGCGAGCGCCGGCTGCGCCGAAATGCGCCGCGTCAGGCGCACCGAGTCGGCGGCCACCTTCCGGTCCTCGGGCGTGGACAGGTAGCGGCAATTGATCGCGGGCGCCGCGTACGGGTCAGGCGAGCTGATGCGCACGTAGCCGCGCGAGCCGGGCCGCAGGTTGCACACGCTCGCGGTGAACGCCGGAAACTCGTGCAGCGGGTCGCCGAACTTGTCGAGCGACAGCGGCTGCACGTGGTACTCGATGTTCGGCGTCGCGTGCTCGGGCGAGCTGCGCGTGAAGCCGCCCAGCTGGCTCGGCGCCATGGTGAGCGGCCCGGTGCGAAACAGCGCGTATTCGAGCCCCATCATCATCTTTCCGACCAGGCTGTTGGCGCGCTGGTTGAGCGTGACGACGTTGCGCACCTTGGAAATGGTGCGCAGTTGCAGATGGTCCTGCAGATTCTCCCCCACGCCCGGCAGTTCGTGCACCACGCCGATGCCGTGCTCCTTGAGAAGCGGCGCTGGGCAGACGCCCGAGAGCTGCAGGATCTGCGGCGAGCCGATGCTGCCGGTGGCGAGGATCGTCTCCAGCCGCGCTTCGGCAAAGGTTTCCTCGCCCGCGCGTTTGAACTCGATGCCGCCGCAGCGCCCGCCGGCGATGCGCAGGCGAGTAACGTGCGCATCGGTCATCACCGTCAGGTTCGCGCGGTGCATCACCGGGCGCAGAAATGCCTTGGAGGTGTTCCAGCGCACGCCGCGCTTCTGGTTGACAAGGAAAAATCCGCTCCCATCGTTGTCGCCGCGGTTGAAATCGCCGCTCGGCGGAATGCCCGCCTGCGCCATCGCTTCTCGATAGTTCTCGAGGATCTCCCAGCGCAGCCGTTGCGGCTCTACGCGCCACTCCCCGCCCGCGCCGTGCGCCTCGTCGGCACCGCTGAAGTAATCCTCGCTCTTGCGGAAGACCGGCAGCACGCAGGCCCAGTTCCAGGAAGTGTCGCCCGTGAGGCTCGCCCACTCCTCGTAGTCGCGCGCCTGGCCGCGCAGGTAGAGCATGGCATTGATCGACGAGCATCCGCCGAGCACCTTGCCGCGCGCATAAAGGATCGAGCGGCCGTTCAACCCCGGGTCAGGCTCGGTGCGGTAGCACCAGTCGGTGCGCGGATTGCCGATGCAATAGAGGTAGCCAACCGGAATGTGGATCCAGATCCAGCTGTCGCGCCCGCCGGCCTCGAGCAGCAGCACCCGCATGTCCGGATCGGCCGAAAGCCGGTTCGCAAGCACGCAGCCGGCGGTGCCCGCGCCGGCGATCACGTAGTCGAATTTAAGAGATTTCATGGTGGCCGCCCCGTGCCGGCTAGATCATGAGGTATTTCGCCTTGACTTCCTCGTTCGCCACCAGCTCGGCGATGGTGCCGTGATAGCGGATATGGCCCTTTTCGATCACGTAGGCACGATCCGAGATCTCGGTGGCGAAGTGCATGTTCTGCTCGGCGAACAGGATCGTCAGTCCCATCGTCTTCAACTTCCTGATCTGGCGCGTGAGCTCCTGCACCACCACCGGCGCCACGCCCTCGACCGGCTCATCGAGCAACAACAGCGAAGGATTGCCCATCAGCGTGCGGCCGATGGTCAGCATCTGCTGCTCGCCGCCGGAAAGGTAGCCACCGAGGCGCGCATCGAGCGGCACCAGCACCGGGAACAATTCGTAGATGCGTTCCAAGGTCCATTCGGCCGGCGCGCCGGCAGCGCCCCTCTTGACTGCGATCTCGAGGTTCTCGCGCACTGTCAGATCGGGAAAGATGAGGCGTTCGTCGGGCACGTAACCGATGCCCAGGCGGGCGATCTCGTACGGCGCGAGTCCCACCAGGTGAGTGCCGTTGAAACGGATGCTCCCGGCGCTCGCCTGCGCCAGCGACATGATGCTCTTCAACGTGGTAGTCTTGCCGGCGCCGTTGCGCCCGAGCAGGCACACCGATTCGCCCTGGTTCACCTCGAGCGAGACGTCGAACAGAATGTGGCTGGTGGCGTAGTGCGTGTGAACACCGCTCAACTCGAGGCAGGTCGTCATACGTGGTGCTCGCCCAGGTAGACCTTCTGCGCGATTTCGTTGGCGCGCACTTCCTCGGGCGTGCCCTGCACCACGATCTCGCCACGGTGCATCAGCGTGAGCCTGCGCGCGTGGTTGAACACGATGCCCATGTCGTGCTCGGTGAACAGCACGGTCAGGCCAAGCTCGCGATTGAGGCGATCGACCAGTTCCATGGTGCTGCGCGCCTCCTCGATCGACATGCCGGCGGTCGGCTCGTCGAGGAACAGCAGGCGGGGCTTGCCCGCCAGCGCGATCGCCAGTTCGAGACGCTTCTTGTCGCCCTGCGCCAATTCACCGGCAATCAGGTCGCGCTTGCTCTCGAGCCCGCACAGGGCGAGCACGCGGCCGGTTTCCTCCACGCCGATCCGGCTGGCGGCACCGAGGATGCTGAACGAACGCCGCATCTGCGCGTGCACCGCCGAGCGCACGTTCTCCGCCACGCTCATCTTCACGAAGATGCTGCTCACCTGGAACGCACGCGAAATGCCCCTGCGCGCGATCTCGTGCGGCGACCGGTTGGTGATGTCCCGCCCCTCGAACACCACCTTTCCGGCATCGCAGCGGTGGTAACCGGTGAGCAGGTTCATGAAGGTGCTCTTGCCGGCGCCGTTCGGCCCGATGATCGCCGACTGCTCGCCCTCGTGCATGGAGAAATTCACGTGGCGCGTGACGTGGATCCCGCCGAAATGCTTGTGCAGGTTGGTGACTTCGAGGATCGCGGCCATGGTCAGGTTTCCCCGTCACCCGCGCTGCGCCGCGCCTTGAGGCGTTTTTCGATCAGGCCCAGCACGCCGCCCGGGAGAAACAGCACGATCAGCAGGATGATGGTGCCGATGGTGAGCGGCCAGTACACGGTGTACATCTTCACCACCGCCTGCAGCAGCGTGTAGATCACCGAGCCGAGCAGCGGCCCGATGAGAGAGCCGGCGCCGCCGATCAAGGTCATGAACACCGCGACGCCGGACTCCTGCCAGCCGAGCAGGCCGGGGTTGACGCTGCGCGAGAACGGCCCCCACAACGCGCCGGCCAGCCCGGCGAAGCTTCCGGCGATCACGAAATTGATGAGCATGTGCAGCCGCACGTTGATGCCGAGGAACGCCGCGCGCCGCTGGTTGTCGCGCAGCGTGCGCATGATGTAGCCGAATGGCGACTCGGTGATGCGCCACAGCACGAGAAACGCCAGCGTGACGATCGCGAGCGTCAGGTAGTAATAGTTGACCGCGTCCTGGAAGAACAGCGGCGGCAGCAGGCCCTGGATGCCGTCGTCGCCCTTGGTGAAGCTGTACCAGGAAAATACGATGTAGAACAGCAATTCGCCGAAGGCGAGCGAGAGCATCGCGAAATAAATTCCCGTCAGCCGCACGCAGAAAAAACCCACCACCAGTGCGGCGAACGCGGCGACCGGCGGTCCCGCCAGCAGCGAGAGGAAGAAATCGAGCATGCCGATGCTGCCGCCCGCGGTCTTGAGCCGGACGAACAGCATCGCGCTCGCATAGGCGCCGACGCCGAAGAACGCGGCATGCCCGAACGAGATCTGCCCCATGTAGCCGTAGAGCAGGTTGAAGCTCATCGCGAACAGGCCGAGGATCAGCACTTCGGTGGAAACCTGCGTCCAGTACTCGCCCGGCAGCAGCGGCACGAGCAGGAACAGGACCAGCATCGCCATCGCCACCGGCCTGGCGAGCCCGTGCCGTGCCAGCCAGCCTGGTTGAACCTCGGGGGCGCTCATGGCCGGGATCAATAACGCAGCTCGGTGCCGAACAGGCCCCACGGCCGCCAGATCAGCACCACGATCACGATCAGGAAGATCATCGCCAGAGCGCCGTCGGGCCAGAACAGGATGGAAAACGCGTAGACCACCCCGACGATGAGCGACGCGACGAAGGTTCCGAGCATGCTGCCGAAACCGCCGATCACCACCACTGCGAAACACTGCACGATGACATCGTGGTCGACGCCGAGCGCCATCGGCAGCAGCGGCAGGAACACGCCGCCGGCGAAACCGGCGAGCCCGACCCCGGCGGCGAACACCAGCCCGTAGATCATCGGAATGCGGATGCCGAGCGCGCTCACCATGCTGCGGCTGTAGACCGCCGCGCGCACGATCTTGCCGAAGCGCGTGCGATGCAGGAAAAACCACAGGCCCGCGGCGACCGCGACGCCGGTCCCGACAATCACGAAGTGGTAGGGGTTGACCAGGGTGTCGAGCATTTCCATCGGCTCGACACCGAGGTTGATGCGACGGTTCTCGACGCCCCAGATCAATTTGATCAGATCGCCGACGATCAGCACCAGCGCAAACGTGAGCAGCAACTGCTCGGGCAACTCGCGCTCATAGGTCTGCCGGATGAGAAAGCGCTCGAGCGCAAACCCGATCAGCGCCATCAGTGCCGTCGCCCAGGCGATTGATGGCAGCAGCAGCAACGGACTGGCGCCGAACTGCTCGCCAAGGAACTGGAAGATCGAAAACGTGATGTATCCGCTCAGCAGCCACAAGGTTGCGTGCGCGAAGTTGAGGATGTTCATCACGCCGAAGATCAGCGACAGCCCGGCAGACAGCAGGAACAGCACCATCGCGCGCGACAGACCGCTGAACAGCTGGAGTACGTAGGGGCCGATGTCCACTGGAATGGATAATCCCGCGTATCGTCGCGCGCGAACCCGCGCCGGGCGAATTCTGTCCAAGCCCTCCCGGCGCCGGATCAGCGGCTTACGCGCGCTTCTTCTTCAGCTGCTCGACTTCCTGGCAGGTCGGAGTCCACACCTCTTTGGCTTCGACCAGCACCATGGTGTCGGGCTTGTAGATCGGGAACGGATAGTCTGGCGAGTCCCACACCTCACCGACATAGGACGGCACCTCGAGCTGGTTGCTGCAGTCGCGGAAAGCACGCTTGCCGCGGCAGGTGTCGATGGTCGCGCCCTTCAACGCCTTCACAATCGCCTCGGTGCCGATCGAGCCCGCTTTTTTCGCGCCCTGCTCGAGCCCGCCCAGCGCGTCGTAATACATGCAAGCCCAGTCGTCCGGATAGCCGTCCGCGCCGAACGCGGCGCGATCGCGCTTGATGTAGGCCTGCATGATCGGCTCCTTCAGGTGCGCGAAAAACGGACAGCGTGCGAGCCCGATGATGCCGCGCGGCAGCGTCTTTCTCTGCGCCTTGAGGTCGTTCACCGCGATCAGTCCGCCGGGGAAGGGCACGCGCTTGAACAAGCCCATCTGGCCCGCCTGCTGCATGAAGGTTTCGGCGTCCTTGCCGGCGACTGCGCCGAACATGAAATCGGGTTTCGCCGCCATGATCGCGGTGATGTACGAGGTGAAATCGGTCTCGCCGAGCTTGAACCACATCTGCCGGGCTTCCTTGATCTCCGGTGAAACCTTTGCCAGCCCCGTGGTGAAACCCTTGTGCGTGTCGCGGCCCCACTCGTAGTCCTGCCCAAGCGAAACGTAGCTCTTCCAGTTGTTCTTCTTCGCCATGCGCGACACGGCGACCACCACCGCACCCGACTGCATGTTGCTGTCGGGACAGAACTGGTAAGTGTACGGAGTGTAATTCTCCTGGGTGATCTTGGAGCTGTTGGAGGTGGCGGCGAAATGCAGCACCTTGTGCTCGTGGATGATTTCCTGGATCGCCAGCGCGACGGCGCTCGAGTAGGTGCCGAAAATCGCGTTGACCTTGTCGTTCAGGATCAGCGATTTCGCCTCGCGCGAGCCGACGTCGGGCTTGGTCTCGGTGTCGCGGTAGACCATTTGCACCGGGTGCTTGCCAAGCAGGCCGCCGCGCTTGTTCAGTTCCGCGATCGCGACCGGCAAGCCCTTGATGCAATGCGCCATGTAATTCGCGCCCGTGCCGGTCGAGGGCAGAAGCACGCCGATCTTGTACGGCGCAGCCGCCGCCTGCGCAGCCGCCAGCCGCGGCGCGAGCGACAAGGCGCCCGAAGCCAGCACGCTGAAAACGAAATCACGCCGGCTCAGCTTGAGATGCTCGGTCAATGCGTCCCACTTCAGATCTTTCGCTTCCATGTGGTATCTCCTGTCCTTGGTGTGGAGGGGGCGGTCTCGCCCCGCAAAGTTCTTTTGCGAGGCAGGATAGCACGCGCCGCCTCCGCGCCGGGTCCGGTGAGCAGCCAAGAGTTGTCCTATGATTCCAATCACCTGATCTGTGCTCGGAGCAGTCATGTCGCGCTCGTGGGATGTCTTTTGCAGGGTGGTCGACAACTTCGGCGACGCCGCGGTGTGCTGGCGCCTCGCGAAGCAACTCGCCGCGGAGCACGGCGGGAAGGTAAGAATCTGGATCGACGGACTTGATGCGCTCCATGCGCTGTGCCCGGAGGTTGCGCGCGACACAACCGCGCAGTGGATCCAAGGCGTCGAGATCTGCCACTGGAGCGCCGACGCGGAATTCGGTGTCCCTGCCGAGATCGCGGTAGACGCCTTCGGCGGCGGGCTGCCCGATGCGTACCTCGCCGCGATGATGCAACGCAGCCCGCGGCCTCTCTGGATCATTCTCGAGTACCTGAGCGCTGAGCCCTGGGTAGATACGCACCACGGGGCGCCTTCCCCGCATCCCCGCCTGCCGCTCGAGCGTTATTTCTTTTTCCCGGGACTGGTCCCGGGCACGGGCGGCGTATTGAAGGAAGCGTCACTCGAAGCGCGGCGCGACGCATTCCAGAGCGATTCGTCCCGGCAGGCCGCCTTCTGGCGCGGCCTGGGATACGCGCCGCCGGCCCGCGAAGCGATCGTGGCATCGCTGTTCGGCTATGAGAATCCCGTCGCGGCGTCGCTTTTGCAGGCCTGGGCGGACGGCGGGCGGGAGGTAATTGCGGTGGTGCCTCGCAGCCTCCTGCGCCCCCAGGTCGGCGCCTTCTTCGGCGAGTCGCAAGCCGCCGATGGCGCGACCCTGCGGCGCGGCAGCCTGGAGGCCCGCTTCGTGCCGTTCGTCCCTCAGCCGCGATACGACGAACTGCTCTGGGCCTGCGACTGGAATTTCGTGCGCGGCGAGGATTCGTTCGTACGCGCCCAATGGGCGGCGCGCCCCCTGGTCTGGCACATTTACCCTCAGGAAGAACGCGCGCACTGGATTAAACTGGACGCCTTTCTCGACCGGTATTGCGCGGGGCTAGAATCCGGGCCTGCGAAGGCGCTACGGACGCTTTGGCAGGGCTGGAATGCTCAAGAAGCGCCTGTGACCACGCAAATGCGCACCGCCTGGGATGCCGTAGCCGATTGCCGGGACCGGCTCCGGCTGAATGCGCGGAGCTGGGCCGCGCAGTTGGCGTTGCCGGGCGATCTCGCCGGAAATCTGGCCCAATTCTGCGAGGAAAGATTATAATATTTGGTTTGATTTCGCAGAAATCGGGACAGAAATATGAAAATCGCACAGGATGTTCGCTCGGGCAACGTGATCATGGTCGGCAAGGATCCGCTCGTGGTCCAGAAGGCCGAATTCAGCAAGTCCGGCCGCAACGCGTCCGTGGTGAAGATGAAGCTCAAGAACCTGCTCTCCGGTGCCGCGACCGAAACGGTCTACCGCGCCGACGAGAAGTTCGAGCTGGTGATGCTCGAGCGCAAGGAAGTGACCTACTCCTACTTCGCCGAACCTTCGTACGTGTTCATGGACGCGGAGTTCAACCAGTTCGAAGTCGACCGGGAAGGCATGGGGGACGCCCTCAACTACCTCGAAGACGGCATGCCGGCCGAGGTGACACTCTACGAAGGGCGGCCGATTTCGGTGGACATCCCCCAGAGCGTGGTGCGCGAGATCATCCACACCGAACCGGCCGTGCGCGGCGACACCTCGGGCAAGGTCCTCAAACCCGCCAAGCTGAAAACCGGCCTCGAGATCAAGGTGCCGCTGTTTTGCGGTACCGGCGACATGATCGAGATCGACACGCGCAGCGGCGAGTACCGCAGCCGCGTCAAGGGCTGAGCGGCGCCCGGGGGTAGCTACATCGTGCAGGCCTGCACACTTTCGACGCGACCGTCGGCGTCCGCGCGCTGCAGCGTGACGGTGAAACCCCACAGCCGCGCGAGGTGTTTGAGCACCTCGCCGGCCTCGTCCTCGATCAACGGGCGGCCGCGCTGAGCCTGGTGGCGCAGCAGCAGCGAACGGTTGCCGTCGCGCGCATAGCTCGCTACCTGGACGTCGGGAAGGCGTTGGTCGAGCCGGTACTGGGCGGCGAGCACGCTGCGCAGGCGCGCATACCCCTCGTCGTTGTGGATGGCGTCCACCTCCAGTCGCGTCTTCGCCTCGTGGTCGGCGACGGCGAACAGGTGAAAATCGCGCATTAGCCGCGGGGACAGGTACTGCGCAATGAAGGATTCGTCCTTGAAGTTGCGCATCGCGAAGTCGAGCACCAGCAGCCAGTCACCGCCTGCGATGTCGGGAAACCAGCGCCGGTCCTCCTCGTTCGGGCGCTCGCAGATGCGCCGGATGTCCTGCATCATGGCGAAGCCCAGCGCGTAGGGATTGAGACCGGCGTAGCCCGGCTCGTCGAAGCCGTGTTGCGACACCACGTTGGTGTGGCTCTGCAGGAATTCCAGCATGAAGCCGTCGGTCACCAGGCCCTTTTCGTGCAGCCGGTTGATGAGCGTGTAGTGCCAGAAGGTGGCCCAGCCCTCGTTCATCACCTTGGTGTGCGCCTGGGGATAGAAATATTGGGCCAGCTTGCGCACGATGCGCACGATCTCGCGTTGCCACGGCGCGAGCTTCGGCGAGTATTTTTCGACGAAGTAAAGGATGTTCTCCTCGGGCTCGAGCGGAAATTCCTCCGGCGCGCTCGCCGCCGGCGCAGCATGCGCCGCGGGTAAGGTGCGCCAGAGCTCGTTGTACCGCAGCCGTGCCTGCTCCCGGCGCTCGACGCCACGGGCCTTCTCCCTGGCCAGCGACAGCGGCGCCGCGCGCCGGTAGCGGCTCACGCCGTAGTCCATCAGTGCGTGACAGGAGTCCAGCACTTCTTCCACCGCCGCCACCCCGTAGCGCTCTTCGCAGTCCATCACGTAATTGCGCGCGAACACCAGGTAGTCGACGATGCCCGAGGCTTGCGTCCACTGCCGGAACAGGTAGTTACCCTTGAAGAAGGAGTTGTGACCGAAGCTCGCGTGAGCGATCACCAGGGCCTGCATCGTCATGGAGTTCTCTTCCATCAGATACGCGATGCAAGGGTCGGAATTGATGACGATCTCGTAGGCCAGGCCCTGCCAGCCCTTGCGGTAGGCGCGCTCGTTCGCGATGAAGGCCTTGCCGTGGGACCAGTGCGGGTAGCCGACGGGCAGGCCGGTCGAGGCGTAGGCATCGAGCATCTGCTCCGAGGTGATGACCTCGACCTGGTTGGCATAGGTGTCCAGGCCGAACTCGGCCGCGCACTCCGCGATGGCGGCCTCGTAGCGCTCGAGCAGCTCGAAACTCCAGTCCGAACCGGTGGAAATGGGATTCATGCGGGGGCTCATGCGGCCTGCCGGCTGAACAGCTCGCGCAGCACCGGGTAGATGTCCGCGCGCTGCGCCACGCGCCGCATGGCGAAATGCGCTTTTGCCACCGTCTGGTAGCCGGCCCACAGGCTGCTTGCTCTCGCATCGCCTGCGTCGCTGGTTTCGATGTAAGCGAAGTGGCGCGCAAGCGGCAGAAGGTTCTGCTCCAGGAAACGCGCGCTCCTGCCGGCGTCCGAGCCGAACGCATCGCCATCGGAGGCCTGGGCGAAGTAGAGGTTCCACTGTGCGCAGGGAAAGCGCTCCTCGACGACGCGGTGCGCCAGCTCCAGCGCCGAGAGCACCACCGTGCCGCCGCTGCGCGTGTCGTGGAAGAAGGTCTGTTCGTCCACCTCCTCGGCATCGTCGGTGTGGCGGATGAAGATCAGTTCCACGCGTTCGTACTTGCGCGTGAGGAACAGGTAAAGCAGCGCAAAGAAACGCTTGGCCAGGTCCTTGCGCGCCTCGTCCATCGACGCCGAGACGTCCATCAGGCAGAACATGGCCGCGCGCGCCACCGGCTGGGGTACGCCTGCGACATTGCGGTAGCGCAGATCGAGCTCGTCGAGGAACGGCACGTGCAAACGCCTCGACTCCAGAATCACGATCTCGGCTTCGATCGCGGCCAGCTCCTCGTCCGGGCGGCGCTCCAAACGCGCCTGCTCCAGCCGTTCCTGCGCCTCGCGCGAGTGCTCCGCCACGGAGCCCGACAGCGCGATGCGCCGCGCGAGAGCGGTGCGCAGCGTGCGCACCACCGACAGATTGCAGGGCGCACCTGTGCTGACGAATCCGGCGCGTGTCCATTTGCGTTGTTCGATCTGTCCCATCACGCTGCGCGCCAGCCGCGGCAGTTCGAGGTCGTCGAAAAAGATGTTGAGGAATTCCTCGCGCGACAGGCTGAACACGAAATCGTCCACCGCATCACCGGTGCCCGGGCGCCTCCCGGCGCCGCCGGAGCCGCCGGAGGGACGCGGGATGGTGTCGCCGCGCACGAACTCCCGGTTTCCCGGGTGCACCGTCTCGCTATCGCCGCCGCGGCCATGGCGGAACGACGGCTCCGAGACATCGCGCGCGGGGATGTTGACCTCCCCGCCTTTGTCCATGTCGGTGATGGAGCGCTCGCCGATCATGTCCTTGACCGCTTCGCGGATACGCTCCTTGTAGCGGCGCAGGAAGCGCTCGCGGTTGACGGCGCTCTTGTTGCGGCCATTGAGCCGGCGGTCGACAATTTGCAGCACGGCTTGCGGTCCTAGGCGGACTTGCGCACCCTCAGGTACCACTCGGAGAGCAGCCGCACCTGTTTCTCGGTATAGCCCTTCTCGGTCATGCGTGATACGAAGCTCTGGTGCTTCTGCCGGTCCTCGGCCGAAGCCTTGGCATTGAACGAGATCACCGGCAGCAGGTCCTCGGTGTTGGAAAACATCTTCTTCTCGATCACCTCGCGCAGCTTCTCGTAGCTGTTCCACGCCGGGTTGTGCCCGTTGTGAATGGCGCGAGAGCGCAGCACGAAGTTGACGATCTCGTTGCGGAAGTCCTTCGGATTGGCGATGCCTGCGGGCTTCTCGATCTTCTCCAGTTCCTGGTTGAGCGCGGCGCGGTCGAAGCATTCGCCGGTTTCGGTGTCGCGGAAATCCTCGTCCTGGATCCAGCAGTCGGCGTAGGTCACGTAACGGTCGAAGATGTTCTGACCGTACTCGGCGTAGGACTCGAGGTAGGCGGTCTGGATCTCCTTGCCGATGAACTCGGCGTAGCGCGGGCCGAGCCAGCCCTTGATGAACTCCAGGTAGCGGCGCTGCGTCTCCTCGGGCAGGTCGTCGCGTTCGATGCGTTGCTCCAGCACGTACATCAGGTGCACCGGATTGGCGGCGATCTCGACGTGGTCATGGTTGAATACCGAAGACAGGATCTTGTAGGCGAAGCGCGTCGATGCGCCGGTCATGCCTTCATCGGTGCCGGCATAGTCGCGGTATTCCTGGTAGGACTTCGCCTTCGGATCGACGTCCTTGAGGGTTTCACCGTCGTAGACACGCATTTTCGAGTAGATGCTGGAGTTCTCCGGTTCCTTCAGGCGCGACAGCACCGAGAACTGAGCCATCATCTCCAGCGTGCCCGGAGCGCAGGGGGCCTGCGCGAGCGAGCTGCCGAGCAGGAGCTTGCGGTAGATGTTCACCTCTTCCGAGACTTGCAGGCAGTACGGCACCTTGACGATGTAGATGCGGTCGAGGAAGGCTTCGTTGTGCTTGTTGTTGCGGAAGCTCTGCCATTCCGCCTCGTTGGAGTGGGCCAGGATGACCCCGGAGAACGGCAGGGCGGAGATGCCCTCGGTCCCCTTGTAATTGCCCTCCTGGGTGGCCGTGAGCAGCGGATGCAGCATCTTGATCGGCGCCTTGAACATCTCCACGAATTCGAGCAGGCCCTGGTTGGCGAGGCACAGGCCGCCCGAATAGCTGTAGGCGTCCGGGTCGTTCTGCGAATGGCGGTCGAGCTTGCGGATGTCGACCTTGCCGACCAGCGTGGAAATGTCCTGGTTGTTCTCGTCGCCCGGCTCGGTCTTCGCGATCGCCACCTGCCGCAGCACCGAGGGCTGGATGCGCGCGACGCGGAAACGCGTGATATCGCCGCCGAATTCGGCCATGCGCTTGATCGCCCACGGCGAGATGACACCGGTAAGGTAGCGCCGCGGGATGCCGTAGTCCTTGTCGAGCACGGCGCCGTACTGCGCGGGCGCGAACAGGCCCAGCGGCGATTCGTTCACCGGTGATCCCTTCAGCACGTAGATGGCTCTGGCTTCCATCAGCAGCTTCAATCTTTCGGCGATCGAGGACTTGCCGCCGCCTACCGGTCCGAGCAGGTAGAGCACCTGTTTGCGCTCCTCCAGGCCCTGCGCGGCGTGCTTGAAGAACGACACGATCTGCGCGATCACGTCCTCGAGACCGAAGAATTCGGCGAAAGCCGGATAGCGTTTGATGACGCGGTTGGAAAACAGGCGTGACAGGCGCGGGTCGTTGCGCGTGTCGACCGTCTCCGGCTCGCCGACGGCGGCGAGCATGCGCTCGGCCGCGCTCGCATAGGCGCCGGGATCACGCCGGCAGAGATCGAGGTAGTCCTCGATTGACATCTCGTCGTCTTGCGTCTTCGCGTACTCGCTCTTGTAGCGTTCCAGCAGTTCGATCATGGGGCCCCTCCTTGCGTCCGATACGGATGTCGCCCACCGCCGCCCGGGCAGTCCCAGCCGCGACATGCATGCCCTTTTCAGGCGAAACCACGTTAGCACCGGCGGCAGCAATGCAAATCGGCGAATATCCGCTGTAAACGGCCTCAATCCTTGCTTCGGACGGCCGCCGCGCCGGCCATTTCCATCGCTGCCGCGATTACTTATGATTGGCAACCGTCAATTCGGAAAATCTTCATGCGATCTCGCCTTGCGTTCCTTGCCGCTTCGATGCTGATTTGCACCCACGCATTCGCGCAGGATTTTCCAATCCGGCCGATCCGCGTAGTGGTGCCGTTTCCTCCCGGCGGCGGAACCGATGTGGTGGCGCGCACCATGGCGCCGAAAATGTCGGAGCTCCTCGGCCAACCGGTCATCATCGACAACCGCGCCGGAGCCGGCGGCAACACCGGCACCGAAGCGGTCGCGAAGTCGGCCCCCGACGGCCATACGCTCCTGGTCGCGAGCGCGGCCACCGCGATCAACACGACGCTCGGCAAGAACCTGTCCTGGGACCTGTCGAAGGACTTCGCGCCGGTGGTCCTGCTGGTGATCAACCAGAGCCTGCTGGTCGCCCACCCTTCGGTGCCCGTGTCCAACCTGAAAGACCTGCTTGCCCTGGCCAAGGCGAAGCCCTGGTACGTAACTTACGCTTCCTACGGCAATGGCAGCTCGGCCCATCTGGTGGCGGAGCTGTTCAAGATGATGGCCGGAGTGGACCTGCTCCACATTCCGTACAAAGGTGCGGCGCCGGCAGTGAACGACCTGCTCGGCGGGCAGGTGAACGTGATGTTCTCGGACGTCGCTGCGGTGCTCCCGCACGTCAAGGCGGGCAAGGTCAAAGCCCTCGGGATCGGATCGCTGCGACGCTTCGACGGATTGCCCGATGTTCCGACGATCAGCGAAGCCGGCGTGCCGGACTTCGAGGGCGGCGGATTCCTCGGTCTGGTCGCGCCGACGGGAACGCCGCGCGCTGCCGTGGCTGCGCTCAACACGGCCGCGGTGAAGAGTCTTGCCGTGCCCGAAGTGCGCGAGCGGCTGGTCGCGCTCGCAACGTTTCCGATCGGCGAAACGCCGGAGTACTTCGGCCGGCACCTGCGCTCCGAGATCGACAAGTGGGCGCGCGTGATCCGCGCTGGAAACATCAGGGCCGATTAGTCCGTTTCCTGCGCGAACCGCTCGAGCAGCGCAGCGACGCCGCGCTCCCCCGGCGAATCAAGCAGCCATTCTGCGTCCTGCGGCGTGCGGCGCGTGTAACGCACGAACTTCCACACCGCCTGTTCGCGCGTCATCGGCATCGATGGATCGCCGACGACGCGATCCACGCGGTGCTCGAGCCTCTCGCCGTAGAGCTCCACCGTCAGGTGCGCACCGCGCCGGGCGGCCCGGGTCATCAGCACATCCTCCCCCAATTCGACTTTCGCTTCGAGGGAGCGCACCAACGTATTTTCGAGCGCGCCGCTTGAATACGCAGACGGTGCGAGATCTCCCGCCACGAGCGCGCATGCGATCCCATAGGACAGGCTGAACTGCGCCTGGATCGCGTTGGCCGGCGCTCGAATGCCGCAGTAGGTGAGCGCCTCTGCATAGATCGATAAGCTGATTCGCGAGACGCGGCTTAACCGATCCGCGATCCGTGGCCGCAGTTCAAGCGCCGCTGCTGCGCCGTAGTGCACGTGGCGCACCGCGGCGAACGGTTTGAGGTAGGCCTCATTGATCAACCACTCGCCCGCTGGGGCGACCCGCTCGGTTCGCGTCGCGCCAGCCAGCGCCCGTGCGCGAAGTTCCTCCAGAACGCCTTCGGGTGCCGTCAAGCCGGCGAGCGCGGCGTTTGCGGCGAGCAGCCCGAGCTGCGCCGAGTGGGCGAGATAGGTGCTCCTCGCCTCCGCGCCGGTTTTCACCGGCAGATAAAGCGTGTACGGCATCTGGCAGGCGGCGATGCGCACGGCCGTCATCGCTTGCGCAGCGCTTCCGCCGGACAAGCGCACGGCCGCGGCGGCGACGCCAAGCCCGGGCCAGGTGCCGTCGACGTGCATCCCGGGAGCAATGCGCAACACCTCTCCGAGACGTCCGCCGATTTCGTACCCGGTGACGACTGCGGCGATCAATTCGTTCAGCGTCGTGGATCGAACCTGCGCAAGCGCGAGGCAGGCAGCGATCACCGGCACGCCGGGACGTCCGTGCGCACGCGCAAGTCCCTCGCAGGCCTCGTCCCAGCAGGCTGCAGTGGCGAGCAGCGCGCTTGCCGACCCGGTCGAGAGCGATGCGCCGAAACCCGGCACCAACACGCCGCCCGGATCGGTTGCGGCCAACTGCCCCGCCAGCGCGCGCAAGCGTGGCGCCATGCTCGCGGCAATCACGCATCCGATCGTATCCAGCAGCAGTTCGCGCGCCTTCGCATCCACGGCGGCCGGCGGCACTGCCGCAAACGACCACGCGAGCGCGTCGCGCAATGCGGCTTCGATCGTCACGGCCATGTCGTCATCGGGCGTTGAGCGGTGACGTACACTGTGAACAATCGCCGACCCGACGTCAAACGATGTCGACGCCGGAGGAAGGCTCGTGACTGAATGAATTGCAGACTGGCAAGGGACATGTACGCAGGTCGCAAGCTTCTCATCGCGCTGGGCTCTGGCGCATCGGAGCGAGCGGCTCCGGCCAGACCGAAGTCAGTTCGAGGCGCCGCTCGATGCGTACCTCAGAATCTCGGTATTGTCGGTCATGGCGGAAAGTATGCGCTCGGTCCCTGTCTGGAGTTTGGAATGACGTCCCACGTCGCCGGGGAATTGTCGCTGCCGCGGAAGCGTGCGCTGGACCGGGATACATACAGCGACCGCCCGGCAGCAGTCCCGCGACGCGCCTGCGCCTGGATCAGGCCCGGCGGAAGATCGTAACGGGCGAGCGTCTGTTCGACCCGGTGCGGCGTTCGCGGAGCGATCTCCGCGAGCGCACGCGCGATTACCGCGAGGCAGTCATCGAACTCCGGCCGGTAGTCGAGCACGTCCAAGGCCTCGAAATCCTCGCGCAGCAATTGCTCCTGTTGTTCGAGATGCTGCAACAGAACCATCCGGCGGGCGGCGAGGATTTCGGGGATGCGCAGCAGCGCCGCTGGTTCGCGTTCCACGACGCAGGCCAGATCGAACACGTCCCGGGCTGCGAGCGACGCGGCCCGGTGCCAGATCATCTTGGCCACGATCTCCGCCGGCGTCTCGATCCTCACCTCGCGCCCCAGGATGCGGGTAACCGTTGCGGGATTTGGCGTCAGACTGGCCGAGGCCGTGAAGTCGATCTCGCCTTCAGGAAGATACAGCCGCATGAAGCGGGCATGCTCCACGTAGCCCCACGTGAGATCCGCCGCCGCCGGGTTGAGTCGCGGCGACAGATCCCTCAGCATCTGCGGATCGACGAGGCAGATGCCGATGTTCGTGTTCACCCGGTGGCGGAACTTGATCATCAGCGCGGTTCCCCCGCCCAGGCTCCAATCGTCGGCGCGCGCAGCACCTGCCGGCGCTTCCAGGATCGCGAGTGCCCGGGCGAACAGCGCCTGCCAGTGGCTCAGAAACTCGCCAGCCATCTTTGCAGCTTGCGCGAAGAGCCGAGCGATTCAGCGATAGCGAGCAGGTTTCCCGCGACTCTGCCAGGCCGGGCGTACTTGCCGATCTCGTCCAGCGTGCCCTTGAGCACGTCGAATGGCGATTCCTCGAGCAGCATGCGCAGATGCGGGCGCCTGCGCGGAGGGATGCGTCCGGTAAGAAGCGCGCGCACGAGTTCGCCCTCCGAGAGCTTCTCCCTGTAGCTCACGCTCGCGGAACTGCAGGCCATGCGCACATAGTCCGGCCGTCGCGTTCTCTGCGCGGGCCGGATGCACAGCTCGAGGCCAAGTGCTTCCAATGCCGCTTGTGCCTTTCTCACGCCGATATCCGGAAACAGACCATTTTCAAGTTGATTGATTGTAGTGCGCGACAGGCTCACTGTACGAGCCAGTTGTGCTTGCGTAAGCCCGCGCGCGCGCCTTGCCTTCCGGATCCTGTAGCCGAGCTCCTGAATTCGCATGGCACGTCCTTGAAGAATGTTTAATATATTGAACAATACGACACTCCTGTCGATTTGTGTTGCTCGAATGCGACACTCGGAGAGAAAATTTCTTGCGTGCGTGAAATCGCGCGCGTAACGTTCGCCACCTCGTAACCCTGTTCTGCATGGATCAAGAGCAATCACATGAACTACCTGCTTACACTCACCCGCTGGCACAAGGTTGCCGAGCGGATCAACGCGGCGCTCAAAGAGCGCGAGGCCAACGTGAAGGCCGCCTTCACGTCTACGACCATCTCGTCGTGGAACAGAGAAGGGATCGAGGAGAAAGCTGCCGAGATCGTGCACCGCGCTGCCGCTGATCTGGCACTGGTCGAGATCGGGGCTCACGCCGTGGCCGCGATTCGCTCCGCCCTTGCACTGAAGAACGCCCAACTCGGCATTTCCGGAAAGCTTGCCGAGGCGGAGGCGGCCAAACGCCGCGCCGCGCTCTACAAGGCGTTGCTCGACGGACAGAGGGCAGACATGGTGCGCCCCGAGGGCGTGCGCTCGCTACCCGCGCAATTGATCGGTGAGACCGAGCCGTTCGGCTTCGGCCGGCATGCGTCGCGCAGCGTCACGCTGCAGACGGCCGACCAGCCCTTCGTCGAGATGCTGCGCGCGAAGCTGGCGAGCGAGCAGACGCGCGCCACGCGGCTGCTCGATGACATCGCGGATCTCAACCGTGACCGGCTCGAGATCGAATTGCCGCAGGAAGTCCTGGGAATCGCGGGGCTGGCGGCTTGAGCCGCCCGCCGGTCCGGTGCCGCCGCACATCGGGCCCGCCGGCCTTGGCCGGTGATCGCACGCGGTCGGGGAGGGGCTTCGCCATCGGTCATTGAAACCGACTCGGCTCCTACGGGGCTTGCTGGCTACAGCGGCCGCAGACCCGGGCCGCACCGTTTGATGGTTGCTGAACGGCCCGGGCGGTTGCTTGTGGAAGTTTGCCGGTTTCTGCTTGCCGGTTGCTGGCTTCTCCCCGCTTTCTTTCATCGGCCACGCCGCGGCGTCGCCTCAGACGTGACCAATCGCGCGCGGCGCTTTGCTCCGCCGCCCATCCCAGCGAGGCGTCGGCGAAATCCATCGGCCGATCGGCGTATTTCCTGAGCAGCTCGGCAATGCGCGGCAGCCCGGACGGAACATCGAGCACCCGCCAAGCCGGCGCGCACACCAGATCGAGAATCGTCACGCTACCGCCAGGGCATGCGGTCCGATCCCCTGGTGCGCCAGTCCGGCAAGAGATAGAAGGAAAGTCAATCCGAGTCCAAATGCAGAATACCGCGCGGGCACGGCGCGGTCAGGCGATTGCAGCGGCGCACAATCCGGATTATGTTCACTTTCGGATCCGCTCCCCTGCCCAAGCCCGAGATCCGAGCGGAATTCGGGCGGTATTCTTGGTTAACGGTTAACTATATGTCGCACCACAACGTCAACGTCAGCGTACCCAAAACGCTCATCCGGTATCTGATCGGCTGGGTGGCGAAGTCCGGGCAGTTCGACGACGCCGCGGCCAAGGCGCTGACCCGCGTCCTGAATACGGACATATTTTTTCCGTGATGCGTCCCCGCGTCAGTCGTCGCACCTTTGTCATTCTGGCGGGCGGTGCCCTCGCGTCGCCGCACGCGCTGCTCGCGCAACCGGCCAAGCGCGTCTACCGGATCGCGACCCTCGACGACGCCGTGGAAGGCGCACGCGATCATTTGTGGCGCGTCTTTCGCAATCGGCTCAGAGAACTTGTCCTTGCCGAGGGCAACGATGTCGCCTACGAGGCGCGTTACGCTCGCGGTGCCTCGGAGCGGCTGCCCGCGCTCGCGGCGGAACTGGTGGCGCTCAAGCCCGACATCATCGTTTGTACAGGCACCCCACCGACGATCGCGGCGATGAAGGCGACTTCGAGCATTCCGATCGTGTTCGCTTCGGCCGGAGACCCGGTCGGCAGTGGGCTCGTGGCGAGCTTGGCGCGTCCGGGCGGAAACGCGACAGGAACTTCGATCCTGAGCGTCGAGATCGGAGGAAAGTTGCTCGAACTTCTGCGCGAGATATCTCCCGGCACGACCCAGCTTGCCTACCTCATCGACGCATCGAACAAGGCGTCGGCGGCGGCGTTCCGCAAGCTCGAGGAGCACGCGCGCGTCATGAAAGTGACAATCCGGATGCTCGACGGCCGCCAGCGGTTCGAACTCGAACGGTCCTTGGAGACCATCAAGCGCGAGCGCGTGCGGGGACTCATCGTCGGCGCATCCGGGCCGCTTCTGCAACACCGTGATCAGATCGTGCAGTTTGTGGCGCAGCACAGACTTCTCGCCGTATACCAGCGGCGTGAATATGTGGACGCGGGCGGACTCCTCTCATACGCAGCGGACATCCAACTGCTGTACTCGCGTGCCGCCGATTACGTACATCGAATCCTGCAAGGCGGAAAGCCGGCGGATCTTCCCGTCGAGCAGTCAAGCATCATACGGACGGTGCTCAACCTGAAGACCGCCCGCGCGCTTGGCATCAAGATTCCGGGGTCGGTGCGGCTTCGCGCCGATGAGGTAATCGAGTAAGCACACGGGCTGCCATGGCAATGACCGGATCGGGCGCCTGAGATTCAACGATGCGGCTGCCACGTGACTTGCTCATCGCTCAGGAGAAGCTTACCGAATACCTGCTTCGATGGCGGCCGGAGGATGACAAGTCGGCCTATCTCGCGCAAGTGGGTTACACTGCGGAAAATGCCGTCAGGCTGATGGAAGACATCCGGGAGCAGTTGATGCCGCTCGAAGCTGAACTCATCGAGAATACCGAATACGGTCCAAAATTCGCTGTGGCAGGCGTGCTCACCGGACCGAACGGCCGCGACCTGCAGGTCGTGACGATATGGATGGCCGAGGACGCAACCGGCCGGACAAAATTCATCACCCTCTATCCGGACAAGACATGACCTACGAATTGTTCAGCCGCGTCGCACTGAAGACAGATCTGCCGGCGCATCGGCTTCGCAGCGGAGACGTGGTTACCGTCGTCGAGTATCACGGCGGAAGGCCGGGCCAGGAGCCCGGCTACAGTCTGGAAGTTTTTGATGCGGTGGGGAATACCGTGGCGGTGGTCACCGTGCGCGAATCTCAAATCGAGCCCCTGACCTCCAACGAGTTGCTGCACGTTCGTCAGCTCGCAGAAACGGCTCGGTAGACGCGATCCGTTCGAGTAAAGCGGCGTCCATTCCTGCCCGCAGCGCCAGCGCTGCTGTTTGCGGTCGGCGTGCGAGGCCAGCCGGCCAGTCGAATCTACCGCATCGCGATCCTCGACGACGCCGTGGAAGGCGCCCGAGATCAATCGCGACAGAGCTTTCGCAAGCGCCTCGGCGAACTCGCAATTGTCGAGGGCCGGAATGTCATCTACGTGGCACGCTACTCGCGTGGCGACGCAGCGAAACTGCCTGCGCTTGCCGCGCAGCTGGTGGCGCTCAAGCCCGATATCATCGTCTGCCCGGGTACGCGCACGACGAGCGCCGTAATGAAGGCGACTCCAAGGGATAGAAAATCAATCCGAGTCCAAATGCAGAACGGCGCGCGGGCTGGGCATCGAGCTGCCGCCCACTTTCCTGTTGCAGGCGACGCAGATGATCGAGCAGCGGAAAATTTCTATCGCTTGTTCCCGAGCGCGGCGAGATTTTCCAGCGCCCGGGGAACCTCGCCCGCCAGTGCGTTCACGATCGAACGCAGGCGCGCAGCGATGCGCTCGGCCGAAAGAATCCCCGCCTGCAGCCCCGCGGCAACCCACTCCAGGTCGTTCTGCGCGCTGCGCACGAGCTTCGAGGCAGCGGCGGAACCACGCCGTGACGCCGCCAGCGAGGGGCATCTGGATGAGGCGCGATTCCCATTGTGCGGGCAGCGAAAGCGTCGCCGGCGACAAGGCATCCGCATAGTAACCGTGGTCGAAGTGGAAATCGGAGCCCTCGCCGACCTCCGCATTGATCTCCTGCAGCCGCTCGGGATCGAGCTTCGGGAACAGGTCCACGTCGATCGATTGCACCATGCGCTCTGGCGGATCGGTCGACGCGCCGATCGCGCTCAAGCTGCCGACGATCACGAAATGCCGGTGACTGGTCGCGCGTGCCGCCGCGCTCAGCAGCCGCGCGAGCGCCTCGAGCGTCATGCCGCGTCGCGCCGGCGCCGGGCAATCAGCGGCGTGAGCGGCGAGTTCGCCAGCAGCACACGGGTGAAGTTATCGCGCGCTTCGAGCTTGGCGCGCAACGCGGCGCGCGGCAGACCCAGCAGCGCGCGCCATGCCTTGATGTAGACGGGGCTGCACAACTTCTCCGCTTCCCAGCGCGCCACGATCCCCCGCGCGCGCGTCCGGTCGCGCGGGCTCACCGTCTTCGCGAACTCCACGTGATCCCGCCTGCGCGCGTCGTCCTTGTCGACTTGCAGCGCGCGCGCGCGCAGCATGGCCTCGTTGGCGACCTGAGATGGCGCGGCGCCCTCCGGCGGCACCACATAGGCCACGATGCGCCCGTGGCGCACGATCCCCACCGGCCCGTGCGCCGCGCGCTCGAGAAGTTCGCCGAAACGCTGCTTGGCGGCGGTGGCGGTGAATACCTTGCTTTCATCCATATTGTCTATTTTGTTCATAGTTCTCTCTTCGGTCAATAAACCGGGACAGACCACGTTTTCTTGTCGAAGAACGTACGCGATCCCTGTTTTCAGGTTCGCTTAGGCGGGCGCGTGGTACCCCGGCCGGTGCACTTGCCTGGTCGCGCGAGACGGAGCGTTATGGCGAGTGCGTGGCGGTGCGGTGAACCCCGACGAAGCGGCCCGCTTGATCGAGCAGTTGTTGCCTAAACCCCAAGTTCTACCCGACACTACTGACTCTCCACCCTTAGCCAGGAGGCGCTATGAAGAAATGTTTCAGTCTGGTGGTCAGCGGATTGGCGTATTCCATCGGGCTTGCGGTTGCGCTCGTTACCTTGTCGCTCCCGTCGTTCGATGCCGCGGCACAGCTCGCGGTATCGGCCAATGACAACAAGGTCGTCAACGTCAACGGCGTCAACCAGATCGTTCAGAATCCGCCGCCGGACACGGTCACAATCGTCGATCTTGGCGTCTCGCCGCCCAGAGTCGTCGGCGAAGTCAATGCGCCATCCAGTGTGGTTGGTCCGCCGCAGAACGTGGCGATCGCGCCCGATGAAAGTTTCGCGTTGGTGGCGGGGCCCGTGAAGATCGATCCCGCCGATCCCAAGAAGACGGCACCCGACAACCGGCTGACCGTGATCGATCTCAAGGCGTCGCCGCCTGCGGTGATCGCGACGCTGGAGGCCGGATTGGGCGCCTCTGGGGTATCGATCAATCGCGCCGGCACAGTGGCGCTCGTCGCCAACCGTGCCGAGGGCAGCGTCTCGATCTTTACCATATCAGGCAAGACGCTCACGGCCGCCGGAAAGCTTCAACTCGGCGACGCCAAGTCCGGGCCGAGTCACGCCGCGTTCACTCCCGACGGCAAGACGGTGCTGGTCACGCGCGACGGTGACCACAAGGTATCAGTACTGTCGGTCGATGGCAGCAAGGTTGAAGACACCAAGCAATACATGGTCGGGGGAATACGGCCCTACGCCATCGATATCAGCTCCAAGGGTGACATGGCCGTATTCGTCAATCAAGGTGGGGGGCAGGGTGATACCGACTCGATCAACGTCATTGATCTGAAAATGAAGCCGCCGCGAATCGTCGACACCGTCGCCGTGGGACAGATTCCGGAGGGCGTAGCCATCTCGCCCGACGGGTCCTACGCAGCTGTGACCATCCAGAACGGCTCGCAGCGGCCGAAGTCGCACCAGGCCTTCAACGACTTTGGATCGGTCAAAGTGTTTCGCATCAACGGGACGACGCTCACGCTCGCCGCCGAGGCCAAAGTCGGCCATTGGGGACAGGGTGTGGCGTGGAGCCGCGACGGCAAGACGCTTGTCGTGCAGAGCATGATCGAAAAGGAGCTCGAGATCCTGAGCTTTGACGGCAGGGTGTTGAGGAAGACCGGCGCGATCAAGGTCAATGGCGGCCCTGCGGGCCTCGCCACAGCGCAAAAGTGACGGCTCGGTCGGCCTGCGGTGAGGTGGGTGCGCAAGGACTTGTTGCAACGCAGCGTGCGTCAAGATTCTCGAATGGTGTTGCGTCTCAACGTTTTGCGTAGCTGAGTCATCTTGTAACGCGCCTGCCGCTGGGATGAGGCTATCGGATTCAGCGCAACAGCTCGCGCGCGATCAGCATGCGCTGGATCTCCGACGAGCCTTCGCCGATCCGGTAGTGCCGCACGTCGCGGTAGAAGCGCTCCACCGGATAGCCGCGCAACAGGCCCATGCCACCGTGGATCTGCACTGCGCGATCGGCAACGCGCCCAACCATTTCCGAGCAATACAGCTTGCAGATGCTCGGCGCCGTGCCTACGTCTTCCCCGGCTTCGACACGCCGCAAGGTCTCGTACGTATAGGCGCGCGCCATCGACAGCTCCACGGCCGAATCCGCGATCATCCACTGGATCGCCTGGCGCTCGGCGAGCGGCGCGCCGAAGGTGCTGCGCTCCTTGGCGTAGGCGCTCGACATCTCGATCAAACGGTCGGCGACACCGATGCACGAGCAGGACACGCCAAGCCGGCCGCTCGCGAGCGATTCCATTGCGATCGGAAAGCCCTGCCCGACTTCGCCCAGTACGGCGCCTTCCGGCACGAAGCAGTTCTCGATGCTCAGTTCGGCGAGTTTCATCGCCTCGGAGCCGATGGTGGTATCGACGCGCGTGACCTCGAAGCCCGGTGTGCCGCGATCCACCAGAAACGCCGTGATGCCTCCCCGTGCGCGTTTCGCGGCATCGTTGACCGCCAACACCATCACCACGTCCGCCTGGTGCGCGCCGCTGATGTAATGCTTGAGCCCGTTCAGCATCCAGCCGCCGTCGCGCCGTTCGGCGCGCGTGCGCATCGCCTGGGAATCCGAGCCGGCTTCGGGCTCGGTGAGGCCGAATGACGCACGCAGCGTGCCGTTGGCGAGGCCGGCGACGTATTTCTTCTTCTGCGCTTCGCTGCCGTAGCGCGCGATCGCGATCGGATTCAGGCCGCTGGTGGCATCGAGCAACAGTGTGAACATGCGATGCGAGCGCGCGAATTCCTCCAGCGCCAGGCAGTAGGTCGGCAGGTCGAAGCCGCCGCCCCCGTATTCGGCGGGAAGACGCATGCCGAGATAGCCGTGCTCGCGCAGCAGATCGACCGCGGACTGCGGCACTTCACCCCTGCGGTCGATCTCGCGCGCCAGTGGTTCAAGCTTTTCCGCCGTGAAGCGCCGGAGATGAGTGCGCAGTTCCGCAAGCTCAGGGGTGATTTCGAGTTGCATCATTTGAGCTTGTACACGCGGATCGCGTTATCGCGCAGGAGTTTCGTTTTCGCCGCCGGCTTGAGTCCGAGCGCTTCGATCTCGGCGCGCGTGCGTTCGAAATCGAGGATCGGGAAGTCGGTGCCGAAGAGAACCTTGTCCTGGCCGAAGCTGCCGATGTAACGCACGAACGACTCGGGCCAGTACTTCGGACTGTGCGCATCGCAGCCGATGTAGACGTTCTTGTGCTTCCATGCCATCGCGATCATCTCGTCGGTCCAGGGAATGCCGACGTGTATCCCGACCAGCTTGAGTTCTGGAAAATCGCAGGCGACCGCATCGAGCGTGATCGGCCGCCCCACGCTCCTGAGCCGGTAGTCCGGGTCGTAGATCATCGACTGGCCGACCTGCATCTGCACCGGGATGTCCAGTTCGCAGCACTTTGCGTAAAACGGATACCACTTGGCGTGGTCGGGCGCGAGTTCGTACCAGTGCGGATAGAAATGCGCGCCGATGAAACCGAGGTCCTTCACCGCATGCTCGAGCGCCCGCACCCCCTGCATGCCCTCCCAGGGGTCGAGGCCCGCGAGGCCGTAGAAGCGGTCCGGGTAGCGCTTCACCGCCTTGGCGACCATTTCGTAGGGAATGTGATAACAGGCCGGATGGCCGAGGCGCCCCACCTTGGTGGCGGCGAGAAACACGCGTTCGATTCCCGCTGCGTCCATGCGGCGCAGCATGTCCTCATGCGTAATACCCTTCGCCGTCTGCTTGTCGACCTTCATCTTGCCGTGGTAGAAGGCGTCGCGCTTCGGCCGGATGCGGTTCGATTCCGGCGTCCAGAGATTCGCGATGATGTCGATGGCGGCGATGTCGTATTTGTTCTTCATGGTCTATCCTCGTGCTCGAAGATCTCGTCCAGCAGCGTCTCGGCCTCGGCGCGGGAAATGCGGCGGCAGGCGAGATCGAAAAACTTGGCGCGCATGCCCTCTTCATCGAGCGGCCGCGTGGTGGTGCCCGGCGGCGAGTATGGCCCGGACTCCGCAGGCACGCCGTATTCCATGCGGCACTCGCCCGCTCTGGTCTCCCCGTTTTTCATCTCGACTTCGATGCGAGTTGAGAGCCGGCCCGGGTAATCGGCAGAAAAGCCCTCGTCCACGCGGCTTCGCATCACTGCATACAGTGCCTCGATTCGCGCATCGCGTGCAGGTGCGGTTACATTGTCGAATCCAAATCCTCCGTGTACCAGGCAACTCGCGATTGCCCAGGGCATGCTCATCAGGCGGTCGTAGAGTTCATGCGCGGCGCGCGGCGGATCCCCGAACATCAACGCCACGGGGTAGGTCGTTATCCGGATTTCCCTGATCAAACGAAAATCCAGTGGTCCATCGCGCAGGATCGCGAGGGCGGCCTCCACGGCGGGCTGCGCGTGCCGGCACGCCGGCAGCGGCTTGAAGTACACGCCGTCGAGCATCTCCCCGCGCCAGGTTTCCGGTGCGAGCGCATGCGGATCGCCGCGCAGGAACTGGATCAGGCCGGGGTCCCTGCCTCCTTCGAGCAGATGCCCTCCCGCCGCAAGCCCGGCTTGCGCAAGGCGCACTGCCTCGATTGCGCATCGTGCCGCAAGCCCGCCGTGCAGCGGCACGACCGAACCATGCTCGGTCAGCCCGCGCAGCGCCGCGACGGGTGCCGTGAAGCCGGCGATGGAGATCGCATCGGCGAGTTGCTCGCTCGCCAGTCCCCGCAGCCGGCCGAGCGCTGCGGCCGCCCCAATGGCGCCGGTGATGGACGTTGGCGCCGCGCCGGCGAGCGTCATCGCCGGATGCGTGCAGCTTGCAACGCGGTTCGCGACCTCGTAACCGATCGCGGCCGGTACGAGCAATTCGCGCAGCGGCCGATCGCCGTGCGCGGCCCAGAGTGCCGCGATGATCGCGCTCGAAGGATGGTTGCCGCCGCCGCCGAAGCCGTCGTGAATCTGCAGCAGCGCACCCACGCAACCCATCGCGACGGCCGCCGACTCCGGGGACAGACCTCGCGTGTCGCCCGGCAGCGTCACGCTGCCGGGCTGCGCGAGCACGTAGCCGCTTGCAGCCTCGGGCAGCGTGCTTCCTGCGAGAGTGGTGGCGAGAAAATCCGCGAGAAACCATCGTGCCTTGCGTTGTCTCGGACGCGAAAGGTCACGCCACTGGAAACGGCAGGCGAACTCGGCGATGCGGCCGGCGAGTCCAGCGTGCATTTCAGTTGACCGTGACCTTTGCATCCCTGACGATCTTCGCCCACTTCGCAATCTCGGACCGGATATAGGCGCCGTGCTCCTCGGGTGTGGTGCCGCGCGGGTCCAGGCCGTTCTGCTTCATCCATTCGATCACGTCGGCCAAGCGCAGGGCCTTGCCGAGTTCCTGGTTCAGGCGGGTGACGATCGCTTTCGGCGTGCCTGCAGGCGCCATCATTCCGTACCAGGAGTTGAGCTCGAAGCCGGGCAGCGTCTCGGCGACCGCCGGGATGTCCGGAGCGCTCGCCGAGCGCTGCAGCGTGCTGATCGCGATCGCCCGAATCTGCCCGGCACGCGCCTGCTGCAACGAACCCGAAATGCCGATGAACGCGAACGCGATCCGTCCGCCCATCAGATCCACCAGGATCGGCGTCGAGCCCTTGTAGGGCACATGCAGGGTATCGATGCCGGCGGTCATGTTCAGCATCTCGCCGGCCAGGTGGGTGGTGCTTCCGATCCCCACCGAGCCATAGCTCAGTTTGCCGGGGTTCGCCTTCGCATGCGCGAGCAGTTCGGCGACACTCTTGACCGGCAGATCGTTTCGCACGACAAGCAGCGTCGGGCCGGAGACGACCTGAGAGATCGGCTCGAAGTCCTTGATGGAATCGTAGGGCATGTCCTTCTGCAGGGCCGGGGATATTGCAGTGGGCCCGAGGTGCGAGAGCAGGAGGGTGTAGCCATCGGGCGCCGCCTTCGCGACGAAGGCCGTGCCAATGGTGCCGTTCGCGCCGCCTTTGCTCTCGATGATGATCGGCTGGCCGAGCGCCTCGGACATCTTCATGGTCACGGTGCGCGCGAGCGCCTCCGCCGGCCCGCCGGGCGCCCAGGGACTGATCAGCCGGATCGGCTTGGCCGGATAGGCCTGCCCCATCGCCACGGATGAAAACAGCGGGAAAAAGACGGCGCAGAAAATGATCTTGATTCGCATGGTTTGTACTCAGTGGATTCAGAGAGGAGGAAGTTTGGCGCTCAAATCCGTCTTGATCACCTTGCCGAGCGCATTGCGGGGAAAGTCGTCAACTATGAACACCTCGCGCGGCACCTTGTAGGGCGCGAGCCGCTCGCGGCACAGCTGGCGCAGCTCGGCGGGCGTGACCGCAGCTCCGAGTATCACAAAGGCGGCGACCTCTTCGTTGAACTCGCGCGACGGCCAGGCTACCACGGCGCTGTCGGCGACCGAGGCGTGGCCCTGCAGCACGGCTTCGACTTCGGCCGGGTAGATGTTGATGCCGCCGCGAATGATCATATCCTTGGCACGGCCCTTGAGGTACAGGTAGCCGTGATTGTCGAGCGTGCCGAGGTCTCCCGGGTAGAACCAGCCGTCGCGAAAGGCTTCCCTGCTCGCTTCGGCGTCGTTCCAGAAGCCGTCCGCCACCGCGGGGCCGCGATACCGCACGCGGCCGACCTGGCCCGCCGAAACCGGAAGATGGTTCTCATCCACGCATTGCACGTCGACCCCAAATACCGGGCGGCCCACCGATTCGCCGAATCGATCGGGGTCCTCTGCGGTGAGGTAGCTGACCCCGCCGCCCTCGGTCGAACTGTAATACTCGATGAAGCCGGGGCATATGCGCGTGCGGATGATCCGGCGCTCGTCCGGATGCAGCGCGGAACCGGAGGAGACCAGCAGCCGCAGCGAACGCAGGGGCGCGAGGGACTGGTCGGGCAGTGCGAGCAGCCTTCGCAGCAGCGTGGGCACGAGGAACAGCGCGCTGATGCGGTGCCGCGCGACCGCCTCGCACAACTGCTCCGGCTCGCAAGGCGGGGGAAACATGAACACGGTTCCGCCAGAGTGCAGCATCAGCAGCGCGAACGTGCGCCCGCCGCCGTAATACAGAGGCGTGGCAGACAGGAACCGGTCCTGGCTGTTGAAACCGAGATTGACCCACATCACTCGGAAACGCGCGAGGAACTGGCTGTGCCTGATGCGCGGGCCTTTCGGCCGCCCCGTCGTGCCCGAGGACAGCGACATGAGCAGCGGCAGGTCGCCTGCCGGAAATTCGCACCCGGCATCCGCGCGGCGCACGTTATCGTGCCACGCATCGTCGATCGCCACGCAAGGCGGCTGATGCGGGTGCTGGGCGCCCGGCTCCGCCAGCAGCAGCTTCGCGCCGAAGTGAGCAGCGACGCTCTGCTGCTCCGCCACCGTCCAGCGCCAGTCGAGCGGGAGAATCACGATGCCGGCTCGCGCCAGGGCGCACAACATCACGACATGCTCGATACCGTCGCGCATTGCGACGCCCGCCACATCCCCAGGCGCGAGACCCACGGAATAAAGGTGCGAGGCCGAGTGGCGCACCAGGGCATCGAGGTCGCGGTATAGCACCACGCGCCCTCCGTGCACGATCGCCGGGCGATCGACGAGCGCGAGTGCGTGGTGCGCGAGAGGATCGGTGATGTTCATGAGCGCAGGTTGGCGCCTAACCTGCACTGTGAACACTCCCCGACCCGGCGTCAAACCCGGTTCATCGATGCGACCGGTGATCTCGCACAAGCGTCGCGATGCTGCAATTAACCGGCCCGCCAGGAGTAATCTCCCCGGCGGGATGGCACACAGGCGTCATTCACGGGGTCTTCAACGCAGGCGGTTCTTGCTCGCCGCCGGCTCACTGCTGGCAACGCGATTTGCCGTGGCCCAGCAGGTGGCGCACGATTACCGGGTCGGCGTGATCTGTTCGTTCAGCCCGCTGACGGGGCAGGAATACCTGGAGGCGTTGCGGGAACGGCTCGCCGTACATGGATTCGTAGACGGTCGCAATCTCGCCATCGAGCCGAGGTTTTCCGGTGCCTACTGTGACGCCAGGGATAGTGCGCAGGGCTACGCCCGGGAACTGATTGCGAAAGGGGCCGACGCGATATTCGTCGTCACGACGAACCTCACGCTGGGCGTGCAAGCGGCGACGCGATCGGTGCCGATCGTGTTTGCGTGGGTCGCCGACCCGGTGGCTGCGGGAATTGTCGAGGACTTACCCATTCCCGGCGGCAACGCGACCGGGGTGACGAACCGCTATTTCGAGCTGATAGGCGAGCAGCTGGTACTGTTGCACGAGCTCATTCCCGCGGCGCATCGAGTCGCGGTGCTTGGGTGGGACTTCGACCCCGCAGTGGAGACAGCTTTGCGTTTGGCCCGGCCTGCGGCGGGACAACTCGGGATCGAACTCATTCGCCAGCCCACCTTGTACGGCTGGGGGCCGGGCGTGCAGGCTGCGGCGAAGTGCGGCGCTCAGGCACTGCTTGTCGTGACTTCGTTCAGAACCTTGCAGATGCGCGACCAGTCGCAGGTCATCGTCGACGAAGCGATGAAGCAGCGGATTCCCGTCGTGTATCGGGATCGCGAGGCGGTCGAGCTGGGCGGTCTGATGTCCTACGCGACGAGCCCCGCCGAGGACCTGCGGCGTGGAGCCGACGTCCTCGCGCGCGTTTTGCGAGGCGAGTCAACGAGGGCATTGCCGGTGGATCAGGCATCGAAATTCGAATTGGTGGTGAACCTCGCGGCTGCGCGGGCGATCGGCCTGAACGTGCCGCCTTCGCTGCTTGCGCGTGCCGACCGGGTCATCGAATGACGGTTGGCAACCGCAGCAACGCGTTCGCAACGCTGCTGCAAGTGCTTGCCATTCTTTGCGCGGTCCTTTTCCTGTCGATGATCCTGCACAAAGGAATTGCCGATGTCTCGGCTCTCGCACTGAAGCATTCCGGTGCAAAGTTCTGGGAAGCCCTGGCGCAGTACGTGTTACGCAATCTTGCTGGCGGGTAGGGACACTGCCGGCGTGGACACCCGTAAGGGCCGCCCGGTGCGGCGCGCACACGCCCAGGGGGAAGATCAATCCGCGTCCGAATGCAGAACGCCGCGCGGGCGCGCTGCAATCAGGCGATTGCAGCGGCGCACAATCCGGATCATGTTCACTTTCAGGTCCACTCCCTCGCCCAAGCTCGAGATCCGAGCGGAATTTGGGCGGTATTATTGTTTAAGATTTTGCGACTCTCTGGCACGATCTCACCGCCGGGCGTGGGGTGCACGGAATCGAGAGCCGCCGTTATAGGGCTTGACGCGCCCCATAGTGGAGGGCATCATGGGCCCCATGAAGGCGAAGCTCGTCAGACGCGATCGCGAGGTCTGGGGCCGCGGCGTGGTGGAAGTCGTGATCTGGGAAGCGCCCAAGCCAGTGCCTGCGTCGCAGCACCCATTCAAGTACCGGCTGGTGTACGTGATTCGCGGGCGACGTGCCGTGGGCTACGACAACGAGCGCGGCAAGGGCGACCACAAGCACGTTCGCGGCCGCGAAATGCCATATGACTGGGTTAGCATCGAGCAGCTCTTCGCCGACTTCTGGAACGACGTGAAGGAGATCGAACGTGATGAAACTTGAGGTCAAGATCGGAGAGCCTATCGCGGCATCGCTCGGCGCGGCGGCGCACACCATGCGGGCGATTCAGGCCCGCCGTGGGGTCAAGCCCTATTTCGGCATCGGCTTTCGCACCATGGCGCAGTTCGGCGAGGTCTTCACGCCCAAGCGCTGGGAGCTGGTGGAGGCCCTGAAGGCTGCGGGCCCGCTCTCGATCTACGCGCTCGCCAAGCGGCTCGGGCGCCACTACCGCAACGTGCACAAAGACGTGAGCGCCATGATCGAATGGACGGTGATCGAAAAGAACGCCGCCGGCCTCGTGTACGTGCCCTGGGACGAGATCGACTTGCGCTGGCCGTTGCTCAAGCATGCGGCATAGCTCAAGGGATAGGAAGGGAAGGGAAAATCAATCCGAGTGCAAATTCAGAACGCCGCGGGGCCGAGGCGCAGTCAGGCGCAGTCAGGCGATTGCAGCGGCGCACAATCTGGATTATGTTCACTTTCAGGTCCACTCCCTCGCCCAAGCTCGAGATCCGAGCGGAATTTGGGCGGTATTATTGTTTAACCCAGGCGGTCTCGCGGTGACAGAACGCCGATTCGCCAGACCCTGCCTTGCTGCTGGGCGAAGGAGACGCGAGGTGCGCCCGCGAGCGCTAGCAACGCAAGTACCGCATGGCGCCGATTCATTTAATTACCTCGTCCGCCCGGATCAGGATCGACTGCGGGATCGTGAGGCCCAGCGTCTTGGCGGTCTTCATGTTGATCACCATCTCGAATTTGGTCGGTTGCTCCACCGGCAGATCGGCAGGCTTGGCGCCCTTGAAAATTCGGTCCACATAGAACGCAGCACGGCGAAATATCTCCGGGAGGTTGGGACCGTAGGACATAAGGCCACCCACATCGACGAAGGCGCGAGATTCGAACAACGCCGGCAGTCGGTGCTTTGCCGCGAGTTCCACGATTCGCTTGCGGTGGTCATTGGTGAACGGGGAGAGTTGCACGATCAGCGCCTGGGCGCGCTCGCGTTGCATGGCCGCAAACGCACCCGCAAGCGCCTCGGCCTCGCTCACACTCTGCTCCACGACCGTGATGCCCATCTGCTGTGCCGCCGTCCGGATCTGATCAAGAACAACCAGCGTGGAGCTACCGGCGCCAGATCTGGAGAAGAGTGCCGCAACCCGTGTGGCGCCAGGGAGGATCTCGCGCAGCAACTGGACTCGCTTAGCGGAAAGGTCCGTCGACTGGATGCTCATGCCCGTGACGTTGCCGCCCGGGCGGGCGAGGCTGGTAATGACGCTGGCGCCGACGGGGTCTGACGCTACCATGACGATGGGGATGGTGCTCGTAGCGCGCTTGGCCATCGTGGCGCCAAATGTAGTCGGCGTCACGATGACGTCCACCTTTAGCTGGACCAGCTCCGCAGCCAGTTCCGTCTGGCGATCTGCCTTCCCGGCCCAGCGATACTCGATGGAAAGATTGCGCCCTTCGATGTATCCCAGGCCGCGCAGTTGGTCGCGAAAGGCTTCGTCGAATTCGTTCGAGCCGGATCCTGGCGACAAGTAGCCGATGTGCCAGACCTTGCCCTTTTGCTGGGCGAAGGACGAGAAGGGCGTGACACCGAGCGTAAGAAGCAACCATATCGCGTCACGCCTCTTCATCCTTACTTGACCGTGTCGACGCCGGCCTTGCAGGCGACGCCGTCCTGGTCGCCGGTCGCGCCGCTGCAACCGACCGCGCCGATGATCTTGCCGCCTTCGATCAACGGGAAGCCGCCGGGCGATGCCACCGGCGGCACGGCGTCCAGGGTCGCGATGTAGGCGCCCGCCGGCGTCTGCATGACGTTGGAGAAGATCTGCGTCGGGCGCCGGTAGCGCGCGGAAGTGCGCGCCTTGCCCTGCGAAATGGTCACCGATCCCACCTGGGTGTGGTCCATCTTGTAAAAATAGACCAGGTCTCCCGATGGATCGACAACCGAGATCGCGAGCTTCCAGTTGCGCGAGCCTTTCTTCGCTTCCGCCACGATGGCTTTGACGATTTCCGCCGCCCTGTCCGCCGTGATCGAGGGGCCGTACGGAATGTCGAACGGCATCTGATCGGATACCGGCGCCGCTGCCGGCGCCTGGGCCTGGGCCTGCGCGCCGAACAGAACCGCTGCACTCACTGCCATGGAACTCAGAATATATTTACGCATATTGCATCCTCCCCAGTGTGATGACCGGCGCCGCGGCGGGACCTCGTGTCCGCGCCTGCGGCCGGTGATTGCAGTCTACCCCGCGTGCCCTAGAAACACGAATACTGGAGAAGGAAAATCAATCCGAGTCAAAACACGGATCAGGCGGCGCGATTGCGTCTGCTGAATCCGAGTCCGAATAGGCCAAGGCCGAGCAATGAGAGCGAGGCGGGTTCAGGGACTCCAAACACCTCTACTTCATCGACCGCAGCGCCGTTGTTCGCGAATGTCATTTTTTTTGAACCGGGCGGTGACCGGAGTTGAAATGAAGTCTACCAGCGCTGTGTCAGTGCCGTTAATCAACCCCGAAAACAGCTAGCAAGTACTGTGTCAGATCGTTTGTCCCGATAGAAAAAAAAGAGGCGGGCCCCCCGCCTCAAATCCTTCCCCTCACGTATAACAGGCCGGCAGGGCTCCCGGTTAGAGTCCTTATTGCGCCCGCTTGTAAACGATGTCGCTATGCCGATTCTGCGCCCAGGACTTTTCATCGTGTCCGAGTGCCTTGGGCTTTTCCTCGCCGTAACTTATGGCCTCGATCTGGCCCGAGCCAGCTCCCATCAGTATCATCTGTCTCTGCACGCCCTCGGCTCGCTTTTGCCCCAGCGCGAGGTTGTACTCGCGGCTGCCACGTTCGTCGCAATTGCCTTCGATCGTCACGCTCGCCCCCGGATGCTGCTTCAAGTACATCGCGTGTGCTTCCAGGAGCGGTCGAAATTCCGGTTTGACGGTGTATTCGTCGTAGTCGTAGTAGACGCTGCGCCTGGACAGAATATTGTTCGGATCATTGAGCGGATTTACTGCAGCGGGCTTGGGCGCGACTGGCTGCGCGACCACTCGCGGAGCAGCTGGGGCGGGCCGCGCTGCCAGGGGCACCGGCTTCGAAGCAGCCGGCGCCTCCTGGGACTCCTTGACCTGTTCGGTTGCGCATGCAGCAAGCAGCGAAAACACCAGAGCACATGCGCCTGCTCTCAGGATTTGATGGTCGCTCAACGTGTTCATCATGTCCCTCACGGGGGTTGATCGAGTGAAACAACCCGTCTGCCTCGGCGTCTAGGGTATTTGTATCATACAAAATGGTTTTGTGCAATCCTATTTGCATATTCCCCGCAGCCGGACTGGCTTGATCTTTATGCGTGCGCACCAAGCAGTCTTTCCATTGAGCCGTATAGCGGGTATCCTCGCGCTGTCTGAACGCGACGGGCCGCGCGAAAAACGGTAATCAATCAGATTAAGGATTGAGACAGATGGCGACAGAACGCCGGAAAAGGGACGCACCTAGGCGAATCCGTGCCGACACCGAAAGGTCATCGAAGCGAGACCAGAAAATGCTGGCGGTCCTCGGGCAATTCCGGATTGTGATCAAGTCGGTCCGCCAGCATTATCAGCAGGTCGAGCGTAAGTCGGGCGTTAGCGGCGCACAGCTCTGGGCGCTTTCTCATATCGCCGCGCACCCCGGCGCCAAGGTGAGCGAACTCGCCCACGCTCTTGCGATTCACGCCTCGACGACCAGCAACCTGATCGGCCGGCTCGACGCGCTGGCGTTGATCTCGCGCAAACGCACGCGCCAGGACCAGCGGACGGTGCAGCTTTATGCCACCGCGAAAGGCGCGAACGCATTGAAGCACGCCCCACGTCCCTTGATTGGCGTATTGCAACAGGCGCTTTCCGAGGTGTCGGAACGCAGGCTCGACACCCTTCACGCATCGTTGAGCGAACTGATCAGTGCCATGAAGGTCAAGGACGTTCGTGCCCGCAGTGCGACACCGCTTTCGGACCTTTAGCCGGGAAGGCACATGGCAGTCTCAACAACTTAGCACGACCTGAACCGGCTGCTTCCCAGCTGATGCCGACGTGATCTCATCGCCACCCGGCCAGGATTTGCTGGTGACGGGCACGCTGCTGATGGCTGCGTGCTACGGGGCAGGGGGGCTTTCGTCCCTGCTGGCACGGTGGTCGGGCCGGCTCGCACTCGGCGTGGGTCACCTGGCCGCGCTTGTGGGAGCCGTGGCAGGCCTCGGCGTTTCGCTCGGCGTGCTCGTCGGCGACCAGGGCCGCACGCTGACCCTGCCGCTCCCAGAGCTGTTCCCGTTCGCCCGGCTCACGCTCGCGGTGGACGGGCTCTCGGCGTTCTTCCTGCTCGTCATCTCGCTCGTGGTCATCGCAGCGGCCATCTACGGTCCGGCCTACCTGCGGGCGCATTCGCCCGGCGCGGGACCGGCGCGGCAGGCGGCGCAGGTACTCGCCCTGAATGTGTTCCTCGGTTGCATGGCGTTCGTCTGCTGCGCCGGCGACGCGCTGACCTTCCTTCTGTGCTGGGAAGGCATGACGCTCGCCAGCTACGTCCTCGTCGTCGCCGGCGACCGGGATGGCGAGAACGCGCGGGCCGGGCTCCTCTACATGGTGATGACCCACGGCGGGACGGCCCTGCTCCTCGTTGCATTTCTTGCCCTGACCGAGCGGGCCGGGGCATTCGACTTCGCCGCCCTTCGCGCGGCGGCGGGTGGACTCGATGGCATGACACGAACGACGCTGTTCTTTTTGGCGCTCGGCGGTTTCGCCACCAAGGCCGGCGTGATCCCTCTCCACGTCTGGCTCCCTCGCGCGCACCCTGCGGCCCCGAGCCACGTCTCGGCGCTGATGTCGGGTGTCATGCTCAAAGTAGCGATCTACGGGATACTGCGCTTCGCGTTCGACCTCCTCGCTCCGGTCGCGGCGCCGCTGCCGTTCTCCTGGGGATGGACGGTGCTCGTCGCCGGCACGATCTCGGCCGTGCTCGGTGTGCTCTACGCGCTGCAGCAGCACGATTTGAAACGCCTGCTCGCGTTCCACAGTGTCGAGAACATCGGCATCATCCTCATCGGGGTGGGGCTGGCGATGATTCTGTGGCGCCGTGAGGACGTGGGTGGCGCCCTCGCGACCGTCGCGCTCACCGCCGCACTGCTTCACACCGTCAACCACGCGGCATTCAAAGGGCTCCTGTTCCTCGCCGCGGGCAGCGTTCTGTGCCGCACGCACGTGCGCAACATGGAGGAGCTCGGCGGGCTCGCCCGGCGCATGCCCTGGACGGCGGGACTGTTTCTGCTCGGAGCTGTCGCGATTTCGGCCCTTCCCCCGCTCAACGGATTCGTCAGCGAGTGGCTGACCTTCCAGGCCCTCCTCGGCGCCGCCAGCCGCTTCCACGGCCCCGCCGGGCTCGTGATCGTCTTCTCCGCGGCGATGCTCGCGCTCACGGGAGGCCTCGCCGCTGCCTGCTTCGCGAAAGCGTTCGGCGTCACGTTCCTTGGCCGAGCGCGAACGCCTCATGCCGAGCACGCCACCGAGGTGCCGCCGTCGATGATCGCCGGCATGGTCTGGCTCGCGGCGCTGTGCGTGGCCCTCGGTGTCGCGCCCGGGTATTTGATGCACCTGCTCGACGCGCCGACGACCGGGCTGCTCCACGGCCCCGGGGCAAGCGCCGTGGTGACGGCCCAGGGGCCGCTGGTGCTGTCGACGGCGCTGACGGCGTCCGGGACGGACGCCACGGCCATTTCAATGACGATGGTGGCCGCGCTCCTCATCGCGCTCACGGCGATGGCGTGGGTCCTGCGCCGCGGATTGCGGCGTGCCCCGCCGCGCACCGCGCCGACGTGGACGTGCGGGATGAGTCCCACAGCACGGTTCGACTACACGGCCACCGCGTTTGCCAAGCCGCTCCGGTTCGTCTTCGCGGCGCTCTACCGCCCCCGTCGCGCGGTGATCAGGGAAACCGCCGGAACGCCGTACGTCTTCCAGCGCATTCACTACTCCGGAGAAGTCGTGGACCTCGCGGAGACGCAGATCTACCACCGCGTCCAGCGCGGCATCACGGTGCTCTCGCGAACGATTCGCCTGCGCAGCACCGGCCGCATTCACGGCTATATCGGCTTCGTGCTCGCAGCCCTTTTCGTGGCGCTGCTGCTGTTCGGGGTGGGCCAAAGATGACCGGCGAGAGGCCGATCGAGCTCGTGCTCCTCGAGATGGCCCTCCTCGTGCTGCTCGGGCCGCTCGTCACCGGCTTCATCCAGAAGCTCAAGGCCCGGCTGCAGTGCCGGCAGGGGGCCGCGATCGTGCAGCCGTATCGCGACCTCGCGAAGTTGTTTCGCAAGGGCACGGTGCAGGCGGTCACGGCCTCGGGCTTCTTCCGCTCGATTCCAGTGCTGGTGCTGGCAGCCACTGTGGCCGCGGGCGCACTCGTTCCGGTCCTCCGGGCTGGGCCGCCGGCGTTTCCCTTGGGCGACGCGTTGATGCTCCTCGGGCTGCTCGCGCTGGCCCGCTTCCTCACGGCGATCGGTGCGTTCGACGCCGGTGGCGCGTTCGGCGGCATGGGGGCCTCGCGGGAGATGACGATCGCGCCGCTGGTCGAGCCGGTGTTGATGATGGTCGTGTTTTCGACCGCGGTAGCCGCCGGGACGACGGAACTCGGCGCCCTCTCAGCGCACCGCGGGACGTCGTGGATTCTCGACTGGCACGCGGCGGACTTCCTCGGTTTTGCGGCCATGCTGGTGCTGCTCCCGGCAGAGACGGGCCGCATCCCCGTGGACAACCCGGACACCCACCTCGAGCTCACGATGCTGCACGAAGGCATGCTGCTCGAGCACTCCGGGCCGGGGCTCGGCTGCATGGTGCTCGCGTCGCACACACGGCAGATCGTAACCCTCGGCCTGGTGGCGGCCCTGTTCTTCCCGATCGTGTCGTACGGCGCGGGCGCTGCGGACCTCCTCGTTGGCGCCGGCGCGTTCGCGGCGAAGATCCTGGTGCTCGCCGTCTTTCTCGCGCTGGTCGAGTCCTCCTACGCCAAGCTCCGTCTGTTCAGGGTGCCGCAGTACCTCGGCATCGGTTTCGTGTGCGCCCTTACGGCGCTCGCGCTGAGGATCCTGTGAGCGCCGAGACAGTTCAGGCGATCATCGACGACCTCGGCGCGCTGCTGCTGTTCACGATGATCCTCATCGTCGCGGCAAGCCAGATCTCCCGCGCCATCTACGCCGTGGCCGCCCAGTCGTTCCTCATCGCAATCGCGGGCGCGGTCCTAGCGACGGCCACCGGGAACGTGGACCTCTGGGTGATCGCCGGCGTTACGCTCGTCGTCAAGGCCACTCTGCTCCCTTGGGTGCTGCACTGGGTCGTCCGGCGCATGAATGTCCGGCGCGAGGTGGAGCCGGTGATCCCCGTCGCCGCGACGCTCGCCCTCGCCGTAGCGGTGGTCGTGATGTCGTTCCACCTGAGTGCCTCACTCGGCACCGTCCGCCAAGCGATCACCGGCAACGCTCTTCCCGTAGGCATCGCCCTCACCCTGAGCGGTGTGCTGGTGATGGCGACCCGAAAGACGGCGCTGACCCAGATGGTGGGCCTGTTCGCCTCCGAGAACGGAATCTTCTTCACGGCGATGGCGGTGACACAGGGCATGCCGCTCATCATCGAAATCGGCGTGATCCTCGACGTCATCCTCGCCGCGCTCGTCATGACGATCATGGTGCTCCGGGTCCGCTCGACGGTCGACGCCGACATCGCGGACCTGGACCGCCTCAAGGGATGATGCGTGGCTGAGACGCTCCTCTGGGTCCTGCCGCTCGTCCCGAGCGTCACGGCGCTCGCCATGCTCACGACGCGCAAGCGCCGCATCCTCTCAGGCCTCGACGTCGGTGGCTCGGCGGTCCTGTTCGCGCTCACACTCGTCCTCGCCCGCGAGGTGGCAGCCGGCGGCCCGCGCTCGATCGGCGTGTTCCGCATAGACGACCTCGGACTCGTCTTCCTCCTCCTCCTCGTCGTGCTCACCCTGACCGTCTCCATCTACACCGTCGGGTGGCTCAGGCAGGCGGTGGCGGTGGGCAACATGAAAGCCGAGTCACTGCGGTCCTACTTCGCTCTCGTGCATGCCTTCGTCGCGACCATGGTCGTGACGGTCCTCGCCGACAATCTCGGCGTCCTCTGGATTGCGATGGAAGGCACGACCATCACCTCGGCCGTACTCATTGGCTACCACGGCCATCGGCACGGCCTGGAGGCGGCGTGGAAGTACATCATCGTGACCACCATCGGCATTTCTTTCGGCCTCTTCGGCACGGTGCTCGTCTATGCCGCTGCCGCCGACGTCATGGGAAGCGCGGGCACGATGAGCTGGTCGGCGATCATGCAGGTCGCTCCCACGCTCGATCCGGGGATCGTCCGCATCGGCTTCATCTTCGTGATGATCGGCTACGGAACCAAGGCGGGCCTGGCACCGATGCACCTGTGGCTGCCCGACGCCCATAGCCAGGCGCCCACGCCGGTCTCGGCACTGCTCTCGGGCGTTCTCATCAAATGCGCGCTGCTCGCGATCATCCGCTTTCAGACGATCGCCGCTGCTGCATGCGGCCCCGCGTTCGCGGAGGAGGTACTGCTCGTCTTCGGCCTTATCTCGGTCGTCGTGGCAACGCCATTCATCCTGGTGCAGCGCGACTTGAAGCGCCTGCTGGGCTACCACAGCGTCGAGCACGTCGGCATCGTCGCGCTCGGTCTGGGCTTCGGCGGCGCCGTCGGCACCTATGGCGCGCTGCTGCACGTGGTGAACCACGGCATCACCAAGGCCCTCGCGTTCTTCGCCGCCGGCACCGCCATCGCCCGCTACGGCTCGCGCGACATGCGGGCCATCCGGGGCCTCGCCGCCGTGGCGCCGATCGGCGCGACGCTGCTCATGCTCGCGGCGCTGTCGCTCGCCGGCACGCCGCCGTTCTCGATCTTCGTGAGCGAACTGATGGTGCTGCGCGCCGGCATCGGCCACGGTCACTGGGTGGCGATCGCGATTTTCCTCGTAATGGTGGTGGTGATCTTTGCCGGCCTCCTCCACCATGCCGGCGCGATGGTCTTCGGCGAACCGAGGGGGGCGGGCCGGAGGACCGAGGCCTGGTCCCCGCTGCTCGCGATGCTGCTGCTCGCGGCGATCATGGTGCTAATGGGCCTCACCATTCCCGCGAGCTTCGACGGGATCCTCCGGCGCGCCACGGAGGTCGTCGTTGGCTGACCCTGCCCTCATGGACGCGCTGCGTGAGTGCGTCGGCGGCTCGCTCGACGCGGAGGTCGGCCCGCGCCCATCGGACCTCACGCTGCGCCTCGCTCGCACGGGCGATCTCCCGGCGGCGGCGGCCGTGCTCGTCGGAGCGCACTCGATGGCCTTGGCCACGGTCGTGGCGACCGACGAGACGGCGACACCGGAAGGCGACCTGAAGGTGCGCTACGTTTTCGAGCCTGCTGCCGCCGGTGCTCCGGATCGGTTCGTGACGCTACTCATCTCCGTGGATGCGGCGCACCCGGAGGTGCCTTCGCTGACGACGGCGATCGCGGCCGCAAACTGGCACGAGCGCGAGATGCGCGACCTGTTCGGGATCGTCCCCGTCGGGCACCCCGATCCGAGATCGCTCGTGGTCCACGACGGCTGGCCACAGGGCGTCTTTCCGCTGCGCAAGGCGTTCGACGGGTCGCGGCGCGTCCCGGTCGAAGACGCGCCAGAGTTTCCGCACTTGGCCGCCGAAGGCGAAGGCGTGTTCGAGATTCCGGTCGGTCCCATCCACGCCGGCATCATCGAACCGGGTCATTTCCGCTTTTCGTCGGTCGGCGAAACCGTGCTCCATCTCGATGCGCGCCTGTTCTACACGCATCGCGGACTGGAGAAGCGGATGGAGGGGCTCTCGCCGCTCGATGCCTTCTACATCGCCGAGCGTATCTGCGGAGTGTGCTCGGTCGCGCATGGCCTGGGCTACTGCGAGGCAATCGAGCAGATTGCCGGTGTCAACGCCCCGTCGCGGGCCCGGCTCATCCGCAGCATCGCTCTGGAACTGGAGCGACTCTACAACCATGTCGGCGACCTCGGCAACATCTGTGCCGGCGCTTCGTTCCACTACGGCACCGCCACCGGGGCACGCTTGAAGGAACGCCTGCAGCAGATGAACGAGCGGATCGCGGGAAACCGCTTCCTCCGGGGCCTCGTGATCCCGGGCGGCGTGCGCCTCGATCTCCCGCAGGAACTGCTCGGTGTGCTCGCCGCCGCGCTCAAGGACACGCTCGCAGGTATCGACGGCCTGATGGGACGCATCGAAGCCAATCCTTCGGTGGTCGATCGTCTTGATGACACGGGCGTGCTCCGACACCAGGCCGCGGTGGATCTCGCCGTCACCGGAGTGGCGGCGCGGGCGAGCGGCGTGGACCGCGACGCGCGGCGCGAACATCCCCACGGCGCGTTCGCACTTCCCGGGCCGCCCGAGCTGCACGTCGCAACCGGCTCGGAAGGCGACGTGATGGCTCGCGTGAAGGTTCGCGCGCTCGAAGCCCGGGAGTCGATTCGGCTCATTGGCGAGTTCATCCGGCGACTCGAGCCGGGACCGCTGCGGGTCGCCCTCGCAGGACCGCTCCCCGGCGCACGGATCGGGATCTCGGCCATCGAGTCGGCGCGAGGCGAGGCGGTCCACTGGCTTCGCACCGATGCGCTCGGGCGCGTCGAGCGATACCACCTCCGCTCGCCGAGCTACCACAACTGGCCCGCCGTGGCCCTCGCTGCCGAGACGGCGATCGTCCCGGATTTTCCGCTCGTCAATAAGAGCTTCGAGCTCTGCTACTCGTGCACGGATCGCTGACATGCTGCGAATTCTGATCAACGCGCTTCGCACCGGTGTGGTCACCACCGGCTATCCCGCGCAGCCGAGCGTGCCACCGGAACGCTTTCGGGGGGCGCCTGTGTTTCGCTCCGGCAGCCACCTGCCCTCTCCCGCCGTCTGTCCAACCGGTGCGATCTCGGAGCAATTCGACGCCGGCCATCGCCACGTCGCCCTCGACCTCGCGCGCTGCGTCTTTTGCGGCCGCTGTGCCGAAGATCCCTGGGCCGGCGCGATCACGATGGGGCGCGAGTTCGAGCTCGCGGCGCGCCTCCGTGACGACTTGCGCATCGAGGTCGTGGACGACAACGCTGCCGTCTCAGCGACTCGAGCGGCACCGGACCTGCAGGCCGAGCGCGCCTCATCCGAGATTCAGCGAGTACTCGGGCGATCGCTGCATCTTCGCCACCTCGACGCAGGCTCCTGCAATGCCTGCGACTGGGAGCTCACAGCGCTGTTGAACCCGGTGTACGACGTTCGCCGCCTCGGCATCGACTTCGTCGCCTCCCCGCGCCACGCAGACGGAGTCGTCGTCACCGGCCCGGTCACGCGCAACCTCGAGACTGCCGCGCGCCGCACAGTAGAAGCCATCCCCGAGCCGCGCCTCGTGATCGCCGTGGGTGCCTGCGCCGCTTCTGGCGGAATCGTCGGCGAGGGATACGCCAGCGCCGGCGGCGTCGACAAGGTTCTGCCGGTCGACGTCTATATCCCGGGCTGCCCGCCGCGGCCGGAGGCGATCATCTTCGGCATCCTGGTCGCGCTCGGGCGGCTCGATGCGCGGCGCGCGACCCCCATGTGACGGGACCGCACCGCGGTCAGGTGGCTTCGGCTTCACTCACGATCAGTAGCGCCTTTGCTCGCGAATCGCCTCGACGGCGCTGACCCCTCACAGCCAGGCCGCGCTGATTTTCATGGATACCTTTTCGAGTTCGCGCAGAAACGCCGCGACCTCGGCCTGCCTGCGTTTGGAAGTCCTGGCTCCGGACCCAGGGCGGCGCGTGGACGCGTCCGTGTTGCTGCGCGTGGCGCTCGAACTGGTGGTGATTGATGCGGTGGTCCTCGGCCGGGCGGCCCGACCGACGCCCACCGAACTCGGAACGCTGGATGCGATTCACCTCGCCACGGCCCTCCTCTGGAAGGAGATGACACACGTGGATTCCTTGCTCTCGGATCACGCCTTTGGACAGACTTGTTCGTAAGTCTGGCTCGCGGTGATGCCGATCCGGTGCGACGATTCATCCAGCTTCTGTTTGGCCACCCGTTTCACACCCCCACGGCGGAGGAAATGGCGATGCATCAGGCGAATGCCATGGCGTTGCGCTCCTCCGACGAGCGGCGTCAGGTCGGTGCCGTGATCGTGACGCGCACAAAGCGTTCTGACCCGACGATCATGGATGCAGATATTGTCGCGTCAGGGATGAATGAGGTACCGAGGCGGGAGGGCGGGTTCTATTGGGAAGGAGAATTTGTCGACGCCCGGGATCAGGCACTTCGGAGGAGCAGTCCCGTCGACCTTGAGGATCGGATCAAGGCCGATGTGCTCCGCGAAATAGCGACGCGATTGAAACGCGCTAATTGGCTTGCTCCGGATTATGCAATCCTTGAAGAGGTGGAACTTAGCGACAGACTGCGCAAGCTGCTGAAGCGGACACAATTCATGGACATCAGCGAGTTCATGCGCCAAGTGCACGCGGAAATGGCGGCACTGGTTGATGCAGCGAAGCGAGGAGTTGCTGTGCGCGGTGGCGAAATGTACGTCACCACCTTCCCTTGCCACAGCTGCGCAAAACACATCATCGCTGCAGGGATAACAAAGGTGGTGTACCTTGAGCCTTATCCGAAGAGTCGGGCCGACATGCTTCATAAGGAGGAGATAGCACTGGACCCTGCAGACCCGCAAACCGTCGGAGACAAGGGGCTCTTTGTAGCTTTTACGGGCGTTGCGCCCCGCCAATACGCGCGGCTTTTCAGCATGGCCGCTCGCGGCCACAAAAAAGGTTTGCCGCTCAACACGTGGAATGACGAACGAAGCACGCTTTCGCCGCAATACGTGATCGCCAATGCGGCCCAAGCGTACACGCGCACGGAGCGAGAGGAATTGGAGCGCTTGCCCAAGGAGTACAAGTGGAATCGAGCGGTCCTGTGCCCCGCCCAAGAATAGCTTTGCGCATCCAAGCCGGCGGGAATCGACCCGGCCGCCGCGACTGAAATTTCGAACGTCCGTTTCTGACCGATTGCCGCCGTTTCCGCAATGCGCCCAAACCCCGAATCGTCCGCGCTCGATCCGCGCGGCCCGCCGTACACCCGGCGCTTTCTTCAGGTCCAAAGGGACCGCGTTCACCCCCTCGTTTTCGTCCACGTCTCCGACCACGCCAGGCAACGACTCGACGCAACGACTCGACGCCGGCTTGCCAAAGCGATCCTTCATAAACACCTTTGGGGTGGCGGCTTCGCCGTTCACCAATAGCTGGGCGCCACGGGCGGGCAGGAACATGCTGTGTAGACGCCCAGCGGGCGGCTCATCGCTCGCGGGGGCATTGTCAGCGCGGTCAGAAGTGATTGACGAACGCGCGCGCGGAGCGTGTGCGGTAGATGCCGAAATCCGCGCGATCCAGAGTAGCAATATCTGTCACACTCAGTCGCTCGGCCGCAACGATGAGCGAGGCATCGGCCAGATCAGCCCCGGGATACTTCGTCAGGATCTGCCCCATTCTCGGCACGTCGGCGATGCCCAATTCGACCGCCGTGTAGGCGCCGCGCTCCAGCCCTTGGAGCAAGGCTATGCGGCCACGCTCGTTCAGGAAGTGCGCGGCTTCGGTAAGCACGGGCCAGGTAGTGAACAGATCGGAGCGGCAGGTACCGGCAAACTCGATCGCCCGACGATGATGGTTGTCGCGCTGGCGATACAGTGCAATCAGAGGACCGGCGTCAACGAGAATGTTTGGCGGATAGTTTTGCATTCAGCAGGCGCTTGTACCGGGCCGAAGCGTCGGCAGGCAGCGTCCGCGATCGGTCGGCACCGACCAGCCCACCCAATTTATCCAGCAGGGTCTTGCCCGTGCGTCGGGCACTGGGCTTCTCGTTGTACAGATTCAGGATCCCCATGACTGCTCCGCGGTAACGCTCTTTGAATTATAGCGTCGTTCGCGCCGGTTCACCCCCTCGGTTTCGTCCACGTCTCTGACCACGCCAGGCAACAACTCGGCAGCGAATTCCTCATAGAACAGGAATTCGATCGTGCGCTGGAGGAAGCGGGCGCCAGCAGGCGTAAGCGGATAAACCTTTTCAGCTTGCAATGTTTCGCTGGCGCATTGGAGGCAGGCGGCAATGTCGTCGTGGGTAACGCCGGGGTAGTTGCGCAGTATGTCCGCTTGCGTCCAGCCCTGGGCAAGTAAGCCGACGATGAAGTCCACCGCGAGGCGCGTGCCGCGGATAGCCGGCTTTCCGGTTAGGCCCGCCCGGCCCGGTGCAATCCATGTTATGTTAATTTCGCTCCCTTTGCGCGGCCCCCGGAGGGGCGCGAGCGGAGCCGGTTTACCGATAAGCGGGATGTGGCGGGAGAACGCGGGTTCGCCCGGGTGCTCAGGTATTCACCTTCGTTGCCCTTGCAATTCTCGGCAGCAGCGCCCGAATCGCTCTGCGTATCCGCCTCGACGATGCGACCGCCTTGCGCGCTTCCGATAGCGTGATCTCATCTACGCCCGGATAACGCGTGGTTGTCGCGTAGCGAGAAAGCCGTGCCAGGTCAGCCGGCAAGAGTTCCGGTTTCGTTCCATTCCGGAGACGCGCGAACAGCGCCTCGAGATCGTGCGTCTTCGGAAACTCGATTCCGCGCAATACGAGCAGCGCCTTGAGATATTTCTCCGCACATTGCTGCGCATGAAAGCAGACTGTGTCAGTCGGGCTGTGGTATCCAAGTTTCAGCGTATGCGTCGCGTTCAAGAGATCGTTCTCGGCCTTCGCGAGCCACGCGCGCACGACCACAACAGAGCCTTCATCCTTTCTCATAAAGGACGCGGCCTTCGCGCGCCGCGGGACGCTCGATCGTTCCCGGAATCTTCCTGCGCCAGGCAAAATCCTCGGGCGTGGTCACGATGACATCCTTCGGCAGGCGATAGTGCCGCAGGGCCAGGCGGATTTCTATTTCCTGTGCCGCTCTCGACTCGTTCGGGGTCATGATCACGAGCAGATCCACGTCGCTGTCGGGTCCTGCGGTTCCCGTGGCATGCGATCCGAAGAGAATGATTTTCTCCGGCGCAAAGCGCTTCACGATGCGCTGAACCATGTACCCCAGAGTGCGTTTGATTCCGGCTTGCATGCCCTATGCCTGGTTACGAGAATCCGGCGCACAGCATAGCAGCTCGTGGCTTCGGGCTGCCGGACGGCCCGTTTGCTGTGAAGGGGATGATCTTACAGCAGCCTCCCCGGTAGCGTGCTGCACCACATTTCAGCCTGCGTCTTTGCCGCCAAAGCGGACCTCCCAGGGCTTTAGCTCGCCGGTTTCGATGAAGTGCTTACCCCTGAGGATGTCGATTTCGCGGTGATCGCCTCGGTCGATCGCTGCAACTGCGCCACCTCGACGCGGGCGCCTGCAACGCCTGCGACCGCGCGCTTGCCGCCCCAAGGCAACCGCTACCGCTCCTCGCTTTTGTCGTAGACCTCGAGCTTGAACGAGAAGCCTTCGTAGCTCATCAGCATCTGGCCGAAGCGCTCCCAGCTTACCGGCTCGCCATCAATCACCAGCATCGGTACCTGGTCGCCGAAATCGTGGTCGGGATCGCTGCTCACGCGCCCCCGCACGATGCCCAACTCGGCGAACTGCAGCCCGAAGCCGTCTGTTCGTCGAAGATGCTTTTGCGCAAGCGCCCGCCGCATCTTTTCGAAAAGCTGGCGGAACAGCTCCAGCGGCTCACCCTCGGGGTCGGGGCTGATCACTTGGAATTCGTAGCCTTCCCGATTGTCGTCCTTGGTTTCGTGCGCGGCGAGCGCGATGCCGTCACCGAGCAGTCTGAAAAAGAACCGGAACTCGTGCGGGACGCTATCGGCATCGACAAGAGTGACGGGCTGGAAATCGACGTGCTCGAAATCGATGCCCGAAAGCTCGGCGATGACGGCGTTGTAGCAACGCAGGCACAGATGGCGATAGCCCTTCTCGATCGAGCCGAGGCTCACGGACCCAAAGGGCGGGAGCGAATTGCCGCAGCCATCGCAAGTGGTTGCACTCATGCCCGGCCCCTGCGCCCGCGGGCGCCGCCGGCGAGGACGCGCTCACGCATCTCCTCGGACTTTTGCGAGAGAGGCCGGCTCTCGTCCACGTCGGGAAGGCCCCGAAGAAATACCGCCGAGGTTTCGTGACCGGCGTAGGCCTCGGAGATGTATTCGATCCAGTAGTTCAGGTTGAGTCCGTACTTCATCAGCCGCTCGTAGGCATTGCGCCGATCAGCCGTACCAACCTTGGGCAAGGTTCGATTCAGATACGCCTGCCACTCGACCTCGCCAGGATGCACAACCACGTACGGGGTCGTCATGACGAGGCTCTCCGTGAACGAAGGGTCAGGGGGCGGCAGCACCCGAGCCAGCCAAACTTCACCACGCTTGCCCCGGTACCCGGAAGGGACAATACACGGCAGGCGTTCGCCCGTGATCAGCTCCCGCAGGTAGATCGTATCTTTCTGGCAGCCGTCGTGGAGGTACAGCCCCATGCGGGACTGCTGCATCGTTTCTATCAGCCGGATGAACTCGGGGTGCGAGCCTGCACAGCGTATAAGGGCGAGAATGCACGTGCCGATCGTCTCCCGGCTGGCGCCCACCGCCGCGTCGAAAACCGACCAGAAGAAGAAATACGATCCGGTGAGCGGGCTCATCGGCGGTCCCGACGGCATGTACATGTCCTCGGCTTTCACGACAATAGTGGCCAGCTTATCGAGCATCGGAAGTTGCGTAACGGTCTCGGACATGATCGAGACCTGGTTCTGAACGTAGACATAGATCGCGTGGATGGGATGCAGATCGGCCAAAGTGTCGCGCGTGGCGGCAGTCCTTTGCAATTGCGCCTCGTGCTGGCGCGCGCTTGCGAAAGCCTTGAGGTCAACGATCTTCTGACCGCGCGCGCGCGCGAGGGCGTGGAGCAGCTTTTGGGCGATCGGTCCGGGCGGTGTCGTCTGCGTCATCGAAGAGATCCAAGAAGTCGCGAGAGAAATGTGGCGCGCGCGTAATTGTAGGATACGGCGACGCCTGTCAGGCGTGGACAGGTGTCTCGATCCGCGCAAGTGCTTGCAGTATGCCTTCCGCTCCCTCGTCGCCATGCCGAGCGTAAAATACTCTGGTAAAATTATTGCACCGGAGCCAGTGCCGACTTCGCGCGAGAATGGTTCGATGGTGGAGGGGCGGGCGTGCTGTTGAAAATTTGGCCGGCGGAGCTCTCGCCATGAGCGCGGCAGGCGGGACTCCACTGCTCCTCGCCTATGCCGCTGTGGCGAGCACTTTCCTCTCGGGTGCCATTTCGCTGTTCGCCGTGCGCCGCCACCCCGGCTTTTTGCATTTCGGTTCGTTCCTGTTTCTCTTTTTGTCGGGCGCGGCCAGTATCGTTGCCGGCGGCTGGACTCTGCTCGGCAAACACACGCTTACCGGCCGGTTTGCGCTTGGCCTTCCGTGGCTCGATTGGCATCTGCGCATCGATCCGCTCTCCGGCTTTTTCCTGGTGCTGCTCGGCACGCTGGTGGTCGCGATTTCGCTCTATGGCCCCAGCTACACGCGCGAGTTCGCGCGCGGTCCGGCGGCGCAGCCCCTGCCTCCGCTCGGCGTGTTCACCGCACTCTTTGTCCTCGGCATGCAGGTGATGCTGCTCGCCGACGACGCTCTGGTATTCATGATCTTCTGGGAAATGATGTCGCTGTCCGGATATTTTCTCGTGGTCTATCAGCACCAGCATGCCGCCAACCGCCATGCCGCCTTCCTCTACCTGCTGCTCGCCCACGTCGGCGCCCTGGTGATCCTGCTTTCCTTCGGCGTGCTCGCGGCTTTCGGCGGCGGCCTCACTTTTGACCAGATGCGCGCGGCCGAGCTGACGCCGCTGTGGGCGACGATCGCGTTTGCCTGCGCCTTCCTCGGCTTCGGCACCAAAGCGGGCATGGTGCCGCTGCACGTCTGGCTGCCGGACGCGCACCCCGTCGCACCATCGCACATCTCCGCTCTGATGAGCGGCGCCATGATCAAAATGGGCATCTACGGCATCGTGCGCGTGAGCTACGACCTGATCGGCGACGTGCGCTGGGAGTGGGGGGTGGTGGTGCTCGTCATCGGCACTGCCTCGTCTCTGCTCGGCGTGCTGTACGCGCTGATGCAGCACGATCTCAAGCGCCTGCTCGCCTACCACTCGATCGAGAACATCGGCATCATTCTGATGGGCCTCGGGCTGTCGATGATTTTTCTCGGCAGCGGGCACAAGATGCTCGGCACCCTCGGGCTGATTGCGGCGCTGTACCACACGCTCAACCACGCCCTGTTCAAGGGACTGCTATTTCTCGGTGCCGGAGCGGTGCTCTATCGCACGCATGCGCACGACCTCGATCACATGGGCGGACTCATTCATCGCATGCCGCTCACCGCGTTCCTGTTTCTCGTCGGCTGTGTCGCGATTTCGGCGCTGCCGCCTTTCAATGGTTTTGTTTCGGAGTGGTTGACCTTCCAGACGGCATTGCAGGCTCCCGTGCTGAAAAACGGTCTGCTGCGCACGACGCTTCCAATTGCGGCGGCGCTACTCGCACTCACCGGGGCACTTGCGGCCGCCTGCTTCGTGAAGGCCTTCGGCATTGCGTTCCTCGGAAAGCCGCGCACGCGCCGCGCTGCCCGCGCACGCGAGGTGCCTGCCGGGATGCTGGTCGGGATGGCGCTGCTGGCGGCCCTGTGCCTGCTGCTCGGTGTTTTCCCGACCACCATGATCCAGGCGATGGCTCCCATCACCCAACTGCTGGTGCACGAGGCGTTGCCGTCTGCCGCAGCCCAGGGTTGGTTGTGGCTGACCCCGATTTCGCCTCAGGTTGCTTCCTATTCGGCACCCTTCGTGGTCGCCGCGATCGTCGTGGTATTCGGTCTTGGCTATCTGTTCCTCAAGCGTGGCGCCGCTGCGCCGCGCAGAGCGTACGCCTGGGACTGTGGCTTCGGCCAGCTCAACTCGCGCATGCAGTACACCTCGAGCGCCTTCAGCCAGCCGATCCGGCGCGTTTTCGGCGGGGTATGGAAGGTAGACGAACAAATCGACACCCTCGCCAGCGCGGGACCGATTCCGCGGGTGACCAGTCTGCACTACAGCTTGCACACGCACGACTGGTCGTGGCTCCGGTGCTACGTTCCGATCGGACGCGTGGTGCTCGCCGCGGCAAATCGCATCGGCTTCATCCAGACCGGCAACATCCACACCTACCTGAAATTCTCATTCGTGACACTGCTCGTGTTCCTATGGATAGTGAGCTGACCGCCTGGGCGCTTGCGGCGGCGCAGGCGCTGCTGTTCATCGCCGCCGCACCGCTGCTCGCCGGCTGGGTGCAGCGTGTTAAGTGCCATGCGCAGAACCGCGCCGCGCCGGCGGTGTGGCAGCCCTACCGCAATCTCGCGAAGCTGCTGCGCAAGAAGATGCTGCTCGCCGAGAACGCCTCGTGGCTGTTCCGCGCGGTTCCCTACATCGTCTTCGGCGCCATGCTGCTCGCCGCCGCGGTGGTCCCGCTCATTGCCGTGAACCTTCCGTCGGCCGCGATTGCCGACATGATCGTGCTCGTCGCTTTCTTTGCGCTGGCGCGTTTTTTTACCGCGCTGGCCGGCCTAGACATCGGCACCGCCTTCGGCGGCATGGGGGCCTCGCGCGAGATGATGGTCTCCGCGCTGGCTGAACCGGCCATGCTCATGGCGGTGTTCACGCTTTCCATGACGGCGAGCACGACCAACCTGTCGGTGGCGACAGGGTACGTCCTTCAATCGGGCCTGGTGCTGCGACCGTCGTTCCTGTTCGCCCTGCTGGCGCTGACCATGGTGGCGGTGGCCGAGACCAGCCGCGTTCCGGTGGACAATCCCGCCACCCATCTCGAACTCACAATGTTGCACGAAGCCATGATCCTCGAGTATGGCGGTCGCCACCTGGCGCTGATCGAGTGGGCGTCGCAGATCAAGCTGATGATCTACTCGGTGCTCATCGTCGATTTTTTCTTTCCGTGGGGCATCGCGACCGGATTCAGCGCCGCGGCCCTGGCAGTCGGCGCCCTTGCAGTGGCGGCCAAATTGATGCTGCTCGCCGTCATATTGGTTGTGTGGGAGACCGTGCTCGCGAAGATGCGGCTGTTTCGCGTGCCGCAGTTTCTCGGTTTTGCCTTCATGCTCTCGTTGCTCGCCATGCTGACACACGTGGTGCTGGAAACCGGAGGCTAGATGGGAGTCGCCAACCTTGGTCTGTATAACCAGGCGATCATCCTGTTCGCGGCGCTGGCGTTGTTCACCTCTTTCATCATGCTCGCCCAGGGACGCATGATGCCGCTTATTTTTACCTTCGCCTGGCAAGGTCTGTTGCTCGCGGTGGTCTCAGTGCTGGTCGCCATCGTCTCCAAACATCCCGAACTCTATGTTTCGGCGGCGCTCACCTTCACGCTGAAGGTGGTGCTGATCCCGTGGCTGCTCTACCGCCTCAGCGTTCAGCTCAATATGCAATACGACGCCGAGGCGATCGAGCATCCGACGCTTCTGCTGCTCGGCGGTGTGGCCCTGGTGATCTTCAGCTATTTCGTGGCGCAGTCGATCGTGCACCTGTCGGGATTGGCGACGAGGAATACGATTGCCGTCAGCATAGCCATCGAGCTGCTCGGCATGCTGCTGATGTGTGTACGCAAGTCGGCCGTGGCGCAGGTGATCGGCTTCATGTCCATGGAGAGCGGAATATTTTTTGCCGCCGTGGTATCTACCTACGGCATGCCGCTCGTGGTCGAACTGGGCGTGGCCTTCGACATCCTCGTCGCCGCAATCCTGTTCGGCGTATTCTTCTTTCACCTGCGCGATTCGTTCGGCTCGCTCAACGTGGGCCAGTTCAACCGCCTGTCGGAGGCGAACCAGCCAATGCCGCTGCGGGACGCGGCGGGCGAGCACTCTTCCGGGGGTCCCCACCCTCCGGGGGAACCCTCGTGACGTTGCTCGAAGTCACCCTGCTGGTGCCGCTCCTTGGAGGTCTGCTGCTGGCAGTCGTCGGCCACCGTCCGGTCGCCGGCTGGATCAACGTGGCGGTCGGCGTAGTGACCTTCGGCGCCGCGCTCGTGATGGCGCTGGAAGTCTTTGCACGCGGTCCGCAACTCTCCGGCGGCCGCATGTTCTACATCGACGCCTTCAATGTTTACCTTGTGGTTCTGACCGCATTTGTCGGTTTGACGACGTCGATTTTTTCGCGCCCCTATATGCGCCATGAAGTCGAGCGCGGGCGCGTCACCGACCGACGCCTGCGTCTGTACCACTCGATGTACCAGTGCTTCCTGTTCTCGATGCTGCTCGCTCTGTCGACCAACAACCTCGGCGTGCTGTGGGTGGCGATGGAGTTGGCCACCCTGACCACCGTACTGCTCGTTTCCCTGTACCGCACGCCGGAGGCGATCGAGGCCGCATGGAAGTATTTCATTCTCTGCGGTGTCGGCATCGCGCAGGCCCTGTTCGGAACGGTGCTGATTTATTTCGCCGCGGAGAACAAACTCGGCGCTGACCGCGATGACACGCTGCTGTGGACCGTACTGCACGGATCAGCAGGCGCCAATCTGGACCCGGCGGTGATCACGCTCGCCTTCGTCTTCCTGCTGGTCGGCTACGGCACCAAGGTCGGTCTGGTGCCCCTGCACAACTGGCTGCCTGACGCGCACTCCGAGGGTCCGACACCGATGTCCGCCGTGCTCTCCGGATTGCTGCTCAACGTCGCGCTGTACGCCCTGGTCCGGGTCAAGATGCTGGTGGATGCTTCCCTGCACACCAACCTCGCCGGTCACCTGATGATGGGCTTCGGGTTGCTCTCGTTCACGGTCGCAGGCCTGTTCCTGCATCGCCAGCACGACGTCAAACGGATGTTCAGCTACTCGTCGATCGAGCACATGGGATTGATCACCTTCGGCTTCGGCATGGGCGGAGCGCTCGCCACGTTTGGCGCGTTGCTGCACATGACGGTGCACTCGCTCACCAAGTCGGCCATCTTCATCACAGTGGGGCATGCCTGCCAGCTCGCGGGCACGCAGCGCATCGATCAGATTCGCGGCCTCATACGCACCCAGCCTGCGATCGGTTGGGGGCTTTTAATCGGCACGGTGGCGATCGCCGGTTTCCCGCCCTTTGGCGTATTCATCAGTGAGTTTCTGCTGCTGATGGCCACCATGAAGTCCTGGCCGTGGCTGACGATTCCGCTGCTGGTCGGCTTCGGCGTGGCCTTTGCCGGACTGTTTCGCCACATGCAAAGGATGGTTTTCGGCGAGCCGCCACCGAAGCAGAAGCCGGTCGAGGCCAACATGCTGCCGGTGGTGGTGCATCTGCTCCTGGTGCTTTTGCTCGGGCTGGCGATCCCCGGTTTCCTCTCGCGCTGGTTCGAGCAGGCCACAGTGCTCATCTCGGGTGCTTCGCCGCTATGACGCCGCAGGATCAATTCACACCGTTTCTGGTCCGCCTCGCACAAGCCGGCTTGCGCGTCGAGGAACAGGCATCGGCAGGGCTCGCGCCGGCGCAACTCATCCTGGTTCAATCCGAGGACTGGAGCCGGCTCGGCATTGAGGCCCGGGCCTGGGGGTGTCGCTGGGTCGCGGGCTGGGGTGAGGATCGGGGCGAGACGACCCGCATCAACGCCTGTTTCGAGAAGGCTGGCGCCTACCTTGTCGCGCGAACGGCCGTGCCCCGCGCCGCGCCTGTCCTCTCTTCGCACACAGCTTCCTTTCCCGGCGCTGACCGTCCCGAGCGCCACATCCGCGACATGCTGGGCGTCGTCTTCTCCGGCCACCCGGACGCGCGCCGCTGGACCCGCCATCAGGCGTGGAAGGATTCCGAGTTCCCGCTACGCCGGGATTTCCCCGCGGCGGGCAGGCCGCAGGCGCAGACGCCGTCCGATCACCAGTACAGCTTTCTGCTCGCCCAGGGCAGCGGCGTGTACGAAATCCCGGTTGGGCCGGTGCACGCGGGCATCATCGAACCGGGGCATTTTCGCTTTCAAGCCGTAGGCGAAACTGTGCTCAAGCTCGAAGAACGTCTTGGCTACACCCACAAAGGCATCGAGAAGATCGCCGAGGGCCGCGACGCCGAGGGCCTGGCACGGCTGGCCGGGCGCGTCTCGGGCGACTCCACCGTCGCGCATGCCTGGGCGGCGTGCATGGCGATGGAGAAGGCGGTCGGCCTGGTCGTGCCGCCTCGCGCCCTCTGGCTGCGCGCCCTGATGTGCGAGCGCGAGCGCGTCGCCAATCATGTCGGCGACATCGGCGCGATGCTCAACGACATCGCTTTCGCCTTCGGTTTCTACCAGTTCGCCCGGCTGCGCGAGGAATGGCAGCGCGTCTCGCGCGAGGCTTTCGGCCATCGCTTCATGATGGATTGCATCGTCCCCGGCGGCGTGGCGGCGGACCTGGATGAGCGCTTCATCGCGGCCATGCGCAACGAGGTCGGCGCCTTGCGCAAACAGATCGTCAAGCTGATGTCCATCATCAACGATCTGCCCTCGGTCGCGGACCGGGTGCGCGGCACCGGCGTGCTCAAGCCTGAATACGCCAAGGCGCTCGGCTGCGTCGGCTATGTCGGGCGCGCGTCCGGAACGGATATCGATGTTCGGCGTGATGCGCCGTACCCGCCCTACGACCAGCTAACAGTCAAGGTACCGCTGCATCACTACGGCGACGTCAACGCGCGCGCGCGCACGCGGCTCGAGGAAACTGCCGCCTCCTTCGACCTGATCGAGGGGCTGCTGGCCGGGCTGCCCGCCGGAGCGATATGCGCCCGATGGACGCCTCCGGCGGCGGACGCCGAGGGTCTGGGGCTCATCGAGGGCTGGCGCGGAGAGATCTTGAGTTTCGTGCGCTTCGGCGCAGACGGCCGGATCGCGCGCTTCTTCCCGCGTGATCCATCATGGACCACCTGGCCGGCGCTCGAACTGCTGATCCACGACAACATCGTGCCGGACTTCCCGGTGTGCAACAAATCGGTGAACGGATCCTACTCGGGACACGACCTGTAGACCATGCTGCGCATCTTCGGAAAAATCCAGCGTATCGGCATCGTCACCGAGCCAGTGCCGAGGCTCGATGAACCTGCGCTGACCGAAATCGGTGCGCAGCTGAAGGCCGGCATCGGCGCGCAGTTCGGCGGGAGCCTCGCCATTCGTGAAGTGGACGCGGGCTCCTGCAACGGCTGCGAACTCGAAATCCATGCGCTCAACAATCCCTATTACGGGATCGAGCGTTTTGGCGTGCATTTCGTTGCGAGCCCGCGCCACGCCGATATGCTGCTGGTGACCGGCCCGGTGTCGCGCCACATGGAGGCGGCCCTGCGTCGCACCTACGACGCAACGCCCGAACCGAGGCTCGTGATCGCGGTCGGCGCATGCGGCGCGGACGGCGGCGAGTTCGGCACGAGCTACGCCTCCTGCGGCGCCGTATCGAATGTGATCCCCGTCGATGCCGTCATCCTCGGCTGCCCGCCGACGCCGCTCGATCTCATGCGCGGCATCCTCGAGGCCATCGGCAGGAAAACCTGACTGTGCTGGGTCCAAGCAGCGACGGAGACTTCACCTATGCGACAAATCTGGATCACGCAACCGGGCGCGCCGGAGGTTCTCAGGGTCAAAGAGGCACCTGATCCGGAGCCGGGAGCCGGCACACTTCGAATCCGCGTCGAAGCGAGCGGGGTCAACTTTGCCGATATTCTCGGGCGTATGGGTCTGTACCCGGACCTGCCCGCCATCCCCGTGGTGGCCGGCTACGAGGTCGGCGGCCGAGTCGACGCGGTGGGAGCAGGCGTCGATCCCGATTGGGTCGGTCGCGCCGTGTTCGCGCTCACGCACTTCGGCGGATACGCCGATGTGGTGTGCGTTCCTGCGAATCGGGTCTTTGCGCGCCCGGATGACATGTCGGCCGAGCAGGGTGCCGCGCTCCCCGTCAACTATTTCACTGCCTGGCAGTTGATTGTCGTGATGGGCGGTCTGAAGGCCGGTGAGACGGTGCTGGTGCACTCGGCCGGCGGCGGCGTCGGCATCGCCGCGGCGCAGATCGCCAGGCACATCGGGGCTACCGTAATCGGCACCGCGTCGGCTTCCAAACATGCCGCGCTGCGCGGCCTTGGCGTGGATCACCTGATCGACTACCGCAGCGAAGATTTTGAAGTGCGCGCGCGCGAGATCACACGAGGTCGCGGGGTCGAACTCATTCTCGACGCGATCGGCGGCGAGTCGTTCAAGAAGGGCTACCGGCTGCTTTCGCCGACCGGGCGTCTCGGCATGTTCGGCATCTCGTCGGCAGCCACCGGCAAGCGTCGCAACATCGTCAGCATGCTGCGTACGATGGCAAGCATGCCGTGGCTGCAGTTCACGCCGGTTTCGCTCATCAATGAGAACAAGGGCGTGTTCGGCGTCAACCTCGGACACTTGTGGGGCGAGGTCGATCGCATCCGTGCCTGGGCTGACCGGCTGCTCGAGCTTTGGAGGAACGGCGTCGTTCGGCCGCAAATCGCGCGGAGGTTCAGCTTCGACGAGGCGCCTGCAGCGCACCACTATATCCAGGACCGCAAGAACTTCGGCAAGGTGTTGCTGATTCCGTAAGGGGTCCGGGCGGGATTGGGCAGCGACACGAGTGACCTCAGTCACAGACCGGCGCGTCCGGCCGGCCTATTCTCACCATCGAACGCCACGGCGCGGCGCCGGGGCAAAAACCTGACAGGAGTGTCACTCATGACGCTGAACCGCCTGATCCGCATATTCGCGGGATTGTTCGTGCTGCTTTCCCTTGCGCTGGGCGTGCCCGGCAGTCCGTCGTTCGTGAGCGCGAACTGGCTGTGGTTTACGGCCTTTGTCGGCGCGAACCTGTTTCAGAGCGGTTTCACCCGCTTCTGCCCGCTGGAGAACATTCTGCGCATGCTCGGCGTGAAGGACGCTGCCGCCTGACGCTCAGGAGGGGAAGAGATGAGCACTGCAACTGAAACCGCGGTCGTACGCGCCGTCTGCCCGCACTGCCACAAGACGAATCGGGTACCGGCGGAGCGCCTCGCCGACGCCCCGGTATGCGGCGGATGCAAACAGCCGCTGCTGGAGCCGCGCCCGTTCGCGCTCACCGAGGCGAACATCGACAAACACATCGAGAACAGCGACCTGCCGCTGGTGATCGATTTCTGGGCGCCGTGGTGCGGCCCGTGCAAGTCGATGACGCCCGTGTACGAACGTACCGCCGCAGAACTGGAAACGCGCGCCCGGCTGGCGAAGGTCAATACCGACGAGCAGCCCGGGCTCGCAGCACGCTTCGGCATCCGCGGCATTCCGACTTTCGTGATCTTCAGGGACGGCAGGGAAGTGGCGCGGACTTCCGGGGCAATGGACCTCGGGCGGTTTTTGAACTGGGTACGCAGCGAGTGCGTGTAACGAACCTTCATAGGAGTGAACGACCATGCTAAAGACCGAGATCACCGTTGAGAACATCAAGTGCGGCGGCTGCGCCGCCTCCATTACCCGGCGGCTCAAGACCATCCCCGGGGTCGTCGAGGTCGACGTCGATGTCGCCAAAGGACGCGTGACGCTCGGATCCGAGACCGCGGTGCGCGACGATGCGCTTCGCGCCCTTGCCGAGATCGGCTACCCGGAACCGGGCGCGAACAATCTGTCTTCGAAGGCGAAATCGTACGTGAGCTGTGCGATCGGGCGCGTGGCTGGCGGGTAAAACCGTGGCTGGCGGGTAGAACTATGGGCGGATATAGCTCCAGCCCTGGCGCTGCCTCTCCATCAGGTGCACCACGCCGGCCTTGACGTGGCCGATTCCGCCAATCAGGTCCGCGTTGGTGAGTTTCATGTTGTGCATCGTGTTGTCGCAGGCAATGAGCGCAACGTTGTCGTCGAGCGCGCCGTTGAGCCGGTCCGCCACCTTGGACTCGGTCCTTAGCATGTTAAGGCCCGGGCCGTAGGCGACGATCTCGGTCTCGACGTTTTCCTTGCCCAGATCCGCCTGGACGTTTTTCGCGTTGTTGAGCGCCAGGTTCCACTTCGCCGGATCGTTGTCGCTCACCTGGAACACGACCTTGTACTTCACATTGGCCTGCGGTGCGCTCTTCACGGTTGCAGCCTGCTGGGCAACAGCGTCGGGGATGGCCGTGAAGGTGGTGCCGGCGGCCAACAGTGCGGCGATTGCTGCCTGTTTCATTGTTCCTCCTTGATGAATCGGATTGCCGGGCTTCCTACGAACGTATAGTAAGACAATAAAGCCGCTCGTTTCGCCGCGGACTGGCACGTCGCTTCGACGCCCGCTACCCGTGCGGCGCGGCCGCCAACTTCAGGAGCTCTTTCAACTCAACCATGTTCAGGTCGGACACCGCGATATAGGTGAACTCGCGTTCCCTGCGCGCGGCGATATTGAATCCATTGTGCCGCGCATCGCCGAGGGAGCCGAGACGGCCAGCCTGTTTCACCGGCAGCACGTAGAGATTGACCAAGTGCTGCTTGCGGCGGTAGACCAGCGCGGCCACCGGCTCCTGTTCGAACACTTCGAGCCGTCCACCCACCAGCGTGAAGCCCTGCGCCGCGAAGTCCTCGACCGGCGGCGCGTATCTCAGCCGGCCGCTGAACCAGGGCTTGACGGTGTGACTGTCGGAGGACGCGACATCGACCGCGTGTGCCGACATCATCGAGCGCAGGTGGGCCGAGACCAGTTGGGTCTCGTCAGCATCGCTTCTCGCAACGCCGAGCACCAGCACGGTTGCGACAACCGAGACCAGCGCCGTCGAGGCCATCGCGCCCGCCAGCCGCAAGTTCCATCGGTTGCGCCAGCCGGTGCGTTCGCGGACTTCCCGCTCGAACCCGTGCGCTTGAACCAGTCGCGCGGGCAACGCACTCAAGCTGCGCGGCGCGCGATGGCGCCGCGCGTGCGCGCGCGTCGCGTCGCTCAAGGCGCGTAGCACCGCATGGCGCTTGAGCAGCGACGCAGATAGCGGCGCGGTGGCATCCACGGGCCCCAGCAAGCCGCGCCGCTCGCCATCGTCGGCTTCGCCGTCGATCAGCGCCGTCAGCAGGCGTTCATCCTTTTCGTTCATAGGCGTTCATTCCCTTGTCTTTCAGTGCGCGCAGCATCATTTCGCGCGCGCGCGCCAGGCGTGACATGACCGTGCCCACCGGTGCGTCGATGACGCGCGCGATTTCCTTGTACGACAGATCCTCCAACTCGCGCAGCACCAGCGCCTCGCGGAAATGCACCGGCAGAGTCGCGAGCGCCGCATTCAACGCTTCGGCATCTGACAGGCGCTCGGTCCAGTTCTCCGGGCTCTCAGCCCAGATCGAGTCGTCGGCCACGTGCTCGTGCGTTTCGAGCTCGATCGGCTCTTCGTGCTGCGCCCGGCTCTTGCGCGCCGAACGCCAGTCGAAGAACACGCGGCGCACGATGCCGAGCAGCCATGGCCGGCCTTCCTCGCCGCGAAACGAGGCGAAGTACTGCCACGCCCGCGCGAGCGCTTCCTGCGCGATGTCCTGCGCGTGGGCGTCGTCGCCCGACAGCCAGCGCGCCAGGTTGTACGCCGCATCCAGATGGGGCGTGACCAGTCTGGCGAACCGGGAGTCGGGCCGTTTCTCCTGGGTCCTACCGAATCCGAACATCATTCGTTCCGTGGCGCAAATCCAACCGGTTCTGCATGGCTACTACCAACGCGCTGAAGAATTTATTCCGCGCGGAATGATGCGGACTCGCCGGCGGTAGGGCTTGGTGGAGGCGGCATGTTCGCGCCGTCAATATCAACCTTACTACGATCCGGAGGCAGCAATGAATCATTCCAACTTCAACCGTCGCCAGTTTCTCAAGCTGGCCGGCGTGGGCGGCGCGGTGTTCGCATCGGGATTGCCCGGCTGGGCCGAAGCGCAAGCCATGGCTAAGGCCGACGACTTCCTGTGGGTCCAGCTCTCGGATACACATTGGGGTTTTCAGGGAGCGCCGAATCCCGACGCCGGCGGCACGCTGCAGAAGGCCATCGCTGCCGTCAATGAGCTATCGCCACAACCCGACTTCGTCATCTTTACCGGCGACCTGACCCATACGACCGACGATCCACAAGAGCGACGCCGCCGCCTGACGCAGTTCAAGGAGATCGTCTCCGCAATCAAGGCCAAGGACGTGAAGTTCATTCCCGGCGAACACGACGCCTCGTTGGACCGAGGCAAAGCGTACAGCGAGTACTTCGGCCAGACCCACTACACTTTCGACCACAAGGGCGTGCACTTCATCGTCCTCGACAACGTGTCCGATCCCGCCGCCGCACTGGGCGAGGAACAGCTCGCGTGGTTCAAGTCTCAACTCGACCCGCTCGAGCGGGATACGCGCATCGTCGTGTTCACCCATCGGCCGCTGTTCGATCTGATGCCGCAGTGGGACTGGGCGACGCGGGACGGCGCCAAGGCGGTCGAGATGCTGATGCCTTTCAAGAATGCGACGGTGTTCTACGGTCACATTCACCAGGAACACCACCACGCCACCGGACATATCCAGCACCATGCCGCGAAATCACTGATCTTCCCGTTGCCGGCGCCGGGATCGCAGCCCAAGCGCGCGCCCCTGGCGTGGAATCCGGCGCAACCCTACAGTGGCCTGGGCTTTCGTCAGGTCGCGGCCGAGCCCGCGGCGTACCGGTTCGATCTGACCGAATATCCGGTGGTGAAGAAAACATGAGGACAGACGCAATCGCGGCATGGACGCGCCGGCGCTGGCTCAAGGCGGCGCTGGCAGCCGCCGCACCGGCGGCCCTGGGTCCGGGCGCATATCACGTCGCCGCCGCATCGCGCGAGGTGGTGATCAAGATGACGGTCAAGCGGTTCGAGTTTTCAAAGAAAGTGATCGTCGTCAAGAAGGGCGTGCCGCTCGTAATCGAGATCACGTCGCTCGACGTGCCGCATGGTTTTGCGGTCCCCGATTTCCACGCGAGGGCGGAGATCGTGATGCCAGGCAAGGTGACCCAGGTGCGCTTTACCCCCGACAAGGCGGGAGAATTCCCGTTCCTGTGCGACATCTTCTGCGGCGACAAGCACGAGGAGTTGGAGGGCAGACTGATCGTGGGGGCTTGATCTCCCGAGACAGGCGCTCGACGAACCGCGCCTTCGCGCTTTGGGCAACCGACCTGGTCGTCACCGCGGCGCCCCTGCAAGCACGGACATGCGCCGCGGGACCCGTCGACACCGATGGTCCGGATTTCGTCGAATCGTCCGAGGCCGCAGGCAAGGGGCGCTTTCAGTTCGAGGCCAACTTGGTCTTGAAGCGGCAAACCCGGGATGGCAGAAAATAACATAAACTGCCATAATCGACTTGTCCCATCCGGAGGTGTCCATGTCGATCAATGTCTCGTTGCCGCCCGAGCTGGAAACACGCGTTCGCCAGCGCGTTGAATCGGGTTTGTACGGCTCGGCCAGCGAAGTCATTCGCGAAGCGTTGCGTCTGTTCGAAGCGTATGAAGGGGTCAGGCTGTCGAAGCTGGACGCCTTGCGTCAAGATGTCGCCAAGGGAATGGAAGACGTCAAAGCCGGACGGATCGGGGCATTGAATTTATCCGGTCTGAAACGGCGGGCTCGTCAGGAACTGAAGAAGCGCAAGGCCGGTTGATGGGGCGGGTCCGCTTTTCCCAGGCGGCCGAGACGGACCTGCTGGAGGTATGGCTGACGATCGCGGAAGACAATCCCGTCGCTGCCGATAGGGTGCTGGACGCGATCCACGAGACATCCCTCCTGCTTGGCGGCCAGACGGAAATGGGACGGGCACGGCCGGAGCTGGCCGAGGGGCTGCGCAGCTTTCCGACGCGGACTCGCTACATTCTTTACTACCTTGTGGATGGCGCGGATGCGGTGATCGTCAGGGTGCTCCACCATGCCCGGGACATCGATCCGGAATTCTTCGCATGAGTGCAGAAAGGATCGAATTCGTTGCGCGCGGCGGGTGGTGGGTGCTTGCCCAGGTGCCGGTGATGCTCGGCGCGTCGAGGCGCTGCCGCGCGGCTCCTGGGTGGTCGTGGACGAGGTGCAGAAGCTGCCGTCGATATTGAACGAAATCCACGACGCGCTTGCTGCGGCGCTGGCGCTTTGCACTCACGGGCTCGTCGGCGCGCAGGCTGCGGCGCGACAATGTCAATCTGCTGGCCGGGCGAGTCGTGACGCGGCGCATGCTGCCGCTCACCGCTGCCGAACTGGGCGGCGAGCCGGCGGCCGACGATCTGCTGCGCTTCGGAGGACTACCGTTGGTGCGCAGCGAGCGAGGCCATGCGGGCCGCATCGATCTGCTCGAGGCGTACGTGGAGACCTACCTCACGCAGGAGATCCGCGCGGAAGCTCTGGTGAGAAGCCTCGAGTCGTTCACGCGCTTTCTGGAAGTCGCGGCCCTCGCGAACGCCCAGGTGATCAGCGTGGCGTCCCTCGCGCGAGACGCCGCGGTGGCGCGGCCGACGGTGTAGGGATATTTCGAGGTTTTGGCGGACACCCTGATCGGCGCATGGCTGCCCGCATGGCGCCCGCGCGCGAAGGTCAAGGAGGTGAGTCATCCGAAGTTCTACCTTTTCGATACCGGCGTGGTGCGCGCGCTTTCACGGCGGCTGAGGGAACCTCTCGAAGGCGCCGAGCGGGGTATGCTGCTCGAGACTCTGGTGCTTCATGAACTGCGTGCGCGTCTCGCGTACTCGCGTTGCGGCGGCGAGCTCTCCTACTATCGGACGCCGTCAGGGACTGAGGTCGATTTCGTGTGGGGCCGCGGCAAGCTCACGGTCGGGATCGAAGTGAAGGCGAGCCCCCGCTGGCGGCCGGAGTACGGCCGCGCACTTGCGGACTTGCATCGCGCCGGCGTCGTCACCAGCTGCTGGGGCGTCTACCTCGGCGAAACACCGCTCAAGGACGGACCGGTCCGCGTATTGCCGCTGCACGCGTTTCTGGGTGAACTTGCCGCGGGCCGTGTGCTCGCCGCAGCGCGGCAGCGATGAGCGGCTCACCGGCCGCTCGGAGTACGGCGTGCCTCCTCCACCAGCGCCGCGACGGCGCTGCCGGTCAGGGTACGCAGGAACGCCGCGAGCGCCGCGCGCTCCTCGCCGGTGAGCCCGAGCGGCGCGAGCAAAGCACTCTTGTCCGGGTTGTCGATCCCGCCGCGGTCATAGAACTCGATCACCGACTCCAGCGTGGCGAACGAACCATCGTGCATGTAAGGTGCAGTGAGCGCAACATTTCGCAGCGACGGCGTCTTGTAGGCCCACCGGTCCCGCGGATCGAGAGTGATCTCATAGCGGCCGAGGTCCCTGACGGACGGTTCGGAGAACGTCGCCAGCGTGCGACGGTCGATTTCCGCGTACACGCCGGGCGCAAGTTCCACTCGCGTGCGCTCCGGCGTCAGATAGGTGCGTGCCCAACCGATGCCGGTATTGTGAAACCCGTGATCCGTGAACAAGGCGTCGCGCTCGCCTACGGAATGACACGACACGCAGCGCGCTTTTCCGCTGAACAGCTTGAAGCCACGCTGCTCGAGCGCAGTGAGGGCGGAGCGCTCGCCGCCGTAGCGCCAGCGATCGAAGCGCGAATCCCCGGCCGTCAGCGTTCGCTCGTACGAAGCGATCGCAGCGCCGATGCGCCCGGCGGAAGCTCCCTCGCCGCCGAACGCGGCTTCGAACAGCCCCGCGTAGTCTTCGATGCCGCGAACGCGCTCCACCACGTAACCCATCGAGGGATTGCCCATTTCATTGGCGGAAAGCAACGGTCCCCAGATCTGGTCCTCGAGCGTGATTTCGCGTCCGTCATGAAACAGCCTTTTCTGCCAGGCGACGTTCAGCACGCTCGGCGCGTTGCGCCGCACGCTGCGTCCCTGGATGCCGACGGATGTCGCCAGTTCGTGCGCGGTGAAACCCTGCTCGGGCACGTGGCACATGGCGCAGGACATTGTACGGTTGGGCGAGAGCCGCCGGTCGAAGAACAGCTTCCTGCCGAGCGCGACCTTGGCCGGCGTGAGCGGATTGTCCGCCGGCACCGCCAACGGCGGCAGGCCGAGCGCGGCAGAATGATCGGGCGCGGCGGCCCGCTCGCAGGCGACGAGCGCGAGCAACGCCGCGAGCACCACCACCACGCTAACGCCGGCCGGCATCCTCCTCCATGACCAGCGAGCGGATGTCATTGAGCATCGCCTCCGGATGCAGAAAGGCAGTGGAATAGATCTCCCGGACGCGTCCTTCCCGGTCGATCAAGAACAGCTTCAGCATGTGGCTGATGGTGCGCGTCGGGCGGCCGCGCTCGTCCAGCTCCATCTCGATCTCCTGGTCGAAGCCGTCGAGAATCGGCTTGAGGTCCTGCATCGAGCGCGTGGTCAGGAAGTGCCAAGGGAGGCCCTTCCCGTCGCGCGCGTAGCTGCCGCCGTAGGCCTGCATCGCCTGATGCGTGTCGTTGAGCGGGTCGAACGACAGGCTCACGAAACGTGCCCGGCCGTGCAGGCGCGGCTCGGCGAGAACGCGCTTGCGCAATTCGACGCTGGTTTCGTAGGCGAGCGCACAGCCGGTGGGCTCCGTGCAATAGGTGTAGATGAGCGACAGGAGCGTGATGCGCCCGCGCGTGTAAGCCGACAGGGAATGCAGGCGGCCGTCCGCGCCGACCACCCGGCCCTCGGGCGCGCGCTGGATCACGTGCAAAGCATAACTGCCCGCCGGCGGCGGCGTGTAGTCCATCACCGGCCGCACGGCGACCGGCCTGTGTTCCTCGCGGTGCGCGCCCGCGCTCGCGGCGACAAGCAATGCCGCGAGCGCGATGCAGAGCGCGCTAAGTCTTCTTGCCGCCTTTGGCACTGAATTTCATGTGGTGCGCGCGGCCAAGCTTCTCCTTGTTGAAATCCACCTCGAAAGCAGGCTTGAGCTCCTTGCCGTCCCAGTGGAATGCGCGCAGGAACTGCTCGTTGTCATCGCCTTTCTTGTCCCAGTTGGCGAGCAGCGAGCTGGTGATATACACGCGCTTGCCGTCCCAGCTCTGCGAAACCATGTTCACCTGTTTGCCTGTCTTCTTCGTGTAGGTCTCCTTCGGCGCCTCCGGGTTGGAGAGGTCGAAATAGCGCGTCAGGCCGTCCATGAAGGTGTTGACCCACAATCCCTTGCCATCGGCGCTGATCGAGATGTCCACCGGCAGCGGGATCTTGGATGGATCGCCGATCGTCGCCACGTCCTTCGCCTGCCAGCCGCCCTTGCCGTCGGGCTTGATCAGCCATAGCTTGGAGGTCAGCGCCGTAGCCGTGATCGCCCACTTGTCCTTCGGGTTGAGCGACCAGCGGATCTCCAGCGGCGAACCCGGCACACTGAAGATTTGTTTCGGCTTCATCGCCTTCAGGTCCCACGCGGCCATGGTGGCGCCGAAGCGCTTCATCGCCTCGCCGTCCTTCACCATCTTGCCCATGTCCATCATGTAGTTGTTCCAGCCGGCGAAGCTCGAGGTGAGCATCACGTTCTTCCGCGGGTTGATCGCGATGTCGTAGCCGTAACCGTCGCCCTTCACGACTCCCACCTCGCCTTCGGGCATGTCGTATTTCGCCACGAACGCGCCTTTGTTGTTGTAGATCGCCATTCCCGTCTTGCCACCATGATCCTTGGCGTTCGACAGTGACTGGATCAGCATGCGCCCCGGCATCGCGTAAAACGTATGCGGCCCGACGAAGCCCGTCTGCTTCGCAAGGTCGGCGATGGTCTTGACGAACTTGGGCTTCGCCGGATCGGTGCCGACGTCGAAGATGTGGATCTTCGAATCGTCCAGTCCGCCGGCCCACAGGTGCTTGCGATCATCGGTGAAGCCCATGTGGTGCGCTTCGCCGCGCCCGCCGACTGAATGGCTGTGCACTACCTTGCCGTAGCCCTTCGATTTCGGATTGGCATCGATGGTGACGAGCTTGTCCGAGCCGTCGCCCACGCCTTCGACACCCAGTGTCCAGACGTGAACGTAATCCTCCTGTCCCTTGATCAGGCGCGCGGTGTACGGCGAATTGCAGGTCTCGTCGGCGAAGGCGGCGCCGGCGAAGGCGGCGGCGAGCGCGGCGGCGATGGTGCGTCGCCGGATGCGTTGCGGGTTGGACATCGTTTCCTCCTAAAGGTGATTGAAGTTGTCGGCGCACGCCGGTTTCTGAGAACCGGTCGGCGGCGTTTCATTATAGGCCCGTGCGCCGCACCCGCTACTTCCACAGATCGACGCTCATCCCGCGCTCGCGCTGGCGCTCGGTGCGCGCCTGCAGAAACCGCTGGAACGACGGCTCTTTCGCATAGGCGCCGCTCGCCACGTAGGCGAACGATCCTGCGAGATGGAACGGACGCACATAGGCCTCCACGCGGAACGCCTCTCGACCGCGCGGATCGAAGAACACGATTGTGGGCGTATACGTGACCTTGAGTTCGCGCGCCCATGCGTCGGCGCGCATCTTCCTTCCCCCGGGAGTGGTCAGCTCCACGGCATCGCCGACGTGGAGCCGGACCACGTCGAACTTTGCGATTTGCTCGAGCACCTCCGGCCGCTTGAAGCCTTCCCTGTGCATCTCGTCGCAGCCTGAACAGAAATTGGTCTCGAACAGCACCGCGAGCGGCTTTGACCCGGTCTTGCGCCGCAGGTCGCGTGGCACCGGCACGAAGAACGGCTCGTCGTGCAGTGTCTCGCTCGCCGCCTCCCGCACGGCGCTCTTCATGTGCTCGGCCAGCGTCAGCTTCGTTTCCATTCTGCCCGCGACGTAATCGAGCGCGGGCTCGAGGCGGTGCGGCGGGTAGTAGCCATTCAAGCGCGCGACGATGTTCCCCTTTCCATCGAAGAATACGAGCGTAGGCGTGAACTGGACTTTCAGGAAACGTGCGAATTCCTTTTCGCGCATCGCCTTGCCGTCCATCCAGGTCACCTCGCGGTCGCCCCAGATGTTGAGCGCAACGGCCACGAACTGTCTTCGCGTCTTGTCGACGATTCCGGGCTGCCTGAAACTCGTCTGCATCAGCGAGGTGCAATAGGGACAGCCGTCCTGGCCGAAGTACACCATGAGGCGCTTTCCGTCCTTCGCCGCGTCGCGCACGTCCTCGCGCAGGTCGAGAAAAGTCTCCGCGAACCAGGCCGGGATCTCGATCGCGTGGGGACTCGCGACCTGCGCACGTGCCGGGGCGGCGCAGCAGATCGCTACAGAGAAGATCAGCGCGGCGAGCAGGACGCGAAGCATGTGCCAATTATGCCGCTCAGACCCGCCTGCGCCAGAGCCTCCTCCCGCCCGCGAGCCGCGCAATGACGAACAGTTGCACCACCGCCGATAGCAGGAGCGCGGCCGAGTAGCCCCGCGGATCCCAGCCGCCGGCCGCTGTACGCGGCCACAGGTCGAGAATCCAGCCGGTCGCCGCCTGCAACAGGAAAGCACCGAGCAGCGTCAGTGTGTTGGCGGCGGTGGACACGCGGCCCATTTGCGCGGCCGGAAACATCTGGCCGACAGCGACGTAGCCGGACGGCCCCCCCGCAGCGAAGAAGGCGAACAGCACCCAGAGGACCGTCACCGTCGCAGCGCCGGTCGGCCGCAGCATCAGTCCGATCTGTGCGGCCAGCAGGCCGGCCATGCACAGCGAGGGCACGAGGATCGCCGGGTAGCCGCGCGCCTGGACCCGGCTGCTCGCCTGCCCGATCGCGAAACCGCCTGCCAGCATGCCGAGCGTATAGAGCAGCAGCGTGTGCGCACGCGCCGGTCCTTCGTATCCGGCGACGTCGCGCAGCCACGGCCCGGCCCACAGGCCGAGGTACGCGAAGTTGAGAACGGACAACATGGCGACGGCAGGCGCATAGCGCCAAAAATCGGGTGAGCTGCAGATCGACCACATGACCGCGAGCTCGGCCTTGAGACCGGAGCGCGCGGCGGGCCGTGGTTTGTCCCTGACCGAGACGAAGATCCAGATCGCCACGGCAATCGATACGCCGCTCAGCAACCAGAACACGCCGCGCCAGCCGAGCACGGGCAGGACCGCTTCGACCGGCGCGGTAGTGAGCACGCTGCCGAGCGAACCCACCACCATGGCAAGCCCGGTCATCCCCGCCACCTGCGCGGGCGCGAACCACTGGGTGTTGGCCTTGAGGATCGCCATCAGTCCGGCCGAGACGCCGACGCCCAGGATCACGCGCGCGAGGACCAAACCGGCGATACCTTCGGACAGCGCGAACACGGCGAAGCCGGCGGCCGCGACGATGCTCAAGGCGGCCTGGATGCGACGTGGCCCGAGCCGGTCGAGCGCAACGCCGACCGGCAGCTGCGCGGCCGCATAGGCCGCAAACATGCATGCGGCGAGCAGGCCGAGCTCGCTCGCCGAGAGCGCAAACTCCACTGCGAGCACCGGGCCGATGATCGACATCACGGTCCGCGAGGCCTGGTTGAGCAGGTTGAGCGCAGCCAGCGGGAGCGTGACCCTGAGGAACAGGCCGTAACCGGTGCTCATGCGCGGCGCTGTACTCGCCCGCGCTCCGCGGCAGATTTGCGCGTGCGTTTCACTCGCTAAAATCTAGCCGCCGGTCAGCGCCTGAACGATCACCAGCTCGTCCTTCGCATCGAGCGGCTGCGACAGATCGTGTACCTGCTCACCGTTGACGAAGAGACGGATGTGGCGCCGTATCTGGTCCTGTTCGTCGATGATGCGGAAACGGATTCCGCTGTATCGACGCTCCAGATCGGTGAGGACTGCGCCGAGCGTAGCGCCGCACGCGTCGGCCTCGCCACGCTCCGTATACGAGCGCAACGCGCTGGGTATCAGCACCTTCATGATGCGGAACCTAGCGCTCGGCCGCTTCGACGGCGTAGATCTCGGGCAAGTGCCGCGCCATGCAACTCCACTTGCGGCCTTCGTCGCGGCTCATCCAGAGCTCTCCGCTCGTGGTGCCGAAGTAAAGGCCGACGGGGTCCTGCGCGTCGGCCGTCATCGCCTGGCGCTTCACGGTCCACCATGCCTGCTGCGCGGGCAAACCGGCGTCGAGACGCTGCCAGGTCTTGCCGGCGTTGCGCGTCGTATACACCGCGGGCTTGCCTTCCGGACTGGTGCGCGGCCAAACCGTCGTCCCGTCCATCGGGAACACCCAGACTGTCTTGTCGTCACGCGGGTGGACGACCAGGGGGAAGCCGATGTCGCCGGCGCGCTTGGGCATGCTCCTGCCGATACGCTCCCACGCGCCATTCGGCCCGTCGCGCCGGTAAATACCGCAGTGGTTCTGTTGATACATGCGCTCCGGGTTGCTTGGACACAGGCGCACGCAATGCGGGTCGTGAGGCGTCGGCTCGGTGCCGTCGAAACCCTCGACCACTTCCATCCCCTGCAGGATCGGCCTCCAGGTGCGGCCGCCGTCCGCCGACTCGTGCACGCCGCCGCCCGACATCCCGAAAACCAGATGCGCGGGATCGCGCGGATCGACGATGATCGAGTGCAGCTTCGGCCCGTCCGGCGTGCCGTCCTGCACGGTGCCCATCCACTTGCGGTACTGCATGTCGTCGTTGATCGTCGAGAACGGTGACCAGGTGATGCCGCCGTCGTCCGAGCGGAACAGCCCCTGCGGTGAGGTCCCGGCATACCAGACGTTCGGCTCGCCCGCGTGCGCCGGAGTGAGCCAGAACGTGTGATCGACCGTGCGGCCCTTCTCGCCCTCCGGCGCTTTGGCGAACGCGGGCGGTCGCGCCGCTTCCTTCCAGCTGCGGCCAAGGTCGGTGGAACGAAACACCGTGGGTCCGAGGTGGCCGGTCCTGGCCGCCGCCAGCAGGGTTCTCGCGTCGCGCGGATCGAGCACCAGGTGGCTGATCACATGACCGAGAAAGTGCGGTCCGTCGGTGCGCCATGTTCTTCGCGCCGCGTCGCCGTGAAACAGCCACGCGCCTTTGCGCGTGGAAACCAGCACGATGACCCCGCGCCGGGCGCGGCCGGGCGGGCGCTGCTTTCGACCTGCAGGAATGCTTTTCTTGCGTGCCATCATGGCCTCCCTAACGAAACACTGTTGCGCCGTTGCGCTTCGGCGTCGGCGTCGGCAAACGCCCCGCCGACGACGGTAGGATACCCCCCAAACAGATCTGCAAAACTGCTTGCCCGTGTTCGTTTCTGCCCAGCCCGCAAGCTACCGCCTTCCAACTTGGCCGGCCGCTGCTTCTTCTACTGCGGCAACGCGAACTACGCAAGCTCGTCAAATGCATTCCTGTGCACCATCACGCGCCGGCGCCGACGAAGTCGAATGACCGAGGAATCGGGCGTACCGCGAAGCGATTCATACTGCTCATCGACGAATCGCGCGAGCGCTTTCCTTTCAACGTCGAGGCATTGCTCGAGCTCTCGCGCCGGCCGCTCGATGGCTCGAACGTCGCGCATGAACGAACGAAATCGGACCGCTCCGAGCGCGCCTGTGTCCGTAAACACGAAGTGCAGGTTGTGCTCGGCTGGCTGGGACGTGTCGAGCACGAAAACCCCGCAGCCGCCGAGTTGGTCCCAGGCCGTCAGCAGAACCTCATGCCGTTCGTGCTCATACTCGAATACGCGGTCCTGGAGCGCCTCGAGCAGCGCCTCTTTGCCGTTCGCGTCTGCACGCAAGTCCCATTCCCGGCTTTCGCCCTCGACCTTGCCGTGATTCTTCCCCCGTACGTAGCGATGCGGAACCCGTCGCTCGATGAGGTCGAAGGCATGGTCCCGGATCTCTGAACTCAGATAACCGGCGGCCATGGACAGGGTCGCGTAGGTAAATCGGTCGTCCACGAACAGGCGTGCCCACGTCAGGTAGAGCGCGCCGCGGTAGGGCTTTCGGACATACGCCGGGTCCTCCTTGGCACGCGCGTGTTCCTGGAAACGATGGTCGCTCCGGTCGAAATCGCGCAGCGACTCGAAGTCGAGAATCGTCTCGTCGTCGCCGAGCCACTCGTTCAGAAAAAACGCGTCCTCGCCCACGCCAACAAGAGGAAGAATCGCTTCGTTCCAGACGTTCTGCTGTTCGAGCGAAAGACGTTCTGCGGCACGCGCCGCCGCTTTCACGGAACGAACCCTGCGGCCGAACAGCTCCGCAAGCAGTGCCTGGTCCAGTCGCTCCCGGTCGTCTTGCGGAATTGCGGCGCCATAGTGTTCCCGCGCCTCGGGCGACCATCCGAAGTATTCCGGTCGCGCTTTCATGAGCGCCCGGCGTAAAGAGGGTCGCCAACGATGAAGCTCTCGCCGGGTCATCTGGAATTGGCTTCCGGATGAAAAGGGATCTCTGTCCCGATTGCCGTGTGTCCTTGGTCCTTGTCGCCTGCGCATGGCACTTTCGCCGGGTTACTGCGCGACATATCCGGCTTGTCATCGTCCGTCGTCACAGATCGGTGCGCGCAATCGACATTATGGGCAAATGGTGCCCCCGTTCGCCCGGTTCAGGCAAGCGCACGCAAGAGGGAACGGGTGGTGCGCACGGCGAAGGACCTGATCGCCGCAGCCGCAGGAATCAAACCGCAGTCACGCCGGGACCGGAAGGAAATGGAGTAGTCTCAGGCCGTGAACCCGTTCCAGGATGGCGCCGGTAGCGGTGACTGCGTCCCCGATTCCACTTGCAGGGGGAGGCGGGCAGCGCAGCGGCCGATCCGGCGCCGGCGAGCGCCGGGCATACGCACCCGCTCGTCGTCGGCGACAACGGCACCTGGAGCATGGATTGTCACTGCGGCGCCTTCTGACAGCATGATCCGCAGATGACGCTCGGTCCCGATCTCGCTTCCGCATTTTCCCGCGTAGCACTTGCCAACGTCAGACGCGAGTACCCGCACAAGCTCGACCATCTGCTCGCCGCGCCGCCGGGCGATCTGACGCCGCGTTCGATGCATCCGGCCTTCTACGGCAGCTACGACTGGCATTCGGCGGTGCACATGCATTGGTTGATGGTCCGGCTGCTGCGCCTCCAGCCGGATCTGCGAGAGGCCACGGATATCGTGACTTCGCTCGACCCGCACCTCGCTCACGGTCCCATCTCGGTAGAGCAGGCGTACTGCGAAACACCAAACCGGCGGACCTTCGAGCGGCCGTATGGTTGGGCCTGGCTGCTCGAACTGCAGGCCGAAGCGCTGCGCCTCGCCCGCGATCGCGCCGAAGGACGCCGCTGGGCGCAGGCGCTCGACCCGTTTGCACGTTACATCGCCGGGAGGATGCGCGAATTCCTTGCGTTCGCCGTGTACCCGATCCGCATCGGCATGCATTCCAGCACGGCATTCGCTTGCATCCTTGCACTCGACTACGCGCGTACTGCGGGCGATGCCGGATTGGCCGCCGACATTGCTGCTGCCACACGAAAATGGTATTTAGCGGACCGCGATGCGCCGCTCGCTTACGAGCCGTCGCTGTCCGACTTTCTCTCGCCTGCGCTCACCGAAGCGCAACTGATGCGCGAAGTGCTGCCCCAGGAAGAGTTTCGCCCCTGGCTCGCTGCCTTCCTGCCCGCCGGGCTCGGTTCTCTCGCGACGCCCCCCGTCGTGCCGGATCGCAGCGATGCGCAGTTCAGTCACCTCGACGGACTGTCGCTGTCGCGCGCGTGGGCGCAACGGCGCATCGCGGCCGTGCTGCCCCCGGTCGAAGCGCATGAATTCAGGACCGCGGCCGAACGCCACCTCGACGCCGGCTTGCCGCAGGTCGTGGGTGGCGACTATGTCGGCGAGCACTGGCTCGCCTCTTTCGCGGCACTGGCGCTTGGCGAAGCGCCTTGAGCCGGCCGGTGCGCGGATATCACTCCGCCTTGATATTCGCCGAGCGCGCCAGTTGCTGGTAGCGAAGCAGATCATCGCGGATCAGTTTCGCGAGGTCCGCGGCGGTGCCTTTCATGGGCTCGACGCCGGCGTTGGACAAGCGCGCACGCACGCCGGGGTCGGCGAGCACCTGTTGCGTGCCGGCGACGATGCGGGCAACCACCTCGGGCGGCAGGCGCGCCGGGCCCATCAGTGCATACCAGATGGAGAAATCGAGCGGCGCGAGGCCTTGTTCTTCGAAGGTCGGCACTTCGGCCATCAGTTCGTAGCGCGCCGCGGTCGAGACGCCCAGCGCGCGGAGCTTGCCGGTTTTCACGTAGGGCGCGCCGAGGTTGGCGCTGAGGATGGCGAGCGGAATCTGCCCGGCCACCACATCGGTCAGCCCCGGCGCGCAGCCCTTGTAGGCGGCGTGCACCGCGGCGATGCCGGTCTTCTGCTTCACCAGTTCCATCACGAAATGCTGCGGCGTGCCGATGCCGCAGGAGCCATAGCTGAGCGCCGCGTTGCCTGAGCGCGAGACCCCCGCAAGTTCGCGCACCGTCCTGGCGTCGACGCCCGGATGCGCGAACAGGCCGATCGGCGTGAGGCCCAACAGCATGATCGGCGTGAGATCTTTCTCCGGATCGTAGTTGAGCCTGCCCGCCACCGCCGGGTTCACCACCATGGTGCTGTTCTGCAACAGGAGCGTGTAGCCGTCGGCGGGAGCGCGCACCACCGCTTCGGTGCCGATGTTGCCCGAGGCGCCCGGCCGGTTATCCACCACCACTCCCTGCCCCCACAGCGTCTGCAGGCCCGCGCCGATCTGCCGCGCGAGGATGTCGGAGCCGCCGCCCGATCCGTACGGGACGATGATGCGCACGGCACGCGCAGGATAAGCCTGTGCGAAAACGCTCGACGCAAGCGCCGCCTGCAGGAAACTCAGGGCGAGACTGAGTACGATGCGCGGCAACATGACGGGCTCAGGACTCGATCGGCCCGATGCGACGCTGCCACAGGTCCCAGCACCGGCCGATCTGCCCGTCGATGGCGGTGGCGGCGAGTTGCGCTTCTTCTTCGCTCAGGTAAGTCACCGGACCCAGGCCCAGCGCCTGCGACTGCAGCCGCGCGTTCACTTCGGCGTAGATCGCGCGATACACCACCTGCTCGATCGACGCGCCGACGGTGGTCGAACCGTGACCACGCATCAGCACGCAACTGTGCGCCCCGAGCGCGGTCGCGAGGTATTTCCCGAGTTCGCCGTTGCGCACCAGCAGGTCGGTATTGCCGGAGGCGTCACGGATATCGTAGTGCGCCGTGCCGCCGCCAAGAAATCCGGCCATGTGGAAAATCGGCTTCAGGCGCTGCCCGGTGACGCCGAACGGAATCACGTTGGGCGAATGGCTGTGCACCACCGCGATCACGTCCGCGCGCGCGCGGTAGATCTCGCTGTGGATGAAGCGCTCGAGGTAGGGGCGATTGCTGCTGTCCGACACGCTGGCGCCGTCGAGGTCGAAGCAGTCGATGTCGCCGCGCACCACCAGCCCCGGCGCGCGGTTGCACGAGAGCAGGAACACGCCGGGAACGCTGTCGTGTCGCACGCTGATATGACCGAACCCGTCGACCACTCCCTGGTCGTAGAGGATGCGGTTGGCCATCACCAGCTTGTCGAGTAGTGCGGGATCGGATTGGGCTACGCTCATGCGGTTCTCCGTTGAATGTGTCGCTGCGTTGGCAAATGGTGCCCCCATTTGCCCCGATCAGGCAAGGTTGGTCCGGCTCCGTTGTGCGTGATAAAATCTGGCCAGTCTGGACAGATCGGAGCAGCAGCATGGACGCCAGCTGGCCGTTGCAAAAGGCGAAGAATCAGTTCAGCCAGGTCGTGGAGCGGGCGATGACCGAGGGACCGCAGACCGTGACGCGGCACGGCAAGCCGGTGGTGGTCGTGTCTGCCGTCGCTGGAAAGCAGAAAGCGAAGCGCAGGCGCGCCAAGGCAAGACGATTGCTCGCGCTGTTGCGCAGCTGTCCGGTCGATCTGACCGGTGTCGTGCGGCGTGACCGGTCCGTAGCGCGAAGAATTGATCTCGAATGAGGTGTCTGCTCGACACCTGCGTCGTCTCTGAGCTGACCAGACCGAAACCGAATCCCGAGCTGGCACGCTGGTTCGCCGCCGAACACGCCGATGACCTGTACCTGTCGGCGATTACGATCGGCGAGATTCGACGAGGCACGGCGCAACTCGCGCCAGGACGGCGCCGCGCAGCCCTCACGGCCTGGACGGACAGGCTCAGCCGCAGCTTTGCAGGACGGATCCTCCCGGTCGACGAGACCGTTGCGGCGCGTTGGGCGGAGATAGCGGCTCGCGCGGAGCGCTCCGGAAAACCAAAGCCGCTCGCCGATGGGCTGATCGCTGCCACGGCGCTGCAGCACGATCTCACCGTAGCCACGCGGAACGTGGACGATTTCGAACCTTTCGGCGTGGTGCTATTCAATCCCTGGGTCGAGTAATTTCCCGGAAGGATTTTGCACGCACGTCAGCCGCCGCTTCCAGTGCTCAGGAAATGGCCTGGCAATAAAGGTTCTGCGGGTGGTTGGCCTCGGCGAAAAAGTACCAGCGCTCCGCGAGCGGGCCGGCGTAATGGAGGGCAAACGCAACCGGGCCCGATCGACGGCGCCCCGGGCATCGCGCATCGCCGTGATACGATAATTCTTCTCCCCACCAGCGAAGATCCTGACCATGCAACTGCGCATGTGGATCACACTTGCCGCTTGCCTGCTGCCGCTGCTCTCGGCCGCACCGGCGCAGGCGCAGGGCTTTCCGACGCGGCCGCTGCGATTGCTGGTGGGCTTTCCACCCGGGGGTGAATCGGACATCATCGCGCGCGTCATCGCGCAAAAGCTCGGCGAGGGACTGGGGCAGCCGGTCGTCATCGAGAATCGCCCGGGCGCCAGCGGTACTCTCGCCGCCGCGGCGGTGGCCAAGGCACCGGCCGATGGTTACACGCTGTTTTTCGTCACCAGTGGACACGCGGTCAACACGTCGCTGTTCGCCGCCCTGCCCTACGACGCCCACAAGGATTTCGCCGCCGTTTCCGGCGTGGCCGCCATGCCGGTGGTGGTGATGGTCAATCCCGCTGCCACGCAGCGCACCACGCTTGCGGCTCTGCTCGCCGAAGCGCGCGCCAAACCCGGCAAACTCAATTTCGGCGCGCCTGGCAGCGGCGGGACCCTGCCCAGCCTCGCCGCCGAATTGCTGCGCAACCAGGCCAATGTCGATTTTGCCATCATCGGCTACAAGGGCTCGGCACCGGCGCTCACGGCACTGCTTGCCAACGAAGTCGACTTCAGCCTTTCCACCGTGCCCGGCGCGATTGGCCAACTGAAGGCCGGCAAGCTGCGCGCCATCGCGGTGACCTCGCCCAAACGCTCTCCAGTGCTGCCCGATGTGCCGACGGTGGCCGAGCAGGGGCTGCCTGGCTTCGAGGTGATCGGCTGGTTCGGCGTGCTCGCGCCTGCCGGCACGCCCGCCGGCGTGCTCGAGCGCCTCAACCGTGAGGCCAACCTGGCGCTGCGCGCGCCCGACGTGCAGCAGCGCATACACGACCTCGGCGCCAGCGCAATGGGCGGCACAGCGGACGAATTCGCACGGCTCATCGCGAGCGAAACCGCACGCTGGGGCGACGTGGTACGCCGTCTGGGCCTCAGGGCCGATTGAGATGGCCACGCGGCCAGCCACACCGCTGGAGCGCCACTACGACGTCGTCATCGTCGGCGCAGGCAGCTCGGGCGTGGCGGCTGCCGTCGCTGCAGCGCGCAACGGCGCGAACACGCTGCTGGTCGATGCCGGCCCCGGCGTCGGCGGCGAGCTGCTCTCCGGCATTCCCCTGCTCGGCTGCCTGAACCTGCGCAACCAGTGGGTGGTGGGCGGCGTGGTGAGAGAGCTGCTCGACGAATGCGCCACCATGGGGGGCTACATCGGTCCGGTGTCGGACTTTCGCACGCTCAACGTCGTCTCCTTCGACCCGGAGATCATGAAGCTTGCGGTGGTGAAGCTGCTGCAGCGCCACGGTGTGCACGTTCTGCTCTACACCTTCGCTGAAGAAACCGTCGTGCACGACGGCATGCTCACCGGTTTGTATGTGCGCAACAAGATGGGCCGCACGCTGATCACCGCCAAGGTGTTCATTGACTGCTCGGGCGACGGCGACATCGCGGTGTCCGCTGGCGCACCGTTTGAGTCGGGCGACGCCGCCACCGGCAGCTTCCAGGCCATGACCATGGTGTTTCGCATGGTCGGTGTGGAAACCCCCGCCCTGCTCGAGTTCATCGCCAGCCAGCCGGACAGCTTCGGCATCAAAGACCATCCAGTGTTCGGCATGACGCAGTCTCAGTGCGTCGCGGCGCTCATCGAGCAGGGCCAACCAAAGTGCGCCGTGCTCGCAACCGGGCCGCTGCTGCGCGGCGCCATCGAGAGCGGCGCGATCTACCCGATCTCCGCAGTCGCGATTGCGCCGGTCTCCACGGCGCGCCGCGAAGTCAGCATCAACGCCACACGCATCGCCAACCTCGACGCCACCAACACCGAACAGTTGAGCGCGGCCCTGCCCGCGCTGTTCGACCAGGTGGCCGTGTGCATGAAATTTCTGACGAGCCAGGTGCCCGGATTTGTGCACGCCGAATTTTCCGGTGTGGCGCCGCGCATCGGCATCCGCGAAACGCGCCGCGTGCTCGGCGACTATGTGCTGACCGGCGATGACGTGCTGCAAGCCCGCAAGCACCCGGAGGGCATCGCGCGCGGCGGCCACGAGATCGACGTGCACGGCGCCGGCACCGGCCACGACCGGCGCATCATCGGCGGCGGCGGCTCATACGACATTCCCTTCGGCGCGCTGATCCCGCGTGGACTCGACAACGTATTGTTGGCCGGCCGCTGCCTCTCGAGCACACGCGAAGGGCAAAGCTCGGCACGCGTGATGGGCACATGCATGGCAATGGGCCAAGCAGCCGGCACTGCGGCGGCGCTGGTGGCCGGTGGTGACGCCGCAACGGTGCGCACGCTGCCAGTTGGACAATTGCGTGCGAAGCTGATCGAGCAGGGAGCGGTCCTCGCGGGCGTGGATTGAACCATGCCTATCCGGTTGACGCCCAAGACCCCTACCGGTAGTGTTCGGGCGTGGCGAAGCGCTTTCCGACAACCTTGCTTGACTTCCAGCAGATGTTTCCCGACGAGCGGGCCTGCGGCACCTATCTGGAGCGAG
>JACPYS010000011.1 GCA_016195915.1 Betaproteobacteria bacterium | reverse complement strand
ACAGTTTCTCTACCGTACCGCAACCGGCCGCAAACACTGCAAGCGTTGCGGCCAAGATCCCCAAAGTGCGCTTCATGCACGTCTCCTTTCATCTGGAGCATACTTTAATCGACGCGCCGGCGGCGTGAGGCGGCGGCATGGCTTAAAATCCGCGGCCGAACCATGCAAGGAACCTCATGAAGCGAACCGGACTCGAGAAGTTGAAAGCCGCAAAGCTGGTCAGCGAAATGAAACAATCCGGCCCGCCCGGGCAGGCCGGCCGCGAATCGCCGGTCGACCGCCGCGAACGCCGTCGTCGCGACCAGGCGCTCGGGCTGGTTCCGTTCGCGGTCAAGTTGGACGCCGAGCTGGTAAAACGCATCCATGCGCTCGCCCTGTCGCGCGAGGGGGGCGTGAACGAGCTCGTCGCGGAACTTCTGCGCAAGGGACTGGAAACGTCGTGAAACACATGCGAGCGCTCCGCCATCGGATCGCCGCCGGGGGACGGCGATGAAAAAGGTGGCAACAATGCTGCGATCGGTACTCTCGGGGATTGTGTTCGCGGGGCTGCTGTCGTTCGTGACCGGGGCAGGCGCAGCGGACGACGGCGTGTGGAAAGGGCTTTACGATGCGGGCACGGCGGCCTACAACCGGGGCGACCGCAACGAGGCTGCCAGAGAGTTCGAGCTGGCCTTGAAGGAGGCGCAGACTTTCGGCGAACTCGACCCGCGCCTCGCGACCACGCTGGCCTGGGTGGCCGAGTTGTACCGGAGCCAGCGCCGCTTTACCGAGGCTGAACCTCTCGTCAAGCGGGCGATCGAGATCGACGAAAAGACCCATGGTCCGGACCACCCGAACGTGGCGATGAGCCTCAACAGCCTTGCGCTGCTCTACCACAACCAGGGCCGCCAGGGCGAGATCGAGCCGGTGCTCAAACGCGCGCTCGCAATCTTCGAGAAGTCCTCCGGACCCGAACACCCGTTCGTGGCAACGAACCTCAACAACCTCGGAATGCTTTATCGCAACCAGGGACGCCTTGCAGAAGCCGAGCCGCTCCTCAAGCGGGCGCTTGCCATCCGCGAGAAAGTGCTCGGCGCCTCGCATCCGGAAACCGTGATGAGCCGGAACAACCTCGCCCTGATACAGAACGAGCAGGTCGCCGCGCCGGCGCCGCACAAGCCCCCCTTGGTCGCGGCCGTGCCTCGGCCCGCGGCACCAGCTCCCGCGCCCGCACCTGCGCCGGTGCCAAAATCACCCGCGGCGGTCGCGCCCCCGCCCGTTGCCGCGCAGGCCCGGGCGGTTGCTCCGTCGCCCAAGCCGCCGGCCGTTTCTGCGCCGCCCGCGGTCGCGCCCTCGCCGAGGCCGCCCTCCGGAACCGCGCCACCGACAGTTGCCACCGCGCCCCGCGCGAGTTCGCCGGCGCCCAAACCGGCTCCTCCAGGGGCAGTCCAGACGCGTCCGGGCGCGCTTGCGTCGAAACCTTCAATCGCCGCGATCAAGCCGCAGCCGGTGGTGCCCTTTCCGCCGAAGGTGGTAGTCAAGTTGCCGGAGTTCCGGGCGCACCGCTCGACGCTCGCGTGGCAGGTGAGCAATCTGAGCGCAGCGGCCGCGCGGAGTCCGGCCGAGACCTCCGTATTTGCACAGCGCGCATATGAAGCGATGCAGCAGGCGCGTATCCGCAGCGCGACGAGCGCCGATGCGCTCATGGCAGAACGATTTTCGCGCGTCGACGAGGAACTCGCCCGCCTGGTGAAGGCGAGGCAAGGCCTGCTCGAGCGGTGGTATGCCCTCGACAAATCGCACATCGACGAGTTGAGCAAGGCCGGGCCGCAGCGCAGCGCGGGGCCGGATCAACGCTTGCCCGACGAACTCGCGGCCCTCGACCAGCGGCTGAGAGAGCAGGATGTCTTGATCGGGCAGCGCTATCCTCAATACCGGGAACTCCTCAGCCCCGGATCGCTTCCGCTGGAAGAGGCGCGTGCATTGCTCGGGCCGGATGAGGCATTGCTGAGCTACCTCATTGACGAACGCGCGAGCTATCTGATCGCGGTGAACCGGAGCCGTATCGACTTCCTGAGGCTCGAGATCGGGCGCGACGAACTGCGTTTGATCGTCAAGAACCTGCGCGAGCACCTCGATTCCTCGGGCGACCGCGCAGAGCGCAACCTGCGCCGAGCCTATCCGGTCACGGAGTCGTATCAGCTTTATCGTCGGATCGTTGCTCCGGCCGAAGCGGTGTTGCGTGGCGTATCGCGCGTGATGGTGGTGCCAGACGACGCGCTTCAGAGCTTGCCGTTCGGCGCACTGGTCGCGGAGACTTCCAGCACGCCGGCACGCGATACGGCGAGTCTGGCGCAGGTTGCATGGCTCGCGAGGCGTTATGCGTTTACGGTCATGCCGTCGGATGCGTCGTTGCGCACGATCCGGCGCTATGCCCGGCCGCCAGTGGGCAGCGAGCCCTTCGCAGGCTTTGGCGATCCGCTGCTGCGCGGCGATGAACGCCAGACGCGACATGCGAATCTGAGTCAATTCTTTCCGCGTGGGCCGGTAGCGGATGTCAACGAGGTGAGGCGCCTGGCGCCGTTACCCGATTCCCGCGATGGGCTCTACGCGGTGGCCGATCTGCTGCAAGCGGAACGAACCGAAGTGCACGTCCAGGCCGACGCGACCGAGACGAACGTCAAGCAGATGAATCTCTCGGGTTACGCGATCGTGGCGTTCTCCACCTACGGATTTCTCGGCGGCGAGAGCAAGGCCGTGGCCGAGCCCGCACTGGTTCTTACACCGCCGGAACGCGGCACCGAGCTCGACGACGGCCTGCTCACGGCGAGCGAAGTGGCGCAACTGAAACTCAACACCGATTGGGTACTCCTGTCGGCGTGCACTACGGCCGCCGGGGATGGAACGCCTGGCGCTGAGGGCCTGCCGAGCCTGTCGCGTGCGTTTTTTCATGCAGGGAGCCGCGCGTTGCTGCTGTCCCACTGGACAGCGCCTTCGGATGTCGTGCTGAAACTGACGACCCGAACGCTCCGGGAATCGGCGCGCGGGGCGGGCAGGGCAGAAGCACTGCAGCGCTCGATGTTTGCGCTGATGAACGGAGAAGACCGGATCGAGTACGTGCACCCGATGTTCTGGGCGGCATTCACGCTCGTCGGCGAAGGAAGGGCGGCCGCAGTCATGGCGGCTCCAAGTACCGCGGGACCGGCTCGCGAGGAGAAACCCAGCTACGGATCCTCAGGGGCTTCCGCCGGCGCAACCGATACCCCGCGCGCCAGTCCCGCGCCCGATCCGCCGAGCGGCGGCGCGTTCGATGGCGCACGGCGCCTGCTTCAGGGGATTTTCGGGGGTGGCAAGGACTGAACCGCGCGGCTGCGTAAACTGACGCGCCGCGCATGTGGCGGTGCCATTCGAACTCGCGGTGCGCGACCGCGCGCTGGAAATCTGCCTGCGGTGTCTCGCCGAGGCGCGCCAGAAACGATCCTTGCACTGAATCGGTTCAACCCGCCACGGTCGCCTCCTCGCCGTAGGGTGAATTCCAGTTCACGGTCGGATCCGGGGTACGCGCAAGCTCCTCGCTTACGATCGCAATGTGCTCGGATTCTTCCGCGGCCATCTCCTGCGCCAGGGCGTGCAACGCGGGGTCGCAGGAAGTACGGAACACGTACTCGAAGAACTGTTGGGCCCGCTTTTCCGCGTCGAGTGCGATGGCCAGCGCCTGGTATGGAGTGATGAGCCTGAATACCAGGTCGTGCGCGGCCGTTTCGGGCGCTCCGGTGTCCAGCCATTTGTATTCCGCGGGCCACAATTCCGGCACGGCAATGCCATCGGTGCGGCGCTTGAGGGTTTCCAGGTGCTCGGCCTCGAAGCCGGCCAGCGTCGAAAATACCCTTGCGGCTGCGTCATTGCCCAATCCCGACATGCGTTCGGCGAACTCCGAGTAACGCTCTGCCGCTTCGCGTTCGATCGCGATCGCGTGGGCGTACAACTCTTCCGGCGACCTGATCGACCGTGCCGGTGCCATATCATCCTCCCCGAAGTTCCAGTATCCCCTCCTATCCTTATCGCGCGACGCTCGCCCAGGCGTATTGATGCAAATCAATACCGCGGAGTCCATCTACGTCCCGGCGCGGCCGACAAGCCGCCTCAACTCGAATTTCTGCACCTTGCCCATCGCGGTCTTTGGCAGTGCGTCGAGGAAGACGACGCGACGCGGATGCTTGAACTTCGCGAGGCGGTCCCTGAACAACGCAAGCGCTCCGGCTTCGTCCAGCATGGTCTGCGGTTTTTTCACGATGCAGGCGCAGGCCGCTTCGCCCCATTTGGCATCCTCGACGCCGATGACCGCGCATTCCGCGACGTCCGGGCAGTCGGCGAGCACGTTTTCCAGTTCGGCCGGATAAATGTTTTCCCCGCCGGAGATGATCAGGTCGTTGCTGCGGCCAACGACCCAGAAGTAACCGTGCCGGTCGCGCCGCGCGACGTCGCCCGTCCTGAACCAGCCGTCGCGCAGCGCGGCCCGCGTGGCTTCCGGATTGTTCCAGTACCCGCGCATCACGTTGGGTCCGCGCACCCAGATCTCGCCGAATTCTCCCGATGGCAGGTCCTGTCCCGCGCTGCCCACGATGCGCACCTCGCAGTGCGGAGCGGGCTTCCCCGCGCTGCCCGCATAAGCCTGTGCGTCCTCGCGCAGGAGCACGGTGGCGATCGGCGCGGTTTCCGTCGAGCCGTAAATCTGCGTTACGGGCAGCTTGCGTGCGTGGAACGCCCGGATCAGCGACTCCGGGACGACCGATGAGCCGGTCGCGAGCAGCCGCAGCGAAGACAGATCGGTCCCGGCCCAGGCCGGATCGGCGATGACCGCGGCCATGGTCGCCGGCACGAGTATGCTGACCGTGGGTTTGCGCGCGACCACGTCCGCAAGCCATGGTCCCGGTTCGAATCGCCGGTGCAGCGTGACGGTGGCGCCTGCCTGCAAAGCGGGAAGCGTCTGGTTATTCAGTCCGCCGACGTGAAACATCGGCAGCGTGCTGAGCACGTGGTCTGCCTGGCGCAGATCGTGCGCGTGGATCGAGTTGAAACCGTTCCAGAGCAGGGCGCTTTGAGCAAGCACCGCGCCTTTCGGCCGGCCCGTCGTGCCGGAGGTGTAAACGATCAGGACGTCGTCGGCATCGCCACCGGCGAGTTCTGCGCTCGCGGTCTGCGCGCGGATCGAATCCCACGCAGCCCAACCGGGCGTCGCGGGGCCGAGCGAAACATACACGGCGGGTTGGAGGCCGGCGCGGATCGAGTCGATGCCGGCTTGGAATCCCGGCTCGGCGATGACGACCTTGGGAGTGCAATTGCCCAGGATGAATGCGTGCTCGGCAGGTGCGAGCCGCCAGTTGAGTGGCACCAGAATGCCGCCGAGCCGCGCCAACGCCATGAGCAGCACGATCATCTCGGGGTGGTTGTATCCGAGGAAAGCGACGCGTTCGCCCCGGGTTGCGCCTGCGCTCGCAAGGCCCTGCGTCGCCTGCTCGATCCGTTGCCACAGCAGCGCGTAGCTGTAATCGGCTCCGTGAAAATGGATCGCCGTCTTCGCAGGGAAAAAATCCGCCCAGCGCTCGATGATGCGGGAATAGTTTGTCATCGGCCTTGCTTCAGAGGGAATTGCGCTGCAGGAAGGCGAGCAGAGCCGAATTGAATGCGTCGGGTTGGTCCATTGGACCGAGGTGCCCGCAGCCGGGCAGGCAGAAATACTCGGCGCCGGGAATCTTCTGTGCCATTTTTTCCATTACCGAGGGCGGCGCTGTCTTGTCGTCGCTGCCCGAGATCAGGAGCGTCGGCACGGAAATCTGCGGCAGCAACGGACGTCGATCGAACGTCGTGAGCAACGCGACCGCCTTTCTGTAGGTTTGCGGCGAAACCCGGGACATTACGCGTTGCGCACGCGCGAAACCGTCCGGATCAGAGGTGGCGCCGCGCATCGCCGGCATTAGAACGGCGGCAATTTCCGCCATCGTGCTGCCGGAATCGAGGGGTTCGACCCGGGCCGCGATGAACTGGCGCGCGAAATCGCCACCCTTGCCTCCGAATGCCGCGCTGGTAAAACACAGCGCCAGGCCCTGCACCCGATGCGGATAGCGCGCGTAGGCTTCCTGCGCAACGCATCCGCCCATGCTGTGGCCCACCAGCATCACCCGCGCGCCGCCCAGCCCGACGATCAGTCGCTCGAGCGCACCCGCGACTCCGTCCAGATCGTATGGATCGACCATCGGTGCCTCCCCGTAGCCCGGCTGGTCCCAAGCCACCGCCCGGTAGCCCAATTGCGCGAAAAAAGCCACCTGAGCATCCCAGGCAGCGTGCCCGCCCCCGATGCCGTGCAGAAAGAGGAGGGGGGTCACGCGTCCACCATTCCCGGGACCGACGCCGCCTCAGGCGTGCTCTGGCGTCGGGTCGGGACGACGATGCAAAACGGCCAGGCGCCCAGCCGGGCCAGCACTATTTCCGCGAAAAGCTCGATCCACTTGCCTTCGATGCGGTCGGCGGACATGCGTCCTGATCCTTTCGATCAAACGGGAATCATAAGTTAGAATCGAACCATGATCGTTTTCGACCTGTTGTGCGGTGATGGCCATCGCTTCGAGGGCTGGTTCGGCTCGGCGGGGGACTTTTCCGAACAACAGAAGAATCACCTTTTAAATTGCCCCGTATGCGGCATCGAGCATGTCGAACGGGTTCCGTCCGCAGCTCGGCTGAATCTGGGTGCCGTCGAGCCCGAGCCGAAGAAATCCGAGCCCGCCCCGAATCAGGCGGGATCAATGGAGGGCAAGGACCCGTTTGCCATCGCGCAGATGCTTTACTCGCAGATGCTCGACCAACTGATCTCCAATACCGAGGATGTAGGCAAGCACTTTCCCGCGGAAGCGCGGCGCATTCACTATCAGGAGGCGCCTGCGCGCGGTATCCGCGGGCAGGCTACCCAAGAAGAACATGAGGCGCTGCTCGACGAAGGCATCGCGGTGGCACGGCTTCCCGTTCCTTCTTCCAGAACCTGGAACTAGGGTAAAGTTGCACAATGTATATTATGTTAAATTACGATTGGATGTAGAAAGGAACGAAAACGACCTAGGATCACAAGCTTGGGGTCTTTCATCGGCGTGCCCCCGCCCGCTTCAGCAGCTCGATCACCTCCGGTTTTTTCCTACGTTCCGCAACGATCATCGCCGTCTCGCCGGCGGAATTCCTGAAATCTGCGTCGGCGTCCTCGAACAGCAGCGCCTTGGCCGCTTCCACCTGCCCATCGCGCGCAGCGAGCATCAACGGCGTGTAGCCGTTCGGCGCGACGGAGTTCTTTTCGGCACCCTTGCCAATCAGGTAAGTCACTACAGGCGCCGAGCCTCCAAACGCCGCGTAGTGCAACGCTGACCAGCCGGCCTGGTTCACCGCAGCTCCGGCCTCGATAAACGCCTTGACCAGCAAAAGGTCGCCAATGAGGCTTGCCATCATCAGGGCATTGTCACCATAGCGGTTGCGGCGCGCCAGGTCGGCTTTGCGCGAGACCAGCATTCCGGCCAGTTCCCGTTCGTGTTTTCGGGTGGCCAGCATCAACAGCGTGTCTCCGTTAGCGTCGCTGGTGTTCACATCCAGCCCTCGATCCAGAAGCCGGCGGACCTCTGCAGTATTGCCGTCATTCACCGCTTCGAAGACTTCCTGCAAAGATTGAGAATTGGAATTGTTCGAAAACAAACATGACGCTATAACAGATACATAGAATAATAACCTCATCTTATTTGGTAACTAATCCTTTCGGCATTTCGGCCATCAATTCGATCAGGAAGAGCTTAGGGTTAATCGGATGCCGCACTTCCGCCCGTGCCAGGGCAAGGCGGCGGCCAAAAGTCAGCCATCGCCGGGCTTCGGAAATCGACCCTTCCGCGCTGTTGCTTGCCTGAAGTCCGTACCGGCCGCCTGCGGCCAGGTTCCGGGCCGACTGATCAAAGGCCCATTTCTGCAGCAGTTCAACCAGCGGCTCCAAATGCTCGCGTTCCGGAACCGAAAAACGCTCCGCCAGGTCGGGGCCACCGGCAGTCAGTAGTTCCCGCCACCCGGCGATCCTCTTGCCAGCCTCTGAGGTCGCCAGATCCCGGGCCGCGAGCGGCGCTCCTGCTGCAAGCGCAAGCCATTCCGCGGGCGAATCAACACCCTGCTCCTTCAGCCATTGAATGCCTGCCTCGTGATCCGGCGCGCGTACCGGAAATGCGACGCAACGGCTGCGGATGGTTGGAAGCAGGCGGCGCGGCCGATGGGATACGAGGATGAAACATGCACCGGGCGCGGGTTCCTCGAGGTTTTTCAGGAGCGCGTTTGCCGCATTGAGGTTCATTGCCTCAGCGGGATGGAACAGCGCCACGCGCCGCCGCGCCCGGTGCGAGCCGATGTTCAGAAAGTCCGCCAGGTCGCGCACCTGATCGATCTTGATCTCGTTGCTAGGTTTCTTTTTTGGGCCGCCCGCGGCTCGCTCGGCCTCGTCCTCAGCATCGATCACCCCGGTCAGGGCTTCCGGCTCCACTTGGCGGTAGTCCGGGTGGTTTTCCGCCAGAAACCAACGGCAGCCGTCGCAGCCGCCGCAGGGGTGAGGACCGGCGTCGGGCTGTTCGCACAGAATTCGCTGTGCGAAAACCCGGGCCATTTCGAATTTTCCCAGTCCGCGCGGCCCGTGGATCAGCATCGCATGCGGCAGCGTTTCGAGCCGAATGGAGAATTGCCTGTAGGTGTTTGAAATCCAATTATTCATACGGATACAACATATTGTTCGACTGATTTCTTGATATTAAATAGCTCGCCACTCGCGTCAATCACCCGGATTCTCTCGGGCTGGGCGGCAGCGGTTCGAAGGTACGTGCCGCGCACGCGTTCGAAAAATTCCCGCCCCTCGCGCTCGAACCGGTCGAGTGCCTTACCCGTTCGTCCCATACGCTCCCGAGCCACCTCGAAAGGGCAATCGAAAATGAGAGTCAGGTCGGGTTCCAAGTCGGGGTGAACGGCACCCCGCAGGCACTCGATCAACTCAAGCGACACCCCTTTCCCTCCACCCTGGTACGCCACAGTCGCGTCCGTAAACCGGTCGCAGACGACCCAGGTGCCTTCCGCCAGCGCCGGTGCCAGGACGCGGCGCAGGTGATCGCTGCGCGCCGAGAACATAAGCAGGGTTTCGCTCAAAGGGTCCATCGATTCGGTGAGCACCAGCGCGCGCAATTTCTCCGCGAGCGGGGTGCCACCGGGCTCGCGAGTGACGAGGACGCGCCGCCCGCGCGCGCGCAGCAGCGCGGCGATGCTTTCGACATGGGATGATTTTCCCGCGCCGTCCACGCCTTCGAGGGTGATGAATTTGCCGCGCATGTCGTTATTGCCGGATTCGCCTATTTTCTGATCTGGTATTTTTGCACGGCCCGGTTGTGCTCTTCGAGGTTGCGTGAAAATTTGCTGCTACCGTCGCCGCGCGCGACGTAATAAAGGGCGTCCGTAGGCGCCGGATGGAGCGCGGCGCGCAGCGACGCGAGCCCGGGCATCGCAATCGGGGTCGGCGGTAATCCCGGCCGGGTGTAGGTGTTGTACGGTCCGTCCGCGAGCAGGTCGCGTTTTCGCAGGTTCCCATCGAATGCCGCGCCCAATCCGTAGATCACGCTCGGGTCGACCTGGAGCAGCATCCCGAGCCGCAACCGGTTGGCCAGCGCGCCCGCGATCAAGCTGCGTTCGGCCGAGAGCCCGGTTTCCTTTTCGATCACCGAGGCCATGATCAGCGCCTCGTAGGGGGAACGGTACGGCAGGTCCGGGTCGCGTGCGTCCCATTCGCGCATCAGATGCTTATGCATCGTACGGTAGGCGCGCCGCAGCACCTCGAGGTCGCTCGCACCCTTGCCGAACAGGTAGGTATCGGGAAAAAACAGGCCCTCCGGGTGGGTCTCCGTCGCACCGACGACTGCCAGCAGGGCCGCATCGGACAGGCCCGAGCTTTCCTTTTTCAAATGTTCGTGTGCCACAAGGGCGTGGCGCACCTGCAGGATGTTCCACCCCTCGATCAGCGTGAGTTCCGCGAGCGTCACCTCGCCGCGCGTGAGTTTGTCGAGCAATTCGAGCGGCGTGACCGGAGCATCCAGCTGGTAGCTGCCTGCCTTGATGTCCTGGGTGCGGCCAAGCGCGCGCCCGAGGGCTTCGAACTGCAGGCGGCCGAGCGTCACGCCGGCTTCGTCGATCTGGCGCGTTGCGGCCCGCAATCCGCTCCCGCGCTCGATACGGAACTCTGCCGGCCAGGCGCGCGCGGCAATCGGCGTTCCCAGGTACCAGGCCGCATAGGCGACCGAGCCCAGCGCCGCGACGACGGCGAGCAACAGCAGCCGCTTCAGGAAGGAAAGCAACGTAGAGCGCGATAAAATAGCGATTTTAACTATGGATCGCGCTTCGACGACATTTGCACGGCTTTCCGCATACGGCGCTCTTGCCGCGACCGGGCCTGACGCGCGCGCATTTCTGCACGCTCAACTGACCAACGACGTCGCTGCCTTGCCGGTGGATTGCGCGCGGATCGCGGGCTGGTGCTCGGCCAAGGGGCGGTTGCTGGCGAGCCTGCTCGTTGTTCCACATGCCGACGCGTTCGTCCTGCAAATCGCGCGCGAACTCGCGGAACCGGTCGCAAAGCGCCTGGCGATGTTCATCCTGCGATCCAAGGCGAAACTTTCGGATGCCAGCGAGGAGTGGCATCAATACGGACTTTGGGGCCGCGGCGCGGCCGGCCAACTCTCCGCGTTCGGGCTGGCCGTTCCTGCAGGGCCGCTTGCGGTCGCGGCGGCGCAAGACGCGTTCGCAGTTCGCGTCGATGAGGAACGTTTCCTGATCTTTGCACGAACTGCCTTTTCGTGTGCCGGGCGCGAGGCACCGGAACCCGAGTGGCAGTTGCAAGAGATCCGTGCCGGGCGCCCATTGGTGGTGCAGGCGACCCAGGACCAATTCGTGCCTCAGATGATGAATTTCGAATTGATCGGCGGTGTCGATTTCAGGAAAGGTTGTTATCCGGGCCAGGAAATCGTTGCGCGCGCGCAATATCGGGGGCAGGTGAAGCGGCGCATGCTGCGTGCCAGGGTGAAAGCGGCGCCCTTCCCCGGACAGGATTTGTTTGCCGACGATGGACACGCGATTGGTGCCGTCGTGAACGTGGCGCCGTCGCCGGAGGGCGACTACGAGTTGCTCGCGATCGCTCAGACGGGGAGTGGTTCACTGCATCTCGGTGCGCCCGGTGGACCGGTGCTCGAGCGCCTGACCCTGCCCTACGCGGCCTGATCGGCCCGGTCCCGCCTTGGCGTTGCGCGCATGTGCCTGATCCTCGCAGCGTACCGTGTGCACCCGGAGTTCCCGCTGATCGTCGCGGCGAATCGCGACGAATTTCACGCGCGCCCGGCCGAACGCGCCGCGTTCTGGCAAGACCGGCCCGCGATTCTCGCGGGGCGCGATCTCGAAGCCCTGGGCACCTGGATGGGCGTCTCCCGCGCCGGTAGATTCGCCGCGGTCACGAACTTTCGCGGAGGCCGCGAAGCGAATGCCCTCGAATCGCGAGGCTTGCTCGTGACCCGTTTTCTTGAAAACTGTCATTCCGCGAACGCTTACGTGACGGATGTTGGGCGGCGCGGCGCGGATTACAGCGGGTTCAACCTGCTCGCTGAGGACGGAGACGAACTGTGGTGGTGTTCGAACCGCGGGGGGGAGCCCCGCCGCCTCGACGCGGGTATCTACGGACTCGGCAATGAGCTGCTCGACACGCCGGAGCTCGGCGAATCCAAAGCGCGTCTCGCTTGTTCGATCGAGTCCGCGGCTTGCATCGAATCTCTGTTCGATGTGCTCGCGACGGCCAGGATTGTGGCGCCGCAGTACGGTACGCGTTGCTCGACGGCGCTGCTCCGTGGCGGCGACGGAAGGATCCAGCTCGCGGAGCGGAGCTACGACCCGGGCGGGGAAGAAGGCGATACTTGGCGTTTCGAACTGCAAAGGAGCAGCTAGATCTTCCTGCGCATCGCCTGGTGCGCGATGCCCGCCTCCTCGTATACCGCGCCTTCCTCGACAAATCCGTGTCGCCGGTAAAACTCCAGCGCGTGGATCTGCGCCGAGAGCGCGACCTCCCGGTCACCGCGTTCGCTTGCGGCCGCCACGAGCCTCTCGAGAATCGCGCCCCCGACGCCCTGACCTCGCCACGCCTTCAGGACGGCCATCCGGCCGATGTGGCCGTCGGGCAGCAGCCTTCCCGTGCCGACAGCCATCCGCTCCCCTGAATAGGCCAGTGCGTGAAGGCAATCGGGGTCGATCTCGTCCATTTCCATCTCGGCCGGCACCTGTTGCTCATCGACGAACACGGTGCTGCGAATGCGGCTCGCCTCGGCGCGCGCGTCGTCCCAGGACAGAAGCTCAATGCGTGACATGCGAAAAGTATAATTGCATTATGAAAAGCCTCTGGAACGATGCCGAAGCGGCGCAGTGCTCCGGGCCGCTCGGCCTGCGTGTATACAGTTCCCGTTTGCTCGGTCGCGACAAGTCGCTCGTGCTGCACGGCGGTGGAAATACATCGGTCAAGCTGCGCCAGAAGAGCCTGTTCGGCGAAGACGAAGACGTCCTGTATGTGAAAGGCAGCGGCTGCGACCTCGAAACCGTCGAGGCAGCGGATTTCGCACCGGTACAACTGGGATACGTGCAGCGGCTCGCGGGTCTCGCGAACCTGTCCGACCCGCAGTTGATGAACGAACTTGCGACCCACAAGCTCAGCGCTGCCGCGCCCGCGCCGTCCGTTGAATCCCTGTTGCACGCCATTCTGCCGTACCGGTATGTCGATCATACGCATGCCGACGCCGTGCTGTCGGTTTCGAACGCTCCGGATGGCGAAAAGCGCGTGCGCGAAATCTATGGCGACAAGGTGGTCGTGATTCCCTATGTAATGGCCGGTTTCGACCTCGCCGCGCGCTGCGCGCGCGAGTTCCCGGCGCACTCGGGGAAGAACACCATCGGCGTGGTGCTCCTGTCGCACGGTGTGTTTTCCTTCGGCGCGGAGGCGCGCGAGTCCTACGAACGCATGATCCAACTCGTGTCGATGGCGGAAGATCATCTTGTATCGAAAGGCGCATGGAACCTGCCGGCGCCCTCGGCGCAAGCGGCCGTTTGCGATCGCAATTCAATTGCCGCGTTGCGGCGCGCCGTGAGCGACAGCGCGGGATTTCCGCTGCTCGCGAGGATCAACGGTTCACCGAAGTTCCGTGCCTTTGCCGCGCGCGCCGACGTGGCGCGGATCTCCCAGCGCGGGCCGGCGACGCCCGACCACGTGATCTACACCAAGCCCGTGCCGATGCTCGGTCGCGACGCGGCTTCATTCGCCACGGGGTATCGGGAATACTTCGAACGAAATGCGGTGCGTGCGAAGGAGAAGAAAACGATCCTCGACCTTGCGCCGCGCACCGCGCTCGACCCGCAGTTCGGCTTCGCTGCGTTCGGGCGCACGGCGCAACACGCGGCGATCGCCGAGGAACTCTACGACCACACCATCGATGTCATCCTGCGCGCCGAGGCACTTGGCGGGTGGACGGGAGTCGGGGAGAACCATGTGTTCGACATCGAATACTGGGACCTCGAGCAGGCAAAACTCGGCAAGGCGGGCGCGGTGTCGGCTTTCACGGGCGAGGTTGCGCTGGTGACCGGCGCCGCGTCGGGTATCGGCAAGGCCTGCGTCGACGCGTTTTTAGAGCGTGGAGCCGCAGTTGTGGGACTCGATCGCAATCACGCGATAGAAACGCTGACCGATCGTGCTGATTTTCTCGGCCTGATCTGCGATCTCACCGATTCAAGCGCGGTCCAGGGCGCGCTGGACGCGGCTGTCGAGCGCTTCGGCGGCGTGGACATGCTGGTGCTCAATGCCGGAATTTTTCCGCCATCCGCGCTCATTTCGGGTCTCGCGGACGAGACGCTGCGTCGCGCGCTGGCCGTGAACGTCGAAGCGAACCTGATCGTAATGCGCGAGATCCACCCGCTGCTGCGGTGCGCGCCGCGCGGCGCGCGCGTGGTCGTGATCGGTTCGAAGAATGTACCCGCGCCGGGACCGGGCGCCGGCGCCTATTCCGTGTCCAAGGCGGCGATGAACCAGCTTGCGCGCGTCGCAGCGCTCGAGTGGGCAAGAGACGGTATCCGCGTGAACAGCATCCACCCGAATGCCGTGTACGACACTGCGCTGTGGACGGATGAGGTACTTGCCTCACGCGCCAAGGCTTATGGCCTGAGCGTCGCGCAATACAAGACGAATAATCTGCTCAAGACTGAGGTCACGTCGAGGGACGTCGCCGAACTGGCCGCCGAAATGTGCGGAGCGCTGTTCGCGAAGACCACCGCCGCCCAGGTGCCGGTGGACGGCGGGACCGAGAAACTGGTGTAAGCGCTGCGCGCCGGTGCTCCGTGCTTACACAGTCTTTCCGAATCCGTCCGCTACGCTGATGTCCACGAGATTCGGCCGGCCGCTTGCGAAGCCCTCCCGCAGCGCGGGTGCGATGTCCTGTGGATCGGTGACGCGCCGCGTAGCGAGCCCGAAGGACTGTCCGAGCTGCACGAAATCGATTTCGGGTTCGCGCAGGTCCATGCCCGTGAACTTGTTGCTGCCGCGCATCGCCACGAGCCGTTCCTTGATGATGCGGTAGCTGCGGTTGTTGGCGATGATGTAGGTGATCGGCAGCCTGTGATGCGCGGCTGTCCAGAGCGCCTGAACACCGTACATGGTGCTGCCGTCTCCGACCATGACCGCCACCGGCCGTCCGGGCAAGGCTAGGCTCACGCCGACGGCACCGGGGATCGCGAAGCCCAGCCCGCCGCTCGCGAGTCCGTAGAACGCCTTCGGGTCGCGCAACGGCAGAAACCCGGGTAGCGACACGGTTGACGTAAGCCCCTCCTCCACCACCACGGCATCCTTCGGCAAGGTCTCGGTGAAACGCAGCATGAGGTACTTCGGGTCGATGGGGGCCGTTTCCGCCGCGAGCATGGCTTCGATGCGCGCCTTGTCGCGCTGCGCGCTCCAGTTGCGCGGGCGAAGTTCGGCCAGCCGATTTTCCGCACCGGCGGCCTGGCCGGAAGTGCGCTTCGCGCGCAGCACCGGCAACAGCGCCCGCAGTGTTTCCCTGACGTTTGCCTGCACGGCAAGGTCCGTGCGATAGTTCTTGCCCAATTCCCAGCCCCGCTCCGAAAGGTGAATCACGGGAAGATTCTCCGGGAGCGGCTCCACGGCGCTGTAGACGGACATGCGAAGCAGGTCCGCGCCCAGGCAAAACAGCAGGTCGTAGGGTTCGAGCAGGCTGCGGACCTGCTTCTGGCTGCGCGAGAGCGAACCCATGCAGGCCGCATGTTCGGTCGGGAATTGCGCGCTGTAAGGAACGGAAGACTGGTAGACCGCCGCACCGAGCAGCTCAGCCAGTTCCACGGCCTCGGCGAAAGCGTCGCGCATGGCAAGTTCCTGGCCTGCCACGATGACGGGATGTTTCGACGCGAGCAGAAGTTCGGCAAGCTGCGCCAGCGCCCCGTCGGAGGGGCGGGTCGAAGCATCGACGCGTACCGGGCGCCCCATATCGAGATCGACGCTCTGGTCGAGCACGTCGCCCGGAAGGCTGATGAATACCGGTCCCGTAGGCGGCGTGAGGGCGACCTTCGCCGCGCGGTGCATGATCCGCGGCAGGTCTTCGGCGCGAGTCACATCCACGGCCCATTTGACCATGGGTTGCGCAATCGGAACGAGTGCATCGTAGAGCAGCGGTTCGAGCAGGCCGTGCCCCTGCTCCTGCTGCCCGGCGGTCAGGATGATGGGCGAGCCGGAAAATTTCGCGTTGTAGAGCGCACCCATGGCGTTTCCGAGCCCCGGTGCGACGTGAACGTTCGCCGCCGCGAGGCGGCCCGATGCGCGGCAGTAGCCGTCGGCCATCGCCACCACGACCGCCTCGTGCAGCCCGAGCACGAATTGCAGCTGCGGAAAATCGGGCACCACTTCCATGATCGGAAGCTCCGTCGTGCCCGGATTGCCGAACAGCTGGGTGACACCCTCGTCGACGAGCAACTGAAGAAAGGCCGCACGGCCCGTGGTGTGGAGTATGGACACGGTGGAGTATGCAAATCCCTGGATCGAAGCTTGACGGGATTGTATCGCCCGCTATAGTCCGCTTGTCGAATCTGCGCGAGGCGTGCAATGGTTGAGTTCACGAAGATCATTCTGTACACCGATCGCGACGGCCGCGCGAAATTCCGCGAACAGGCCGTGCCGCTGCCGGAAGGTACGTCGCAGGCCATGCTATCGGCGGTATTCCCGTCCCGCGGATATCAGTTGCGCCACAGCCCGGTCGGTTTCCGCAGCCAGTTCCACTGCACGCCCGTGCCGCAGTGGGTTTTCATTCTCGCTGGGGAAATGCAGATCGGACTTCAGGACGGGCGCGCGCTGGTGTTCAAGCCGGGCGAGCATTTCTTTTCGACCGATACGCTCCCGCAGGGTGCGACGTTTGATCCGGCGGTGCACGGCCATTGGAGCGCGCAGCGTGGTGCAAGCCCACTCGTGACGCTGTTCCTGAAGACCTGAGCGGAAACGCCACCGCCATGAAAATCACCGCCATCGACAGTTTCGTTCTTACGATTCCCAATCCCAGGCCGATCGCTCTGGAGTTCCCGCACCACAAGCTCGTGGTCGCGGAAATTTCAACCGACGAGGCAATCCGGGGGCTGGGCTACAGCCTCGTGTTCGGCGGCGGGGGGGCGGAATCCGTTCAGGCCTACCTCGAGACGCGGCTGAAGCCCGTACTCATCGGCGAAGACCCGCTCTACGTCGAGCGCCTCTGGGAGCGGATGTTCCGCACCGACCGCGGCATCAGAAAACAGGGCGTTGCGGGCTATGCCGTCTCGGCGCTCGACATCGGATTGTGGGATGTTGCGGGCAAGGCGGCGAATCTTCCGCTGCACAAGCTCTGGGGCGCGTATTCCGATCGCATTCCCGCGTACGGCAGCGGCGGCTGGCCGAAATACAGCGAGAGCGACCTGATTGCAGAGGCCGAGAAGTATGCCGCGATGGGCTGCCGCTACTACAAGATGAAAATCCACGATCCCAGCGCGCGCGCGAACCGAAAGCGTGTCAAGGCGGTGAAAAAGGCCTTGGGCGCCGACGTGCGCATGATGGTGGATGTCAATCAGCGGCTCGATGTCCTGGGCAACCTGCGCCAGGCCGCGTTGCTCGAGGATCTCGACCTGGTCTGGTACGAAGAGCCGGTGCTCGCGGATGACCTCGCCGCCTGCGCCGAAGTCGCGCACGCGATCAGGATTCCCGTCGCAACAGGAGAGAATAACTACACGCGCTACGAATTCCGCGACCTGCTTGAGCGGCGTGCCGCGCGCTATCTGATGCCCGATGTATGCCGGGCCAATGGCTTCAGCGAGACGCTGCGCATCGGCCACCTCGCCGCCGCGCACCAGGTCGCGGTCTCACCGCATGTCGTCCACGAGCTTTCGCTCCACGTCGTAGGCGCGCTTGCCAACGGTTTCCTCGTCGAATTCATTGACTGGACCCCGCCGGACCTGTTCGAGGAAATGCCCAGGTGCGAGGATGGCCACTTTCTCATCCGCAACCGGCCGGGGCATGGGATGGCGCTTGCACGCGGCGCGGTGGAGAAATACCGGACCAGCTAGGCGCCTCGGGGAGAGGATACCGCCTCCAGCAGGTCCCACATCGTGTGATCGGCCCAGTACTCGGGGTCGTCATCGATGCGCCTTTCTCCTGCTGCACGCGCCGTTTGCACGACGCCCTGCCGCTTGCAGAAGTCGCGCCAGAATTCCTTGATCTCTTCAGCCGACACCGGAATCATGAAGTCACCTTTGGAGATTTCACCATCCGAAATGAAACGCCCCGGTCACTTTCGCGACCGGGGCGCTTGCTGCAAAGGCATGCCGGCCTAGCTGCTGGCGCGGCTCCTCGACCTGCGAGTTGATCCGCTGGTGGAGTGCCGCCCACCGGTCCTGCCTTGTTGGTCTCTCACGGGATCACCTCCTTTTTGGGTTGCGGACCTGAAGTGTAGCAAATTCGGTGCACCCGCGACACGGCGGCTAAATCGTCCTTGTGTTGGCCGGCGTGCGCAAGGCGTCGAGCGCCTTGTCCAGGAAATCCAGCCTGTCCTGGCCCCAGTATCGCTCGCCCTGGAGGACGTAGGTCGGTGCGCCGAACACGCCGAGTTGCTCGGCTTCATCACTGTAGGTCTTGTACAGCGCGTGGATCTGCGGGCTCGTTTCTTCCGCTACGAGTTCATCTCCAGGCAGACCGTTTTCGTTTGCGATGGCGGCACGCACCGCAGATTCTGAGGTGTCGCGCTCTTCGGCCCACAGTGCCCGCAGCAGCGCGTGCGACAGAAGCTGCGCATCCAGGCCGCGCTCTTGCGCGGCGATCACCATCCAGCCCGCCGGCTTGTTCCAGCCAAGGGGCTTGCCGTCGGCTGGATAGTGCTGCGGGGTGAGGTTGAGGGGCATGCCGAGGTACTTGCGCCAGCGATCGAGTTCGAGGCGTGATAGCTGCGGCGCGGTTCGGGGCGGGTTCGGATCGGCACCCCGCCGGTGCGCGGTACCACGTCCTGGAAGTCGAACGGCTTGAGCAGGAGTCGCACATGGTGGCGGCGCACGATGTCCTGAAGTCGCGGACCGCCGAAATACGCCCAAGGCGATGAGACGCTGTAGTAGCAGGAGAGTTCGATCATCTCAGTCGATCGTCGCTCCGATCTGCTTGACGACCACCGCCCACTTGGCACGGTCCGCCTTCACCGTGGCCCGGAACTGCTCGGGTGCTTCCCAGCGCGGAGTGTTGCCCAACTGGACCAGGCGTTCGCGCACCGATGGGGTTTCAACTGCCACCTTCACCGCCGCATTGATGCGATTCACGATCTGCTCGTCCAGCCCCTTGGGTCCGAACAGTCCGAACCAGGTGTAGCTGTCGAACCCGGGCAGCCCCGCCTCGGAAATTGTTGGAATGTCCGGCACCGCGGAGATGCGGTTGCGCGTGCTCACCCCGAGCAGCCGCACCTTACCGGCCTTCCACTGGCCCATCACCGTCTGCACCTGGTTGAAGATGCAGCACGTCGTACCCGTCACCACGGAGGTGAGCGCCTCGGGGCCGCCCTTGTAGGGAACGTGCACCATCTCGATCCCGGCGCGCGCGGTGAATTCGGCAAACGCAAGATGGGTGCCCGTGCCATTGCCGGTTGAAGCGTAGTTGAACTTCCCCGGATTCGCCTTCACGGTGTCGATGAATTCGCGCAGCGTTTTCGCGCCGATCACGTTCGGATTCACGGTGAGCACGTTGGAGACGTTCACCAGCGGCGAGATCGGCGTGAAGTCGGCCTCGACGTCAAACGGCAGTTTCCGATAGAGCGCGGCGTTCACGCCGTGCGTTGCCGCGGTGCCGAGCAGGATCGTGTAGCCGTCGGCCTTCGCCCGCGCCACCGCCTCAGAGGCGAGATTGCCGCCTGCGCCGGTGCGGTAGTCGGTGACGATCCTGCCGCCGAGCGACTTTTCCATCGGTTCCTGCAACAGCCGCGCGACGACGTCCACCCCCGAACCTGCCGGAAAGCCCATCATCATGGTGATCGGTTGCGAAGGCCAGGCCTGCGCAAGCGCGACGCCGGGCAGCAGGGTAAGCAAAACGGAGGACAGGCGAAACCAGACATTTTTCATCGCAAATTACCTCTGTGCAATTTCCACTTCGTTATAGGGAGGAACGAGATCGAACAACTCGGCAATATCTTCATTTCGCATGCGCACGCAACCGTGCGATCCCGGTTTTCCCATTTCCGCGCTGTCCGGTGTGCCGTGGATATAGATCATGCGCCGCATCGTGTCCACATCGCCCAGCCGGTTGAATCCGGGTTCGCAGCCCGAGAGCCACAATATCCGCGTCAGCATCCAGTCGCGCCCCGGGAATTTCGCGTCGAGTTCCGCCGTCCAGATCTCCCCCGTCGGCCGGCGTCCGACGAACACCGCGCCCAACGGTTGGCCGGCCCCGATCTTCGCCCGCACGATGTGCCGGCCCCGCGGCGTGCAACACGAACCGTCCTTCTCGCCCAGGCCGTTGGCTGCAGTCGAAACCGGATAGCGTTTGACGAGTCTGCCGTCGTCATCGAGCAGTTCAAGCGCCTGTTTAGCGATGTCGATTCGTATTTTCATCGTCTGGCAGAGAAAAATTCGCGCAACAGTGCGCCGCATTCCTCCGCCAGCACGCCGCCTTCGACTTGCGCGTGGTGATTGAGCCGCGTCTCGGCAAACAGGTTCACCACGCTTCCGCAGGCTCCGGTCTTGGGATCGGCAGCGCCGAACACCGTGCGTGCCACTCGCGCATGAAACATCGCGCCTACGCACATCGCGCAGGGTTCCAGCGTGACGTAAAGCGTGGTGCCTGAGAGCCGGTAGTTGTTGAGCGCCGCGGCAGCTGCACGCATGGCCTGGATTTCGGCATGGGCGGTGGGGTCATGCGCTGCGACGGGACGGTTCCAGCCCTCGCTCAGCACGCTTCCTTCCGCGACGATGACCGCTCCCACGGGCACTTCGCCTTCGGCCGCAGCCCTGCGCGCCAGTTCGAGCGCGCGGCGCATGAAATCTTCGTCTGGCATTTGCAACGATTATGCCATCGCGAACCTGCATTACTCCGCCGCTTCAGACGTAAAGCCAGGGGCGTACGCCACGATCGCGATTCTGGAACGCTGCGATTTCCGCCTCGTGTTCCAGCGTGAGTCCGATTTCATCCAGCCCCTCCAGCAACATCCTGCGTCGCAGGGGCTCGACCTCGAAGGTGATTTCCTCGCCTTGTGCCGTGAGAATCCGTTGCCGCTCGAGATCCACAGTCAGCACCGCGTTTCCGGCGTCGGCCTCGATCGCGGCCGCCAACCGTTCGACCGTTGCCGCGGAAAGCCGGATCGGCAGCATGCCATTCTGGAAACAATTGCCGAAGAAAATGTCTCCGAAGGACGGCGCGATGATGCACCTGAGCCCCCAGCCCATCAGCGCCCAGACCGCGTTTTCGCGCGACGAACCGCAGCCAAAGTTTTCCGCGGCGAGGAGGATTTTCGCCTCGCGGAAAGGCGGTTTGTTGAGGATGAAATGCGGGTTTTCGCTGCCGTCCGGATCGAGCCGCATCATCTCCAGCATGTACTCGCCCTGCCTCTCGCGCGGGATACCGGCGCAGCGCTCGATGCGGATGATGCGGTCGGTGTCGATGTTGGGCACCATCAGCGGAGCGGCGATGCCTTTGAGCACGGTAAATTTTTTCATCATCGTTTTTCCAGCGTCGACTGTCGCACATCGGTAATCACGCCCGCGATCGCTGCCGCCGCGGCCATCGGCGGACTGGCGAGATGCGTGCGCGCGCCCGGGCCCTGCCGGCCGACAAAGTTGCGGTTGGAAGTCGATACGCAGCGCTCGCCCGGTCCGACGAGTTCGCCGTTTGCCCCTACACAAAGCGAGCAGCCCGGCTCGCGCCACTCGAATCCGGCCTCGCGGAATATCCGGTCCAGGCCTTCCGCTTCCGCGTCGCGCTTCACGCCCTGCGAACCCGGCACGACCCATGCACGCACATGGGCCGCCACCTTACGTCCGCGCACTACGTTCGCCGCACTGCGCAGGTCGGACATCCGGCTGTTGGTGCAGGAGCCGATGAATACCCAATCGATCTTCGTGCCGGCGATCGGCTGGCCGGGAACAAGGCCCATGTATTCGAGCGCGGCGAGCATCGCCTGCCTGCGCTCGCCGCCTGCGGAGGCCGGATCGGGAATCGTCGCGTCGATCGCAATCACATCCTGCGGGCTGGTGCCCCAGGTGATCTGGGGCCGGATTTTGCGCACGTCGATTTCGACCTCACGCTCGAAGACCGCATCGTCATCGGTGCCGAATGTCTTCCAGTGCTGGACCGCGAGGTCCCAGTGTTCGGCCTTCGGCGCGTAACGCCGGCCCCGAAGGTAGGCGGCCGTCTTTTCGTCGGGCGCGATCATGCCGGATTTCGCTCCCATTTCGATCGAAAGATTGCACACGGTGAGCCGGCCTTCGATGTCGAGCGCCCGAATCGCGCTGCCTGCATATTCCACTGCGTAACCCGCGCCGGCGGCGGTGCCGAGCTTGCCGATCGCGTGAAGGATCAGGTCTTTCGCCTCGACCCCGGGACCCGGTGTGCCCTCGAAGCGAATGCGCATGCGCTTGGGCTTTCGCTGCACCACCGTCTGGGTGGCAAGCACGTGCACGCCTTCCGACGACCCGATGCCCCATGCCAGCGCGCCGAGCGCGCCGTGGGTGCTCGTGTGGCTGTCGCCTACCACGACCAGCATGCCCGGTTGGGTGATGCCCAGTTCCGGGCCGATCACATGGGCAATGCCCTGGCCATCGTCGTTGACATCGAACAGTTTGATGCGATATCTCTTGCTGCCGGCGCGAAGGTCGGCGAGGTACGTCTCGCTCCAGGCCGCGTTGCCGCCGGTTCGTCCGGGCCGGGACGATACGACATGGTCGGCGACGCAGAACGTCATCTCGGGATTGCGCACCGGTAACCCGCGCGCCGCGAGCAGTTTGAATTCCGGACTGTGCAGATCGGTGAAGAAATGGCGATCGACGTGCAGCAGCGACACTCCGGGAGCGGGCTCGGCCACGACATGCCGTTCCCAGAGTTTGTCGAACAGAGTGCTTGGCGCAGCGGTGCCCGTGGCAGTGGACAAGGTCATACCTCGGCGTATTTCTTTTCGAAAGCCCAGATTTCCGGAAAACCCGCGAGCCGGTGGGTTTCGTTGATGTCGAACATCGGAATCTCGGCGCCGATCAGGCTGCCGTGCTCACGCAGATAGGTGCAGACGGCCTTCATCGATGCGCAGGCCGCGGCAAACAGCGCGCCCGGATAGATGGCGATGTCGAAGCCGTAGCGCTTCAGCGTCTCGCATGACAGCATCGGTGATTTCCCGCCTGCCGGCACCATGTTCGCAAACAAGCGTGCATCGATTTCCTCGCCGATGCGCCGGAACTCGTCTTCCGATTCCAGCGCCTCGATGAACACCACGTCCGCACCTGCCTCGGCGAACGCGCTTCCCCGCTTGATCGCCTCGTCCAGACCTTGCGCGGCGCGGCAATCAGTGCGCGCGATGATCAGAGTTGAATCGGAGCGCCGCGCGTTCACGGCGACGTCGATTTTCCTGAGCATGTCCGCCAGCGCTATGACCCGCTTGCCCGGGGTATGGCCGCACTTCTTAGGCATTTCCTGGTCTTCCATCTGAATTCCCTGCACGCCCGCATCCTCGTAACCACGCACCGTGTGCCGGACGTTGAGCAGCCCGCCGTAGCCGGTATCGGCATCGGCGATCAGCGGTGTCCGGGTACCCTGCGCGATGACCCGCGCGCGCCCCACCATATCGGTGTAGGTGGTCAGCCCGGCGTCCGCAAGACCGAGATGGGATACGGAAATGCCGTAGCCCGTCATGTACAGGGCCTTGAAGCCCATCTCGTCGGCAATTCTTGCCGACAGCATCTCGAATACGCCCGGGGCGAGAATGAACTCGCGCGCATCGAGCATCTGTTTCAGGGTGGGGGCGGCGGGCAAGGCGTTCTCCTAACGGTGGTGCAGGTGGTTGTCGAATTTCAGCAGCATTGAACTGATTGCGGTGGCAAACAGGTCGAGTGCCGACGCACTCTGCACGAGCGCTGCGAGCGCCCAGAAGCTGAAACACGCGATGATGCATTTCATTGCTCTCTCCTTGCGAACTGAACGCGAACATCGCCGTAACTCCGGCGGGTTGGTCGGATAATAACCAAATATTCCCTGCGGCCACGGTCCGTGACCCCAATGCGGCGCGAAAGTGTAGAGTTGCGACGGAGAGATGCCACGATGAAAAGTTCCACTTCTCTTGCGAAGATTCTGACTGCAGGCGTGCTGATGGCGTTTGCCTGCGCCGCCTTCGCCCAGCAGTCATATCCCAGCAAGCCGATCCGCTTCATCATCCCCTACCCTCCCGGAGGCGGCACCAGCATAGTGGCCCATCTTCTCGGCCAGAGGCTGAATGAAAGCTGGGGACAGCCGGTGATCGTGGATAACCGCCCCGGCGGAAACACCATCATCGGCGCCGAAGCAGTGGTGAAATCCCCGCCCGATGGCCATACCATCCTGTTGGCGAGCAGCACCCATGTACTCAACCCCCTGCTGCTCTCCATTCCTTACGACGCTATCAAGGACTTCGCTCCGGTGGTGACTCTTTACAGCAGCGAGCTGGTTCTGGTGCTCAATCCGTCGGTGCCGGCCAACAACTTGCAGGAGTTCATTGCCCTGGCCAAGTCCAGACCGGGACAACTCAATTACGCTTCGGTGAGCGCCGGAGGAACGACCCATCTGGCGGCTGAATCGTTCAACATCATGGCCGGGGTCAAGACACAGCACATCAATTACAAAGGAGCCGGGCCGGCCCTCGCCGATCTCATCAGCGGTCAAGTGCAGTTATCTTTCGCGGCCCCGGTTGCCGCCTTGGCATATATCAAGTCCGGCAGGCTCAAAGCAATCGCCATTTCCGGCGAGACCCGCTTGCCGGCGCTGCCCCAGGTGCCCACATTCACCGAGGCCGGCCTGCCGGGTTTCGACGTGAGACTCTGGTTCGGGGTCCTTGCGCCGGCCGGCACGCCGAAGGAAATCGTCGACCGACTGTCGCACGAGATCGCCCGAATCATGGGCATGCCCGACATGAAGGAAAAGTTGGTCGGTCAGGGACTGGAACCTTTCACGTCCACTCCCGAGCAGTTTGCAGCGCTGATGAAGGCGGACATGGCCAAGTTCGCCAGAATCATCAAGACGGCCAACATCAAGATCGAGTAACCGCTCGAGAACTCCTGCCTACGCTTCTTTAGGCGGGCGATCGGGCGCGGGCAAACACGAAGGGCGCCGCCGAGAACCACCAGCCCTTCCCGCGGCGCAAGCGCAGCGTCAGAGTGATTGGCGCAACCGGGAGGGGCCGCTCGGACGAAAATGGCGCCGAGCCGGCGACGACGGCGAGTGCGAGCCCTGCCCTTGCGGTTTCGGCTCGCCATGAATCCAGTGTTGCACCCGGCAGCCGGGTAAGCGCCGTTGGTATCGCAACGTTCGGCGGCGCGCCGGTGGCGATCTCGCTCACCAGCCGTTCGAACCAGGCATCGGTTTCGGCAATCCAGGGAGGCAGCGCGCCTGAGCTCAGCGTCCGGCCGATTCGCAGCCAACAGCCTTTGTACGCGACCGAGACCTGCAGGGCGAACGCGTCGCCCAGCAAGGCCGCACCCTCGATGCGGCGCAGACGAGGATCGGCCACGGCATCGGGCGCGACAGCGAGCAGGATCTCTTCGGCGCCTTCACGCCGGGCAGTTCCCTCCGCCGCAGCCACCACCGCGTTCGCGTCACGCCCGCCGGCTTCAGCCGCCCCTGCGGCAAGCGCGACGCGGGCGATGGCAATGGTGCGCGCCGCTACGACATCAGTGCGCAGACCCTCCTGCGCCAATGCCGCATTGAGCAGATCCGTCGCGTCTTCAAATTCGATCGCGGGGTGCAGCTTGCGAATTGCCGCGACGACGCTCGAGGGAAAGCTCGAGAGCTCCACGATGCCCACACGAATCGCGCCTTTCTCCGTCGTCGAAATGCGTTCGGCGACCCCGGTACCCAGGTCAAGTGTGTTGACAAGATCGTCGAGCCGCGAGGTCGAACGGATCCATTCGGCCACGCGCCCTGACAACGTCACTACGAGCGTGGCGCCCGCTGATGGGCTCACCACAAGCACGCCATTGCTCCAGTAGGGAATGAAGTGCGTCAGCGCGGACACCGCGGCCGGGCGTGTCAGATCGGTATAGGCGAGCACGCAGGCGAGGCCGCGCGCGCGCATCCCGGCGACGAGCGCCGCCACCCGCTTCTCCAGCACGCCTGCGGGGATTTCTTGTTGCGACCAGGCCATTAGTCCACGGCGCATGGGCAGTGCCTGTTCAGGCCGGAACGGAAAAAAGCGAGCGCGGCGTGGCCGTGAGCACTTCCGGCCCGTCGCTCCGCACGACCGCAGAATCGCCGAGCACGATGTAGCCGACATCGGGGTGATAGGTGTTCGGGTGCACGATGATCGTCATGCCCTCGGTGAGTGGTGTATCGACGTCCTCAAGAAGCGCGGGCCGCGAATCCACATAGAGTCCCAGGCCGTGGCCGCGTACGCGCGTATATTTGTTCGTGGTGTACTCGCCCAGACCGCGCGCGCGAAACACATCGTTCTCGCGCCACGCGATTTCAGCCGCAGTGGCACCCGGGCGGACTGCGGCAAGGCCCGCTTCCATGCTTTGCACGTACAGGCCGAACGCCGCGTTCTGCTCTACGGTGGGCGGCCCGATCACCAGCGTGCGGCAGATCTGCGCATAGTAGCCATCGATGCAAGGCGTCAGCTCGGTGGTCACCAGGTCGCCCGCGCGAAGGCGCCGCTCACCCGGCGGATGCATTCCGCGCACCTCGCGCCCGCCCGAACCGATGATCATGAAATTGTCGGGGCATCCCTGGCTGCGGAAGAATGCCTCGACATCGGCGACCAATTCGTACTCGGTGCGCCCGGGCCGTGCCGCGCGGCGGAACACCTCATACCCGGCATCCGCCATGCGCGCTGCGCGCCGCACCGCGTCGATCTCGAGTTCGCTCTTTTGCATGAGCAGCCGATCGAACGCGTCGCCGGCGTCCTCCAGAGCGTCGCCCGCCGCCCCGGCCACGCCATATGGCATGAGGCGCATTGGTGCCGCCGCTAGACGCCGGCCGCGGCTGTGCTCGAGATGCGCGGCGAGCACGGCAAGGATGCCAGGCTGGCATACGATTTCGCACCCAGGTGCTTCGATGCTCGCGCGCTCGGCTTCCATCGGGGACTCGAGAAAAAGGCGCAGGCCACCTTCGGCTTCGATCAGCGCGAAGCCGTGCCCCTCCAGGATCGGAAAATTCGATACGTAGCGCAGGTAGTCGCAGCGCCACGCGTTGCCGTAGACGAGCAGCGCGTCCCACCCATGGTTCCGGCAAAGTGCGCGGACCTTTTCCAGCCGTTCACGGGCCAGCGCGCCCGGCATTGAGGTACTCGCCTTACTCACTGGTGCATCCGCACGACACCGGTTGCGCCTTCGACCGTCACGTCAGCGCCGTGGCGGGCCGATAGACGCTGCAGGCGCTGCAGGATCCTGTCCGCGACTTCGCCGCGCGCGAGCACCGGCCGTCCGCGCTGCGCACGCGGCTTTCCGTGGCCCAGATCGATCGGGTGCAGGCGCAAGGCGGTGAGATTGCGCCCGCGGAACTCGCAGGTCGCAATGAAACTCTCCCAGAATTCGGGCGAAGCTGGAAATCCGCGCGTGTCGTTTCCTGTCCTTGCATCGAGAAAATCAGCGGGCGTGGCATCGTGACCGAGACCGAACCGCTCGTAGGACTCTGAAGGGAAGATGTCTACCGTGTCGGTTTGGAACACGAAGTTGCCCAGGCTGTAGAGGATCGGCCGGCCTCTGTATATCTCGACACCGAGTGTGAGATGGGGCCCATGCCCCGCCACCACGTCGGCGCCGGCCTCCACTGCCGCGCGGGCGAACTCGGTGACGAACTGCGCCGGTTCCTCCATCTCTACATCGGTCTTCGCAGTGAGGCGGCCGGCGGCGCCGAACTCGTGGAAGTGAAACGAAAAGATCACCCAGTCGGCCTGGCGCCTTGCCTCGCGGATCCAGCGCAGGTTCGCGTCTGCGTCCGCTCGGCTCACCTCGGTCGAGACCGAGAATCCGTTTCCGCGCCGGAAGCGTGCGCCGAGAAGATCCACGCCGTTTGCGTCCTCCGGCGGGATTTCGCTCGCGCTGTAGAACTGCGCGCGATGGCGCGCGCGCTCCTGCGTGAGTCCGAGTCCGTCGCTGATCCTGCGCAACGTGCGAAGCGCGTCGTCGTCCACCGAGTAGCGGGCCGAAAAGCCGAGCGGATTGATCCCCGGACGGCCCGGCGCGTCGGGACGTTGATGGGAAGCCCGGTTCCAGGGACGAAAAAAAGCCGTCGCAGCCACCAGCCCGACGCGGCCGGCGGGCGTGTCGACATAGGCGGGCGCGCGCGCTTCGGCGAGGTTCCCACCGGAACCGGCGCACGGTATGCCTGCGCTGCGCAGGTGCGCGAGGCTCGCGAGCACACCGCACGCGCCGTAGTCGGTGGCGTGGTTGTTCGCGCACGATACGATGTCGAAGCCCATCCATTTCAGGTCATCGAGCAGCCGCGGCGGTGTAGTCATTGGCGTGCCCTGGGTGAAGTTGGGCGCGCCTTCGTGGCGCTCGCGCACGGTCGTCTCGAGGTTGGCGAAGGCGACGTCGGCGCCGCGTACCATCTCGACGAGAGCCAGGTAGTCGTCCTCGTTAAACGGAGAGAGCCGGCGCGAAGGCATCACGTCGCCCGCCAGCAGCATCCGGATATCTCCGTTGTCCGATCGGTACGGCATCATCGGCTCGCGCAACCCCTAGCGCCGGGTCGCAGCGTAGGCGGCGGCGCCGCGTCCGCCGATGCGGCCGAATACCGCGCCTGACATCAGACCGCTGCCGCTCGCGTAGTTATGATAGTAAATCCCGCCCACGAGCTCGCCCGCCGCGTACAGACCCGGGATCGGTTTTCCGGCCGTATCCTCGACTTCGGAACGGGTAGTGATTTTCAAACCTCCGAAAGTGAAGGTGACTCCGCAAGTGACGCCGTAGGCATGATACGGCGGCTTGTCGAGGCGCTGCGCCCAGTTCGACTTGTTTATTGCAAGCCCGCGCGTGCAAAGCCCGTCGAGGCTGTTCGGGTCGAACGCAACGTCCGGCCGAGGCGCTTCATTGAACGCTTTGATGGTTTCGAGAAAGCGCCGGCCGTCGACGCCTTCGAGCTTCGGCGCGAGTTCCTCGAACGTGTTCGCCTCGACCTTCGTGATGCGCTTGATGCGGTAGTCCTCGCGCAGGAGATGGGTGACCTTCTGGTCGAAAATCTGCCAGGCGAACAGCCCCGGCTGGGCAAGCACCTCGCGTCCGTACTTGGCGTAGGTGTACGTGTGGAAATCCGCCCCCTCGTCGACGAAGCGCTCGCCCTTCGCATTGATGTACACGCAGAACGTGTAGTTGTGTTTCTGGAAGCTGTCGCCCACCGCCAGGTCGCCGAATGGCGGCGCGTTCATGTCCCACTCGGTAGCGTGGCAGCCCGACCAGTGGCCGGTGGGCATCGCTCCGACGTCGAGCGCCATTTGAATCCCGCGGCCCGTGTTGAAGCGGGTGCCCCGTACGTGGGCGAGGTCCCAGTTGGGTCCCAGGTAGCGCGCGCGCATCTCTGCGTTCGACTCGAAGCCGCCACAAGCGAGAACCACGGCGTTTGCGCGTAACTCGAGCGTACGCCCTTCGCGGCGCGCCCGCACGCCGATGACGCCCTGGTCGCCGTGCAGGAGCCCGATCGCCGGGGTCTCGTAGAGCACGCGGATGCCTGCTTTCCCGACGCTCGTGTGGAGCGCGTCTATCAGCCCCGGGCCACCACCCCAGATCTGGCACGGAAGGCCGCCCCAGAACTTGAACTTGCCTCCCACCTTGAAGGCATGGCTGCCGAGCGTTAGCTCCAGGCGCACGCCCTTCGTGCGCATCCAGTCCGTGGTTTCGAAACTCCTCTTGATCATTACCTCGGTGAGGTCGGGATCGCAGCGGTACTGCGTGAGCCGTCCCATGTCGTCGAAGAACTGCGCCTCCGTGTAGGTGTCGAATTCGACGTTGCTGAGATCTTGCTCGACCATATCGGGCACCAGGCGCTTGAGGTCCCCGGCACCGTTGTAGGCGAATCGCAGCATGCCACCGGTGAAAGTCGAATTGCCGCCGCGCAGTTCCTGCGGCGAGGCCTCCAGCATGACCACGCTCGCCCCGTTCTCGTGCGCTGAAAGCGCGGCGCAGGCCGCGGCGTTGCCGGCACCTACAACGATGACATCCGCTGCGAACTCGCTGCTGCTCATTTGAATGACTCCCGTCGGATCACAGTTTCAGCCAGGGCAACTCCGCACGGTATGTGCGCTCGAAGCTTTCGATCGCGTCGGCGTAGCGCTCGGTGAGCGAAAGGTCGTCCAGGCCGGCCAGCAGGCAGCGCTTGCGCAGCGCGCCGATCGCGAACGCGTAACTTCCGCCATCCGGCCCCGTGACCGTCTGCTGCGCCAGGTCGATCGCCACGTGTGCGCCGGTTTGGCGATGCAGGCTCGCGCGTAGCGCGTCGACCTCGTTTGCAACCAGTCTTATCGGAAGGACGCCGTTCTTGAAGCAGTTGTTGACGAAAATGTCGCCGAAACTCTCCGCAACGATTGCGCGAAAGCCGGCTGCGCGCACGGCCATGACCGCCGCCTCGCGCGAGGATCCGACGCCGAAGTTGCGTTGCGCCACGATGATTTGCGCGTTCGCGTACGCCGGCTGGTCGAGGATGAATTCCGGCTTCGGTGATCCGTCCTCGTTGAAGCGCCGGTCGTGCAGGAACACGTGCTCGTGCCGGCCGGGCTGAGCGAACGCCCGGATGAGCCGCGCCGGGCAGATCTGGTCGGTATCGACGTTGGATTCGTCCAGGGGGACCGCGACCGCGTCGAGGAGTTCGAAGCGCTCCATGGGCGCGTTCAGAGATCGCGCACCGAGGCGATGCGGCCCAGGGTGGCGGTGGCCGCAACCGAGGCCGGACTCATCAGGTGGGTTCGGCTGCCCGGGCCCTGCCTGCCGGGGAAATTGCGGTTCGAGGTGGACGCACAGCGCTCGCCGGGCTGCAGGAAGTCCGCGCCGTTGACGCCGGTGCACAGAGAGCAGCCTGATTCGCGCCATTCGAGACCCGCTGCCTGGAACACATAGTCGAGCCCCTCGGCCTCGGCCTGGCGTTTCACGGCGCTCGAGCCGGGAACCACGAGCCCGGGCAGCACGCTTCGCCGTCCCTTGAGGACGGCCGCAGCCTCGCGCAGGTCCTCGATGCGCGCGTTGGTGCACGAGCCGATGAATACGCGGTCCACGGCGATTTCCGCAATCGGCTGGTTTGGTTGCAGCGCCATGTACTCGAGCGCGCGCGCCTGCGCTTCGCGGCGCGCACCGTCGGTCTCGCGTAACGGATCGGGAATCCGGTCGCCAATCGCGACGCACTGCTCCGGGCTCGTACCCCAACTCGCCATCGGGACGATCTGCGTACCTTCGAGCCGGACTTCGCGGTCGAACTGTGCTTCAATATCGCCCGGCAGCGAACGCCAGTATTCGAGGGCGCTCTGCCATAACGCGCCTGCCGGTGCCGCGGGGCGCCCGGCCAGATACTCGAAGGTGGTGTCGTCCGGCGCAATCATGCCGGCGCGGGCACCCGCCTCGATCGACATGTTGCACACCGTCATGCGCTGCTCCATCGACAGCGCGCGGATGCCGGGACCCGCGTATTCGATCACGTGTCCGGTGGCGCCGCCGGTGCCGATGCGCGCGATGATCGAGAGGATCAGGTCCTTCGCCGATGCACCGACCGCGAGGTGCCCATTCACCGTGATGCGCATGGTGCGCGGCATCTCCTGCCACAGGGTCTGCGTTGCCATGACATGCATCACCTCGGAGGCGCCGATTCCGAATGCTAGTGCGCCGAATGCCCCGTGTGTCGCAGTGTGCGAATCTCCTCCGCAGATCATCATTCCAGGTTGTGTAATGCCTTGCTCCGGCGCGACCACGTGAAGAATGCCCTGCCGCGGGTCATCGAGGCCGATGAGGGTGCAGCCGTGGCGGCGCGCGTTGTGCTCGAGCGACTCGACCATCTGGCGGATCGCCGGATCGTCGATCCCTCCGGTTCCGCGCTCGCGATTCGTGGTCGGCACGTAATGGTCGGCGCAGGCGATCACCTGCGCGGGGCAGCGCAATGTCTTGCCCAGCCGGTCGAGGCTCTGGAACGCCGGGCGCGATCCTTCGTGGATAAGGCAGCGATCGACGTAAATGAGCGACTCGCCGTCTTCGAGTGCCAGCACAGAGTGGCGCCGCCAGATCCTGGCGAACATCGTCTGCGCCGGCGCGCCGCTCGGTTCCGGAATCACGCCCGCTCGCTTGTGATCATAGGGGGCTGCCAGATCTCATTGCCATACGACGAATGTTGCCCGTGTTCCATCCTTTCGGGCAAGCGCAGCCGCGAGTTTCTTCGCCTCGCATCAACAACCGCACTGCGACCGGGACGATGGCTGCCGTCGCCCGCCCCTATTGCGCGCAAGGACTCGGGTAGATGGCGTTGAGCGCCTCAATGCCAGATAACACTTCGGGTGTCAAAACCAGATCGAAGTGCTTCTGCAATGCCTCCAACTGCGCAATGGAGGTCGCGCCGATGATGGTGGATGCGGTGAAGAAGCGGCTCCTGGCGAACGCGAGCGCTATCGCGGTGAGCAGCAGGCCGTGTTTCTCGGCCAGCCTGCAGTATTCCTCGGCGGCCGCGAGCGCGCGCGGCCGCTTGTAGCGTTCGCCGAATTCCCTGAACTTCATCAACCGCGCATCCTTTGGCCAGGTCGATGCGTACAACCCGCCGCGAAGCTTTCCGGTCAGCAGGCCCATCGCGAGCGGCGAGTATGCGAGCAGCGGCACGTTGGATCGGCGGCTGACTTCCGCCAGGTCGCCATCGAACATGCGGTTTACCAGGCTGTAACCATTCTGCACCGACACGGGCGCCGGCAGGCCGTTTTCCTTTGCCACACGCACGAACTCGCACACCCCCCACGCGGTCTCGTTGGACAAGCCGTAGGCACGGATTTTCCCTGCCTTGATCGCGTCGGCCATCGCCTCGATCTGCTCCAGGATCGGCGTCTCTTCCCGCTCCATCGAGGGATCGTAACGCCAGGTGCCGAACGTCGGCACATAGCGCTCCGGCCAGTGGATCTGGTAGAGATCAATGTAGTCGGTCTGCAGGCGCTTCAGGCTGTCGTCGATCGCCCAGGGAATCGTCTTGTTCGTGACGCGCGTCTCACCATTGCGGATCCAGTCGCGGCGGCCGGGGCCCGCGATCTTGGAGGCGAGGATGATCCGGCCGCGTTTGTCCTTGTTCTTGCCGAGCCAGCTGCCGACGATGCGCTCGGTCGAGCCTTGCGTCTTCTGCGTGGGCGGGGTGGGATACATCTCCGCCGTGTCGATGAAGTTGATGCCGCGCTCGAGCGCCCATTCGATTTGCGCGTGGCCGTCGGCCTCGGAGTTCTGCTCGCCCCAGGTCATGGTGCCGAGGCAGATCTCGCTCACTTCGAGCGTGCTCGTTCCGAGTCGGTTGAGTTTCATCGCCCTGCCCTGCGCGTCGGCCCGTGCCTCCGGGTCCGCAGCGCCGGGTTGACTGGATGATCGCTGTTCATAGTGTGATATTGATGTTCTTCGACTGGGTGTAGGAGATGAGTTCCTCGAAGCTTTCCTCGCGGCCGATGCCCGAGTGCTTGTAGCCGCCGAAGCTGGTGCCGAGGAAATGCTGGCCCGTGCTGTTCACCCAGACGAAACCCGCTTCGACGCGGCCCGCGGCGCGATGCGCGTTGGCGAGATTCGTGGTGAAAATGGCGCAGGTGAGACCGTACTCTACGGCGTTCACCTGCGCGAACATCTCCTCCTCGTCGCGCCACGCGATGACCGAGAGGACGGGCCCGAAGATCTCCTCGCGGGCGATGCGCATCTTCGGCGTGACGTTGGTGAATACCGTCGGCTCGATGAACAAACCGTTGGCGAGGCGCGGATCGTCGGGACGCCTGCCGCCGGCGGCGAGGATCGCGCCTTCGTTCTTTCCGATCTCGATATAGGCCATGACCTTGTCGAACTGCGCCCTGGAGACGATCGCGCCCATGCTCGTCTCCATCTCCGTCGGCAGACCCGGCTTGAAGCGCTTGATCTCCGCGAGCAGGCCCGCGACGACCTGATCGTATATCGATTCGTGCAGGAACAGTCGCGACGTCGAGCCGCACGATTGCCCGCACCACGTGAAATTCATTCCCCCCACCGCGCCGGCGATCGCGCGTTTCACGTCCGCATCGGGATAGACGATGCACGCGTTCTTGCCGCCGAGTTCGAGGGTGACATGCTTCAGCCGCTCGGCGCCCGCGCGCGCGATGGCGCGACCGGTCCCGACGCTGCCGATGAGCGAGAGCCGCGGCACCAGCGGATGCGCGGCAAGCGCCGCGCCGCATTCCTTGCCGCCAGTGACGATGTTCAGCACCCCCGGCGGCAGGATGCCGTCGATCAGTTCCATCAGGCGATAGGCGGAAAGCGGCGCCTGGTAGGGCGGCTTAATCACGACGGTGTTTCCCGCCGCGAGTGGCGCCGCGCTCTTCCCGGCGGTGAACATGAGCGGATGGTTGTAGGCGACGATGCGGCCGACGACGCCGTAGGGTTCGCGCACCGACATATTCACGATCCCCTCGCCCATCGGGATCGTGTCGCCCTTCAGTTCGGTCACGAGGCCGGCGAAAAACTCGAACTGCATCGCCGCGACCATCGCGTCGCTCGCCATTTCCTTCACCGGGTTGCCGCAGTTGGCGGCGTCGAGGAGCGCAAGCCCGGCCGCATTGGCGCGCAGCACGACGGCGACCTTCTTCATCAGTGCCGCGCGTTCAAGCGGCTTCATCCCGCGCCACGTGCCGAACGCGTCGTGCGCGGCGCGCACGGCCGCATCGACGTCGTCGGCGTTCGCTTCGGCGCAGGGTCCCAGCGACTCCCCGCTTCCCGGGTTGAAGGTTTCGAGCGTGCCGCCTTGCGCTTTGTGCCACTTGCCGTCGTAGTACAGATCGCGATGTCGCGGCAGCGACCGCTCGAGCGCCGTCGGCGCAAGTTGCTGGTTCACCGTTTTCCCCTCAGTCAGCCTTGATGCCCGCGCCGTGGATGATCTTCCGGCGGCGCGTCGTCGTCGCGTATCCCATCCGAAAGAGCGCGGGTGGGATTGTAGGCGAAATGGAGGATGCCCCGTCTCCCGCCGACGCGTATCCGTACTGGGTGCATTGCACCGGCGATGTCCGGTCGGCGACGTTTCGCGTGGGGGACACGCTGGTCCACGATGGTGGCCGCCTGCGCGCGCTGGACCACCCCGCGGTGCGTGCCGTGGCGGAGAAGTATCCGGACCGTCCCGGGGTCGACCCCGACCCGCGATACTGTCCGGCCCCGGCATGGTGTGCAGGGTGAGCTCCCGTCGCTGAACCGGTCGCAGATCCAACGGACGGGCCTCGAGCGCGTCACTCCCACTCGATCGTGGCAGGCGGCTTTGAGGAGATGTCGTAGGTAACTCGATTGATGCCCCGCACCTCGTTGATGATGCGGCTCGATATGCGCGCAAGCAAATCGTGCGGGAGCGGCGCCCAGTCCGCTGTCATGAAGTCCGTCGTCTGCACGGCGCGCAGCGCTACGACATTCTCGTAGGTACGTCCATCACCCATCACACCGACCGACCTCACGGGCAGAAACACTGCGAAGGCCTGCGCGGTCAGGTCGTACCAGGGCACGCCCTCCTCGTTACCCGTGCGCCGCAGTTCCTCGATGAAGATCGCGTCCGCGCGGCGCAGCAAGTCCGCGTACTCGCGTTTCACCTCACCGAGAATCCGCACTCCCAACCCCGGACCCGGAAACGGATGGCGGAACACCATCTCGCGCGGCAGTCCAAGCGCTAGGCCCAGTTCGCGCACTTCGTCCTTGAACAGCTCGCGCAGCGGCTCAAGTAGCTTGAGGTGTAGCGTCTCCGGCAGCCCGCCGACGTTGTGGTGCGATTTGATGCTGGTGGCTTTCTTGGTCTTGGCGCCAGCCGACTCGATCACGTCGGGATAGATCGTTCCCTGCGCCAGCCATTTCGCATTTTTGATCTTTCCCGCTTCGCGCTGGAACACCTCTACGAATTCGCCGCCGATAATCTTGCGTTTCTTCTCTGGGTCGGCAACGCCGGCCAGCTTCGTCATAAACTCCGCCGTGGCGTCGACGTGAATCACCTTTACGCCGAGGTGGCGCGCGAAGGTTTCCATCACCTGTTCGGCTTCGTTCAGCCGCAACAGCCCGTGATCGACGAAGACGCAGATAAGCTGTTTGCCGATGGCCTTGTGGATCAGCGCCGCCGCGACCGACGAATCCACGCCGCCCGAAAGACCGAGGATCACTTCGTCATTGCCAACCTGGGTCCGGATGCGTTCAACGGCTTCCGCGACGTAATCGGGCATGTTCCAGTCGCTGCTGCAGCCGCAGATTCCGTGCACGAAGCGCGTGAGCAGCACCTTTCCCTGGCGCGTGTGCGTGACTTCGGGATGGAACTGCACCCCGTAGAATCGGCGCGCCTCATCGGCCATGCCCGCAATCGGACAGGCCTCGTTCGAGGCCATCAGCTTGAAACCCGGCGGAAGCCCGACGACCTTGTCGCCGTGGCTCATCCACACCTTGAGGATGCCGTGCTGTTCAGCGGTCCTGAAATCCTCGATGCCGTCGAGCAATGCGGTGTGTCCGCGCGCGCGCACCTCGGCATAACCGAATTCGCGCACCTTGCCCGCCTCGACCTTGCCGCCCAATTGCGCCGCCATCGTCTGCATGCCGTAGCAGATCCCCAGCACCGGCACGCCGAGAGCGAATATCGCCTGCGGCGCTTTCTCCGTGGCTGCGTCGTAGGCGGAAAGGTGGCTGCCCGACAGGATCACGCCCTTCGCGCCGAAACCGCGTACGAAGTCGTCCGATACGTCACACGGATGGATCTCACAATACACCTTCGCTTCGCGCACGCGGCGTGCGATCAGCTGCGTGTACTGTGCGCCGAAATCGAGAATCAGGATCTTGTCGTGCACCCTGAGCTCACTCGACGCGGTAGTTCGGCGCTTCCTTCACGATCTGTACGTCGTGGACGTGTGACTCGCGCATGCCGGCCGAGGTGATTTCGATGAACTCCGCGCGCGCATGCGCATCCTCGATCGACGCGCAGCCGGTGTAGCCCATGCTGGCGCGCACGCCGCCGATCAGCTGCTGGATGACCCACACCACGCTGCCCTTGTACGGCACGCGGCCCTCGACGCCTTCGGGGACGAGTTTGTCCACGTTCATCTCGGGGTCCTGGAAGTAACGGTCGGCGGCGCCTTGCTTCATCGCGCCGAGCGAACCCATGCCACGGTAGGCCTTGTACGAGCGCCCCTGGTAGAGCTCGAGTTCACCCGGCGATTCGTCCGTCCCCGCGAACAGCGAACCCAGCATGACGCACGACGCACCCGCTGCGAGCGCCTTGGCCACGTCGCCGGAGTAGCGGACGCCACCGTCGGCAATGCACGGCACCCCGCTGCCCTTGAGCGCTTCGGCGACGTGCATGATGGCAGTGATCTGAGGCACGCCTACGCCGGCCACCACGCGCGTGGTGCAGATCGACCCCGGGCCGATGCCGACCTTGACGCCATCCGCCCCCGCCTTGAGCAGTGCCTTTGCGCCCTCGCCCGTGGCGACGTTGCCGCCGATCACCTGCAGCTTCGGGTAGTGCTTCTTCACCCATTTCACGCGGTCGAGAACGCCTTGCGCATGGCCGTGGGCGGTGTCCACGACCATCACGTCGACACCCGCATCTGCGAGGCGCTCGACGCGCTCTTCCGTCCCGCGCGCGACCCCCACTGCAGCCCCGACGCGCAGCTTGCCCTGCTGGTCCTTGGCCGCGTGCGGATGCTCGGTCGACTTGAGGAAGTCCTTCACGGTGACCAGGCCCCGCAGCCGCATGTCCTTGTCGACCACGAGCACGCGCTCGAGCCGATGCTTGTGCATCAGTTCCTTCGCTTCTTCGAGGCTGGCGCCCTCTCGCACCGTGACCAGCCGCGCCTGCGGGGTCATGATGCGCGATACCGGCTGGTCGAGCTTGGTCTCGAAGCGCGTGTCGCGGTTGGTGACGATTCCCACGACCCGGCCGGACTTGACCACCGGCAGGCCGGAGATCTTGCGCTCGCGCGCGAGCGCGATCACCTGGCGCACTTTCATGTCCGGTGAAACCGTGATCGGGTCGCGCAGAACCCCGGACTCGAAGCGTTTCACCTTCGCGACTTCGGCGGCCTGCTCCCTCGCCGTGAGGTTCTTGTGCACAATGCCGATGCCGCCTTCCTGGGCGATCGCAATCGCCAGCCGCGCCTCGGTCACGGTGTCCATGGCGGCCGATACCAGCGGGATGCTCAGTTCGAGCTGCCGGGCAACGAGGGTTTTCAGGGACACATCGCGCGGCAGGACGCGCGAATGGGCGGGAAGGAGCAGTACATCGTCGAAGGTGAGCGCCTTGTGGATGACGCGCATCGATTGTCCCTTTCGCAAAACGGCATTATACGCGGGTGCCGTTGCGTTCCAAAGTGCCTGCGTTGACGCAGAAGGCCAAAATGGCTACCGTCCGGTCATCCGCAGGCGGCGGCGCGCGTTAAGCAATGATGATTCCCCGGAGCAACCGATGAAAATTCAAGCCTCGATCATCGCGTTAGCCCTTGTCGCGGCCATGGCTGCGGCCTCGGCGCAGAACTACAAGTGGGTCGACAAGGACGGCAAGGTCCGCTATGGGGACACTCCGCCGCCTGGGACGAAGACGACCCAGCTCAAGCCGCCGCCCGGACCCGCCGCGCCTCCAGCCGCTGCCGGTTCGGCCGCCGCTAAGGATGCGAAAAAGGGACCGCTGACGCCGGCCGAACAGGAACAGGCGTTTCGCAAACGCCAGATCGATGCCAGGGCTGCCGAGGAAAAAGCGCAGAAGGGCCAGGCGGCGAGCGCCGAAAAGGCGCAGAACTGCGCCGGCGCGCGCGAGAGCCTGGTTGCCTTGGAGAGTGGCCAGCGTATCGCGCGAACCGATGAAAAGGGCGAACGCTATTTCATCGATGATGCCCAACGCGAGAAGGACATCGTCCGCGCACGGGAGATGGTCAAGAGGGCGTGCGACTGAGCGTTTATCTGCGTAACGCCCGGGCGCGCCGCACCGCCCTCGGATCCACGCGCAAGGCCCGGTAGATCTCAACGCGGTCGCCGTCGCGGAGCGCAGTGTTGGCGTCGACTGGCTTGCCGAAGACGCCTATTTTCTGGCGTGCAAGATCGATTTCCGGGTGCCGTCCGAGCATGCCGCTCGCACGGATTGCCGCCATGGCCGTCGCACCCGCCGGCAACTCGAGCGCGGCGACGTCCTGCAGTTCGGGTGTCGCGTATACCACCTCGACGCGCAAGCCACTCACGCCTTCGACCCGTAGACCGTCCGTGCGCGTCGCGTGAACGCGTCTACCATCGTATCGGCAATATGGTTAAACAACGGCTCGAGCAGACGCGCAAGTGCATTGCTGCGAAATTCGTAGCTCATTTCGAATTCGATCTTGGACGCCCGCGGCCCGAGCGGCGTAAACCTCCAGGCGGCCGAAAATCGGCGAAACGGACCTTTCACCAGCCGCATTTCGATCGCCTCGCCGGGGCGGTTGCTGTTTTCGGTGGTAAAGGACTGCGCGACACCCTTCAGGCCCACCTCGAGCATCGCGCGCGTGTGGCTCGCCGTGCGCTCGTGCACATGCGCTTCGCGGCACCAGGGAAGAAACTCCGGGTAGGCTTCGATATTCTCCACCAGGGCATACAGTTGCGCCGCGTCATGTTCGACGATCGCCGATCGCGCGATGCGCCTCATGCGCGGTTCCCCGCTGATACAATCCGCGGCCCATGCCGATCGTTCTCAACCGCAAGGCGTCGCACGATTATTTCATCGAAGAACGCTACGAGGCCGGCATTGCGCTTGAGGGCTGGGAAGTCAAGTCGGTGCGCGCGGGACGCGCGCAGATCGGCGAAGCCTACGTGCTCGTCAAGGACGAGGCACTGTGGCTCATCGGAGCCCACATCAGTCCCCTGGCGACCGCATCGGCCCATGTCGAGGCCGACCCGACGCGCACGCGCAAGCTCCTTTTGCACGCCGAGGAGATCCGGCGCCTGATCGGCAAAGTCGAGCGCGCAGGCTACACCCTGGTGCCCCTGGATCTGCATTATAGGAATCGTCACATCAAGGTGGAGATTGCGCTTGCCAGGGGAAAACTGCATCACGACAAGCGCGAGGCCGAGCGCGAACGCGAGTGGAGCCGTGAAAAGCAGAGGTTGCTACGCAGCCGCTGACTCCTTGCCCGGACCGTACGCGTTCCAGCGTGCATCGGCCGTTTCGCACATCCAGGGTCGCGGTGGCCATCGTCGTTCAATGATCGCATTCTAGCGAGTCATCGATCGCCGTGCATTGTCAGTCCGGCGGATTGAGCTTGCGCGATCTCTCGTAGAAGCAGATCGCCGCCGCAGCGGCGACATTGAGCGACTCGGTTCCTTCGGTCATCGCGATCCTCGCAAGCGCGTCTGCCTTTGCTGCCAGCGGTGCCGAAACTCCTCCACCCTCGGAACCGAGGATCCAGGCCACGGGCCCGGTCAGGTCGAGCTTTGCGAGCGCTTCGCCGCCTCTCGGCACGGTGCAAAGCTTCAGACCCGTGAATCCCGAAATTGCCTGTGCGAGATTCTTGGTTTGCGCGATGCGCAGGAAGAAATGCCCGCCCATCGCGGCGCGCAACACCTTGGGTGACCACGCATCGGCGCTGCCGGGGCCGACGACGACGCTGTCGACGCCGAACGCCGCGGCGCTGCGCAACACCGCCCCGAGATTGCCCGCATCCTGCACGCCTTCGACCAGCACGCAGTGCACGGACGCCGATAAATCCGGGTGCTCGACCGGCAGATCGATTTCCGCCGCGACGCCCACCGGGCTTGCGGCATCTGCGAGCGCGGCGAACACCGGTTTCGAAACCACGATCGGCCGTCGAGCGACGCGTTCGATGATCGCGGCGATTTCGGCATTTGCAAGCGACTCCGGGGTTACGATCATTTCACGCGGAGCGCCCACGCGATCGACGTAGGCCCGGACCAGGTGGATGCCCTCGAGCAGCGTGCGTCGCTCGCTGCGACGCGCGCGCGCGTCGGTCTGCAGTTTCCTCCAGGCCCGGACGCGTGCGTTGTCGCGTGACGTAATCGATATTTCCGGTTTGGATCCCGCACGCATCTGAGCCTCGCTCCAGTCGATGTTATCGCACAAGAGGCTCGCATCAGCCCGTTTCAGGCTTCACTCGAGATCAGCGATTCGGCCCGGCTGGACTTTGCATGAATTGCCGAAAAGCGCCGATCACCTGCGCGTGGTCCTTGCCACTTGTTACCGCAGCCTGGACGTTGATCTCAAACGGCCCATCTTTCGCGTAGGACTCGGATCGTGCAAGAGCGTGGTGGGGAACAGGGGTCCAGGTCAGGTCACGCCAGTTCGGAAGGTAAGCGGCGACGTCGCCCGGGCGAATCGTCGTGCCATGCAGATCGAAGAAAGCGGGATGGCTCGTCATATCGGTTCGGCGGATCAACAAGCTACAGTCCGAATTCGCAAAATGGACTTCAACGGCGTGGCCGGAATTGATGACATTGCCTCGCCCGGTCAATGTTCGTGGCGTATTGAAGCAAGCGTTCCCGATAACCATGTTCATGGCAGGAGTATATTGCAAATTCCATACAATGCTCATGGGTATCTGTGTCGTGCGATAGTGCCTGCCTCGTGAAGCTACGGAGACCGTCAGGATTGAACATCGCGCTCGTCACGCCCGCCAGCGTCGGATCGCGCAGCGGGAACCGTCACACTGCGCTGCGGTGGGCAGCGATGCTGCGTTCCGCGGGCCATCGAGTCAGCGTGGCACGGGAATGGACGCCGGCAACCTCCGCAGATGTTCTTCTCGCGCTGCATGCGCGGCGCAGCCACGCTTCGCTCCTCGCATTTCGCGCCCTGCGTGCCAGCTGCCCGATACTGCTCGCGCTTACGGGCACCGACGTCTACCGCGACATCCACGCCTCGGCCGAAGCCAGGGAGTCGCTTCGACTGGCGGACCGGTTCATCGTTCTGCAACCGCGGGCGATCGACGAATTGGACGAGTCATTGCGCCACCGTGCGAGCACTGTGTATCAGTCCTGCGCATCCCGTTTGCGCCACCAGCCGGTACGACGCGGGTTTCGCGTTTGCGTGATCGGCCATTTGCGCGAGGAAAAGGATCCGCTGCGCGCGCTCGAAGCTCTGGCGTACGTGCCGCCAGAGGCGCGCATCGAAGTGGTGCAACTCGGCGGCTCCCTCGACAGGGCGATCGAGCGCGCGGCGCGCGCGGGAAGCGCGCGCGAGCCCCGTTACCGCTGGCTGGGCAGCGTGCCCCATGCGCGCGCGCTTGGCTGGCTCGCGTCGAGCCACGCCATGGTCATCAGCTCGCGCATGGAAGGCGGCGCGAACGTCATTTCGGAGGCGGCGCGCATAGGTGTCCCCGTGCTTGCATCTCGCATTTCGGGGAACATCGGATTGCTCGGAAACGACTATCCGGCGTACTACCCGCCGTGCGACGAGCGTGCACTTGCGGCGCTGATGATGCGTGCAGCAGGCGAATCGGTGTTCTACGACGGATTGCGCGAGCGTATGCGCAGGCTGCGCCCGCTGGTCGCGCCTTCCAACGAAGCGAGGTTGCTGCTTGCTGCGATCAAGGCCTGCACGGGCGCAAACGAACGCCGGTAAATCTCGCACACGCCGTGCCGGACGAGCAGCGCGACGTGCTCGCGCGTCGGATAGCCTTTGTGGCGCGCAAGGCCATACTGCGGGTAGAGCGCATCGAGCCTCCGCATCTCCGCATCGCGGGCAGTCTTGGCGATGATCGAGGCAGCGCAGATGGGTGCGTGCAAGCGGTCGCCTCCCACGATCGCGCGTGCCGGACGGTCGAATTCCGGCGTGCGATTGCCGTCCACCCAGATCTCCCCGGGCGCGATGTCAAGCAAGGCGACCGCGCGCTGCATCGCGAGCAGGGTTGCCCGCAGGATATTGAGGCGGTCGATTTCTACCACGCTCGCCGTGCCGATGGACCACGCCAGGGAGCGCGTCCGGATGGCGTCGGACAGTTGCTCGCGGCGGCGCGCGCTCAATTGCTTGGAATCACGCAGTCCGTCGATCGGGCGCGCCGCGTCGAGGATGACCGCTGCGGCGTAGACCGGGCCGGCAATCGGGCCGCGGCCAGCCTCGTCCACTCCGCAAATCAGCCTGCGTTCAGGCGACTTGGCGTCCATGGACACCGTCGAGCAGGGCAAGCGCCGCGTCGGCGGCCTTTTGCGCCGTGCCCTGCCGCAGGCTGGCGTGAATCTCGCGGAAACGATCGATCTGCATGCGCTGCCGTTCGTGGTCGCCCAGAAGCGCAAGCAACGCGCCAGAAAGCGATTCCGGGGTGGCCTGCTCCTGCAGGAATTCATCCACCAGGCGCTCGCCCGCCAGGATGTTGGGCAGACCGATATACGGCAGGTAGAGCATGCGCTTCATCAGTTGCCAGGTGAGCGCGGCCTGGCGATACGTGATCACCAGGGGGGTCTTCATCAACGCCGCTTCGAGCGTCGCGGTTCCGCTCGCCACCAGCGCCACGTCAGCGGCTGCGAGCGCTTCGTGCGAATGGCCGAACAGCAGTTTGAGCGGGAGTTCCTGCGCCCCGTTGCGCACCAGCGCCTGTTCGAACAATTCGCGCGTCGGCCTCGAGACCATCGGGCAGACCAGACGGATCTCCGGCAGCTCCGCGTGCAGGCGTTGCGCCGTCTGCACGAAAACGTCGGCCATGTAACGCAGCTCGGATTGTCTGCTTCCGGGCAGCAGCGCGACGACCGTCGCCGTGGCGCCGAGCCGGAGCTGTTCGCGCGCCGCCAGCCTGTCGGCGTCGATGGGAATCTCGTCCGCAAGGGGATGTCCGACGTAGGTCGCCGGAATTCCAGCCTGCCGGTAGATCGGCAACTCGAACGGAAACAGCACGAGGATATGCGATACCGCGCGCGCGATCCGGCGTACCCGCCAACCGCGCCACGCCCAGACCGACGGGCTGACGTAATGCAGCGTCGGCACTCCGGACTGTTTCAGGCGACGCTCGAGTTCGAGATTGAAATCCGAGGCATCCACGCCGATGAAAAGCTCCGGCCTGCGATCCAGAAAGCGCTCGAGCAAGCTGCGGCGGACCGCCATGATCTTGCGATAGTGTCTGAACACCTCGGCATAGCCGCGCACAGAAAGCATTTCCATCGGGAACACGCTGTCGAAACCTTCCGCCTGCATGCGCGGTCCGCCGATCCCCTCGGTCGTCAACCCCGGCAAGCGCGAGCGCAGTGCCGCCAGCAGGTGCGCCCCGAGCAGGTCGCCCGAGGCCTCGCCAGCCACCATTGCGATGCGTGGCGCGGTGCCGCTCAATGGATGATTCCGCGTTCCGAATGATCGAGAAAATCGGCCAACCGTGCGACCTCTGCGCACTCCGCCGACTGGTCCCGAAGTTCGCGCATCACCTCGTCCCTGCCCAGCCCCGCGCGGTAGATTGTCCGGTAGGCGCGCTTCAGGGCATGGATCGTCTCGTCGGAAAAACCGCGGCGCCGCAGGCCGACGCTGTTGATGCCATAGGGCTTGGCCATGTTTCCCGCCGCCTTGACGTAGGGAGGCAGGTCGCGATCGAGGAAAGTGCCCATGCCGGTGAAGCTGCATTCGCCGATCCTGACGAACTGGTGCACCAGCGTGGTAGCGCCGAGTATCGCCCAGTCGCCCACGCGGACATGTCCCGCAAGCTCACAGGCGTTTGCGAAGACCGTGTTGTCGCCGATCTGGCAATCGTGTGCAAAATGCACGTAGGCCATGATCCAGTTTTCGTCGCCGACGCGAGTGACTCCCGCGTCTTGCGCGGTACCGCGATTGATCGTCACGTACTCGCGGATCACGTTGCCGTCGCCAATTTCGAGCTTCGTCGGTTCGCCCGAATATTTCTTGTCCTGCGGCGGGCCGCCGAGCGAGGAAAACTGGAAAATCCTGTTGCCACGCCCGATCGAAGTGTGTCCGTCGATGACCACGTGCGGGCCGACCCGGGTTCCCTCGCCGATCACCACGTTCTCCCCGATGATCGAGTACGCCCCTACGGAGACACCCGCACCGATCCGTGCTCCTCGCGCAATCATCGCCGTCGGATGAATTTCCGCATTCATTCCGCGTCGATCCGGCGCATCGAGCAGAGGATCTTGGCCTGCGCCACCATCGCGCCATCGACCCTCGCGATGCAACCGAACTTCCAGATGCCGCGCAGGTTGCGCTCGAGCGTGACATCGAGTTCCAGCAGGTCGCCCGGAATCACCGGCTTCTTGAAGCGCGCTTCGTCGATTCCGGCGTACAGGTATACCGAATTCGCGTCCGGCCGCGTGCCTTCGGTGCGAAACACCAGAATCCCGGCAGCCTGAGCCATCGCCTCCAGGATCAGGACTCCGGGCATGATCGGACGATTGGGAAAATGGCCCTGAAAGTACGGCTCGTTGGCGGAGACGTTCTTCAGCGCCACGATGCGCTTGCCCGGCTCGCACTCGCGCACCCGGTCGATCATCAGGAACGGGTAGCGATGCGGAAGGTGATCGAGCACCGCGCTGATGTCCATCTCAGCCATTTGTCTTCTCCATTGCCGACAGTCGTTGTTCGAGTTCGCGCATGCGCTCCGCCAATTCGGAGAGATGGCGCAGCAGCACCGCGTTCTTCGACCAGGCGGCGTGGTCGTCGATGGGAAACAGGCCGGTGTAGGTGCCGGCCTTGCGCAGCGAACGCGTGACCACCGTTGCAGCCGAGACTTCCACGTGGTCCGCAATCGAGAGATGGCCAAGTATCAAGGCACCTGCACTGAGCGTACAGTGGCTTCCAATGTGCGCGCTGCCAGCGATCGCGACGCAACCGGCCATGGCCGTGTGCGCGCCGACCTGGACGTTGTGGCCGATCTGGATCTGGTTGTCGAGCTTGACGCCATCGCCAATCAGCGTGTCCTCGATCGCCCCGCGGTCGATGGTCGTATTGGCGCCGATTTCCACGTCGTCGCCGATCACCACCCTGCCGATCTGGGGGACTTTCAGCCACCGGCCCGCTTCCATCGCGATGCCGAAACCGTCGGCGCCGATCACTACGCCGGAGTGCACGATCGCACGGGCTCCGATGCAGCAGTCCGGATAAACGATCACTCCCGGGTAGAGCCTCGAATCATCCCCGACCGACGTACGCTCCCCGATGCAACAGCCTGCCCCGAGGATGCAGCGTTCGCCGATCGTCGCCTCGGCGCCGACGACGGCAGCGGGTCCGATCTGCGCCGTAACGGAAATGCGGGCTCCGGGCGCGATGTGTGCGCCCGGATGAATTCCCGGGACAGGCGGAAGCGGCGGATTGAACAACTGCGATACCCGGGCGAAATAGGCATAGGGATTGTCACACACGATGCACGGCGATTTGCTCAGGCCTTCATACCCGGGTCCGAGAACCACCGCGCCGGCGCGAGTCGTGGCGAGCCTGGAGGTGTAGCGCGGGTTGGAAAGAAATGCGATCTGGAGCGGTCCCGCGCGCTCCAGGGTGCCCACCTGGGTCACTTCAACCTGCGCGTCGCCCGCAACCCTTCCGCCGAGCAAGGCAACGATCGAGGCGAGCGAGTGACGCGCCACGCGCCCCTCTCAACGCGCGGGCGGCTTGCCCTCCAGCGCCTTGATCACCTTGTCGGTGATGTCGATGCGCGGGCTCGCGTAAACCGCGTCCTGGAACACGACGTCGAATTTCTCGGCTTCGGCAACCTGACGGATGACGCGGTTCGCCTGTTCAACCACCTGGGCAAGTTCCTCGTTGCGCCGCTGATTGAGGTCTTCCTGGAATTCCCGGCGCTTGCGCTGAAACTGCACATCGAGCTCGCTCATCTCGCGCTGCTTGTTGCGCCGCTGGGCTTCGGACATCGTCACCCCGTTCTTTTCGAACTCATCCTGCAGCTTCTTGAGCTGATCGGCCGTGCGAGAAAGCTCCTGGTCGCGCTTGGCGAATTCCGTTTCGATCTTCTTCTGCGCGCGTACTGCGGGCGCGGCATCGCGCAGGATCCGCTCGGTATTGACGAAACCGATCTTGCTTCCCTCGGCCTGCGCGGCCACGGGCGCGCTCGCCAGGCCGATGGCTGCCCCCAGAATCATGATAAATACAGTACGTTGCATGATAGCTAGACTGAGTCCTCAGAATACGCTGCCAAACGTAAATTGTAACCGCTGAACGCGGTCCTCGGGCGACTTGTTGAGGGGGTGCGCCGCCGAGATGCGCAGAGGGCCGAACGGCGAGTTCCAGTTGACGCCGATCCCCAACGCGTAGCGCAGATCGCCAAGCGACACTTTCTGTGTCGGGGCAAATACCTGGCCGGCGTCGAGGAAGGTGGTGAAGCGCAGCGACTTGTCTTTCTCGGCCCCGGGAACCGGGAACAGGATTTCGGCTGTGCCGGTCAGGCGGCGGGTTCCGCCGAGTCCGTTGCCGAGCGCGTCCCTGGGGCCGACACCGGCGAAACCATAGCCGCGGATCGAACCCGGACCACCCGCGTAATAACTCTTGAAAAAAGGCATCGGGTGGCCGCCATAGCCGTCGCCGACGCCGACGTCGCCGTTGAGCATGAGCGTTACCGAGCGCGTCACGGGCGTGAAGTACTGCTGCTGGTAGCCCAGCTTGTAATACTTGAGCTTGCCGACAGACGCCTCGGTGTACACCTTGTAGAGCGAGCCCCTGGTGGTCTGGATGAAGCTGTCGCGCGTGTCGCGGCTCCAGCCCCCGGTCGCCGCGAGATAGGAATACTGGCTGCCGAAGCTGTTGACGAAATTGACATACGACGTCGGGCTGTCCGCGAAGGTGTCGATCTTCACGTTCTCGGCGTTCAGTCCGAAGCTCAGACCATCCTTCTCCGCGAGAGGAATTCCGAACCGCATGCCACCGCCCAGTGCGCTCGTCCTGTAAGGTCCCACCGTGAGCGACGAAGCGTCGGTCTTTCGCTTGTATATGTCGAAGCCACGGCTCACGCCATCGACGGTGAAATACGGATCGGTGTACGAAAGCGAATACACCTTGTTAATCCTGCCGCTGTTGACGTCAACCTGGATCGTCTTGCCGCTGCCGAAGACGTTGGTCTGCGCAACCGAACCCTGCAGGACGAACTTCTCCGTGGTCGACAAACCGGCGCCGAGAAGGATCGCCCCGGTGGGCTTCTCCTCGACGGTGAAGTTGACATCGACCTGGTCGCTCGCGCCGGCGACAGGGGTGGTCTCGACGTTCACGTCCTTGAAGTACTGGGTGCGATCGATGCGCTGCTTTGACAGCTGAATTTTCGATGCGTCGTAAAACGCTCCTTCGAGCTGCCGCGATTCGCGCCGGATCACCTCGTCGCGCGTGCGCGTATTGCCGCCGAAATTGATGCGCCGGACGTATACCCTGCGACCCGGGTCAATGAGGATCGTGAACGCGACCGTGCGCTTTTCCTTGTCGAGTTCAGGGACCGCGTTCGCATTGGCGAAGGCGTAGCCGTCGTTGCCCAGGCGGTCGACGATCGCCTTGGTGGATTCGACCAGGCGGTCTCGCGCAAACACGTCCCCCGGGGCGAGCCGGATGAGCCTGCGCAGTTCTGCCTCGGCGACGAGCATCTGGCCCGCAAGCTTGACGTCGGAAACGGTGTATTTTTCACCCTCCACGACGTTGACCGTGATGTAGATTTCGGTGCGGTCCGGCGTGATCGACACCTGAGTCGAATCGATGGCGAAATCAAGATAGCCGCGGTTCTGGTAGAAAGAGCGCAGGGATTCCAGGTCGGCAGAAAGCTTTTCGCGCGAGTACTGGTCGAGCTTGGTGTACCACGTGAGCCAGCCCGGGGTGCGGAGGGTCATTTCATCCAGCAAGGCTTTCTCTTCGAAGGCATGCGCTCCGACGATGTTGATCGAGCGGATCTTCGCCACCCGCCCCTCGTCGACGGTGAATGTGATCCCGACACGGTTGCGCTCGAGGGGGGTGACCGTGGTCTGGACCGTGACCGCATACAGGCCGCGGCCAAGATACTGGCGCTTGAGTTCCTGCTCCGCATTGTCGAGGCTCGCACGGTCGAAAATCCTTCCATCGCCGATCCCGACCTCTCGCAGCGTCTTGCGCAGGGCGTCGACTTCGAACGACTTGATGCCGTTGAAATCGATCTGCGCGATCGCGGGCCGCTCCTCCACCGTCACCACCATCACGCCGTTTTCGACCTCGAGTCGGACGTCCTTGAAAAATCCGGTGGCGAACAGCGCGCGTATCGCCTGCTGCGCCTTTTCGTCGGTCATGGTTTCTCCGACCTTGACGGGCAGGTAGCTGAACACGGTCCCTGCCTCGGTGCGCTGCAATCCGTCGACACGGATGTCCTTCACGACAAAGGGATCGAACGCAAGTGCGGAGACGCTCATGGCCGCGCCGCAGAGTCCGGTCGCCAGCGATGCAATCAATCGGTGCAGTAGCATGTCAGCCGGAAAACAGGCGGTTGATATCGTTGTAGAACGCGAAAGCCATCATTACCAGCAGCAGCGCCAAGCCAACGCGCTGTCCGAGTTCGATGGATCGCTCGGATACGGGACTGCCCTTAACAATCTCGAGCGCATAATACATCAAGTGTCCGCCATCCAATAACGGGATCGGAAGCAGATTGAGGACCCCGAGGCTGATGCTGATCAGCGCGAGAAAAGTGACGTAGGCGATCCAGCCGAGTTGGGCGGACTGGCCGGCGTAATCGGCAATTGTGACCGGCCCCGACAGGTGCCGCCATGAAACTTCCCCCACCAGCATCCTGCCCAGCATGCGCAGGCTGAAGATCGAGATATCCCACGTCTTCGCGACTGCTTTTTCGAGGCTAGTCGCGATCCCGTAGCTCACCGTCACGAGAATCCGCTCGGCGTGGTTCGGGGGAATTTCCGGCGCGGCGCCGATGCGACCCACGCGGGGGCCGTCGGTGCCCGTGGCCTCGGGCGTGACCTCGATCACCATGCGCTGGCCATCGCGCACGAGGTTCAACCCGACAGGGGTCCCGGGCCTGGCGCGAACGATACGGACCAGGTCGTCCCAGGTCTCGACGGGGCGAGCGTCGGCAGCCTCGATGCGATCACCGGCTTTCAGGCCGGCCCGCTCTGCCGCGGAGCCGCCGATCACCCTGCCCAGCACCGCGGGCAGCGGCGGGTGATACAGCCTCATCCCGAGGCGCTCGAGCAGGTCGCCGTCCACCTCTTCGCTGCTGACGCCGGCCAGGTCAAGGCGCAACGCACGGATCCGATCGCCCGTGGAGATGACTTCTATGCTCAACGCATGCCGTTGCAGGGCCGCCTGAAGAATCCGCCAGCGCAGTTCCTGCCACGTCTCGATCGGCTCCCCGTCGATGCTGCGCACACGATCGGCCGCCGTAAAGCCTGCGCGCTGCGCAAGAGTGCCTGCCGGAGGTTCGGCCACCACGGGCCTCGCCTCGGGAACGCCGTGCAGGTAGAGCGCGAAGTACACCGCGATGGCGAATGCAAAGTTGAAAACCGGGCCTGCGGCGACGATCGTGAACCGCTTCCACACGCTCTGCCGGTTGAATGCCCGGTCGAGTTCCCCCGGCGCCACCGGTGCCTCCCGCTCGTCGAGCATCTTCACGTACCCGCCAAACGGTACCGCCGCCAGCACCCACTCCGTGCGGTCTGCGCCGCGGCGCGTCACCAGAATGGGGCGGCCAAATCCGACGCAGAAACGCAGCACCTTGACGCCCGCCAGTCGAGCAGCGATAAAGTGCCCGTATTCGTGCACCACGATCAGCACGGCGAGCGCGACCAGGAAGGCCGTAATGGTCTGCAACAGGCTCATGCGGCCCTTCCGATCGCCTGCACCACGCGGCGCCCGGCGGACGCGCGCGCTGCCGCATCCGCAGCAAGGATCGAACCCAGGTCTGCGGCCTCAATGCGCGCAACGCCCGCAAGCGTTGATTCGATGACAGCAGGGATGTCGCTGAAGCGGATGCGCCGGGCAAGGAACGCCGAAACCGCCACCTCGTTGGCTGCGTTGAGGATGGCAGGGGCAGTTCCGCCCGAGCGCAACGCCGCATAGGCGAAGCCGAGGCAGGGGAAGCGCTTCGGGTCCGGCGCCTCGAAGCTCAACTGGCCCAACGCCGCAAGGTCCAGGGGACGCGATCCGGATTCGACGCGTTCCGGATAGGCTAGCGCGTAGGCGATGGGCACGCGCATATCCGGGTTCGACAGCTGCGCCAGCGCCGAGCCATCGACGAATTCGACGAGCGAATGGACAATACTCTGGGGGTGGATCAGCACCTCCACGCGCTCGGGCGTCACGCCGAATAACAGGCATGCCTCGATGACCTCCAGGCCCTTGTTCATCATGGTGGCAGAGTCAACCGAAATCTTGCGCCCCATCACCCAGTTGGGGTGCGCGCACGCTTCCTCGGGCGTGACCATGGCGAGTCGCTCGATCGGAACGCTGCGGAAGGGCCCGCCCGATGCGGTGAGCAGGATGCGCCGCACCTCACGCGCGTGCGTGCGCCCGGCAGCGTCGTGCGGCAGGCACTGGAATACCGCATTGTGCTCGCTGTCGATCGGCAGCAATTGCGCGCCGCCATCGCGTACGGCCTGCATGAAAAGCGGCCCCGCCATCACCAGCGCCTCCTTGTTCGCGAGCAACACGCGCTTGCCGGCGCGTGCCGCGGCGAGCGCAGGAGCAAGCCCGGCCGCACCGACGATCGCAGCCATCACGACATCGCATTCCGGCGCCGCCGCGACTTCGACCAGTGACTTTTCGCCGAACATCAATTCGGTGGCACAACCCGCCTGGCGCAGCCGCCGCACTGCCGCGTCGTCGGAGGTTCGTCCCGACAACACTGCGTAACGCGGCCGGAAACGTACGCAGAGATCGATCAGGCGTTCGGTTGACGCGTTGCCGGTCAATGCGAACAGGGAAAAACGCCCGGGATGGCGCGCGACGACATCGAGCGTGCTCTCTCCGATCGAACCGGTCGCTCCCAGAACGCACAAAGACAGGTGCCGCGTCATTGCCCTCTCGAAAGAAAAAACAGCATCAGTGCAGCCACCGGCAGCGTCGACGTCGCGCTGTCGATCCTGTCGAGCACCCCTCCATGGCCGGGCAGCAGCGCGCCACTGTCCTTCACGCCGGCCTGTCGCTTCGCCGCTGATTCGAACAGGTCGCCCACCACGCTCAACGCGCACAGCAGTACCGCAATCAGCGCGTACGCGGCCCACTCCATCCAGCCTTCCGGCACGGGCAAACCGCGCGGTGCCGCAAGCGCAAGGATGATAGCGTAAGCGAGGCTTGCGGCGAGCCCTCCCGCCACCCCCTCCCAGGTTTTCCCCGGGCTGGTTGCCGGCGCGAGCTTGCGCCGGCCAAATCGCCGTCCCGCGAAGTACGCGGCACAATCCGCGACCCAGACCAGCGCCAGGAGCGCCAGCAGCAGCGCGGGAGAGCGCTCGCGCAACCCCGCCATCGCGAGCGCGGCCGGGATGATCACCAGCGCGCCGATCGCAATCGCAAGCGGCCGCGTCTTGAGCCGGACACCAAGCGCGAGCCACGCCGGCGCGACGAGCACCCAGAATCCCGCGGCAAGGCCGTAGAGTATCGCCGAAGAAATCTGCTCGAGGTGGCGCCCGTCCAGCCCGAACGCGACCAGGGCATAGGCCGCGGCGCACCCGGCGGCAAAACCGTAACGCGCGAGCCCTTTGATTGACGTTAAGCCACCCCACTCCCAGGCGGCAACGACGACGATCATGCAAGGCAACGCTGCAAAGGCCTGTTCCGGGAGGAGGAACAGGCAAGCGAGAAAAGCACTTAGCAGCACAGCGGCCGTAAGGACGCGTGATCTAAGCATTCGCGCGCGCGCGCGCGGCTTTCCCGGCGTGCTCGAGCGCCTTTTCGAGGCGTGCCTTTTCCTCCTCGACCTGCTCGCTGGTCCGTCCGAAGCGGCGCTCGCGGTCGCGGTACGAGGCGATCGCAACGTCCAGTGCAGCGCCGTCGAAATCGGGCCAGAGCGCCTGAGTGAAATAGAACTCGGCGTAGGCCAGCTGCCACAACAGGAAATTGCTGATGCGCTGTTCACCGCCGGTGCGAATGAACAGATCGGGTTCCGGCGCGTAGCTCATCGACAGGTACGGGGTCAACTGCGGCTCGGTGATTTCGCTTCCCGCGAGTTGCGGTTGCTCTTTCAGCAGCCGCGAAACGGCCTGCATCAGGTCCCAGCGCCCGCCGTAATTCGCGGCAATGGTGAGTGTCAGGCGCGAATTTCCGGCCGTGCGCGCTTCCGCCTCCGCCACGAGGTTCCGGATGCGCACGTCGAATCGCGACAGGTCGCCGATCACCCTGAGCTGGACGCCGTTGCGGTGCAGCCGGTTGACTTCGTTGGTGAGCGCCGCCGTGAACAGCTGCATCAGCAACGCGACCTCGTCCTCGGGACGCCGCCAGTTCTCGTAACTGAAGGCGAACATGGTCAGGTACCGGATGCCGCGTTCGATACACGCCTTGACGGTGACGCGCAGCGCGTCCACGCCCCGCTTGTGCCCGGCAAATCGCGGCAGGCGCCGTTTTCGGGCCCAGCGTCCGTTGCCGTCCATGATGATCGCGACGTGGCGAGGCACGTCGCGCGGCGGCGGTACTTCGAGCGTGGAACTGGTCTGCATTGGATTCAGACAGACAGCAACTCGGCTTCCTTGGATTCGAGCAGTTTGTCGAGTTCGGCGATATGGCGGTCGGTGAGCTTCTGGACCTCGTCCTGTGCGCGCCGCTCGTCGGTCTCCGACACGCTCTTCTGTTTGAGCGCTTCCTTCAGCGCGTGGTTGGCGTCGCGCCGCAGGTTGCGCACCGCGACGCGCGCATTTTCCGCTTCGTGCCTGACCACCTTGATGAGTTCCTTGCGGCGTTCTTCGGTCAGCAAGGGCATCGGCACGCGAATGGTTTCGCCCGCGGCGGCGGGATTGAGACCGAGGTCGGAATCGCGGATCGCTCTTTCGATCGCGGGAGCGATCTTCTTCTCGAACGGCGAAACCCCGATGGTGCGCGCGTCGATCAGGGTGATCCGGGCCACCTGGTTCAGCGGTGTCTGCGCGCCGTAATAATCTACCGAGATGTGATCGAGCAGCCCGGTATGCGCCCGTCCGGTGCGCACCTTGCCGAGGTCGACCTTGAACGCCTCGACGCTCTTTTTCATCTTCTGCTCGGTATTCTTCTTCAACTCGACGATCATTCTGTCCTCCTAGCAGTGAACCAGTGTGCCCTCGTCCTCGCCGGCCACCACGCGCTGCAGCGCGTTGCGTTTGAAAATGCTGAATACGTTGACCGGCAGGCGCTGGTCGCGGCACAGCGTGAGCGCGGTCGCGTCCATCACCTTGAGATGACGCGAGATCGCCTCGTCGAAGGTCAGGCGGGAATAGCGTTGCGCCGCGGGATCCTGGTTCGGATCCGCCGTGTAGACCCCGTCCACCTTGGTCGCCTTGAGCACGATTTCCGCGCCCATCTCGCTGCCTCGCAAAGCCGCAGCGGTATCCGTCGTGAAGAACGGGTTGCCGGTCCCGGCGGCGAAAATCACCACCTTGCCTTCCTCGAGATAACGGATCGCCTTGCCGCGAATATACGGTTCGACCACCTGCTCGATGTTGAGCGCCGATTGCACTCGGCTCGCAATCCCGGCATGGCGCATCGCGTCCTGCAGCGCCAGGGCGTTCATGATCGTGGCCAGCATGCCCATGTAATCGGCGGTCGCACGGTCCATACCGGCCGCGCCGAGCGCCACGCCGCGAAAGATGTTGCCACCACCGATGACGACGCCGATTTCGACGCCCATGCGCGCGACTGCGGCGATCTCGCCGACGATGGTTTCGATCGTCTGCCGGTTGATGCCGTAGGGGTCGTTCCCCATCAGGGCCTCGCCCGAGAGCTTGAGCAGGATGCGCTTGTACTTGGGTACCACGGAGCCTCGAGTCGCTTGTGCCGGCGCTAGCCGTGCCTGTCCGCTGCGCCCGCCTGGGCCATGACTTCCGCGGCAAAGTCGCTGATCTTCTTCTCGATGCCCTCGCCCACCACGAGAAAAGCGTAGCCGAAGATCCTTGCTTTCCGCGCTGCAAGCATCTTCTCCACCGTCTGTTTGTCGTCTTTCACGAACGGTTGACCGAGCAGCGTGATTTCACCAAGAAACTTGTTGATGCCGCCATCCACCATTTTCGCCGCGATGTCGGCGGGCTTGCCGGAGTCTTTCGCCCGGGCCACGAGAATCTCCCTCTCGCGGGAAACGAGTTCCGGGGCAACGTCCGCCTTTCCCAGGTAACGGGGTTTGGCAAAGGCGATATGCATCGCAAGGTCCTTGCCGACTTCGTCCGGACCGTCGAAATCCACCAGCACGCCGATCCTGGTGCCGTGCAGATAGCGGGCAAGCCTTGCGTCCGAGCGCATGCGGCGGAAACGCCGGATGCTCAGGTTCTCGCCGATCTTCTGCACCAGGGCCTGGCGCTTCGCTTCCACCGCAATTCCGTTTAGCGAAAGACGCGCCAGCGCCGCCACGTCCGCCGGGTCTTCACGCGCAACCATCTCGGCCAGCGAAGACGCGAAGGCCAGAAAGTCCTCGTTCTTGGCTACAAAGTCGGTCTCGCAATTGAGTTCGACCATTGCGGCCGCGCGCTCGTCCGGGGCGATCCACACCCCGATTACGCCCTCGGCTGCGATCCTGCCGGCCGCCTTGCTGGCTTTTGCACCGCTCCGGATGCGCAACAGTTCCTCCGCCTTCGTGAGGCTTCCGCCCGATTCGGCAAGGGCCTTCTTGCACTCCATCATTCCGAGCCCGGTCATTTCCCTCAGTTCCTTCACCTGGCTCGCTGTGATTTCCGCCATTTGCGTGTCCTTGCTCGGTTGCTGATTCAAAAAGGACGCTGCGACCCGTTTTCGCACCGTCCCGCCCGTTTGTTCCTACGCTTCCCGCTCCGCGTCGATTTCGACAAACTCGTCGCGCGAGGCCGCAACGACCTCCTCGATCGCCTGCGAGCGCCCTTCCAGCACGGCGTCGGCGACGCCGCGCGCGTACAGGCGGATTGCGCCGCTCGAATCGTCGTTGCCCGGAACCACGAAGTCGATGCCATCCGGCGAATGGTTGGTGTCCACGATGCTCACCACCGGGATGCCCAGTTTCCTGGCCTCGGTGACAGCCCCCTTGTGGTATCCCACATCGATCACGAACAGGGCATCGGGAAGGCTCCCGAGATCCTTGATTCCGCCAAGGCTGCGCAGCAATTTGTCCATCTCGCGCTGCACGCCGAGGGCTTCCTTTTTGGCCATGCGCTCCAGGCTGCCATCCTGCACCATCTGCTCCATTTCCTTGAGACGCTTGATTGACTGCTTCACCGTCTTGAAGTTGGTCAGCATGCCGCCCAGCCAGCGATGATCTACGTAGGGCGCGCTGCATCGCTGTGCTTCCTCGCGCACGATTTCACGCGCCTGCCTCTTGGTGCCCACGAAAAGCAGCGTGCCCTTGTTCGCCGCCAGCTGGCGCACGAATTTCAGCGCCGCCTGGTACATCACCAGGGTAGTCTCGAGATTGATGATGTGTATCTTGTTGCGATGGCCGAAGATGTACGGCGCCATCTTGGGGTTCCAGAAACGCGTCTGGTGCCCGAAATGCACTCCCGCCTCCAGCATCTGGCGCATGGTGACTGACATAATGCTCTCCTCTTAGGGTTGAGTATCTGCCGCCTGAACCGAGAAAAACCCTTGTGCGCATCGCACGTTCGGGCACCCTAACCGGACAGGCGGGAAATTTGACCAGCGGCGCGCAGCCTTGATGCACCGCATGATCAGCCAAAAATTATAGCATAATCAGTCCTCAACCCTCAAGCTTCCTACTGCGACGATGCCCGTTCAGGTCAAATCCGCCGAAGAAATCGACAGCATGCGCATCGCCGGCCGGCTTGCCGCGGAGGTGCTCGATTACATTGCGCCGCGCGTCCGGCCCGGAGTGAGCACGGGAACGCTCAACGACCTTTGCCATGCGTACATGGTCGGGGAACAGGGAACGGTGCCCGCGCCGCTCGACTACGCCCCTCCGGGCTACAAGCCGTACCCGAAGTCGATTTGCACTTCGGTCAACCATCAGGTCTGTCACGGCATCCCGGGTGACCGGATACTCCGGGCCGGCGATATCGTCAATATCGATGTCACGGTGATCAAGGATGGCTTCCACGGGGATTCCAGCCGCATGTACTACGCAGGCGAGCCCAGCATTCAGGCGCGCCGTCTCGTGGACGTCACCTACGAATGCATGTGGCACGGAATCCGCGAGGTTCGCCCGGGCGCTCATCTGGGGGACATAGGCGCTTCGATTCAGGCGCACGCGGAGCGGCATGGCTTTTCCGTCGTGCGCGAATTCTGCGGCCATGGCATCGGGCGCAGATTCCACGAGGACCCGCAGGTGTTGCATTACGGCAAGCGCGGCGCCGGATTGAGGCTCGAACCCGGCATGACGTTCACCATCGAGCCGATGATCAATGCCGGCAAGGCGGCGATTCGCGAACTGGCCGATGGCTGGACCATCGTTACCAAGGATCACAGCCTGTCGGCGCAGTGGGAGCACACGGTGCTGGTTTCCGCCAACGGGGTTGAAATTCTCACCCGGTCGGCGGGTACGCCGTCCCCGCCGAGCTGAGATGGGTGCTCCCGGACCGGGCATCCCCCGGCACGACGCGGTACGCGCGGCGCTCTCAAGCGGCCGTGCCCGCCTGCGGGAGCAATTCCTCGCACATCCCAATCCCCGGCGCCTGCTGCGCGGTCATACCCGGCTGATCGATGCAAGCTTGAAAACTCTGTGGCGGGAGTCCGGCGTCACCGGAGAGGCCGCGCTGGTCGCGGTCGGCGGCTACGCCCGCCGGGAACAGTTTCCCTCATCGGACATCGACGTGCTGGTACTCCTGCGCGATGAACCTTCGGGGGATGCGCGCGATCGTCTGGAATCGTTCGTGCGCCGGTTGTGGGATGCCGGGCTGGAGATCGGCCACAGCGTGCGCACGATCGAGGCATGTCGCGAAGAGGCGCGCGTGGACGTTACGGTGCAGACCACGTTGCTCGAGTCCCGCCTGCTGAGCGGAAGCCGGCGGCTGTTCGATCGCCTGCGCGCGGCGATCGCCGAGCAGCTCGACATGCCGTCTTTTTTCGAAGCCAAGCGCCTCGAGCAGGAACAGCGGCATGCCAAGCTTCAGGATACGGCATTCAGCCTCGAACCGAACCTGAAAGAGGCGCCGGGCGGGCTGCGTGACCTGCATACCATCAAATGGATTGCCGGTGCCCTCGGAATCGGCGCCAGCTGGCGGGAGCTGGAGCGTGCCGGTCTCATCACGCCAGCGGAGGCGCGCCAACTCGCGCGCGACGAGGCGCTTCTGCAGGTGATGCGCATCCGCCTGCACTTCCTCGCCGGACGGCGGGAAGACCGCATCGTATTCGATTACCAGACGGCGCTCGCCGGTCAGATGGGATTTTCCGGCAACGCGGTTCGGCGTGCGGGCGAGCAATTGATGCAGCGCTATTACCGCAGCGCCAAGGAAGTGACGCTGCTCAACACGATCCTGCTGCAGAACCTTGCTGCCCGCATTGGGGCGTCGGCGGCGGTCGAGCCGCGAATGCTCAACGAACGTTTCGAGGTGCGGGGGGAATTGCTGAGCGCCAGCAGCGAGGACCTGTTTCTGCGCAGCCCGGGAACGATACTCGAATCGTTTCTCCTGATGCAGCAGCATCAGGAACTGCGCGGCATGACTGCAACGACTCTCCGGGCGTTGTGGCGCGCGCGCTCCTGCATCAACGCCGATTTCCGGCGCGATCCGTGCAACCGGATGCTGTTCCTGCACATCCTGCAGCAGCCACGAGGCGTGGTGCACGAATTTCGGCGCATGAACCAGTACGGCATTCTCGGCCGCTACCTGCCCGAGTTCGGACGCATCGTTGGGCAGATGCAGCACGACCTGTTCCATGTATACACGGTGGACCAGCACATCCTGATGGTGTTGCGCAACCTGCGGCGGTTTGCAATGCCGGAGCTGGCACACGAGTTCCCGCTCGCCACCCAGCTGATGAGCGGATTTTCGCGGCGCTGGTTGCTTTACGTGGCGGCCCTGTACCACGATCTGGCCAAGGGACGGGGCGCAGACCATTCGGAACTGGGCGCGACCGACGCAGGCCGGTTTTGCCGCAGCCATGGCCTGGCGAGAGAGGACACTGAACTGGTTCAGTTTCTCGTCACTCACCACCTCACCTTGTCATCGGTAGCGCAAAAACAGGATACGGCTGATCCGGAAGTGGTGCGGGCCTTTGCCGCCAAGGTGGTCGACGAGCGGCGGCTGATCGCCCTGTATCTGCTGACGGTCGCCGACGTGCGCGGCACCAGCCCCAAGGTCTGGAACGCCTGGAAGGCCAAGCTGCTGGAAGACCTGTTTCACGCCACGCGCCGCCTGATCACCGGCGGTCGATACGAGATGGACACCGCGCTCGCGGAAACGCAGGCCGAGGCCTTGCGGCTGCTTCGCCTGTACGCGCTTTCCGATTCCGTCAAGGATCGCTTCTGGGCCGAGCTCGACACCACCTATTTCCTGCGTCACGATTCACAGGAGATCGCATGGCAGACGCGCACGCTGCACTATCGCGTCGATTCGATCGAGCCGGTGGTCAAGGCGCGGCTCGCGCCGTTCGGGGAGGGTTTGCAGGTGATGATCTACACGCCCGACCGGGCGGAATTGTTCGCACGCATTTGCGGCTATTTCGAGCGCGCCAATTTCAACATCGTGGAGGCCAAGATCCACACCACGCGCCACCGCCATGCGCTCGACACATTCCTCGTGATGGGTTCAGGCGACGGCACGCACTACCGTGACATGATCGCGCTGGTCGAGTCGGGTCTCGCCGAGGAGTTGCGCTCGACGGCGCCGTTGCGGGCGCCGCGGCGCGGCCGCGTTTCGCGGCGCGTGCGGCATTTTCCGGTGACTCCGATGGTCGACCTGCGACCCGATGAACGGGGCATCAGCCACGTGCTTACGCTGGTCGCGAGCGACCGCCCCGGTCTGCTCTACGGCGTTGCGCGCATCCTCGCCGCCCATCGCATCGACCTGCGCACCGCAAAGATCAATACGCTGGGCGACCGGGGCGAAGACGTTTTCCTCGTCAGCGGGGACTCGCTTCGAGACGAAAAGAGCGTGCTGCAGCTCGAGCAGGAATTGCTGGCCGAACTCCAGGTCAGCTAGTTACAGGGGAACCCAGGTTCCCCCGTACCCCTTCCTCGAGCTACAGGGGAACCCAGGTTCCCCCGTACCCCTTCCTCGAGCTACAGGGGAACCCAGGTTCCCCCGTACCCCTTCCTGGCATCAGTCCTCCGGAGGGAGCTCCTGGCCGGGAAAGAGTTCCTCGATGAATCCGAAGCGCGTGAAATCGCGCACCCGCATCGGATAAAGGATGCCGTCGAGATGGTCGCATTCGTGCTGCACCACGCGGGCGTGAAACCCCTCGACGTCGCGTTCCAGCGGAGAACCGTCCGCGCAAAAGCCGCGATAGCGGACGCGGCGCCAGCGCGGCACCCAGCCGCGCAGGCCGGGCACCGAGAGACAGCCCTCCCATCCCTCCTCCAGGTCTTTCGCGAGAGGCTCGATCTCGGGGTTGATAAGGACGGTCTGGGGGACTTCCTCGATTTCCGGATAACGCGGATTGCCGTTCACGCCGAAGATCACCACGCGAAGCGAAACACCGATCTGCGGCGCCGCCAGACCGGCGCCATTCAGGTGCGCCATCGTGTCGCGCATGTCCGCAAGTAGAACCGCAAGCTCAGGGCTGCCGAAGCGCTCTACCGGAGCGCAGCACGCGAGCAGCCGCGGGTCTCCCATGCGCAGGACCTCGCGAATCATTGCTCTGCCAGGTGGTCGATGATTCTTCGCACCCTGCCCATCGCCTCGCCGAGGACGTCTTCGATGCGTGCAAGCGCAATACCCTGCTCGCTTTCTCCGCGGCCGGCCGCGTGGTTTGCCACCACCGCGATTGCGGCGTACTCCAGGCCCAGCTCGCGCGCGAGTGCCGCTTCCGGCATGCCGGTCATCCCGACCACGTCGGCGCCGTCGCGCTCGAGCCGATTAATCTCCGCAGCGGTCTCGAGCCTGGGCCCCTGGGTTGCCGCGTACACCCCGCCGTCGCCCGCCGATTCCCCCGCAGCGCGCACCGCATCCAGCAGCCGCACGCGCAAATCCCGAGTGAACGGATGCGTAAAATCGATATGGGCGACCTGTTCGCCAGCGCCCTGAAAGAAGCTTGCGGCGCGTCCCCAGGTGTAATCGATGATCTGGTCCGGGATGACGATGGTGCCGGGGCGCAGGTCGCGCCGGATGCCGCCCACCGAGGCGACCGAGACCACCGCGCGGACGTTTTCCGCACGCAATGCCCACAGATTGGCGCGATAGTTGACCTCATGAGGCGCGATTGTATGTCCGTTACCATGCCGCGCCAGAAACACCACTTGCCGGCCGCGGATGCATCCCAGTGTGAGCGGGCCGGACGGCTCCCCGTAGGGGGTGCGCACGACCCTGCGCTGCAGCGCCTCCAGATTCGCCAATTGCGACAGCCCGCTGCCTCCAATGATTCCGAGCATGGCTATTCCTTCATCGCGTAGATTTCGGGCAGGTTGCGCCACAGGCCCTTTGCATCCATGCCGTAACCGAAAACAAAGCGGTCAGCGATCTCCAGTCCGATGAAATCGGCGCGAGCCGGTTTGGCACGCGCCGGCGCCTTGTCGAGCAGCACGGCGCAATGGAAATCCGCCGCGCCCAACGCGAGCACGCTATCGCGGATCACACTCAGGGTCTCACCGCTGTCGAGAATATCGTCGAGCACCAGCACGGTGCGCCCGCGGACCGCTTCGGGAGGCGGAACGCGCCAAGCGAGCGGCCCCCCCGAGGTGGCGCGTCCATAACGCGTTGCGTGTACGTACTCGAACTCCAGGGGAAAGCGCAGCAACGGAAGGAGTTGTCCGCTGAATACGAGTGCGCCGTTCATTACCGTCAGTATCAGCGGACAGGAATCGCCCAGCCGTGCCGTGATTTCGCCCGCTACCCGCCGCACCGCAGCCGCGATCTCGTCGGAAGAACAAACGCGCTCCGCTTCACGCAGCAAGTCCCAGGCTGCACGGCTGTCGGGCATTTTGGTGCACCTAGTCTGGTTGCCGTCAGGCGAGTATAGCGGGGCGCCCGCAATCGCCTAGACGCGGCGCCGCGCCAGGAATGTCGTGAATTCGCTGCCGATTTCAGGGTGCTTCACCCCCAACTGGACCGCGGCCTGCAGGTACCCGAGCTTCGATCCGCAGTCGTAACGCTGTCCCTCGAACCGGAAGGCAAGCACGCGCTCTTCGCCGAGCAGCTTTGCGATCGCGTCGGTCAGCTGAATTTCTCCTCCCAGCCCTGCGCGCGCATTCTCGAGGTGGCGAAAGATCCCGGGCGTGAAGATATAGCGGCCGACCACGGCCAGGGTCGAGGGTGCCGCGTCCGGTGAAGGTTTCTCGACAATCGCGCAGATCGGGCCCAGTCGTGCCTCCCCCGGCTCTGTGCTCACGATGCCATAGCGGCCCGTCTGTTCGCGCGGGACGTTCTCCACGCCCAGCACCGAGCACTGCTCCTGCTCGAAAACCTCCTCCATTTGAGACAAGGCCGGGCGCACTGCGTCCACCAGGTCGTCCGCGAGGACGACGGCAAAGGGTTCGTTGCCGACCACGGGCTGGGCACACCACACCGCGTGTCCGAGGCCGAGAGGCTCGGACTGGCGTATGTAGATGCAACGGCATCCGGCGGGCAGGACGCCGCGCACCATCTCAAGGAGCGCGTGCTTTCCTTTTGCCGCCAGATCGGATTCCAGTTCCCAGGCACTGTCGAAATGGTCCTCGATCGCGCGCTTGTTGCGGCCGGTGACGAAGATCATGTCCGTGATTCCCGCTGCGGCGGCCTCTTCGACCGCATACTGGATGAGCGGTTTGTCGACCACCGGCATCATTTCCTTCGGGCTGGCCTTGGTCGCCGGAAGGAACCGGCTGCCCAGTCCGGCCACCGGGAAAACTGCTTTGTTCAGCCTCTTTTTTCCAGTCATGGCCCTCAGTTCTCCTCAAGCAGATTGCGCAACGATTCTTCGTCGATGACCGGGACTCCCAGCGCGCGCGCGCGCTCCAGCTTGTCGCCGGCTTCTTCCCCGGCGACCACATAGTCTGTCTTCTTCGACACGGATCCGGCAACGCGATGGCCTTTCGCTTCGATCATGGCGCGTGCCTGTTCCCTGGTCAGATTGGGCAGTGCCCCCGTCAACACAAAACTTTTCGACGTATCGCCCGCGAGCACGGGTGCAGGTGCGCGCTCTTCCCATCGCACATCGGCCAGCCGCAACGCCTGCACTACCGTGCGATTGTGCGGTTCGTCGAGGAACTGCCGGATCGAGCGAGCCACCACCGGTCCCACGTCGCGCACGCTCTCGAGCACCGCTTCATCCGCTTCGATGAGCCGGTCCAGGCTGCCGAAATGCCGCGCCAGGTCGCGTGCCGTACTCTCCCCCACATTGCGGATCCCAAGTGCGAAAACAAATCGCTCGAGCGTGGTCGAGCGAGAACGCTCCAGCGCAACCAGGAGCTTGGCCGCGGATTTCTTTGCCATGCGCTCGAGCACGGCGATCTGCTCGAGCCGGAGCGAGTACAGGTCGGCGGGGGTGCGGACCAGCCCGGACTCAACCAGTTGATCGACGATCCGCTCTCCCAACCCGTCGATGTCCATCGCGCGGCGTCCTGCAAAATGCAGCAGGGCTTGCTTGCGTTGGGCCGGACAAACCAGCCCGCCGCTGCAGCGCGCCACGGCCTCATCCTCATTGCGCAGCACGGCCGAACCGCAGGCCGGGCATGTGCCGGGCAACGCGAACGCGAGTGCGCCTGCCGGCCGAAACTCCAGCCTTGCGGCCACCACCTCGGGAATGACGTCGCCCGCGCGGCGAACGACCACCGTGTCACCCACGCGGATGTCCTTGCGGCGCATTTCGTCTTCGTTGTGCAGGGTTGCGTTGGTGACGGTGACTCCGCCGACGAATACCGGCTTGAGTCGCGCGACCGGAGTAAGCGCGCCGGTGCGGCCCACCTGCACGTCGATTGCCAGCACTTCGGTAAGCGCTTGTTCGGCCGGGAACTTGTGCGCGATTGCAAAACGCGGCGCCCGCGACACGAAACCGAGCGCACGCTGCCAATCGAGCCGGTTGACCTTGTAGACGACGCCGTCAATCGCGTACGGCAGGCGCTCGCGTCGCTCCGCCATGTTCCGGAAAAACGCCAGCATCCCGTCGCAGCCGGTCACAATGGACCGATCCCGCGCGACCGGAAAGCCAATCTGCGCCAGCCAGTCGAGGATCGACGCATGAGTGGAGAAGCGCGTAGTGTCGGCGGTTCCGACGCCATAGGCGATAAAGCGCAGCGGGCGCCGCGCGGTGACCCGCGGATCGAGTTGACGCAGGCTTCCGGCTGCGGCGTTGCGCGGATTGACGAACTCCTTTTCTCCTGCCGCGCGCTGGTGGGTATTGAGCCGCTCGAAGTCCCGCCGGTACATCAGCACCTCACCGCGAACCTCCATGTCATGCCGCGACGCTTCCGGCGGCAGACTGAGCGGGATCGAGCGCAGGGTGCGAAGATTCTGCGTAACGTTCTCGCCCGTCGAACCATCCCCGCGGGTTGCACCGCGCAACAGCGCGCCGCTGCGATAGGACAGGCTTATCGCCAGGCCATCGAACTTCGGTTCAGCCTCGTATTCAAGCGAATCGACATCGAGCGTATCCCGCAGCCGTTTGTCGAAAGCGCGGATCTCCTCGTCCTCGAACGCATTGTTGAGCGACAGCATCGGCGCCGCGTGCTGTACGGTCTCGAAGCCCTCCAATGGCTCGCCGCCGACGCGTCGAGTCGGCGAATCCGGTGTGCAAAGCGCGGGGTACTGCCTCTCCAGCTCTGCCAACTCGCGGAACATGCTGTCGTATTCCGCGTCGCTGATGCCCGGTTCGTCGAGCACGTAATAGCGCCGGTTGTGTTCCGCGATCTCCCGGCGCAGCAACTCTGCACGTGTCCGTGCCGGCGCAGGAATCGCCATCCCCGTCTCAGGAAAAAAGACGCAGCGCGAGCGCGCCGCCGGGAGCAATGCCCTGGGCTTCGAGCTGTGCGCGTACCGGTTCGAGCTGCTGGCCGATCGCCACCAGCGCCTTCTCATCAAGCGGGCGGTCGTTGTCGTCCACCAGCCGGCCGTGGAGTGCAGCCGCCAGGTCGCGAGCCAGAAGCGTCATCGCGCCGAAGCTGCGAGCGGTTTCCGGTGCGCGCGGCACATCCATGGCAAGCGTGAGCGCCTGGACCGAATCTTCCATGTGGCCCCCCGGCGCAAGCGCAGCACCGGATCGGTCGTAGAGGTAAAAGCGTTCGTGCTCGTCCGGTCCGCGCAGCAGGTAACGTCCATCCGGACCCGGCTGGAGCCCGGCGGATTCCGCAACTTTGCGTACCTCCGCTCCGGGGAAACGGCCTGGTATCGACGGGACCACGTGAATCACGACCTGGATATCGGCGTCTGCGCAGATGGCGTCGAGCGCGCGGCCGCGGTCCAGCGCCTGCTTCATCTCCGGTGCCTCCACCGTGGCGCCAATCTTGGCACAGAGCGTCTCCAGCGCCGAGCGAAATTCGAGCAATTCGGCTTCATTCACCAGACCGCGGCGATTCACCAGCTGCAGTGCAGCGCGGATGCCCGTGAAATTGCCTTCGCGCGGGAGCGGTTGCCATCGGCCATCGGATTGACCGGCAAACAGCGCGCGCTGCGCAAACCGGTGCTCCGAGGGTGCCCATGCGAAAAAAAACTCGTGCGCCGCAATCGGCCTGCCGGCACGCAGCTCCAGAACGTAATCGATGCGTTCGTCGGGGAGTGCGCCGGGTGCGTGGTGTTCGTCGGCGCTGTGCACCGCTCGCGGCGATATCGCGGGTTCGATGCGCGGTGCCGGCTCCGTCCCCCTCTCAAGCAAGGCATCGGCATGGTGCGGCTCGAACGCCGCCAGCGTCTCGCGCCTGACCCGACGCTCCTGTACCTTGTTATAGGCCAGCACGCCCAGCACCGCCAGGACGCCGATCGCGAGCAGGCCGAACTGAAAATCGGTCATGGCGTCCACCCCTATCCGGCCTCAGGCCGCAAGTTCCTCGCGCATGCGCAACGCGGCATCGATGTCCACGGCGACGACGCGCGAGACGCCGGATTCCGGCATCGTTACTCCGATCAGCTGTTCGGCCATTTCCATGGTGATCTTGTTGTGGCTGATGAAAAGGAACTGTGTCTGCGCAGACATCTTCTGCACCAGTTCGCAGAATCGAACGGTATTCGAATCGTCCAGCGGCGCGTCGACCTCGTCGAGCATGCAGAACGGGGCCGGATTGAGCTGGAACATCGAGAATACGAGCGCGATCGCGGTGAGCGCTTTCTCCCCGCCGGACAGAAGGTGGATGGTGCTGTTGCGTTTTCCGGGAGGCTGCGCCATGACCTGGATTCCTGCATCGAGAATTTCCTCGCCCGTCATGATCAGGCGCGCTTCACCGCCGCCGAACAGATCCGGAAACAGCGAGCCGAAGTGCCGGTTGACGCTCGCGAAAGTCTCTCGCAGAAGTTCCCGTGTTTCCCGGTCGATGCGGCGAATCGCGTCCGCCAGGGTCTGCGAGGCCTCCTCGAGATCGGCGCACTGCGCATCGAGAAACCCCTTGCGCTCCTGGCTGGATTCGAGTTCCTGGAGAGCGGCGAGATTCACCGCTCCCAGCTCTGATATTTCCTGGGAAAGGCGGGTGATGTCGCTCTGCAGCGCGTTGGGCCGCGGTGCCTGCGCCGCCTGGGTCGAGAGTATCGTCTCGTCGGCGCCGGCCGCGCGCAATTGCCCGGCGAATTGATCGTGATTGATCGAGGCCGCCTGTTCCTTCAGGCGCAATTCGCCGATGCGCTCGCGCACCGGATTGATCCCGCTGTCGATCTGTAGGCGCTCCTGTTCCAGAGCGCGCAACACCGCGGCAGCCTCCTCGACGGCGGCGCGCGCATCGGAGAGCATTTTCTCGCACTCGATACGCGATTCGACTGCACTTGCCAGGGCCAGCCTCATTTCCGGGATCGGATCGACGGCAAGGTCTTGCGAAAGTTTGCCGATCTCGACGTCGGCACGCTCGATCTGCTGGTCGATGAGCCTTACCGAATTGTCGATTTCGCTGATCTTCGAAGCGCACTCGCGCTCTCCATACACCGCGTCCTGCGCCTCCCGCTCGGCGCTCTGGACGCGCTTGCGTTGCTCGGCAAGCGTCTCCTCGGCGGCGACGTGCAGGCGTTTCACCTCCTCCATGCGCGAGCGCATGGCACGGATTTCCTGCTCCGCGAGCGCGAGTTCAGTTTCCAGTTCGGCGCGCCGTGCGCGCGTGGTTTCGTCTTCGCGCCTGATTTCAGCCAGCTCCAGCCGGATTTTCGCCTCGCGTTCGCGGTAACGCTCCAACTGCTGCTGCAGCTTGAGCAGTTCGATATGGGCGTCGCGGCTTGCTGCTTGCGAGTCCGCGCCCCTGTGACGCAGCGCTTCGAGCGCCGACTGCCGGTCGCTGAGTTCACGCTCCGCCGATTCCAGCGCCTCTCGGGCTTGGGCAAGCTGCGTGTCGAAGACGCCGCTTCCCGCTTCCAGCGCTTCGATCTCTACCTGGCGCGCAAGCAGGCCTGCATCGGCCGAATCCGGCGCGTGCAGGCTGAGGGTATGCCGGGTGAACTGGTGTCCGAGCCGGTTGACGAGCACCGCTCCCCCGGTCAGGCCCGCGCGTATTTCGTCGGACGGTGCCTGGTCCACGAGATACACACCGCCAAGCCAGTCTGCGAGCGCGCCTCCGACCGAAGGGTCCTGCGCGTGGACCTTTGATACCAGCGATTGCAGACCGGCCATTTGCGGCGGCGCATCGCCGGCTGCAGGGACAAACAGGCTCGTCTTGGCGGGAGGTTTCTCACCGGCAAGGTTCGCGAGATCCGGCGCGCCTGCGAGCGCATGCGCGTGCAGCCGCTCGCGCAATACGGACTCTACCGCGGTTTCCCAGCCCGCATCGATGCGCAATTTCTGCCACAACCTCGGCAGACGGGAAAGCGAATGCCGTTCGAGCCAGTCGCGCAATTCGCCATCTTCGGCGATGCTCTCCTGCACCTCGCGCAGCGTGGCGAGTTGCGCCTCGGCCGCGCTGTGCTCGCGCAACGCCGTGTTGACGCTCTCCGCCGCCTCCTGCCGTGTTTGCTCCCGCTCCAAGCACTCGGCCTGAAGCGCAAGCGTCTCAAGGTGCACCGATTCGATCTGTCGGTCGGCTTGTGTCGCGCTTTCCGCGGCGCGCGCGAGGAGCGTGCCGTCGGGTTGCGCGAGCGCACGGCTTTCGGCCTCGAGCCGCTCGGCGCGCTGCGCGAGCGTGGCCAGCATGGAGGCCAGATGCCCGAGATTCGATTGTGCGAGTTGGCAACGGCCCTCCGCCTGCATCGTCTGGCTACGCATCTCGGTCAGATCGTCCTGCGCGGCGCGGTACGCCCGCTCGGTGCCCGGAAGACGCTGGCTCTCTGTGGCGAGCGCCGCCTGGCTTCGAGCGACGCGCAGCCTCGCTTCGACCAGGCGCTGCGCCCACATGTGCAGCGCCTGCGTCAGCTGCGAGCGCTGCGAGCGCCAGGCGGAGAGTTGCGTGCCCAACTCCACGTGCCGGCTTTCGAGCCGCTGGCGCAAATCCTCCATGTGCCGCAATTCGGACTCGTGGCGGGCGACCTCGGCGTTGGAGGCGTACAGGGCCGCCTGAGCGGCATTCAAGCCGTCACCGGCCCCGTAATGCACGCCGCGCGCGGTTTCGATGCGGCTCTCTACGCCGCGCAAGTACGCGGTTGCGGCTTCCAGTGCGTTGGTCTGCCGGCCGATTTCCGCAGAGTGACGCTCGCGCTCGGCGGCGGCGTCGCGCCGCCGCATGAACCAGAGCAGATGCTGCTTGAGCTGCATCTCGCCGTGCAACTCGTGATAGCGCGTTGCAATGCGCGCCTGGACGTCGAGCTTCTCGATCTGGATTCCGAGTTCCTGGCGGATGTCGTTCACGCGCGCGAGGTTCTCGCGCGTATCGGCGAGGCGATGCTCGGTTTCCCGCCGCCGCTCCTTGTAGCGGGACACCCCGGCAGCCTCTTCGAGGAACACGCGAAGCTCCTCGGGCCGCGCCTCGATCACGCGCGAGATCATGCCCTGCTCGATGATCGCGTACGCCCGCGGCCCGAGCCCGGTTCCGAGGAACATGTCGGTGATGTCGCGCCGGCGCACCTGCTGGTTGTTGATCTGGTAGGACGACTCGCCATCGCGCTGCAGCACGCGCTTGACCGAAATCTCGGCGTATCGCGACCACTGGCCGCCGGCACGGCCCAGGGCGTTGTCGAAGATCAGCTCGACCGCGGAACGCGCAAGAGGCTTCCTGTTCACCGAGCCGTTGAAGATCACGTCCTGCATCGAGTCGCCGCGCAGCGCCGAAGCCCGGGATTCTCCGAGCACCCAGCGCACAGCGTCGATGACGTTGGACTTGCCGCAGCCGTTCGGTCCGACGATTCCCACGAGCTGCCCGGGCACGTGGATCGAGGCGGGGTCGACGAAGGACTTGAAGCCGGAGAGCTTGATCTGGACGAGGCGCACGGTGCGTATTCGATGGGTTGGTCGAAAGCGTGATCGAGGGACCGGTCGAAAGGCTGGTTGGGAAACCGCGAACAGCGGGCGCGGCACGCATCGAGACAACGCGTCAATGGCGCATGCCATGATACCATTCCAGCCTCGATTTTTCGTCCCGCTGCCGGCGCAGCCGCGCACCTGTTCGATGCCATCGAAGCCGATCAAGGCGCCCGCCACTTTTCCGAACCCGAGTCCGGGCCGGGACTACCGGATCCATATGGAGATGCCGGAGTTCACCTGCCTGTGTCCCGTCACGGGGCAGCCGGATTTCGCCACTCTCGTGCTCGATTACGTTCCGGACCGAAGATGCGTCGAACTCAAATCGCTCAAGCTTTATGTCTGGTCTTACCGCGACCGTGGCGCGTTTCATGAAGCAGTGACCAACCGCATACTCGACGATCTGGCCCGCGCGACGCGCCCGCGTTACATGCGGCTCGAAGCACGCTTCAATGTTCGCGGCGGTATATTTACCACCGTGATAGCGGAGCACCGCAAGCGCGGGTGGCGGCCGAAACGGCCGCCACCCGCGCTGGATGGAATCCGGGCGGGAAATCCGCACGCGGCAGACGCATGAATCCGCGCCTGACGCGGCTGCAGCCGTATCCGTTCGAGAAACTTCGCGCCCTGCTCGCCGGCGTCGTACCCAACCCGGAGCTGGCCCCGATCAATCTGTCCATCGGGGAGCCCAAGCACCCTACACCGATGCTGGTGCGTGAAGCGCTTGCAGCAGCGCTCGATGGTCTCGCGGCCTATCCCGCAACCGCCGGTTTGCCCCAGCTGCGCGAGGCGATCGCCGATTGGCTCAAACGCCGCTACGCTCTGGCGCAGATCGATCCCGCGACCCAGGTGCTACCCGTCAACGGTTCGCGCGAGGCCCTGTTTGCGTTTGCGCAGACCGTGATCGATGGCGCTTCCGGCGGCGCCCTGGTCGCCTGTCCGAATCCGTTCTACCAGATCTACGAGGGTGCAGCGCTGCTCGCGGGCGCGAACCCGGTATTTCTGAATGCGCATCCCGAGCGCGGCTTCCGCATCGACCTCACGGAACTTCCGGAGGCGACCTGGCGCAAGGTGCAGCTTCTGTACGCTTGTTCACCTTCCAATCCGACTGGGAGCGTGCTGCACCTGGATGACTGGCGCCGCCTGTTCGAACTCTCCGACCGTTACGGATTCGTCATCGCTTCGGACGAGTGCTACTCCGAGATTTACTGCGATGAATCCCGACCCCCGATCGGGGCTTTGCAGGCGGCGCGTGAGCTCGGCCGGGACGGTTTTCCGCGCCTGGTCGTGTTTTCGAGCCTGTCCAAGCGTTCGAATGCCCCGGGCATGCGCTCGGGCTTTGTCGCCGGCGATGCCGCGCTGCTGAAAAGCTTCCTGCTTTACCGTACCTATCAAGGGGGAGCGATGGGCGTTGCCACACAGCGTGCCTCCATAGCCGCCTGGCGCGACGAGGCGCATGTGCGTGAAAACCGCCGGCTTTATGCCGAGAAGTACGCCGCCGCGCTGCCGTTGGTGCGCAAGCCGCTGGAGGCCTACCTGCCCGAGGGCGGGTTCTATCTGTGGATGCGCACGACGATCGACGACCGTGAGTTCGCGCGCGAGTTGCAGCGCCAATATAATGTGCTGGTGCTGCCGGGAAGCTATCTCGCGCGTGACGCGCACGGCATCAATCCTGGCAGAAATTTTGTACGCATCGCGCTGGTGGCGCCGCAGGCCGATTGCCTCGAAGCCATGCAGCGCATCGAGCGTTTTTCCCGACAATTCTGAGACCGCCATGCAGGACGCATCCAACATCATCGATCAAGCCTGGGAACAACGCGCCGGGTTGAATGCCGCCAACGCGCCCGGAGCGTTGCGCGATGCCGTCGAATATGCGATTGCGGGGCTCGACGCCGGGCGTATGCGCGTGGCCGAGAAGACCGGCGGTTCATGGATCACGCATCAATGGATCAAGAAGGCGGTGCTGTTGTCCTTCCGCATCGAGGACAACCGGCTGATACGCGGCGCATCGACCAATTACTTCGACAAGGTGGCGGGAAAGTTCGATCGATACGATGCAGCCGCGTTCGCGGCCGGCGGTTTTCGCGTCGTGCCGCCGGCAATGGCGCGGCGCGGCGCGTTCGTCGCCCGGAACGTCGTGCTGATGCCCTGTTACGTGAACATCGGGGCCTACGTGGACGAAGGGACCATGGTCGATACCTGGGCGACCGTCGGCTCCTGCGCGCAGATCGGCAGGAACGTGCACCTTTCCGGAGGCGTGGGGATCGGCGGCGTGCTGGAGCCCCTGCAGGGAAATCCGACGATCATCGAAGACAACTGTTTCATCGGTGCGCGCTCGGAAGTCGTCGAAGGGGTGATCGTGGAGGAGAACAGCGTGATTTCGATGGGCGTATTTCTGGGGCAGAGCACGCGCATCTACGATCGCTCGAGCGGCCAGATTCTCTATGGCCGGGTCCCTGCCGGCTCCGTCGTAGTGCCCGGGACGCTGCCCTCACCCGATGGAAAATACGGGCGCTACTGCGCGATCATCGTCAAACAGGTGGATGCGGGAACGCGCGCCAAGACCAGCCTCAATGACCTGCTGCGCGGCGACTAGTTCGGAATAAACTGCATAATGTGAGGGTGCAGACGGGGGAGGCAACATGGCAGCGATGAAGCGGTTGTTCCAGTTGATGGCCGAGAAGAAGGCTTCGGACATCTTCCTCACGGTGAACGCGCCGATCAATATCAAGATCAGCGGCAACGCGATGCCGGTCAACCAGACGGTGCTGACTGCCGACAGCGTGAAGACGCTGCTCTACGAGGTGCTCAACGAGCGGCAGATTCGCGAGTACGAAGAGGAGTTCGAACTCAATACCGCGTTCACCATGGAAGGCGTGGGCACCTTCCGCATCAGCGCTTTCCGGCAAAAGGGCACTCCCGCGGTGGTGGTGCGGTACATCCCGAGTTCGATCCCGAACATCGACACGCTCGGCGTGCCTGAGATCCTCAAGGAAGTGATCATGCAGAAGCGGGGACTGATCCTGATGGTCGGGGCGACCGGCTCGGGCAAGTCGACCACGCTTTCGGCCATGCTCGATTTTCGCAATGAGCGCCGCTCGGGCCATATTCTGACGCTCGAGGATCCGGTCGAATTCATCTTCCAGAACAAGAAATCGATCGTCAATCAGCGCGAGGTGGGCACCGACACCAAGGCTTTCGAGGTGGCGCTGAAAAACGCACTGCGCCAGGCACCGGATTGCATCCTGATCGGGGAAATCCGCGACAAGAGCACCATGGGCATGTCCCTCGCGTATGCGCAATCGGGCCACCTTTGCCTGGCCACGCTGCACGCCAACAACAGCTACCACGCGATGAACCGCATCATCAACTTCTACCCGCTGGAGAACCGCCCGAGCCTGTTGCTCGACTTGTCCGCTGCGTTGCAGGCGGTGGTTTCGCAGCGCCTCGTAAAAACCAAGAGCGGCGGCCGGGTGGCGTCGGTGGAGGTGTTGCTCAATACCCGCCACATCCAGGAATTGATCGAGAAGGGCGAGATCAACGAAATCAAGGAGGCGCTGGAGAAAAGCATGTCGCCGGGCTCGCAGACCTTCGAACAGTCGCTGTTCAAACTCTTCAGCGAAGGAAAGATCAGCCAGGAGGAGGCGATGGCGAACGCCGATTCGGCAACCAACATGCTGTGGCTCATCAATCAGGCGACGGCAGGAGATATTTCTAACGCTGCACCGGGTGCGGCCGCGCCCGCCAAAGCGGAGCCGAAGAAGGAAGACAAGGCGTCGGCCCCGCCGCCGCCTCCCGCGGGCGGTGCTTCGTTCAGCGACTTCAAGATCGACATGGCGGGCTGAGTTCTGGAAAGTCAGTCGCTCGATGCGCTGGCGCTTGCGCGCGAACTGATCGCGAGACCTTCGGTCACGCCGCAGGATTGCGGGTGTCAGGACCTGATCGCGCAGCGGCTCTCGCGGCTGGGTTTCGCATGCGAGACGGTACCGAGAAATGGTGTTCTCAACCTTTGGGCGCGGCGCGGCACCTCGCGTCCCCTGCTGTGCTTCGCCGGGCATACGGACGTCGTCCCGACTGGACCGCTCGAGCAATGGCACTCCGATCCGTTCACACCGACCGAGCGCGATGGAAGGCTTTACGCCCGCGGTGCGGCAGACATGAAATCATCGATTGCGGCGTTCGTCGTCGCGCTCGAGGCGTTTGTGGCGGAACGGCCGGCGCATTCAGGATCGATCGCGCTGCTCATCACTTCCGACGAGGAAGGCCCTGCGGTCGATGGAACGGTGCGGGTGGTCGAGCGCCTGAAACAACGCGGGGAGACGATCGACTACTGCATCGTCGGCGAGCCTTCGTCGGTCGATTCGCTTGGCGACGTGATCAAGAACGGCCGTCGCGGCTCGCTCTCGGGCAGATTGACGGTGCGCGGCATTCAGGGCCACATCGCATACCCGCAGCTGGTGAAGAACCCGATCCACGCCGTCGCGCCGGCGCTCGCAGAGCTGGCGCAGACCCGATGGGACGATGGCAATGCGTTTTTCCCGCCCACGACGTGGCAGGTTTCCAACCTGCATGCCGGAACCGGCGCGACGAACATGGTGCCGGGAACGCTGGAAATGGATTTCAACTTCCGCTTTTCGACCGCGAGTACCGAGCAGGACCTGCGCGAGCGGCTCGAGGGCGTGCTGCGCCGGCATGGCCTGGATTTTTCGCTCGACTGGACACTGTCCGGGGGGCCGTTCCTCACGCAGCCGCGCGAACTGGTGGCAGTGGTGAAGGACGCGATTCGAAGCATTACCGGACGGGAGTCGGAACTCTCTACCAGCGGCGGCACATCGGACGGCCGCTTCATCGCGGAGATCTGCGCGCAGATTGTCGAGCTCGGCCCCGTGAACTCGAGCGCTCACAAGCTCAACGAGTTCGTTGATCGGGAGGCGCTCAGGCAATTGCCGCGGATCTACCTGGAAACGATGCGGGCGTTGCTGCGCTAGCGCCCCGGCATGCCGATCGCGCCCGCTACCGTCGCCGAACTCCATCGGAGCGCGGTACGGCGAATGAAGCGTGCCCGTCTGTCGTTTGGGCACGGTACCCAGAACCCGCGTGACGAGGCCGCCTTCCTGCTAGCCCACGCACTTGCGCTTGCACCCGGGGAGCTTTCGCTGCATGCGTCGCTGCGGCCGACGGCAAGGCAGCGCAAGCGCTTCGAGGCCTTGGTGACCAGGCGGGTGAATGAACGCATTCCCGCACCCTATCTCACGCACCGGGCGTGGCTCGGCGATTTCTCTTTTTACGTCGACCGGCGTGTCATCGTTCCCCGGTCATTGCAGCCCTCCATGCGTGACAGCCGCGGCAATGCGCGCGCTGCCCCGCGAGTACCGCCACGAACCGCGGCTCGCGCTCGCCGGCGGTGCCGACGGTCTCGCGCTGGTACGGCGCATCCTCGCCGAGTCGAAGCACCGCCTTGCGCCGGAAGGCGTGCTGGTGTGCGAAATCGGTCACAACCGGCGCACGCTCGAAAAGGCTTTTCCGCGCCTGCCGTTCGTCTGGCTCGAAACGAGCGCCGGGGCCGGATCGGTATTCATGCTGGAGCGCAAAGGGCTCGCCGGATGAATACGGGCTCCGGGGGGACTGGGGTGGCGGACGGGATTCGAACCCGCAACAACTGGAATCACAATCCAGGACTCTACCGTTGAGCTACCGCCACCATTGCTGCACAAATCGCTGGCCTGCCCGGCGGGACTCGAACCCACAACCCCCAGCTTAGAAGGCTGGTGCTCTATCCGGTTGAGCTACGGGCAGTCCCCGCCGCCGGCAGCCTGGTCGGGGTGGAGAGATTCGAACTCCCGACATCTTGCTCCCAAAGCAAGCGCGCTACCAGGCTGCGCTACACCCCGAAAAGGGCCGCAATCATACTCCGCGGCGATGTTTCGGGCAACGCAAGCGCGCTGCCCACCAAAACGCGACCAACTTGCTTGCGACAGAGGTGTTTTTCTGCTAAAAAGCGCCTTCCTTTTCAATCACCGAACCAAAAATGCCAGTGGAACTGTTGCGCAAGACCGTCGCTCCCTACACCGCCAAGAAGGGCGAGGAGTACATGAATGGGAAGCAACGCGCCCATTTCCGCAAGATCCTCGAGAACCTCAAGGCGGAATTGTCGGAGGAAATCGATCGCACGGTTCACACCATGCAGGACGAGGCGACGGTGTTTGCAGATCCCAACGACCGCGCCAGCCAGGAATCGGACATGGCCCTCGAATTGCGCAACCGCGACCGGGAACGCAAACTGATCAAGAAGATCGACGAGACGATCGAGCGCATCAACTCGGACGAGTACGGCTATTGCGACAGTTGCGGAGTCGAAATCGGGCTGAAGCGGCTCGAGGCCCGTCCGACCGCGACGCTGTGCATCGATTGCAAGACGCTCGACGAACTGCGCGAACGACAACAGGCCAAGTAGTCGCCCGCAGGGTCGGAAACAAAGGACGCCTCCGGGCGTCCTTGGTATTTTCAGGCTGCCGCGGCTAACTATGCGCTGCCGGCTGCGGCTTGTCCGCGATCGCCTTCATCGACAGCCGCACGCGGCCCTTGTCGTCGGCTTCGAGAACCTTGACCTTCACGACCTGCCCTTCCTTGAGGTGGTCGGCAACCGCATTGACCCGCTCGTGGCTGATCTGCGAGATGTGCAGGAGGCCGTCGCGGCCGGGAAGCAGGCCGATGATTGCGCCGAAATCGAGCAGGCGCAGCACCGTTCCCTCGTAGATCCGGCCCACTTCGACATCTGCGGTCAGGGCGAGGATCTTGTCCCGCGCAGCTTCTCCACCCTCCGCGCTCACGCAGGCGATGCTGATGGTGCCGTCATCCTCGATCTCGATGGTGGTCCCGGTCTCTTCCTGCAGGCCGCGGATCACGACGCCACCCTTGCCGATGACGTCCCGGATCTTCTCCGGGTTGATCTTGATCTTGATGATGCGCGGCGCAAATGCAGAGATGTCGCTGCGTGAGCCTTCGATCGCCGTGCGCATGTGTTCGAGTATCTGCACGCGGCCGTCGCGCGCCTGGGCGAGCGCGACGCGCATGATTTCACTCGTGATCGACTCGATCTTCAGGTCCATCTGCAGCGCGGTGATGCCCTTGTCCGTGCCCGCGACCTTGAAGTCCATGTCGCCCAGATGATCCTCGTCGCCAAGAATGTCGGTGAGCACCGCGAAGCGGCCGCCTTCCTTGATCAGTCCCATGGCGATGCCCGCGACGTGCGCCTTGGTCGGTACGCCGGCGTCCATCAGGGCCAGGCTGCCGCCGCACACCGATGCCATCGAGGACGATCCGTTCGATTCCATGACCTCCGAAACCAGACGCAGTGAGTAGCCGAACTCTTCCTGCTTGGGCAGTGCGGCGAGCAAGGCGCGTTTTGCAAGGCGCCCGTGGCCGATTTCCCGGCGCTTGGGCGAGCCGACACGGCCGGTCTCGCCGGTGGCGAACGGGGGCATGTTGTAATGAAGCATGAACCGGTCCTTGTAGCTGCCACCGAGCGCATCGATGATCTGCTCGTCGCGCCCCGTGCCCAGGGTGACCGTGCAAAGCGCCTGCGTTTCGCCGCGCGTAAACAGGGCCGAGCCGTGCGTGCGCGGCAACACGCCGATGCGAATCGAGATCGGGCGCACGGTCTTCGTATCGCGCCCGTCGATGCGCGGTTCGCCGTCGAGTATCTGACTGCGAACGATCGATGACTCCAGCGCGAAGCACAGGTCTTTGACGGTGTTGGCGTCAGGGCCGTCAGGCGCGCCGACGCCGAGCGCCTCAAACACGCGTTTCCAGATCCCGTCGATGGTTTCCGAGCGCGCGCTCTTGTGGCGCAGCTGAAATGCGGCGCGCAGATCCTGTTCCGCCAGTTCCCTGATGCGCGCAACCAGCGTCTCGTCCTTCGCGGGCGGCTGCCAGTCCCAAACGGGCTTGCCAGCCACCTCGGCCAGCTCATCGATTGCCCGAATCGCAGCCTGCATCTGCTGGTGGCCGAACACGACGGCGCCCAGCATCACATCCTCGGTCAGTTCCTGCGCCTCGGACTCGACCATCAGCACACCCTGCTCGGTTCCTGCGACCACCAGATTCAGTTGCGACTGCGCGAGCTGCGTTGCCGTAGGATTGAGCACGTACTGCCCATCGATGTAACCGACGCGGGCCGCACCGATGGGCCCGTTGAAAGGGATTCCCGAAATCGTCAGCGCCGCCGAAACGCCGATCATCGCCACGATGTCGGCATCCACCTCCGGGTTGTACGACATGACCGTAGCCACAACCTGGACTTCGTTGTAGTAGCCGTCCGGAAACAGGGGGCGGATCGGCCGGTCGATCAGCCTGCAGATCAGCGTCTCTTTTTCGCTCGGCCGGCCTTCGCGTTTGAAAAAGCCACCGGGAATTCTTCCAGCGGCGTAGGTCTTCTCGATGTAGTCGACGGTCAGCGGGAAGAAATCCTGCCCGACGCGCGCCGTCTTCTTTCCCACCACGGTCGCGAGTACGACCGTGTCTTCCATCGTGATCAGCACGGCACCGTGCGCCTGGCGCGCCATTTCGCCGGTCTCCAGCGTGACCTGGTGGGCGCCGTATTGAAATGTCTTCTTGATCGGATTCGGCAAAGTGGAATTCCTTGTGCGTCCGGCCCGAGAACCGCTCAGGCCGTTATGCTGATGGGAGAAAAAACAAGCGACACTCACTGGAGAAATGAGCGTTTCAAAACCCTGGATCTACGGCCAGTCTACTTCCGCAGGCCGAGGCGCTCGATCAGGATACGGTACTTTTCGGCGTCCGTGCGCTTGAGGTAATCGAGTAGCTTGCGCCGCTGGCTCACCAGCTTGAGCAGGCCGCGGCGGGAATGAAAATCCTTGACGTGCGTCTTGAAATGGCCGGCAAGGCCATTGATACGCTCTGTAATCAGCGCGACCTGCACTTCAGACGAGCCAGTATCGTTCGCGGCGCGCTGGTACTGCTTGACGACGCGCGCTTTCTGCGCAACCTGCAAAGCCATGTTTTCTCCTTGCGAAAACGCATATTTTACACGCAGATCGCATGGAATTTCAAGTTTTTTTGATGTATTTCAGCTGGTTGCGGCATTTTCCAGCCCTCCCCCGCAGACCAGTCTCCGCGGTTGCAGCATGCCCCCTTCGTTCCCCACGCCAATGCCGAGAAAAATGCCCTGGTCCGCGTATACCCGGTAGCTTTCGCCGGGGCCGAATCCCCCGCCCACACACTGGCCGTGGCAGAACTTCCTCGAATCCGCGGGATCCAGCCGCGCTTCGGCGAGGCCCGCAAGCAATGAGTCTGCCGATATGAGACGCCCCGCCCTCGCGCGCTCATCGAGCGATGCCAGAGCATCGAGCGCAATCGCCTGTCCGATATCGAGTTTCCCGGCCGCGATGCGCCGCAAGCCGGCAAGATGCGCGCCACAGCCAAGCGCGCCGCCGATATCCTCGGCAAGAGTGCGAATGTAGGTTCCCTTGCTGCACGTGACGTGGAGTTCCAGCCGCGTACCTGAGAAACCGAGCCGGTCCAGCCGCGCGATCCTGACGCGGCGCGGCGTGCGCTCGACGCTGATGCCTTGGCGGGCGAGTTCGTAAAGGGGCCGGCCGTCGATCTTCAGGGCCGAGTACATCGGAGGCAGCTGCTCGATTTCCCCGCGAAAGCGTGCCAGCGCCTCGTCTACTCGCTGGAGGTCGACCTGCACCGGCCGGGTCTCGAGCACCGCTCCTTCGGCGTCGGCGGTTTGCGTGGTCACCCCGAGCTGCACGCTGGCCAGGTAGGTCTTGTCGGCGTCCAGCAGCCAGGCTGAAAACCGCGTTGCCTGACCGAACAGTATCGGAAGCATGCCCGATGCAAGAGGGTCGAGCGTGCCTCCATGCCCGGCTTTTTCCGCGTTGTAGATGCGCCGCGCCGCCTGGAGCGCCGCATTGGAGGTCATGCCCGCAGGCTTGTCGAGCGGCAATACGCCGTCGACGCGACGCCACGTGCGTGCCATCGCGGCAGCCGCTTCAGTGCTTGTTTGCCAAGTCGATCAATTGCGACAGGCGTGCGCCCCGCTCGACCGACTCGTCATACTTGAAATGCAGCTCGGGAGTGGTGAAAAGCTTGATGCGGCGTCCGAGTTGGGAGCGCAGAAATCCGGTGGCGTGGCGCAGTCCCTTGCCGGCCTGCTCCACGTGCGCCGAATCAAGGCAGGTGAAATAGACCGTCGCATGCGAGCAGTCGGGCGAAACGTCTACCCCGGTCAGGGTGATCATGCCCACGCGCGGGTCGCGCAGTTCGCGGTGGAGGATTTCAGACAACTCCCGCTGTATCTGGTCCGCGACCTTCTGCGCCCGTCCGGATGATCGCACTGATTGGCCCGCCCGTATCCAATGCATCGAGCATTGCCGCGCAACGCTCGATGCCGCTGTTACAACGTTCTGGCTACTTCGAGCATCTCGAAGATCTCGAACTGGTCCTTTTCCTTGATGTCCGTGAAGGTCTTGAGCGACATGCCGCACTCGAATCCCGCCTTCACCTCGCGCACGTCTTCCTTGAAGCGCTTGAGCGAATCGATTTCGCCGGTGTGGACCACCACGCCGTCGCGAACGACCCTCACCTGCGCGCCGCGTTTCACCACGCCTTCGAGCACATAGCATCCCGCCACGGCACCGATCTTGGAGATGCGGAATACCTGGCGCGCTTCCACCAGGCCGATCACCTCCTCCCGGGTTTCCGGGGGCAGCATTCCCGAAAGGGCGGCCTTGATCTCGTCGACGGCCTCGTAAATGATGTTGTAGTAGCGCACGTCGATGCCCGCGCCTTCGGCGAGCTTGCGGGCCGCAGCGTCGGCGCGCGTGTTGAAGCCGATCACCACCGCGCGCGATGCCATGGCAAGATTGATGTCCGATTCCGTGATGCCGCCTACGCCGGCATGGACCACGCTGACCTTGACCTCGTCCCCGGAAAGGCGCGTGAGGGCATGCACCAACGCTTCCTGGGATCCCTGCACGTCCGCCTTGATGACCAGCGTCAGCGCCTTCTTCTCCCCCTCGCCCATCTGCTCGACGATGCCATCGAGCTTGGCGGCCCTGCGCCGCGCGAGTTTTACGTCGCGGAACTTGCCCTGCCGGAACAAGGCGATTTCGCGCGCTTTGCGCTCGTCGGCGAGCACGGCAAGCTCCTCCCCCGCGTTCGGAACCTCCGACAGCCCCTGAATTTCCACGGGAATGGAGGGGCCGGCCGCATCGATGCTGCCGCCGTTTTCGTCCAGCATGGCGCGCACGCGGCCGTATACCGCCCCGATCAGCACCACATCGCCGCGATGCAGCGTTCCCGTCTGGACCAGCACCGTGGCCACCGGGCCGCGCCCCTTGTCGAGTCGAGCCTCGATCACGACGCCGGCGGCAGGCGCGGCGATCGGCGCCTTGAGTTCGAGGACCTCCGCCTGCAGCAGCACCTGCTCCAGAAGTTCATCGATGCCCTGTCCGCTTTTTGCCGACACCGGAACGAAGGGAACGTCGCCGCCGAACTCCTCCGGCACGACGTTGTGCTGTAGAAGCTCCTGTTTGACCTTTTCAGCGTTGGCTTCGTGCTTGTCTATCTTGTTGATTGCCACCACCATCGGCACCTCGGCCGCCTTGGCGTGGTTGATGGCTTCGATCGTTTGCGGCATCACCCCATCGTCTGCCGCAACCACCAGAATCACCAGATCGGTCACTTTTGCACCGCGTGCACGCATCGCAGTAAAAGCTTCGTGGCCCGGAGTATCGAGGAAGGTAATGACGCCGCGCGGCGTTTCCACGTGGTACGCGCCGATGTGCTGCGTGATGCCGCCAGCCTCCCCGGCAGCCACCTTGGTGCGGCGGATGTAATCGAGCAGCGAAGTCTTGCCGTGGTCGACGTGCCCCATCACCGTGACCACCGGGGGACGATGCTCCGATAATTCTGCGGGTTGCGTCGAGACCTCCGAAAGATAGGCTTCCGGATCATCCAGCTTGGCCGGCCTCGCGGTGTGGCCCATCTCCTGGACCACGATCATCGCCGTTTCCTGGTCGAGCACCTGGTTAATCGTGACCATGCTGCCGAGTTTCATCATCGTCTTGATGATTTCGGCCGCCTTGACCGACATCTTGTGGGCCAGCTCGCCTACAGTGATGGTTTCGGGCACCGCGACCTCGCGAACGATCGGTTCGCTCGGAACTGCGGGCACCGGCTCGCTACCCGGAGCGGCGATGCGGCGATGGTGCCCGCCGCGCGGGCTGTGCCATCCGCCCGCGCCGCCAGCGACGTCCCCGCGCGTCTTGATCGTCCGGCGCTTGGTGCTCTCGTCCTTCCAGACGGTGACTTCCTTCTTCTTCGGCTTCTTGTCGGTTTTTTCGCCTGGCGCCAGCTTCGGCTTGTGCAGCGTGCTGTCTGCGCCGGGAGCGCCCGCAGTCGCGGCGGCCGGTGCCGACGCCTGTGCCTTCTCCAGGGCCGCCTGGGCTTCCCTTTCCGCGGCCTTCTGCTCCGCCTCGCGTTTCTCGCGTTCCTGCCTTTCGCGCAACTCCGCGGCCTGGAGCTCGGCAAGCTGGCGCTGTCGTTTGATTTCCTCGTCGCGCAGCGCTGCCTCGCGCGCGTCGATGACCGGTCCCGGCTCGGCCGCGGCAGCGACTGGCGCCGCTGCGGGAGCGTCAGCAGCCCCCTCCGACGGATCGCGCTTGATGAAGACGCGCTTCTTGCGCACTTCGACCTGGATGGTGCGCGCCCTTCCGGTGGAGTCCGATTTCTTGATCTCGCTCGTCTGCTTGCGTGTCAGCGTAATCTTGTTGCTCGCTTCCGCCGAACCATGCGCGCGGCGCAGGTGTTCGAGCAGCCTCGATTTGTCATTCTCGGTGAGCGAATCCTCGGGCACCGACTTGTCCACGCCAGCTGCGCGCAGTTGCTCGAGCAGCACCGCTGGCGGGACCTTCAGCTCGCTGGCGAACTGGGCGACGCTCGATTGGGCCACGTTACCGGACCTCCTGCTTGCCGGCCGCCGTGCCTGCGACTTTCTCCGCCGCCGGCTCTGCGGCGAACCAGTGGGCGCGTGCGGCCATGATCAAGCCTTTTGCGCGTTCGTCGTCGACCCCCGTCATCTCGGAAAGTTCGTCCACCGCGAGGTCCCCGAGGTCGTCGAGCGTCTTCACACCCTGCGCGGCCAGCTTGGCTGCCAGCGCGGTATCCATTCCCGCCAGATCGAGCAGCTGCTGATCGACCGATTCGATCGACTCCTCGCTCGCAATCGCCTGCACCAGCAGCGCGTTGCGGGCGCGGCTGCGCAGCTGGTTTACCGTCACCTCGTCGAAGGCCTCGATTTCGATCATTTCCTGAATTGGAACGTAGGCAATTTCCTCGAGGGTGGAAAATCCCTCCAGGATCAGGATATCGGCGACCTCCTGGTCCACGTCGAGGCGCTGGACGAACAGCTCGCGGATCCGGTCGCTCTCTTCCTGCTGTTTCTTCTTGGAATCATCCTCGGTCATCAGGTTGATGGTCCATCCCGTCATTTCAGAGGCCAGGCGCACGTTCTGCCCGCTGCGGCCGATCGCGATGGCGAGGTTTTCTTCGTCGACCACGACATCCATGCTGTGCTTTTCCTCGTCGACGACGATCGAGCTCACGTCGGCAGGCGCCAGGGCGCCGATCACGAACTGCGCGGGGTCCGCCGACCAGAGCACGATATCGACGCGCTCCCCCGCCAATTCCTGGGTCACGGCCTGCACGCGCGAACCGCGCATGCCGACACAGGTGCCGATCGGATCGATGCGCCGGTCGTTGGTATGCACCGCGATCTTTGCGCGCACGCCCGGGTCCCGCGCAGCGGACTTGATTTCGAGCAGGCCTTCCTCTATTTCGGGCACCTCGAGTTCAAACAGCTTCATGATGAACTGCGGCGCGGTGCGCGAGAGGATGAGTTGGGGGCCGCGCGCCTGCCGGTCGATCTTCATCACCCAGGCCCGCACGCGGTCGCCTACGCGCAGGTTTTCCTTCGGGATCATGTACTCGCGCGGCAGCAGCGCCTCGATGCGCCCCGATTCGATGATTGCATTTCCGCGCTCCATGCGCTTGACCGTGCCGGTCACCAGCTCGTCGCCGCGGGAAAGAAAATCATTGAGGATCTGTTCGCGCTCGGCATCGCGAATCTTCTGCAGGATCACCTGCTTGGCGGTCTGCGCGCCGATGCGGCCCCATTCGACCGCCTCGAGCGGCTCCTCGATGAAATCCTCGAGCTTCAGATTGGCGTCTTTCTTGAGCGCTTCGGTCAGCGCGATCTGCGCTGGCGGCAGCTCGATCGCGTCGTCGGGCACCACCTTCCAGCGGCGAAATGAATCGTAATCGCCCGTATTGCGGTCGATCGCCACACGCACGTCGACGTCCTCGATGAAGCGCTTCTTGGTCGCCGAAGCGAGTGCCATTTCCAGCGCGCCGAAGACGACGTCGCGATTGACGTTCTTTTCGCGCGCCAGCGCGTCCACGAGAAGCAGAATTTCCCGGCTCATTGCAAACTCCCAGACCCGTTACAGTTGTGGAACGAGCCGCGCCCGTTCCACTCCATCCAGCGCGAGGAGAACACGCAGCCCCTCCGCCTCGATCTCGATGCTCCCGTCCTGCACCCCATGCAGCACTCCGACAAAACGCCGGCGCCCGGTCGCATCCGGCACGCGCATGCGCACATCCGCCCTGTTGCCCGCAAATCGCTCGAAATCCGAGCGCTTCACCAGCGGCCGATCGAGGCCCGGCGAGGACACCTCCATGCGGTCGTAGTCGATCCCTTCGACTTCGAACACCCGCCCCAGGTGCCGGCTCACCATGGTGCAGTCGTCAATCGTGACGCCGCCCGGCTTGTCGATGAAAATGCGCAACAGCCCGCCCCGGTTCGACACTTGCGTGTCAACCAACTCCAAGCCCATCCCCGCGAGGATCGGCTCGATCATTCCGGCCAATGCAGCCATCCAGACCCGGCCCTTTCCACTTGGCGACACAAACAAAAAATGGGCACGCAGCCCATTTACCTTGAATTACCCATCGTCGCCCGGCAGCCGGAGGCTCCAAGCCACGTAAAACATTTGAAGTTTAACAGGTTTTTCTCTGCCGGACAACCGGCGTGGCAGGCCGGAAACCGGTTCGCGATGCGTTTTCCAGCAGGGCGATCTCATGCCCGTCCAGTTCGCGCCAGTCGCCCGGATCGAGCTCGCGCGGCAGGGGTATGGGGCCATAGCGGATGCGGATCAGGCGATTGACGCGCCCGCCGACGGCCTCGAACAGGCGCCTCACCTCGCGATTGCGCCCCTCCCTGAGGCGCACCCTGTACCAGCGGTTCGAACCCTCGCCACCGGCCGTTTCGATGGATTCGAACGCCGCCGGACCGTCGCCAATGTCCACGCCACGACGCAGTTGCGCGAGCACGGCGTCGTCGAGCGTCCCGTGCACCCGAACGGCGTACGCGCGTTCAACCTCGTAGCGCGGATGCATCAGACGGTTGGCGAGTTCGCCCGAGTTGGTCAGTAGCAGCAATCCGCTGGTGTTGTAGTCCAGGCGGCCGACCGCGACCCATTTCCCATCCGTCAGGCGGGGAAGTCGCTCGAAAACATTGCTCCGACCCTTCGGGTCGTCACGCGTGACCATCTCGCCCAACGGCTTGTGATACGCAAGTACCCTCAATGGCGCCCGGGCGGCGAGCACGATCAACTTGCCGTCCACGCGGATCTCGTCTCCGGCGACGGCCCGGTCACCGAGCCGGGCGATCCTCGTGTCGATTGAGACTCGCCCTTGTCCGATCCAGGCTTCGATTTCACGGCGCGAGCCGAGCCCTGCCCCGGCGAGAAGCTTCTGCAGGCGTATGCCTGCAGGATCAGCTTTGCGCGGCTCCGGCTTCGGCCGGACGGTCCGTCCCGGCGGCGCCGGATTCCCGGGGCGGAAAGGGTGTTTCAAGGGGAAGTGTCCTGGCGATATCCTCGAGCGGCGGAAGTTCCCGCAGCGAGCGCAGGCCCAGATCGTCGAGAAAACTCCGGGTGGTCGCGTATAGGGCCGGCCGGCCGGGCGTCTCGCGGTGACCGACGGTATCGATCCAGCCGCGGGCTTCGAGGGTTTGCAGGATCTGCGCCGATACCGCGACACCGCGCACGTCCTCGATGTCGCCTCGCGTCACCGGCTGGCGGTAGGCGATGATCGCGAGCGTCTCGAGCACCGCGCGCGAGTAACGCGGCGGACGTTCCGGGCTCAGGCGATCGATGAACCGCTGGAATTCCGCACGCGTCTGGAACCGCCAGCCGCTCGCGGTGTTCACCAGTCCGACCGCCTTGCCGTTCCACTCCTCCCGCAGTTCGCCGAGCAGGCGGCGCAGCGTGTCCGCGCCGATCTCTTCATCGAACAGGCGGCGAAGTTCGCCGAGCGACACCGGCTCGCGTGACACCAGCAGAGCGGCTTCGATGATGCGTTTTGCCTCAGCGGGATTGAGCATCGGAAAGTTTCACGTAGATGGGTGCGAAGCACTCGGTTTGGGTGATATCGACCAGCAATTCGCGCGCGAGTTCGAGCAATGCGAGGAAGTTCACCACCAGAACCGCCACGCCTCGCGCAGGGTCGAACAACTCCGCGAACTGCACGACGCGCTGCTCCTGGAGCCGGCGCAGGATCAGGCTCATGTGTTCGCGCACCGAAAGCTCGGCGCGGGTGACGCGGTGGTGCGCCGAAAGCCGCGCGCGGTACAGCAGCGCACGCCATGCCTCCGCCAGGTCGCGCGCGTCGACCCCGGGCAGCCGTTCGACGAGCGCGCGCTCGACAAACACCGCAACCGCGCGCACGTCACGACCGACCTGCGGGAGTTCATCGAGCTTCGCGGCGGCCTGTTTGATGCGCTCATACTCGAGCAGGCGCCGCACCAGTTCCGCGCGCGGATCCTCCTCGGATTCGGCGAGCGCGGGCGGCCGCGGCAGCAGCATGCGCGACTTGATCTCGATCAGCATCGCGGCCATGACCAGGTATTCCGCGGCAAGTTCCAGGTTGCGTTTGCGCATCACCTCGACGTACGCGAGATACTGCCGCGTCAGTGGCGCCATCGCCACGTCGAGGATGTCCAGGTTCTGCTTGCGGATCAGATAAAGCAGCAGATCGAGCGGCCCCTCGAACGATTCGAGAAACACCTCCAGCGCGTCGGGCGGAATGTAGAGATCCAGCGGCATCGCGACCATCGCTTCGCCGTACACGCGGGCAACGTGCGCCGCGATCCCGCCCGCCGCCTCGGCGCTCACGCGATCACCCGCCTGCATCGCAACTTGCTCCATTCCACGACCCTACTGCCCGTGCGCGAGGCCCATCGCCTCGCGCACCTCGCGCATGGTTTCCGCAGCGAGCTTGCGGGCTTTCTCATTGCCCTCGGCAATGATGTTCTTCACCAGGGTGGGGTCTTCCAGATAGACGAGGGCCCGCTCGCGCATCGGCGCGAGTTCCGCCTGCACCGCATCGATCACGGGCTGCTTGCAATCGAGACAGCCTATGCCCGCGGTAGTGCAGCCTTCGGTGACCCATTGCCTGCGCGCGTCGTCGGAATACACCTGGTGAAGCGACCATACCGGGCATTTCTCGGGATTTCCCGGATCACTGCGTTTCACACGCGCCGGATCGGTCGGCATGGTGCGGATCTTCTTCTCCACTGCCGACGGTTCTTCGCGCAGCGCGATCGAGTTGCCGTAGGACTTCGACATCTTCTGTCCGTCGAGGCCGACCATGCGCGAGGCTCCGGTAAGCAGGGCTTCGGGTTCGGCGAGGATCTTCTTGCCGCCGCCTTCGAGGTGGCCGTACAGGCGCTCCCGATCGCCGCGCGACAGGTTCTGCTGTTCGTCGAGCATTGCGCGCGCCTGATCGAGCGCCCCTTGCTCGCCATGTTCGAGAAAGCGTGTGCGCAATCCGTTGAACAGGCGCGCCTTTTTCGAACCCATCTTCTTCACTGCCGCCTTGGCCTTGTCCTCGAAACCCGGTTCGCGTCCGTACAAGTGGTTGAAGCGGCGCGCTACCTCGCGCGTGAACTCTACGTGCGGCACCTGATCTTCACCGACCGGAACGTAGCGCGCCCGGTACATCAGGATGTCGGCGCTCTGCAGCAGCGGATAGCCGAGAAAGCCGTAGGTCGTGAGGTCCTTGCCGCTGAGCTTCTCCTGCTGGTCCTTGTAGGTCGGGACGCGTTCGAGCCATCCCAGCGGCACGATCATCGATAGCAGCAGGTGCAGTTCCGCGTGTTCGGGAATCTGCGACTGGATGAACAGGGTCGCCTGTTGCGGATCGATGCCCGCTGCCAGCCAGTCGATCACCATGTCCGCGGTGTTTTGCTCGACCTCCGCCGGCGCGTCGTAATCGGTGGTCAGCGCATGCCAATCGGCGACGAAATACAAACACGGATATTCCGATTGCAGGCGCGCCCAGTTCTTCAGCACACCATGGTAGTGGCCGAGGTGCAGGCTGCCGGTGGGCCGCATGCCGGAAAGTACGCGGGTCTCGAACATGGCTTAGAGCTGGAACACAGCGCCAATGAGATGGAACGACGCTCTGACCATCGGCGCCAGAACAACGCCCAGAACGTTGGTGAACAACAATATCAGGAGGATCGGAAACCCCCACGGCTCGAGCTTTGCGTACTGCCAGGCAGCGCGAATGGGCAGCAGGCTCGCAATGATGCGCCCCCCATCGAGCGGAAGTATCGGCAGCAGGTTGAGCACCATCAGGACGACATTTACGGTAACCCCCGCAGTGCTCATCAGCTTCATCGGACTGCTGTATTCGTTCTCGGGCATCCAATCCGCGATTTTCAACACCATGGCCCATCCCATGGCCATTGCGAGGTTTGCGAACGGGCCTGCGGCCGCCACCCAGAGCATGTCCCTCTTCGGGCGGCGCAAGGCAGAGTAGTTGACCGGAACGGGCTTGGCCCAGCCAAACAGAATTCCGCTCGAGCCCATCACGGCGCTGGCCGCCAGGATCAAGCCCGGGACGAGGATGGTGCCGACCGGATCGATGTGGCGAATCGGATTGAGACTGATGCGGCCCTGCGCGAACGCTGTCATGTCGCCGAAGTAGCGCGCCACATAGCCGTGCGCCGCCTCGTGAATCGTGATTGCGAACAAGACAGGAATCGCGTAGATCGCGATGACTTCGATCAGTTGGGAAACGTCCATTGCCCGGGCTGGCAAAGCGGGGAATTTTATCAGAAGGAAGCGCTCAGCCGGTGATCCCGTCCACGGCAAACGGAGCAAGCGCACCCTTGCCCTTGCGCACCACCTGCGGCACGTCGCCGGTCAGGTCGATCACGGTCGTAGGCTCCGAGCCGCACGCGCCGCCGTCGATGACCAGGTCCAGCTGGTGTTCGAGCCGGGAACGTATTTCCTGTGCGTCGGTCAGCGGCGCCGCGTCGCCCGGCAATGTGAGCGTGGTGGAAAGAATCGGCTCGGCGAGTTCCTCCAGCAGCGCCCGTACGACCGGATGCGAAGTGACCCGCACGCCTATTGTCTTACGCCGCGGGTGCATCAATCGGCGCGGCACTTCGCGCGTAGCGCGCAGGATGAACGCATAGCTTCCCGGCGTCACGCTCCGCAGCAGGCGGTACTGCACGTTGTCGACGATCGCGTAGGTCGAAATCTCGGACAGGTCGCGGCACATCAGCGTGAGCTGGTGCGTATCGTCGATGCCGCGCGCGCGCCGCAGGCGCTCCATCGCAGGCTTGTCGCCGATCCGGCAGCCGAGCGCGTAACAGGAGTCCGTCGGATAGGCAATCAAGCCTCCGCCGCGCACGATTTCCGCGGCCTGGCGGATCAACCGGCGCTGCGGATTCGCGGGATGGACGGCGAAGAACTGTGCCATGCGCTAGAACTCGAGTTTCCGCCAGACGGGATCGAGCCGCGGGTCGAGTGCGGGAAGCCCTCCGAGTTCGACGCCGCCTTCTTCGGGCGCATGGAAGTCCGAGCCTCGCGACGCGAGCAGTCCGTGCCGCCGCGCGAGCGCGCCGAACAAGCGGAACTCGTCGGTCGAGTGATTCCCCGTCACCACCTCGATGCCGGTGCCGCCCGCCGCGCCGAATTCCGCAATCAAATCGGCGAGCGCGGCCGCGGAAAGCGAATAACGCCCCGGGTGCGCGATGACCGCGATTCCACCCGCGCTGCCGATCCAACCTACGGCGTTCGCGAGCGTTGTCCAGTCGAAATGGGAATAACCCGGTTTGCCGGGGACGAGGTAACTGCGAAAAGCAGCGCGCGCATCCTCGACCACGCCGGATTCGACGAGGTAACGGGCGAAATGCGTGCGGCTGATCATCACCGGGTTTCCCGCGAAACGCATCGCGCCTTCGAAGCTCGCCGGAATCCCGGCCGACTGGAAGCTCGCCGCCATCGCCTGCGCACGCTCCACTCGGCCGCCGCGCACGGACTCGAGCCCGATGCGCAGTTCGTGATCGGACGGGTCGATTCCCGGCCCGACAATGTGCACGGTGATCTCGCGCCAGGTCACTGAAATCTCGACGCCGTCAATGAAGCCGATCCCCGCCTCGCCGGCGGCGGCGCGCGCCTCGTCGAGTCCGCCCAGATGATCGTGGTCGGTCAAGGCCAGCACGTCGACGCCACTGCGCGCGGCGCGGCGTACCAGCTCGGCCGGGGAAAGCGCGCCGTCGGACATGGTCGAATGGCAGTGCAGGTCGACGTTCATGTCGCCAGCTCGCGCAGAAATTCCTCGATCAGCTGTGCGACGCGCTCCGGTTGATCGTGATGCAGCATGTGCCCGGCGCCCTCGACAGTCACGTAGCGAAGATTGCGATGCGCATTGCGCCGATCGGCATAGTCCTCGGCGGCAAGTTTCATGCGCTTTTGAATATCGGACTCCGCGGCATCCACCCACAGCACGGGCGCGTTGATCGACTGCCAGCACGCACGCGCCTCCGCATAGTGGTAGAGGACGGGATTGATGATCTTGTGGGCCGGATCACCACGCAGTACGACCCGGCCATCGTCCGTCCGACGGCCCCAGTGCTGGGCCAGGAATTCGGCGCGCTCGCGCGGCAGGCGCGGATTGGTCTTCTGCATGCGGTCCGCGAGTGCGGAAAAATCGGCGTAGGACTTCAGTTGGGGCGGTTCGCGCAACTCATCGAGCCACAATCCGTAGCGCTTCGGCGCCTGATCGGGATGGGTGCGCGCCATTCCGAATCCCTCGAGATTGACGAGCCCGGCGATGCGTTCGGGCCGTACCCCGGCGTAGAGCGCCGCGACGTTGCCGCCCAGGCTGTGGCCTACGAGATCGACAGGCGCTTCCGGCTGGATGCGCTGGAGCAACGCGTCCAGATCGGCGATGTAATCGGGGAACCAATAACAGTCCGAGCGGCCCCACTCCGAAAGGCCATAGCCGCGCCAATCGGGGGCGAACACTTCCCATCCGCTTCCCAGCGCATCGACCAGAAACTGGAACGACGCGGAAAAGTCCATCCAGCCGTGCAGGAGCACCAGCCGGCGGGCGTCCGCGCCGGTCGCCGGCCAGTGCCGTACGTGGTATTTCAGGCCGCGTATGTCGTAGAAAACGGATTCAGCCGTGCGCATCGTTCCTCCGGAGCGCGAGGATATCAGCACATACAGTATGATATTTGCCCCATGCCGATCTATTCCTATCGGGAACGTTGCGTCGAATTGCGCGGCGCACATCACTACATCGCGCCCGGCGCAATCCTCGTCGGGTCAATCGTGCTCGAAACCGACGTCAGCGTTTGGTTCAACGTCGTGATTCGTGCCGACAATGACGTCGTTCACATCGGCGAAGGAAGCAACATCCAGGACGGTTCCGTGCTGCACGTAGACCCTGGATTCCCGCTGACTCTGGGCCGTCAGGTCAGCATCGGCCATAAGGTGATGCTGCACGGTTGCAGCGTCGGCGATGGTTCCCTGATCGGGATCAACAGCGTGGTGATGAACGGAGCGAAAATCGGATCAGGCTCGCTGGTCGGCGCGAACACACTGATTCCCGAAGGAAAGGAGATCCCAGAAGGCGTGCTGGTCCTCGGCTCTCCGGGGAAGGTGGTGCGCGATCTGCGGCCGGAGGAGCGCGCGAACCTCCTCAAGACCGCACGCGGCTATGTCGAGCGTTCGAGGTTTTTCAGGGACCAGTTGAGAGAGCAGGTCGTGCCGAATTCGGCCCGCTAGGCAGCGTACTCATCCCCGACTCACGGTTCATCCCCGCGCGGGGGGAACGCCTTCTCCGGCAGTGGCCGCTTCCGAAAGCCCGCTTCGTCCACGATCACGAAGTGTCCTTCGAATTGATTGCCTGACTCGAGCAAGGCTACAAGAAATCGACCCGGTGTGTCAGGGCGATAGGACCGCGTTCTAAACAGGATGACCGCAGGTGGCGCGGCGAGCCCACGCTTAAAGATCAACTCACCGTAGTCGCGATCGAAGGTGACGATCCAGCGCCGCTCGGTTACTGCCAGCGCAAGCACTTCCGGGTCCTTCAGACCTCCAGTGCCTTCGGCCACTGCGGCCACGTCGTGGCCCGCGTCACGCAGATATTGAACCGACGGCGCAGGAAAATTCTCATTGGCGAGCAGGCACGCCTTCATACTGACGCTTTGGCAAGCGCGACATAGTCTTCATCCTTGAGGACTTCGGCAGCGAACGCGAACACTGCCTGTAGCGATTCCGGTGTGAGCCGCGGATAGGACCGAAACAAGTCCTCGGCGGTCCAGCCGTCTGCAAGACGATCGAGAACGAGATCGACCGATAGTCGCGTGCCTTTTACTACCGGTTTACCGACGAGAATCTCCGGGTCGGAAACAATGTATTCGCGCCAGTTCATGCGTGGCTCCCGTTCGGGTCGTGATGCGGGAATGATACGTCCAGCGTGGGCCAAATCATAGATCGTTATCCGATTCCCCTGACCGCGTTGTCGCGGTTCTTGGCCTCACCAGTTCCAGCCGGCTCACGCAGATCAGGCCTGGCTGTACCACGCTACGAACCAAAAAGCGGAAATCCAAATCGCCGGTCATTTCTCGCACGCGACACCAGCGGACGCGGTCGAGACGGATGGCCCGCGCCTGCTTTAGTCGGGCAGCCTCCTCACGTAAAAACCGGCAACACCATTCAAGTTATCTTCCGGCAGGCGACATTGTGAGAGTCGAGTTGCAGCCACTGCGACCGGCCGCCGCCGCCCTCTTCAGCCCATACCACCCTATCCTTTCCGCTTTCTTGTTTACCGTATTCACAAACGCGGCAAGGGAGAGTTCTGCAGGAACATCCTTGATTTTCACATTCTTGAGGTAAAGCTGTCCTGGTAGGGCGAGTCTTGCGCCTTCCGCTTGACTCACATCGGTGATCTTGGCAATTCCCCCGGTCAGTAAGCAAAGGATGAGGTGGAGGACAGGATGAGTGAGCGAAGGCAAGCGGGTTAATGACTTTGATACGCGCGTCATTTCCGAGACCCGAGGCTCACGGAACGAGCCTCCATCCTGCGCCTATTTCGGCGCCATCCGGATCGCTCCGTCGAGCCGCACCACTTCGCCATTGAGCATTTCATTTTCGACCATCGCGCGCGCGAGATGGGCGTATTCGGCGGGGCGGCCGAGGCGCGGCGGGAACGGCACCATCTTGCCGAGCGATTCCTGCGCTTCCTTGGGCAGGCCCATCAGCATCGGGGTTTCGAAAATTCCCGGCGCGATGGTGAGCACGCGGATGCCGTTGCGCGACAGGTCGCGCGCGATCGGCAGGGTCATGCCGACGATGCCGCCCTTCGAGGCAGAGTACGCCGCCTGGCCGATCTGTCCGTCGTAGGCGGCCACTGAAGCGGTGCTGATGATCACGCCGCGCTCTCCGGCAGCGTTGGGCTGCCCCTTTGCCATCGCGTGCGCCGCGAGACGGATCATGTTGAAGCTGCCGATCAGGTTGATGTTGATCACCTTGGTGAACGTGGCAAGCGAATGCGGTGCCTCCTTGCCGAGCGTGCGTTCCGCGACGCCGATCCCGGCGCAGTTGATCAGCACCTGCAGCCCGCCGAATTCCTTTACTGCCAGGTCGACCGCCGCTTTGCCATCGGCCTCCGAAGTGACGTCGGTCTTGATGAAACGCGCGTTCGGGCCGAGTTCCCTGGCGAACGCTGCGCCTGCATCCTGCAAGTCGGCGATCACCGCCTTGCCGCCGTTTTCAACTGCCATGCGCGCGGTTGCGGCACCGAGGCCGGAGGCGCCGCCGGTGACGAGAAATACACTGCCGTTGATCTGCATGTTGGAACCTTTTCGCTGGAGTTTGGAGGGGTCGTAGAGAGCGGGAATATTATTCAGTCTTGTCGCTTACCGCAAGGAAAGCGCGGCCCGTTGTTGTCGCACGATTTATAATTCATGCATGCTTACACCCCGGTTCGGCCTGCGATTCGAGGATTTTTATCGTGTCGAGGGTCTGCAGCGCCTCGATACGGCGTTCGTCGGCTTTGTGAGTGAAATCGACGCGGCGTTGAAGGATCGCCTGCTCGCCGCGCGGGCGGATCCTGCCTCGCTGGCGGCGCGCGCGGAATCCGATCTGCTGGTGGCGCTCGCGCCGCACCTGGACGACTTCCTGGCACGCCTTTTCGGCATCGAGGCCGAGGCGCAGGCGCTCGCCACGCGTCATCACACCCTTGCGCCGTTGCACGCGGTGAAGCGCTTGTTCGTTCAGCGCCGTGCAATGCACAAGCTTGCCCCGGAAGCACTCGCCGGCTTCGATTCCTCGCTGGCAGAACTTGAACTCGCGCGGCGGTTCGGCGGGAAATTCAGCGAACTTGCATTCGCCACGCACGTCACGGCGTGGCTCAAGGATGAAGCCGCTAACGCCGCGGCGCTGGAAATTGCGCAGCGCTATGCGGCGTGGGCGGTTTCTACACCGCAGGGAAAGGCGCGGCATCGCGCCGGGGTGCTGTTCAAAGCGCCTGCGAAGCTCGACATGCTTCGGCTGGTGCCGCTCCACACGCGATCCGACGATGGGTACGATCGCCATACCCTCGACGGGCCCCACCTGCGCCGCCGCGAGGGGTTCGCGCTCACCGATCCCGGCACCGACCTCACCGGCGCGCTCGACCAGGCGAACTATTGCATCTGGTGCCACGAGCAGGGCAAGGATTCCTGCTCGCGGGGTTTGAAGGAGAAGGCGCCCGCGCAGGGCTTCAAGAAGTCCGCCTTTGGCGTGCCGCTCGCGGGCTGTCCGCTGGAGGAGAGGATTTCCGAGTTCCACCAGCTCAAGGCGCGCGGCCAGGCACTCGCGGCGCTGGCCGTCATCTGCGTGGACAATCCGATGGCGGCGGCGACCGGGCACCGCATCTGCAACGATTGCATGAAGTCGTGCATCTACCAGAAGCAGGCGCCGGTCGACATTCCGCAAGCCGAAACGCGCACGCTGAAGGACGTGCTCGAATTGCCGTGGGGCTTCGAAATCTACTCGCTGCTCACGCGCTGGAATCCGCTCAATGTGCGCCGTCCGGTGCCGCGCGCTTCGTCGGGCAGGAAGGTGCTGGTGGTCGGTCTCGGGCCCGCCGGCTTTACCGTCGCCCACCACCTCATGAATGACGGACACGCGGTGGTAGGCATCGATGGGCTGAAGATCGAGCCGTTGCCGCCGGAATTTTCCGGCATGGACGCACGTGGCCTGCGCTCGCCGTTTCGCCCGGTGCGCGATGTGCGCGAGTTGTACGAATCGCTCGGCACGCGCGTGATGGCCGGGTTCGGCGGCGTGGCGGAATACGGCATCACCGTGCGCTGGGACAAGAATTTTCTCAAGCTGATCCGCCTGCTGCTGGAGCGGCGCCGCGATTTTTCGATGTTCGGCGGCGTACGATTCGGCGGCACCATCACGCTCGAGGACGCATGGTCGATGGGTTTCGATCATGTCGCGGTGTGCGTTGGCGCCGGCAAGCCGACGGTGCTCGACATTCCGAACGGGCTGGCCCGTGGCGTGCGGGCGGCATCGGATTTCCTCATGGCGCTGCAACTCACCGGGGCGGCGAAACCGGATTCGATCGCCAACATGCAGCTGCGCCTGCCGGTGGTGGTCATCGGCGGCGGTCTTACGGCGATCGACACGGCGACCGAGTCGCTCGCTTATTACGCGGTGCAGGTGGAAAAATTTCTCGCGCGCTACGAAACTCTGGCTGCGGAGATCGGCGAGCGCGCCGTGCGCGAAACATGGAACGACCAGGAGCGCGAGATTGGCGAGGAATATCTTGCTCATGCCCGTGCCGTGCGCAAGGAGCGCGAGCTCGCCAGGCTGGGCTCGCGCGAGTCGCGCGTCGTCGAGCTGCTTCAGGGCTGGGGCGGCGTCACCATCGCCTACCGGCGCCGCCTGATCGACAGTCCGTCGTACACCCTGAACCACGAAGAAGTCGAGAAAGCGCTCGAAGAGGGCATCGTCTTCGCCGAGGGACTGACGCCCTCCTCCGTCGATGTCGACAACTACGGCGCGGTCAAGGGGATGCGCTTCAAACACGCGTCTGGCGAAAAATGGCTCCCCGCGCATACCGTGTTCGTCGCGGCCGGTACTCAGCCCAATACCGTGCTTGCGCGCGAGGACGCGGCGCATTTCACGCTGGACGGAAAGTATTTCGCCGCCTGCGACGAGGAGGGAAAACCCGTCACGCCGCAGCACTCGAGCTCGAAACCCGACGCACCGCAGGTGCTGCTCTCGCGTCATGCGGACGGGCGGTTCGTGAGTTATTTCGGCGATGTGCACCCTTCGTATTTCGGCAACGTGGTCAAGGCGATGGGCTCGGCCAAGCAGGGCTACCCGGTGATATCGCGCGTGCTTTGCCGGCGCCCTCCCGAAAGCGCAGACTCTGCGGAGCGGTTCTTCGCGCGGCTCGCCGGCCAGCTGATCGCGACCGTTGCACGGGTCGATCGCCTCACACCGAACATCGTGGAAGTCGTGGTGCGCGCGCCGCTTGCCGCGCGCAAATTCCGGCCCGGGCAGTTCTACAGACTGCAGAACTTCGAATCGCTCGCTCCGGTCGCAGCCGGTACGCGCATGCAGATGGAGGGCCTCGCCCTCACGGGGGCGTGGGTCGACGCGGCCCGAGGATTGGTATCGACCATCGTGCTGGAGATGGGCGGCTCTTCGGATCTGTGCGCCATGCTGCAGGAGGGAGAGCCCGTGATCCTGATGGGCCCGACCGGTGCACCGACTGAAATCGAACCTGGCGAGACCGTCGTGCTGTGCGGCGGGGGACTCGGCAACGCGGTGCTGTTTTCGATCGGCCAGGCGTTTCGTGCCGCCGGATCGAAAGTGCTATATTTCGCAGGCTACAAGAAGGTAATCGACCGCTACAAGCTCGACGAGATCGAGAACGCGGCCGACGCGGTGGTGTGGTGCTGCGACGAGCAGCCCGGCTTCGAACCGAGACGGAAACAGGACCGCTCGTTCGTCGGCAACATCGTGCAAGCCATGGATGCGTATGCAGGCGGCAGGCTCGGAACGCCGGTGCTGCGCCTCGAGGACGCCGATCGCCTGATCGCGATCGGCTCGGACCGGATGATGGCGGCGGTTGCGCGCGCCCGGCACGACGTGCTGCACCCGCACCTTAAGGCGAGCCACGTGGCGATCGGCTCGATCAACTCGCCGATGCAATGCATGATGAAGGAGATCTGCGCGCAGTGCCTGCAGCCGCATCGCGATCCGGTGAGCGGAGAAACCAGCTGGGTATTTTCCTGTTTCAATCAGGACCAGCCACTCGACAGCGTCGACTTCTCCGCATTGCACGAACGCCTCAAGCAGAATTCGCTCGCAGAGAAGCTCACCGTGAAATGGATCCGGCATTGCATGCCCGAGCTCAGGAAACAGCGCGCGTTCGTGTAACACGCTGCGGTGACCGGTGTAGTGTCGAGTCCGGTGATGCCGGGCGAGGAGCGATGAATCGATGAGCTGGCTGCGTAACATGGTTGGAAAGCCTCGCGATGACGGGACCGTTCGCGCCCGGCAGGCGACGTCGCCCGCCGCCGCTTCTGCCCAGGCGCCCGTGCTTCCGCCCGTCGATTGGGACCGGCTCAGGCAGTCGATCGCGGCGGCGGCAAATGGCGAGGAGCGCACCCGGCGCGAACGCGAACTCGGCCGCGCCTGCGCGGCACGGGGACTATCGCCTTTGCCCGTGGATGCGCCTGCCGTCTGGGTCGAGGCGGTGTGCCACGCCAGCGACAAGGCCACCGCCGCAGATTGGTCCGGCCGGCTGAAGGGCGATGAGTCGCTCGCCGAGGCGGCGATGCACTGCCGCTTCGCTGAAATCCGTCTCGCCGCAGCGCGGCGCATCACGGATCTCGCGGTGCTCAAGCAGCTCGCCGATGCAAACCGCGATAAGGACAAGCACGTCTACCGGCATTGCACGGATGCCCTGCGCGCGCACCGGCATGGCGGCGCGCGTGCGCGCCGTGCGGCAGAACTCGCCCTCGCGGTGCGCGCGCTGCTAGAGGCGCGACCGGTGGCAGTGTCTCGTCTGCTGCATCTGGAAAAGGAAATCGCTGCATTGGGCAAAGGCGGGGAAGTGCTCGCCGAATGCATGGATCTCCTGGCGCAGGCACAGGGATGCGTGCTCAAGGAAACGCAAGCGCAGATCGGATTGCGCGACCGCCTTGCCGCGGTCATGGCCTTGCGATTCGAAATTGCCGGCGCGCAATGGCCGCCGGGCGACCGGCTCGCCGCGTGGCAACACAGATACGCAGACATCGTCTATGAAACGGCCAGCAGCCCGGCATGGCTGGCAAAATTTCCTGCGGGCCGGGAGTTGGCGCGCGTGTTGCAGGAGATCGAGTCGCGCCTTGGGGCGCTTGCGCTGGATGTGACGCGGGCGGCGGAGTGCGAACGCTTTCTCGAGGCGCCCCTGCCTGACGAGGGGATCGAGGCGTGGGCCGCCTTGCCCAAACCCGATACTGCGTCCGTTCGCGCTGCGCTCGAGGCGCGCTGGGCGACAATCCAGGCTCGGGCCGCGCCGCCTGCCATTGAGCCGCCGCCTGTCCCGAAGGCACGGAAGTCGCGCAAGCCCCGGATCGACCAGGCCGAATTGCAGCGCTCGCTCGAGGAACTCGAGCAACACCTCGACGAAGGCCGGCTGGCTGAAGCCGATGGCGTCGCGAGCCGTATCGAGCACGCGATCGGCGCCGCGTCGCTGGGCGGTTTGCCCGCGCGGCGCTGGCAGAGTGCACGGGCACAGTTGGCGCGCTTGCATGGTTGGGCGCGCTGGGGAACCGACCAGGCGCGCGAGCACCTGATCGCCGAGGCCGAGGCGTTGCTGGGCAGCGAGCCGGATATGGACGAGCGCGCCCGCGCAGTGCCCGCGCTCCACAAGGAGTGGAAGCGGCTCGATGCGCACGGCCTTGCGACGAAAGCCTTGTGGGCGCGTTTCGACGCGGCGCTCGAGAAGACCTATCAACCGGTACTGGAGCAGCGCGCCGTCGAAGCAGTGCGTCAGGAAGCGGCGCGCGTCGAGAAAGCGGCACAGTGTGAGGCCTGGGAGGCGTGGTTCGAACAGTTTTCGGCGGCTGCCCCGCAATACATGGCGCTGGCGGCGAAACGGGAAGAGATCGCCGCGCACTGGCGCAGCCGTGGCGCGTTGGCGGGCTTTCGCGATGAGCGGAAGCTGCGCAGGCGGCGCGATGGACTGCTCAAGCGGATGGATGCGCTGCTTGAGGAAGCTCAGGCGAAGGAGGCTGCGCGTCGCGAGCAGATCGCCCTCGCCGCGGAGGCCCTGCGCGATGAGCCGGAGATTTCAAAGGCGGTCAACGAGGCGAGATCCCTGCAGATCCGCTGGAAGGACGAGCCGGCCATCGTGCGGATGCGGCATGGGACCGAGCACAAGCTGTGGCAGCGCTTCCGCGCGGCTTGCGATGCCGTTTTTGCCCGCCGTGATGCAATACGCAACGAGCAGGTGGTGCAGCGTGAACAACGCGATCAGGCTCGCAATGCCGAACAGCAGGCGCGCGATCTGAAGCGCGCGGCCGAGCGGGATGCCGCGTTATCGCAAAAGGCGCGGCACGCAGGTCGATTCGCATTGATGGCGCAGAAGGCCGCGCTCGCGGAGCCGGTCGAGGCAGCCGCAGTTGGAGGCGAGCCTGCCGACGCGCTCCTGGCAGCTGCGCGCGAGGCGTGGGAAGGTCTTGCCCGCCTGCAGGGAACTGCGGACCGTGTGCTGCGGGCACGCCTGGATGCTGCGGTGTCTGCCCGAGCCGAGTCGCTGGCGAAGGGCCGCGCGGCGCGCGCGGCGCTGCTCATCGACCTCGAAATCGCGCTTGAATTGCCCACACCGGAGAGCGACGCGCTCGCGCGCCGCGCGCGGTCTCTCAGCAGGCTGCAGGAGCGCTTCCGCAGCGGCGGCCCTGCAGCGCAGGAACCCGAGGCGATGGTCGCGCAGTGGCATGCGATCGGCGCTGTTCCGGACGACGGACAATATGCCCGCATGGCAGCGATCGTGCGCCGGCTGCTCGAGCGCGGCGGCTGAGCGCCTTCAGCCCGAACAGTGCTCGTCGACGGTCGCGTCCGGGTCCTGTTCCGCGGAAGTCCCGGCCACCAGGCGTTGCTCGAAGCGCTCGATTCGTTTCATGAGGATGCGCAGGAAAGACTGGTAGTACTGCACCTGGCAGGCCGGTGAAGCTCGTGCGAGCGCGCTGGCCTTGATTTCCATCAGAACCACGGAGGTCGTGGCCAGAATGGAGGTGGTACGCCGCGCGTTGCCTGCTTCAAAATACAGTATCTTGCCGAAGCAATGGCCGCGCATGAGCGTATCGAGGGCGACGCCGGCGCGATTGACAAACGCCTCACCCGCCGCGAGGATGAAAAATCCGTCGTCCTCATCGCCCTCCCGGACGACGGTCGTGCCGGCGGGCATCCGATGCCAGTGGCTGATGCGCAGCGTTTCCCAGATCTCGACGTCACCGAACCCGCTGAAGAACGGCAACAGACGGAGCGTGCTGAACTTTTCCGCATCGGAAAGATCCTGGTCCGGAACCGAAAGGTGCTCGAACAAGCGCTCCAGATCGCGCGCGAAGTCGCGCCATTCCAGATAGCGTTCTTCGCGGCTCTTGGCGAGCGCGCGCATCACGATGGCGTCGAGTCCGGGCGGGATCTCCGGCCTGTGCAGCGACGGCGGCAGCGGTTCGAGATGGACGATCTGGTACAGCAGGCTTTCGCGGGTAGATCCCTGGAACGGGCGTTTCCCCGTCAACAGGTGGTACAGAACGACGCCGAGCGAGTAAATGTCGGTCTGGTGATTGAGGCGCTTGTCCTCCACCTGTTCCGGCGACATGTAGGTCGGAGAGCCGATCCCCGACAGATAGGTATGTTCAGCAGCCAGATTGTGGGCGGCGCCGAAATCGCTGATCTTGGGTTCGGTATCCCCCGCGAGCAGAAGATTGCCGGGTTTGATGTCGCAGTGGATCACGCCCTGTTGCTGCGCGTACGCAAGCGCGAGGCCGACCTTGAAAACGAGCGTGACGACGCGCTCGACCGGCAGAAGCGCATCGAAAATGCAGTGCCGCTCGAGCGTGCCGCCGGTGACGTACTCCATCACGATGTAGCTCTGGTCCGGTTCATTGACCGCATCGTAGATCGCCACGATGTGCGGGTGTATGAGCTTGCCCGCGAGGGCAGCTTCGTTCAGGTATGCGCGGTGAATGCGCCGGCGCATCTCGCGGTCGGCGATCAATTCTCCCTTGATGACCTTGATCGCCACGTTCAGGCCGGTGAACGGGTCTTCGGCCAGATAAACGCGGCTCGTCGCGCCGCTCCCCAGGGCGCGGACGACGGGGTACTTGCCGATTCGATCGGGAAGGGACTCGCTCATTGGCTCAAATCGTCTCGCTGTGTGTAGGATATGCGAATTTTCCATCCGGTCCATCACGAGTTCATCACACCAAGCAGGCGAGACCAGCGTTCCCGATGCCCGCCTATGCACGTCCTGCCCGGTTGGACGAAGCCCTGCGCATGCTCGCGGGGGGCGAAACCACGATCCTCGCCGGCGGCACGGACTTTTACCCTGCCCATGCAAGCACGCCGCCGCGCCGGGACATCCTCGACATCTCGGCGATCCGCAGCCTGCGTGGCATCACCGAACAGCGCGGGCACTGGCGCATCGGCGCGACCACGACCTGGACCGAGGTGATCGAAACAGGATTGCCCCCGCTGTTCGACGGGCTCAAGCTCGCCGCGCGCGAAATCGGGGGCGTGCAGATACAGAACCGCGGAACCATCGCGGGCAACCTGTGCAATGCGTCTCCGGCGGCAGACGGCATCCCTCCCCTGCTCGCGCTCGACGCGCAAGTCGAGATTGCGAGCGCTGGCGGGACCCGGCGCATCGCGTTGCCTGAGTTCCTGCTCGACAACCGGCGCACGGCACTTGCGCGTGGAGAACTCGCAACCGCGGTGATCGTGCCCAAGGCCAGGCACGCCGCACGCAGCCACTTTCTCAAGCTGGGAACACGCAAATACCTCGTCATCTCGATCGTGATCGCGGCAGCGACCATCGAACACGAACACGGCAAGCTGCGCAAGGCACGCATCGCGGTGGGTGCCTGCTCACCCGTTGCGCGCAGGTTGCCCGAGCTGGAAGCTGCGCTCGCCGGCGAAGCACTGGGTGCCGGGCTTGGGGCGAAGGCCAATGCGTCGCAGCTGCGGCGGCTCGCGCCGATCGACGACGTGCGGGCAAGCGGGTCCTACCGAGCCGAAGCCGCGCTTACACTGGTGCGACGAATGCTTGATCAGCTCGGAGCCGGGGAATGAAGCAGCAGATCGTCTTCAAGGTGAACGGAAAACGCGTTCGGTATGCGGGTGCGCCCGTCACACGCCTGTCCGACGTGCTGCGCGATGAACTCGGATTGACGGGCACCAAGATCGGCTGCAACGCAGGCGATTGTGGCGCATGCACCGTGCTGCTCGATGGCCGGCAGGTCTGCGCCTGCCTCACGCCGGTTGGCCAGGTGGGAGGCGCCGAGGTGCTGACCGTGGAGGGTCTGGCCCGCGACGGCGAACTTTCGGCTTTGCAGCGCTCGTTCCACAGGCACGGCGCGGCGCAGTGCGGCATTTGCACACCCGGTGTCCTGATGGCCGCCGCGGACCTGCTCTCCCGTGTGACGCGGCCCGATGCGGAGCAGGTGAAACAGGCGCTCGGCGGCGTGCTATGCCGCTGCACGGGGTACCAGAAGATCATCGAGGCGGTCATCGATGCTGCCGCGGCGCCGGCGGATCCGCCCGCACCGTCCGTCGGACGGGCCGTCGGTGCGCGCGTGGGAAAGGTCGACGGCGTCGCCAAGCTGACAGGTAGCGAGCGCTTCGGCGCGGACGCGATTCCGAAAAATGCCCTCTGGCTGCGCGTGGTGCGCTCGCCACACCATCACGCGCGCTTCATCATCGGCGACCTGGAAAGGGTCGTGCAGCGCACGCCCGGCCTGGTGTGCATCCTGAGATCGCGTGACGTCCCTTCGAACGGTTTTGGAATCTATCCGACCGTCAAGGACCAGCCGGTACTGGCGAATGAGGAAGCGCGCTTTCGCGGCGAAGCGGTGCTCGCGCTGGTCGGTACGCGAGACGCGGTGGATGGGCTCCCCGATGCGGACCTGCCGATCGAGTACGAACCGCTGCCGCCGGTCATGGGGCTGCAGGCGGCGATGGCACCCGGCGCGCCGCTGGTGCAGGCGGCAAAACCGGGCAATCTTCTGCAGGACGGTGGCGTGCGAAAGGGAGATGCGGCGGCCCAGTTCGCGAGCTGTGCAGCCGTAGCCGAAGGCATTTTCGAGACGTCGTTCGTCGAGCATGCCTACATCGAGACGGAGGCCGGGTGGGCGGAGCGCATCGGGGTGGGAGGAGATGCGCGCATCGAAATCCACGTTACCACGCAGACGCCCTACATGGACCGCGACGAGGTGGCCGTGGTGATGAAACTGCGGCCCGAGCAGGTGCGCATCGTGCCGACGGCGTGCGGCGGCGGGTTCGGCGGGAAGCTCGATCTTTCGGTGCAGCCGCTCGTCGCGCTCGCCGCCTGGCTGACGCGCAAGCCGGTCGCCTGCGTCTATACGCGGCCCGAGAGCATGGCCGCAACGACCAAGCGCCATCCTGCGCGAATTCACGCGAAGTTCGGGTGCGATGCGCTCGGTCGCCTCCTCGCCTGCGAAGTCGACGCCGATTTCGATACCGGTGCTTACGCAAGCTGGGGTCCGACGGTGGCAACGCGTGTTCCCATCCACGCCAGCGGACCGTATTGCGTGCCGCACGTCAGGACGCGCGGCCGCGGCTTTTTCACGCATTGTCATCCTTCCGGGGCGTTTCGCGGCTTCGGGGTTCCGCAGGGCGCGATCGCGCATGAAGCGATGATGGACGAACTTGCCGACCGGATGGGCATCGACCGTCTGGAATTCCGGCGCCGCAACGCGCTGAAGGCGGGCGAGCGCACCGCCACCGGCCAGCTGCTCGAGCATTCTGCGGGATTAGTCGATTGCCTCGATGCGCTCGCGCCGCAATGGAGGGAGTTGAACCAGGAATGCGAGCGAATGAACCGGGAGGCGCAGCGCGACGGTTCGCCGCTTCGCCGCGGCGCGGGCGTCGGTTGCATGTGGTACGGGATCGGCAATACGTCGCTGTCGAATCCCTCGACCATGCGCATCGGGCTGTCGCGCACCGGCGAAGTCACGCTCTACAACGGCGCGGTGGACATCGGGCAGGGATCCAACACCATCCTCACCCAGATCGCGGCCGATGCGCTCGGCTTGCCGATGCATGAATTCCAGATTGTGGCCGGCGATACCGATCGCACGGCCGATGCGGGCAAGACCTCCGCTTCGAGGCAGACCTTTGTATCCGGAAAAGCCGCTGAACTCGCAGGCCTCGACCTGCGCCAGCGGATCTTTGCTGCCGCCAGGGCGCCGGAGGGGGAATGGCGCGATCGGCGCTACCGGCTTTCCCTAGGGCGCGGCGCAGTGGTGTTCCGCAAGGATGGAATTACCCACCGCCTCGCGCTTTCCGCTCTCGCGGGAGACAGCGATCGTGACGTGCTGACCGGCAGCGGAACTTTCGACCCGCCGACGACGCCCTGCGACGCGGACGGCCAGGGCGTCCCCTATGCTACCTACGCTTTTGCCGCGCAGATCGCTCAGGTCGAGGTCGACCTCGCGCTCGGTACGACTCGGGTGCTTCGGCTGATCGCGGCGCACGACGTCGGTCGGGCGATCAATCCCATCCAGGTCGAAGGGCAAATCCAGGGCGGCGCGATCCAGGGCCTTGGCTTTGCGCTGATGGAAGAATATGTTCCCGGCCGCACCGAAAACCTGCACGATTACCTCATCCCCACCATCGGTGACATCCCGCAGATGGAATGCATCCTGGTCGAGAACGCGGAACCGCTGGGCCCTTCCGGCGCAAAGGGCGTGGGCGAGCCGGGGCTGATTCCCACTGCACCCGCAATCCTCGGCGCGATTCACGCCGCGACGGGAGTGCGCATGCGACAGGTGCCGGTACTTCCGCACCGCCTGCTCGCGGCGCTGAAGGCAAAATGAGCCACCCGGTTCCCCGCGATCCGGAAGACGCGCTCGAGCCCGCAACCGACGATGCGTCCGCGGAGGTGATCCGCTGCGATGCCTGCCCGGTGCTGTGCCGCATCCGCCTGGGGCAATCGGGCGCCTGCGACCGATACGCGAACGCGGAGGGAATGCTGGTCCGGGTCGATCCGCTGGTGATCCTGCAACGTCGCCTCGACGCGGGCGGGACGCTGGTGCCCTTCCTCGACGGCAAACCCTGGCAAGGCAATCTGATTTCCGCCGCGAACACGTTTGTCACCGGAATCGGCGCAACCACGACCTACCCGGACTACAAACCGGCGCCGTTCATCGTTTCCTCGAGCGCCGAAGGCATGGACATGGTCACGGTGGTGACCGAAGGCATCTTCAGTTACTGCGGATTGAAGATCAAGATCGATACCGACCGCTATCTTGGACCCGAGCAGGCGGCGGTGCGCGTTGCGGGTGAGCAGGTCGGGCATGTCACCACTGCGGAATACGGTTCGCAGATGCTGGCACTCGGAGGCGTGCGCCATCTGACCGGCGGTAGCAAGAAGGAAGGCAACGTCACCTGCGATGCGATGCTCAGGCTCTCCAACAAGGACGCGGTCGAACTGACGATCGACGGCGGCTCGAAGGTCCTCGTCCAGGCCGGCAAGGCGCCCGTCGTCAACGGAGAGCACGAGGAGCGCATGCGCGTCGGCTGCGGCTCCGCCACCATCGGCATTTTCGCCAAACAATGGCTCGGTCATTGCGACGAGGTGATCGTGGTCGACGATCACATTACGGGGGTGCTCACAGAGCACCAGGCGGGGCGGTTTCTCGAAATGCGGCCGGGCGGCATCCGCGTACGCGGGCGCAAGTCGACTCCGGGGCGCTATTTCAAGGTGGCCGAGCCGGGCCTGGGATGGGGCGGGACCAATATCACCGAGCCTCTCTCCATCATCGAGAAAATCGACCCGGAGACGGCGTGGCCCGGAATGCGCCTGCTGATGGTTTCCACCACCGGCGAGGACGCGGAGTGGTTCGTGCTCGATGCCGGCCTGAAACCGCAGAAAGCTGCGATGCCGGATGCCGTGAGGCGGGTCGTCGAGCGGATCGCCGAGAACTGCGAGCCGGCATTGTGCAGCGTGCTGTTCATGGGCGGTGCGGGCGGGTCGCTGCGCGCCGGTGTCACCGAAAATCCTGTGCGGCTGACGCGCTCGGTGAAGGATCTGTTCACTCGCGTGACCTGCGGCGGTGCGCCGGTCTATGTCTGGCCGGGTGGCGGTATCACGGTCATGGTCGACGTGTCTCGCATGCCGGACCGCTCTTTCGGCTACGTGCCGACCCCGGCCCTGGTGCTGCCGATCGAGTTCACCATGACGCGCGAGATCTATGCGGAAATGGGCGGCCACATCGGAAACATCGTGCCGCTGGAGGAAGTCCTGCGCGCGACGAGGCACGAGACGCGCCCTGCCCTGCCCCGCAACCCGTGGCCGGTATGAACGGTCCCGCGAGCGGGCGCCTCCCCGACGGAAGGCTGCACCTGCAGCACGGCCCGATTGATCTCGTGATCGAGGCATTTGGGGAGCGGGAGGAAGTCGAAGCTGCATACCGGCAGGCGTGGGACCGGTTTCAGGACATTCTGCAGACGCTGGTCGATGAGCTTGCGATGCTGCGCGCACCGGTGCGGTCTGCGTATCCGCTCGTTCGCGGTCCGGTGGCGAAGCGGATGGTAGCTGCCGTATGGCCGCATCGGGACGTGTTCATCACGCCGATGGCTGCGGTGGCGGGCGCGGTGGCGGAAGAGATGCTCGAGGCGTTGCTCGGCGGGCGGAGCCTGCGCAAGGCTTATGTCAACGACGGCGGCGATATTGCGCTTTGGATCGGAGAGGGTGAATCTTTTCGCGCCGGCGTCGTGGAGAACATCTTCGCTCCCGCAATCGGCGCGAGCCTCGAGATCCGCTCGTCCGACGACGCGCGTGGCATTGCTACCTCCGGCTGGCGCGGCAGGTCGCAGTCGCTTGGCATTGCGGATGCGGTGACGGTGCTCGCAGGCACGGCCTCACAGGCTGATGCCGCGGCGACGTTGATCGCGAACGCGGTAAACGTCGAGCATCCGGCGATTTGCCGCTTGCCGGCTCGGACTGTGAAGGAAGACTCCGACCTCGGTGAGTTGCCGGTCACGGTCGAAGTCGGGGAGCTGCCTCGGAACGCAGTGCGCATTGCGCTCGCCAGCGGTCTCGTAGTCGTGCGCCGCATGCGGACTGCCGGACTGATCGATGCGGCTTATCTTTCGCTGCAGGGTGAGGCGTTGGCTGCGGCTATGCCGCCGCTGGTCGGCAATTGTTACGTTGGACATTAGAGGGAGCAATGAATACACATATTGCCGTTCTGCTCTTAGCGTTGGCCACCGCTTTCAGCAGCACTGTCCAAGCCACGCCGCTCGAGCAAATGCGCGATGCGCCGGTGTCCAAGCTCGAGTTCGGCAGTTTTAAACTGGAGGTTGCGCTCACTGGAATCAAGGATTGGCCCTTCCCGATTGAAGGTGCCAGCGTTTCCTACAAATTTGATCCGGACCAGATCGAAATCGTCATCGCCGCAAGAAAAGTCCCCGCTGAGTCATTTCGCACTGCATGTGCCCGAACCCTGGGGCGGGTGCGTGAGTTTCTATACGTAGATGCTAACGGGGCTGCCCCGATGGGACGGTCTTACCTGGGCTCCTACTTCCGGGGCTCGCGGCGTGCCGACGCACGAGAAGCCGCCCTGCGCGCGTTGGACGCGATTACGCTGATACGGGTTGACGTCGTCGGAAGCGGAAGTTGCCATGCCGCGCTCATCAAAGCTCCCGTCACGTTTTGAGCGATATTACAGAGACGATCGGCAGGTCGCGTGAGAACCTATACCCAATCGGACCGGATGATGCCGTGCGTGATCGCACAGTCCTAATCGAGGACGACGGGAACACTTGAGCCGCATGACCAACGACACCTTCAAAGACATCGAGAAGCTCGAAACCGACCTCTGGGAGGCCGCGGACAACCTCCGCGCCAATTCCAAGCTCACCTCCAGCGACTACTTCATGCCCGTGCTGGGCGTGATCTTCCTGCGGCATGCGGCCAACCGCTTCGAGGCTGCCCATCGGCAAATCGAGGAGGAGCAGGCAACCGGCAGGATGCCCAAGCGCAAGGTGCTCCCGGCCGACTACCTGCGCCGCCGCGCGCTCTGGTTACCGGAGTCAGCCCGCTACGACGTCATCATGCAACGGGCCGCCACGAGCGGAACCGACCTGCCCAGGCTCATCAGCGACGCCATGACGGCGATCGAGACCGAGTTCGAACCGCTGCTGGGCGTCCTGCCCAAGGACTTCGGCAGCCGCCGCCGCAACGAGGGACTGGCGCGGGTGTTTCATGATCTGGGCCTGATGGAGCGAGAAGGGAGCGGTTTTGACATGATCTACGACCGGATGCTGTCACAGGGCCGCCCGGCGCCGGTGTCAGAGGAAGGCGCGGACTGGGTGAAGGTGACGATTCAGCGGCGCATCGTGAAGCCGGCAGTGATGCGCCTGATGGCCGGGGCGGATGAACGTTTCCAGTTAACGCAGCGGGAGCGGATCACGCTGGGCGCACTTGCCCAGACAGAAGGGTTGACTGCGCATGAACTTGCGCTGCTGCTGGAAACGGAAGGCGGCGAACTGCTCGCACTCTGGCTCGGGCGGCTGCTCGATCTGAATCTGGTGCAAACCAGCGGCAAGACCTCCGGGACACGGTATTACGTGACGCCGGACCTGTTGCGCGGAGCCCGGCTCGATGCCAAAACCACGCTGAAGCGAATCCCGCCACATCGTCTGCAGGCCCTGATCCTGGAAGACGTGAATCGCTATCCCGACTCATCCAGCGCAGACATTAACCGGCGGATCGGCGCGGAGATTTCAGCGAAGACAGTCAAGCGCGCCCTCGATACGCTGGTGGCTGATGGTCAGATGACCTTCGCCGGGGATCGACGCTGGCGACGTTACCGCCTTGCCGAGGTGAAGCGTAAAGGACAAATGGGCGGGGAGTTGTCATGAACCAGCCCCTCTTTGCTCCAAAGCATTTATCTAACTTTCTGATTCATTGGGATTGTTGTAAAGGACACGACACGGAACTGTCCTTTATGGCCCGGCGATTTGTCCTATAGAAGGCCGCCCGACGGCGATCACTGACGTCAACGGCGAACGGCTGGTCCATTTCGCCGCGTGTGCGACGGCGCGAACGACATGAATCACCGGTTTGCGTTCGACATCGTAATGTCGCCGAAGGAAGAGGGGGCAATCGTTCCAGAGGCCGAGCGCCGGGGCAGGCAATATCTATTGACCAAGCGGTTCCTAATTCTGCAGCGAACGGGCTGCTTGCTGGTCAATAGCGCCACAGGAGCCGGCTTTATCCGCGCTCCGGCTATTGATCCAGTCAAAGGGTCCTGACCCGATGGCCCTCACCGACATCAACAGCGAATACCGGCTGGTATCAGCGTTTGACGAGCAGGCGACACAGTTGCTGAAGCAGATTCGCGTCCTGAAACAGCAGAACCGGCAGCTCCGCGCCGCCCGCGACCTGCTGCTGCCGCGCCTGATGAGCGGGGAGTTGGTCATCTAGGACCCGGCGGCGGCTGTGCATTGTATTTATGGGATAATCAACTCACAAGCGATTATCCATGATGTAGTGTGCAACGATGAAGAAGGGCTTGGGAGAGGCGGAGCGCAGGCTGTTTGCGTATGTCCAGATGCGCGGACAGGCGACGCTGCGCACGGGCGAACTGGTGAAGGCGCTGCGCCTGACGGCGCCGGCGGAGCGAAATCTCCTCAGCAGGCTGTCGAAGGAGGGTTGGATCGCACGCGCACGCCGGGGGTTGTACCTGGTGCCGCGAACGCTGCCTTTGGGCGGGAAATGGACTCCAGGCGAGATTCTCGCACTGAACACTTTGATGGAGGACGTGAAGGGGACGTACCAGCTCTGCGGCCTGAGTGTCTTCAACCGCTATGGTTGGGACGAACAGGTGCCGGCGCGGGTGTATGCGTACAACAACCGGGTTTCCGGCACGCGCCGCATAGGCGCGGTGCAGCTCATGCTGATCAAAGTCGCGGATGCGCGCCTGGGCGCAACAGAGGAGGTCAGGACGAGCGACGGACTGGTCGCCACGTACCCCTCGCGCGCGCGCGCGCTGGTGGACGCCGTTTACGACTGGGCGCGCTTCAACAGCCTGCCCCGCGGATATCGGTGGATCCGCGCGGAGCTGGAGAAGAAACGGGTCGCCGCGGCCGACCTCGTCGAGATGACGCTGCGCTATGGGGATGTCGGAACGAAGCGGCGCATCGGGGCGCTGCTGGAGCGCGCCGGCGTGGGCGAGAGGCTTCTTCGCAAGCTGGAAAAGAGCCTGGCGCCCTCCAGCGGCCTGATCCCCTGGATACCGACAGCACGCAAGCGCGGCAGCATCGATCGCCGCTGGGGCGTCGTCATGAACGGAGCGGCTTGACATGGCCATTCGCCTGCACGTCGAGAACAGCGCGCTGCTGCGACAGGCGATCGAGTACACGGCCGGCGAAACCGGCTTCGCGCCCCGCCTGATCGAGAAGGACTATTTCTGCAGCGTGGCGCTCGAGCATCTGGCTGCGGAATGCGCCGGCCTGACGTTCAAGGGCGGCACTTGCCTGTCGAAGATCCACGGCGGCTTCTATCGGTTGAGCGAGGACCTCGATTTCAGCATTCCCACGGCGGTGGATTCGGCCAGAGGCGACCGGAGCCGAAGCGCCGAGCCGCTGCGGCAGGCGCTTCACCGGATCGAGAAGCGCGTGCCCGGGCTCCGCGTCGCAGAGGCGCTACGCGGTTTCAACAACTCCACGCAATACAATGCCGTCCTCTCCTACGGCTCCCTGCTGGACGGACACACCGAGCCGGTCAGCGTCGAGGTGGGTGTCCGGGAACCGAGCATGACCGAGGCGGTGCATGGCGCCGCAGGAACGCTGCTGCTGGATCCTCTGGATGCCCGGCCGCTCGTCGAGGCCTGGCCAGTGCGCGCGCTGTCGCACAAGGAGGCGATGGCGGAAAAGGTGCGCGCCGCGCTGTGCCGAAGCGAAGTCGCGATCCGCGACTTCTTCGATGTGGATCACGCCGCACGTAATGCCGGATTCAATCCACTCGAGCCTGCGTTTCTGGACTTGCTGCATCGAAAGATCGCCATTCCGCGCACCGGTCCGGTAGACGTCTCGGCGGGTCGAATGGAGCAGCTGCAGCGGCAATTGGAGGCACAACTGCGTCCGGTATTGCGTGAGCAGGAATTCGTTCGGTTCGACCTGGACCGTGCCATTGGGACGGTGCGCGCCGTGGCGCTGGCGCTTGGATAGGCGCAGATGATTACCGACATCAACAGCGAAGACCGCTTGGTCCAGCAGACATTTGCTGACCACCTGCGCGACAAACTTGGCTGGGACAACGTCTACGCCTATAACGCCGAGACCTTCGGACCGAACGGCACGTTGGGGCGCGCGTCGGAGCGGGAGGCGGTGCTGGTGCGCGACCTGCGCGCGGCACTCTTGCGCCTCAATCCTGATTTGCCGGCGTCCGCCCGCGAGCAGGCAATCGAGAAGCTCACGCGCATCGACTTCGCGCGATCGCTGGTGCAGCACAACCGCGAGTTCTATGGCTTCATCCGCACGGGCGTGCCGGTCGAGTGGCGCGATGCGGTGGGCGAGACGCGCTACGCGCGGGCGCAGGTGATCGACTTCCGCAACGTCGCCAACAACCGCTTCCTTGCCGTTCGCGAGCTGAAGATCCAGGGCGTGCGCGTGCCGCACTACAACCGCCGCGCGGATCTGGTCTGCTTCGTCAACGGCCTGCCGCTGGTATTCATCGAGTTGAAGGCCGTGTACCGGAATATCCGCGCCGGCTTCGACGACAATCTGACTGACTACCTGCACGAGCACAGGCGCAAGCACGCTGCCCTGCAGGATATCCGCGACGTTGTCGAGAAGAAGCTGGCGCAGATGCTCGCCCGAAACCCGCTGCGGATGGACTACTACAAGAAGTACCAGGAGATCATCGCGGAGTACAACCGCGAGAAGGACCGGGGGACGATCGAGACAACCTTCGCACAGCTGGTCGAACTCGCATCGAGCCTGGATGCGGAGCAGCGGCGTGCAGCCGACGAAGGCCTCAGCGACACCGAGCTTGCGCTGTTCGATCTTCTGTTCAAGGACACCATCAGCAAGGCCGACCGGGAGCGGCTGAAGCAGGCGAGCAAGGGCCTGCTTGCGTCGCTACGAGAGTTGCTGCGGCCCATACAGGCGTGGACCCAGAACACGGCCACCCAGGCCGAAGTGAAGGTGTTCATTCTCGACAACCTCTGGGGGGCGCTGCCAAGGCCGCCCTTCACGGACGAGGAGACCGAGGCGGTTGCCAGTCGCGTGTACGACTTCGTCTGGCAGCAGAGCGCGAGCGGGCATGGCTTGGCGGCCGCGTAACGCGGTGTTCCTGACACAGATCCGGCCATGCGGCCGCGTCACTTGAGGCGTAGAATTTGAAGACGAGAGCCTTGTAGTTGCAGACACGGAAGCCGCAAGATGTTACGGACCGAATTTCAAGTCAGGAACGTGTGAGAAATGAACCTGAGCGCGCGCAAAGAAACGTTCGTCGAGCAACCTGTGACGTACGCATTGGAGATGAACGGCAAGTTTTTTGTGATCGAGCACGTCCGTGCCGGAGTCTGCGTGGAGACGGGAGAGCAACTTTTCTCTCCAGACACCGTCGAGTACCTCGAGCGCACGATCTGGGCGGATAATCCTTCTTCCTTCACCTACCCAACCGAGAATCACCCCACCGGAGAATTGCGATGAACCTGCGGCATCTGCTCTCGTTCGGCGTTGCGGCGATCGTATCGTTCGGCGCGCACGCCCAGGTCAAGGTCGGCGAACTGAACAGCTACAAGGCATTCCCGGCATTCCTCGATCCCTACAAGAAAGGCTGGCAGCTCGCGCTCGACGAGATCAACGCCGCGGGTGGCGTGCTCGGCCAGAAGGTCGAGGTCATCTCGCGCGAGGACGGCGGCACGCCCGGCGACGCAGTGCGTACGGCCGAAGAGTTGATCGCGCGTGAAAAGGTGCAGGTGCTGATGGGGACCTTCGCCTCCCACGTCGGACTGGCGGTGTCGAATCTGGCCAACCAGCGCAAGGTCCTGTTCATCGCGGCGGAGCCTCTCACCGACAAGATCGTCTGGGACAATGGCAACCGGTACACATTCCGGTTGCGTCCTTCGACCTACATGCAGACCGCGATGCTGATCCCGGACGCGGCGAAGCTGAAGAAACAGCGCTGGGCGATCGTGTATCCGAACTACGAGTACGGGCAGTCGGCCACCCGCTGGTTCAAGGAATTGATGGCGAAGGCGCAGCCCGGCGTCCAGTTCGTCGGCGAGCAGGCGCCGGCGCTCGGCAAGATCGATGCTGGCGCGGTTGCCCAGGCGCTCGCCGACTCGAAGCCGGACGCGATCTTCAGTTCGCTGTTCGGCCCCGACCTGCAGAAGTTCGTGCGCGAAGGCAATCTGCGCGGCCTGTTCAAGACCACCGTGGTGTTCAATCTGCTCGCGGGCGAGCCGGAATATCTCGACCCGCTCAAGGACGAGACCCCCGACGGCTGGTACGTGACGGGCTATCCCTGGAACGCGATCAACACCGCGGCGCACAAGAAGTTCCGCGATGCCTACGAGAAGAAGTGGAAGGACTATCCGCGCCTGGGCTCGATCGTCGGCTACTCGACCATGCAGACGGTGGCCAACGCTCTGCGCAAGGCGAAAAGCGCCGATACCGAGAAGCTGATCGAGGCGCTGCGCGGCATGGAAATGGAAACCCCGATCGGCCCGATCGTGTGGCGCGCGCTCGATCACCAGTCGACCATGGGCGCCTATGTGGGCAGGCTCGCAAGGAAAGACGGCAAGGGCGTGATGGTGGACTGGAAATTCGCGCCAGGCGACCAGTACCTGCCGCCGTTCGAGCAGATCAAGGCGTGGCGCAAGGACTAAACGTCATTCCCGTGCAAGCGGGAATCCAGTAACCATACGATACGCCGTCTGGACCCCCGCGTACGCGGGGGCGACAGATCCTGTCGGGACCGCCTCCGCGACGTGACTGCCTCCGCGATCCTGATTCAGTTCCTCAACGGCCTGGCGAGCGCATCGTCGCTGTTTTTCGTCGCGGCCGGACTGTCGCTCATCTTCGGCGTGACGCGCATCGTCAATTTCGCGCACGGTTCGCTGTACATGCTGGGCACGTACATGGGTTGCAGCCTGGTCGAATATTTCGGCCGCACGCCGCTCGGCTTCTGGGGCGGCGTGCTGATCGCCGGGCTGGCCGCGGCATTGATCGGAGCCATGATCGAGGCGACGCTGCTGAGGCGTCTTTACCAGGCGCCGGAGTTGCTACAGCTGCTTGCCACTTTTGCGCTGGTGCTGGTGATAAAGGATTTCGCGCTCTGGGCGTGGGGGCCGGAGGACGTGCTCGGACCGCGTGCACCCGGTCTCGACGGGGCGGTCACTATCGCGGGGCGTGCCTTCCCTGAATACGACCTGTTGCTGATCGCACTGGGACCGGTGGTGCTCGGGCTGCTCTGGCTGCTGTTGACCCGCACGCGCTGGGGCAGCTTGGTGCGGGCGGCGACCGAAGACCGCGAAATGGCGGGCGCCCTGGGCGTCAATCAGGGCTGGCTGTTCACCGGCGTGTTCGCGCTGGGGTCTCTGCTTGCGGGATTCGGCGGCGCGGTCAATATTCCACGCGAACCTGCGACGCTGATGATGGACCTGTCGATCATCTCCGACGTATTCGTGGTGGTGGTGGTCGGCGGCATGGGATCGATTCCCGGGGCATTCCTCGCCGCGCTGCTGATTTCCGAGATCAAGGCGTTCTGCATCGGCATCGGCGAGGTGCACGCCTACGGGATCGACATTTCATTTTCCAAGCTCACGCTGGTGGTCGAATTCATCGTCATGGCGATCGTACTGGTGATTCGTCCCTGGGGCCTGCTCGGACGCGCCGCGTCCGTCGCGCGCGGGCCCGGAACGCTCGAGGATCCGTTGCGCTCGCCGTCGCGGCACCTGCTCGCGCTCGGAGTTGCGGTTCTCGGGGTCCTTGTGCTGATGCCGGTGCTCGGCGATGCGTACACGCTGGTGCTGCTCGGGGACATCCTGGTGTTCGCACTGTTTTCGGTCAGCTTGCATTTCATCATCGGGCCCGCGGGTATGCACTCGTTCGGTCACGCGGCTTACTTCGGCCTGGGGGCGTATGGCGCCGCCCTGGCACTCAAACACCTGGTGCCGATGGAGGCGGCGCTGTTCGCCGGACCATTTGTGGCGGCGCTGGGCGCGGTGGTGTTCGGCTGGTTTTGCGTGCGGCTTTCGGGCGTGTACCTGGCGATGCTCACACTGGCCTTTGCGCAGATTACGTGGTCGGTTGTGTTTCAGTGGGATTCGTTCACCGGTGGATCGAACGGCGTGGTGGATGTCTGGCCTGCTGCGTGGCTCGGTTCGAAGACAGCGTATTACTACCTCACGCTCGTGCTCGCGACAGCGGGAATCCTGTTGCTGTGGCGGATGTTGTACGCGCCGTTCGGCTACGCGTTGCGCGCGGTGCGCGACTCGCCCTTGCGCGCCGACGCGATCGGAATCGACGCGCGCCGCTTTCAATGGGCGGGATTTTCCCTTGCCGGCCTGTTTGCCGGCCTGGCCGGGGCGCTGTATGCGTTCTCCAAGGGATCGATATCCCCCGAGGTGGTCGCGATTCCGCGCTCGGTGGACGGCCTCGTGATGGTGCTGCTCGGGGGCATCCAGACGCTTACCGGGCCGGTGGCCGGGGCCGCGGTGTTTACCTGGCTGCAGGATACGATCGCGCGAAATACGGATTTCTGGCGCGCAACGCTCGGCGTCATCATCCTCATTCTGGTACTTGCCTTTCCGCAGGGCGCGACAGGAATGCTGCGCCGCCGTTTCGCGCGCGAACAGTCATGACGGCGCTTGCGGCCCGCAATCTCTGCAAGGCCTATGGCGGCGTGCAGGCGGTGGACGACGTTTCCTTCTCCGTTGCTGCGGGAGAGGTGCTGGCGATGATCGGGCCGAACGGCGCCGGCAAGACCACCTGCTTCAACATGGTGAACGGCCAGCTTTTGCCCGACAAGGGAACGCTCGAGTTCGAAGGCCGGTCTATCGCGGGTCGTGCGCCGCGGGAGATCTGGCGCATGGGCGTCGGCCGCACCTTTCAGATCACGGCAACCTTCGCTTCCATGACGGTGCGGGAGAACGTGCAGATGGCCTTGCTCTCGCACTACCGGCGACTCGCTTCGCTGTTCTCGGTGGCGGCCCGCCAGCACCGCGAGGAAGCCGAAGGCCTGCTCGAGCGGGTCGGCATGCGGGACCAGGCCGAACGCGCCTGCGCGGTGCTCGCCTACGGTGATCTCAAGCGCGTGGAACTGGCGATCGCGCTCGCCAACGCGCCGCGCCTGCTGCTGATGGACGAACCGACCGCGGGCATGGCGCCGGGGGAACGCAGCGAACTGATGCAGCTCACCGCGGACCTTGCGCGCGACTCGAACATCGCCGTACTGTTCACCGAACACGACATGGACGTGGTGTTTACGCATGCCGACCGCATCGTCGTGCTCGCGCAGGGGCGGCTGATCGCGCAGGGCGACCCGGCGCATGTGCGCGCCGATGCACGCGTGCGCGAGGTCTACCTGGGGTCCATGCATGCTTAGCGTGCGCGGTCTCAATGCGGCCTACGGGCGCGCCCACATCCTGTTCGATATCGCGTTGCGGGCATCGAAAGGCGAGGTGGTGGTGCTCCTGGGACGCAACGGCGCCGGAAAATCGACTACGCTAAAATCGATCATCGGCCTGCTGCGTCCCCTGTCGGGCGAAATCCTGATGCGCGAGCGCAGCGTTTCGCGCCTCAAACCTTATCAGATTGCACGGCTGGGGCTGGGCTATGTTCCCGAGGAACGGCGGATCTTCACCGACCTGACGGTGATGGAAAACCTCGAAGTCGGCCGCCAAGCCAGGCGTGAAGACGCGCCGTACTGGACGCCCACGCGGCTGTTTGAACTGTTTCCGAACCTCGGCCGCATGCAGGACCGGCTCGGCGGCCGCATGTCCGGAGGCGAACAACAGATGCTCACAATCGCCCGCACGCTGATGGGCAATCCCGCGGCCATACTGCTCGACGAACCTTCGGAGGGACTGGCGCCGGTCATCGTGGAACAGATGGCGTTGACGATCCGCGCATTGAAGCAGGAAGGCCTTACGGTGCTTGTTTCCGAACAGAACCTGCGCTTCGCGCACGCGGTGGCCGACCGCGCGTACATCATCGAGAAAGGTCATATCCGCTATTCGGGGACCATGTCCGATCTGGAATCGAACGGCGCCGTGCGCGAGCAGTACCTTTCCGTATGAGTAGCGCGCACTGGATCGCGGGCATCGACGTCGGCGGCACATTCACCGATCTCATCGCCGTCAATCTTGCCGACGGCGCGGTACGCCTGACGAAGGTGCCGACCACGACGGATAACCAGGCCTACGGCGTACTCGCCGCGATCGATGGCGCGGGTTTGGACTTGAAACAGATCGGGCTGATCGTGCACGGCACCACTACCACTACCAACGCACTCCTCGAGCGCAAGCTGGCGAAAACCGGGTTGATCACGACCCGGGGTTTTCGCGACGTGCTCGAACTCGGCCGGCGCACGCGGCCGAAGCCCTACGGACTGATCGGCTGGTTCGAGCCGCTCATTTCCCGCGAGTTGCGGCTCGAGGTGGCTGAGCGCATGGATGCCGATGGCGAGATGCTCGAGCCGCTCGATGAAGCCGCCGTGCGCGACGCCGCGCGCCGTCTCAGCGATGCCGGCTGCGAATCGCTGGTGATTCATTTCCTGCACAGTTACATCAATCCGGCCCACGAGCAGCGCGCACTGGAAGTCGCGCGCGAAGTCTGGCCGAACCGCTACGTCACGGCCGGGCACCGGGTGCTGTCGGAGTACCGCGAATACGAGCGCGGCGTCACCGCCACGGTGAACGCTTCGGTACAACCGATCCTCGATCTCTACATCGGCCGCTTGCGTGACGAATTGCGCAAGCGTGGCTTCGCGCATGACCTGCTGGTGATGCAGGGTAACGGTGGCACCGTTTCCGCCGATATCGTTGCTGAAAACGCGGCCAACACCGTGATGTCTGGGCCCGCCTCCGGCGTCATCGCGGCCGCCTATTCCGCTACTGCGGCCGGAATGCCCAACGTCATCACTTACGACATGGGGGGCACATCCACCGACGTGGGTCTGATCCAGAACGGCGTGCCGCAGGTCTCGGCGGAACTCGAACTCGAATACGCGATGCCGATCCACGTGCCGATGGTGGACGTGCACACCATCGGCGCGGGCGGAGGCTCGATCGCCTGGATCGGCGAGGACGGTCTGCTGCATGTGGGACCCAAGAGTGCCGGCGCGATGCCGGGGCCGATCTGCTACGGACGCGGCGGTGCGGAGCCGACCATCACCGATGCCAACCGCCTGCTCGGCCGTCTCAATCCGCAGAAGCTGCTCGGCGTCGATGGAAGCGTCGATCTCGACGTGATGCGGCGCATTTTCGAGCGCAGCATCGGCAAGGCGCTCGGCCTCAGCGCGACCGGCGCCGCGGCGGCGATCGTGCGCATCGCCAACGACAAGATGGCCGGCGCGATCCGCATAGTCTCGCTCGCGAGGGGGCACGATCCGCGCGACTTCGCGCTGTTTCCGTTTGGCGGAGCGGGCCCCCTGCACGCCGCGGCGCTCGCGCGCGAACTTGGCATCCCGATGCTGCTCATCCCGATGCGTCCCGGCATCACCAACGCGCTCGGCTGCGTGGTCGCCGACCTGCGCCATGACTACGTCAATACCGTCAACAGGCCCCTGCCGCTCCTCGACGAGGCGCTATTGCGCAGCACTCTGGAGGCTCAGATCGCGCAAGGCCGCGCCACTCTCGCGCGCGAAGGCGTGCGGGTCGAGGGCGTGAAGCTGCTGCATTTTGCCGATATGCAGTTTCAGGGACAAAGCCACATCCTCACGATCGCCCTGCCCGGCACCCGCATTTCCAGGGACGCTTTGCAGACGCTCTTCGACCAGGCCTACTGGGCGCGTTTCGGCGTCGCCCTGCCCGAGATCCGCGCGGTGCTGGTCAACCTGCACACCGCGGTGATTGGGCTGCGCAAGCGTCTCGATCTTGCGGTGCTTGCGTCGGACCAGAAGTCAACCGACGTCGTCGGCGCCATGATTGATGAGCGCGAAGTCTGGTACGAGGGCGGTATCCGTCTCACACCGATATTGAGCCGCGAGAAACTCGCGCACGGAGCGACCTTCCAGGGGCCCGCGGTGATTGAACAACTCGACTGCACCACGGTGATCGAGCCCGGTAACCGCGTGGGCGTGGACGGTTTCGGCAACCTGATGGTGGAAGTTTGATCGCCAGTATTCCCGGTTCGTGTAATCATTGACGTCCGTCCAGCCAAAAGATACTATCCAGCCAGTATGTCAAGTGCCAAAGAAACCGCGCCCTCGAAAACCCCGCCTGCCGCCGAGCGCCGCACTTTCAAGCGCAACGACCCCGCGATGCCCCAGGAGTTCCGCCAGATGCTCGTCAAGCTGCTGCTCAACGAGCACCTGGAGAACAACGGCAACCCCGAGTACCGGAAGATCCTGGCCAACATCGCCAATGCCGGACTGCGGTTCGCCCCGCACGGGCGCGCGATGGAAATCGAAGCGGAGATCGTGCGGCAGGAGGTCGCCCACGGCCAGATCGTCGCGGATCTTCTGCAAGGACTCGGGGTCGATCCCAACCAGGATCTGCCGATCAAGCAATACGCCTTCCACATCCCGCTCGAGGACTGGATCGATCTGGCCTGGTTTCACGCGCTCATCGATCGCGTCGGACTGTACGTTGGCGTGGAATGGACCGGCAGCCCCTACGAACCGCTGGCGCAGGTGTCGCCGCAACTCGAGGCGGATGAGGAATTCCACACCAAGGCCGGGTTCCGGCACCTGGCGGAAATCTGCGCGACGCCGCAGGGCAAGGCCGCCGCGCAGGAGCGGCTGAAGAAGTGGTGGCCGGCGGCGCTCGACATGTTCGGCCGTTCGAGCTCGCGCAACGCCCCGGTGTATGTCAAGTGGGGAATCAAGATGCACACCAACGAGGAACTGCGTCAGCGCTATATCGCCGAGGCGGTTCCCGAGATCGCGAAACTTGGTCTCGAGGTGCCCGATCACCTCGCCAACCGGCGCTTTGTTTAGCACAACCCACGACAAACCGAGGTTTCAATGGCCATCGACCTGACAATTGAAGACGGCGTCGCGCTGATCTCGCTCAATCGCGCGCCGGCGAACGCCTACGACATGGGAATGCTGAAGGAACTGATCGACGCCGTGCAGCGCGTGCGCGACGACCCCGCGATACGGCTGGCGGTGATTCGCAGCGCCCTGCCGAAGTTCTTCTGCGCCGGCGCTGACATCTCCACGCTGCAGGGCGCCGCGCGCGCCGGCTTCGCGAACTTCCTCACCGTCGCGCACGAGTCGGTGGACATGATCACCCGGACGCCGAAGCTGTTCATCGCGGCGATTTCGGGACACTGCATCGGTGGCGGACTGGAGATCGCCCTCGCCTGCGACTTCCGCTTTGCCAGCGAAGGCAAGTACCGTCTCGGGCTGGGCGAAGTCAATCTGGGCCTCTCGCCGGGAATGGGCGGCACGCAACGGCTGCCGCGACTGATCGCGAAGAGCCGCGCGCTGCACCTCATGGTGACGGGCGAAACGCTGCCGCCGCAGGAAGCGCTACAGGCGGGTATCGTCGACCGAGTGTTCCCGGGGGAGAGTTTCCGGAACGAGGTGATGGAGCGGGCGCGCAAGCTGGCCGCCGGCCCGAGCATGGCGCAGGGCTACATCAAGCTCTCGGTCAACCTCGGGCTCGAAGCGGGCTTGAGCGAAGGCCTGGCCATCGAGCGGGCGCACCAGAACCAGCTGTTCGCCTCGGAGGATGTGGCTGAAGGTTTGAAGGCTTTCCTGGAAAAACGGCCTGCCCGGTTTGCAGGCAGGTAGGCACCGCCCCATGGCCCACGAGTTTCTGAAGCTTCACGCTGAGGGCGCGATTGCAGTCCTCACGCTCAATCGACCGGACACGCTGAACTCCTGGAACCAGAAGATGCGCGACGAAATGCGCGATGCGGTGCGCGATCTGACGGCGGACGATCGGCTGCGTGTCCTGGTGATCACCGGCGAAGGCCGCGCATTTTCCGCCGGCGAAGACGTGCGCGGGATGCAGGACCTGGCCGACGCGGGAACGCGCAGCTTCCGGCGCATCGCCCGCAATATCCACAACGTCTTCGACGACCTGGAAGCGATCGAGATTCCGGTGATCGCAGCGATCAACGGCGTGGCCGCCGGCGGGGGTCTGGAGCTCGCGTTGTCGTGCGACTTTCGCCTCGCCTCGGAGGGCGCGAAACTGGGATTCCCGGAAACCAATGTCGGACTGATCCCCGGCTCGGGCGGCTGCTCGCGCCTGGTCAAGCTCGTCGGCATCGCGAAGGCCAAGCGCCTGGTGATGACCGGCGAGATGGTCACGGCGCACCAAGCGTTCGCGATGGGCCTCGTGGAGGAAGTCCTGCCGGCAGCCGAGCTGATGCCGCACGCAATGCACCTGGCAAGGCAACTCGCGGCCAAGGCGCCGCTCGCGCTCGGCCTGGCGAAAATCGTGCTCAACGGCTGCGCCAACGTGGACCCGGACACTGGCCGCAACCTCGAGCGGCTTGGACAAAGCATACTCAAGAAGACAGACGATCACCTGGAGGGCGCGAAAGCCTTCGTAGAGAAGCGGCGACCCGAGTTCAAGGGCCGCTAGGCACGGGGCGCGGGATGAATTCCGGGGGATGACGAATGGCCGAATGGCGGTGCGTCACGAACGCGTCGGAAATCCTCGAGGGCAGGATCAACAAGGCGAGGGCCGGCAATCTGAATCTGATTCTGCTCGTGGCCGACGGGGAAGTCTTCGCTTACGCCGACGCCTGTCCGCACGAAGGGCACGCGTTGAGCCGGGGCGAGCTCCAGGCGGACGTCCTGATCTGCGCGAAGCATTTCTGGGAGTTCGAAATCCGGACCGGAAGGCACGTCAGCCGCGTCAATCGCCCGCAATGCAACCTGAAGCCATTTGCGGCGCGCCGGGTCGCGGACGGCATCGAGATCGATGTCTCGGGCAGCGGGGAAGCCGCCGATGAAGAAGAAAACTGAGCAGCGGCGCGCCAGCGTGGAGAAACTGCTCGCCGTGGCGCTGCGGCTGTTCGTGTCGCAGGGCTACCGCTCGACGACGCTCGATCAGATCGCGACCGCGGCCCGCTTCAGCAAAGGGGCGGTGTATTTCTATTTCGGCAGCAAGGATTCGGTCCTGATGGAGCTGCTCGAGCGCGTGCGCACGGTGGTGGTGGACGACGCGATCCGGGCGGCCGGGCAGGCCGGGCCGTCCGCCGTGGAGCGCATCGTCGCCTTCCTGCACAACCAGGCAAAACTCGGCGTGAGCCGCCGCGACGACGTGTTCCTGTTGATCCTCATGTCGCTGGAATTCAGCCACCGCCGCGACAGGATCAGCCGGTGCATCGCCGGCATCTACGGGCGGTTGCACAGGTACATCGAAGCTTTGATCCGGTCCGGACAGAAATCCGGCGAGATCCGCACCGACGTGCCGGTGCGGGAGCTCGCGGCAATCGTGATGGCCAACCACGACGGTGCGTTTCTGGAGTGGTACCGGAGAGCGCCGTCGCTGAACGGTCCAAGCCTGGTCCGCGCCCTGCGCTCGGTGGTTCTGCATGGTGTCGCGCGACCGCGCTTGACGCGGCGGTTCGATACTAAAATGCATCGCAATCCGGCCGCATCGCAGCGGCAAGCGAAAGCTGTCCGCAGGGCGAAGGTTCGACACTAGAGGCGAGGCGCGATGACGAGTTCCGCGAACACATCCACCCCCGGCGAACGCATCGCGCGTCCGGCGGGCCCTCCGCCAGACGCGGCCTGGGTAAAGCGCCGGGCGAAGGAACTCGGCGCCGACCTCGTCGGCATCGCAAGCGCCGCGACACTGAATGCCTTTCCGCCCGATCCGCGCTGGCCGCAAACGCCGGAACGCATCTCCCGGTACTGCAGGAGCGTCATCGTGGTGGCGCAGCGCATTCCCAGCGGCGCGTTCCGCTGCAAGACCAATACGCCGGTGCAGTATCTCGACATGCTGGTGATGCGGAAGATGGACAAAGTCGCCTATCGCCTGTCGGAGGAGTTGGAGCGTGCCGGACACCCGACGCTGGTCACCGCCGCGCAGGAAACCGATTGGAGCTACAAGCGCGCGAGCTACGGGCGGTTGTCGACGCGGCACCTAGGCGTCGAAGCCGGTCTGGGTACGCTCGGGCTCGAGGTCAATATCCTCACGCCCGAATTCGGGCCGCGCGTCTACCTCACCGGCATTCTCACCGAACTCGAGCTCGAGCCCGATGAGCGCATCACCGAGCAGGTCTGCATCGGCGAATCCTGCAGCCGCTGCCTGCATTCCTGCCCGGCGGACGCGGTGCTGCATTGGGGCATCGACAAGCGTGGCTGCGCCTCCGTGGCGCAGGAATTCGGCTTTGCCACCATGCTCGGCATCTTCGAGCGGCTGTTCGCGCTACCCGAAACCTCGTCCGAGGTCTTCCGCTCGCGCGATTTCTTCGGTTTCTGGCAAGGTCTGCTGCGCGTCGTGGGTTCCTTCGGTGACTGTCCCCGATGCCTCGCGGTGTGCCCGGTGGGAAACGATTATCACGCGCACCTCGCCGACATCCAGAAGGTCATTCCCGAGAAGACGCCGGAGAAGGCCGCGCTCGCGAAGCGGTACAAGGACCACCGCGCAACGCACGACCGGGGCGACGGCGGCGAGCTCCCCGGGCTGTCGGAATGGAACCGGCGCTGGGTGGGGGACGAAGGCTATAAGGGCATCGTCGCGAGGCAGATGCAGGCGTTCAAGCTGCTGCAGAAGCAGCGTGCCGAAACCGAGCCCGGGGAGCGCTGAAATGTTCGACGTCTACCGAAGACCCCTGAGCGCTCTGCAGATCAAGGACAAGGCGCGCGCGCTCGGCGCCGATCTGGTTGGCATCGCCGACGGCGCCGTAATCGAAGCGCATCCTCCCGATCCCGCGAACCCGAAGCGCCCCTCCGATATCACGGAGCTCGACGGCGGGCGCGTGATCGTGCTCGCCAAGCGTTTTTCCGCCGGCGTCACACGCATCACCGACTGGGGCGACAGGCACAAGTACTACAACGACGAGCTCGCGCTGACCATGCTCGAGGCGGCTTCGCTCGATCTCGTGTACTGGCTTGAAGACGCGGGCTACCCCGCGATCATCGTTCCGCCCACGCACGTCGATCCGTGGCGGTATCGGGGCAATCCGCGCGAACATCTGGGCACGCTTCTGTCGCTGCCGCACGCGGCGGTCGAGGCGGGCCTCGGCACTCTGGGTCTCAACCTGCAACTGCTCACGCCGGAATTCGGGCCGCGCGTGATCCTGACGGCGGTGCTGTGCTCGGTGGAGGTCGAATGCGACGCCAGGATGGAGCGCTCGCTCTGCCTCGGGCCGTCCTGTGGCCGCTGCCTCAAGACGTGCCCGGGCGATGCAGTGAAACATTGGGAGCGCGACTGGGAGACCTGCGACACCTACCGCTCGCCCTACGGATTCGCCAAGCTTACCGATCAGATCGAGGCGCTGCTAGACGCCGATTCACCGGAAAAGAAAAAGGCGCTGCTTCGCTCCGAGGCGACGTTCAACCTCTGGCAGAGCATCCTGCGCGGCGCCGGAGCAATCAACGGCTGCAGGCGCTGCGCAGACGTCTGCCCTGTAGGCGCCGACTACGAGCCGATGCTCAAGGACGCGCTCGATTCCATCGCCGAGAACACGCCGGCGAAGGAACAGAGGCTTGCAGGCATGGTCGCGGCCGAAGCGGCCGGCGAAAGCATCCCGGGATACGGGCCGCAGCGCCGATGGATCGGCGAGCGCGTTCTCGCGCGTTCAATCAAATAGGGGGACAGACATGCGCGTTTCGCGTTCTGTGCAATGGGGTTCGTTGACCGGCATGCGCAAGGTGGAGACGCCCGAGCAGATGACCGACGAATACCGCTCGACGCTGCTCAAGATCGTCTACGCCCTCGCCTCCACCGAGTTCGCTTCGGTCGAGCAGCACCAGCGCTGGATCAATCAGGGCCCGACCGCGGAGGACCGCTTCATCCAGGCGCAGATCGCCGCGGACGAGGCGCACCAGGGCTTCATCGACTGCCGCCTGCTGCGCCAGTTCGGCAGGGATGGCGAGGAAATGGCCGACAGGCTCCTGACGCTGCGCATGGGGCAGCACCCCATTGCGGCGTTCAACGTGCCGATGGAAAGCTGGGTCGACGTGGTCGGTTTCTGCTTCTGCATGGATCTGGTCGCCTGTCACCACTTGCGCGCCATGGAAGACTGCAGCTACGCGCCCCTCGCGCGCGAAATGACCACCATGGTGGGCGAAGAAAAGTTTCACGCTTCCTTCGGCGCGCGGCGGATCAAGGACCTGGTGAGCGACGCGCGCTACCAGGATCTCGCCCGCGCGGGTCCGGCCGAAGCGCAGCAGACGATCGACAAGTGGTATCCACACGCGCTCGATACCTTCGGCTCCGCGGCGTCCAGGTTCAGCGAGCTGGCGATCGCTCACGGCATCCGCCGCTGGGGAAATGAAGAGTTGCGACAGATGTGGCGCAAGGACATCGATCCGCAGATCGAAAAGCTCCGCTTGAAAGTGCCCGACGCGGCAACCGGCAGATTGATTCATTGAATCGAGGAGGATTCGCAATGGCGTCCGTTCAGTTGTCGGTCCTGGGTTCGAAAGCACGCGAGAGCCGTTTCTGGAACCAGGCCAGCGAGACCATGCCGCGCGCGAAGCTGGACGCGCTGCACCTGCACCGGTTGCGGGCGCTGGTCCAGTACGCCTACGACTCCAGTCCCTTCTACCGCGGGAAATTCGACACCGCCGGATTGAAGCCCGCGGACATCCGTTCGCTGGAGGACTTCCGGCGCAAAGTCCCGCTCACCGACAAGAGCGAATTCATTCACCTGCAGAAGGAGCAGCCTCCCTACGGGCCGACGCTGGCTCTGCCTCAGGAGTTCATCACCCATCACAGCGAGACTTCCGGGACGACCGGCATACCCCTGGGAATCCCCTTTTCCATGCTCGACACCGTGCGCTACGGCGAGTCGTGGGTGTACGGCTACTGGGGACTCGGGATCCGGCCCGGCGACAGCTTTTATTTCGCGTTCGGCTGGGGGAATTTTGCCGGATTCTGGAGCGCGTATTGGGGCGCGCGCAGGCTCGGCTGCCGCGTCATCTCCGGCGGCGGACTCGACACGAAAGGCCACATCGAGGCGATCCTCAGACTCAAACCGACGGTGTTGATCTCGACACCCACCTTTGCCCTTCGCATGGCGTCAGTCGCCGCGGACATGGGCGTCGACCTTGCCAAATCGTCGATCCGCTTCACCTACCACGCCGGGGAACCCGGTCCCACCGCGTTGCCGGCGATGCGCAATCAGATCGAGCGGGCGTGGGGCGCCAAGGCGGGCGAGCTGCTTGGCATCGCAGAACTTTCCGCGTTCGCTCCCGGATGCCCGAACGGCGACGGCGTGCACGTCGACGAGATGAGTGTCTACTCCTGGCAGATCGACCCGGCGACCGGCAAGGAGATCGCGGAGGGGGAGATCGGCGAGAACATCCTGACGAGCTACGCCAATTCCGCGCAACCGCTCCTCAATTACCGCACGCACGACCTGGTGCGCCGCCGCTCCACCTGCAGCTGCGGGCGGACCTGGGCGAAGTTCGAAGGCTCGGTCCTCGGCCGGACCGATTTCATGGTCACGGTGCGCGGCACCAACGTGTACCAGACAGCGGTTGAAAACCTGCTCGCGGAAGTTCCCGGTGTCAGCATGCACTACGAACTGGTGTTCACGCGCGAGGGCGACAACGACGTCATGACCGTGCGGTTCGAACCGGAAAAGACCATCGCCGGCGATCGCGCGCTATGGGAAGAAGCCGCACGGGACGCGGCCGAGAGGATTCACAAGGCGCTGCATGTGCGCCTCGAGGTCAAGCCGGTGGAACCAGGCAGCCTCCCGAGGTATGAACTCAAGACCAAACGCATCGTCGACCAGCGACCGAAAGAGTTTCGCCGGACGCTGGACCGTTGAGGAGGCCGGCCATGGAAACCGAAGACCGCATCGCCACGATCTGGCAGGCGCGCAAACTCGTGATTGCTGCGATGAGCGGATGCGACTCGCCGCAAATCGAGGCGATCCTGCGCAATGCCGACATGGAGCTCCATTGGGCGCTGTGGAATCTCGGGGAGCCGGTTTCGTTGCGCCCCGATTTGGACTACGGCAGCAGTAGCTGATTGGTGCCGTCCAGTTCTCGCTTGACCTGCTGTTGGGAGCTAATTAGAGTGGCCGCGCATGCTGTGCGGGCATACGCCACAGCAGGCAATATAGTGCATACAACTGAGAGGGGGCGGGAAATGACCAGACACCGGCTTGCTTTGCTTGGCCTAGTCGCGGTGGGGGCGTTCGCGTTATCGGGCGGCGCTCAAGCGCAGGGAACCATCAAATTCGGATTCGTATCGTCGCTGAGCGGACCGTTCACGGTCTGGGGCATCCAGGTGCGCGACGGCATGAAGATGGCGATGGAAGAGTTGAACGCAAAGGGCGGCGCGCTCGGAAGAAAGTTCGAAATGGTCGAGCGCGATGACAAGAACAACCCGAACGAAGGCATCACGGCGTTCAAGTACATGGTCGAGCGCGAAGGCATTGTCGCAGCCGGTGGCATGATCTCGAGCGATGTCGGGCTCGCGGTTTCGCGGCAAGCGGAATCGCTGCAGGTCCCCTACTTCCTGACCATGTCGGGCTCGCACGAGATCCTGAAGAAGTCGAGCCGCTACACGTTCCGCACCTGCCTGCCGGCGGCGCCGGAGAACATGGGCGCAATCGCCTCCATGATCAAGGAAAAGAAGATCACTCGGGTCGGCGTAATTGTTGCGGACTACGCGTGGGGACATTCTCTGCGCGAGGCCGTGGAAACCCTGATCAAGCCACTGCCTGGCGTGAAGCTCCAGATGGAGGTGGCTCCCGTACCAGAGAAGGATTTCACGCCCTATCTCAGGAAGCTCCAGGGCATGGACCCTGAACTGATCATCGCCACCGGTCACCCCCCGGGCGTTCCCACGATCACCCGGCAGGCGATCGAACTGGGGATGAAGGCTCAGATCATCGGGCCGTGGTTCCCCGCCGAGGTCATGGCGCAAAGGGTCGGGGACATGATGTTCGAGCGCTACGTCGACTACAGCTGTGTCGATTTCGAAAACGCGGCGTTCAAGCAACTCGCGGAAAGATACAACGCGGCTTACAAGCGCCTGCTCGACAACAACGCTTTCTCCGGATACGTGATGGTCAAGATGGTGGCCGACGCGATCGAGAGGAGCAAGTCCGTCGACCCGAAGGTCGTCGCCGAGGCGATCCGCAAGGGAAGCTACGATCAGCCGGGCTACGCGTGGCCGCTTGCGTACACCGAATGGGGCGAGATGAAAGGCGCCAAACCGATCCTCTATACCTACGAGAAGGGAGATCCCGGGAAGACCAACGCCGGGGCGACCTGGCGTCAGAAGGTGATCTTCCGCACTCCCGCCGTCGAACCCTATGTCCCGAAGGACTGAGACGGTTCTCGAAGGCGAGAGGCTTACAAAATACTTCGGAGGCTTGCCCGCGCTCAAGGACGTCAGCTTCGCAGTCGCTAAAGGAGAAATCCTCGGGCTCATCGGGCCGAACGGGGCCGGAAAGTCGACCCTGTTGAACCTCGTCAACGGCATTTTCGGGCCGACCGAAGGCAGAGTGGTGTTTCAGGGTCGCGATCTCTCGGGGCTGATGCCCCATGAGATCGCGCAGCGGGGGATCGCTCGGGTGCTGCAGACCCCCCGCTCCTTTGCCAGCATGACGGTCCGGGAAAATGTCGCGATCGGCGCTAGTTTCGGGGGGCGAGGCAGAAGCGATCGTGCGTCCCCGGACCGGGATGGGATCGAATTCTATTTGGACCTCGCTGGCCTGCTCGACAAGAAGGACTTGCCGGTCGACGGACTCACGCTGCAGGAAAAGCGCATGCTGGAACTCGCCCGCGCCCTCGCAATGAGACCCGAGCTCCTGTTGCTCGACGAAGCCATGAGCGGATTGAATCCCACCGAGATGGAAAGGGCGATGCGGCTGATCCGGCGCATCCGGGACGATCTGGGGCTGACCATCATCTGGGTGGAGCACGTGATGAAAGCCATCATGGGCGTGGCCGAACGGGTATTGGTGCTCAATTTCGGCCAGCTGATCGCGGTGGGAACCCCCGCCGAAGTGGCTCGCGATCAGGGCGTGATCGACGCCTACCTGGGCCGTGCCGAGTGAGCGTCGTGATCGGAACGGAGGAGATCGAGGTCGCTTACGGGGACATGTCCGTTGTAAGGGGCGTGAGCCTCGAAGTGCGGCAAGGCGAGGCAGTGGCGGTCATCGGCCCCAACGGCGCGGGGAAGACCACGCTTTTCAAGGCAATTGCCGGACTGCTCGCGCTCCGCGGCGGCCGGATCCTCTACGAGGGCGCCAGGCTCGACGGGCTCCGCCATTACGAGATCGTCAAGCGGGGCGTCGTCTATGTTCCGGCCGAACGGGAGCTTTTCCCCCAGATGAGTGTTCTCGAGAACCTCGAACTTGGCGCATACACGAACTACGGCTCGCGCGCGGAGCGCCTGAAGTTCGTTCTGGGAGTGTTCCCGAGGCTCGAGGAGCGCAAGGGGCAGATGGCGGGCACGCTCAGCGGAGGAGAGCAGCAGATGCTCGCGGTCGGCCGGGGGCTGATGGCGAGACCCAGGATCCTGCTGCTCGATGAGCCTTCCACAGGGCTCGCTCCGCTTTTTGTGAGCGAGATGTACCGGCAGCTCACACGGCTCAAAGGGGAAGGGTTGACGATTCTGATTGCCGAACAGCAGATCCCCCACGCCCTTGCGTTTACGGAGAGGGCCTACGTGCTGGAGAACGGCGCAATACGCCTTTCTGGAAAATCGGAGGATCTCCTCGGTAATTCGGAAATCCAGAAGACCTATCTGGGAATGGCCTGAATCGTGATTGCCATTCTCATCGACGGGATCGTCCAGGGGCTGCAACTGTCCCTCATGGCGGTGGGAATCACCCTGATCTATGGGCTGGGAGGGGTGCTGAACCTGGCGCACGGGCAGTTCGCCGTGGTGGGCGGAATCGCTGCGGCCCTGTGCCTTGAAGCCGGGGTGAATCCCCTTGTGGCCTGCGCAATCGGCATTCTGAGCGCAGGCGCCTTCGGCCTCGCAGTGGACAGAACCCTGCTCCTGCCCGCCTACCGTTCCGCGGGTGAAGAGCGACTGCTGCTTGGACTACTGATCACGCTGGGGCTTTCCTTCGTCGTGAACGGTTATCTCGATTACAAGTTTCCGAACATTTCGCTCACTCTCAAGCTGCCCACGCCATCGTTCGAGGTGGGGGGAATCACTGTCCGAACCGCAAGCGCATTGGCGGCCTCCATCGCGATTGTCGCCTTTGTCCTGTTGTTCGCTTTCCTGAAAGGAACCCTGCTCGGGAAAGTCATCCGTTCGATCATCCAGAACGAGGTGGGCGCCGGGCTGTGCGGGATCAACCCGGGCAGGATCCGCACTCTCATCGTGACGCTGAGTGCCATGATGGCGGGGCTGGGTGGGGTCGTCCAGGGGTTGTTTTCCTCCCTCGGGACCGAAATGGGGAACGAACTGACCAGTTTCGCGCTGATCGTCGCGGTGGTCGGGGGCGTGCGCAGCGTCAACGGAACGCTGGCGGCCGGCGTGTTGCTCGGCATCGTCAATGCTTTCGCGAGCTACTACGTCGGTGCGTATTTGACGCTCATCATCCTGCTGGGGACCGCAGTGTTCACGATCCTGTTGCGGCCGGAAGGTCTGTTCGCGTCCCGTACATGAAAGCGAACCGATACCTCGCCGAGTACGTGACATCGATCGTTGTGGCCGTGGTGCTGGCGCTCGTGCCGCTGGGCCTGGGCGGCAGCGCTCACTACCTGAGGATCGGGACGCTGATGTTGATCTACACGGCCTATGCGGTCGCGTTCAACATCATTTTCGGGCACACGCGCCAATTGTTCCTGTGCGTCGGCGCGCTGGCCGGAACCGCGGGCTACATCTCCGTGTTGATGGTCACGAAAATGGGGTGGTCACCCTGGGCGACCATCCCGGTGGGCATCCTGTCTGCCGCCATCCTGGGCGGCGTGTTCAGTTACGTCTCCGTGCGCCGCGGCCTCGGCGTGATCTTCGTCGGCATCGTGACGCTGGTCTTCTCGATGATTTTCCACAATCTCATTCTCGGCTTGCGAACACTGACGAACGGCGAAACCGGCATCGACACCAAGGGCCTGGGGCCGGCCGTGCTTGAGCCCGGCCTGGGGAGTTACTACGTGATTCTCGGTGTTCTCATGGTTTCGCTCGCCATTTACCACCTGCTGATGCGCTCGCGGGCCGGGACCGCCTTTCGCGCGATCGCTGATGACGAGTTCGCCGCCGAGTTGGCGGGCATCGACGTCACGATGTACAAGGTCCTTGCCGCCTCCGTTGGCTCGGCTCTCGTCGGCGCCGTCGGTGCCGTCTACGCCTATTACGGCGGTTTCATCAATCCCACTGTCTATGCGCTGGTGAGCGTGGACATCGTGGTGTTGGTCACACTCCTTCTTGGCGGGATGGGCACCCTGCTCGGACCCGTCCTCGGAGGGGTGTTGTTCACCGTCCTCGATGAAATCGTGCGACCGCTCGGGCAGCTCAACGTCCTGGTCTACGGCGTGCTCATGATCGTCCTCGTGGTCACGTTCCGGCACGGCCTGGTTTCCGTGCTGCGGAAATTGATCAAGGTCCGGATCCCGTAGCGCTCGGATCACGGTCGCCGAGACAGGCATGACAAAACTCGATCCGATCACCCTCGTCGTCATCCAGAGCGGGCTGCAACAGGTCTGCAACGAGATGGACCTCGCGTTCTGCCGCGCCGCGTTCAGCCCGGTCATCTCCGAAGCGCAGGACCGTTCCGACGGCATTTATGCCGCAGCCGACGGTGCGCTGATCGCGCAGGGCGATTTCGGGCTGCCGGTATTTGTAGGCACGATGCAGGATTCGAGCCGCGCCGTGGTGGAGCGCGTGCGGGACAACCGCTGGAGGATCGATCCGGGCGACGTGTTCATCGTCAACGACCCGTACCTCGGGGGCACTCACCTGATGGACGTGCGCTTCGTGAAGCCGTTCTTCTACCGGGGGACGGTGTTCGCATGGCTCGCCAACACGGGTCACTGGCCTGACATAGGTGGCATGGTTCCCGGCGGATTCTCCGCACACGCCACCGAGGTCGAACAGGAAGGCCTGCGGCTGCCGCCGGTGAAGCTGTTCAAGAAGGGCGAGATGGATCAGGAGATCCTGTCGATCATCCTCTCCAATATCCGCATCGCCGACCAGCGCATCGGCGACATCAAGGCACAGGCGGCGGCCCTGGCCATCGGGGAGAAGCGCCTGCACGCCCTGCTCGATCGATACGGCGCGGACACGGTGCAGCAAGCGATCGGCGAATTGCGCCGGCGCGCCGCGCAACAGATGCGTGCCAAGATCGCGAAGATTCCGGCCGGTACCTACCAAGGCCATTCCATCGTGGACTCCGACGGCGTCGTCGACGAGCCGCTGCACATCCGCATCAAGGTCACCAAGACGGTCGGAGATGACCTTCTGTTCGATTTCGCCGGTTCCTCCCCGCCTTGCCGCGGTCCGATGAACTCCGTGCTCGCGACCACGCGCAGCTCGGTCTACCTCGCGATGAAGCACATCTTCCCGGACGTGCCGATCAACGCCGGTACTTTCGAGCCGTTGAAAATCACCGATCCCGAGGGGACTTTCCTGTACGCGAAGTATCCGCGCCCGGTATCGGGGTGCGCGGCCGAAGTGAGCCAGCGCATTGCGGAGGCAGTGTTCGACGCCCTGGTGCAGGCAATCCCGGATCAATTGTTCGCCGCGCCCGCGGGTTCCTCGGGGAACCTCGCGGTCGGCGGGCATGATCCGAAGCGCGGCCGCTCCTACGTGATGTACGTGATTTCGGGCGGCGGCTATGGAGGCAACGCCACCGGCGACGGCATATCGAACGGCTGCTCGACCATCGGCATCTCCAAGACCACGCCCATCGAGGTGATGGAGCAGTATTACCCGGTCCTGTTCGAGGAATACTCGCTGCACGAAGGTTCGGGCGGTGCCGGAGAAATGCGCGGAGGATTCGGCGTCAATTATGCGATCCGGGTGCGCCGCGGCAGTGCGCGCGCCTCGATGGTGATGGACCACGGCCGCACCGGGCCGCTCGGGGCGCTGGGCGGAGCCGATGGCGGAGTGAACACGGTTGCGATAGACCGCGGCGGCAAGACCTACCGGCCGCAGCACCTGTCAAAGGACCAGGACATCGAACTTGCGCCGGGCGACGTGATCCGGGTTTCCACTCCGGGTGGCGGGGGCTACGGCGATCCGTTCAAACGCGCGCCAGAAAAGGTCGCGCGCGACGTCGCGCGCGGCTATTACCGCGCGAGCAAGGTTGGCCGACTGTTCGGCGTACGCCTCGCGCCAGACGGAACCGTGAACCACAGCGCGACGCAGGCTTTGCGAAAAGAACACAAGATCGTCTGAGTTCCCGGTCGCGCATGCGCGCGAGAACGATCACCGGCTGCGGTGAAGTCTCAAGGTGGCGAGCGGCCCGAATAGCGCCCCAAGCCCGAGCGTCGTCCACGCGATACCCCAAGCGAACGCATCCGCCGAAGTCTTGCCGCCGCCAGCCGCATCCAACGCCCAGCCGAAGACGACCGGGCTCACCACGCCGGCACCAAAACCGATGACGGAGCGGACCGCATAGGCAACCCCGAGATAATGCGCGGGGACGCTTTCGGCCAGGACGGTCGAGTGCGTGGAGGAATCCGCGATCGCCGCAAAGTTGTGCACGCAGGCGAGCGCGACCAGCAGGCCGATTGGCAGCGCCAGCAGCCAACCGATGGAGAACGACAGAGCGAGGCTGACGCAGGACCACAGCAGTATCGTCTTCGTGCGGCCCCAGCGGTCGGCCATGGTCCCGCCGATCACGCTGCCCGCAATGTTCGCAACGTAGGTCACTGCCGAGAGAGAAAGTGCAAGCGTGGCCGCTTCGGCCGTGCCTGCTCCGCGGGCCATCAACGCGGCGGTCAGGAATGCCGGCAGCCAGGCCCAGAGACCGAGCAACTCCCAGTTGTGACAGGTGTAGCCCCATACGGACAGCATGCCGCGGCGGTTCCTGAGCACCGCCGGCAACGCCGCGAGCATCGACTCGCCGGCCGGGCGCGGATGAATCGTGTTCGGCGTGTCGCGAACGGCGTAAAGAGTCATCAGCCAGGCAAGCGCGGGAAACGCGGCGATGACGGCCATCGCACCACGCCAATCCGTGAACCTGAGGGCGACCCCTGTCGTGACGAGGCAAATCGCATAGCCGGCGCTCGATGCCGCGATCAGCAACCCCATCGCGCGCCCTCTGCGCGCGCGTTCCACGTTGTCGTTGATCAGCGCGAGCACCGGTGTATAGGTGCCGCCGCCGCACAGCCCCGTCAGGAGGTGCAGCCAATACGCGGACCAGAATCCATCGGCAAAAGCGACAAAGAAGAGCGGGCTCACCCACGCGGCGATGCCGGTAAGAACGTAGGTGCGCTTTGCCCCGTAACGGTCGGCAAGAAACCCGACGATGAATAACGACGTGAGGTAGCCGAGGTGGAAGGCGGACTGGATCAGTCCCGCGTCGCGCCCTGAGAGTCCCCAGGCGGACTGCGTCAGCGGCAGAACTGCCGAGTAGGCGACGAACCAGGTCGCGCCAAGTACCCGGCTGCCGCAAACCAGTACGAGCCAGGCGTTCGATCCGGGGAGAAATCCCTTCGTCATGAGATGCCCGATACTGCACCGGCAGGCTTCATTCGGGCAAGCGTCCAAATGCGGGAAAACCGAATGAAAGGCGGGATCCTTTCGGACCTCGCCCTTCGAATCGACCGTTGTTTCGGTATCTACGTCTTCAGCATCGCTCTGCCGCCGATCCAGACCAGCGCTCCGAGTCCGACGACCGGGCCGACGGTCACGAAGGCCAGTGCGATGAACGGTGCGGCAATCGCGATCGCGATGCGGCGCACTGCGACGTTTTTCATCACCGCTTTGCAGGCGATCCACGCGATCATCGCAAGACCGACGAACGGGAACGCGAGCAGGTAGGCCAATCCGATGAAGGGGGCTGCGAAGAAGAGCGCTACATTTTTCGCGTTGTTGAGGACTTGGCTGACTTTCGCGCCGGTGATGGGCGTATAGCCGTTTCCAGTGGGATTCCAGCCGAAGCCGATTCCAACTGCCGTGTTGTATGTGAGGGTCGTCATGATGTTCTCCGTCGGTGATCTGTTGGTGCTTGACCTTCACAACGCATCGATCGTGCCAGGGGCTGCAGATCGTATTGGTATCGTTTATTTTTCATACGGTTACAGGCGGATTCGGGTACTTCGGGGGCGCGCTGACGAAGCACGGAAGGCGTCCCGAAGTACATCGGTTTCGTACGGCTGATACGATGAGTGAACGCTTTATGGTGAATTCTCAACGAGATACAAGAGAACTCCCCTGCATCTTTTCCTGGTACACCCGCGTGGCGAGCGTGCGTAATGCATTGGTTTGCCCGGGCTAAACTCACGGGCGGCTGGGTCGTTAAAACCAAACGATGGAGGACGCTCGATGAGCGCTTACGAAGATGTGCTGTACGAGGTGAAACACAAGGTCGCTATTGTTTCGCTCAATCGCCCGGATTCCCTGAATGCCTACACGACGGCCATGGGGCGAAGCCTGGAGTCCGCGGTCGCCGCTGCCATCGCGGACGACACGGTGCGAGTGATTGTCCTTACCGGCGCAGGCCGCGGCTTTTGCGCGGGCGCGGACATGAAGCTGCTGCAGCAGATCACGCCCGGCACCGCCACGGCCAAGCAAACGGCAGACACCAGGCCTGAACTCCGAAGTGGCCTGGAGGCCGACGTGGCCCCCCATTACAGCGGCCGTTTCGGCTACCTGCTGCGAGCAAGCAAACCGGTCATCGCGGCCGTGAACGGCCCGATTGCCGGGCTCGGCCTCGTACTCGCGCTCTATGCCGACCTGCGCTTCGCAGGCAGCGACGCGAAGTTCACGACCTCGTTTGCGCAACGCGGGCTGATCGCCGAACACGGAATCAGCTGGCTGTTGCCGCGCCTCATCGGGCCTGCGAACGCTCTGGACCTGCTGCTTTCCGCGCGCAAGTTCGGCGCCGCCGAAGCCGAACGCATCGGCCTCGTCAACAAGGTGTTCCCGCAAGCCTCCTTCATGGACGATGTAATAGCCTATGCCCGAGCGCTTGCCGATTCGGTATCACCACGCTCGATGGCGATCATGAAGGCGCAGGTCTGGATGGCGTTGTGCCAGGACTTCAACCAGTCACTCGACCTCGCCGACAGTGAGATGCGCAAGAGTTTTGCGAGCGCGGATTTCAAGGAAGGCGTGGCGCACTTCGTCGAGAAACGGGCCCCTGCGTTCAGTGGTGCCTGAGGCATGACGCCGTATCTGCGGCTGCGCCAGGTTTGCCTCGTTACCTCGGATCTTGCCCGGGAGACCGATCGCATCAAGGCCGTGCTCGGGCTGGAGGAATGCTACCGGGATGCCAACGTCGCGAAATACGGGCTCGAGAACGTGCTGTTCCCCGTGGGAAGCAATTTCATCGAAATCGTATCGCCTACGCGTCCCGGGACGGCCGCAGGTCGTTTTCTGGATCGCCACGGCGGAGGTCACGGCTATATGGTCATCATGGACTGCGACGATCCGGTACGGCGGCAACGGCATGTTGAAAGCCTGGGCGTGCGGATCGCAAACGTGATCCGCCACGGCGACTACCTCGGCGTGCAATTGCACCCGAAGGATACCGGTGCTGCGATGATCGAGTTCAACCATACCGCCGGCGGCGAAGACCCGGCAGGTCCCTACGCTCCCGCCGGTTCCGACTGGCAGGCGGCGGTGCGGCAAGACGTCACGCAGCGTCTGCTGGCGGCGGAGATCGAGTGCCCCGATCCGCGGCGTTTCTCCGCGCGCTGGGGTGAGATTCTTGGCCGGCCCGTGAAACGCCACAGCGCAGAAACGTTTCGCATCACACTCGATTCCGGCGCGATCAATTTTCTGCCCGCCGACTCCGCGCAAGCGGTGCTGGCGGGAATCGAGCTGGAGGTCGCGAACTGCGCGGCCATCGTCGCCGCAGCGCAGGCGCATGGCTGCGCCGCCGGCGACCGGACCGTGAATGTGTGCGGCGTGCGATTCCGGCTGACCGAGGCGGTATGAAAATTCAGGCGCTGCGAGAAGGAGCACCCGCCGGCTTTTGCACCGGTTCCGGCGCTGCGAAATTCAGGTCGTGCATGCCGGCCCGCTCGTCGGGGTAGGCAGCCTTCACCTCGATCAACAACTGCAGCGCCTTCTGAAACGCCGTGACCACGCGCGGATCGAATTGCTTTCCGGCCTGCTCCGCGATCGCCTTGGCGGCGGTCGGTACGTCCATCGGCTCGCGGTAGTGCTGCGTCATGGTCATCGCCTCGAATACGTCGGCAAGCGCCATGATCCGGCCGGGCCCCGGTATTGCGTCGCCCTTGAGGCCCTGCGGGTAACCGCCGCCATCCCAGCGCTCGTGGTGCGACAGCGCCATGAGGCGCGCCGTTTCGAGCAACGGGTCCGCGTGCTGGCCGATGATGCGCGCGCCGATCTCGGCGTGCTTCTTCATGCGCTCCTGCTCGCCGCGCGTGAGCTTGTCCGTCTTCATCAGTATCGATTCCGGCACGCCGAGCTTGCCGATGTCGTATAGCGGCGCGGCCTGAAACAATATCTCGCAGGACTCGGCCGGCAGGCCGAGTGCCTGCCCGAGCAGCTTGGCGTAATGGCTGATGCGGATCACCCGGTTGGTGAGTCCGCCTTCGCGTTGCTCGGCCGCCAGCGCGAGCCGGCGAATGACTTCGAGCCGGGTCTGCTTCAGCTCATGCGTGCGTTCGGCCACCATGCGCTCCAGCGCGAGCTGCCTGGTCTGCAAAGAGATGTAGGCACGCACGCGTGCCAGGATCAGCGGCGGGCTGTAGGGTTTCAGGATGTAGTCCACGGCGCCGAGCGACAGCCCCTTCGCCTCCTCCTTTGCATCGCTTTGGGACGCGACCAGAATCACCGGGATGCGTGCGGTCGATGTGTTCGCCTTCAGGCGGCGGCAGGCTTCATAACCGTCGATGTCCTTCAGCGTCAGACTGAGCAGGATCATGCCCGGCTTCGGCGTGCCTTCAGCCAGCGCGGCCATGGATGCGGCATCGGCGACCGTGTGCACGCTGAAATGGTCCTTCAGGACATAGGCAAAAAATTTCGTAATGTCGGCCGACTCGTGGGCCACGACCACCAGCGGCGGTGCTTTCGGCGCCGCCGGTTCCTTGCTGGAAGTGCTCATATTCGCCTCATGGGGTTGGACGCCGGGTGTGCCAATCGGTTGCCCGCTGGTAAGCATGACCGAGACGGAACAACAGCCCTTCGTCAAAGGGCCTGCCGATCAACTGGAAGGCGCAGGGCAGTCCATGGGTCTGGAAACCGCAGGGGACCGCGAGCGACGGCAGTCCAAGGTAATTCACCGGGCGCATCAGCCGCGTGACCAGGGCCATCAGCTCATTCATTTTCGCGCCGCCTCCGACGTCCGTCTCCGCAATGCTCGGCGTTGCGAATGCTACCACCGGCGCATGCACCGCATCGACCCTGGACATGACTTCCGCGAGCCACGTCTTGAGCGCCGCATCGCGCAAACGAAGCGCGTTGAGGTATTGGATTGCGGTCACGCCCGCGCCGATCTCGAGCCGCGCGCGCACCTGGTCCGAATAGTCCTGCGGCCGCTCGCGCAGCCAGTTCGCGTGCATGGCGGCGGCTTCCGCAGCGATGATCGCGGTGCCGGCGCGGTTCCACGCATCCATGCCGGGTATCGCGACGTCCACGATCTCGCAGCCGAGCGAGCGGAACGCGTCCAGGCTCGCGTCGAGAAGTTTCTCGATTCCGGGGTCGAGCGCGTCGCGGAAATAGGCCGTCGGAACACCGATGCGCTGACCTTTCACGGGGCGCTCCAGTCCCGCGAGGTAATCGGGAACCGGCAAGGCGCTGGACGTCGCATCGGCGGGATCCTGCCCGGCAATCGAATGCAGCATGAGCGCACAGTCCTCGACCGTTCGCGCGAGCGGGCCGACCGTGTCCATCGAGAACGACAGCGGCATCGCGCCCGCGCGGCTGACGCGGCCGTAGGTCGGCTTGATGCCCGCTACGCCGCAGAAATGCGACGGCAGGCGGATCGAGCCGCCGGTGTCGGAGCCCAGCGCAGCGAAGTTTGCCCGAGCAGCCACGCTGGTGCCCGATCCGCTCGAAGAACCGCCCGTCAGGTAATCGGGGTTCCAGGCATTGCGGCAGTGACCCCAGTGATAGTTGTGCCCGGTCGGCCCGTAGGCAAATTCTGTCATGTTGAGTACGCCGAACTGCACCGCGCCTGCCGCATCCAGCCGCTTGAGCGCGGTCGCGGTCGCCGGCGCGGGCCGGTCGCGGGTGATCTTCGAACCGCAGGAAGAACACTCGCCCTCGCGGTAATACATGTCCTTGTGTGCCATCGGAACGCCGGCAAGCGGCCCGGCATTGCGGCCGCGCGCCATCGCCGCATCGCTCGCGCGCGCCGCCGCGAGCGCCCCGTCGTCGTCGATGCGCACGAAGCAGTTGAGCCTCTCGTGCGCTTTCCTCGCGGCAGGCAGCACCGCCTGCATCGCTTCGACCGAGGAGGTCTTGCGCGCACGAATCGCGCGGGCGAGTTCAGCCGCGCTCATGGCAAGGAGATCGCTCACTTGGCTCCCTCCCTCAACGTGCGTGCGAAGCCCGAGGGCTCCGCTTCGAAGGCGATAAGCTGCGTCGCCTTGCGCTCGGTCTCGAGTTGCAACTGCAGAAGTTCAGCCACTCCGGCCGCGCGCGCGGGTTCGAGCGCGACGCCCTCGAGAGCGAGCAGGTCGGTGTAGGTCTGTGCGGGATCGGTTGGCATGGCGGTTCCTTGGTCCAGGATGCGGTCTGCCGCAACGTAGCGCGTGCCGCAATTGGCGTTCGACGAAATGGCGGCGCTACGCCAGGGCGGGCTCTCGCTCGAGCGTCACGGAACTGAATCCGCTCGCAGAGGGAACATCGGGTGCCACGTGCATCACGCGGCGCTCGAGTTCCATGACGATCCCCGCCACCGATTCGATGCGAAGTTCCGGCGCGAGGGACGGATCGGGCCGGCGGCAGATGGACAGATAGCCGTCGGATTCGTCGCGTAATATCCGCTCGACATCGGCAAGCGACGGGCGCGGCATACCTGAAACCAGTGCATGCGCGTGCGCGAGACGCGGCCGCGAGGACAGGCTCGCGGCGAGCGCGTTCTCGAAGGCCTGCGGCTCGATGCAAAGATAGTGATTGGTGTGGCAAAGCGTCGTGCCCTGCCCTCGCACCACGTAAAGGCCGCGCGGCGAGCACTCGAGGCCGGCGCAGTCGCCTGCGACGTCGGCGCAGTGCACGTTGGAGGACGCGCCGAAGGAGAGCTGGTCCGCAAATGCGATCGCCTCGGCTGCGCTGCGGCGCCGCAGCAGCGCGCGCAGCAGGACGTGCACCGGCACGCCCGGGCGCGAGCCGTCGTCCTTCGAGCGCAGGATGTTGAGGCACACGCCGAAGCCATGCGAATTGAGGCCGATCTTGGCGAGCATGCCGGCTTCGGTGAGCGTGAGTATCGCGGTGCCGTCGTCCTCGGTGGTGCGCAGCAGAATCAACGCCGCGCGCTGTTGTCCCAGCCAGTCCCAGTTCTGCGCGAGCAGCGTGCCGCCTGTGGCGCTTACCCCGCGCGGGACCGCGAGCGCAGTGCATTCCCCCCAGTCAGGGACGCCGGCTCCCAAGTTGCGCTCGGCGAGCGCTTTCCATTGCGGCGCAGGATCGCCCGGATAGCTCGGCGGCAGGATTTCGGTGCGCGAGTTGAGCGCAAGAATCTCGTCCGTGCTCCGGCCCGAGCCCGCCGCAATACCTTCGATCTCCTCGAGCAGCGCCGCGTCGAAGCCGCCGATGACGTCGCGATACGGGGCCGCGCGTCGTTGCGCCTCGTGCCAATCCATGCCGCAATAGGCAAACAGCCGCGCATAGGTGGCGATCGAACGCCCCACGCGCTCACTCGCCTGCTCTCCGTGTTGCCGGCCGCGCTCGAATGCGGAGCCTGTGACCGCGACGGTCGGAAACATCGCTCAATCCCCCTGCGCGGTCAGATGAACCACGTGCCCGCCCGAGCGCTCGTCGCGTTCCAGCCTCAGCAGAGCGCGCTTCTCGGCTTCCTCGAGCAATGCGCCGAAGGAGCGGAAACCGTAATAGGATTCGCTGAACCCCGGTTTGCGCCGCTTGAGTGCCTGCTTCACCATCGAACCCCACACGCGCTCGTCCTCGCCGCGCTCCCCCTGCAGCGCTTCGATGGTTTCCACCACGAGATCGAGGGCCTCCTGGCGCCGGTCCAGCGCCTTCTCGCCTTCGCCTGCGGGCTTGGCGGCGGCCACCCCTTTTGCCTGGGGCCGCGCAGGTTTCTTCGCGGCTGCACGCCCCTTCTTGCGTTCGTCCTCGCGTACCAGGTCGTCGTAGTAGATGAACTCGTCGCAGGCGGCGGTCAGGAGGTCCGAGGTCGAATTCTTGACGCCCACGCCGATGACCAGCTTGTTGTTCTCGCGCAATTTGCTGACCAGTGGCGAAAAATCCGAGTCGCCGCTGATCACGACGAACGTGTCGACGTGCGATTTGGTGTAGCAAAGGTCGAGCGCATCCACCACCATGCGGATGTCAGCCGAATTCTTGCCGGACTGCCGCACGTGGGGGATTTCGATCAGCTCGAAGGCCGCCTCATGCATCGCCGCCTTGAACTCCTTGTAACGGTCCCAGTCGCAATAGGCCTTCCTGACGACGATACTGCCTTTCAGGAGCAGCCGCTCGAGCACCTTGTCGATGTCGAATTTCGGATATTTCGACTCGCGCACCCCGAGCGCGACGTTCTCGAAGTCGCAGAACAGCGCCATGTTCTTGATTTCGGGTTGGCCGGGCATGGGCGTTTTCTGTTCCAGTTGATTTCGGATGCCTATTCTACCCGCCGCGGGTCTGCCGCTCCTTCGCCGCTCCGTCGAAACGATTAAACTCCGGGGCAGCATCCACGCCGGGGAAAATGTCGCGATGAACACCGATTCAACAGCCGTTTCGGACACCGATCTTCTCTATGCACGAGCGCAGGCCGAGTTCGCACACTGGGAGGTCGTCAAGGACCTGGTGGACGAGTCGATCGACCTGATGTTGAACTACCGCCAGTCCGGCCACCCCGGCGGCTCCCGCTCGAAAGTTCATGCGCTGCTCTCGACGATGCTCTCCGGGGCAATGCGCTACGATCTGCTGCGTCCCTGGCGCACCTACGGCGACCGGTTCGTTCTCTCGGCCGGTCACACGGTGCCGCTCGTCTACGCGACGCTGGCGACGCTGAACGAGATTGCCAGGATGCGCGCGGCTGCGGGCGAGGCGCGATTCGTGTTCCCCGACGGCGGGCGCTGGGCCTTGACCTGGGAGGACCTGCTCAAGCTGCGTCATCGCGGCGGCCTGCCGGGACACGCCGAAATGGCGGGCAAAACGCTGTTCCTCAAATCGAACACCGGCCCCTCCGGCCACGGCATGCCGCCGGCTGCCGGCGAGGCGCTGGCCCTCAAGCTCGCAGGTGCCGAAGGGGTCAAGGTGTTTGTCATGGAGGGCGAAGGCGGCCTGACCCCAGGTGCCACGCACGAGACGAAGAACTCGGCGTGGGGGCTGGGCCTCGCGAACCTCGTGTTTCTCGTGGACTGGAACGATTTCGGCATCGACGACAACGCGATCTCTTCAGTCGTGCACGGCACGCCTTCGGACTGGTTCGCTCCCTATGGCTGGCGCGTGCTGGGCACCGAGCAGGGTTCGGACTGGGCATCGATGACGCGCGTCGTACTCGAGGGCGTTCTTGGTGCGAATGCGGCTCGCGTTCCGACGATGGTGTGGGGAAAGACCCGCAAGGGCCGGGGCTACGGGAAGTACGACAACAAGTCGCACGGCACGCCCTGGCCGATGAACGCGCCCGAATTCTGGGCCGCGCGAAAGCCGTTCATGGAGAAATACGGGGTGGAATTCGCGGGCGCAGGCAAGGCGGCGCCTTCAGATCCGGCGCTGAGATCGGCGCAGGCCAGGGCCAATCTCGAGATCGCGTTTTCCGTCCTGCGCAAGCGCAGCGACGTCGTGGAGACGATCGGCAATCGGATCCTGGCCGCCGCCGATGCGGTCCCCGAGCGGATCGCCGGCGTCTATCTCAGCGGAAAGACGGCGGCGGTGTTCTCCGACCCTGCGATCTACGATTTCAGGAACTATCCTGCGGCGATGTACCGTAAACCCGGCGAGCAGCAACCGAACCGCGCCGCGCTCGCGGCGTGGGGGGCTTGGGTGAATTCGTACGCGAGGAAGAACTACGGCCGCCCGATGTTCATCGCGTGCTCCGCGGACCTCGCGGATTCGACCAACATCGCGGGTTTCGCGAAGGATTTCGAAGGCGAAAAGGGATGGGGCTGGTACCAGCGTGACACCAATCCTCGCGGTTGCCTCCTGCCGCAGCAGATCACGGAGTTCACGAACGCCGGGATCATGTGCGGTCTCGCTTCGGTGAATCTGGCGGCCGATCCGATGGTGTCGTTCGATGGTTTCTGGGGAGCGTGCTCTACCTACGCTTCGTTTTCCTACCTGAAGTACGGGGCGATGCGTCTGTTTTCGCAGCTCGCACAGGACTGCGAACTGAAGGTCGGGAAGATTCTCTGGATCGCCGGGCACTCGGGCCCCGAGACCGCGGAGGATTCGCGCACGCACTTCGGCATTTTCGAAACCGCCGTCACCCAGCTGTTTCCCGAGGGGCAGGTGATCGACCTGCACCCGTGGGAATACAACGAGGTTCCCGTCGTGCTGGGGGCTGCGTTCGCGCAACAGGCGCCGATCGTGGCGCTGCACCTGACGCGTCCTTCGGTCGAGATTCCGGACCGCGCAAAGCTCGGCATGGCCTCGCACTTCGAGGCGGCGCGTGGAGCCTATCTGTTGCGCGATCTCAAACCGGGGATCCCGCGGCAAGGCACGGTGTTCGTGCAGGGAACCGTGACGACCGCGAACCTGGTGAAGATCCTGCCGAAGCTCGACGAGGCGGGGTTGAACGTGCGCATCGTCGCCGTCATCAGCCCCCAGCTTTTCGCGCTCCAGGACCCCGCCTATCGCGAGAAGATCGCATCGACCGGCGACCGGTGGGACGCGATGTGCATCACCAACCGCAGCCTAAAAACAATGCGGGAGTGGATCGCGCACCCGATAGTCGCCGAGTACTCGCTCGCCAGCGATTGGGACAACCGCTGGCGCACGGGCGGATCCGTAGACGAGGTGATGGACGAGGCGCACCTGGGCCCTGGCCATCTATTCGAAGGGATCAGGCGCTTCGTGGCCGAGCGCGAGCTTCGGCTCGGGAAGCTGCGGGCCGCGGCCGACGCCGCGTCGGGCTAGAACGCGACGCGACGCGGTTTTTCGGGTTACGCTTCGCATTTCGCCATTGCCACCACGAGACTCCCATGTACCCAGACACTCTGCTGTTCATCGACGGCGCCTGGTGCGCCAGCGCCTCCGGCCGCACCCTGCCGGTGGTCAATCCCGCGACCGGCAAGCAGATCGGCACCCTCGCCTATGCCGAGCGCCCTGACCTGGACCGCGCGCTCGAAGCCGCACGCAAGGGTTTCGCCGTCTGGCGAAAGATCTCGGCCTTCGAGCGCTCCAAGATCATGCGCAAGGCGGCCAACCTGATGCGCGAAAGGGCCGACATGATCGCGCCGCTCTTGACCATGGAGCAGGGCAAGACGCTCGCCGAGGCCAAGGGCGAGACCCTCGCGGGCGCCGACGTGATCGACTGGTTCGCCGAAGAGGCGCGTCGCACCTACGGGCGCGTGATTCCGGCGCGCGCGGAAGGGGTCTACCAACTGGTGATCAAGGAGCCCGTGGGTCCGGTTGCGGCATTCACGCCATGGAATTTCCCGATCAACCAGGTGGTGAGAAAGCTCTCGGCCGCGCTGGCGGCGGGCTGCTCGATCATCGTCAAGGCGCCCGAGGAAACGCCCGCCTCTCCTGCGGAATTGATCCGGGCCTATGCCGATGCGGGCGTTCCGCCCGGCGTGGTCAACCTCGTCTACGGCAATCCGGCCGAGATCTCGAGTTACCTGATCCCGCATCCGGTCATCCGCAAGATATCGTTCACGGGCTCGACCGTGGTGGGCAAGCAGCTTGCCGCGCTCGCGGGCCAGTACATGAAACGCGTCACCATGGAACTGGGCGGACACGCGCCGGTCATCATCTTCGACGATGCCGATGTCGAACTCGCCGCCAGGACGATGGCGGGCTTCAAGTATCGCAATGCCGGACAGGTGTGTATTTCCCCGACCCGCTTCCTGGTGCAGGAGGGCATTTACAACAGTTTCGTGGAGAAGTTCGTCGCGGCTACCAAGACGGTCAAGGTGGGCGATGGACTCGATTCCGCCACCACCATGGGCGCCCTCGCGAATCCGCGGCGCTCGCGCGCAATGGAGGTCAGCGTCGAGGACGCGCAGAAACACGGTGGTAACGTGCGCACCGGCGGTCACCGCATCGGCGACCAGGGCAATTTCTTCGAGCCGACCGTGATCACCGAGCTGCCCGACGACGCCCAGGCGATGAACGTCGAGCCGTTCGGCCCGCTCGCATTGATCAACCCGTTCCGCACGTTCGATGACGCGGTGAAGGAGGCCAACCGCCTGCCGTTCGGGCTCGCCGCCTACGCATGGACGCGATCGGCCAAGACCGCCAACGCGATCGCCTCGTCGGTCGAAACCGGGATGATGACCATCAACCACCTCGGGCTTGCGCTGCCCGAGGTGCCGTTCGGCGGGGTCAAGGATTCAGGCTACGGCTCGGAAGGCGGCAGTGAAGCGATCGAGCCTTACCTCAATCCCAAGTTCGTCTCGCAGGCGGGGCTGTGAGGTCCGCTAACCGACCCGCGCGCTCTGGCCGCCATCCACCGGGAGCACCACGCCGGTAATGAACCTGGCCTCGTCGGAATGAAGGAACAGCGCGGCGTAAGCGATGTCCCAGGCGGTTCCCATCTTGCCGTTGAGCGGCACCAGCCTGTCGCGCTCCATGCGCAGTTCCGCATTTGAAACGCCGCGCGCCTCGGCGATGCCCTCGATTGCCATCGGTGTGTCCAGAAATCCGGGCATCAGCGTGTTCACGCGGATCCCGTACTTCGCGTTCGACAGCGCGAGCTGCTGACCGAGCATGTTCATGCCGATCTTCGAAAGTTTGTATGCGGTCAACCCCGGTGCATAGGCCACCGCGGCGATCGAGGAAATGTTCACGATCGTGCCGGACTTCTGCTTGCGCATCACCGGCAGCACCGCCTGGCAAGACAGGAGGCAGCCCTTCAGGTTGACCCGCATGATGCGGTCGTAGGCTTCCTCGGTCACCCGCGACGGCGGTGCGTCTCCCGTGCCGATGCCGACGTTGTTGTGCAGGAAATCGACCCTGCCCCAGGCGTCGGCGCATGCATTGACATAGGCCTTGCAGTCCGCGGAACGGGTCCAGTCACCTTCGAAACATTGCGCGGTGCCGCCCTCACTGGCGATGAGGGCAGCGGTCTCCTCGGCAAGCTTGAGATTGCGATCGACGAGAATCACTTTTGCGCCCTCGCGGGCGAACAGCATCGCCGCAGCGCGGCCGTTGCCGATGGTCTCGCCCGGCGTCTGCCCCGCGCCTACGACAATGCCGGCCTTGCCTTTCAGCCTCATGCCTTGGCGCCCGGCAGGAAGTCGTCGAGCGGTACGCCGAAGCTGTTCAGCGCCCAGGACACGAGGTTGTACTGGCCGATGGTGAATACCACGTCCATCAATTGTTCGATCGAGTACGTCTGTGCAAGCGTTGCCCAGGTCTGATCGGAGACCACGGAATTCTCGAACAACTCGTCGGCCGCGCGCAGCAGCGCGGCCTCGTGCGCGTTCCAATCTGCTTCGGGCGCCCGCTTGATGCGCTCGATCTCCTCCTCCGCCATGCCGCCGCGCTTCGCGATTTCCACGTGCTGCGCCCATTCGTACTCGGACTGGTTCAGCCAGCCGATGCGCAGGATCAGCAGTTCGCGGTCGCGGAATGGCAGGGTCTGCTTGTGCAGCACGTGACCCGCAAACACCGTCCAGCGCCGCGTCAGCTTGGGGTGGTTCATCATCACCCGGAAGATGTTGAGGTCGCGTCCGCCGAGCCGGTTCTTCGCTGCGGTGTCGGCATCCTCGCCGTTCAGTTGCGTGAGGTCGCGCATCGCGACGCGCTGTTTGTGCTTGATCATGTCAGTTGATCTTCGCGCCGGAGTCCTTCACCACCTTCGCCCAGCGGGCGATCTCGAGTTTCACGTGGGCGTCGAGTTGTGCGGGCGTGGAACCGACGATCTGATAGCCGTAGCCTTCGATCGCTTCCTTCGCTTTCGGCTGGGCCATCGCCTTGATGAATTCGGCATTCAGCTTCTGCACGATCGCGCTCGGCGTGCCCGCGGCGGCAAAAATTCCGTACCACACCGAGATGTCGAACCCCGGCACCCCGGACTCCTGCACCGTCGGTACCTGCGGCAGCACGTGCGAGCGCTTGGCAGTGGAGACCGCGAGTGCGCGGAACTTGCCGCCCTGGATCTGTCCGAGCGACGAAGACAGGCTGTCGAACATCAGGTCCACTTCGCGGCCCAGCAGCCCGGCGATCGCCGGTCCGCTTCCCTTGTAGGGAACATGCGTGACGTCGACGCCAACCACGGTCTTGAAGTATTCGACCGACAGATGACTGGTATTGCCCGGGCCGGCCGAGCCGTAATTCAGCTTGCCCGGGTTCGTTTTCGCGGCGTTGATCAAGTCCTGCAACGTATTGATCGGCGCCTGCGAATTCACCACCACCACCAGCGGGAGAGTCGCAGCGAGCGTAATCGACGCGAAGTCCTTTACCGTGTCATAAGGGAGATTGGGCATCAGCGACGCGTTGACCGCGTGCGCGGTGAGCAGCATCACGAGGGTGTAGCCGTCCGGCGGAGATTTGGCGACGGTGTCGGCACCGATGCTCGAGCCGGCACCCGGCTTGTAGTCGATCAGCACGGGATGGCCGAGGCTCCTGGTCATCTCGTTGGCGATCGGGCGCGCGAGAATTTCAGAGCTTCCGCCCGGCGGGTAAGGCATGATGAAGCGGATTGCCTTGGTGGGATAGGTCTGCGCGATTGCGGCGTGTATGAAGAGCGCGCAGGCGGCTGCCGCGAAGGCGGGGAAAAACTTTTGAGACATTTTTCGGTTCTCCAGAGAATTCCAGCGGGCTATTGCAGACGGAGAGATTGTAAGACCCGAGCCCCCGCGCGGCCATCCGGCGGCAAACCGGCCGACGCCTGAAATACCTCGATGGCCGCGCGCGTGCGCGGACCGATCACGCCATCGACTTCTCCGACGTCGAATCCGCGCGCACTCAGCCGTTCCTGCAACTCGCGCCGTTCGGCGCGCGACAGGCCGGGATCGTCCGTCGGCCATGCGGCAGCGAACGGGCCGCCGCCGCGCAGTCGGTCGGACAGGTGAGCAATCGCGAGCGCGTAGGACTCGGCGGCGTTGTAAGAATAAATGGCATCGAAATTCCTGAACACGATGAACGCCGGTCCGCTCGCGCCCGAGGGCAGCAGCAGCGCAGCCGGGCCGGCGCCGGAGAGATCCATTCCATCGACTCTCCGGATTCCGAGCCGGCTCCATTGCACCAGTGCCTGCCGCGTGCGGCGCCCGGACGGGCCGCGGTAATCCGCGGGCAGTCGAACTTCGTAGCCCCAGGGCTCGCCGCTCACCCAACCCGCATCCTTGAGATAGTTCGCGGTGGATCCGAGCGCATCGGGCACGGATCCGACGATGTCGCGGCGGCCATCGCCGTCCAGATCGACCGCCAATCTCTGGTAGGTCGAGGGCATGAACTGCGTCTGGCCGAAGGCCCCGGCCCAGGACCCGACCAGGACCTCGGGCCGCATGTCGCCGCTTTGCAGGATGCGCATGGTGGCAAGCAGTTCACCGCGAAAGAACCTCTGCCGGCTGCCGAAGCACGCGCCGGTCGCGAGTGAGCGCACGAGTGGGCGTCGGCCCATCACCCTGCCGAAGTCCGATTCGACGCCCCAGACGGCGACCAGCGTATGCCGGTCTACGCCGAACTTCTCTTCTGCGTTGGTCAACACCTCTGCCCACTGCGCGAGTCGCGCCCGACCATCGGCGACGCGTTCCTCGTCGACCAGACTCGCCAGGTAATCCCAGATTGGAATCGTGAACTCGGGCTGATTGTCCATCGCGTCGAGGACACTCTGATCGGGTTCGACGCCGGTCATGGCGGTATCGAAGATCTGCGTGGCGATGCCGTTGGCCATTGCGTCCCTGCGCAACTTGCCGAGGCAGGCGCCGAAATCGCCAGCAAGCGCATGCGTGGGTCCCGCGATCAGCGGCAAGAAAAGCAGAACGTAGTCGATGAGTCGTTTCAGGAGTCTAGAATGCATCGCCGCGCGTCAGCACCATCGTGTCCCCCGAACGCTCCATGTGGACGTGTCTCAGGAAACTGTTTCCGATGAGCATTTCGATGTTGTGCGAGATCCGGGCGGTTTCGAGAACGCTGCACGGCACATTGGCGAGCACGATATTGCCCACCTGGACGCTCGGAAGATCGACGAGGTAGGACGCAACCGCGCCATTCGCGGTATGTGACAGGCCGCGACGCCCTTGCCGATAGTCGATTCCCAGGCGCAACGCGGTGGCACTGCTCATCGCAACGAAGCTCGCGCCGGTGTCGATGACCGCAAGCAGCGGAACGCGGTTGACGTAGGCGGTGAGCCGGAACTGGCTGTCGGGGCCCATCCGGACGACGGCTTGCGACGAGGTGCTCTGCCCGAGACCGAGCCTGAAAAGCCACCTGTCGACTTCGAATACAGCAACGCCGTTCTCGATGTTCGTGAGCCGCACCCCTTCGGGAGTGGTCTCTCCGATCCGCACGCTGCGAACAATGTTGCCGTTGATGACGACCTGGGCCTCCGAGTAGCCTACGCTCATGACATAGACCGTCGTCGCCTGCGCCCACCCGGCGATGAGTGGCCCCAGGATTACGGTTACTGCGGCGAGCGCAACTTGTCTGAGGGTTTCCATGGGGGCATTTCATATCACAGATTGCGGGTATCTGCCTGCGCTGCTACGCTCGCGCAATGCTATTTCCCACCACGCTGGTCGGCAGTTACCCGCAACCCGATTGGCTCATCGACCGCGCGAAGCTCGCCGGCCGCTTTCCGCCGCGCGTGCGGGCGCGCGAACTGTGGCGCATCCCCGAGCCGTTTCTCGCCGAGGCGCAGGACGACGCCACGCGGGTCGCGATCCGGGCGCAGGAAGAAGCCGGGCTCGACATCGTCACCGACGGAGAAATCCGCCGCGAGAGTTACTCCAACCGCTTCGCGACTGCGCTCGAAGGCGTGGACATCGACAATCCGGGCAGCGCGCTCGACCGTTCGGGTCATCCGAATCCGGTGCCGCGCATCGTCGGCCGCATTCGCCGCCGGCACGCCGTCGAAGTGGAGGACCTGAAGTTCCTCAAGCGCCATACCTCGCGACCGGTGAAGATCACGTTGCCCGGCCCTTTCACCATGAGCCAGCAGGCGCGGAACGACTACTACGGGTCCGCGCAGGAAGCGGCGATGGACTACGCGGTCGCGGTGAACGAGGAAATCCGCGACCTGTTCGCCGCGGGAGCGGACGTGGTGCAGATCGACGAGCCGTACATGCAGGCGCGGCCCGACACGGCGCGGGAATATGGCCTCGCCGCTCTGAATCGCGCGCTGGAGGGGATCACGGGGAAGACCGCGGTGCACATCTGTTTCGGTTACGCCGCGATCATCCACGAGCGGCCTTCGGGCTATTCGTTCCTGCCGGAACTCGCCGATTGCCGATGCCAGCAGATTTCGATCGAGACCGCGCAGTCAAAACTGGATTGCGCGGTGCTCGGGAAGCTGCCCGGGAAACAGATCATGGTCGGCTGCATCGACCTGCTGGACCCGAGCGTCGAGACGCCGGAACAGGTCGCGGCACGGATACGCAGTGCGCTGCGCTATATGAAGCCGGAGGACGTGATCCTCGCGCCCGATTGCGGTATGAAATATCTGCCACGCGAGGTGGCGGATGGGAAACTGCGCTCGATGGTGGAGGCGGCGCGGATGTTGAGGACGGAGTACGCGTAGCCGCGAGGTTTCAATCCGCTGCAGCGCCCTGACGCAGATCGGCAGCTTCCACTGCGAAGCTCTTCACCAGCTCCTCGTCGAGCTGGGCGTAGATCGATCGTTCGTAGTCGCGGAACGCAGCGGAGGTGGTATCGCGCGGATGCGAAAGAGCCACGCGGATCTCGGTCTTGATAGAGCCCGGGCGGGCGGTCATGACGATGATGCGATCGGCGAGAAAAATGGCTTCCGGCACCGAATGCGTGATGAACAGGACGGTCTTCCGGTGCTCCTCCCAGATCTGCAGCAGCTGCTTCTGCAGGGCGCGGCGCGTCAGCGCATCGAGCGCGCCGAACGGCTCGTCCATGAAGATCACCGAGGGTTCGGGCGCAAACGCGCGCGCGATCGCGACGCGCTGCTTCATGCCTCCCGAGAGTTCGTCCACCTGCCGGTCGGCGAAATCTGCAAGCCCCACCGACTGCAGGTAGCCGAGCGCGACTTCGCGACGCGCCGACTTGGACAGGCCCTTGCGCTCGAGGCCGAACTCGACGTTGCCGGTGACCGACAGCCAGGGAAACAGCGCGTAGCTCTGGAACACCATTCCCCGGTCGATGGCCGGGCCGGTAATCGGCGTGCCTTCGATCAGCGCTACTCCCGCGGTGGGTTTTCCGAACCCGGCGAGAATGTTGGCGAGCGTGCTCTTGCCGCAACCCGACGGACCCACGACGACGAGAAATTCGCCCGCGCCGATTTCGAGATCGATCGGCGCCAGCGCTTCGACCGCCGAGCCCGAGGCGCTCGCGTAGGTCATGGCGATCCCGCGGATCGAGATCGCCTTGCCGGGCCTGCGCGTCACGTCCGTCCCCACGAGTAGCGCCGGCTGAGTTGGCGAAACAGCGCGTCGAATGCAACGCCGAGGAGTCCGATCATGACCATTCCGACCAGCACCTTGTCGGCGCGCAGCACTTCCATGCCGTTGGCGATCAGGTAGCCCAGGCCCGAGCGCGCGGCAACCAGCTCGGCCGCGATGATCGCTGCCCAGCCGGTACCGAAGGAGATCCGCAGGCCCACGATGATCGAGGGCAGCGCGGCGGGCAGGATCACTTTGCGGAACAGCGATTGCTGATCGATGCAACCGAGCACCTGGCCGGCATGGACGAGGACCGGGTCGATGCGCTTCACACCCGCGACCGTCGATATCAGGGTCGGGAAGAAGGTGGCGATGAAGACCACGAAGATCTTGCCGGCTTCGTTGATGCCGAACCACAGGATCGCAAGCGGAATCCAGGCGAGCGGCGAGATCGGCCGGAACAACTCGACGAACGGATCGGCAATCCGCTCGAAACGCGTAGACCAGCCCATCGCGAGTCCGAGCGGAATTGCGACGCAGCCCGCGAGCAACCAGGCCGAGACAACCCGCATCAGGCTCATCCCGGTGTGGACGAAGAGCTCTCCGGAGGCGAGCAGCTTCCAGAACTCCTGCGCGGGCAGCAGCGGCGGCGGCAGCAGCGAGACGTGCGGCGCGAAAACCCAGATGACCGTCTGCCAGACCGCGACGATCACGGCGAAGGCCACGACGAGCGGCGCTGCCCTCCAGAGCACGTTCAGAAAGCTACTTCGCCGACAACGCCTTCTCGGCAAACGTCGTATTCACCTTGACGCTGTCCTTCTGCTCGAGGATGCCGGCCTTCTTGAGGAACGCCACGTAGGCGTCGACGGTGGCTTTGTCTGGAACGATATTGCGGTTGTAGACCGAAATGCGCTCGGACAGGGAGTAATTGATGACGCTCTCGGGGAAGCCCATCTCCTTGGACCACATCGCGGCGGCAGCTTTCGGGTCCTTGAGGATGAAATCGATCGCCTTGACGTTGGCGTTCATGATGTCCTGCACCACGTCCGGACGTTTTGCGAGAAAATCATTGTGAACGTACTCGCCGTTGCCGACATAGTGCCCATCCTTGATCGGCATGATCTTGTCGGAGGTCAGCAGTACGCGCGAGTGACCGGCGGCCAGCGCATTGGAGATATGCGGGTCCCAGGTGATGCCGGCGTCGACCGACTTCTGCTGCAGCAGCGTCGGAATCTGGGAGCCATCGGTCTTGAACAACTCGATATCGGTGTGTTTCATGCCCGCGTCGGCGAGCGCCTTCAAGAGCAGCGGATACTGCTGCGTGCCTTCGCCCGGAAACGCAACCCGCTTGCCGCGCAGGTCGCCCATGGTCTTTGCGGTCGAGTCCTTCGGCACCAGGATCGCCGTCTGATCGAGGATCGTGATGCCGACCAGCGTCGCAGGAAGGCGCGCCGATGCGATGATGGCCGGTCCCATGCCGGCGGAGGCGATTTGCAATTCGCCGGCCGCCATGGCGGCGTTCTCGGGCGGTCCGGCGGGAAATACCCGCAGCACGATGCGCACGTTGTGCTTCTTTTCGATCTCGGCGAACAGCCCCAGCGCTTTCGCGATGTACAGCGGATGCGTTGCGGGCTGCGTACCGTAGTTGACGACCTGTTGCGCGAGCGCGGCGCCCGCTGCGAAAAGCATCGCGGCTGCTGCCAGCAGCATGCTCGAGATGCGCGTGAGAACGATGGTCATGGCTCCCCCCTCCGGTGGTTCGGCACATCATAACGGATTGCGCGGACCCGGACGATCGCGACCGTCACCGTGATTTCTTCGCAACCGGCTCCTTGACGGCGATCATCCGGACGATCGGCACCGGCTTGCCCCCGCTCTTCTCCCAGTCGGCAGGCGCGACCGTGTCCTCGTAGTAGCGAATGCGCAATTGGCCGAATACCTTTGGCAGCTCGTTGGTGCGATGACCATAGCGCTCGCCCCGCAGGCTGTCCTTGTCGATGTCCCGGTGGATTCCCTCGATCACCAGCATGCCGCCCGGCTTCAGCGAATCGACGATCTTCTTCGCGTTGCGCGTGAGGTACTCGTGCATGTACATCCCCACCACCAGGTCCCAGCGCTGCTTGCCGTAGTCGAACTTGTCGACGTCGCCCACCTGGGCATCCAGCTTGAGCCCGCGCTTCTGGGCCGTCTCCTTGGCCTGCCTGACGCCGACATCCGAAATGTCGAACCCGGTCACCTCCCATCCGAGCGCCGCGAGGAACAGCGAGTTGCGCCCCTGCCCCATGCCGACATCGAGCGCCTTGCCGGGCTGTTTCCCCTTGACGGTCTCGGCGAGGAACTTGTTGAACTGGTACTCGCGTCCCTCGCGCTTGGCGAACAGGTCGTTCCACACTTCCTGTGAAGACGGGCGCGGCGTTTGCGCCTGCGCCAGACCCGAGAAACACAACGCAAGGACGACCAGTGTCTTGTACATGTTGTTTGCCCCCTCCCAGGCAGCTTGAAACTCGCCAGGCGATTCCGGCGCCGATTAATATACTCCGCCTTCGTAGCGCGCCTGCAGATTGAGCCAGAATTGCGGCGATTGACGGAAGCGGCGCCCCAGGCGCAGAGCCATGTCCGCCGTCACGGGGCGTTTGCCCTTGACGATGTGCGACACCCGCATGGCGGAAACGCCGATCGCACGGGCAAGCTCTGCCTGCGAAACAGCCAGTTCGCCCAGCAGTTCCGCCAGAAACGCACCCGGGTGCTGCGTGCGCAGCCTGCGTGCCTTCTTGTTCATGCAAGTTCGAACACTTCTAGTGGGACAGTCCTGGTAGGTTGGCCCCGCCCATGGACTAACAATCGAATGCGTTCGGTCGTCTCACGCATGAAGGTCGCTTCGCCGCAGCGCGCGCAGACGAGCGCCGGGATGTGCTCGACCAGCACCCTTCGGCCATCGACTTCCAACACTTCATCGACAAACTCATTCCGGGCAGCCTCGCCACCACAGACGCGACATCTATATGCCGACATGCTTACCTCCGGTTTCGAAACTCGACCCACTGGATCGTGTCCGGCTCGCACAGTGGCCAGGTTATTCGGGCACAACAAAATATACTCCGCCTCCGATGGTGCATCCGGCGCGCGTCTTGACGGCGGAGTATGCAGCGAGCGAGTAGCCAGGGACCGCGCAATCACCGCGCGAGAAGTTCTGCCGGAGTAACGATCGCAATACCGCGAAACGGGTGCATGTCGTGCAAATGCGAGTCTCCGCTAACGATGAGCCGTGCATTCCCATCGATCGCCAGTTCGAGAAACTTGTTGTCCTTCGGGTCGCTGCAATCGGTCACCCGGGTCTGCACACCGATTAACTTCGACACCTGCGCCAGAACGAATAGGAAACGCGATCGCCGTTCCTCGTCGAGATAGCGGACAAACTGCGGTCGCATGATCACGTCAATGAGTTCGCCCAATGTGGCTTCGGACTGGATCAGCTGAAATTCTTCCACCGCCCGGGCCAGTGTCCGGGCCGATGCCGATTGCGGGAGCAAGGCTGCGCTGATGAGCACATTCGTATCGACGACGATACGGGCTCGCTCAGCGGTTGGCATGCACGAGCGCGGTGATCTTGTCCTCGGTCAAGCCGTCTTGCGCGGCCTGGTTGCCGGTATTCACGGCAAATTCGTGCACTGCCTCGGCGGCCGCCTTGCCGCTCAGCGGGCTCAGTTCCCGAACCACTTTCATGAAATGCAGGAACGCGGATCGGGTATCCCCGCCCGGGGAAATCACGATCGACACGGGCCGCCCCCGGCGTGTTATCAGGACGGGTTCACGTTGCGAGGTGTCGATAAGCTCGCCGAAGCGGTTTTGGGCTTCAAGCGATGTCATTGTTTTCATTGTGGTTCCTGACGGATAGGTCTTACTCGACGCGGATCGAAGAGGATATTATAGCTGTTACAGGTGTAAAGGCGATTTGTGGAGGGCGCTCCGTTCCGGTGTCCGCCTCAGCGATTATGCGGGGCCTTGCGGGTAGGCCCGGTCGAACCATGCCTTGGCCGCAGCGTCCTCGCGTAGCGCGAAGCACAGCGACGCGAGGTTGTGGTGCAGGTAGGCTTGATGCGGACTTGCTGCGGGCTCCTGCGCAAGAATCCGTTCGTAGCGATCCCGCGCCTCGCTGAATCGTCCGTCGTATAGCGTTTGCTCGGCCTCGCGAATCGGCTCTGAGGGATGAACGATCCGGTCGCTGCCCGGCAATCCCCGCGCACCCTTGCGTACGTACAGCCGGAGATCGAAGGTGGTCGAGGCGTCGGGTTGCCATGCCGGCGCATCGGCGGAAAAACCGGAGCTAAATGGCCGTGCGACATCGTCCCAGTCGACGCCGCCGCCGAACGCGAGATCGTTGCAGTGTTCCTCCACCAGCGGCAGCATCGCCTCGCGGAACGCACTGCGCCCCTCAGATTCGCCCAGACGCAGCGGCAGCAGCGCCCCGAGCCGAGCCGTCGTCGCAGAGTTCAGCGTTCCGAAGTATGCCGTGAACCAGTTGTGCGGCGACAGCTCGGGCTCGCGACCAGCGCTCATCTGCTCCGCCAGATTCGCGAATTCCCACTCGTAGGCACAGCAGTAGCAGATCAGCTTGAACACATCGATGAGGACGCTCTCGACGAATTGCGCCCGCGTAAGCCGGCTGCAGTGCGCCGCTTCCTCCCAGTCCATCACGGTCGGCGTGTCTCCGTAAAACCCGTGGTTGTCGAATTGCGGCTCGTGGTGAACCAGGCCGGCGCGATGGTAGCGCGCGGCCGCGGCGAGGATCGCTTCCAGGTGATCACGAACCCACCCGAAGGCAACCTCGAAGCGGCTCCGGTAGCCGACCCGATCACGTGCCGCCAGTTCCCGCAGGTCGTCGCTGTCGCGCGCAAAGCGCTGCCGCCACTGCGCGTCGAAGCGCTCGTCATCGGAATGTTCGAGTCCCCAGATCGAGAACGCGGCAGGCTCGCCCTTGAAGCGCAGATCTGCATCCCGGTAGATGCCGAACCCCAGCGGTACCAGCACCTGGCAGCCATCGCGGGCCGCGATCCGAGTAATGGCAATCTCGTTCGCGACGCTGCGGAAGCGCTTGGCGCCGTAGGGCTCACCGACGTCGTAGGGGATTTCGCGAACCGTGCCTGCCGGCGTCAGGTAGGGCACCAGGATCGGAATGTCGCCGCGGCCCGGCAGGCGCACGTGGCGTGCCTCGCCGCGCTTGATCGTGCTCAGCCGGGGACTGATTCCCTTGAGCTTGATTGCTCGGATCATGCGGTCGCCGATCGGGATGACCGCATCTGGCGTGAGCCGAAGGATGGTCTTCTCGGCGCGCTCGATGTCGCCGGCGTCGAGGAGGTTCACGACCCGGGTGATTCGCTTGCGCACCGGTGGCGGTAACGCCGCCGCTGACTCGCCGAGCAACCCCCAATGCGGCGCCACGCAGGCGCCCGGATAAGACGGTTGGACGCGCAGGGCCGGACACTGGCCGATGCAGGCTTCGATTTGCGTCGGCGTCATGCGGGAGGACAAACCGGGCAGCCAGGATTCAGTCATCCGTTTCAGTTACTTCAGTCTTTGTGCAAATCACCTGTTCCTTTCCACCAAATCCGATAGCGCCCATGCTTTGCCGTCAGAAACGCGATTGGCGAGCGGTTGGTTGTTTCGTCGGATCGTCTCAACCAGCGGAAATCCTCTACGTTTAACATCGAGTTGCTTCACTCTGGGGGTAGGCGGCCGGGCAGATCCAACTCTAAATAAGTCCTAGGTGCTTCCCGGTTCAGTCCTTTGAAATATGTCTTAACCAGCCGGTTGCTGGCCTCGTCGAAGCTGAGGCTTCCTATTAGCACAGACCGAGCAACATCAGGGTTCTCCTGTCGAATGGAAAGATAGTGCTTTCGCGTCCAAGAATGGATTGCCTTCGCAAGCGCGTACGCGTCCGTCCCGTAGTTCTGCTTATTACGGCCCGTATTCATGCCGAGCACATTCAAACAGAAGCCAAGGATTCTCGACCCCTTGAAATTCGGGAACTCGGTAAGCTTTGCAATCTCGTCGTACAGAAGACGGCGCACCTTCAAGCGCACTATCTTCCACGCTGCGCCATCGCTGCCGATTCTGCTAAAAATGGTGCTCCAAACGATATTGTGGTGGATCGTCCAACAGAGATCTGGCGGTGACTTTACGGTTGAGGCGGCGAAGCACAAGTCAAATATCAGAAGGGCCAGATGATCATAGATGTTCTTTGGGTACGTCCCCTCACGAACGCGGCATAGAGGCGGGGGCGGATTGGTCTGCTTATCGATTAGGTCGATTGCGCTCTTCACAAAATCGGCAGCCACGCGAAGCCGATCATAGATGTCCGTGCCATAAGCATCTGGAGAATCATTGAGTCTGTGCAAATCACGGTAAGCGCTCTCGATGCCATGCATTGCCCGGTTCAGAGCATAAGAATTCGGCGATCCACAACCTCTCTCCAAGCAATTGGTAAGTGTAATCAGGGTTGCACGACAATAGGCCTCCCATTGTTTGGCGTCCCATGCCCACTGCTCCTCAAAGTGGATGTCAAGCGGCGAAGCAACGTTGCTCGCGAGTGTCTCCACAAGCGCGAAATTGCCATAAACTGCGTGACTCACCGGTTTGAGATAGCCTAGCAATCCCGATGAGTACCCTTCAGCTTCGTCGTACAGAAACGACCCCTTCTGCGCGATCGCTTCGCTAGATATGTTTCGCGCGAATTGTCCGATCGGTATGTCGAATTTGCCGATATTTGTCATCTCCTCAAATAGCGCTTGAGCGGTAACCGGCGATGTTGCGACGATTTGTCGACAGAGTTTGCGATTGGCAATGAGCAATAGGATGTCGTGCGCATAGTCTTCAACCTCCGCGCTTCTTTTGACCCCTTTTCTTGCCCCTGCATCCTCGGCAAAGCGGGGTGGCAACCGCCTGGCGTACGCGATCAATGACTTCGCAGACCTAGCCAACTCGTTTGCGATGATCTTGAGCTCGTCGTCGTTGCCTCGAAGGATGTATCTGTAAAGCTCTCGTGCGAATCGGCGGGCGTTACGTCGACCGAAAATTGGTGGTCGGATAAACGCGTAGTACATCCATGTCAAGAATGTGCCAAGGAATAGGAGTCCAAACACGCCCTGCCATGTGGCACGCGTAATGCCTTGCGTCTTTGGAACCCACCAGCCTTCGACGATCCATATCTCAGTTAACAACGTCTGCAGGCCAACTATTGCGAGTACGACGAACGTCGCAACGTAGAGTGCGCCAGGTGTAACTGCAATTCGAAACTTGTATCTAGCATCGGCAATGGTATAGATGACGACTAGAAGGGCCAACGCGGGGAGAAACTCCGAAAATCCGAATATCTTGGATGCTGGCCCGGTACTAACAGGTACGAAACAGAATATCCAAACGCATGACTCAGATGTCATGGGCTTCGCCGAGCGAAAGGGGCACGAATAAAAGTCTCAAACCTTTCCCTGATCCCTCTACACCCCCCGCGCCCTCTCCCTCAACACATACTTCTGCACCTTCCCCGTCGCCGTCGTAGGAATCACCCCGAACACCACCTTCTTCGGCACCTTGAACCGCGCCAAATTGTTCCGGCACCACTCGATGTACTCCGCCTCGGTAGCCGCCACCCCCTCCTTCAACTGCACAAACGCGCAAGGCGTCTCGCCCCACTTCTCATCCGGCTTCGACACCACCGCAGCCAGCAATGTCGCCGGATGCTTGTACAAGGCAATCTCCACCTCCACCGACGAAATGTTTTCCCCACCTGAAATGATGATGTCCTTCTTGCGATCCTTGATCTCGATGTAATTGCTCGGATGCCACACCGCCAGATCCCCGGTGTGCATCCAGCCACCCTGAAAAACTTCCCGCGTCGACTTCCGATCCTTCAAATACCCGAGCATCACCGTATTGCCCTGAATCAAGATCTCGCCCATCGTCTTGCCATCCTGCGGCACCGGCTTACAGGTCTTCGGATCGCCGACGATGTGCCCCTCCACCACCTGATAGCGCACGCCCTGCTTCGCCATCTCCACGCAGCGATCTCCCATCGACAGCGAAGCCCAGTTCTCCTGCGGTTCGCACGAGGTCGAAGGTCCCTGCAGCTCGGTCATTCCATAGATGTGTAGCACCTGAAAACCCAACTCCTCCATCGCCTGGATGACTTTCGCAGGCGGCGGCGAGCCGCCGGTCATGATGTGCACGGGATGCGCAAACTTCCGCCGCTGCTCCGCCGGCGCGGAGATCAGCATCGACAGCACCGTAGGCGCTCCGCACATGTGGGTCACGCCATGCTCTACGATCATCGGGAAAATCAGCGCCGGGTCCACGGCGCGCAGACAGACATGGGTGCCGCACATCGCCACCACCGACCACGGGTAGCACCAGCCGTTGCAGTGGAACATCGGCAGCGTCCAGAGGTAGACCGGCTTCGCGGGCATCGGCCAGGCGGTGATGTTGCCCATCGACTCGAGAAACGTGCCGCGATGGTGATAGACCACCCCCTTCGGAAGGCCGGTGGTGCCGGAGGTGTAGTTCAAAGCGATCGGGCCGGATTCGTTCGCCGGCAGCTTCCAGGCAAACTGCGGGTCGCCGGTTTTCAGGAATACTTCGTATTCCGTTTCGCCCAGCCGCTCGCCCGGCCCGGTATACAGCGGATCGTCGACATCGACGACGAGGATCTTGCGTTTGATCTTGGCGAGCGCCGGGCCGACCACGTTCGCGTACACCCGGTCGGTGATCATCACCTTCGCCTCGGCATGCTCGAGGATGTAGGCGATGGTGTCGGCATCGAGCCGCGTGTTGATGGTATTCAGTACTGCACCCGCCATCGGCACGCCGTAGTGCGCATCGAGCATCGCGGGCACGTTCGGCAGCATCGCCGAAACCACATCCCCCTTCTTTACGCCGCGTTTGGCCAACGCCGAGGCGAGACGCCGCGCCCGCTCGTAGAACCCCGCATACGTGATCCGCTGTTTGCCATGGACCACCGCCACCCGCTCCGGGTGGATCTCCGCCGCGCGCGGCAGGAAACTGACGGGACTGAGCGGCGCGAAGTTCGCGCGACCCGGCTTGAGGCTTGCCCAGAGATTGCGTGGCGTTCTTGGTTCTTTCCGCGCTGCAACAATTCGGACTTTCTTCTTTTCGGCCTTTGCCATTCCCCCCTCCTCCTTTACACTGACACGGCAACGTCAATCTACCAGACGTCCATATAACAGGAGGAGACCCCTATGAACAAGATCGCACTCGCGGTCGCGGCAGCTTTTGCGGCGACCGCTTTCACCTCACCCGGCGCGTTTGCGCAGGACAAGACCATCAAGATTGCCGGATTCGGCGCCAAGTCCGGCGTGGTGCGTGGGTTCGGCATCAACAGCGAGGCGGCGTTGCTCGCCGCCGCCGACCAGATCAACAAGGCAGGCGGCGTGAAGCTGGCCGACGGCTCGAAGGGGAAGTTCGCAGTCGAATTCCTGGACGATCGCTGCACCGCGGAGGAAGGCATCTCGGTCATCCGCCGCATCGCAGGCACCGACGCGGTCGTGGCGATCGGCCCGACCTGCTCTAACGTCGCCGAACCGCTGTTCGGCATCCTGCAGAAGAAGGTCGACGACAAGAGCGATTCGGGACTGCAGATGCCGGTGTTCACCGACGTGGCGATCAAGGTGGGCCTGGCGAAGATCTCGGAGTGGGCATTCCGCAACGTGCCCAATGAAGTGACGATGTATTCCTCGCTGTTTTACTGGCTGAAGACCAAGCACCCGGAAATGAAGACCGTGTTCGGGGGAGTCGAGGAGGACTTCGCCCACTCGCGCGCCACCTGGTACGCGGTGATGAAGGACCGCGCGGCGACCAACGGGTACGCGATCGCGGGCGAGACCAAGTGGCTGCTCGCCGACACCAACTTCGCGACCCAGGTGCGCGAGATGAAGAAGGCGAACGCCGACATCGTCGCGATTTCGGCCCACCCGTTCTCCACCTGCGGCGTGCTCAAGGAGATGCAGCGCCAGGGCGTGAAGCCCAAACTGCTGGTCGGCCTCACCAGCACCTCCACCTTCGAGACCATGCAGGGCTGCGCAAAGCAGGCCGAGGGCATGATCATCCCGACTTCCTTCGCACCGGTGACCAAGGAAGGCAAGGCTGCTTCCGACGCGACCGCGAAGTTCAAGGGCGCCGCCGACCTGCACAGCATGGCCGCCTGGGAGAACATGTTCATCCTGAAGCAGGTGATGGAGTCCGAAAAGATCTCGGGCAACCCGAAGGACGTGCAGGCGGACCGCCGCAAAATTCGTGACGGCCTGGCGAAGCTCAAAATCACCAAGGGCCTGATGGGCGAGACCAAGCGCACCGACGACCGCGAGGCCGATAAGCCCTACCTGTTCGTTCAGGCGAAGGGCGGCCACTGGACGGTGCTGCACAACCCGTTGTAATGGACGACCCCCGTATCGGCGGGGGGATTTGAAGGGGGGCAGAGGCATTTTGCCGCAGCCCCCCTTTCTTCTCCATGTTGGATTTCCTACAGTCCGCGTCTGACGGCATCCTGTTCGGCGCGACCTACGCGCTGATCGGGATCGGCTTCACGCTGGTGTTCGGTGTGATGCACAAGCTGAACCTCGCGTACGCGGCGGCCTCGGTCGGCGGGGCCTACTGCGGATTGCTGATCGTGAAGGTGGCGGCCGGCGCGCCCGCGTTCGCGGTATTTTTCGGCGCGTTCCTCGCGGGCGGCGTGCTCGGCTATCTGGTCTACCTCACCTGCTTTCATTTCATCCCGGTGTCGAACCCGCTCGCCGCGCTGATGGCCACGGTGGGCATGCTGCTGCTGATCGATGAGATCATTGTCCACGAAACCGACGGTGTGCCGCTCAACTACCCGGCCATGTTCGACGACGTGATGCTGCGCGTGGGCGAGTTCACGCTGCGCGGCGACCTGCTGATGGTGTTTGTCGTGAGCATGGTCTGCATGGCCGGACTGCTCGCGCTGCTCTACAAGACCCGGCTCGGCCTCGCCACGCGCGCGGTATCTCAGCAGGCGGTGGCGGCGCAGCTTTGCGGCATACGCGTCGGCCGGGTGAACGCGATGACCTTCGTCGTCACCGGCCTGCTCGGCGGAATCGCCGGCGCCATGATCGGCGCTTCGGTGGGCACCCTCTCCCCGCTGCTGACCACGCCGCTCACCATCAAGGGCCTGATCGTCACCGTGATCGGCGGACTGGGCAGCATTCCCGGTGCGATCATCGCGGGCCTGCTGGTCGGCGGCTTCGAAAGCGTGTTGCAGCAGTTCCGCGGCGTGACCGAACGCGATTTGTACGTGATGCTGCTGCTGTTCGTATTCCTCGTGTTCCGCCCAGGCGGCCTGTTCGCACCGAAGGGAGGTCGCGATTGAAACGTAACCCGTCATTCCCGCGGGGCCTGCCCCCGCGCAAGCGCGGGCGGGAATCCAGATGCCGGCAGTTAACTGGGTCCCCGCGTTCGCGGGGATGACATAGATGGACTTCTATTTCGGCCTGGCGCAGATCATCGGCGTGCACACGCTGCTCGGCCTGTCGGCGTACATCGTGCTGCTGACCGGACAGGTGAGCCTGGCACAGGCCGGATTCTTCGCAGTCGGCGCGTATGTCGCGGGCATGCTCACGGTGCTCGCGGGCTGGGCCATTCTTCCCGCGCTCGCGGTCAGTTCGCTGTTCGGAGGCGCGGTGGCCTGCGCCGTGGGATTTCCCGCGCTGCGCGTGAAAGGCCTGATGCTCGTGATCGCCACGCTCGCGTTCGGCGAGGCCGTGCGCCTGTTTTTCTTCAACTTCGATTACCAGGTCGCCAAGGGCGGTGTGAAGCTCGGGCCGGTCGGTGGCGAGGGCTTCCGCCAGATCCGCTACTTTCCCGAGCACGGCTGGACGACGATGGAGGTGATGCTGTTCATCTGGGGTTTCGTCATTCTTGCGATGGCGCTGCTGTGGTGGTTCGACCGTTCCCGCTACGGCGCGGTGCTGCGTGCCGTGGGCGAAGACGAACTCGCCGCGCAGTCGGTCGGCATCAACCTCACGGCGGTAAAGGTGAGCGCGATGACCGTAGGCGGCATGATCGCCGGCCTGGGCGGCGGCATCTACGCCCACTACACCACCCACATCGAGCACGCGAGCTTCGGCATCCTCCTCGCCACTTTCGCACTCGCCTACCCGATCCTGGGCGGCCTGGAGAGCGTGTTCGGCACGGTGGTCGCGGTTGTATTCGTGCAGGGCCTGCTGGTCGAGGGCCTGCGCTTTCTGGGCGACTGGCGCAACCTCCTGTTCGGCGCGCTGATCGTGCTGGCGATGAACGTGCGGCCCAAGGGCTTTCTCGACGCGCCCGCGCTGCTGTGGATCGGGCGAATATTCCGGGGCCGGCGTGGCGCTGCTTGAACTGAAAGGCGTGTCGCGCCATTTCGGCGGCGTGCGCGCGGTGGACGGCCTCGATCTCGCGGTCGAAGCGGGCCAGATCTTCGGCCTGATCGGCCCGAACGGTTCGGGCAAGAGTACCACGGTGAACCTGATCACCGGGTTGTTCGCGCTCACCTCCGGCAGCATTGCGTTTGACGGGCGCGATTTTGGTGCGCTGCCTACCCACCTGCGCCTCGGCCGCGGCGTGGCGCGCAGCTTTCAGAATATCCGGCTGTTCGGCCAACTCACCGTCTGGCAGAACCTGTGGGTGGCGCAGAACTCGCCCGCCGATCACGCCAAGCGAGGCTTCCTCTCGCGCTGGCTCGGCGGCCAGGGCGACGTGCGCGAGGAGATTTCGCAGTTGCTGGAGTTCAGCGGCCTTGCGCACAAGCAGGATGAACTTGCCGCCAACCTCGCGTTCGGCGAGCAGCGGCGCCTGGAACTCGCGCGCGCGCTCGCCACGCGGCCGAAGCTGGTCCTGCTGGATGAACCGGCCGCGGGCATGAACAACGAAGAAATCGGACTGTTGCGCGACCGGATCCTGAAAATGCGCGCGCAGGGCATCACCGTGCTGCTGGTCGAGCACGTCATGGAGCTGGTCATGGACGTGACCGATCGGATCGCGGTGCTCAACTTCGGACAGAAGATCGCCGAAGGCACGCCTTCCGAGATCCAGGCTGACGCCGCGGTGCGAAAAGCTTACCTCGGTGGGGAAACCGCATGACCCGGAAGGACCACCCGCTGCTCGAAGTCAGCGAGCTGGTCACCGCCTACGGCAAGATCGAGGCGCTCAAGGGCGTGAATCTTTCAGTCGAACAGGGCTCGATCACCTGCCTGCTGGGTCCCAATGGCGCCGGCAAGACCACGTTGATGATGACCACTGCGGGTATCCTCAAGCCGCGCGGCGGCTCGATCCGATTCGCCGGCACGGAGATCGCCGGACGTGCGCCGCACGCCATCGTGGCGCAGGGCGTCGCGCTGGTGCCGGAGAACCGGCTGGTGTTCCCCGCCATGACGGTGATCGACAACCTTCAGGCCGGTGCGTATCAGCGCCGCGACCGCGTCGAGACCGGCGCGGACCTGGAACGCATGTTTGCCCGCTTTCCGCGGCTGAAGGAACGCTCCGCGCAACTCGCGGGAACACTCTCCGGCGGCGAGCAGCAGATGCTGGCCGTGGCGCGCGCGCTGATGTCGCGGCCGAAGCTGCTGTTGATGGACGAGCCGTCGCTGGGACTCGCGCCGCTCGTGGTCGAGGAGATCTTCCGCATCATCGCGGATCTCCACATGGACGGCGCGACGATTTTCCTCGTCGAGCAGAACGCCCACATGGCGCTCAAGGTGGCGCAGCACTTCTATCTCATGGAGCAGGGCAAGGTCACTTTCAGCGGCACGCCCGGCGCGATGGCCGAGGACGAAGTCATCCGGCGCGCGTACCTGGGTTCTGCGAAAGCCTGAGCAGCGCCGGTCGGCATGTTCTTTGACCTCATTCAGAACACCCTCGATGGTTTGGCAATGGGTTCTTCCTATGCGCTCCTCGCGGTCGGATTCACCCTGATCTTCGGCGTGCTGCGCCGGGTCAACCTTTCCTACGGCCCGGCGATCATGTTCGGCGGCTATTGCGCGACCTGGGTGCACCTCAATTTCCAGGCCGGGCTGCTCGCGCTTGCAATCATCACCATCGCAGGCGCGGTACTGGCAGGTGCCTACGTCGAGCGATTGTGCTTCGCACCGCACCGGCAGGGATCGGCAATTGCCGCGATGGTGGCGAGCTTTGCGCTCTGGATGCAGTTCGAGGAGGCCGTGACGCTGGTGATGCCCAGCCACGTATACGATTTTCCCGCGATGTATGACGGTCCCCCGTTCGAATTCGGGTCACTCACGCTGCGCATGGAGGCGCTGGTGATGCTCGCTTGCGCGGTGGCCATCAGCTATGGCCTGCACCGCGTGCTTTCCGGGTCGCGTTTCGGTCTTGCCGTGCGCGCGGTGATCGATTCTCCGGTTGCGGCGCAGCTCGCGGGAATCGACGTTCCGCGCGTCCTGCTGCAGGTATTCCTGCTGGCCTCCTCGATCGGCGGCCTCGCCGGGTACCTGATCGTCTCCACGCACACGCAGATCACGCCGATGCTCGGGATGTGGTCGACGCTCAAGGGCCTGCTCGCGATGATGATCGGCGGGCTCGGTTCGCTGCCGGGCGCGGTGGCGGGCGGCCTGGTTCTCGGCGTGCTCGAAGCTCACAGCCAGTGGTTTCTCGGGCCGCAATCGCGCGACCTGCTCGCGTTCCTGTTGCTGTTTGGACTGCTCGCAGTGCGTCCGTACGGGTTGTGGCGTGCGTCATCCGCGGAGGCCGAGGCGTGAGCGAGTACGCGATCGGCGTGTTCACCAACATCGGGCTGATCTCGTTCATCGCCCTGTCGGCCTATCTGCTGCTCATCGCCGGCGAGATGTCGTTCGGTCAGCAGGGATTTTTCGGCGTCGGCGCTTATGTCGCAGGCGTGGCCACCGCGATGTACGGCATCCCCCTGCCTGTCGCCGCCCTGCTCGCGATGGCCGCGGGCGCAGCCGCGGCTTTCCTCGTCGGACTGCCGACGCTGCGCCTGCGCGGGCTGTATTTCGCGATGGCGACGCTCGCCGCCGCGGAAATGCTGCGCATCGTGTTCGAACTCATCCATTTCCAGCGCGAGGTCGAAGGCGAACCGGTCGGCCCGGACGGCACACAGGGCTTCCGCGGCATCCGCTGGGTATTCGAGGCAGGCATCGAACCGCAGGATTTTCTCGCCATCGTCTGGGCGTCGCTGGCACTGGCGCTCGCGATGTTCGTCATCGTCGAGCGCTCGAGGCTCGGCGCCACCTTGCGTATGCTCGGTGAGGATCCGGAACTTGCGCGCTCGCTCGGCATCCAGGTCGAACGCTTCAAGCTGGGTATCGCCGCTGCGGCGGGTGCGCTGGCGGGGTTGGGCGGCGCCTTGTATGCTCACCACAATACCTACATCGAGCCGCGCAATTTCGACATCATGCTCGGCGTGCACAGCCTCGCCTACGCGCTGATCGGCGGACTTGGCACGGTGTTCGGGCCGTTGCTCGGCGTGCTGATCGATATCGGCCTGCTCGAAGGCAGCCGCGTGTTTCAGGGCTATCGCATGATCGTGTTCGGCGGGCTAGTCGCGGTGCTGCTCGTGTTCCGGCCACGCGGATTGCTCGACGAGCGATTCGTCCACCGTTTGCGCCATCGAATGTTCAGACAAACATGAGAGTCATTTTCCTCGCTTTCCTCCTCCTCGCCGCCGCCCCGGCGATCGCGCAGCGCGTCCAAGCGGATATCGACTGCAAGCCGGCCAAAGGCCTGATGACCTACGACTGCGTCATTCGCCTCTCGCGCGGCGGGAAACCGCTGGAGGGAGTGGAGGTCTCGGTCGGCGCGGACATGCCTTCTATGCCGATGGCACATAACGTGAAGCCGGTGAAGGCCGCACCCGGACCGAAGCCCGGAGAATACCGCGCCCGGCTCGAACTCGAAATGTCCGGCGAGTGGGCGGTGAAACTGCGCCTGTCGGGTGCGGTGCGCGATCAGATCATCGTGAAAAGAAACTTCGACTGACCGCGCTCAAGCCGCCTTCTGCCGCCCGGGAAAGACTTGCGGCCGCATCGATGGATGGCACGCCATGGTCTTCGGCGCGTACGCGGCCTCCGCGCCCAGCTCCTCCGCTGCATGCCAGGCCCAGCGCGGATCCCACATGGCGCCGCGCGCAAGGCACACGAAATCGGCCTTGCCAGAGGAAATGATGTCCTCGGCCTGCCGCGCGCCGGTGATCAGGCCTACGGACATCACCGGCATGCCGGTCTCGCGCCTCACCTTGTCCGCGAACGGCACCTGGTAACCGGGCGCGAGCGGGATCTGCTGGCGCGGGTCGAGCGCGCCCGAGGACACGTCGAGATAGTCGCAGCCGCGCTGCTTCAACTCCCGTGCGAGCACCACCGTCTCTTCCGGCGTCCATCCGCCTTCCACCCAGTCGGTCGCGGAGACGCGCGCTCCCATCGGCTTTTCCGCCGGCCACGCAGCGCGCATGGCCGAGAAGGTTTCCAGCACCATGCGCATGCGGTTCTCGAGGTTGCCGCCGTATTCATCGCTGCGGTGGTTGGAAATGGGCGACAGAAACTGGTGCATCAGGTAGCCGTGGCCGGCGTGGAGTTCGACGACGTCGTAGCCGATCCGCGCCGCGCGCTCGACCGAGGCGATGAAATCTTCCTTGAGCTGCCCGATCTCCCCCTTGCTGAGCGCGCGCGGGGTGTGCCAACCGGGCGCGAAGGGAATCGCCGAAGGCGCGACTGTCTCCCACGCCCCTTCCCCGGGTGCAAGCGGCTTGCCACCCACTGCCGGCGGTTGCGTAGAACCCTTGCGGCCGGCATGGCCGAGCTGGATGCCGAGCTTCGCAATCCCGTATTTCCTGCAGAAGTCGATGACGCGCTTGAGGGCGGCCTCGTTCTCGTCGCTGCAAAGCGTCGCGCATTTGAGCGATATGCGGCCTGGCATGTTGACGTTGGTCGCCTCGGTCATCACCAGTGAACCGGCGCCGAGCGAGAACTGCCCTAGGTGCATCAGGTGCCAGTCGTTGGCAGAGCCGTTGTCCGAGTTGTACTGGCACATCGGCGATATGACAATGCGGTTCGCGAGCGTCAGCCCGCGCAGCGTGATGGGGGAAAAAAGCGCACTCGTCATCGGTACCTCCTCCTCGTTCGACGCGCGGCTGCAGCCGCTGCAGCCTGCGAACTGCGAATCTTGGGCGCGCAGGATCTGCGCTCGTTGATCTGGATCAAGCCTGCGGATCGAGGCGGTCCCGGCAGGAATGTAAGACAATGGCTGCAGCCATGCAGGGAGAATCAATGTGAGCACCACAGAGAAACTGACCACCGGCCAGGCGATCGCGAAATCGCTGGTGCGTAACGGCATCGATACCGTGTTCGGGATCCCGGGCGCCCACACCTACGCCTTCATCGATGCGCTCCACGAATGCCGCGACAAGATCCGCTTCATCGTCAATCGGCACGAGCAAGGCAGCGGCTACATGGCGTTCGGCTATGCCAAATCGACCGGCAAGGTGGGCACCTTTACCTGCGTGCCGGGCCCCGGCGTGCTGAACGCGGGCGCTGCGTTGTGCACTGCCTACGGCGCCAATGCTCCGGTGCTCTGCGTCACCGGCAACATCCAGTCGTACAACATCGGCCGGGGCCTGGGGATCCTGCACGAATTGCCCGACCAGCTGGCCATCCTGCGCGGCCTGACCAAGTGGGCCGAGCGCATCAATCATCCTGCGCAGGCGCCCGCGATTGTCGGCGAAGCGTTCAAGCAGCTCACGACCGGCCGCATCCGGCCGGTCGCGATAGAGACTCCCTGGGACGTGTTCGCGCAAAAGGCGGAAGTCGATCTCGAGGTACCGATGGACGTGCCGCCGCCGCCAGTGCCGGATCCGGAGACCATCGCGGCGGCCGTCGCGCTGCTCAAGGACGCAAGGAATCCGATGATCACGGTGGGCGGCGGCGCCGTCCACGCGGGCCACGAGGTGCTGGAGCTGGCGAAGATGCTGCAGGCACCGGTGAGCGCGCACCGCAGCGGGCGCGGCATCGTGAGCGACGAGTCGCCCTACGGCTTTACTTGCGCTTCCGGCTACAAGCTGTGGCTGAAGACCGATGTGCTGCTCGGCATCGGCAGCCGCCTCGAGCTTGAATACCTGCGCTGGATGAAGATTCCGGATGGGCTGAAAGTGATCCGCATCGATATCGATCCCACCGAGATGTTCCGGCTGCGGCCGGCCGTTGGCATCGTCGCCGACGCGAAGACCGGTGCGCGCGCGCTTGTCGATGCGCTCGCGCGCGAAATCGCGAAGCGCGCGTCCCGCGAGGAGGAATTCAACACGATTAAGGCGCGCACGCTCGAAGAAATCCGCGGTGTGCAACCGCAGATGGCTTATCTCGAGGCGATTCGCGACGTGCTGCCGCGGGACGGATTTTTCGTTGAGGAAATCTGCCAGGCGGGCTTTACCTCGCGCTTCGGATTTCCCGTATGCCAGCCGCGCACTTTCGTCACCGGCGGCTACCAGGACAACGTCGGTTTCGGTTTCATGACTGCGCTGGGCGTGAAGGTGGCCAATCCGGACAAGGCCGTGGTGTCGATCGCAGGCGACGGCGGGTTCATGTTCGGCGTGCAGGAACTGGCCACCGCAGTGCATCACGGCATCAACCTCGTCACCGTTATTTTCAACAACAACAGCTACGGCAACGTGCTGCGCGACCAGCGCAACGTGTTCAAGGGACGGGAAATCGGCGCGCTGCTGACCAACCCGGATTTCGTCAAGCTCGCCGAGAATTTCGGCGCCGCGGGTTTTCTCGCGAGAACCCCCGGCGAGCTGAAGGCCGCGCTCGAGAAGGCGCTCGCGCTCGAGCGACCCGTCATCATCGAAGTGCCCTTGGAACGGGGCTCGGAAACCTCACCCTGGAATTTCCTGCACCCGAACGCCTAGCAGTTGTCATTCCCGCGAAAGCGGGAATCCATCGGGTCGTTGATTTCCTTTGCGATTAAATTCCTGGGCTCCCGCCTTCGCGGGAGCGACGGGAGAGCTTCATAGAATCGAGCACTGCTCCTCGAACTCGAAGCGGGGGCTGCGCGCGAACACCTTGGCCGGATCACCATAGCCGAGGTTGCACAGGAAATTCGACTTGAACCGGCCATCCGGAAAGAACTCGGGATCCACCTTTGCGTTGTCGAAACCGGACATCGGCCCGCAATCCAGCCCCACGGCCCTCGCCGCGAGCAGGAAGTACGCTCCCTGGAGGCTGCCATTGCGGAACGCGGTGATGTCGGCGATGGCCTTCTTGTCGGCGCCCTTGAACCAGTTGATCGCATCCTGGTTGTGGGGAAACATCTTCGGCAGATGTTCGTAGAACCTCGTGTCGTAGGCGATCAGCGCGCACACGGGCGCAGACATCGTCTTCGCCACATTGCTCGCGCCGAGCGCCGGCTCGAGGCGTTGCTTCGCCTGCGCGCTGCGCAGGAACAGGATGCGGGCGGGCTGGCAGTTCGCGCTGGTCGGCGCCCATTTCATCAGTTCGTGGATCTGTTTCAACTGTTCGTCGCTGACCGGTTTGTCGAGAAAACCGTTCTGAGTGCGTGCGGCGCGGAACAGGAGGTCGAGGGAATTTGCGTCGAGCATGCGGCGCTCCTTGTGATTTTCAACGGGGCGCGATGTTAGCATCCCGTCCATGCCGCCGCTGGTAGACGCCGCGAACCTCGATCTCTCCGGAGTCATCCGTCCCAGCGACGGGGTGATCTGGGGACAGGCCTGCGCCGAGCCGCTCACGCTGGTCGAGGCGCTGGTTGCGCAACGCGCTGCGCTCGGGCCGCTCGAAGCGTTCATGGGCGTGAACTGGTCGGGTACGGTCAAGGCCGCGCATGCGGACCATCTCCGCCTCACGGCGTATTGCGGCGCCGGTCACAATCGCAGGATCGCCGACGCGGGCGCGCTCGACATCTGCCCCTACCCGTACTCGCAGATCGGCCCGCTGATCCGGGCCGGGAAGATCAAGTCCGAAGTGGTGCTGCTGCAGGTGAGTCCGCCGAACGCACGCGGTGAATACAGCCTGGGGCTGGATGTAGAGTACCTCGCTGCCGCAATCGACACGGCGCGCTGCGTCGTTGCCGAGATCAATCATCGCGTCCCGTGGACCTCCACCGAGCGCGTCATGCGCGCCGAGGACTTTGCGCTCATGACGGAGGTGTCGCGGCCGCTGGTCGCACCGCCCTATGGCGCGCCGGGCGAGGTCGAAGTGCGCATCGCGCAGCATGCGGCGCAGTTCATCCCCGATGGCGCGACGCTTGAGTTCGGGCTCGGCTCGCTGCCCGACGCGATCCTCGCCGCGCTGGCCGACCGGCGCGACTTGGGCATACACACCGGCCTGATCTGCGACGGCGTCGCACGGCTCGCGCAGCGTGGCGTCATCACCAATGCGAGGAAGACCATCGACCGGGGCGTGACCGTGTGCGGGGTGCTGATGGGCACCGAGGTCCTGTTCGATTTTGCCGACCGCAATCCGCTGGTGCAATTGCGTTCCTGCGAGTACACCCATCACCCCGCGGTGCTCTCGCGCATGGATCGCTTCGTCGCAATCAACTCGGCGGTGGAAGTCGATCTCACAGGCCAGGTGAACGCGGAAACCGCGGGCGGCAGTTACGTCGGCGCGATCGGCGGCCAGCTCGATTTCGTGCGCGCCGCCAACCTGTCGCCGGGCGGAGTTTCGCTCATCTGCCTGCCGGCGAGCGCCGGCGCGAAGGCATCGCGCATCGTCGCCAGGCTCTCGGGCCCGGTGGCGACCCCGCGCTCGGAGGCGGGCGTGTTCGTCACCGAATGGGGCGCAGCGGACCTGCGCGGCCAGCCGCTGTCGAGGCGCGCCGCGCGCATGATTGCGATTGCGCACCCGGACTTCCGTGAATCGCTGGAGCGCGCCGCGCGCGAGCAGGGGTTGCTGCGCGGCTGAAACGCGTTTCGCTCACTTGAAATTCCTGAGCTTGCGCACCAACCACATGGGCGTTGCTGCGACGCCGATCGAGCATAGCGCGAACAGGAAGCCCGCCCGGTATCCCCCGGTGACGTCATGCAGCACTCCGCCCATGAGCGAGCCAAACGCAGCGCCGAGCGAATTCGTCGAATACAGGGTGCCGTAGATCGTCGCCACCCGGGTGCCGGCGAATTCGCGCGTGCAGATGGTCGAGATGATCGGGCCGCGTACCCCCATGCACAGGCCGAACACCAGCACATACGCCGCCATCAGCGCAAAGTGCGGCACGAAAGAAAGCGTGAACAGGGCCAGGATTCCCGCGGCGGTGCCGGCAAAGCTCACGCTCACCGTCCGCCGGTAGCCGAAGCGCTCGGCGAGGAGACCGCTGCTGGAGACGCTCGCCACCGACAGCATGCCCGTCACGCCGTAAGCGGTTGCGGCGGTGAGCGGCGACATCCCGGAGTCGATGAAATACACCACGCTTTGCGGCAGCACCGCGTACATTCCGGTGGAGGTGAAGAAGAATATCGTGGCGAGCCCCCAATACCGCCGCGTACGTATTGCTTCGCGCAGCGTCGTTCCTCCGTTGCTCGCCTGCCTGTGCGCATCGCGCCGCAGTTCCGGATCGCCCGCCACGTAACTGCGCCACGGTACGGCGAACGCCACCAGCGGCACCATCGCCAGCATGGCGAAGCCCAGCACGCGATAGCTGCCGCGCCAGTCGAGTTGTCCGATCAATGCCTGCGTCATTGGCACGAACAGCAGCGCTCCGCAACCCATCGCGGCGAAGGCGATTCCGATCGCGGTCGACAGGCGCGCGCGATACCAGCGGGAAAGCAGCGCCGAGGCCGGCACCATTCCGTTGAGCGCCACCCCGACGCCGATCAGCACGCCGACGTAGGCATAGAACTCCCAGAGCCTAGAAAGTGTTCCGGCAAGGAGGAACGCAGTCGCGAGGCAGCAAAGCCCGGCGGTGTACACGAGCCGCGGCCCCAGGCGGTCGAACAGCAGGCCGACCAGCGGCGCGAGCAGTCCGCCCACCAGCAGGTACAGGGCGTACACGCTGGCGAGCTCGGAGCGCGACCAGCCGAAGTCGCGCTCGAGCGGCAGCAGGAACACCGTGTAGGTCTCGCCGCTGCCGCGCGCGAACAGGTTGAGGACGAATACCGTCGCCAGCACCGCGATCGCGGTGCGCCTCAGCCGCGCAGGCTCCATCTACCCTGCCGGGTCCAGTCCGAACACCTGGCGCAGATAGGCCAGATAACGCGCGTCCTTGCTCACCGTCTTGCCGGGCGAATCGGACAGTTTTGCCACTGGCTGGCCGTTGCATTCGGTCATCTTGATGACGATGTTGATCGGCTCGTAGCCGAGGTCGTTGGTGAGGTTGGTGCCGATGCCGAACGAGGTCTTCGCGCGGCCGTGAAAATGCCGCGCCAGCCGGATTGCGAGCGGAACAGTCAGCTGGTCGGAAAAAATGAGCGTCTTGGTGCGCGGATCGACGCGATTCTTCTGGTAGTGGGCGATCATCTTCTCGCCCCACTCGAACGGGTCTCCCGAGTCGTGCCGCGCGCCGTCGAACAGCTTGCACAGGAACATGTCGAAGTCCCGCAGAAAGGCGTCCATTCCATAGGTGTCGGACAACGCGATGCCGAGGTCGCCGCGGTACTCCTTTGCCCATACGTCGAACGCGAACGTCTGCGAATCGCGCAGACGCGGGCCGAGCGCCTGGCAGGCCTGCATGTACTCGTGCGCCAGGGTGCCGAGGGGCGTGAGATTGAGGAGCATCGCCAGCCAGGTATTGGAGGTGCCGGCGAACAGCTGCGGCACCTCTCGCTTGAGCGTGCGGATCACCTCCTCCTGCCAGGCGAGCGAGAAACGCCTGCGCGTGCCGAAGTCCGATATCTTGAAATCCAGTTCCGCCTCGCACGCGCGCACCATCGCAATTTTCGCAGTCAGACGCCTGCGCCCTTCTTCGAAATCGGGCTTCGGCTGCGAGTTGCGGAAATACACCTCGCTGATGATCGAAAGCACCGGGATTTCGAACAGGATCGTGTGCAGCCAGGGGCCGCGGATCGTGATGTCAATTCCACCCTGTGCCGCCGCGTCGGGCTCGATGCGGATGTATTTGTCGTTGAAATGGAACAGTCCGAGGAAATCCACGAAATCCGATTTGATGAAGCGCCACGAACGCAGATAGTCGAGTTCGTCGGCGCGAAAACGCAGGCTCTCGAGCTGACCCACCTCGCTGCGGATCTCCGCCAGATACGGCGTCAGGTCGACGCCCGCGGTGCGGCACGTGAACTTGTACTCGACCTGCGCGCCCGGAAACTGGTGCAGCACCACCTGCATCATGGTGAACTTGTACAGGTCGGTGTCGAGCAGCGAGCGGATGATCATGCTGCGATTCTAACCCGCGGTGCGATAATTGCTCTCATGTGCGGCCGCTATGCCCTCCACACCCATCCGGATGTGATTGCGATCGAGTTCGGCCTGAAGCACATGCCGGAACTCAAACCCAGGTACAACATCGCGCCGAGCAGCGATGTGCTGGTGATTCGCGAAGACAGGGAACGCGGCCGTCTCGCGGATCTGTACCGATGGGGGCTGATCCCGGGATGGGCGAAGGACCCTGCCATCGGCAACAAGCTGGCGAATGCGCGTGGGGAGACAGTGGCCGAAAAGCCCTCTTTCCGTGCGGCGTTCAGACGGTGGCGCTGCCTCGTGCCGGCGAGCGGGTTCTACGAATGGAAGAGCGTCGGTGGAAAAAAGCAGCCGTACTACATTCGTCCCAAGGGTGCTGAACTGTTCGGACTTGCCGGGATCAGCGAGCTATGGAACGGAGCGGACGGTCCGCTGCACACGGTTAGTCTCATCACCACCGAGCCCAACGAACTCATGCGCGGAATTCACGACCGCATGCCGTTGATCGTTCCTCGCGAGGACTACGCCGCGTGGCTCGATCCCGGCAACCAGGACGCAGCGAAACTCATGCGCTTCATCCGATCGTTCCCGGCGGAGCGGATGGAGTCATATCCGGTGAGCAAGGCGGTGAGCTACGCGCGCAACGAGGGAGCGGAATTGATCAAATCGGAAGCTTGACGGCTTCCTTTCGTGTAGGCCTCGGAAAATTCGCGCGCGAATTCGGGCAGCCCCAGGCCATAACGCTGCTCCAGCCGTTGCGCACGCTCCGCCAGCGCTGCGCTACCGAACTCCGGCAGGCTCTTGAACATCATCAACACGATCTGGTCGTCACTGGTATTTATCGCCATGACCATCGCAAATATCTTCGACACCATGGACATATGAGCGTCGCACCACGCCCGCGTCTTGCGATGAAGATTGACCGCCATGATTCCCTCGGCGCGCAACGCGCGATGGCAGGCATGGTAGAAATCTTCAACCGAAAGCGAATCGTGCAACGTGAAATCTTGATCGTAACCATCGGACAGAATCACGTCGCAACTATCCGGATGCCCGAAGATATAGGCGCCCCCCTCCCCGACGACCACCGATAATCGCTCATCATCCGGCGGAACGCCGAAGTACTCGCGAGCGATGCGCACCATCGCCGGATCGATCTCCACGGCGACGAGACGGGTGTCGGGCATCCGGCCATGCACGAATTTGGCCTGCTGTCCGCCACCCAGGCCGATCAACACCATATCCCTGGGGTGCGGCTTGAAGACAAGAAGCTTCATCATATTCTTTGTATAGCGCGATACCAGCGCGTCGGGCTCCGCGAACTGCATGGTGCTCATGATGAAGCTATCGTCGCCCTGGACCATGAGGTAGCGATAGCCATTTTCATCGACGATCCGGTATCGGGTGCCGTCGATCGCCTCTCCGGTGACATTCATTTCCTGCGCCCTAGCCGAAGGAAAGCGCTTTCTGGTCGATGCGAAACACATCCGCCAGCCAGTCGATCATCAACTCCTGGCCGAGTGTCGGATTGTCGTGCTGGCAATGCTCCGCGCCGGTCTCCTCCTCGCTGGTCAGCCGCAAGGTAACGTTCACACCTTTGGACTTCGCGTACTCGTAAACCGTCTTCGAGTTCTCCACGCCGAGCACGTCGTGCCCGCCATGGATCACGAGGTAAGGGCAGCGCATTTCGCCGAGCACGCCTTCGAGCTTGAAAGGCGTCGCCTTGGCGATCGCCTCCGCCATGGTCTTCGCGCCGAACACCCATTTCATGTGATTCGCGAGCGCGTGGCCCTCGCCGCGGTCGCGAAAGCGTTGCTCGACGTCCCAGATCGCGCCGTGCGAGATGCAGGCGGCCAGCCGGTGCTCCTTCGAACCAGCGCGGGCGGCGTAGTAACCCCCGAGGCTCGAGCCGCTCACCGCGATGCGCGAGGCATCGACGTCGTGGCGCTTGAGAAGCCAGTCGATGCACTTGCCGACAGGGACTTCGTAGTCGAAGCGCGTTGCAATGCGGTGGCGCCGCAACGTGCCTCCCTGCCCGGGTCCGTCGACCATCAGCACCGCGATGCCTCGCTGCACGGCGCCACGGCCCGTCATGAACCACAACTCGTCCTTGAACGAATCCAGGCCGCCGAAAGAGATCAGGACGGGAAATCGCTGCTCGCCCTTGGGCTTGATGAAATAGGCGGGCATCGATACGCCGTTTTCGTACGCAATGTCCACCGGCTCCCCGGCCGGGTCCAAGTACTTCATCCACTTGCGGCCCGCGCGCTCGCATTTGTCGAAGGTCGCGAGGCGGCGCGGGTCCTCAGGCAGCAGCCAGAACTCCGCGGAGCGGTAGTAATCCGCCGCACGCAGCCAACAGTTCATGGCGGTCCGGATGTGCGCAGCCTTCTCTTCCGCATCCCCTCGCGAATCGTTTCTCTCGGCGACCCTGAGCCATTCGACATGCCAGCTCTCGTCGTCGCCGGGCGTCATGCGGCTCGCCGCCTGGAACACCTCGCTCACCGCGCCGCCGCCCTCCTGCGTTTCGCCCAGGCCACGGCGGAACTGGTAGGACATGAAGAAATGCTCCGGCCAGTGGTGCCAGCCGAACGGTTCGTAGCGCGGCGGCTGGCTCATCGCGGCTCGTAGCCGATGTCCTTGACGAGCTTGCCGTACTTCGCAAAATCGCTCTTCAGCAAATTGGCGAAGAACTCCGGCGGCTCGGTGACGATGATCAACCCGGCCGACACGAGCTTGTCGCTCACGTCCGGCTGGCGCATCGCGCGGTTGATCTCTTCGTTGAGTTTGAGAACGATCTCGCGCGGCGTCGCAGCCGGGGCGACATAGCCGAACCATCCGCCCGATTCGTAGCCGGGCACGTCCTCGGAGGCCGCGGGCGTGTCCGGCCACAGCGCAACACGCGTCTTGTTGGTCACAGCGAGCAACAGCAACCGGCCCGATTTGACATGCGGCGTCATGCCGGTGATGCCATCGATCCCCGCCTGGACCTGCCCGCCCATGATGTCGGTGGCAATTGCCGATGAACCCTTGTATGGAATGTGGGTGAACTGGATTCCCGCCATGGACCTGAAGTGTTCGAATGCAAGGTGCGGGAAACCGCCCTCCCCGTTCGTCGCTACCGTGAGCTTGCCGGGATTCGCCTTGGCCCAGGCCACCATCTCGCCGATCGTTTTGAACGGCTCACCCGGGTTGGCGACGATGCCGAGGTAGTTAGTCGTGCTCACGGCGATCGGCGCGAAGTCCTTCAACGCGTCGTAGGGGATGTTTTTGCTCGTGTGCGGTAGCACCGACAGGTTGCCGCCCTGGCCGCAAGCGACGGTGTAACCGTCGGGCGGTGATTTCGCGACGTAATCCAGCCCGAGCATGCCGCTCGCCCCCGGGCGATTCTCGACGAGGACTGGCTGGCCGAGGCGCTCGGCGATCTTCGGCGCGATGAGCCGGCTCATGATGTCGGTGGTATTCCCCGGCGGGAATGGAATGATGATTCTGATCGGCCTGCCGGGATACGGCTGAGCGTTTGCCGCGGAAAAAACAAACCACAGGAACAACGCAGGAAATAACCTCATACCCCCTCCTGATTCTCCGGAATCACGGGCAGCAGGACGAACGGCCCGCGCTCGAAGTGCAGCGTGACCGTGCCGCCGAAGACCTCGGGGGGCCGGTCGGCCGGGTCGTCATGGACGAACGGGCCGCAGCCCTTCATCGGGTTCTTCATGTTGGAGAGCGTCGCCTCGGGCTCGCCGTGTTCATAGTCCTTGCCGCGTATGGTCAGTGCGACACGGTAGCCCGCCGGTACCGCGATGCAGGTGGGCCAGATCTCGATGTCAAGTTCCACGGGTTTCCCCGGAGTCAGCTTTTGCAGCTCATCGTGAGTGTGCCACGGGCGCCAGGGCAGCGAGCGCTCCGTGTCGAGTTTGCGGTGTGACGCGCGCAGCCAGCCCTGCGCTACCGGGGTTTTCGGATCGAGCGCGCCCTGAAAAAGTACCTCCTTGCCTTGCGGATCGAACACGCGCAGCACGATGAACAGGTCGGCATCAGTCGTTGCCGAGGATACGAACAGCTTCAGCGCCGACGGCCCGGTGATCTCCATCGGCGCTTTTAGCGGGGGCGTGCTGAAGGTGATGTCGTCACCCATCGCCTCGTAGCTCAGGGTACCCGACGCCGGGGGCTCGTCGCCGGACAGATTTCTGTTCTCGCAGTCGAGGTAGAAGCGCGTCCACTTCGTGCGCGCGAGCGGCCACTCGTGCTCGTAGCGCACGACGAACTTCTCGCCCGGGTGGCGAATATTCAGAAGCACGCGCGGTTGCTGGTCCCATCCATTGGGTTTGTTTTTCAGAAAGAAATCAAAGAACCGCTTCTGCAGCCCCACTCCGTAATCCGTATAAAACGGTGCCCAGTGCGAGCCGCCGTGCACTTCCAGCCACTTGTCCTTCGACGCCGACCGGACGAAGCCCTCGAAATTGCCGCGCGTGTGCAGTCCCTGCCCTCCCCAGTTCGCCGCGGAGAGCAGCGGCACCGTCACCTTCGACAGCTCGGCGCTCCGCTCGCGGTAATAGGGTCCGTCCAGCTCGCGCGAGAGCAATTCCCCCCACATGTTCTCCCGGTTCCTGACGAGTTCCTCCTCCGACAGGACGTCCGGCCCGCACACCGGCTCACCTGTGATCGGGCTTTTCTTTCCTCCCGCGTAACCGTGCTGCACCGTCTTCACCTGCATCTCCTGCCAGTTCTTGCGGAAGCTGCAGATCATCCCGCCATGTCGCGCGCCGTCGCGATAGGCGTCGTTCCAGCCTTCCCAGGCGCAGATGGCGGCGAGGTGAGGCGGCTGCGTGGCCGCCGCGCGCCACTGATTGCTCGCGTAGTAAGAGATGCCGTTCAGGCCCACCTTGCCGTTCGACCAGGGCTGCTCCCCCGCCCACTCGATGCACAGGTGGAGATCGCGGGTCTCGCGCGGATTGTTGTGGCACAGGTAACCGGGTGAGCGGCCGGCTCCGCGCGAGTCGACGCGTACGACGCAATAGCCGTCGGGCACCCACTTTTCGGGATCGACGACTTCCCAGTTCTGGTAGCAGTTCGACGAGCCGGCGAGCGCGTCTGGATTCTCGCGCGCCATGATCTCCCATGCGCTCTTGTAGCCTTCCCGGAACGCGAGGCCCTTGCCGTAGGGACCGTAACTGAGGATGACGGGGTTTCTGCCCGCGTCGTCAGGACGGAAAACATCCGCGCGCAGGACGAGCCCGTCGTCCATGCCGATCGGCACATCCCACTCGATCTTCATGGGCGGGGATTATAGACGCCGCGCTAGACCCGTTGGACCAAGCGCCTCGTTCAGATTCGGTGGCCAACGCCGCCGACGATCCCCTTGGCGCTGACGACTTCAGTGTCCTCGAGCGCCGCCAGGCCGTGTGGAACGTTGGGTGGCATGTGCGCCACCTCCCTCGGCCCGAGCTCGTGGACCTGGCCTCCGATGCTCATCCGTACCCGTCCACTCAACACGAGCAGCACCTGTTCCTGCGGATGCGCATGCTCCGTGGCACCCTCGCCCGCCTTGAAGCGAAGCACGCCGACTTCGATCTGCTCACCCGTCACCAGCCGGCCAAGAGCGGTCGAATGCTTCGGTGTAACGAGCTCCTCGCCGATCTCATCGAGCTTGCAAACGGGCATTCAGGCGACTCTCTTGCCGTGCAGGCCGTGCGAAGCATCCTTGCAGGTGAAAAAGACGACGTCCTGCGTGCCGCTGTTCGCCGCCTTGTGCACCTTGTCGGCCGGCACGTAGATGGCCTCTCCCGCTTTCGCGCGATGCCACTTGCCGTCGAACTCGATCTCGAGCTCGCCTTCGAGGATGAAGATCCACTGCTCGTTGGGGTGCGAATGCGCATCCGAAGGTTTTCCCGCCGGGTAGCGCATCAGCGCGACGATCATGCGCTCGCCCTCCACGCAGGCACCGAACACGGGCGAGTACTCGAGGCCGCCCATGATCGTATTGACGTTGTGCATGTCGAACACGTATTCGCCGGGTCCGGCACGCTTCGCACCGGGGGTCAGGGGTTTTTTCATCGATCGCACTCCGCCGCTGTCACTTGCGGCCGAATTTCCCGGTCAGCCTGGCCTTGCCGATCGCGTTGCCGTTGACCATGTAGCCGGCGAGCGAAGCGCTCGCGCCGCTCATGTCCAGCCGTTCGGTCTTGAGCGCGTAAAGCGTGAAGTTGTAGCGGTGCGGCTGGTCACCCACCGGCGGGCAGGGACCGCCCCATCCGGGGCTGCCAAAATCGGTGTTGACGTGCACCGCGCCGGCGGGCAGGCCCGAGCCGTCCGCCTTGCCCGCGTCCTTCGCCAGTCCTGTGCACGACGCCGGGATATTGGCCACCAGCCAGTGCCACCAGCCGGCGCCGCCCGTGGGCGCGTCGGGGTCGTGCACCAGCAGCGCGAAGCTCTTGGTGTCCGCGGGTGCTCCGGACCAGGCAAGCGCCGGCGAGAGGTTCCCGCCCGTGCAACCGAAGCTGTTGAACACCTGTTCCATCGCGATCGTGCCGTTCGGCCGGAAATCGGTGCTGGTCAGGCTGAAACGGGGGCGCGCGGCGCGCTTCTTGGCGGATTTCTTTGCGGGCATGGTCTTCTCCTTTTCGATCGGGGAAAGCGTGTGTGTTGGCTCGTGGTGTCGTGAACCTGGGTCAGCTGTTTTGCGTCAGCTCGTTGAGCAGTTCTTCGCTCTCGATGTGTATGCGCCTGTTGTCGATGCTCAGCACGCCCTGGCGCTTGAACGCACCCAGTGCGCTGGTGACGGTCTGGCGCGAAGTGCCGACCATGTCGGCGATCTCCTGGTGCGTGAGCGGGATGTTCAGAAAAACCTCCCTGCCGACGCGCGTTCCATAGCGGGCGCTCAGCCGCAGGATGAGCTTGGCGACGCGTGTATTCACGTCGTCGGAAACCAGGTTGACGAACATTTCACCCAGCACCCGGAGGCGCGACGACAGCACTTGCATGCTCAGCATCGCGACACCTGGATGCTGGCCGAGAAAGGTCCTGAATTTTTCCTCGGACACGGCCAGCACCTCGGATCGCTCGCTAGCCTGCGCGTTGACAACGCGACCGCCGCCGCGAGCGACCTCGGCCAGTCCGAAGATTTCACCGGGAAAGCAGAACCACAGGATGACCTCGCGCCCGAGCGGCGAGAGCTGATGTATCTTGATTTTGCCGCTGCGCAAGAAATAGACGTTGTTACCCGGTGCGCCGGAGCGGAATACGAGGTCACCCTTGCAGTAATGCTGCACTGTAGCAATCGCAAGCAGGGCCGCAAACTCGCCGGCACCCAGCTGCGCCAGGAAATTCGACGGCGCAACCAGCGTGGAAGCGGCGTCCTTCGCCTCGGCCGACGCGGCAACCTGCAGTCCAGCAGGGATCGGTACGATATTCGCGGTCATCCTGAGTCGATGTCGGCTGGCTGACAGACAGTATCGCCTGCGCCCTGTTCAAATGGTAATCAAGCCTTGTCCGGGGTGCAACGCCGCGATATCGGGCTGAGCGGCCAAGCAACGCCGGACTAATCCGTCAAGGAGGAGCAGGTGGCCGAAACCAGGCAACAATCCGAACCGAGTGCCGGAATGGAGGGATCCATTGCCACGGTCGGCTTTCTCGCGCAGTTCCGCGCCAACATCATTGCCGCCGGGTTAAGTCCACGCAAGACGCTCATCGGATTCGCCCTCGCATGGACGCTGTTTTTCTTCGTTCTCCTTGGAATGCCTACGCCGGCTGGCTTGTCAGCGCAGGGTCAGGCCACCCTCGCCGTCATGGTGTGGGCGTGCACCATGTGGATTTTCGAATCGATTCCGGTCGGCATATCGGGGATCTTGATCCCGATGCTGCTCGTGCTCGCGAATGCGGTGTCGCCGTTTCCCAAGGCGGCCGACGGCTTTACCACGCCAGTACTGTTTCTGTGCCTCGCGGCGTTTCTGTTCGCCGCGATCATGCAGGCGGCAGGGCTCGACCGCCGCATCGCGCTGTCGATGCTGAACTGGATGAAGGTGAAAACCGTAAACGGCGTGATCTGGGCGATGTTCGCCGTGAACATGGTGCTGTCGCTCATCATCCCGGCCGCCAACGCGCGCGCCGCCACCATGCTGCCCGTGATCAATGGCATCACCAGGTTCTTCGGCGACAGCGAAGCGGAGAAGAACGGCAAGAAGGCGATCGTAATCCAGACGCTGGTCTACGGCTCGATGATCAGCGGCATGTGCATCATGACCGCGCATCTGCCGAATGTGATTCTGGTTGGATTGTTCGACAAGCAGCTCGGCTTGAAGCTTTCCTATTTCGACTGGTTTGTGCTGCAATGGCCCTACCTGGGCATGTTCGTGCTGACCCAATGGTGGGTGCAGCATTACTTCAAGACCCGTCACGTAACGGTGGCGGGCGGTTATGAGGCGGTCCGGCAGCAGCATCAGGAGTTGCCGAAGACCAGTCAAAGCGAATGGCTGATTCTGGCGGTATTTGTGCTCATCGCGCTCGCCTGGGTGTCGGAACGATGGCTGACGCAGCATGTGTCGCCACGCCTCCTGTCGCACAATACCGCGCTGATGGGCATTGCGCTGCTGTTCATGCCCGGCCTGTTCGGCTTCAAGTGGAAAGAGCTTCAGGACCGCACCATCTGGGGCACGCTGTTGCTGCTCGCCGGCGCGCTATCGCTATCATCGGCAATCGGGAGCTCGGGGCTCGCCAAGTGGTTCGCCGACGTAATCCACCCCGTGGCAGCGGGGCAGCCTTGGTGGATGATCCTGCTGATTCTCATGGCCGGTACCCATGTCATCCGGCTCGGCATGCTGTCCAACGTCGCCGCGATCACGATGCTGGCGCCGATCCTGATCGCGCTTGCCCCGAGATTCGGGCTGCACCCGGTGGCCTTCACCATGCTGATCGCCGACACCGACACCTTTGCCTATCTCCTGCCCACCCAGATTACCGCCGCCGTCATCGCGTACTCGAGCGGCACCTTCAGCATGACCGACTACGCCAGGGTGGGCTGGGTTTCGGTGCTGATCGCGATCGCCTACGGCATCCTGGTGATGGCGCCGTGGTACGCGTTCCTTGGCATGCCGGTATGGGATCCAGCTGCGCCGTGGCCGTTCGGCAAAGCGGGTTGAGGACTGCGGGAACCGCAATCGATCGGGCTCCAAAACAGGGAGAAATGCAATTGAACAAGATGACAGAACTCGTCAGGGCGCCGGCGCAAAAGCCGAGCGAGACGGAATTGCGCAAGCGTCTCGGCGACTACGTGGCGCCGCGAGGCCTTTACGACCGGAACCAGGCCAGGCCGTTCGTCGGCAAGGTGAGTTGCAATGTCGACCGGCTGGTCGCGGGTCAATGGTCCGAGATCGTTCTCGACTACGAGATCGGCGCATCGGGCGTGGCCGACGGCGCGTGGTTCAAGGCGACATTCAAGTTCTACTCCGACTGGGCGCTGTTCCAGACCGTGGATCCGGCCGGCGCGAATTACGTGTCGGCCGAATACCAGGCGGGCGAACTCGTGCCGGGACAAAGCCCGGCCAGCGTGCAATCGCTCAAGGTCCGCTTCGACCAGAAGGGCCACGAGCGGCCCTTCCAGAAGGCAGTGATCGTCGACACCGTCGATGGCTATCTGAACGCGGGCGACCACATCGTCATCCGGCTCGGCGACCGCCGCGCGGGCGGACCGGGCACGCGCGTGCAGAGCTTCGTCGAAGACAAGTTCCGCTTTCGCTGCTACGTCGATCCGCTCGGCACATCGCGCTTCGTGGCGGTTCCCGGAGACGTAGTCATCGATATCGTTCCCGGCCAGGCGGAAAACCTTTCGCTCGTGGGCCCCCGGTTGGTTCGTCCGGGCACGCCGTTCAGACTGCGGCTCTCCGCGCACGACCGTTGGGGCAATGCCTGCGTCGATGCCGGTGGCCGCGTCGAGGTCACGGCGCAGCGCGGCGGCAAGCCGGTCTACCGCAAGTCGACGGAGTTCACTGCGGGAGTCTGGTCCAGCATGGCGATCGCGGACCTGCCCTGCGAGCCTGGCGAACTCACGGTGAGCGCGGGCATGCCGGGGAAGCTCGACGTAAGAGGCACAGTTCATTACGTGACCGTGGACCAGAACGCTCCCTGCGCGCGCGTCTTCTACGGCGATCTGCATGTGCATTCTCACGACACCGTGGGCACCAACAGCCCGGACTACAACACGACTTACGGGCGCGATATTGCGGGACTCGATGTGATGGCCTACACGGCCAATGATTTCCAGATCACCGACGCCAACTGGGCACTCGGCGTCAAATCGATGCATGAACTTCACCGGGACGGCGAGTTCGTGTGTTACCCGGTGCAGGAATGGTGCGGCAGTTCGACCGCTGGAGGCGACCACAACGTGGTATTCCTCGGCGACGGCGAACCCGATTTTCCATACAACGCGAAGGGCGAGCACAACCGCACGTTCACCTGGAACGAGGACATGAAGGGCACCGGCGTCGATCTCGGCCGCTGGCCGATCGAGGAGCTGTGGCTCGCCTATATCGACGATCCGGAAAATCACCTCATCATGCCGCACGTCGGCGGGCGCCGTTATATTCCCGACTGGCATCATCCGGAACTCGAGCGGCTGATCGAGATCACCTCGGCATGGGGACACTTCGGCTGGCTCTATCAGGACGTGATTGCGCGCGGCTACAAGCTCGGCGCTTCGGCCAGCGGCGACGAGCATCGCGGCCGTCCCGGTGGGGGCCTGCCCGGCACGCAGGTATTCGGCACCAAGGGCGGCATCACCGGCATCATCGCGGACAAGCTCGATCGCGCGACGATCGGGCGGGCGCTACGTGCGCGTCACACCTTTGCCGCCACCGGCGAGCGACTGGTAGCGCTGGCGCGCTGCGGCAATTACATCCAGGGCGACGAATTCCGCGCGAAAGGCGCAGCCCGCATCGACTACCGCTTCCTCGGTCTGCAGGGCTGGGACGAGATCGCAGCGTACGACCACAGCGGGATGATCTGGCACCGCGATCTGCAGCAGGAAACCGGTTATTGCGAGCGCAAGATCCGCGTGCGCTGGGGCGGTGCACGCATTCCCGACCGATATCGCTGGGCGGAATGGCGTGGGACGGTGAGCATCACCAACGGCACCATCAATGCCTTTGCCGGAGGAGGTTTCGAGCATCCGGAAGAATCATGCTGGCGCGCGGGGCCCACCGACATCGGATTCCGGACCGACACCTACGGCGACTCGGATTCGGTCGTGATCGACGTGAGCAACCTGCGGCACTGCCGCATCCGAATCGCAGGACGCATCGACAGCTATGTCAAGGTCGGCGATCCGACCGCCGGCAATCCGTTCGTGCACTGCCCGAGCTTCGAGTGGGATCTGAGCGGCGCGGAGTTGCTCGCAGGCAGCGGCCGGCTGCGCAGAGAGCTGGGCGGCTGCGAACTGTTCCTCGCGATCGAGCGCATCGCCGAAACGCCGACCCCGCGCGAGGTGAGCGGCACGCTGGAAGTCGCTCCGCAAAACGGTCCGCGCGGCTTCCGGCCGGTCTACTTCTGCGGCCGCCAGACGGACGACGCCAAAGTGTGGACTTCGGCCGTGTTCATCGAGTTCAAGCAGTAGCGCCGGCCGGCGTCAGGCCGTGACGCCGGTACGCCTCGGCAACATCGCTGTCCAGCATGAACGCGAGCAGGGGGGCACCCCACTCGCCGCCGTCGCCGACCAGTCCGATGTGAACGGTGCTGATCACCTGATCGGGGTCCTCGGGCGCGGTGAGCGCCACCATCTCGAAGCAGTCCGGAAATATGCGGGCATAGCGCAGCGCCAGGTGATGGTAGACCACTGCGACGTCCGCGCGGTCATCCGCCAGGCATTGCGGCGCCTCGCGATGGTGGATGCAGTCTCCGTAAACGATGCGCGGTGATGGGTCCGGTACTGCCTCGAGAAAGTTGAAATCGAGTCCGCAGCGCGCTGCGATCCGACGCAGCGTGCCCGAGTAAACCTCGTAACTTGCGGCTTCGGTCGAAGGGTTGGAAAGAAAAATCCGCACGTCCCCGCGCGCCAGATCGGCGGCGCCGCAGATTCGCTTGGGATTGCCCTTGCGTACCAGCAACACATTGCCGCGGCTCTTCACCAACGCGCTATGCGCGCCGACGTAACCGCCCTGGCGAAGGCTTTCCAACACCGCCGCCGGGCCGATGAACACATGCGGCTTGACCGACAGCCTGAGGTTGCCAAGCAGGAGCGCGCCGGACTGGAGAGCTGCCACGATCACGCGCGGGGGCGTGGTGGCGTAGAAGACATCGCCGACCTGCGGATTGCGCGAGCGGAACAGCGCCAGCACCTCGGCCAACGCCATGTGATGGTTGCCATCGGAAAATACGACGAGCTGCGCAGTCCGCGGATCGCCATGAAAATCGAGGCAGATATTCGACGCGGGCTGAGAAAAACGCTGGGCGTTTGCCTCCGGCAGTGCCGCGCCTTCGTAGGGCCAGTTGAGCTGCATCCGTCACCCGTCTACCGCGACGTTACGCAAGCTCCTTCAGACGCTCCAACGGATTCAACCGGCTCGTCGCGCCGATATAGCTTCCACCCAGCATCAATGGCAGGGGACCAATACGCCACCACAACATCGCGGCGACGGTGAGCATCGCCAGGAATGAGGTAAAAGCATCGGGCGCCGCATGCGGCGCCATTTGCAGCAACGAAACCGAGATCGCGCCAATGACGGCCGCGGTGATGCCCTTCATCGCCGCCTTGATCCACAGCAATTCCCGGAATCGCGCCAGTACGGGCAACACCGACAGCATCAGGACGAACGACGGCAAGAAGATCGCGCCTGCGCCGGCCAGTGCGCCTCCAATGCCGGTAAGTTTGTATCCCACGTAGGCCGCAAGCATGAGTATCGGTCCCGGCGTCAACTGGCCGAGCGCCAGGCCGTCCAGGAATTCCTGCGGCGTAAGCCAGTGCAACTGGTTCACGACCTGTTCCTGGACGAAGGCCAGCATGGTGATGCCGCCGCCAAATGTGAATGCACCGACGGTGAAGAAGAACGAACCGATTCCCCACAAACCAGGAACGCCCGTCTGGCCCGTTGCCGCACCGTGGCCGATCGGCACATTGCCGGCCTGCGGCAGATATCCCCAGTGAAAGACTGCGAACAGCGCCAGCATTACGAGCGCCGCGCGCAGCCCCAGCGCCCGGGAGTGATAGAGCATCACGCCGACGGATCCCGCCAGCAACAGGGTGGTAACGATTCCCAGAGGGGTGAACGCGACCGCCAGGGCCGCAGCGCCAGCGAGAAGAATCTGACGCGTCCCCTTGAGCGCCGTTCTGCCCAGCCTGCAGAGCGCCACGACAAAGATTCCGAGCACGACGGGGCCCAAGCCATAGAACGCATCGCGCATCACGGGCAACGCGCCGTAAGTCGAATAAAGCAATGTCAGGGCGAGCATGATGAAGAACGCCGGAAGGATGAAACACAATCCGGCCAGAACGCCGCCCCGCCATCCGGCGCGGTGGTAACCGATGAATATTCCGAGTTGCGTGGCGCCCGCACCGGGAAGCATGTTCACCAGCGCAAGCCCCTCGAGAAACTTCTGTTTCGAAAGCCAGCCGCGCTTTTCCTGGATCTCGGATTGCATGATGCCCATGATCGCGGGGCCGCCGTAACTCATGGCGCCCAGCTTCAGGAACACCTTGACGAGGTCCTTCCAGTGATGCGTGATGTCCGCAGGTATCATGCTCATGGTCATCTCTCCCGGTTGACCGCCGCGTCCTGCGGCATTCTAGTCGGCGCGCACGCCCGATTCCCTGATGATCCGGCCCCACTTCTCTGCATCGGCCTTCATCACGGCGCCGAATCTTTCGGGCGTGCTGGGTGTCGGGTCGGCGCCGAGGCCGATGAATCTTTCGCGCACGTCCGACAGGGCGAGGATGCGCAGGATTTCAGAGTTGAGCCGTTCGATGACGGGCCTGGGCGTGCCTGCCGGCGCCATCATCCCGTACCAGTTGTTGAATTCGTAGCCCGGCAGCGATTCCCCGACGGTAGGCGTATCGGCGAGCGCTGCTGAACGCTGCGAATCGGTCACCGCGAGCAGTTTCAGCCTGCCCGACTTGATGTGCGACATGGTGACCGGCGCCCCGGTGAACAGCATCTCCACCTTGCCGCCCACCAGGTCGGCGACCGCCGGGCCGCCGCCTTTGTACGGCACGTGCACGATATCGATCTTGGCGGTCAGCTTGAGCAGTTCGGCGCACAGCTGGTTGAAACTGGCGATGCCGCCGGAAGCGAAATTGAGCTGCCCGGGTCTGGCTTTGGCCAGCGCGATGAGTTCGTTGACGTTCTTCACCGGCAACGACGGATGCACCACCAGTACGGTCGCGACATTGGCGACGAGCGAAATCGGCGCCAGATCGTTGACGGGATCGTAGCTCATCCTGGCGTACAGAAACTGGTTCATCGCGTGCGTGCTCATCGTGCCGAGCAGCAGGGTATAGCCGTCGGCAGGCGATCTCGCCGCGGCCTCCGAACCGATGTTACCCGCGGCGCCGCCGCGGTTGTCGATCACCACCGGCTGCCCCCAGTTCTCGCTCATCTTCTGGCCGATGATGCGGCCGAGTATGTCGGTGGTGCCGCCCGGCGCCCAGGGCACGATCAAACGGATGGGTTTCGCCGGATAGCTCTGCGCGCTGGCCGGCGGCGGCGCAAGAGAAGAAAGCGCGAGGCCGGCAATAAAGACGAGAAGCCGGCGCATCATCCCCTCGGCCTCGTCCACGTCTCCGACCACGCGAGGCTGCAGCTCGATCCCGGCTTGCCGAAGCGATCCTGCAGAAACAGCTTCGCGCTAGCGGCTTCACCGTTGACCGAGAGCTGCGCGCCGCGCGCGGGCAGGAACGTGCTGTAGACGCCGAGCGGGCGGTCCATTGCTCCCGGCGGCAGCGTGAGGACGAACGGCGCCATCAGGTCCCAGTAGCCGAGGATGATTTCGTCCTCGTCGGAAACGACGCGCTCCTCGATCGTGCTGAGCGAATTGCCGGTGCGCTCGAATTCGGCGTCGATGACAGGCAGCGACTCGTCGGCGAAGGGCTTGTGGAGCATGACTTCGATCGTGCGTTGCAGAAAGCGCGCGACGCCTCCGTTGTCTGCATAGACGCGCGGCCCCTTGCCCGTGAGCGGGCTTTCGATGAACAGCGCGTGCCCCTGCCCGGCAGGCGACCACAGCACGCGCCAGTGGCTGACGCGGTCCGCGACGGTCTTGCCGCCATCCTCCGAGAGCCGGATAAATGAGTTTTCGCCGGTCATTACGACGTCGTGAGGGTCAACCATCTGTGGCTCGGGCATGGGTTTTCTCGTGGTCTGCGACGGTGAATGCTTCGGAATCCCGGAATATCAAGAGCTGTCAAGAATCGCGATCGCTACGCGTGGTTTGGCGTTGGGCGAGCACCAGGCGGCCGAAAGGAGGCGCATCACCCGTTCCATGGGTTCACGAGCTCCACCTCGAACGGCCTGAAATCGGCGATGTTGCGCGTCGCGAGCTTCAGGCCATGGACGAGCGCAGTTGCAGCAATCAGGCCATCGGCCATCGGGGTCGGTGCGCCGCGGCGCGCGAGTTCACCCGCGAGACGTCCCCATTTGCGCGCTACTGCTGCGTCAACCGGAATAATGCGAGCTTCATAGCGCGCGAGCAGCCCTTCGAACCAGGCCTCGAGCCGCGAGCGCCGCTTGCCCGCGGGCAGCCGCCAGATTCCATCCATCACTTCTCCCAGCGTAATGGTGGAGAGGAAACAGCTGCCTTCCGGCGTGTTCCCGGTCCACGCGAGGACGACCGGGTCCGGAGCAGGCTTGATCAGTTCGGAGATGACACAGGTATCGAGCAGGATGCTCACAGTCTGACGGGGTGGCCGGGGGAGCGGTCGCGCTCGATCCGCAGCCGCACGCCCTTCGTCGGAGCCGAGCGCAAGTATTGCCACAGCGATGCGCCGGCGCCGCTCAGCCGGTCGAACTCGCGCGCTGAAACGATGACCGCAACGCGCTTGCCGTGGCGGGTGACGACCTGCGGCCCGCCCTTGGCCGCGCGATCGATCACTTCGCTCAACTTGTTCTTCGCTTCCTGCAGGGGCCAGACGATTGCCATGGCGCGCTCCGGAAATCTGGATGAACTGGCTGAATTATATCCTGACCTACCCACTCACTGTAGAGCAGTGATCTGCTTCCACTACACCCCTACTTGCAATCCCGCTCATACTGGATATAATTCCAGTGTAAGGAGACACAGCATGAGGAACCGCATGGGAGGCATGACATGGACGACCTGACCGAACGCCAGAGCGAAATCCTGAAACTGGTGCGCGATCTCACCGAGTCGACAGGTTTCCCGCCGACGCGCGCCGAGATCGCCGAGCGGATGGGGTTCCGCTCGGTCAACGCCGCCGAACAGCACCTGCGCGCGCTGGAAAAGAAAGGCGCGCTCGAGATCTCCTCCGGTTCCTCGCGCGGCCTGCGCGTGATGGATCGCGCATCGCGCAGCCTGGGGCGAGTGATGGAACTGCCGGTGATCGGCCGGGTCGCCGCCGGCTCTCCGATCCTCGCCGAGGAGCACGTGCAGGGGCGCTACGCCATCGACCCGAACCTGTTCACGCCGCACGCCGATTACCTGCTGCGCGTGCGCGGCCTGTCGATGCGCGACGCGGGCATCCTGGAAGGCGACCTGCTCGCCGTGCACAAGACGCACGAGGTGCGTAGCGGCCAGGTGGTGGTGGCGCGCCTGGGCGACGAGGTTACGGTGAAGCGCCTGCGCCGCCGCGGCAACAGCGTGCAGTTGCTGCCCGAGAACCCGGACTTCGAGCCGATCGAGGTCGATCTGCGCTCCGGGGATTTCTCCATCGAAGGCGTTGCCGTCGGCGTGATCCGCAACGGCAGGTCTTTCTAGCGCCGTGAGGCACCGGCAGTGGCTGCAGCCCTGCGCTCGCTCCTCGAGTGCTCAGCGCTCGTCTGGCGCGGTGTCGCGCCCGCCGCGGCGGCAAAACCGGGTGTGCCGACCGGTTTTCCCGAACTCGACCGTTTGCTCCCGGGCGGCGGCTGGCCAGGCGGCGCGCTCACCGAACTGATCTCCGAAACCGAAGGCATCGGAGAAGTCTCGCTGTTCGGTCCCGCGCTCTCGCGCGTTTCGCGCGAGGACGAGCGCTGGATCGCGTTCATCGCCCCGCCGCACTTCCTCTACGCGCCGGCGCTCGCCAACCTCGGCATCGACCTTGCGCGCATCGTGCTCGTTCGCTCCCCGCAGCAGCAGGACGCGCCGTGGGCCGCGGAGCAGACGCTGCGTTCGGGCGCCGCGAGCGCGGTGCTCGCATGGCTCCCCGCGCCGAACGAACGCATGCTGAAAAAGCTTTCGCTCGCCGCCGAGGCGGGCCGCTCCATGGGAGTGTATTTTCCCGCCGCACAGGCCGCGCGCCACGCGACGCCTGCGGTGCTGCGCCTGCGCCTCTCTGCGCGCGGCGGAAAATCGCTGCTCACCATAACGAAGCGCCGCGGCGGCGGGGAGTGCGCACCCCTCGCGCTCGATCTCGGGGCCGCCTAGTTTTCCCATGCTGTGGCTCGCCGTGCATTTCCCGGCGCTGGCGCTCGAGGTGTTTCCCGGCGCGTCGAATGGCGCCGGCGCCTTTGCCGTTGCCACGCGCCGTGATCGCGGCGAGGTCCTGATCGCGAATCCTGCCGCCGCGCGCGCCGGTGTGGCGCCCGGCATGCCGGTGTCCGCAGCCTGCACGCTGGCTCCCGGATTGCTCGTTCAGCCGCGCAATGCAGCCGCGGAACGCCGTGCGCTCGAGGGCGTGGCGATCTGGGCCGGACAGTTCACGCCACAGCTGAGCCTGAGCCCCTCGCGCGCGGTGCTGCTGGCCGAGATCGGAGGCGGATTGAAACTGTTTGGCGGGCTGGAGGCGATGCTCGCGCGCGTGCGTGCCGGACTCGCGGAACTCGGCTACGAAGCGGTGCTTGCCTGCGCTCCCGCACCGGGCGCCGCCGGGTTGCTGGCGCATGCCGGCTTCGAACTGGTGCTCGAAACGCACGCGCAGCTTGCTCCGCATCTGTCCAGACTTCCGCTCGCCTGTCTCGATGCCGCGCCGGAAATCCTCACCGGGCTCGAAGCGCTCGGACTGCGCACGCTCGGGGAATGCCTTGCATTGCCCGCCGGCGGTCTTGCGCGCCGTTTCGGCCAGGCCCTCCCAGCACAGTTGCGCCGCGTTCTCGGCGAGGCACCCGATCCGCAACTGCCGTTCACGCCGCCCGAGCGCTACGCCGCGAGTCTCGAGCTGCCGGCGCCCGCCGAGACCGTCGACGGAATCATTTTCGGCTTGCGGCGGCTGCTGGGCGAACTCGCCGGAGGGCTCACTGCGCGCAACCTGGGTGCAACGGAAATCGCCATTGAACTCGGGCACGAACGGCTCCCGGCGACGCGGATCGCGCTGAAGCTCTCGGTGCCGAGCCGCGATGCCCGGCACCTGCTCGAGCTTGCGCGCGAGCGACTTGCGCGCGTCGATCTGCACGCACGGGTCTCCGGGCTCGGCCTGAGGCTCGAGTCCTCGATGCAGCTTGCGCCGCGGCTGTTCTCGCTGTTCGGGGAATCGGAAAGTTCGACCGAATCGCGCGCCCAGTTGATCGAGCGGCTGCGCGCGCGATTGGGCGAGACTGCGGTGTGCGGTCTGCAGCTCATTCCAGAGCACCGTCCGGAGCTTGCGTTCCGCGAGGCAGGGCCGGATGCGCAAGCGGTGGCGAAGTCCCCGCGTCCCGGTGCAAGCCGGGCTCCCCGGCCGCTGTGGCTGGTGCAGCCGCCGCGCCCGCTTGCCCTGAGAAACGCAGCGCCCTGGCTTGCCGGAAGACTCGAACTCGATGCCGGCCCCGAGCGCATTGCGAGCGGCTGGTGGGACGGAAACGATGTCCGGCGCGACTACTTTGCAGCGCGCACCGTGCGCGGCGGGCGCGTATGGATCTACCGCGAGGCGTCCGGCTGGTTCCTGCACGGCCTGTTCGCCTGATCGACTTCAATGTCAACGGACGCAAGCCTCCCCGGGCGCGCCGCGCTGCCTCTATAATTCCGCATAAGAAGAAGACCCCGCACCGAATGTCCTCGATCCCGAACGCGCCGCACGACGACGCCCCTCAAGCTCCCGGAGCAGAGCGGGACGCGACCGATGCGCGGCGCGTACTCGCGGACCAGGTCGAACTGCTCTATCGCCAGGCGCCGATCGGCATCGGCGGCGCGCTGCTCGTCGCGGCGCTCGTCGTCTATGAACTCTACAGCCCCAGTTCGCGCGACCTGGTGGTGTTCTGGGCATTTGTGGCCTTGCTGGTTGCCGCCGCGCGCTTTGTCGTGGTGCGCGGTTACCTCGCCGACGCCAAGCGCGGGGCGGAGCCGCAGCGGTGGCTGCGCTGGTTCGCGATCGGGGCGCTCGCCGAAGGCGTCGTCTGGGGATTCGCCGCCGCGGTTTTCTTTCCCTCCATCAGCGACGAGCAGAGGGTGTTCCTCGCATTCGTTCTCGCGACCATGACGGCCGGCGGGCTGCCGCTGTTCTCGGCGGTATGGTGGGTGTTCGCGCTGTTCGCCTTCGGCGTGATCGTGCCGTTCGAAGCAGTGCTGTTCACCTATGGCACGCGCCTGTTCTCCGAGCTGGCGCTGATGATTCCGATCCTTCTTGCGATCAACATCGCGGTGGCCTACCGCCTGAATCATATTTTCGTTTCTGGCTACCGCCTGCGCCAGTCCTACGGACGGCTCACGCAGGACTACACCGCGCTCAACCAACAGCTCGAACAGCGCCTGGTCGAACTCGACGCGGCACGCCATCAGGTCGAAGCCTCGGGCCGCAAGCTGGCCCTGTTCGCCGAGCGTTCGCCCATTCCGATCTTCGAACTCGATCCCGAAGGGCGTGTCCTCACCGCCAACCCGGCGGCGGAAAACCTGTTCGGTTACACCGCGCGGGAGATCATCGGGCAGAGCAGCGCAGACTTTCTGTATCCCAAGGAAGAGTCCGCCAGCGTGGCGGAGCGCTGGGCCGAGTTCGTGCGCCTCGGGCAGCCGGTCGCCTCGGCGCGTTACCAGAACACGCGCCGCGACGGCGTCGAGCTGGTGTGCGAGTGGAGCCTCACGCCGCTGGTGAACCAGGAAGGCCACGTCATCTCGGTGATCGCGCAGGGGCGCGACATCACGCAGCAGCTCGAGGCAGAGCGCATGAAGCAGGAGTTCACCTCGACGCTGTCGCACGAACTGCGCACGCCGCTCACCTCGATCCTGGGCTCGCTGCAGCTGATCAACAGCGGGGTGTTCGGCGAGCTCGACAAGGACGTTGCCGAACTCACGCAGGTGGCCGAGCGCAACGGCCAGCGCCTGCTCGACCTGATCAACGATATCCTCGACATCGAAAAGATCGAGTCGGGCAAGCTCACGCTGTTCCCCGAGCCGATGCCGCTCGAAGCGCTGGTGGAGGAGGCAGTCAAGCTCAACCAGGGGTTTGCCGAGCGCTACCACGTGAAGCTCACGCTGGCCGAAAACCTGCCCGGCGTGACGGTGAACGTGGATGTGAAGCGCGTGCTTCAGATCATGACCAACCTGATTTCCAACGCCGCCAAGTTCTCGCCGCGGGACGAGACGGTTTCCGTGGAACTGCACGACCTGGGCGGCGACGTGCGGGTCGCGGTCAACGACCGGGGTCCCGGCATCCCGGAGAACTTCCGCAACCGCATCTTCTCGCGCTTCGCGCAGGCCGACTCCACCGATACGCGCCAGAAGGGCGGCACCGGCCTCGGCCTGGCGATCTGCAAGCGCCTGATCGAGCTGATGGGCGGGCGCGTCGGCTTCGCGGACCGCGAAGGCGGCGGCACGATGTTCTTTTTCGAACTGCCGAAACATCGCGAGCACTGAGCGGCTATACTCGCGCCATGCCAGCGCAACCGCTCAACCGCATCCTCTACGTCGAGGACGATGAGGACATTCAGCGCATCGTGCGCATGTCGCTCGAGCGCGTGGGCAAGATGACGGTCCAGGTGGTCGGCGATCCGCTGCAGGCGATCGAAGCGATGAAGCAGTTCCAGCCCGAGCTGGTGATGCTCGACTGGATGATGCCCGGAATGGACGGGCCTACGCTGTTCAAGAAAATGCGCGAGACCCAGGAAACGAAGCACTATCCGGTGGTGTTCATCACCGCGCGGGCGCAACAGCGCGAGACCGCGGAATTGCAGGCGCTCGGCGCCGCCGGTGTGATTTCCAAGCCGTTTTCCCCCAAAGACCTGCCGGAACAGCTGCGCGCGATCTGGAACGCGCTGCCCTCCTAGGAATTTCTTTCCGCAGGCGCGGCGGCGATCGGCGCGTCCTGCAGGTATTTCCTCGCCATGAAGCCAAGCACCTCGTCGGCATTTCGAAAGCGCGAGTCCCGGTCCTTGTCGAGCAGCTTGTCGAGCAGGCTCTGGAATCTGGCGAGCGGCTCCGGCAGCTCGGGCGGCTGCGTGTTGATGTGGTGCAGCGCCACTTCCACTGCGGTATCGCCCTCGAACAGGTGCTTGCCCACCAGCATCTGGTAGAGAAGCACACCGGCGCTGTAGATGTCGGTGCGCAGGTCGAGCGTGAGCCCGCGCACCTGCTCCGGGCTCATGTAGCGCGGCGTGCCGAGGATCTCGCCGTGCCCCGTCCGATCGACGGCATCGACGTGCTTGGCGATGCCGAAATCGACGATTGCGAGGCTCCCGTCGGCGCGGAACATCAGATTCTGCGGTTTGAGGTCGCGATGCAGGATGCCCTGCTCGTGGATGTCGCCCAGCGCGTACATCAGCTCGCTGAAGATCCTTAGCGCCTGCCCGGGCGGCAACTGGTCCCCGCCGAGCCGCTTCATCAGGTCGCCGCCATCGAAAAATTCCATCACCAGGTAGGCGTGCTCGGCCGAAACGCCGTGCCCATGGATGTGCGCCACGTGCCGGCTGGTAATGCGCTCGATCAGGCTGTATTCCTGCAGGAACCTGTCCAGGGAGGTCTTGTCCTGCGTGACCTCCGGGCGCAGAACCTTCACGACCAGGGGTTCGTCGTCAGCTTCGCGCGAGGCGAGGTACACGCGCGACATGCCGCCTTCGCCGATCAGGCGCAGGATGCGGATTCCCGGCACGTGAATGCGCGCGCCGAGCGTGTGTCCCTCCAGTCGCGCAGCGACGTCCGGCGGGAGCGTCGCCTCGATCGATTTTCCGGCGACGTCGCGCACCGAATTGATCAGGCGCTCCCGCGTCAACTCCTGCTTGCGCAGGTAGTCGTCCGCGCCGAACTTCATCGCGCGCACGGCGATGACCTCATTGCCGGCGCCCGTGAGAAAAATGATCGGCGGGCAATCGGCGCGACGCTTGAACGCGCGCAGCCACTCCAGCCCGTCGCCGCGGCCCAGCATGTAATCGAGGATTACCACGTCGTAGTCGCCGAACGGGAAGCTCTCGCCGGGCATCTCGCGCGCGAGCGGGTCGAACTGCTCCACGGCGGCCTCCGGCCACTCGCGTTTCAGGTAGCGCTGCAGCAGGGTGCGCAGGTCCTCGTCGTTGATCTCGTCGAGTTTGTGGAAGAAGGCTTGAGCCTGGCCCTCCTGGCGGCGTTGGTACTCCGCGACGAGCTGCTCGTGTGCCATCGATGCGTACCGCGGTGAAACTGTCTCAGGGCTTCTT
>JACPYS010000001.1 GCA_016195915.1 Betaproteobacteria bacterium | reverse complement strand
GTTGTTCCTCGGCGGTTGAGCAAAGCGGCGCCGTGCGGATACACTGGACAGCGAATTTCGGGCTCGGGATACCGGGCGGAAACGAAATTTTTTAATCACCACTCTGGAGATTTCATGATGACCCGCCGTTTAGCAGATCGCCGTAATTTTCTCGCCGCCTCGGCGCTTGGACTGGGGGCGTTCGCCATGCCCGCGTGGCTCCGTGCGCAAGGCGCGCCGATCCGCATCGCCACGCTGGTGCCGATGACCGGCGCAGGCGGTACCTACGGCCCGGTGATGAACAAGGCGGCGCAGATGGTGGTCGCGGAGGTCAATGCGGCCGGCGGCATTTTCGGCCGAAAGATCGAGCTTCTCAACGAGGACGACCAGACCAGCCCCGAGGCAGGGGTGCGCGCCGCGCGCAAACTGATCGATGTCGACAAAGTCGTCGCGATCTGCGGCACCTGGGCTTCATCGGTGACCTCCGCCGTGGCGCCGCTTTGCTGGGAGAGCAAGACCTTCCTCGCCACCGTGTCAGGCGCCGACAGCATCACCCAGCTTCCGCACCAGGGCTATCTGGTGCGCACGCAGCCGACCACCACGCTGCAGGGGCGCAAGTTCGGCGAATTCGCGCTCGAGCTCGGTGCGAAGAAGACGTTCTTCATGGGACCGCAGACGCCATTCACGCAATCGATGATCGACAATATCGGCGCCGCGGTGAAGAAAGGCGGCGGCGATGCGCAAAGCCTGGTTTACGAAGACAAGAAGACCAGCTATCGCGGTGAACTGGATCAGGCACTCAAGAGCAAACCGGACCTGATCTTTCTCGGCGGTTACGTTCCCGACACCACCGTTTTGCTCCGCGACATATTCCGCGCCGGATACAAGGGCCGGCTGGTCGGGTTCGCCTACGGGGTGAATCAGAAACTGATCGACGCCGTGCCGGCGGAGGTGGTCGAGAACGTCTATACCATCGCGCCCTCGCCGGCCTCGACCTCGAATGCCTATAAGCGCCTGGCCGGAATGCTCAAGATCGACAATGTCGATCCCTATACCTGCCAGGTCTATGACCAGGTCAACCTGATGATCATGGCGCTGGCAAAGGCCGGCCAGGTATCGGGCACGGCGATCCGCGACAACATCCGCCTGGTTTCGCAGGCGGCAACCGGCGCGAAGGCGGTGGACAACGCGCCCGACGGTCTGAAAGCGATCGCCGCCAGACAGGCGATCAACTACGACGGCGCCAGCGGCCCCTGCCAGTTCACCGACAAAGGCGATATCAGCGATTCGCGCTTTCGCTACGAGCAGATCAAGGGCGCCAGGATCAACCTGCTCAAGATCGTTTGATCGGCGCAGCGCCTAATTGTTCGCGCAGGAATTTGCCCAGCACCTGGTGGACGGGCTGATCGTCGGCGCCATCATCGCCTTGCCGGCACTCGGACTGACACTGATCTTCTCGGTGCTGGGGTTCGCCAATTTCGCGCTCGCCGCGCATGCGACGCTCGGCGCCTACGCGGCCTACTGGGTAAACGTGAGTTTCGGCTGGCCGATTGCCGCCGGCCTGCTGGCAGCTTTCGTCGCGGCCGGCGCGCTCGGCCTCGCCACCGACGCGGTCGCGCTCAAACGCCTGCGGCAACGCGGCGGGGCCGATACTGCGCTCACCGTCGCAATCGTCTCGATCGCGCTCAACATTGCGCTGGAAAGCGTGGCGCGATTCTTTTTCGGCAACGACCTGCGCAGCTACAACCTGCCGATACTGCGCGACATTCGCGTGGGGCAAATTCACGTCAACCCGCAACAGCTCGAGAATCTCTTTCTCGCGCTCGCGGTGATGGCGCTGTTGTTCGCGTTTTTCGGCATGACGCGCGCCGGCAAGGCAATGCGCGCGGTCGCCGACAACCCGGATCTCGCGCGCCTCAAGGGCATTGCGCCGGAGCGAGTCGCGCGCGCCGCGATTTTTGCCGGCATGGGACTGGCGGGCGTTGGCGGCATGCTGATCGGACTCGACGCCAGCATCGACCCGCTGACAGGCGGCCGCATCCTGCTGACGGTGTTCGCCGCCAGCGTCGTCGGCGGACTGACCAGCATCCCCGGCGCGGTCGCGGGCGCGTTTCTGATTGGCGTGGCAGAAGAACTGGCACTGATCGTGATTGCCCCGACCTACAAGAGCGCGATCGGCTTCGTCGCGATCGTCATCACCCTCGCGTTGCGTCCACAGGGTCTGTTCGGCAGGCCACGCGCCTAGGCACGGATCAACCCCCAACCGACGATGCCGAGCTACCTCGCCTTCATTGCCACCTTCGCCGGCATCTATGCATTGCTGGCCTTGAGCCTGATTACGGTCTGGGGCCAGGCCGGCATGGTCAATCTCGGGCTCGCAGGCTTTTTCGCTCTCGGCGCGTATTCCTCCGCGCTGCTCACGATCAAGGCCGGCTGGCCGATCGCGCTGGGCTGGCTCGCGGCGATCGCGGTCGCTGGACTGGCCGGCGGCATCGTCACCTGGGCTACGCGCTCGATGCGCGGCGACTATCTCGCCATCGTGACGCTGGGCTTTGCCGAGGCGGTGAGACTGGTGGCAGTCAACGAGACCTGGTTGACGCGCGGCTCCGACGGCGTCTCGGGCATCCAGGGCCCGTTCAAGACGGCACTCGGCGACGGGTTCAACGTGTTCTATCTGGGATTGACCTGGGCGCTGGTACTGACCGCATGGCTGATCGTGCGCCGGTTATGCGCTTCGCCCTTCGGCCGGGTATTGCGCGCGATCCGCGATGATGACGAGGTCGCCGGCGTCGCCGGCAAGCCTGTGCTGCGCTTCAAGCTGCAGGCGTTTGCGCTCGGCGCGGGCTTCGCCGGGCTGGCGGGCGCGCTCTATGCGCACTTCACCTCATACATCGCGCCGGACCTGTTTACCCCTCTGATCACGATCTACATCTTCCTCGCCGCCACCGCTGGCGGCTACACGCGACCGGCCGGTGCAGTGATCGGCGCGCTCCTGGTGATGAGTTTTCTCGAGGGCACCCGATTCGTCGCCGGCTGGATTCCCGGCGTTTCGGCCCTGCAGACCTCGGCGCTGCGCGAATTCGTGATCGCCATCGCCTTGATCGTCATCCTGCAAATTCGCCCTGACGGCCTGTTGCCCGAGCGCATTCGCGCGGCGCCGCGCGCCGATCGCTCACCCACCTGAAACCGGAGCTGCAATGCCCGACGCCTATCTCGATCACCTGAACCGCGTCGTCGCCTGCGCGAAGGAGTGGCATCACGCCGCAGACCTCTTCAGTGCGGTGGGCACGGCATTGCGGGAAATTGTCGGCTATCGGCTCTTCACGGTGCTATACGTCGCGCCCGGCGCAGAGGAGGTCGCGCGCGTGCACACCAGCGATCCAGCGTCGTATCCGCTTGGCGGCCGCAAGCGCATGGGACCGACACCTTGGGGAGCCCTGGTGATCCGGCGCCGCCAGCCCTATATCGGGCGCAACGACGAGGACATCCGTTGGGCGTTCCCAGATCATGAACTAATACGCTCCCTGAACCTCTCCTCAGTGCTCAATATCGCGATCTCGCATGACGGTGCGTGCGTGGGCACGCTCAACCTGCTGCACGAGGCGAACTGGTATGGCGAACATCACATCGCGCTGGCCGAGCCTTTCGGCGCGCTGCTGGTGCCGTCTCTGATTCACGCAGCACGGCTTGACGCTCAGGCCTGACGCCGAGCGCCGCGCCCCGCAAGGTTGCCGGCGACCGCGCCGAACACGATCAGCGTGACCGCAGCCACGACGCTCGCGCTCAGCCGCCCCTCGCCCGCGGCGGCCAACACGCCGGTCGAGATCAGCGGCGTGAGATAGGACAACGCCCCCAGCCCGCGCGGATCGCCGCGCTTGAGCGCGCTGTCCCAGAGGAAAAACGCCAAGCCCATCGGGCCCACGCCGAGCAACAGCAGATACGGCCAATCGCCGCTCACGAAGCGGTAGGCCGGTTCGAGCAGCGCGTGACAAACCAGCGCGGCAAGCCCGGAGACGAGGCAGAACAGGCCCACCGCGGCAGAGGAGAAATCGCCGGCGCGGCGCGTCAACAGCGAGTAGGTCGACCAGATCAGAGCTGAAGCGAACGCGCACGCATAGCCGATCCAGGCGTTGGCCGACAGCGTGGCAGGTTCCCAGCCTGCCGCGCCTCCAAGCAACAGCACGGTGCCGGCGAACCCGCTCAATGCGGCGATCACGTGGCGCGCCCCCAAGCGCTGTTCGGCATCGATGAGCGGCGCGAGCAGCACGATCAACAACGGCCACAGGTAGTTCACGAGGTTGGCTTCCAGCGGCGGCGCCATGCGCAACGCGATGAACAGGAAAAAATGGAAGCCGAACAGGCCGTACACGCCGAGCAGCAATACCGCCGGCCCCACCCGCCACTCGCGCAGCCGATGCACGCTGCATAGCGATCCGATCAGAAGCGCACAGCCTACGAGCAGGAACGGCGGCACGTGCTTCAGGCGCAGACCCAGCCAGGCGAGCAGGCCCCAAAGCGCGATCGCCGCGCCGGCCCGCAGCATGGCAGCGCGGCTGGCGGTGGTCATGGTGCCACGCGGCGCATGATTGATAGAAGAAACTTCAACACCGCCCTTCTCGCGCCACTGACCGATGGCGAAGGTCTGGCGCTGAATTAGCCGGCGAGCAAGCTTTCGTACGGGATGCGAAGGCCGTCATGCAGCCTCTTGACCATCCGCAGGCTCAGCGGCCGCTTCCGGTTCAGCACTTCTGAAACGCGGCCACTTGGACCGATGTACGCCTCGAGGTCGCGAAGTGTCAGACCTTGTTGCTCCATCCGGAATTTGATGGCTTCGATCGGATCCGGCGGACTGATGGGGTAGTGCTTGTTCTCATAGGCTTCGATCAATGTGACGAGAACTTCCATCTCGTCTGCCCCAGGCGTTTCGGCCTTTGCCTGGAATACGGCGTCGAGACGGCGCAGGGCCGCCCGCAAGTCGTCGTCATTCCGGATAGGTCTAATTTTCATCTACGGTCTCCACGTCAATCCTGTCGTATTGCGCATGCGTGCCGATGAACTTGATCCAGGCGATGCCTGCCCGATACTGCATTTCAACGATCAGACGATACTTGTTGCCACCGATATTGAATACAACCCGGTTGTTGCCGCAGATGCTGGCGTTACGGTACTTGGACTTAACCGTCTGGGGCGAAGTCCACGCCGCCTTGACTGCCTCCTCGTGCCAACTCTCGAGTGGCGCGCGAGCATCGCTGTACGCTGCCTGTTCCCAGAATTTCCTGAGCGTGCTCTTGGCAACGATTCGCATCCGTCGCAGCACCTCCCAAATTGGGAGAATGTTAGGCCGGATTCCTGATTCACGCAACAATGCTCATGCGCATCAGTCCGTTCCCCGATCTGATCGGCACGCTTTTCACCTAGCCGGGGTATTCCCCTCGCGCAGAGCCACGTATCTCATGCGCGCCAGCGCGATCGTCAACAGCACGCCGATAATGCAAGCAACACCGATGCCGATGAAACCCCAGGTGAAACTGCCCGCCCTGTCTTTCACCACGCCGAGCGCAAAGGCGAATACGAGCGCGCCGACGTTCGCGAAAAAATTGCTGAAACCAGTCGACATGCCCGCGACGCGCTGCCCGAGCACCTCGATCGGCACGACAAACAGCGGACCGAAGTAGAACTGCATGAAGATCGAGTTGACCGCTACAGCGACCAGCAGGGCCGGGATCGGCTCGACCAGCACCAGCAGCACGGAGGTGCATGCCAGAATCGCAAGCGACCCGCCGATCACGAGCGGCGGATTCTTCAGGCGGTCGGACACGTAGCCGCCCAGCGTGTTCGAAAACATCGTCAATGCCGCGCACATGCCGGTGACGAGTCCCGCGGCCTGCAGTGTCATCCCGCGGTCGGCCACCAGCAGGGACGGCAGCCAGAAATTGAACCCCATGACCGCGCCAAGACGGACGAACTGGATCGCGCCGCAGATCCACATGATCTTGTACCTGAACAGCTGAAAGGCATCGAGCATCCCCACCTTCTGCCGGGGGCCCGGCCTCGGCTTCTCCCTGCTGAACGCCAGGTACAGAAATGCAGCGAACGCTCCGGCCACGGCGAACAGGATGAACGGAACACGCCAGCCGAAATGGTTCGCGAGCGACGGGCCGACGAGCGACAGAAAGATATTGCCGCCGAAGCTGCCCACTGTGTACAGGCCAAGCGCCGTCGCCCGTCGCTCTGGCGGAAACCAGGACGAAATCAGGGCGAGTCCCGGCACGAACAGCAGCGCCCGGAATACTCCGGATACCGCCAGAAACACGAGGACCAGCCAGAATGTCTCGACCATTCCGACCAGGAGGGAAAGAAGCATCGACCCGAGGATGCCGATGAAGAACAGACGCTTCGGACCGAACCGGTCCGAGAGATAACCCGCCGGAATCTGTCCGAGCGCGTAGGTCAACGTGGCGGCGACGGAAAGCAGCCCCGCCTGCGAGAAGCTGATTTGCAGGTCTTCGCGAATAAGGGGAAGGAAAAGCGAAATGGCACCCATGCTCAGCGCCTGAAATCCCTGGCAAACCATCACCAGCGTCACCGTGGTAGTGCCGTCGCGCTTCAGCGTCCTGCCGGCGGGCGGGTTTGACGCGTGTTCCGTGCTCACAAAACAATTCGCTCCGATTGAGGTTGCGGCATCGCATTCTATCCATGCGGCCGTAAGTGCCGGGCCGGCGCGCCCACTACAATAACGGGATTGTCATGCCGCAACGTGAGCGCGAAGGGGACGACGATGGATCTGGGACTCAAGGGCCGGGTTTCGCTCATCACCGGAGGCAGCAAGGGCATCGGGAAGGCCGTCGGGCTTGCATTTGCACGAGAAGGCGTGCACATCGCGATTTGCGCGAGGGACGAAGCCGGCCTGCGGCAGGCGGCAGACGAAATGGCCGCGTGCGGCATAACCGCGGTGCCAGTTCAGGCGGACGTCACGCACCCCGAAGACATCACCCGATTCGTTGCGACCGCGCTCGCGCGTCTCGGACGCATCGACATCCTCGTCAACAATGCGGTCAGTTCAACGCAAAACCGCTTCGCCGAGCTTTCCGACGAGGAATGGCGACATCATATCGACGTCAAGCTGATGGGCTACGTGCGTTGCGCTCGCGAAGTCCTCCCGCACATGCGGCAGGCGCGCTGGGGACGCATCGTCAATGTGGCAGGCATGTCGGCGCGCATCGTGACCGAGTTCCGCATGACCAATGGCGTGGTCAATTCGGCGGTCACCAACTTCACCAAACATCTGGCTGAACAGGCGGGAAAGGACGGCGTCACGGTGAACACCATCCACCCCGGCTACACCTGGACGCCGCGGCTCGAAGGCATGCTCAAGCGCTGGGCGGAACTCGACGGCCTTTCACTCGATGAAGTGACCGAGCGCCGCAGGAAGGAGATACCGATCGGCCGATTCATCCAGACCGGGGACCTGGCGAATCTCGTCGTATTCCTGAGTTCCGCAGCGGCGGGCGCGATCACCGGGCAGGCCATCGCGGTGGACGGCGGCTCGGGCCGCGCGATCAGTTATTGATTGCAGGAGGCGGGACTGTCTAACGCGCCTGGCGGTGGGTGCTCGTCACGGCCAGAAATATCTCGCGCAGGAACACCACCAGCGCGATGATGAAGGCGATCATCGCCATCACGAACAGCCCCCCGACGAATTTCGACAGATCCGCCTTGACGTAGGCGTCGAAGAAGGCGACGACGATGAGCAGGCCGACGAAAAGAGCGCTAAACACCGCGCACCCGATGGCGAGGTAGATGAGCCGCAGCCGGCGGTCGAGAACATGCAGTTCGCGCTGCGCCCGATCCGGCTCGTCCGCCTCGCCCGCCTGCGTCCGTTCTTCGAGCACGCGGATCCGGTCCACCACGCGCGACAGGCGATTAGCGAGGACGCCGATGATGCTTCCCACCGCGGTGAGCAGGAACACCGGCGCGATCGCCAGCTGGATCACGTGGGTGATGTCGTTGATGTTGGAGGGGGAGAACATCGATGGAAACTCGATTCCGCGTCACGGCCCCTTATTCACGCCGCGTTTCCGTCCGGTCTCGATCATATCCACCTTGCCCGACGCATCCACTGACACGCCATAATCATCGAGTGCGCCCTGCGGGGTCACGTAGCCTAGCGCGACGTCGTGCGCCACCCGCTCCGGTTCGCGCTCGAACGGATTGCCGAACCCGCCGCCGCCCGGCAGCGCCATGCTGAGCCGGTCGCCGGGGCCGAGGGCTTGTTGCGGCCCATTGGGAATCTCGACACCGTTGAGCGCGAGGTGCTCGCCGCGACCCACGCCGCCGCCCAACCTTCCAAATACCGGATAAGGCGACTCGGGCTTCCTGCCCGAGCCGCGGATACCGACCAGCATCGGTCCATCCGGGCCAAGGTCGCCATCCGCGACCACGAACTCGAACTCCTGCCCGAGCCCACCTCGGTTACGTCCCGGCCCTCCCGAATTCGGCATCAGCTCCTTCTTCAGGTAGATGATCGGCAGGTCGTTCTCCGTGGTCTCGATCGCAATGTTGCCGACGTTATAGGGAAAACCGCGGCACGACGGCCCGTCGGTGCGCGCGTTCGCGCCGAGACCGCCCATGCTCGACGCGATGCCGACATGGGTGCGGCCGTTCTTGCGCTTGGCGCGGATGTAGGTAAACACGAGCGGCGTCGAGCCGCTGCCGGCCATGATCCGGCCTGGCAGCGCCTTCGCCAGCGCGCCGAACACGATCTCCGGCAGATTGTGGCAAACCATCGTCCGCCCCCAAGTCGGCGCCGGCGGCTTGCAGTTGAGTAGCGACCCCTCCGGCGCCCTGACGGTCACCGGGCGAAAACTTCCCTCGTTGTTGGGCACCGAAGGATCGAGCGCCAACTTGATCGGGTACATGCTGTACGAGCGCGTCATGTTGAACGTGGTGTTCACCGCTACGGACACTTCGCCCGAGGACCCCGCATAGTCGATCACGATCGAATCGCCCGCGACGGTGAGCGCGACCTTGATCCCGATCCCGGATACGCTTCCTATCGTGGGCAGCGTCACCTCGTTTTCGTAGGTACCATCGGGCACTTCGGCAATCTTCGCGCGCAGGCTGCGCTCTGAACGCGCGCTGATTTCCTGCGAAAGGTCGTGCAGCGAGCCTGCGTCGAGGCCGTAGTCCTCGAGCATGCCGATCAGCCCCTTCCCGCAGACGTTGTTCGCCACGATCTGCGCGCGGATGTCGCCGAACATCTTGTCCGGGGCGCGCACGTTCTCGCGAATGATGTGCTGGATAGACTTGTCAAACACCCCGCCACGGTAGAGCTTTAGCATCGGCAGGCGCAGCCCCTCCTCGTACATGTCCTTCGACTCGGTGGTGCCGAAGCGCCCGCCCACGTCCAGGTGGTGCACGATGCAAATCGCGTACGCGACGATCCGGTCGCGATGGAAGATCGGCGAGGCGATGCACAGGTCGTAGGCGTGGCCGGTGCCCTGCCACGGATCGTTGGTGATCAGCGCGTCGCCGGGTTCGAGCGCATCGGCTGAGAAATGCTGCAGAAAATCGCGCATCACGTAAGGCATTACGCCGATGAACGCAGTGGTGGTCTTGGTCGAATGCGCGAGCAAGTTGCCCTTCACGTCGAACAGGCCACAGGCGAAATCGTTGAAATCGCGAACCACGGACGAGTACGACGTGCGGATCAGCCCGGTGGCCGCTTCGTCGGCGACCGAGATCACACGGTTCCACAGGATCTGGGTCAGGACCGAATCAAGCTTCATGGGCGCCCCTCCTGCATCGCGAGCACGACGATCAGGCAACCGAAGCTGTCCACCGTCAGCGTATCGCCCCTGTCGATCACCGTGGTGGATTCCCGCTCTTCGATGATCGCGGGTCCCTGCAGGCGATCGCCACTGTGCAGGTGGCCGCGAACGTAGACCCGGACCTGCTCGTAGCAGCCCGCAGCCGGCACGTAGACTCTACGCATGCCTTCCGGCGCTGCGCCAGCGCCCTGCGTGTTGGGTTTGACCGCGGGCTTGGAGGAGGTCTGCGAAGCCTTCACGCGCAAGGTGACGATTTCCAGCGGCGTATCGTCATCGACCCGCCCGTAGTGCAACGCGTACTGCGCGTTGAACGCCGCCTCGATGCGCTCGAGCGCTCCGGCGTCGCTCCAACGGCCTTCGATCTCGACTTCGAGCGGATAGTCCTGCCCGATGCGCCAGATGTCGGCCATGCGGTTGAAATCAATCTTGCTTGCGGCCGGCAGCAGCGCCGCGGCCTCGTTCTCGAGTTCGACGGACCACTGCTCGATCGCCACGAGGTCCAGGTCGCGCAGCAACTGGCGCACCGCGCGCGGCCGCTCGATCGCCATCGGCGCGGTCAGCAGTCCGAATGCCGACATCACGCCGGGCAGCGGCGGAATCACCAAACGCGGGCAGCCGAGTTTGCGCGCGAGGCCGATCGCATGCACCGGACCCGCGCCGCCGAACCCGACGAGCGTGAGATTGCGCGCCGTCTGGCCCTTCTCTGCAATGTGCACGCGCGCCGCGGAGGCCATGGTTTCGTTCACCAGATTATGCACGCCCCACGCGGCCTCTACGACCGCGACCTGCATCGGGCCAGCCAGCTTCGCGCGGATCGCCTCTTCCGCGCGCTCGGCCGAGAGCTTCATCTCCCCGCCCAGGAAGCTTCCCGCATCAAGGAAGCCGAGCGCGAGATCGCAGTCGGTGACCGTGGGATCCTCCCCGCCGAGTCCGTAACACGCCGGCCCGGGACTGGAGCCCGAGCTGTCCGGGCCGACCTGGAGCAGCCCCAGGCTGTTCACGCGCGCGATGCTGCCGCCACCCGCGCCCATCTCGAGCAGATCATAGACCGGCATCGCGATCGGAATCCCGCTGCCGGGCTTGAAGCGCTGTACCCGGTCAACCTCGAAGCTGCGCGTGCGCGCGGCCTTGCCGTCGAGCACCACGCACAGCTTCGCGGTCGTTCCGCCCATGTCGAACGAAAGCAGCCGCGACGCGCCAATCAGGCGCCCGTAGTGCGTCGCGGCCTCGACCCCGGCCGCCGGCCCCGATTCGACCGCCTGCACGGGGAAGCGCTTGGTCGTCTCCGCGGTGGCGGTCCCGCCGTTCGAGAGCATCACGAACAGGTTGTTCCGATAGCCCTCCGTGCGCAGCTCTCCCGAGAGCTTGTCCAGATAATGCGCGGCGGTCGGCTTCACGTACGCGTCGACCACCGTGGTCGACGTGCGCTCGTACTCCTTCGGCTCGGGATGCACTTCGCTCGAGATCGAGACTTCGACGCCGGGGAGTTCCGAACCGAGTATCTCGCGCGCGCGGCGCTCGTGCGCCGCGTTGCGGTAGGCGTGCAGAAAGCAAATCGCCACCGACTGCACCCCGCGCTCGCGGAATATCTTCGCGGCAGTGCGCACGTCCTCCTCCGACAGCGGCACGCGAACACTGCCGTCGACCAGAATGCGCTCGCGCACGCCCAGCCGCAGCGGCCGCTCCACCAGTGGGACCGGAAACTCGATGAACGGATCGTAGATGTCGTAGCGCATTTCGCGCGCAAACTCGAGCACATCGCGGAATCCCTCAGTCGCGAGCAGCCCGGTGAGCGCGCCCTTGCGCTCCACGATCACGTTCGTAAGGAGCGTCGTTGCATGGATCACCGCCTGCGCGCCAGGCAGCGCGTCGGGCCGCAGCGTCCTCAGGCGGCGCAGCCCTTCGATCACCGCGCGCTCCGGTTGGTTCGAAGTGGTGAGGCACTTCTCCACCAGGATCTCGCCGGAGCTGTCGTCAACGAGCGTGAAATCGGTGAACGTTCCCCCGATGTCGACGCCGATCCTGTAGCTTGTCATCGCCTCCCCACTCAGCGCTTGTCGAGGTTCATCTTCGGGGCCGTTTCGCGGAACCACGCCTGCCGCTCTTTCCAGGTCCGGTAGACCTCGTCGCCCGGCATATTGACGAAGATCAGGTCGGCCTTTTTCAGGATCTCCTCCTTGAACAGGTCGGCGTACTTGGCATTGGCTTTCTGGATCGCATCCACCAGTTTCGTCTTTACTTCGTCGGGCAGCCCTTTCGGTGCCATCACGCCGGAGATAAATTCGAGCGACACCGGATAACCCTGTTCCTTCAGCGTCGGAATCGCAGGATAGTCGGGGCGGCGCTGATCGCCAGCGACAGCGAGAATGCGCGCCGCAGGATTCTTGCCAGCGCCGCCAGTACCGGCAGTGACAGCGAAATCGACGTGCCCGCCGAGCAGCGCGGTGACCGATTCGGGACTCGATTTGTAGGGCACGTAGATCAGTTTCGCGCCGGTCAGGTCGAACAGGCGCTCCGCGGTGAAATGCGTAATCACGCCCACGCCGTAGGACGCGTAGGACAGCTTGCCCGGGTTCTTCTTGGCCGCGTCGATCATGTCGGCGATGGTCTTGTAAGGTGAGTCGGCGCGCGCGACGAAGTAGATCGCGCCCAGTCCGAAACCGCTGAGGTAGGTGAAACTTTCAAGATCGTATTCGACCGTACTCTGCACGAACGGCAGCGCAACCAGCAGCGAATCGAACCCGCCCATGAGGGTGTAGCCATCGGGGTTTGCCTTCGCTACCTGGTTCGCGCCGATCACCCCGCCCGCGCCCGGAATGTTCAACACCACCACCGGCTGGCCGAGGAACTCCTGCCATTTGCCCGCCATCAGCCGCACCGCAGTGTCGGTCGTGCCGCCAGGCCCGCCCGGCAGGATCAGTTCGATGCGCTTGTTCGGAAAGCTCTGGGCATGTGCTAGCGCCGCGCATGCAGCAGCGATAAGCGCAACGCAGACTCCTCGCGAAACCGCTTGGCTAAACGCGTTCATGGCTTTTTCCCTCACACCGGGATCGAAGAATGTCGCACGCCGATGTTTCCCTCAGCAGAACGGCAACTCTGAGTAGTATAGGCGCACCCAATGCGGAGAATTCACGCCGCGAGGCGATCGTTTCGCTAAGTGAAGGGGTCACGCAAGAGTGCGCCGGGACCGGTTCGTTGCGTCGGGCTATCGGCCACAACTGGAACGAAGATCGGCAGCAACGGCACACGGTCGATCTGAAGTTCGACATGCAGGAAATTGATTTGAAGCAACGCGGTTGCCATCAATGCAAGACTGGAAGCGGAACCGGATACCGATACCGGTTCACTCTTCACACACACGGTTGTTCAGTTTAAGCGAGTACTCGTTCGCCAGTTCGGAACGCTCCGCCGCGCCGGGATGGGTGGAAAGAAACGGGATGTCGAGCGATCCCGCGCTGAGCCGTCGATACACCTGCATGGTCCGCGACCTGCCGCAGGGGTTGTAACCGGCAGCCACCGCCCAACGGATTCCGTAGTCGTCTGCGGCACGCTCTTCGTCGCGCGTGAATGAGCGGGTGAAGGCGGTCACGCCGATGCTTGCGATCGTGCCGCCGAAGGGCACGCCCGCAAGATTGAGTAGCGTACCCAGCACCTGGCTCGCGCCCTGCGCCGATTCCTCGCGTTGCTTTCGCGCCTCCCCCGTGTGACCGAGATGCAGGTGCGCCAGTTCGTGACCGATGGTCGTCGCGAGCGCATCGGGATCCTTCCCAAGCTGGTCGAGCCACGAAAGCGAAAAAGCGATCAGCGGCTGGCCTTGGTGGTTAAGCGCGAACGCATTCGGCGCGTCCATCTCCACCAGCCCCAATCCGGCGCGCACGCTGCTCGCCTGTTCGAGCTTTTCCTTTGCCGTGACCACGTTGCGCAACACCGGCCCCGGCACGAACCGCGTCGTTCCGTCGGGCTTGCGCAGCGAAGCGCCACCCGCAGGAGCCTTGGCCCAGGCATCCTGGGAGGCCGGCAACCAGAACGCCCTGACCGGATTCTGCGGCGCCGAGGCGCAGGCGCAGACGAGGAATGCGACGCACGCGGTGGCCGGCAGCCCGAGCAAGCGGCCACGGGTTGCGCTAGAGTACGCTGCCGTCATTGCCATGGAGATTCCATGTCCGAAGAAGATCTGAAAGCCGAGCTCGAGCGCTTGCGCAGGGAAAACGCGTCGCTGAAGAAAGGTGCCGCCAGAGGCGTGTCCATGAAGGTGAGCGAAAAGGGAGGCATCTCCGTGTACGGCATGGGGCGATTCCCGGTCACGCTGTACAAGGAACAGTGGCTCAAGCTGCTCGACCTTGCGGAAGAGATCCGCGCCTTCATTGTGGCGCACGACAGCGAGCTGAAAACCAAGGAGTGAGTCAGCCGGTTACAGTGACTACGATGCTGCGCGCATGGGGCTGCGTGCGGTGCTCCCAGAGATAAATTCCCTGCCAGGTCCCGAGCAACGGGGTGCCATCGCCTACCGGCACGCTCACCGAGCTTCCCGCGAGCACGCTGCGTGCATGCGCCGCCATATCGTCATCGCCCTCGGTGTCGTGGCGATAGGCGGGGTCGCCATCCGGCGCCAGGCGTTGCGCGAGCATTTCGAGATCCTGCCGCACGGATGGATCGGCGTTCTCGGTGATCATCACTGAGCAGCCGGTATGCTTGACGAACACGTGCGCGACGCCCGTCGCGACACCGGATGCGCGCACCAGGCGGGCGACTTCGGCGGTGATCTCCGTGGTGCCGCGGCCACGCGTGCGGATCTCGAGGGTTTCCTGAAACGCCATGTTTCGCCATTCACCGCATCTTGCGACCAATAGGATCGCTGCTTACGCGGAAGCGATGGCCTTCTTCAGGCGCTCGATTCCCTCGGCCAGCCGCTCCTCGCTCGAGGCAAAACACCAGCGCACGAATCCCTCGCCTTCCGGCCCGAACGCGATGCCCGGTGCGAGCCCGAGACTCGCTTCGACCACCAGCCGTTTGCAGAACGCGAGGCTGTCGGTCATTCCCTGGACGCGAAAGAAAGCGTACATCGCGCCCGGCGGCGTCGCCGCCTGCACACCGGGAATCGCGTTCAACCGGGGAATGAGGAAATCGCGCGCGCGGCGATACCGCTTCACAGTGCGGCGGATCATGGGCTCGCCTTCGGTGACCGCCACCAGTCCCGCGCGCTGCACGAACACCGGCACGCACGAAGTGTTGTACTCGATGAGTTTACCGATCTGCACCGCGAGTTCCGGCGGCGCAACCAGCCAGCCGATCCTCCAGCCGGTCATCAACCATGACTTCGAGAACGTATTGGTACTCACCAGGCGGTCGCCCGTCTCGGCCATGTCGAGAAACGACGGCGCGGCATCGCCCTCCCCGAACCACATGCGGTCGTAGGCGTCGTCGGCGACGATCCAGATGCCGTGCCGGCGGCAATGCGCGAGTATCGCGGCCTGCGCCTCGCGCGTGATGGTCCAGCCGGTCGGATTGTTCGGGGAATTGATGTACAGCGCGCGCGTTCCCGGCCGGAGCGCCGCAAGCAGCCGGTCGAGGTTCAGGCTCCACCCCTGCGGCGAGAATTCGAGCGCAACGCACTCGACCTGCGCCCCCAGCACTTTGGGGATTTCCACCAGATTGGGCCACAGCGGCGTCACCTCGACCACGCGGTCGCCCGGACCCGCCAGCGCCTGCGTCGCTAGCATCAGCGCGGACATGCCCGAACTGGTGACGACGATATTCGAGCTCGAAACCGGCTGATGCAATCGCGACACGTAAGTGGCGAGCGCCTCGCGCAACTCGGCGATGCCGAAGTTGTGCGTGTAAAACGTCTCCCCCGCCTCCAGCGCCTTGATGCCTTCGCGGCGGATGAATTCCGGCGTCAGTTCGTCGGGCTCGCCGAACCAGAACGCGAGCACGTCCTTCCTTCCGAGGCTCGCGTTCGCCACCTCGCGGATCCTGGACGCGCGCAGGCGCAGCACCGCGTCGCGCGCAGTGAGCTGGTTCAATGGCGTGGCAAGTTCAAGGGCTTTCATGGCGGCGCGTATTGTAAGCTCTAACGCGCGATGACCCCCTCCTCCGCCGCTTATCGCTGGTCGCTCGTCACCGCGGTGCTGCTGATGGTTGTATGGGATGCGAACTTCACCATCACCAAGTACCTGCTCGACCGAATCGGCGTCGGGCCGTTCCTGTTCCTGCGCTTCCTGTGGATGCCGCTGCTCGGATTTTCCCTGCTTGGCATCGTGTACCGGCGGCGCTGGCGGTACGCGAAACCGAAACGCGAAGACTGGCCGCGCTTCGCCTTCTGCGGGCTGGTCGGGCACGCATTGCACGTAGGAATCGTCACCTGGGGAATCAACCTGTCGACGCCGTTCTCGAGTGCTCTGGTGCTCACCAGCGGGCCGCTGTGGACGCTGTTGATTCTCGCAGCGCTCGGCGCGGAGAAACTGCGCGGACCGCAGGTCGCAGGCACGCTCGCTGCGTTCGGCGGAATTCTGCTCTTTTTGTCCGACAAATTCGTCGCCGGTCTCGCGCGTGCAGGGCTGGGCGACGTGGTGCTGCTGTTCGCTGCATCGCTGTTTTCTCTCTACACGATTGTTGCGCGACCGCTCGTGAATCGCTACGGACCGCTGCTCGTGCTCACATGGACGCTGCTGGTGGGAGCACCGCCCGTGCTGCTGATTACGCTGCCCGCCGCGCTGGCACTCGATTTCGCGTCGGTCAGCTGGGTGACCTGGTGGTGGGTGTTCTGGGCGATCACGGTGTCGTCGTTCCTCGGCTGGCTCGGATGGGCATGGGTGAACGCCGTCCGCGGCATTGCACGCAGCGCGCCGCTGCAATACCTCATGCCGCCGATCGCCGCGGCCTTCTCGTGGATCACGCTCGGCGAGACCTTCTCCTGGCTGAAAGTCGCCGCTGCGGTGGTGGTGATGGCCGGCGTGGCCTGGGCGCAATTCGCGAGCAGCCCCACCGCACGCAATACCGCGCAGGCCGACTCGGGATGAACGCGCCGGATTAACATGGATCAAATTCGTCCCTGCCGCCCGGGAGGAGAATTGCGTTCATGCAACTGATGCTGGTACTGCTTGCAGGCCTGACGATCATCGTGATCTGGGCCCTGTTCACCCATCGCCCGATCGCGCGGGGCGGACCGCGCATTCTCGCCTACGACATCGGCACGCTCGCCGCAGCGTTGGTGATCGGGTCGGTCGTCGGCAAATGGATCCACTCCGGCGCCGCGCCCGATCCCGACAAATGGGCCCTGCACCTGTACCTCGCCATCATGGCGGGCGGCATGGGGTTCAACATCACGATCGCCGTGGCCGGCATCCTGCGCAATCTTGTGTTTTTTCCCAGGTTGTCCACGGCTGTCGCGCAAGGACCACCGAACAGGCGCTGAGCACGCGCTCGTTCGGCAATTTCTCTTGCGGATTGCCGACAGCCCCCTGAAACCGCGGGAATTGTGCAACCGTAACGTCCCCATGACATAATCCCTCGACACGGGCTATACTTTTGACCCATGTTCCGGATCGAACTGTTGGAATGGGAGCAAGCGCGGACGACTGCCGGTCCGATCCGCTACGCCATATTCATGGGCGAGCCGGACGCCCCGCCCGGTATCGAACTCGACGAGCAGGACAAGGATTGCGTTCACGCCATTGCGTACTCGACGGCGGATGAGAAGGCGGTGGGCACGGGCCGTCTCCTGCCGGACGGCCAGATCGGCCGCTTTGCGGTACTCAAGGATTGGCGCCGCCTCGGCGTCGGCGAGGCGCTGCTCGATGCGCTCACCGAGGAAGCGCGCAAGCGGGGATGCAAGGAAGTGATGGTCTCCGTGCCCTTGCAGGCGGCGGATTTCTACCGCAGCAACGGGTTCGTTGCCGATGGCAAGGTCTTCGAGGAGGCCGGAAGCCTTTACGAGAAGATGCGCAAGGGGCTGGCAAGCAGCGCGTGAAGCGCTAAAGCACCCCGCGCGATTCAACTGCTCCCCGCGCAAGGAACCCCGCAAACGCGTTGACCGCCCGGTCGATGCCCGCCGCATCGACATCGAGATGCGTGCACAGGCGCATGCGCGGACCCGCAAGGGCGAGCACGCCTTCGGCTTTCAGGTACTCCACGAGCGGCGCGCAGGCCTCCTTCGGTATCTTCACGAATACCATGTTGGTCTGCGGCGGCTCGACCTCGAAGTCCAGCCGCCCCAGCCCCTGGGCCAGCCGCTCGGCGTTGGCGTGATCCTCCGCAAGCCGCTCGACATGGTGATCGATCGCGTACAGGCCCGCCGCGGCGATGACGCCGGCCTGGCGCATCGCGCCGCCCAGGATCTTGCGCATACGCCGCGCACGCGAAATCACGTCCCGCCTGCCGACCAGCACGGTTCCAGCCGGCGCGCCGAGCCCCTTCGACAGGCATACTGAAACGGTATCGAAACCGCGGCACAGGTCCTTCACGTGGATCCCCAGCTTCACCGCGGCGTTGAATATCCGCGCTCCGTCGAGATGCGTCGCAAGTCCCCGCCGCTCGGCGAGTTCGACCGCCGCGTGCAAATAGGCGCGATCGAGCACGCGGCCGCCGATGCTGTTCTCGAGCGCCAGCAGGCGCGTGCGCGCGAAATGGGAATCGTCGGGCTTGATCGCGGATTCGACTTCGCCCAGATTGAGTGATCCGTCGGGCAGGTTGGCAAGCGGCTGCGGCTGGATCGAGCCGAGCACCGCGCCCCCGCCCGCCTCGTAGCGGTAGGTGTGCGCCTCCTGGCCAACGATGACTTCGTCGCCGCGCTGGCAGTGGCTCATCAATGCCGCGAGGTTGGACTGGGTGCCCGAGGGGAAGAACAGCGCCGCCTCGCAGCCAAACAGTTCGGCTGCGCGCTCCTGCAGCCGGTTGACCGTGGGATCGTCGCCGAATACGTCGTCGCCCAATTCGGCGATCGACATCGCCGCGCGCATCGCGGGCGTCGGCCGGGTCACCGTGTCGCTGCGCAGATCGACGATCGCGTTCTGGTGCATGGCGCAATGTTACCGTCAGACCGGCAGCGCGGTTTCGTATTTCACTTCGCGCAGCACCACCATCGAGCGGAGATTGCCGATGCCCTTGATCTTGAACATCACGCGGTGCAGGAACGCGTCGTAGGCCTTCACGTCGGGCACCACGACCTTGATCAGGTAATCGGCGTCGCCGGTCAGGCTGTAGCACTCGATCACGTCGGGGCAGGCCTGCATCGCCTGCTCGAACTGCGTCGCCACGTTCTCGGTCTGGCGCTGCAGCGACACCTGCGCCAGAACGCAGGCCGCAAGGCCCACTTTCTCGCGCTCAACCAGAGCTGTATATCGGCGCACTACGCCTGCCGTTTCGAGTTCCTTCACGCGCCTCCAGCAAGGCGAACTCGACAGGCTCACCTTCGCAGCGAGTTCCTGCACCGTCTGGCGCGAATCGCGTTGCAGCTCGCGCAGGATCGCCCGCGAAGTCCGATCAAGAAGGATTTGCTCCATTTCAGGCCTATTCAGGAATGAATTGCCTCAAATAGTGCTTCCCGTCGGGCAAGAACGCAAGCCTTTTCCCTTCCGACGCCCTAGACTGTCCGGCATGGGCGCCCCCGACCGTATCCTCGAATCGCAGCACACGATGCCCCCGGTGCGGCTGGACTACCGGCTCGATGACAACCTGACAGCGGTGGGCGGCCGCATACTGATTTCGGGCACGCAGGCACTGGTGCGGCTCGCGCTCATGCAGGCACAGCTCGATCGCGCGCTCGGCTGGAACACGGCGGGATTCGTTTCGGGCTACCGCGGATCGCCTTTGGGCGGAGTGGACCTCGCGATGTGGAAGGCGCAGGCCTTGCTCGATGCGGAAAAGATCCGCTTCCTTCCGGCCATCAACGAGGAACTCGCAGCCGCGGCGGTGCTGGGTAGCCAGCGCGTGGCTTCAGACCCGCAGCGCCAGGTGGAAGGTGTGTTTTCCCTGTGGTACGGCAAGGGCCCCGGTCTGGATCGTGCGGGCGACACGCTCAGGCATGGCAACGCCTACGGCTCGTCTGCGCGCGGCGGCGCGCTGGTGGTGGCGGGCGACGATCACGGCTGCGTCTCCTCGGGCATGCCGTTTCAGAGTGACGGGGCGATGCAGGCGTGGAGCATGCCAGTGCTGCATCCGGCAAACGTCGCAGAAATCATTGAATTCGGCCTGTACGGCTGGGGGCTGTCACGCTTCTCCGGCGCCTGGATCGGCATGAAGGCGATCTCCGAGACGGTGGAAAGCACCGCCACGGTCGATCTCGATGTGCTGCGCACCCGCTTCGACGCCGCGGTGGATTTCACCCCACCCGCCGGCGGGCTGCACTACCGCCTCTACGATCTTCCCGGGCTCGGGATCGAAGAGCGCCTGGCCGCGAAGCTCGACGCGGTGCGCGCCTTCGCCTCCGCCAACCCGATCGACCGGATGATTGCAGCCGCGCCTCGCGCGAAGGCAGGCATCGTCACCTGCGGCAAGGCGCACCTCGACCTGCTGGAGGCGTTGCGCCGCCTGGAACTGCCGCTCGAAGTGCTCTCGGCGGCCGGCGTGCGCATCTACAAGGTCGGGCTGGTTTTCCCCATCGAACCACGGGGAATGCATGCGTTCATGCAAGGCCTCGATGAAGTGCTCGTGATCGAGGAAAAGGCGCCCGTGGTGGAAACCCAGCTTCGCGCGCTGCTCTACAACGCCGCAGCCGACGCCCGCCCGCGCATTATCGGCAAGAACGATGCGCAAGGACATTCGCTGTTGCCATCGAGGGGCGAGTTACGTCCGTCGCGCGTGATGCCGGTGCTCGCCGACTGGCTCGCGCGGCACGCGCCGGCGCTGGACCGCCGCACGCGCGTGCCGGCGTTCGTCGCGACGAAGCTGCTCGCGAACGACGCCGACGGCGTGCGGCGCATTCCCTATTTCTGCGCGGGCTGCCCCCACAACCTGTCGACCCGCGTGCCCGAGGGGTCGGAAGCGAGCGGCGGCATCGGCTGTCACGGGATGTCGGGGTGGATGGAACGGCGCAACACCTTCCCCCAGGTGCCGATGGGCAGCGAGGGCATCGACTGGGTGGCGCAATCATTTTTCACGCGCACGCCCCATCGCTTCCAGAACATGGGCGACGGCACCTATTCGCATTCCGGTTACCTCGCGATCCGCCAGGCGGTCGCGGCCGGTGTCAACATCACCTACAAGATCCTCTACAACGATGCGGTCGCGATGACCGGCGGGCAACCTGTCGATCGCCGGCTGTCGGTGCCTGAAATCGCGCGGCAGGTGGAAGCCGAAGGTGTCGCGCGCATCGCAGTGCTGGCAGAGGATCCGCAAGGCTGGCGCGAACGATCCGCCGAGTTCCCGTCGCGCACCAGCTTCCACGCACGCGGCGAACTCGATTCGGTGCAGCGCGAGTTGCGTGAGATGCCGGGTGTCACGGTGCTGATCTACGACCAGGTCTGCGCCACCGAGCAGCGCCGGCGCATCAAGCGCGGCGTGGCTGCCGGGCGCACGCGCCGCGTGTTCATCCACCCCGCCGTGTGCGAGAACTGCGGCGATTGCACGGCACTGTCCAACTGCGTCGCCATCCGGCCCGTGGTGACGCCGCTCGGGCGCAAGCGCCAGATTGACCAGACCGTCTGCAACAACGACTACGCCTGCCTGGAGGCGACCTGCCCTGCCATGGTGACGGTGGACGGGGGAAAGCTCCGCAGGAAAACGGGTGCCGGTGCGGAAAACGAACCGCTCGCGCGCGCCATCGCAATGCTCCCGGACCCGGTTGCGTGGCGCTGGACCGGTCCCTACGATCTGGTGATCACCGGCGTCGGCGGCACGGGCATCATCACGCTCGGTGCACTGATCGCCACCGCCGCACACCTCGAAGGCAAGAGCGCATCCGTGCTCGATTTCATGGGCTTCGCGCAAAAAGGCGGAGCCGTGATCGCCTTCGTGCGGCTGGCGGAGCGCGCCGAGTTGCTCAACCAGACCCGCATCGACACCCAGCAGGCGGACGCGATGATCGCCTGCGACCTCGTGGTCGGTGCGTCACCCGAGGCGCTCCAGAGCCTCACTCACGGACGCACCCGCGTTGCGGCGAACCTGCACGAGATCCCGACCGCGGCGTTTGTCGCGAATCCGGATGCCGATCTGCACGCCGCGGGTCTGCTCGCGAAAATCTGTCACGCAATCGGCACCGATGCGGTGGGCTCATGCGACGCGCAGGCTCTTTCCGAGAGCCTGCTCGGCGATACGCTCACGGCAAACGTGTTGCTGCTCGGGTTCGCCTGGCAGCAGGGCCTGGTGCCGCTCGGCCGCGCCTCGATCGGGCGCGCGCTGGAATTGAACGGCGTCGCGGTGGACTCGAACAAGCTGGCTTTCGCGTGCGGACGCCTTGCAGCCACCGATCCGGCCATCCTGCATTCCCTGCTGGGGGACAACTCCGCGCATGCTCCGGCCGATGATCTTGACACCGAGATCGAGCGTGGTCGCCTGCGTCTTGCCGAATATCAGAACGCGCGTTACGCGCGACGCTACACCGCGATGGCCGGAAAAGTGCGTTCGGCGGAACGCGCGGCGCTTGGTACCGGAGCGCCGCTGGAAATGACCCGCCAATTCGCACGCAATTACGCGAAGCTCCTCGCTTACAAGGACGAGTACGAAGTCGCGCGCATGTACTCCGATGGCAGCCTGGAACACGCGTTGAAGGAACAGTTCGAGGGCGACTATGCGGTGCGCTTTCACTTCGCACCCGAAATTCTCGTGCGCCCGCGCAGCGATGGCCGTCCCGAGCGCAAGCTCGCCTTCGGCAGCTGGCTGCGACCGCTGCTCCGGCTGCTTGCGGCGGGGCGCGCCCTGCGCGGCACCGCGTTCGATCCGCTTGGCTGGCCGGCTGCCCGTCGTGCGGAACACGCTCTTGCCGGAGAATATGCCGCCGCCATCGAAGAATTTCTCCCCCGCCTCGATGCCGGCAATCATGCATTGGGAATCCGGCTCGCGGCGCTGCCCGAGCGGGTGCGCGGTTTCGGGAGCGTGAAACGATCGAACGCGGAACGCATGCGGACCGAAATTCGGGAGATCCTCGGACATCCGGGCGAGGTTGCCGCGCCTTAGTCTGCGGGGATGCCGGCGCTACTCGCTAGCGCTTCGCCGCTCGCTTCTTCCCGCGGCTCGTGCTCGCGCGCGGTTTCTTTCGCGTTGCGCGGTGCTTCGCCGCGGGCTCGGCCTTTTGCGTTTCCAACGCAATCCGTTTGAGTTCGGCCGGTTTCGGCTTGCGTTCCAGCGCGATACGCGTTGCCTCCCTATCCGCCTCGAGGCGAAGCTTCGCGGCCGACTGCGCCGCGTGTTCGGACGCAAGTCTCGCTTGCGCCGTGACCAGCGCACGAGCCTGCGCTGCTATGCGTCTGGTCGATAAGGCAAGCGCCGCACGTTCCGTTTCCTCGCATTCGGTCGCGATCCGCAGCGCCTCAAGCTCAGCCGCGGCACGCGCCTCGGATTCGCGAACGAGTTGTTCCTCCGCATCGCGTTTCGCGCGCGCCGATTCGAGCCGGCGCTTCTCGAGCTGGATCCGCTGCATGATGGAACGCCGCGCAAGTTCCTCCGTCGCAAGGCGTTCGCGCACCAGCAGCGCAGCCCGCGCTTCCGCCTCGGCAAACTCCGTCTCCAGCCGCGCCGCCTCGGCTTCGGCCGCGGCACGCTCCGCTGCCTCACGCCCGAGCTTCTCCTCAGCGTTCGACTTCTCCAGCGCCGATGCGAGCACGTGCTGCGCGGCCCGGATGCGTTCGCGCAAATCTGCATTCGCACCGGGTACGGGCGCACGCGCGCCAGTTGCGTGTCTTGCGCGCTCGGCTTGCCTGAGTTGATCGAACAGTTTGCTCATCGATGCAGTCGATTCAGCGGGCACCCACCCTCAGGCGGGTGGCGAACCCGTCGAGATCGCGATCCAGACGCAGCACCGGTGGTTCTGCCGCCATGTTTGCTGAAGGCGCGGATTGAGGTGTCTGCGAAGTCGCGTAGACGCCAATCCAGATCCCGAGAACCAGGACCGCCAACCACGCGCTGCCCCTCGTGAACGCACTCCAGCGAGACGCAGGCGATTTTGTAGACGCGTCCCGCCCACTCCGAGCCGCGGCACTCGCCGCCGGTCTTGCCGCCGCCTTATGCTCGCCGCGCTCCAGCGCCAACGCTTCCGCCTCGGCTGCGGCGCGCTCGCTACCCGCGCGCCGTTCGGCAGCCACGCGGGCCTGCTGCCCAGCCTCCGCGCGCAACGCCGTCAGACGCGCAGCTTCAAGCGCTACCCGCGCACGCTCTTGCGCCAGCGCGTCAGCGCGGCGCTCCTCCTGCATGCGCTCATTGGTCCGCTCGAGCGCCGCGGTTTCCGCCTTGGCGCGCTCGGTTTGGAGACGCATTGCCTCGGCCTCCGCCGCGCCGCGCGCCTCGGCCTCTCGCTTCAGCTTTTCCGCGCCTGCGATTCGCTCGCGCGCCAACTTGAGCAAACGCTGCTCTGCATGGATTTGATCTTCTGCCTTGCGTCGTGCCTGCTGCTCCTGCTGCGCGCGGGCAGCGGCACGCGCAGCCGCCTCGTGCTCATCGTGCTCCCGAGCCAACACCTCCGCCTCGGCAGCGCTGCGCTCGCCTGCCGCGCGCCGCTCGGCTGCGATGCGGACCTGATCCTCCGTCTCCGCGCGCGATTTCGCCAGTTGCCCGGCTTCCAGCGCAATCCGGGTGCGCTCCTGCGCCAGCATTTCGGCGCGACGCTCCTCCTCAAGCCGCACATTGGCCTGTTCGAGCCCTGCGGTTTCGGCTTGCACTCGCTCGCCTTGCAGTCGCGCAGCCTCGGCCTGGGCCGCGGCGCGGATCTCGGCCTCCCGCTTGAGTTTTTGCTCGGCACCGATTCGCTCTCGCGCCAACTCGAGCAGGTACTGCTCGGTTTGAATCTGTTCCGCAGACTTGCGCCGCGCCAATTCCTCCCCCTGCAGTTCGGCTGCGGCGCGCGCTGACGCTTCGCGCTCAGTGTGCTCCTTCGCCAACGCCTCCGCCGCGGCGGCGCTTTGCTCGCGCGCCGCGCGCTGCTCTGCCGCGACGCGGGCCTGTTCCTGCGCCTCCGCGCTCAATTTCGCCAGGCGCGCGGCTTCGAGCGCCGCCTCGGCGCGCTCCTGCGCCAGCGATTCGGCGCGGCGCTCTTCTTCAAGGCGCTGATTGGTCTTCTCGAGCACCGCAGTCTCGGCTTGCGCGCGCTCGGATTGCAGCCGCACCGCTTCCGCTTCCGCCGTACTGCGTAACCCGGCCTCTCGCTTGAGATTTTCTTCCGCAGCGATCCGATCTCGCACCAATTCAAGCATGCGCTGCCCGGCCTGGATTTTCTCCTCAGCCGTGCGTCGCGCGTACTGCTCCTCCTGCGCGCGCGCAGCGGCACCGGCGACGGCCTCCCGCTCGCCCTGTTCGCGCGCCATCGTTTCCGCCTCGAGCGCACTTTGCTCGCATGCCGCGCGCTTCTGCGCAGCGATGCGGGCCTGTTCCTGCGCCTGCGCGCTCAATTTCGCCAGGCGCCCGGCTTCGAGCGCGGCCCGGGTGCGCTCCTCTGCCAGCGATTGGGCGCGGCGCTCCGCTTCAAGGCGCTGACTGGCCTTCTCGAGCACCGCGGCCTCGGCTTGCGCGCGCTCGCCCTGCAACCGCGCCGCCTCGGCCTCCGCCGTGCTGCGTGACTCGGTCTCTCGCATGAGTTTGTCTTCGGCGGCGATTCGTTCGCCCGCCAATTCGAGCATGCGCCGCTCCGCCTGAATTTGCTCCTCGGCCTTGCCTCGCGCGCGCTGCTCCTCCTGCGCGCGGGCAGCGGCGAGCGCTGCGCCGTCGCGCTCGTCCTGTTCGCGCGCGACCGCTTCCGCCTCAACCGCGCTTTGTTCGCTCGCCGCGCGCTGCTCTGCGGCGAGGCGGGCCTGTTCCTGCGCCTTCGCGCTCAATTTCGCCAGGCGCCCGGCCTCGAGCGCCGCCCGGGCGCGCGCCTGCGCCAGCGATTCGGCGCGGCGCTCCTGTTCCAGGCGTTCACTGGCTTTCTCGAGCGCAACGGCCTCGGCTTGCGCGCGCTCGCTTTGCAGCCGCACGGCCTCCGCTTCCGCCGCCGCGCGCGCCTCGGCAACGCGCTTCAATTCTTGCTCGGCCGCGGTCCTGTCGCGCGCAGACTCGAGCATGCGCTGCTCCACCTGAATCCGCTCCTCCGCCGCCTCGAGCGCTTGCGCCTCTTCCGAGACGCGCAATTCTGCGAGCCCCGCGGCCTCGGTCTCCGCCTTGACCCTGGCCTCGGTTTCGCGCGTGAGCCGTTTCTCCGTGGCTGCCTTTTCGCGTGCGGCCGCCCGCATGCGTTTTTCGTTCTGGATCCGCTCCCCGGCTGCGCGCCGCGCCTGCTCTTCGCCGGCAACGCGCTCGCGCTCGCGCGCCGCGGCTTCGGCTTCGGCAGCGCTGCGCTCGCGCGCCGCGCGTTGCTCCGCCGCGATTCGCGCCTGGTCCTCTGCCTGCGCGCGAAGTTTTGCGAGCCGAGCCGCCTCGAGCGCCGCCCGCGCGCGATCCCGCGCGAGCAACTCCCCCTGGCGATCGGCCTCGGCGCGCTCGTTTGCCGTTTCGATCGCAGCACGCTCTGCGTCGGCGCGTTCCGTCTCGAGGCGCAGCGCTTCCGCCTCCGCCGCGGCGCGCGACTCGGCCTCCCTCCTGAGTCTTTCCTCGGTATCGCGTTTCCGGGTGGCCGATTCGAGCACGCGCTGCCCGGTCTCGGTGCCCTCGGGCGCCGAGCGCGCCTGATCCGGCGCGGACGAGCCGCCCTCGCGCGCCTGCCTGTCGCGCTCGGCCTGCTTGAGTTGATCGAACAGTTTGCTCATCGCGGTGGGAGCCCACAGCATACCCGGTGCGCGCCGGGGTCCGGCATCAGGCTCAGCGCAGGCTTGCGTTGAGCTTGTCGAGCGCGGCCCGGCCCGGACAGAGCTGTTTCGCGCCGAGCGTATTGAACGGAACGTCGGCGGTATTGAGGTGCGCGTGCAGGTCTTCGGTTTCGGCTGCCACGAACAGCAGGCCGGTGACCACTTCTCCGGCCGCCTGATGCTGCTGGATATAATGCATCGCCGCGATGCGGTTGGTCGGGTCGTAGCCGCGATCGATCTTGCGCAGGCGCAATACGGTGCCGTCGTGTTGCGCGACGGACACCGCTTCGCCTTCCGCGTAGTCGACGTGGATCGGTTCCCTGCCGCTGATGAAATCCAGGCGGTTGACCGCATCGTTGTGCTCGCGCACGTAGTCGTAGCTCTTGGTGCTGCCCACGTGGTTGTTGAACGCCACGCAGGGGCTCACCACGTCGATGAAAGCCGCGCCGCGGTGGGCAAGCGCCGCCTTGACGAGCGGCACCAGCTGCTTCTTGTCGCCGGAGAAACTGCGCGCGACGTAGGTTGCGCCGAGCAGCAGCGCGAGCGAGACCGTGTCGACGGGGGCGTCGGTGTTGGCGACGCCGCGCTTGGATTTAGATCCGGCGTCGGCCGTGGCGGAGAACTGCCCCTTGGTGAGTCCGTATACGCCGTTGTTCTCAAGTATATAGGTCATGTTCACGCCGCGCCGCATGACGTGAGCGAACTGCCCGAGGCCGATCGAGGCGGAGTCACCGTCGCCCGACACGCCGAGGTAGATGAGGTCGCGGTTGGCGAGGTTTGCGCCGGTGAGCACCGAGGGCATGCGCCCATGCACCGTATTGAATCCGTGCGAGTTGCCGAGAAGGTAGTCCGGCGTCTTCGAACTGCAGCCGATGCCGGAGAGTTTCGCGATCCGGTGCGGCTCGATATCGAGTTCCCAGCACGCCTGGATGAGGGATGCGGAGATCGAATCGTGCCCGCAGCCCGCGCACAGGGTGCTGATCTGGCCTTCGTAGTCGCGCCGGGTGAAGCCGATCTTGTTGAGCGGCAGGGTCGGATGGTGCAGCCTGGGCTTGGCGAGGTAGGTCATGGTCAGGCGGCCTTGTCGGTCTTGCCGATCTTGCCGGTCTTGATCGGGCGCACGTTGAGCGCAGCCACGAGCCTGCCGATTTCGCTGGTGATGAAGCGCGCGGTGATCGGCGTGCCGTCGTAGTGCAGGATCGGAATCAGGCTTGCGGGATTGATGCCGGCATCGTTCACCAGCAGGGTCTTCAACTGCGCGTCGCGGTTCTGTTCGACCACGAACACCTTCGAATGCGAAGCGACGAAATCGAACACCTCGTCCTGGAACGGGAATGCGCGCACGCGCAGCGCATTCACGTAGATTCCCAGCTCGGCAAGCGCTTCGAGCGCTTCCTGCATTGCCGGGCTGGTCGAACCGAAATAGATCGCGCCGAATCGCGCCGGATACTTCGCCGGTGTCAGCACCGGTTTGGGGACCAGCGCCTTGGCGGTCTCGAACTTGCGCAGCAAGCGCTGCACGTTGTCGACATACACCGGCCCCTCTTCGCTGTAGCGCGCGTAGCGGTCCTTGGTCGTACCGCGCGTGAAGAACCCCCCGCGTGTCGGGTGCGTGCCGGGGTAGGTGCGGTACGGGATGCCGTCGCCGTCCACGTCGAGGAAGCGGCCGAAGTCCTTGCCGGAGTCGAGTTCCTCGCGCGTCATGACCTTGCCCCGGTCGAAGACGCGCCGGTCGTCCCACTCGAGAGGCGCGCACAGTCGCTGGTTCATTCCAATGTCGAGGTCGGTCATCACGAACACCGGGGTCTGCAGCCGGTCCGCGAGATCGAGCGCGGCCGCGGCATGCTCGAAACATTCCTTCGGGTCCTCGGGAAACAACAGCACGTGCTTGGTGTCGCCGTGCGAAGCGTAAGCACAGGCGATGATGTCGGCCTGCTGCGTGCGCGTGGGCATTCCCGTCGACGGCCCCCCGCGCTGCACGTTGATGATGGTGACCGGAATTTCGGCGAAGTAGGCCAGGCCGATGAACTCGGTCATCAGCGAGATTCCGGGTCCGGAGGTCGCGGTAAACGCGCGCGCGCCGTTCCAACCGGCACCCACCACCATGCCGATCGACGCCAACTCGTCCTCTGCCTGCACGATGGCGAAGTTGTTCTTGCCGCTGGCCGCATCGACGCGGAATTTCTGGCACCAGCGGGTGAATGCTTCGGCCACCGAAGACGACGGCGTGATCGGATACCAGGCGCAGACGGTGGCGCCGCCGTAGACGCAGCCCAAGGCCGCCGCGGCATTGCCCTCGATGAAGATCCTGTCGCCGACGCTATCGCGCCTCTCCACCCTCAGGCCGATCGGACAGGCCAGCTTGGCGCGCGCGAAATCGCGCCCCATCTGCAGCGCGTTGAGGTTGGGCTTGAGGAGCTTTTCCTTGCCCTTGTACTGCTCGCCGATCAACTGCGCGATCTCGCCCGCGTCGATGCCGAGCAGCGCCGAGAGCGCGCCCAGGTAGATGATGTTCTTGAACAGCTGCTTCTCGCGCGAGTCGGTGTAGTTCGCGTTGCACATCTCCGTGAGGGGCATGCCGATCACGGTGATGTCGTCGCGGAACTTCGACCTGGGCAGCGGTTTGGAGTTGTCGTAGAACAGGTATCCGCCCGGCTCGATCTCCTGCAGGTCCTTGTCCCAGGTCTGCGGATTCATCGCCACCATCAGGTCGACGCCGCCCCGGCGCCCGAGCCAGCCGCTCTCGCTGACCCGCACCTCGTACCATGTCGGCAGACCCTGGATGTTCGACGGAAAGATGTTGCGCGGGCTGATCGGCACGCCCATGCGCAGGATGCTGCGCGCGAACAGCTCGTTCGCCGAAGCCGAACCCGAGCCGTTGATGTTGGCGAACTTGACGACGAAATCGTTGACCGCCTGCAGAGGTTTGGCGCTCACGCTGCCTTCCTTTCTTGTTTTCTGGTGCGGCATCCGGGGCCCGCGCGGGTCATTTCCACGAGGAATTTCTGCATGTCCCAGGCGCCCGTCGGGCAGCGCTCCGCGCACAGCCCGCAGTGCAGGCAGACGTCCTCGTCCTTGACCATCGCGCGCCCCGTCTTGAGCCCTTCCTGGACGTACAGGTCCTGTGACAGATTGGGCGCCGGGGCGTTGAGCCGATTGCGCAGCTCGGGTTCGTCGCCGTTTGACGTGAACGTGATGCAGTCCATCGGGCAGATGTCCACGCAGGCATCGCACTCGATGCATTGCCGGGAGGTGAATACCGTCTGCACGTCGCAGTTGAGACAGCGTTGCGCCTCTTTGAACCCGGTCAGCGGATCAAAACCCAGTTCGACCTCGATCTTGATGCTCTTGAGCGTCTTCGATGGCTCCGCCCATGGCACCTTGAAACGCGGATCGAGCGAGACGGCGTTGTCGTAACTCCACTCGTGAATACCCATCTTCTGCGACACCAGCGTCACACCGGGCGCCGGACGGTCCTTCAGGTCCTCGCCGTTGAGCAGTTTGTCGATGGACACCGCCGCGTCGTGACCGTGGGCCACGGCCCAGATGATGTTCTTCGGGCCGAATGCGGCATCCCCGCCGAAGAAAACCTTCGAATGGGTCGATTGCATCGTGACCTTGTCGAGCACCGGCATGCCCGACCCGTCGAACGCGATGCCCGTATCGCGCTCGATCCAGGGAAAAGCGTTCTCCTGCCCGACTGCGACGATCACGTCGTCGCACTCGTAGTGTTGATTCGGCTCCCCGGTGGGCACCAGCCTGCGCCGGCGGTTGGCATCGTATTCCGCCCTTACCTTCTCGAACAACACGCCGGTGAGCTTTCCCGCGCGGTGGGTGAATTCCATCGGTACGAGGAAATTGAGAATCGGGATGCCCTCGTGGGCCGCATCCTCCTTTTCCCATGGCGAGGCCTTCATTTCCTCGTAACCCGAGCGCACGATCACCTTGACGTCCTCGCCCCCCAGTCGCTTCGAAGAGCGGCAGCAGTCCATGGCGGTATTTCCGCCGCCCAGCACCACGACTCTCCTGCCGATCCGCTCGACATGACCGAAAGACACCGACGAAAGCCAGTCGATGCCGATATGAATGTTCCGGGCCGCTTCCTTGCGTCCCGGAATGTCGAGGTCGCGCCCGCGCGGCGCGCCCGAACCGACGAAAATCGCGTCGTAACCCTCGGCCAGCAAAACCTTCATCGAGTCGATGCGCTTGCCGCCGCCGTATTCCACCCCGAGCTCGAGAACGTAGCCGCATTCTTCGTCGATCACCTCCGCGGGAAGCCGGAAGCGCGGTATCTGGGTGCGGATCATGCCGCCCGCGAGGGGATCCTGATCGAACACCGTCACCTGGTAGCCGAGCGGCGCGAGGTCGCGCGCCACCGTAAGCGATGCCGGCCCGGCTCCGACGCAGGCGACCTTGCGGCCGTTCTTCTTCGCCGCCGGCTTCGGCAGCCGCGCGCGAATGTCGCCCTTGTTGTCTGCGGCGACACGCTTGAGCCGGCAAATGGCCACCGGCTCGGGCTTCTCCGCCTGCTTTTCCTCGACTCGGCCGCGGCGGCATGCGGGCTCGCAGGGACGATCGCAGGTGCGGCCCAGAATGCCGGGAAATACGTTCGATTCCCAGTTCACCAGGTAGGCGTCGTCATGACGCCCTGCGGCGATCAGCCGTATGTATTCCGGAACGGGGGTATGGGCGGGACATGCCCATTGGCAATCTACGACCTTGTGAAAGTACTCGGGAACGCGAATATCTGTCGGACGCAACGCCTGCTCCTTCTGAGGTCCGCCGGATCAATGTATCCATGCCGGGACCGGGCGGCATTTTAATGCAAGTCTAGCATTCGGGGATACTAAAAATTGGAGATATTTCAATTACTAAGAGCATGGTCTTCGATGCGCGGCGACGACCCGAAAAATGTCAGCCGCCAGTCAGGCTGAAGCATCGAGGCGTGGCTCAGCGACGTCGAAGAACAGCGTCACGTAGGAGGTGATCCAACCCTGGTCGTCGCGCGCCGCACTGACATTGCGCCATTCCTTGTACAGGGAACCGTCCTTGCGCCTGCTCCAGGTGGTTCCGGTCCAGCTGCCCTTCTCCGATACGCAGTCGCGGATCTCGTCGTAGAACGACTGAGGCTGAAGGGCCCAGCGGAAATCGGACTCCGGATGCCCGACGACCTCGTCGGCGGCGTAGCCCGTGATATGGCTGAAGGTCCTGTTGACGCTGGTGATCGTACCCGCCACCGAGACGACCATGATCGCCTCGGCCATCTGCCCGAATGCGTGCTCGGCAACTTCGAGTTGTTCCCGTTGCCGGCGAAACGCGGTGACGTCGCGCGATACCATGACGATCTTCTCCACGTCGCCAGTGCTGTTCAGGATCGGCTGCATGCCCGATTCGAGCACGCGGGGCGCACCGTCCTGGCCGACGAGCGTGAGGCTCAGGTCCGTCGGGCAGCGCGTCTCGACCAGCGTCCGCAGCGCCCGGCGCGCGCGATCCGCGTCCGCCGCCTGCAGGTGCGCGAAGGCGTCGCCGCCGATCGCCAGCGCGCCGGGCGGAAAGAGCTTTGCGTGGGACGGGCTGTTGTAGAGCCAATGGCCGGAACCATCGAGCAAGGCGATCAGGTCGCCCGCGTTCTCCGTGATCAGGCGGTAGCGCTCGTCGCTCCGGCGCAATGCGTCGCGCGCCGCGACCAGGCTGCGGTTGCGATCGAACACGATGTAGCCTATCCCCACGGCATAGCCCAGCGAGCCAAAGAAGCACATTGCCGTGACCGCGACCGACGTATCCGGGCGGTAGGCAAATCCGGGAAACGACGCAGCTGCCGCCGCGCACAGGGAGAACAGTGCCAGCGAACGAAGTGCGCCCGGCATTCCGCGAAACACGGCATTGTTGAGCGTCGTGGCCGCGACCAGCGCGTAGGTGATCCAGCTCGGAAAACCCAGCGCACCCGCCCATGCACCTAGTACCACCGCGTCGAGCATCAGGTTGTTCAGCTCGGCGCGTTTTCCATCCTGCGCCAGCGTCGCCATCCAGCAGGCGAAATGCGGATAGACCATGAACTGCAGCACCAGCAACAACCACGCACCCCAAGGCGCGCCGCGCTCCCAGAGCAGCACGCCGATGCCCAGGCCGGCGAACACGAACGCCCCCGCCCGCATCGGGTAGACGGTGCGCACGATCCTGTGCGGCGCACCCTTGTGTCTGGATAACAAATCCGCCATCGCCGCGTCTCAGTCGAGTTTCGCCCGGTCGCGCGGCCAACACCGTCGGCGCGCCCCGCTATAGGGCCTAAGTATAGCCGGTGCGTTTTTTGCCTAACATCAACACCCGATTCAGGTGGACGGCCTGCAAGTGCCGCTGCCTTTGCGCAAGATCAAATCTGTGATCCTCCGGTCCATTAACCTCGCGATAAAGGCATTCGGAGGAAAAATGCAGGAAATGAAACAAGGCGCTGGTTTCGAGATCGTGAAGCGGAAAGACTTCTCCGACGTAACCTACCTGTTGGAGGTCCGGCATCCCCTGATGGCCAAGGCGGCGAAGCCGGGTCAGTTTGTAATTGTCATGCTGCATGAGCACGGCGAGCGAATTCCGCTCACCATCGCGGATTTTGATCGCGGCAGGGGGACGATCACTCTGGTCATCCAGGCGGTCGGCAAGACCACCAAGGAGATGCAGCAAGCGTGCCAGGTTGGCGCGCGTCTGTATGGCCTGGTGGGCCCGATGGGCATCCCGAGCCATATCGGCAAGGCAAAGAAGGTGATCTGCGTGGGTGGCGGCTTGGGCGTCGCACCAATTTTCCCACAGGCACGCGCCTATAAGGAAAGCGGCGCTTACGTGATCGGCGTGGTGGGATTCCGCACCAGGGACCTGGTGTTCTGGGAAGACAAGTTCCGCGCCTGCTGCGATGAGTTCATCGTTTGCACCGACGACGGCTCGGTCGGCATCAAAGGCCTCGTCACGGAGGGCATCAAGCAGGCAATCGCAACGCACTCGGATATCGACGAGGTGGTCGCGATCGGCCCGCCGGTAATGATGAAGGGCTGCGCCGAAGCTACACGGGCGGCCCGGATCAAGACGATGGTGAGTCTGAACCCGGTGATGGTGGACGGAACCGGCATGTGCGGCGGCTGCCGGGTCAAGGTCGGCGACAAGGTGATGTTCGCCTGCGTCGACGGACCGGATTTCGACGGCCACCAAGTCGATTTCGACGACTTGATGGCTCGCCTGCGCCGTTTCGTGCCGGCCGAAAAGGCGGCGCTCGAACGCTGGCAGGAAAGCTGTCGCATGCGCTCCCGGATCGACGCGGTCGAAACCGGAGCAACCGATGATGCCCGGAGCGCGGGCGCCGGGGCGCAGAGCACCCGGACCAATTAAGAGGATCGACGCGGATGGCCAAGAAGAAAACAATCCGAACCATTCCGCAAGAGCGGACTCCGGTTCAGGAACAGGACCCGCGCGAGCGGGCGAAGAACTTCACCGAGGTATCGCTCGGCTACCAGCGCGACGACGCCTTGCGCGAGGCGGACCGTTGCCTGATGTGTCCGGACGAACCCTGTGTACGGGGCTGCCCGGTCGGCATCGATATTCCGGGCTTCATCAAGAAGATCAGCGAGAAGAATTTTCAGGGCGCGTACGACACCATTACGGACACCAATCTTCTGCCGGCCATCTGCGGACGCGTCTGCCCGCAAGAGACCCAGTGCGAGGGGGTCTGCACGGTGGGCGACGTCCTGGCACCTGTCGCGATCGGGCGACTCGAGCGCTGGGTCGGCGACCTCGCGATCAAGGAGGGGTGGGCGAACATTCCCTACATCGAGCGCAACGGCTACAAGGTCGGTATCGTCGGCTCCGGTCCCGCCGGGATGGCCTGCGCGGCCGACATGGCCAAGGCCGGGTGCGACGTCACCGTTTACGAAGCGTTCCACCAGGCGGGCGGCGTGCTGAAGTACGGAATTCCCGACTTCCGCCTGCCGAACGAAGTCATCGACGCGGAGATCGGGAAGCTCGCGCGCCTGGGCATCAAGTTCGAGTGCAATACGCTGGTCGGGCGCCTGTTCACGATCGAGCAGATGCTCACCGAGATGGGCTATGACGCGGTATTCGTCGGCACCGGCGCCGGCTATCCGAGTTTCATGGGCATTCCGGGTGAGTCGCTCAACGGCGTTCTCTCGGCCAACGAGCTGCTCACGCGCTGCAACCTGATGCGCGCCAAGGAGTTCCCCGACTACGACACGCCGCTGCAACCGGGCCGCCGGGTAGCGGTGATCGGCGCGGGCAACACGGCGATGGATGCGATGCGCGTGAGCTTGCGTCTGGGCGCCGAAAAAGTGTACTGCATCTACCGCCGTACCAAGAAGGAAGCCCCGGCGCGCGCGGAGGAAATCCACCACGCGGAGGAGGAAGGCATCGAATTCAACTGGCTGACGAGCCCGGTCGAAATTCTCGATGACGGAAAGAAGAACGTGCGCGGCATGCGCTGCATCCGCATGGAACTGGGCGAGCCGGACGATTCCGGCAGGCGCCGGCCGGTTCCAGTCGCGGGCAGCGAGTTCGAGTTCGAAGCCGACGTGGTGGTATTCGCGATCGGCACCAATGCCAATCCTATCCTCGGGCAGACCTGCAAGTTGAAGCTCGACAAGCGGGGCTACATCCAGGCGGACGAAAACCTTGCGACTTCGATCAGCGGCGTATTTGCGGGCGGCGACATCGTCACCGGCGCCGCGACCGTGATCGAGGCGATGGGCGCCGGACGCAAAGCGGCGGCCGGCATGAAGGCCTATCTGGGCCTGCGCGACACCGACGTTGTCTATCTGCCCGAGCGTGCCGGAGGCACTGGCAAGCTGTTCGGGATCGACCTCAGCGAACGCGGCTACGCCCGCGTGCGCATCGCCTGACATATATAGAAGATCGGAACAATGAACTATACGTTTGACGCGCAAACCGCCGTCGGCCGGCAGGCCGCTCCGAGCGCATCGGCAAAGCCGGCGGTGACGCTGGCCGAACACATCGTCGAAGTCATCAGCGATTCGGGCGAGGGCGCGCAGCGCTGCGGCCAGTCGCTCGGGGCGATCGCAGCACGCATGGGCAACGGCGTCTGGACCACGGAAATCATCCCGGCGGAGATCCAGCCTCCAGCGCGCAGCGTCGCCGGAGCGAGCGGCATCCGCATCCGGATGGGCTCGCGGCAAGTCACCAACGGTGGCGACGAAACGGACCTGGTGGTGGCGTTCAACGAACAGGTGCTGCTCGGACGCGTGCAGGCGGGCGAGCTCAAGCACGGCGCCACCATCCTGCTCGAGAGCATGTGGCGCGAGCACCGCGATCCGAAAATCGTCGCGTCCTACGCCAAGGTCCTCAGGGCGCTCGAGAACGACGGCTACCGGGTGATCGAAGCGCCGCTCGAACGCGAGTGCCGCACGCTTGTTTCCGACCCGCGCCGCGGCAAGAACATGTTTGTGCTCGGAATCCTGTGCAGCATCTACAGCCTCGAGCTGAAGCTGGGGCGCGAACAGATCGAGCGGATTTTCGGCAAGAAGGACGAGCAGGTGATCAAGTCCAACCAGCAGCTGCTGGAGGCCGGCTGGCAGTGGGCAGAGCAGAACCTGGACTTCAAGTTCCGTATTCCGGCGACGCGTTCGGCCGAGCCGCAGATCGTGGTGAACGGCAACACGGCGATCGCGCTCGGCGTCCTCGCGTCGGGCATGGAAATCTGCGCCATGTATCCGATCACGCCCGCCACTTCCGCGTCGCATTACCTGAGCGACGTGTTCGAGCGGGTCGGCGGCATCGTGCACCAGGCGGAGGACGAAATCGCGGCCTGCGCCTTCGCGATCGGCGCATCCTACGCAGGCAAGTGCGCGGTCACCATCTCCTCCGGTCCGGGCATTTCGCTCAAACAGGAGGCCATCGGACTCGCGGTGATGGCCGAGATTCCGCTGGTGGTGGTCAATGTCCAGCGCGGCGGTCCGAGCACGGGCCAGCCAACCAAGATGGAACAGGGAGACCTGCTGCAGGCGTGCTTCGGCAGCCACGGCGACGCGCCCAAGGTGGTACTCGCTGCGAGCGGCATCGAGGATTGTTTCTACTCGATCATTACCGCGCGCAAGATCGCCGAGACCTTCAACATGGTGGTCGTGGTGCTTTCCGATGCGAGTCTGGCGACCGCGCAGCAACCGTTCCCGCGGCCCCGTTTCAGCGCAGACTGGCTCGCGCCGCCGGTGGACCAGAGTCCGGTGCCGGACGGCGCGAAGCCCTATGACTGGGACCCGGTCACCGGCCTGATGCGCCGCTTCGTTCCAGGTCAGCCGCATGGCATGCACACGCTGACCGGACTCGCCCACGACCGGTTGAGCCACGTGGCCTACGATCCCGCGATCAACGAGGAAGGACTGCGTCACCGCAGCCTGAAGCTGGCGGCACTGCAGAAGACCCTGAAGACGCCGCCCGTGTTCGGCGCACCCGAAGGGGACATGCTGGTGGTGGGCTGGGGCAGCACCAAGGGAGCGATCGAGGAAGCGGTCGGGCGCCTGAGCGCCGAAGGCCTCAAGGTGTCTTCCCTGCATCTGCAATTCATCCAGCCGATGCCCTCGGGGGTGAAGGAAATCATGCAGCGCTTCAAGCAGGTGATGACCGTAGAGAGCAACTGGTCCGACCGTCTCGAAGACGAGATCATCGATGCGAGCAACCGCCGTTACTCGGCGCTGGCAATGATCCTGCGGGCCCGCACCCTGGTCGATGTCGATTGCTGGAGCGAGGCACGCGGGCAGCCGATCAAGCCCGGGGCCATCTGCGAAGTGGTGCGGGAAAGACTGAAAACCGGAGGAATGAAGCAATGACAACATCGTCCACCCATTGCCTGATCCGGTTGCATCAGGAACATCACTCGCTGGAGGACTACCAGGGCGGCGTGCCGCGCTGGTGCAGCGGATGCGGCGACAACGCCATTCTCGCCGCCGTGCAGCGCTTGTGCCGGGACGAGGAACTGCGGCCGGAAAAGACCATGTTCGTATCGGGCATCGGCTGCTCGAGCCGCCTGCCCCACTACATGAAGACCTACGGCTTTCACGGCATACACGGACGCGCCTTTCCGGTGGCCGAAGGCGTCAAGATGGCCCGCCCGGACCTGCACGTTTTCGTCAATACCGGCGACGGCGACTGCTGCAGCATCGGCGCCGCGCACTGGATCCATGCCATCCGGTACAACATGAACATGACCGTAATGCTGCATGACAACCACGTCTACGGACTCACCAAGAAACAGGCGTCGCCGACGTCGCCGATCGGCCTCAAGAGCAACACCACGCCGCGCGGCTCCGAGCTGGAAGCGCTCAATCCCCTGAGCGTCACCCTCGGAGTGCAGAACGTTTCGTTCGTGGCGCAGGCGGTCGACTGGGTGCCCGAAGTGATGTACGACATCATGTCCGCCGCGTTCCGGCACCGCGGATTTTCCTTCGTGCGCGTCATCCAGCGCTGCCCGGAATTCCTGCCGAAGATGTTCGAGCCCTGGCTGCACGATCCGCAGAAGACGCTGCTGCTCACGCACCCCGACGGTCTGCAGCTGAGCGCGGGACTCACCAAGACCTACAAGAACCAGCAGGAGCATGACCCGTCGAACATCGACCGCGCGCGCGAAATCGCCTCGCTCGACGACCCGATCCCGGTCGGTATCCTGTATCGCAACCCCAAGGTACCGTGCTACGAAGACCTCCGGCATCCTGCGCAGATGCGCACGCCCGAGTTCATCCGCGCAGGCTTCGAAAAGGAACTGGACAAGGTCACGGTCTGGCCCGACGAAGACCTTCAGACGCAGCGCGCAGCCTGAACCACCGGAAGACCCAAGAAATGGACATGGCCACAAAATTCCAGGAACAGTTCGTCTTCCATCTGACGGGCAAACGGCACAGCGAAGAGCTCGAGCCGATCGACGCGGTGAACCTTCGCCCCGCTCTTCTCGCCGGTTTTCGCGACCTTACGCGATTGCGCTACGACTTTCCCGTGGTGCTGGTCGAGGGCGGCGCCGAGGGTGGTCCGGTGCAATCGCTCTCGAGCGTGGTCGACAATCTGCTGAAACAGGTCGCGCCGCGCGGCATCGAGGGCGAACGCCTGAGAAAGCACGTGCTGAAGCTCGAGCGCGAGATCCGCGCCCTGGTCGCGCAGGGCGAGACGGGACCGCTCTCCGGACTGTGGTCACTCGCGACCGCAAAGTTCGCGTCGGAGGCCGACGAAACGCCCGGAAAAGTCCTCGCCCACACGGGCGCCGCACTCGAGGTCGATGGCGAGGTGCTCGATTGCACGCGCGACATGCCGGCGCTCCTGCTGCGGCACCTGTGGCAGGCGGCGCAGGCGCAGAAGGCCCGCAAATTCCACGCGGAAGGCGGCGCGCTTGCGGTGAAACTCTCCGACATTCTGCGAGCCGCGTTCGTTCGCTCGGATGCTGGCCGGCGCGCCGAAAGCCTCAAGGCCTCGGTGGGCGGCCCGCACCAGGACATTTTCGACTTCACCGCGATGTCGAAGCTGCTGCGCAAGGCTGCCCAGGACGACGATCTCCCGGTTGCGCGCAGGAAGCGCATCGAGTGGGCACTCGCTGTGCTCCGGTCGCAGCAGTTCTTTGCGCCGCCCGAGGCAGCGCGGTCGTCGCCCACTACCGGGCACCATGCATTCTGTTTCGACGACTGCGCCAGCGCCGTGGCGGCCTTCCGCAAGCGCCTTACCGAGTCGGTCGAGCTGGTGAAGGCGATTTCGATCGCCGAACTCGAAGCCGACGGCCGGTACGACGAGGCAAAACACGATCCGCTGTTCGCGGAATTCGATTCGAGCTCCCTCGGACCGGCGGACATGGTGGCGTTTCCCGATTACCTCGTGTGCATCGCGGCGGGCCGGACCGACGCCCCGGAAAACGCCATGCTCATGGAAGTCCTCTCCTCGGGCCTGCCGATCAAGGTTCTGGTGCAGACCGAGGAGGTACTGGAAGCCTCGTCGGTCGGCGATGGACAGATTGTTTTCGGCGTACGCGGTGCCCAGCTTGCCAGCACGGCCCTCGGACTCGACAACGTCTTCGTTCTGCAGTCGAGCAGTTCAAATCTCTATCAGTTCCGCGAGCGCATTCAAAGCGGCGTGGGTTACAACGGGCCTGCGCTGTTCAGCGTCTTTTCGGGTTCGGCTGCGCCCGCCAGCCTGCTGCCGCCTTACCTTGCAGCGGCCGCCGCCATGCAGGCGCGCGCGTTTCCGGCCTTCAGCTGCGATCCGGCCGCAGGTTCCGACTGGGCGTCGCGTTTCTCCATCGACGATAACCCGCACGCGGGCGAGGACTGGCCCGTCGATCACTTCGCGTATTCGGACGAGGAGTTGCAGCGGGTGAGCGAGCAGCTCGCCTTCACGATCGTCGACTTCGCGGCCACTGACCGCCGTCACGCCAGGTACTTCGCGAGAGTTCCGCGTTCGCACTGGAACGCGAACATGGTCACGGTGGAGCAGTGGCTGTCCCTGGGCGAAATGGAGCGGGAAGGGAAAGTTCCCTACGTGCTGGCGGTGGATGAAAACGACGTTCTGCAGCGGCTGGTCGTCGACGCCAGGCTGATGCAGGCGGCGCGCCGCTGCCGCGAAATGTGGCACCGGCTGCAGGAACTCGGCGGAATTCACAATTCGCACGCCGAACGGCTGCTCGCGCGGGAGAAGATCGCCTGGGAGGAGCGAAAACAGAGCGAGTTCGCGAACCTGAAGGCCGAGGCCACAAGCGCGGCGGCTGCGACGACAGCGGTACCCGCCGCATCGGCCGTTTCGCCGGCCGCCTCCGCCGCTGCCTCGGCCGAAGCCGCGCCAGCGGAGCGTCCCTCGGAGGAGGCGTATATCGAAACCATTCGCTGCTCGAGCTGCAACGAGTGCACCCAGATCAACGACCGGATGTTCGCCTACGATGCGAATCAGCAGGCGTACATCGCGGACCTTGGAGCGGGGAGCTATCGCGAACTCGTGGAAGCAGCGGAGAACTGCCAGCTTTCGATCATCCACCCGGGCAAGCCGCACAATCCGGATGAGCCGGACCTGGAAGAGCTGATCAAGCGCGCCGAACCCTTCGCCTGAGGCGCCCTACTTCGGGTTTGCCTCCCCGGCAGAGACCCGTGCATAGCCCTTGGCGTTCATGCATTGCGCCAGCAGCCTTTCCTCGCGCTGCAGGCGATCGATCGATTCCGCATTCTGCGAGGGTTCGGTGTTGACGACGATGGGCACGGAACCGCCCGAACCCGTGACCGTGCCCATGGAACGCGGCATCGTCGCGGGCCGCGGTACCTGCAGCGCAACCGTACTCCAGCATTGTTCGAGGTCCTGCGCGAGCATGGCCGGGTCGGCGCCCGCCTTGCTCCAGCGCGTATCGGCGCATCCGCAGAACACACCCAAACATACAACGAGAAGCAGAATTTTTCGCATGGTCTTCACTCTGCCATCGGTTCAGGTCTTCTTCGCGCCGGCGCCCAGGTCGAAGTCATCGAAGCTGAAGCTGCTGCGCTTTTTCGCTTCCGCGATGATGGCCGCGTTGATCTCCTGGTGCGCCTGTATGAACGCCTCGGCGAGCTTGAAGCTCATCATCGCGACGGCCTTCGGGTCGGGCATCGGCTGCTGTCCCTTGAAAACATTGCCGGCGATTTGAACGTAAATCTGCAGCGCGAGGTCCCTGACCGGGTCCTGCGGTGCCGCCGGGGCCGCCGCTGGTGCCGGCGCCGGTGCCGCTGCGTGTTCACTCATGGGTTCACCCGATGGTTGGCTTCGTCCATCCTACACCAACGAGAACCGGACGAGACCCATCCTTTCACGCACCTGACGGCGCGCGCAATCCACCGCAGAGCCTGTATGACGCGGCCAGTAACGTAAAATTGTCGTTTTGTCCGGAGCGTAGATGGACGAAACTGCATTGCAGAGCGTCGGGAAACCATCGCGAAGCCGCGCATGGTTGTGGCTCGTGCTGCTTGCGCTCGCCTCGGGCGGTGGCTACTACGCCTACCAGCGCTACCTGCCGCCTTCCGAAGCGGCGGTCCCCGTCACTGCGCCGCAGGCCAAGGGTGGCCGACCGGGAGGCGTGGGCGCGCCGATTCCGGTGGTCGCGGTGCCTGCGCGCACTGGCGATCTGGACGTCTACCTGAGCGGTCTGGGAACGGCCATTCCGCTGCGCACGGTCACGGTGAAAAGCCGGGTGGACGGCCAGTTGATGCGTGTGCATTTCGAGGAAGGCCAGGTCGTGAAGGAGGGCCAGCTGCTTGCCGAAATCGATCCACGGCCTTATGACGCGCAGCTGAAGCAGGCCGAAGGCCAGCTCGCGCGCGATCAGGCGCTGCTCGCCAACGCCCGGCTGGATGTGGAACGTTACCGGACGCTGCTCGGGCAGGACTCGATCGCCAAGCAGCAGGTCGATTCCCAGGAAGCCCTGGTCCACCAATACGAGGGCGTGGTGCGGATCGACCAAGGCCAACTCGACAATGCGCGGCTGCAGCTCACCTACGCGCGCATCACCGCCCCGGTGAGCGGGCGCACCGGGCTGCGGCTGGTCGATCCGGGCAACATCGTGCGGGCGGGCGACGCAGGCGGGCTGGTGGTGATCGCGCAGCTCGCGCCGATCACCGTGCTCTATACCCTTCCGCAGGACAACCTCCCGTCGGTACTGAAACGCCAGCAGGCCGGCGGAGCCGTTCCGGTGGAAGCCTGGGACCGCGACCTGAAGACGAAACTCGCGACCGGAACGCTCGCCGCGGTCGACAATCAGGTCGACACGACGACCGGTACCGTCAAGCTCAAGGCGAATTTCGCCAACGCCGACACTGCCTTGTTTCCCAACCAGTTCGTCAACGTGCGCATGAAGCTCGATACGCTTACCGACGTCACCGTCATTCCGGCGGCCGCGATCCAGCGCGGCGCACAGAGCCTGTTCGTCTATGTCGTGAAGGACGAAAATCGCGTCACCGCCCGACCGGTGGTGCTCGGACCGGTGGACGGCCCGCGTGTCGCCGTGAGCGAAGGCCTGGCACCGGGAGAAATGGTGGTGATCGACGGCATCGACCGCCTGCGCGAGGGCGCCACCGTTCAGCTCGCGCAGCGGCCGGAGTACAAGCCTTCGGTCGACGGCGCGAGACCGGCCAAGAAAGGCGGTGGCCGCCGCGACAAGGGCGGAGACAAGACCGGTGCAAAGAGCGGCGAGCAAGCTGCTGCGAACATGGCCGCGCCATCGCCGGAGGAACGCCGCGCGCGCTGGGCCGGCATGACGCCGGAGGAGAAGAAGGCGGCCTGGTCCGGACTATCCGACGAGCAGAAGGCGCGCGTCCTCGAGGGCCGCGCCAAGCGCGAGGCGGAAGGCAAGGCAGGGAAGTAGCGCCGTGAACCCGTCGCGCCTGTTCATCCTCCGGCCGGTGGCGACGACGCTGTTGATGGTCGCGATCCTGCTTTGCGGCGCGGTTGCATACAAGCAGCTGCCGACCTCGGCATTGCCTGACGTCGATTACCCGACCATCCAGGTGTTTACGTTCTATCCGGGTGGAAGCCCCGACGTGATGGCCTCTTCGGTCACCGCGCCGCTCGAGCGCCAGTTCGGCCAGATCCCCGGACTGAAGCAGATGTCCTCGACAAGTTCAGGTGGAGCGTCGGTGATCACGATGCAGTTCGACCTGAAGGTGCCGCTCGACGTCGCCGAACAGGGTGTGCAGGCGGCGATCAATGCCGGCTCCAACCTGCTGCCCTCGGACCTGCCGGCGCCCCCGGTCTACAGCAAGGTCAATCCCGCCGATGCGCCGATCATGACGCTCGGCCTCACTTCGGCGACGCTGCCGCTGCCGGTGATCCAGAACCTCGCCGACACGCGTCTCGCGCAAAAGCTCTCGCAGGTCGCGGGCGTCGGGCTGGTCACCCTCGCCGGCGGGCAGCGCCCCGCGGTGCGCGTGCAGGCGAACCCCGCGTCGCTCGCCGCCAACGGGCTCAGCCTGGAAGATCTGCGCATCGCGATCACCACCGCGAACGTGAAACGGGCGAAAGGCAACCTCGACACGCCGAACCGCTCCTACACCATCGACGCCAACGACCAGTTGCGCTCGGCCGCGGAGTACCGCTCGATCGTCGTTGCCTACCGCAACGGCGCGCCGGTCTACCTCTCGGATATCGCCGACGTTGCCGACGGGGCCGAGAACGCGCGGCTCGCCGCTTGGATGAACGACGTACCGGCGATCCTGCTCAACATCCAGCGCCAGCCCGGCGCCAACGTGATCGAGGTGGTCGACCGCGTGAAGCGCCAGTTGCCGCAGCTGCGCGCGTCGCTCCCAGCCGGGGTCGATGTCGCGATGCTCACCGACCGCACCGTCACCATCCGCGCCTCGGTGCGCGACGTGCAGATCGAGCTCGGGTTCGCCATTGCGCTGGTGGTGATGGTGATTTTCCTTTTCCTGCGCAATGTCGCCGCGACGCTGATCCCGAGCGTCGCCGTGCCGCTGTCGCTGGTGGGCACCTTCGGCTTCATGTATCTCGCCGGGTTCTCGATCAACAACCTCACGCTGATGGCGTTTGTGGTCGCCACCGGATTCGTGGTGGACGACGCCATCGTCGTGATCGAGAACATCGCGCGCTATATCGAGAAGGGCGACACGCCGCTCGAGGCGGCGCTCAAGGGGTCCCAGCAGATCGCGTTCACCATCGTGTCGCTCACGTTTTCGCTGGTCGCGGTGCTGATCCCGCTGCTGTTCATGGGCGACATCGTCGGGCGGCTGTTCCGCGAGTTCGCGGTAACGCTGGCGGTGGCCATCCTGATTTCCGGCGTGATCTCCCTCACGCTCACTCCGATGATGTGCGCGCGCCTGCTGCGGCACACGCCGCCGGAGCAGCAAGGCAGGTTCTATCGCACCAGCGGCCGCCTGTTCGACACGGTGATCAGGCGCTACGGGCGCATGCTCGAGTGGGTGCTCGAGCGCCAGACGGCGACGCTGCTGGTCGCGGTCGGTGCGCTGTTGCTCACGGTCGTGCTGTATCTGGTCGTGCCGAAGGGCTTCTTCCCGGTGCAGGACACGGGCGCCATCCAGGGCATTTCGGAAGCGCCGCAAAGCGTGTCCTTCCAGGCGATGGCCGAGCGCCAGCAGGCGCTCGCCGCAGTGGTGCTGCGCGATCCCGCGGTGGAAAGCCTTTCGTCTTTCATCGGCGTGGACGGCATCAATGCGACGCTCAACAGCGGTCGCATGCTGATCAACCTGAAGCCGCTCGCGGAGCGCGGTATTCGTGCGCCCGAGGTGATCCGCCGCCTGCAAGTCGAACTCGCGAAGGTGCCCGGCGCCACGCTCTACATGCAGCCGGTGCAGGATCTGACGATCGAGGACCGCGTGAGCCGCACGCAGTATCTGTTTACCATGGAATCGCCCGACGCGGCGGTGCTCGCGCAATGGGTGCCGCGCATGGTCGAGCGGCTGGGCGCAACGCCGCAGCTGCGCGACGTCGCCTCCGACCTGCAGGACCGCGGCCTGCAGGCCTACGTCGAGATCGACCGCGACAGCGCGAGCCGGCTCGGCATCACCCCCGCGTCGATCAATGTGGCCCTCTACAACGCGTTCGGCCAGCGCCTGGTCTCCACCATCTTCACGCAGGCGACGCAGTACCGCGTGGTGCTCGAGGTCGGCCCGGAGTTCCGCCTCGGTCCCGAGGCGCTGAAGGGGATCTTCATCGCCACCGCGTCCGGCACGCAGGTGCCGCTTTCGTCGATTGCCCGCATCAACGTGGGCACTGCCCCGCTCGCCATCAACCACGTCGGGCAGTTTCCGGCGGCGACCGTGTCGTTCAACCTTTCGCGCGACGCTTCGCTGGGTCACGCGGTGGCGGTGGTCGAGGCCGCGTCGAACGAAATCGGCATGCCCGCCTCGGTGCTGATCAACTTCCAGGGTGCCGCCGCCTCGTTCCGCGATTCGCTCTCGGGCACGCTGCTGCTGGTGCTCGCCGCGGTGGTGACCATGTACATCGTGCTCGGCGTGCTGTATGAAAGCTACATCCATCCGGTCACGATACTTTCGACGCTGCCCACCGCGACCGTGGGCGCGCTCGCCGCGCTGCTCGCGGCGCGCAGCGACCTCGGCATCATCGCGGTGATCGGCATCATCCTGCTGATCGGCATCGTGAAGAAAAACGCCATCATGATGATCGACTTCGCGCTGGAGGCCGAGCGCAGGCACGGCATGGCGCCGCGCGACGCGATCTTCCAGGCCTGCCTGCTGCGCTTCCGCCCGATCCTGATGACCACCATGGCGGCGTTGCTCGGCGCGCTGCCGCTGATGCTCGGCGATGGCGTGGGGTCCGAGCTGCGCCACCCGCTCGGACTCACCATGGTCGGCGGGCTGATCGTGAGCCAGGTGCTGACGCTGTTCACCACACCGGTGATCTATCTCGCGTTCGACCGCCTCGCGCGCCGCTTCGGCTGGGGAGAAACCGCGGCGGGCACGATGACGCCGGAGAGCCGCGCGTGATGAATCTCTCCGAGCCCTTCATCGCGCGGCCGGTGGCGACCACGCTGCTCACGCTCGGCATCACGCTCGCCGGTGCGGTCGCCTACACCCAGCTGCCGGTGTCGCCCTTGCCGCAGGTGGAGTACCCGACGATCTCGGTGATGGCGAGCCTTCCCGGAGCCAGCCCGGAAACAATGGCGGCCACCGTCGCCACGCCGCTCGAACGCCAGCTCGGGCGCATTGCCGGCGTGAGCGAGATTACTTCGTCCTCATCGCTCGGCTCCACCCGGGTGACGCTGCAGTTCGATCTGAGCCGCAACATCAACGATGCGGCGATCGAGGTGCAGGCCGCGATCAACGCGGCGCGCGACCAGCTGCCTTCGGGGATGCCAAACAACCCGACTTACCGCAAGGTGAATCCGGCCGACGCGCCGATCATGGTGCTCGCCCTCACCTCGGACTCCGCGCCGCAGGGCCGCCTGTACGACGCCGCTTCGACCATCCTCGCGCAGAAACTCTCGCAGGTGAAAGGCATCGGCCAGGTATTCGTGGGCGGAAGTTCGCTGCCCGCGGTGCGTGTCGAGCTCAACCCGACCGCACTCAACGCGCACGGCATCGGACTCGACCAGGTGCGCGCCGCTCTCTCCGCCACCAACGCCAACCGCCCGAAGGGGCTGCTCGAGGATGGCGAGCGCTCGTGGTGGATCTACGCCAACGACCAGGCGCAGACGGCCGCCGAGTACCTGCCGCTCGTCGTGGCCTACCGCAACGGCTCGCCGGTGCGGCTCGCCGACGTGGCGAGCGTGGTCGATTCGGTGCAGGACGAGCGCAATGCCGCGCTCGCCAACGGCAAGCCGGCGGTGCTGCTGGTCCTGTACCGCGAACCGAACGCCAACATCATCGAAACGGTGCAGCGCGTGCAGGACCTGCTGCCGTGGCTGCGCGCCGCAATGCCATCGAACATGGATCTCGAAGTCAGCCTCGAGCGCACTTCGACCATCCGTGCGGCGATCACCGAGGTGCAGCGCACGCTCATCATCGCGGTCTGCCTGGTGGTGCTGGTGGTGTTTCTGTTCCTGCGCAACCTGCGCGCCACCATGATCCCGGCAGCGGCGGTGCAGGTGTCGCTGATCGCGAGCTTCGCCTTCATGTATTTCGCCGGCTACAGCATCAACAACCTTTCGCTGATGGCGCTCATCGTCGCCGCGGGGTTCGTCGTCGACGACGCGATCGTGGTGCTGGAGAACTCCTCTCGCCACATTGAAAACGGCATGGCTCCCGCGGCGGCGGCGCTCCTCGGCGCACGCGAGGTCGGGTTCACGGTGCTCTCGATGAGCCTGTCCCTGATCGCCGTGTTCATTCCGATCCTGCTGATGGGCGACATCGTAGGACGCATGTTCCGCGAGTTCGCGGTGACGCTCTCGGTCGCGATCCTGGTTTCGCTGGTGGTGTCGCTCACGCTCACCCCGATGATGTGCGCAAAGCTGTTGCGTGCGAAGCAGCCGCCGGGGCGCATCGCGCGGCTGGGCGAGAGCGCGTTCGGCGCGGTGGTGCGCGGCTACGAGAAAAGCCTCCGCTGGGCGCTCGGTCACGCGCCGCTGACCCTTGCCGTGCTGATCGGCGCGATCGGCCTGAACGTCTACCTGTACATCCAGATTCCGAAGGGGTTTTTCCCGCAGCAGGACACCGGCCGGATCTTCGGCTCGCTGCGCGCCGACCAGTCGGCGCCGTTCCTCGCCACGCGCCTGAAGATGGCGCAGTTCGTCGAAATCCTGCGCAATGACCCCGCCGTGAGCGACGTGACCGCGGTCACCGGTGGCGGCGCGCGCAACGCTGGCACGGTGTTCGTGATGCTCAAGCCGCTGTCCGAGCGCAAGGAATCCGCGACGCAGGTGGTGGCACGGATCCGCATCCAGGCGGCGCGCATTCCCGGCGCGAACCTGTTTCTGGTCCCGGTGCAGGACGTGCGTATCGGCGGCCGCCAGTCGAGTGGCGCCTACCAGTACACGCTGCAGGGCGAGGACCTCGACGTGCTGCGCCTGTGGACGCCGCAGCTGCAGCTGGCTCTGCAGGGCGTTCCGATCCTGGAGGACGTCGACAGCGACCAGGAAAACCGCGGCCTGCAGATGATGCTGGTCATCGACCGGCCAACCGCGGCCCGCATGGGCGTGAGCACCGAGCTGATCGACGCCACGCTCGGCAACGCCTTCAGCCAGGCGATCGTCTCGACCATCTACCGCGAGCGCAACCAGTATCGCGTGGTGATGGAAGTCGCCCCGCGCTACGCCAGCGGGCCGGAATCCCTCAAGGAAGTCCGGGTGCGCCCTCCCGGCCGCGACCCGGTACCGCTGTCGGCGTTCGCGCGCTACGAATACACCAACGCACCGCTGTCGGTGAACCACCAGGGCCAGTTCGCGGCGGCGACGATCTCGTTCAGCCTGCCCGAAGGCCGGTCGCTGTCCGAAGCCACTGCCGCGATCAACGACACGATGGCGCAGATCGGCATGCCCGCCACAATCACCGGCAGCTTTCAGGGCACCGCGCGCAGCTTCCAGCGGACGCTCGCCAACCAGCCCTGGCTGATCCTTGCGGCGATCATCACGATGTACATCGTGCTCGGCGTTCTCTACGAGAGCTATGTGCACCCGCTCACGATCCTCTCGACGCTGCCCTCGGCGGGCATCGGCGCGCTGCTCGCGTTGATGATGTTCAACGCGGAATTCAGCGTGATCGCGCTGATCGCGGTGTTTCTGCTCATCGGCATCGTGAAGAAGAACGCCATCATGATGGTCGACTTCGCGCTCGATGCCGAGCGCCGGCACGGCCTTGCGCCGAGCGAGGCCATCATGCAGGCGTGCCTGCTGCGCTTCCGGCCGATCCTGATGACCACCATGGCGGCGCTGCTCGGCGCGCTGCCGCTCGCGCTTCGATCGGGCGACGGCGCTGAGCTGCGCACGCCGCTCGGCATCGCGATCGTCGGCGGTCTGATTTTGAGCCAACTGCTCACCCTCTACACCACGCAAGTGGTCTATCTGTACCTCGATCGCCTGAGCCATGCGGGACTGGGCAAGCGCAGCGGTGAAACACGCGGGCGCGGCACCGCCCCGGCGGCGGAATGAGCATGCGCGTCCCGATCGCGATGATGGCCGCGTTGCTGGCCGGATGCACCGCGGGTCCGGATTACCTCCGGCCGAGCGTCGAGACACCTGGCGCGTACAAGGAAGGATTCGATTGGAAGCCGGCGCAGCCACGGGACGATGCGCGCCGCGGCAATTGGTGGGCGGCGTTCGGCGATCCGCGACTCGACGCGCTGATGGCGCGGGTCAGCATCTCGAACCAGACGCTGCTGGCTGCAGATGCCCAGTTCCGCCAGGCGGTGGCGCTCTCCGAGAGCGCACGCGCGGCGTGGTTTCCCACCGTCACTGCGACCGTCTCCGAGACCCGCTCGCGGCCGTCCGCGACGACCGGCCCGATCACCGGCGTGGCGACCAACAAGAGAACCATCCGCTCGCTGCCCCTCAGCGCGTCCTGGGAGGCAGACCTGTGGGGAAAGGTCAGGCGCTCGGTCGAGTCGGGCGAAGCCACAGCCCAGGCGAGTGCCGCCGATCTGGAAAACGCGCGCCTGAGCATACAAGCGCAACTCGCGCAGGACTACTTCCAGTTGCGCGGAGTCGATGCGCAGAAGCAGCTCCTCGAGACGGCGGTCGCCGCCTACGTGAAGTCGCTGGAACTGACCAGCAATCGTTACGCCGCCGGCGTCGTCCCGAAATCGGATGTCGCCCAGGCCGAGACGCAGCTCAAATCCACCCAGGCACAGGCGGTTGAACTCGGTGTGCAGCGCGCGCTGCTCGAGCATGCGATCGCCGTCCTGCTGGGTAGGCCGCCTTCCGGATCTGCCATCGAGCCCGCGCCGCTCGCGACCGCGCCGCCGCCCGTGCCCGTCGGCCTTCCGGCGGAACTGCTCGAGCGCCGGCCGGACATCGCGGCGGCCGAGCGCAGGGTAGCGGCGGCGAACGCGCAGATCGGGATCGCGCAGTCGGCGTTTTTTCCGTCGGCGACGCTCAGCGCCACCTACGGTGTACAGAGCGCCACGGCAGCCCAGTGGTTTACGCTGCCCAGCCGCTTCTGGTCGGTCGGACCCGCGCTGGCGGAAACGGTGTTCGACGCCGGGCGCAGGCGCGCCGCAAGTGACCAGGCGATCGCCGCCTACGACGCAAGTGTCGCCAACTACAGGCAGACCGTGCTTACGGCATTCAGGGAAGTGGAAGACAATCTCGCGACCTTGCGCATCCTGGAACAGGAAGCGCAGTTGCAGGCGGAAGCGGTGACGGCGGCCCAGCAGTCTCTGGAATATTCGATCAACCAGTACAAAGCGGGGATCGTCACCTATCTGCAGGTCGTGACTGCCCAGGCGACGGTGCTCGCCAACCAGCGAGGCGCGGCGGATGTCCTCGCGCGGCGCGTGACGGCGAGCGTGCAGCTGGTGAAGGCCTTGGGCGGCGGGTGGGACGCGGCCGACCTGCCAGCGGCCGAAAAACTGACCGGCCGGGCGGCGGCGAAGTAGGCGCTGGATCCGGTCTGGCTCAGCGCATCTGCGGCGGAGCCGCCGGTACCGTACGCCATCCCTCCTTGCATTCCGTGACGTAGGGGTAATAGCCCTTCGCAGATTCGCAGTAATACCAGTTTCCCGGCGCGGATTGGACCGGCGCGACGGGTGTCGGGCCCGCTTGAGGAGCCGGCGCCGGTGGGGGCGGAGCCTGCATCGGAGCCTGGGCCGCCTCCATGGGCGGCGCTGCGACGGCATAGCCTCCCTGCGCCGACGCGTAATAAATATCATTGGCGTAGTAGTACGGGATGCCCGCAACCCACACCGTCGTATACGCCGGCGGCAACACCGGGACAACGATGCCCACGGGAGGCCTGGCGACCAGGTAGCCGGGTCCTCCCTGCTGGAACCATACCCCGCCATGAAAGAAATATCTGCCGCCGCGGAACCCGATCACCAGATGTCCGGCCGGGAGAACCTGCACCGAATAACCGACGGACGGGTAGTAGTGGTTGTGATGGTACCGGTCGTCGTACACCCAGTGCGGTGTGCGGAACCGCTCGTGTTCGCGCATTTCATGGCGAGCCTGTGCGTAAGCAGACGACACCAGCAGCGGGGCGGCGGCGCACACAGCGGCTGCAATGCCTGCTGCAAAGATCCGCGGCGCGCGTGAAATAGTCCTGTTCATTGAAGTTTCCCCTTGAATCTACATGGTCACTTTAATCCGCGAAGCTGTGGAAATCCGATGCAATTTGTATCATTTGGTAACGAACGCGGTCCGTCGGAAATCTGAGCGCCGCGCTCCGTTGCGCCAATTGTGATATGGTGGCCGCAGTTTTACGTCGGAAGGCTTGGTGTTGCCATGCTCAAAGTCCGCCGCGTGATTTTCCTGGTGCCCGTTGTCCTTCACCTGGCCGCCTGCGCCCCCATCGTGACCATGTTGGGCCTGGGATCCCCGGCCGTTCAGGTCGCGAGTCAACTGGACCAGGCTTCCCTGGTGGCCGGCGGCGTCATCTACGTCCGGTCCGGCAAGACCATCTCCGACCATGTGCTTTCCAACGTGACCGGTGATAACTGCACGATTACCAATGTGGTGTCGGGGGCCCCGATATGCGTTGCGGAAGGCGTGGAGGGATCCGGCGCGCTCATCACGTCGAGCGATAACGCGAGCCCCGAGCAGAACTTCTAGGCGAGCCGGGAGATCCGTTCAAGCGGGATGCGATCCCCGGGATCAGGACACGCTCGCGCGATTCGACTACGTCATGCCTCTGATCGCGCAGCCACTCCGCGAGAGTCCGTCCCGCACAGCGATCGATCAAGAATTTCACTGAACCTGAACAGCGTCCAGGGAATCCTGCGCAATGACGGCGTGCGCGTGGCACGACGCGGTGCAATCGAGACCGCGGCTCAATAAGAGTACGTACTGGGATACTCGCCGCTTGGCCAAAGTCTCGGACCCCGGTGTAAACCGCGGTAGACTTCACAGGCTTTTCCATCTCGAACGGCCATGAAACTCGCCACCTTCGTCATGAAATCCGACCGCACGCGCCTGCGCGTCGGCGCCCTCTCCGGCGGCAAGATGCTCGATCTCGCGCAAAGCGCCCACCACTCGGGTGACGACGCCACGCCGGCACGCTCGATGAAGAGCCTGCTCGCCCTCGGGGAACGCGGCCTCGATTGGGCGCGCGGCATGCTCGCCCGCCCGTTGGATCAGGCCCTCCACGCGCTCGACACGCTCGAGTTCCTCCCGCCCGTGCCCGACGCAGACAAATTCCTGTGCGTCGGCAAGAACTACCGCACGCATCTGGAAGAACTCAAGCGGACCGACCTTATCAAGGAGATCCCCGGGGAACCCACAGGTTTCGTGAAGCTGAATTCCTGCCTCGCGGGCCATGACGCCGATGTGGAACGTCCGGCGGGCGTCGTTCATTTCGATTACGAACCGGAACTGGTGTTCGTCATCGGCAAGCCGGCGCACCGCGTTAAGAAGGCCCGGTCGTTCGACCACGTCGTCGGCATCACGATCCTCAACGACCTCACCTGCCGCGATACGCAAAAACGCGAAGTGGCCTCGGGCTCGCGTTTCTGGACCGCCAAGAACGCGCCGGGTTTCGGGCCGCTCGGCCCGTGGATCATCACCATGGACGAAGTTCGCGATCCTTACGACATCTGGGTGACCTGCCACGTCAACGGCGAGTTGCGCATGCGGGTCAATACGAGCGACCAGATCTGGAAGCTGCCGGACATCATCGAGCATTTCTCGCGGCTGGTTCCGCTCGAACCCGGCGACATGTTCTCCACCGGTGCGCCGGGAGGAGTGGCGGTCGGCAAGCCGAATGCAGACGAACTGTTCCTCAAACCCGGCGACGTCGTCGAATGCGGCTTCGAAGACCCCCGCATGACGCTGCGCACCCGCATCGTCGCCCCGCGCCAGCCCTAGTCGAACCCGCATGAGCAAGATCACCCGCGGCAATCCGCCAAACCTCAAGAACGTTCGCAAGAACGTCTACAACCACTATGTCCGCGTCGACAAACCGAATGCGCTGATCTTCCTTTCAGGCCAGCTTTCACGCGATGCCGAGGGCCGGCTGGTCGGCGCCGGGGACATGGCGGAGCAGACCCGCCAGTGCATCCGCAACATGCGCACCGTGCTCGAGGCGGCGGGCGGCGCGCTCGAAGACATCGTGTCCGTCGTTGTCTATACGACGGACATGCGCGAGTTCAAGAACATCGTCGCCGCGCGCACGGAATTCTTCATCGGCAAGCTGCCGACGAGCACCATCGTGGAAGTCGGCCACCTCGCCGATCCGGGCCTGCTGATCGAAATCCAGGCGATTGCCGCGTTGTGAGGGGATGAACATGAAGATCTCGACGGCTCCCTCGATCCTCTGCCTGTGCCTGTTCGCCGCTGTCGCATTCGCCCAACCCGCTGCGACAGGGTCCGGACAGGCCTTTCCGAACAAGGCGATCCGCATCGTCGTCGCCTATCCGCCGGGCGGCGGAACCGACGTGCTCGCGCGTCTCCTCGGCAAGTATCTGAACGACGCGCTCCGCCAACCCATCGTGGTAGAGAACCGTGCCGGCGCCAACGGGCAGATCGGGGTGGATTACGTCGCGAAATCTCCGGCCGACGGCTACACGCTGCTCGCAATTGCCGCCGGGCCGCTCAACGACGAAAACCTCAGCCTGTTCGCGCCGATTGCGCTGTTCGCCGCGCCCTCCTACGTGCTGGTGGTGAACCCCGAGGTGAGTGCAACGACGGTGAGGGAACTGGTCGCGCTCGCCAGGTCGCAGCCCGGACGACTCGCCTACGGCTCGACCGGCGGCGGCGCGGCCTCGCACCTGGCCGTCGAACTGTTCAAGGCGATGGCCGGCATCGACATGCTGCACGTGCCGTACAAAGGCGTGGGCAGTGCGGTGGCCGATCTCCTGGGCAACCAGGTCCAGTTGATGATTTCGCCTGCCCAATCCGTGGTGGCGCAGGTGAAATCGGGCAAGCTGCGCGCGCTGGCCGTCAGCGGCAGCGAGCGTTCGCCTTCCCTGCCCGAGCTTCCGACGATCTCCGAGGCCGGCGTGCCCGGCTACTCCGCCGAAGGCTGGTTCGGCATGGTTGCGCCGGCGGGCACGCCGAAGGACATTGTCGCCAGGCTCAACCGGGACGTGAACGGTGTACTGCAACTGGCGGAGGTCAAGACGCGACTGATCGATCTCGGCGCATCGCCTGCCAGCACCACGCCCGAGCAGTTCCTCGAGTTCATCCGCAGGGACAACGCCAAGTGGGCCAAGCTCATCAAGGAGCGGGGTATCGTCGTGGAAGGCGCAAAGTGACCGGAAACAGCCCGTCGCGATCATCAGCGAGCATCGCGATGCGGCGGATGTTGAAACTCGTCCTCTTCTCCGTGTGCCTGCTGAACGCGGCTGCGGCCGCGGCGCAGGCAACGCAAAAATACAACCCGCATTCGGAACGCTGGGAAACGACGTCCCCTGATTCGGAACTCAAGTATCACCCCGAATCGGGAAACTGGAACTACACCGGTCAGAACGCCACGCCAAAATATTATCCGCGCGAGAATCGCTGGGATATGGCGCCGCCGAATTACGGACCGCACTTCAACTATCGCCTGGACATCCCCAGCCTGAATTCACGGCCGCAGAACATCCCAAACCAAACCAATGGGCCCCCCACTTCCCCGGTGCTCGCGCCGCAGAGTCCTCGCTGGGGCAATCCGCGCTGAGCTTGGGTTCTGGAGCCGGTGACGTGAGCCTCGCGGACATGATCGGTGACCGGAAACGTGCAAAAATCACTCCTGACCAACTGTCCAAACGGTGTTGGGGGGAACGGCGTCAATGGTGTCCAGCTGTGTCCTAGAGCCCGGGACGATCGGAACTTGCCGGGGCCGCATGCGAAGTCTGATTCGGTGCCTGATCGCGTCGGTACTTGCAAGCGTTGCCGGTGATGTCTCGGCACAGGTTTCCTACGGCACCGCTTTTTCCGTCGCGCCGGAGTTGTTGATCACGAACCGGCAGGTCGTCGGCGGATGCACATCGATCACCGTGATTGCCCCGGATGGCCGCCGTACCGGTTCAGTGGTGGATGCGGATGCGCAACTCGATTTGGTGTTGCTGCGCGTGAGCGGTCTCAAGGGGCTCAGCGCACGGCTGCGCAGCCCACGCCAGGTCCGGGAGGGCGAATCGGTCAGGGTATTCGGCTTCCCGCGTGCGGGCGCACTCTCAATTAGCGGCAACCTCACCTCCGGCCTCGTCACTGCAGTTCGCGGTCCAAGCGGCACCGCTGGCGAATTGCAGATCACGGCGCCTGTGCAGCCCGGACTTGGCGGCGGTCCGTTGCTGGATGTTTCCGGGCTTGTGATCGGCGTCGCGGGGATGAAGCCCGAGGTGCTTCGCGCTGCGAGCGCGGCCGTCGAAGTTCCGGAGAATGTCAATCTCGCGATATCGCTGGAGGTCTTGGCAGATTTTCTGGTCCGGAACAAGGTCCCGTTCAACGATGATGCCGCCTCTTCGGCTTTGGACCACGCCGAGATGGCTGCAGCGGCACAGAAATTCACCTATCGAATCGAGTGCCGCGTGCGGTCCCAACAGGCGGCGGCATCCCCGGCGCAGGCGCCGGGCGACGAACGTGCGCGGCTCGAGGCCGAGCGCGCCAGGAGTGAGGCAGAGCAAAAGGCGAAGGCCGAAGCTCTGCGCAAGGACGAGGAAGCGAAACGCGAGCAGGCGGCCAGAGAGGCGGCCACGTTTCAGGCAAGGAAGGAAGCCGAAGCGAAAACCCAGGCCGAAACCGAGGAAAAGGCAAGGCTCACGGCGGAGACCGCGCGCAAATTGCAGGAGGAGCGCATCAGGCTGGAGGCGGAAGAAAAGACGAGAGCGGAAGCGCTGCGCAAGGACGAGGATGCTAAACGCAAGAGCGAGTTGGCCGCAAAGGCAGCAGCCGAGCTCAAGGCGAGGAGGGAATCGGAGGAGAAGGCGAAAGCTGAGAGCGAGCAGAGAGCAAGACTGGTGGCGGAGGAAGCGCGCAGGGCGGCGGCGGAGCGTGCCGCGCGAGAGGCGGAAGAAAAGGCCAAGGCGGAAGCCCCGGCGGTCGTGCTGAAGGTCAGGAAGATTGCGTTGTGCCCCGGGTCATACCTGGCCGCGAAATGGACCGATTGTTTCGGGGAGAGAACGTTCCCCGATGGGGCGAAGTACGTCGGCGAGTTCAAAGATGGCAATCGCGATGGGCAAGGCACCCTCACATCGCCCTCCGGCCAGACCTACGTTGGTGAGTACAAGAATGACAAGCCCAACGGGCAAGGCGCCCTTACGAACGCCGATGGCCAGAAGTACGTTGGTGAATTCAGGGACGGCAAGTCCCATGGGCAAGGCTCGTTCACGTTACCCAGCGGCCAGCAGTACGTCGGCGAGTTCCGGGACGGAAAGTACCACGGGCAAGGCGTTTTTACCTCCCCCGACGGGACGAAGTACGTCGGCGAGTTCCAGCACGGCAAGTCCCAGGGCCAAGGCACCCTGACCTTCCGCGATGGGGAGAAGTACGTCGGCAATTTCAGGGACGGCAAGTCCCACGGGCGGGGCACCCTGACGTACCCCGATGGCGAGACCTACGTCGGTGAATTCAGGGAGGACCAGTTGCACGGAAACGGGACCCTGACGTTCCCCGACGGCGAGAAGTACGTTGGTGAATTCCGGGAGGGCAAGTTTCACGGACGAGGTACCCGTACGCTGACCAATGGACAGGCGTATGTTGGCGAGTTCCGGGATGGCAAGTACTACGGGCGGGGCACCGTTACGTTCCCCGATGGAACGAAATACGTCGGTGAGTTCAGCGATGGCAAGTTCCATGGGCAAGGCACCCTTGGATTGCCCAATAATCAGAAATACATCGGTGAATTCCGCAACGACAGAGTGCACGGGAAAGGCGTTGAATACGGACCCGACGGAGCGATCCTGCGATCGGGAATTTGGGAGAACGGGGTTTTCAAGGGGCCGTAATCGAAGTTCCGGATCCGCTACTTCGCACGCCTCGCCACCTTAGCGGTCTTTGACCCCTTAGTTTTCGCGGATTTCTTAGCCGGTACCTTCCTGATTGGTCCAGGCGTCGTTGGTCGCGCGGAGGTCTTTGCCGGCGGCGCAACTTCGGCCATCTCGATGCCGAATACATCGGCCAGAGCGGAATCATCGAGCAGTTTGTCCGCCGCAGGAGCTTTTTTCGCTTTTGCAAGACCGGCCCCCGCCCGCGCGACGAGATCCTTGGCATTCACCCGGCGCAAATTGAAGATCAGTTCGGGTTGATGATCGAGCCGGGCGCCGACGCCATAGAGCACGGCAGCGACGTGCTTGCACATCGAGGCCCAGTCCGGGCAGCTGCAAGCGAACTTGATTTCCTTGGGCGCCGGAAACAGTCCGGTACCCGGTCTGCAAATTCGCTCCATCACCGCCTTGGAAAGTCTCCCTTGCAGAAGTTCCACCAGCGAGTCGATCGAATCCGCGCAACCGGCGCCGATGGCCTGCCATTGCTTGTCGGGGACGGCCGCCACCTTCACATCGACCGTATAGAGTCTCGACCCCATCACCTTCGCACGCACTTCGCCTGTCGCAATCCGGAGGTCCATCACCGAGCCGTTGCGCACATAGCTGCGGCCGCGTGGCAGTCGATTGGCATAGTCGCTGTAGTGCTCGAGGTTGTCACACCAGGCCTTGCCCCAAAACGTCTTGGCGACGGCGCCACGATAGGGTGCGATGGGCGAGAAACCCGCGCCCGTTTTCTTCGCCCGGGCAGCAGCTTGTTCGGCCTTCCTGCGACGCTCGGCGACCGAAACATAAGGCTTCCATCCCCAGTAACTCATTCGTTTTCTCCCTGATGATCAGTTTTCCTGCGCCGCATGAATATCGAGCTTCACCAAGTCGAGCAGCTCGCGGTCGCTCATCTCGGTGAGCAGGAGTTCCGCGCTCCCTTCCAGCACATCCTTTACGAGCTGCTGCTTCGATTCGATCAACTGGTCAATACGCTCTTCGATGGTGCCACGGCAGACGAACTTGTGCACCAGAACGTTCCTCTGCTGACCGATGCGAAAGGCCCGGTCGGTGGCCTGGTTCTCCACGGCGGGATTCCACCAACGATCGAAATGGATCACGTGCGTGGCGGCGGTGAGATTCAGCCCCGCGCCGCCCGCCTTGAGCGAGAGGACAAAGAAAGGCGTCAGCTCGTCCTCCTGGAAGCGCCTGACCAGCTCGCGGCGCTTGGCGACCGGGGTGCCGCCGTGCAGCACCAGGCCCTCGCGTCCGAAGATGGACCCGAGAAATGCCGCCAGCGGTTCAGTCGTTTCGCGAAACTGCGTGAACACCAGCACCTTTTCCTGCTTGGCGGCGATCACCTCGGCCAGCTCTCGCAGGCGGGCGAACTTGCCGCTATCGTCCGCGTTCCACGCCCCGTCGCCCAACCATTGCGAGGGGTGATTGCAGATCTGCTTGAAACGCATCAGGAACGAGAGCACCGCGCCCTTGCGAGCAATTCCCTCGGTATCTTCCAGCACACGCGCAAGCTCCTTCACGGCGCGCTGATACAGCATCGCCTGTGCCGGGCTCAGGTAGCACCAGGCCTTGAGTTCCGTCTTGTCCGGTAGATCGGCGATCACGCGCTTGTCGGTCTTGAGCCGGCGCAATATGTATGGGCGCACCAGCGTTCTCAGCGGGCCGAAGTGCTCGTTTTTCGCCAGCCGCTTGGTGAACTCGGCGAACACCTTGTCCGAGCCCAGCAAGCCGGGGTGTGTGAAATCCAGGATCGACCACAGGTCGGACAGACGGTTTTCCACCGGGGTGCCGGTGAGCGCGATGCGCACGTCGGCCTTGAGTTTCTTGATCTGCCGCGTCTGCTTGGCCCCCGGGTTCTTGATGGCCTGCGCCTCGTCCGCGACGGCCAGGCGCCAAAGCACCTCCTGCAGTGCTGGCAGACGCAAGAGCGTGCCATAGCTGGTGATGACAAGGTCGACGCCGCCTAGCGACTGTGCATCCAGTGCGCGCAATTCGATATGCGGCATGAACGAGGGATGGGCGATCAGCAGGCGCAGGCTGGGGGCGAAGCGTTCGGCCTCCGCCGCCCAGTTGGCCAGGAGCGAGGCCGGCGCCACCAGCAGGCTGGGGCGCGATGCTCCCTTGTGCTCGCGCTTCAATACCAGCAACAACGACAGCACCTGTATCGTCTTGCCCAATCCCATGTCGTCGGCAAGGCATGCGCCCAGCCCGAGGCGCGCAAGCAAGTACAGCCAGCGCACGCCGGTCTGCTGGTAAGGGCGAAGAGTCGCCTTGAGCTCGGCACCCGAATCGATCCTCGCCAATCCCTCCGGCTCGCGCAGGCCGCGCAGGATCTCGGCCAACCAAGGGCCGGCAACGAGTTGCGACCAAGCGGCAACGTCGGCCGCACCATCGTCATCGAGCGACGCTCCAGCCATCAGACGCATCGCCTCGGCAAACGTCAGTCCGTTATCCGCCGCAGCCTGCTCGATGGCCTGGAATCGCTCCAGCAGGCGGACGAGCTTCTTGCCATCCACCTCGACCCAGCGACCGCGAATCAGTTGCAGGCCGTCGACGCTCTTCAGCAAGGCCTTGATCTCTGCGGCGCTGAGGCGCTCGCCGTCGAGTGTCACCTCCATGTTGAAATCGAGCAATGCACCCATTCCCAAGGCCGAGGGCGGGCGGGCGCCGACAGTGGCCTTGACCTGCGGTCGCGCTGGACGACCCGCCTGCCAGTTGCCCGGCGCGCGCACGACGATGCCGGCGACTTCGAGTTTCGGAACATCAGTGAGAAACCGCCAGGCATCCGACGGCACCCAGCGCAGCGGGTGATAGATATCGCCCGCCTCGACCATCTCGCGCAGCCACTCGCACTGTTCGGCTGCGCGCTGCACCGGCAACAGCAGGGAGAGCAGTTGCGCCTTGCTCTTGCCATCCGAAAATTCGGCAAGCGCCCGTGACAGCGGCAGATGCTGCGCCTTGCCATGCGCCGACAAGCGCGATGTGTAGCTGGCAAGGAAGGCGAAGGGTGCTTCCGGGTCTTTGCGGTTTTCCGCAAGGTTGAAGTGCACCCGGCCAACCAGATTCCAGGCCGGATGACGCGCCCGTAGAAACTCCTGCAACGTATGCTTCGATGCCGTCAGTTCGTCGCGCAACGCCGCATCGAGCTCCTCCCAGAGCTTGGCCAGCACTTCCGGCGTCACGTATTCCGCGCCCGTCATGGGCGGAAGGTCGACAATCAGGGCCTCAAGCACGGGCTCATCGGGCGCGGCGACCAAGATTTCGCCGCCCTCCGGCGTGGCGCACAGCGCCGTCACATAACGCGCGGCGAAATCACGCCACCAGGCCAGAGCGGGCGGCAGTACGCTGCCAACCCCGGATGCACCCAGATGCAGAAGACCATGCCCGGCGCCAATTGCAAAGCTCGCGGCGAGACGATCCTGAAGCGCCGCCGGCAAAGGCGGCACGTCGGAATCCGAGATCAGCCGCAGGTGACCCTGTGGCGTCAATAGCGGCGCGAGAGCGCCAATCGCGGTGACGGATATATCCGGCATAGACAGCCGCCTGGAGGCGGCTATTTCGTTGATTTTACTGGCGTCCCCACGGGGATTCGAACCCCGGTTACCGCCGTGAAAGGGCGATGTCCTAGGCCTCTAGACGATGGGGACCCGATACCGGTTCAAGTCGATCTGGTGGAGGTAAGCGGGATCGAACCGCTGACCTCTTGCATGCCATGCAAGCGCTCTCCCAGCTGAGCTATACCCCCAGAACAGGGGGCGCATTATAGCGACGAGCGCCCTGTATCGCAAAGATTTTTCTAGTCAATATCGAGATGATGCGAGAGTCTCGCGAGCACGGTTTCACGTCCGAGCAATTCCAGCGTCGCATCGATCGAGGGCGTTTGCGTCCGGCCCGTGAGCAGCACGCGCAGCGGCATGGCGAGCTGGGGCATCTTCAGACCGTTGGCCGCCAGAACCTGCTTCACCGCCGCGCTGATGGCGGGCCTGTCCCACGAACACTCCGCCAGCCGCGCCTTCAGCATGCGCAACGCGGGCAACACCGTCTCGGTGAGATGTTCCGAAACCAGCGCGGCCGAAGGCGCGTGTTCGCCATAAAACAGCATCGCCGCTTCCGCAAGGTGGTTGATCGTGGTGGCGCGATCCTTGAGGAGCGCGACAACCGGTTCGAGTGTAGGACCGCGATCGAACTGCGCGCCCAGCGCGCGTAACTGCGGCCCGACCAGCGCGGCGAGGCGCACGTCGCCGCTTGCCTTGATGTAGTGCTGGTTGAGCCAGGTCAGTTTCCCGGGATCGAACTGCGCGGCCGAATGGCTCACGTGACCGAGATCGAACCACTCGATGAGCTGTTGCGCCGAGAACACTTCGTTGTCGCCGTGCGACCATCCCAGCCGGGCAAGATAATTGACCATCGCTTCGGGCACGAAACCGTCATCGCGATACTGCATCACGCTCACGGCGCCGTGGCGCTTCGACAGCCGCTCGCCGTCCGCGCCGAGGATCATCGGCACGTGCGCGAACTCCGGCAGCCGCGCATCGAGCGCGCGGAAGATGTGGATCTGCCGCGGCGTGTTGTTGACGTGATCGTCGCCGCGAATCACGTGCGTGATGTTCATGTCGAGATCATCGACCACCACGCCGAAGTTGTAGGTCGGCACGCCGTCGGCGCGCAGGATCACGAGATCGTCGAGTTCCGCGTTGGGGAATGCGATCGGCCCTTTCACCAGGTCGCTCCAGCCGACCTCACCCGCTTCCGGTGTGCGAAACCGCACCACGGGCGGGCGGTCATTCGGCGGCACCAACCCCGCTGCCCTTGCGCGCTCCGGGCGCCAGCGCCCGTCGTAACGCGGCTTCGCGCCGCGCGCGCGTTGCTGCTCGCGCATCGCGTCGAGTTCTTCCTTCGTCGCCCAGCAAGGGTAGGCGTGCCCTGCCGCGATCAATTGGTCCGCGATCTGTTTGTAGCGCGCGAGGCGCTGCATCTGGAACTCCGGGCCTTCATCCCAGTCGATGCCCAGCCAGCGCATTGCGTCGAGGATGGCCTGCACCGAAGCTTGCGTCGAGCGCTCGAGATCGGTGTCTTCGATGCGCAGCACGAACCGCCCGCCGTGACGGCGCGCATAGGCCCACGAAAACAGCGCCGTGCGAGCGCCGCCGATGTGCAGGAATCCCGTGGGACTGGGAGCGAAACGAGTGCGGATGGTCATGGGCCGCGAGTTTACCTTGCGCGCGAGACCACGTAGAATTCGCTCCCTCGAGGACGGGTGGTTAGCTCAGCGGTAGAGCACTGCCTTCACACGGCAGGGGTCACAGGTTCAAACCCTGTACCACCCACCAAAACTCAATAGGTTTGCATTCGCGCAATTGCCTATTTGCAGAGCATTTCGAGTGCTGCTTCAAAGATTGTTCTCGGTGCGATTTGATTCCACTCGCTGATCTTGTGATCCACATCCAGGGCCGTCCCCGTCAGCATTTTCCCTGAATAGGTGATGCGTGCCAGGATGCGGTTGAGCCTGTCCTTGCAGTCATATTCAAATAGGAGACGGATGGACGAATCCCCGCGCGGGCCACGTTGTTTGAGGTCGTGCAAAGCCCAGACACGGCGCCGATTGCCATCCTTCCTGACGGTCGCGAGGTCGATATAAAACGCCACTTCGTCGGTTTCTGCATAATTCATCCACTCGGCCCAAGCGCCCGTCGCCACCATCATCAGCACCGCGAAAATCGCGGGTTTCATCGTCGCCCTCCTGAACTGCCCCCTATAGCGCTACCAGCTGGCAGTTCGTAAAGTCCAGGTTGCAAGATTAAACGATCTCCTGTGCCGCGCCATCGGCCGCGGACATCGCCACACAATCTTCTGCCATCATGTCGGCCCGCTGGCCACAAATGGAAAAACGATGCCCACCCTCCCGCCCACGTCTCTCCAACTCACGTCACGGATCACACCCGACGGCGAACTTGAGCTTGCGCTGCTCGAAGCGCCGGTCCCGCGGCCGGGCCCGGACGAAGTGCTGATCCGTATTGAAGGCACGCCGATCAACCCCAGCGACATTGGCAACCTGTTCGGTCCGGCCGACCTCGCCACGCTGCGCGCGACCGGCACGCCGCAATGCCCCGCCTTGAGCGCGCGCATCCCCGCGGCCGCGATGAAGGGGGTGGCCGGCCGCGTCGGCCAAGCGATGCCCGTCGGCAACGAGGGCGCCGGCACCGTGGTCGCCGCGGGCGAGGCGCCCGCAGCTCAAGCGTTGATTGGCCGTCTGGTGGCGGCGCTGGCGGGTGGCATGTATGCACAATACCGCTGCGTGAAGGCCGCTGAGGTGTTGCCGCTGCCCGAAGGAACCGCCGCGGCCGATGCGGCGTCGTGCTTCGTCAATCCGTTGACGGCTCTGGGCATGGTCGAGACCATGCGCCGCGAAGGCCACAAGGCGCTGGTGCACACCGCCGCCGCATCGAACCTCGGGCAGATGCTCAACCGCATCTGCATCGCCGACGGCATCGGGCTGGTCAACATCGTGCGCAAACCGGGGCAGCTTGAACTGCTGCGCTCGCAGGGCGCGGCGCGGGTCTGCGTGAGCAGCGCCCCGGAGTTCGCGTCCGATCTGGCGGCGGCCTGTGCGGCCACCGGCGCGACGCTTGCCTTCGACGCCGTCGGCGGTGGCACGCTCGCCTCGCAGATCCTCGCGGCAATGGAGACCGCACTGAACCGCGGCGCCACGGAATACAGCCGTTATGGGTCGCCGGTTCACAAGCAGGTCTATCTGTACGGCGCGCTCGACACCGCGCCGACCGAGATCCGGCGCAACTTCGGCATGGCCTGGGGCGTGGGCGGCTGGCTGCTGTTCCCGTTCCTGCAGCGAATCGGGCCGCAGGCGGCGAACGTTCTCAAGCGGCGCGTGGCGAGCGAACTGAATACCACCTTCGCCAGTCACTACAGCCGAGTCGTCTCGCTTGCGCAGGCGCTGGATCCCGAGGTGGTCGCGTCCTACACAGCGCGCGCCACCGGCGAAAAGTTCCTGATCGATCCGAGCCGGTGAGCCCGGCGGGCCCATCTGTCTCATAGCGCCGCGTGATGCGCCCTCACCTTCGCCTCGAGCGCCTCCAGCCTGCGATCCCGGATGCCGAGCCGGCGCAGGTGCTCCACCGTGTCGAACAGGTAGTCGCAGCAGCGGCCCAACGGCCCCGTGCCGGTGGCGAGATAACGCACTAACGCTCCGTCCTCGAGCCCCGGCACGTAGCGTTCGTGTTCGCGATTGGCGCTGAACGCAATCGCCGGCTCAGTTCCCTTCGACGTGCGTGCTGTGGTCCACACCGGTCGATAGGCCATGGTGAACATCTCGCGCCGCCAGAGCACGTCGAGTTCGCTCACCACTGCGTGCCGAGCCAGGCGGTAGGCGACGCCGGTGCAGCTGCCGCGTGATTCCAGTGACAGCATTAGCCCGGGCCGCTCGGGGCTGCCTCGGCCGGCACGCGCCCAGAGGCAGAACTGGCGATGAAAGCCGTGTATGCGCGCCGTGCGGCGCTCGACGAAATTGAACGCCGGGTTCCAGATCAGCGAGCCGAAAGCAAACACCCATACGCGCCCCGGGCGCGGTGCGCGAGCGAGGATGGCCTCCACCTGAACGGCGCGCTCGGCGTCGGTCATGAAGCGCACTTCCGGCCCGAGCACGGCGCGCACCGAGGCGTGCAGCGTGCCGTCGAGAATGCTTTCGCGCGTCAGTTTTACGGCGCCCATGGGGCGCATATTCTGACATGCCAGTCGCGGCGCCGCGGCCGGATGCCTGTCGCGTGGTCAACCACCCACCCGTCAATCATCGAGCGTGCTCGCGGCGCGGAAACCGCGGTTGCTGACCCTGGAATCGAAATCGGACCAGTTGCGCCGGGCCGAGCGAGCGTAGCGCGGAGAGGTGTTCCATGAGCCGCCACGCACCACGCCCCGTCTGCAATCTCCGCTGCGCCATGCGCTGCCGTCCGAGGGCGCACCTTCATAGTTCCCGTGGTAGCAATCCTCGGTCCATTCCCAGACATTGCCGAGCATGTCGTGGAGGCCGAAACCATTGCGCGTGAGCGATCCCGCCGCCGCGCTGAAAAATGATCCGTCGCGACAATCGTGGTGCGCAGTGATCCACGTGACACCGCCGGGCCCGGCGGTTTTGTCCGCGACATTCGCGTAGCGGCAGGCCTCCTTCGGGTCGTCGCCCCAGTAGCGCGCGCTCGTCGTTCCGCCTCGCGCGGCATATTCCCACTGGGCCTCGCTCGGCAGGCGATAGCTTCGGCCGGCCTTGTTCGAGAGCCATGCGAGGTAAGCCTTGGCGTCGCCCCACGAAACGCAGGTGACCGGATACGACTCGCTTTGCGCGAAACCAGGACTGTCCCAATACCGGCCTTCCCGCCAGTCCCATTTCGACAAATCCCAGGCGTAGCAGCCCTTCGCCCCGACGTTCCTCTCCGCATCGGTCTTGTACCCTGTCTCCTCGACGAACTTGCGGAACTCGCCCACAGTGACTTCCGTCTTACCCAGGGCGAAGTTGCGTGACAGCGCGACCCGATGCACCGGTCCTTCGTCATCTTCGCGTCCTTCCTCAGCGTCCGAAGAACCCATAGTGAATTGCCCGGCCGGGACGACAACCATCTGTGGACAATCGGGGCAACCACGAAAGATTGTCCCCGGCGCCCTCGAAGCCTGCCCCCACGCCTGAGCCGTAACGAGCACAACGCCAGCCAGAATCACAGCGCGCATATCCATCCCCCGATTCAGGCAGCCGCGCTACTGACTGCAGACGAACCTGAGGACGGAATCGGCAGCCGTGTTCGGCGGGATGCGCTTCCATTGGCCGGCCGTGTCCGATGAAACATAGCTGCCTCCCGTTCCGGATTACGCAGCTTCAAGTCGACCGCGAACCTCGCGGAAGGGTCACCAATGCCTACGGCTTACCGCAGGCGATTTTCCGCACCTTCCCGCGAACGCTGTCAGGCGGGACCGATTCCCACTTCGTGAGCTTACGCTGTTCGATCCCTTGCACACCAATCCCGTCAGCGCCCCGCCTCCTTGGTGCGTTGCCGCTGCGGATGAAACGCAGCGGTCAAGGCCTCCATGGCGTTGGACAGCTGTCTTGACGGATGCGCCATGCACCAGTTCGCAAGCCACAGCATCGCCGCGTCGAGATCGCTTCCGCCCGTGATGCTGTAGGTATCTGCTGCCAAAGTGTTGTATGCCGTCAGGTAGCCGGCGACCCACCCTCGTAGTTCGACATTCGCGCCTGCCTGAGGGTCTTTGTATGCCTGGGTGTATTGACCGCAGGTTCTTGGCTCGAGCGCGAGATAACGCCTGCCAACGTCGTCAGCCGGTGCTTCGCCTGTCGCCGTCAACAGCAGCGCAGCCAGCAGAATTTTCTTCACGTTATCGTCGGCGGCTGGTCGCGCTCAGCGCGCTGGATCTCTATGCGTGGCCTGCTCCTGAGGTATTACCCGCTGCCAGCCACCCGGGCAGTCCGTCACCTCCGGATACGAGGCAGTCAGGCTCGGGCAGTAGATCCAGTCGATCGTGTCCGGAGTCAGTGTCCCCGAGAACTGTTCGACGTACACGACACGCCCCGGTTCGCGGAATCCGCTCGGCAGCGGATAGAAGTGGTACGAGTATGGCCAAGGGTAAAACAGCGCGCCGCCGACGAATGCCGGACGGAGAACGTTGCGGTGAAAATGCCCCGAACGCGCGCCGCCGCGCCGCGCCCATGCCTCGTCCGGCAGCGCGAGCACGGCGATGGTGGCGAGGACGGCGAAGGCGGCCACCGAGGTCTTCATCATTCCAGGCATACCCTTCATGATCCGCCGCCTCGAAGCCGATGCCAAGTGCGCCTAGCCGTAGCTGAAGAACCCGCGCTTCGCCTTGCGGCCGAGATAGCCCGCCTCCACCATGTCCACGAGCAAGGGCGCGGGCCGGTATTTCGGGTCCTTGAAGCCTTCGTAGAGCACTTGCATCACCGCCAGTTCGACGTCCAGTCCGATCAGGTCGCAAAGAGCGAGCGGGCCGATCGGATGGTTGGCGCCGAGTTTCATCGCCTCGTCGATCTGCGCCGCAGTGGCGAGCCCTTCGGCCAGCGCGAAGATCGCCTCGTTGATCATGGGGCAGAGCATGCGGTTGACGACGAACCCGGGCGAATTGCGCACCTGTACCGGCGACTTGCCGACCTTCTTCGCCAGCGCCTCGACCGCCGCGAAGGTCGCATCCGAGGTCTGCAGGCCCCGGATCAGCTCGACCAGGGCCATCATCGCCACCGGGTTGAAGAAATGCATTCCGATCACCTGGTCGGGCCGCCCGGTCGAGGCAGCAAGACGCGTGATGGAGATCGACGAGGTGTTGGTCGCGATTACCGCTTCCTTGCGTGCGATCTTGTCCATCTGTGCGAAGATCTTCAGCTTGAGTTCGAGGTTCTCGGTCGCGGCCTCGATCACGAGGTCGCAGTCGCCGATGGCGCCGATGTCGGTGCTGGTCCTGATGCGGCCCATCACCGCCGACTTCTCCGCGGCGGTCATTTTTTCCTTCTTGATCAGCCGCTCGAGGCTGCCCGAAATAGTCTCGGTCGCGCGTTCCAGCTGCGCCGCGGCAACATCCGTCATCACGACTTCGAGTCCTGCGACCGAGAGTACCTGGCTGATGCCGTTCCCCATCGTCCCGGCGCCGACGACCGCGATTTTCTTCAGTTCCATGGCGATTCCCCGTCCTCGTGCCTCGCAATGTTTCAGCTTCGCATCGAAGCGACGCAGGGTTTTTGACCCGCGTCAAGCCCGGGTGCCGGATGGTTTGAAAAACGCCGATGCGCCCTGCCCCGGGGCTACCCCGCAAACTGCTCGTAGATTTCGATCGCAGGTTCCGCGGCGCAGAGCTCGAGCAGTTCTCCCGCGATCCGAACCATGAAAAAATCGCTCGAAAAGGCGTGGCAAACCGTCTGCCATGCCGGGAGCAACGCCGGGTCGGAAAATGCCGCAATCACCGCTACAGCCAGGGCCGAAACATCTGCCGCGGCCACGACTGCTCCCGCTTTGTGCGAGCGCACCCAGTAAGCGATGCCCGCGCCGTCGCTGGTAATCGTCGGAGTGCCGACCGCCGCCGCCTCGACGGCGACCATGTTGAGCCCTTCACACAGCGCCGGATTCACATTCAGATCGGCAACCGCGAGGTGCTCGAACACTGCATCGCCTTCGAGCCGGCCCGCAGCCACGACCGTCTGACGCAATCCCGCGGCATCGAGCAATGGCCAGACCGAGGAATTCAGCCACGGGTGTTCGGGGCCGCAGAGCAGCCAACGCGCATTCGGCAAAGCCGCCACGATGGCTGGCCAGGCTTCGGCCAGGATGTGCACGCCCTTGCCTTTGTTGTTCCCGCTCAAAGTCACCACCAGAGGCGCCTCGGGCGCAATCCGGTAGAGAGACCGGATAGCGTTTCTGAACGCAGCACGCTGCGCTTGAATCCGATCCGAGACCCGGGAATCGACGACCAGATGACTTGGACACACCCGTATCTTCCGGGCCGGCGCTCCATCCCTCAGCAGCACTTCCCTCAGCATCGGGGATACCGGCCGCAACACGTCGATATTGGCCACGGACTTCCTGATCAACCAGTCTGTCATGCGCGTGCGCCGGCGACCCAATTCCGCGTCCGGGCGATCGAGAATGTCCCCGCCGATGTAGGACACCAGCAGGCGTTCGGGCATCAAACCGATCCATTTCAACAACGCGGCCGGAATCCCGTAGCTGAACCCGTCGCTGCAGACCACCACATCGGGGTTGAAGCGCCGGACGGCCTCCAGGATGACCCACATCCGGTGAACCAGATTGCGCCCGTCGAATGCGCTGCGAAACAGGCGATCCGGCACCCAGGTCAGAAGCCGCTTCACGCCGCGCCGCGGGTCGTACCATAGCGTCGGGATACCGTCGTTGTCGTCGCGGAAGTGGTCCGCAGTCCTGCGCGAGGTCCATTTGCCAAGGACGCGGCTTTCCTCGAGCACGCAGACCTCGTGCCCCATCGAACGTAATTGAACGAGCATGCTGTACTCGCCGGACCACGAATTTGGATGCAGATACAGGATGCGCATCGCCTCGCGTCCAGCAGGCGCGCGGCCGAATCGGGAAGCGGCGCGATCAATCTGCGCGCTACATTCACCATTCGAGGAATGGAAATACACGCGGTGAAGTCTAGGTTCACCCGGCGCGCGATGCTGTTACAAATTGTTGGTAGTTGCTGACGGGCCGCTGACGAAGGCTTCCCCGCACATATCTCGAGAACGCGCTCGCCTGATCGGGATCACTGCGAAATCAACTGTTGCGCAACCCGGACGATCCACTCAAATCCGTCCTCGACTCCCCTCTCGAACCCGAAATCCCAACCCAGGATCGCGCCGCCGCCGGCGCCAGCGACGACAAACACGAGAAAACTCATGATCTTGGCGAGAGCGAGCCTCGATGCCTTCGCAGTGCGCTGCTCGGTGCCATCGCTCCGACGCGCACCCGAAGGCGGTTGCCGCGAGAGCCTGGCGTTCCCTTCGGCCGCCAGTATCGCCGCGTGGCAGCTCACGACTGAGACCGCCACCAGCCGGGCGACGTCCCCGGCAACCCCCTTGCGGCGCAGGGCCAACTCGATGACGGGTTCCCCATACCCCTTGCGCGCGATTTGCGACGACAGCCCGATGAGGGCGCGCATGTCCGATCCGGAGTTCGACGAAGCCTCCCGAGCCGCCTCGTTCCTCTGCACGTGTTCCGCCTGGCCGTTCATTCGTCCCTCCCTCGCGTCCGAAAGCAGGATAGCCCGACCGGTCGAATCTGCAACCGGAGGTTTGAAGTGTGTATCTGTTCACTGCAGTCAGGCGTCTCATTTGCGATAATGTGCTTTGTCTGCACTACGAATCGGGGGAAGCGCCATGGCCGGTCCACCCAGTGTATCGACGCTGATGCTGCGGAATGTACCGCTGTTCTCCATGTTGCCGGACGAACAGCTGTCTCTGCTTGCGCGCGCGGCGGGGCGGAAATCCTTCCCGCACAACACCACCGTCATCTCCGCGGGCGACCCCAGCAACGCCCTCTACCTGGTCGTGTCGGGCCGCCTCAAGGTCATGATGAGCGACGAAGAAGGCCGCGAAGTGATCCTCGCGATCCTTTCCGCCGGCGAATATTTCGGCGAGATGAGCCTGATCGATGACGCGCCGCGCTCCGCGACCGTGACTGCGATCGAGCCCTGCGAGCTGGTCATCATTTCCAAGGCCGAATTCAAGAAGTGCCTGGCCGAGAACAGCGAAATCTCGGAAGCCGTGATGAAAGTGCTCGTAAAACGTCTTCGCGAGGCCGACAACAAGATCGGCAGTCTCGCGTTGATGGACGTTTTCGGGCGCGTCGCGCGCCTGCTGATGGAGATGGCGGAAACCGTCGACGGACAGAAAGTGATCACCAAGAGGCTTGCGAAGCAGGACATCGCGAAGATGGTCGGCGCCTCGCGCGAGACGGTCAGCAGGGTAATGAAGCACCTGCAGAGTTCGGGATACATCGAGGTCCGTTCCGGCATGATCTACCTGCACGCGGGTATGCTGATTTCGGAAGCGAAGGCCTGAGCCCGATGCAGCAGTTGCCCGAGACGATCGAGCTCGAGACCGGCGCGCAGCCGGATGCAGCGGTGATCTGGCTGCACGGGCTGGGCGCGGACGGGCACGACTTCGAGCCGATAGTGGACGAACTCGCGCTGCCTGAGCGCCTTGCCATACGCTTCGTGTTTCCGCACGCGCCGGTCCGGCCGGTGACGATCAACATGGGCGCAAGCATGCGCGCCTGGTACGACATCGTGGCGCTCGACGGCCGGCAGGAGGACGCGGCCGGCATTCGCGCCTCGCAACAACGCCTCGATGGGCTGATCGGGCGCGAGGGCGCACGCGGCGTCGAGCCGCGGCGCATCGTGCTGGCCGGATTCTCCCAGGGCGGCGCGATCGCCCTGCATTGCGGACTGCGCTGTCCCTCGCGGCTTGCCGGGATCATGGCGCTCTCGACCTACCTGCCGCTCGCGGGCACGGTCGAGGTCGAGCGAAACCCGGCAAATGCCGGTCTGCCCATCTTGATGGTGCATGGGCAGCAGGACGAGATGATCGGCATCGGACGCGCGCGAAGCTCGCGCTCGGCGCTCGAGGCGCTCGGCTACTCGCTCGAGTGGCGGGAGTACCCCATGGGACACTCGGTCTGTGTCGAGGAAATTGCCGCGATCGCGGACTGGCTCGGCAGGACGCTCTGAAGACCCCTGAAATGGGAGAAACAAAATTGCGGCGATCAATCGCACTGTTTGCGGCGGCCGCGACGCTGGCAGCGATAGTTTGCGTCCCCGTCGCCCACGCACAGAAATTTCCCGACAGGCCGATCCGCTTCATCGTGCCCTTCCCGCCCGGCGGCGGCAATGACATCCTCGCACGCGCGCTCGCGCCGAAGATGAGCGAGCTTCTGGGCCAGCCCGTGGTGATCGACAACCGCGGCGGCGCCGGCGGCAACATCGGCACCGACATCGCGGCGAAATCCGCGCCGGACGGCTACACCATCCTGATCGCCTCCAACCAGGTGACCATCAACCCGTGGCTCTATGCCAGGCTGCCATTCGATATCGAGAAGGACTTCGTTCCGGTAGCGCTGGCCGCCTCGGTGCCGATGGTGCTCGCCGTACACCCGACGGTGCCGGCACATAGCGTGAAGGAGCTGATCGCGCTCGCCAAGGCGAGCCCCGGCAAGCTCAACCACAGCACGCCGGGCAACGGCACGCCGCAGCATATTGCCTACGAGGTGTTCAACCACGCCGCCGGTGTGCAGGTGACGCACATCCCCTACAAAGGCACGGGACCCGCGATCGCGGACCTTCTCGCGGGACAGGTGCAAACGGCGATCGGCACCATGGCCTCGCTCGAGCAGCACGTGAAGGCCGGCAAACTGCGCGCGCTCGCGGTGACGACGCCGAAGCGCTCGCAGGCAATGCCGGGCGTTCCGACCATCGCCGAAGCCGCGCTGCCGGGGTTCGAGGTACCGCTGTGGTACTCGATTCTCGCGCCGGCCGGAACGCCGAAAGACATCGTCGAGCGAATCTCCGCCGAGATCGAGAGATCGCTCGCGGTACCACAGACCAAAGATCGCCTCACTGCGCAAGGCTTCGATGTGAGCTACCTCAATGCCGAGCAGATGGCCGAACTGATGAAGCGCGACATCGCACGCTGGAAGAAGTCGATCGCGGACATCGGGCTGAAGCTCGAGCAGTAGCCCAAATGGCCGCCAATGACGCGCCGGCAACGCTGAACGACGCGCTGTCCGGAATCCGCGTGCTGGACTTCGCCCAGGTCGGCGCAGGACCCACCTGCGGCATGCTGCTCGGCGACATGGGAGCGGAGGTAATCAAGATCGAGGCGCCCGGCGGTGACATCGGCCGCAAGCTCGGTCCGCCATGGCAGCACGGCGAGTCTGTCGTGTCCATGAGCTTCAATCGCAACAAGCGTTCGCTTGCGATCGGCCTGAAGAACTCCAGCGGCCCCGCTATCGTGACGCGCATGGCCGGGCAGGCTGACGTGGTGCTGGAGAGCTTTCGTCCGGGCGTGATGGACAAGCTCTGCCTCGGATATGCAGCCCTGTCGCGGAAATATCCGCGCATCGTCTACTGTTCGATATCGGCCTACGGACAGAGCGGACCCTGGCGCGACAAGCCCGGGGTGGACGGAATCGTGCAGGCGGTCTCCGGCCTCATGAGCCAGGTCGGCAGCGAAGGCGCGCCTCCGATGAAGGTGCAGATCCCAGCCGCGGACATGGTGACCGGATTTCTCGCCACCACTGCGATACTCGCCGCGCTGCGCGTGCGCGACGCGACGGGCCGCGGCCAGCATCTGGACATGAGCATGTATAACAGCGCGCTGATGCTGCAGCAGTCGGCGATCGCTTCTTACCTCTCGAGCGGGGAGCTGCCGGTGCGCAGCGGCAGCGCCGCGCCCTATTCAGCGCCGAACGAGGCGTATCCGACGAAGGACGGCTGGATCATGGTCGCCGCCTACCACGAGGACCGGTGGAACGCGTTCTGCGGGGTGATCGGCGACCCGGCGCTCGCGACCCGCCCGGAATTTTCGACCAACCCGCAACGCGTCGCGAATCGCGCCAGCCTCGCGCGCGAGGTTTCGCTCCGGCTCGCCGAGAAAACCAGTGCCGAATGGCAGGCACTGCTGGAGGAGGCCGACGTCATCTGCGGGCCGATCGCCGAATACGACGAGGTGCTCGCATCGCCGCAACTCGCGCATAACGGCGCCATCGTGCAAATGCAGCACACAAAGGCCGGCACCGTGCGCATGCCCGGCGCGGCCTTCGGCGACCGCGATGCGCAGTCGCGCGTGCGGCGTCCGCCGCCGATGATCGGCGAACACAGCCGCGAAGTGCTCGCCCTGTTCGGCTTCGGGACCGCCGAGATCGATGCACTCGTCGCCTCGGGCGCTGTCATCCAGAACTGAGCAACGGGGACCGATCAATGAACTTCAATGCCATGCGCGTGTACCGCGAGGGCGGCAAACGCGTCAGCCGGATCGTCGCGCAAACGCTCGACGACCTTGATCCGGGCGAAGTGGTCATCAAGTCCCGGTTCGCGGCGGTCAACTACAAGGACGCGCGCGCGGTGAGTGGAATCGGCAACGTGATCAAGCGCTTTCCGTGCGTGCCCGGCATCGAAGTGTCGGGAAACGTGGTCGCGTCCACCCACACTTCGTTCCGCGAGGGCGATACCGTGACTGTGCAGGGCGGACAGGAATTCGGCATCCGCCATGACGGGGCTTATGCCGAATACGTGCGCGTGCCGGCAAGTTGGGTGATGCCCATACAGCCGGGTTTCGACGCGCGCGACGTGGTGGCCCTGGGCATCGCCGCCTACACCTCGGCGCTGGCGGTCGAAGAACTCATCCGGCGCGGCGTTACGCCCGACAAGGGTCCGATCGCGGTGACCGGCGCGACGGGCGGTTGCTCGAGCTTCGCGATCGACATGCTCTCATCGCTCGGTTACACCGTCGTCGCAAGCACCGGCAAGACCGGCGAGGCGAGCTATCTAAAATCGATCGGCGCCGCAGAGGTCATCGGGCGCGACGCGATCGCCACCGGCGACAAGCCGCTGGAACAGCAACGCTGGGCGGGAGCGATCGATGCAGTCGGTGGCAAGCCGCTCGACGCGCTGTTGCGCACGATGAAAAAGCGCGGCGTCGTGTGCGCGTTCGGCAATGCCGCCGGCGAAACGTTCACCAGCTCGATCTACCCATTCATCCTGCGCTCGGTTTCCCTCGCCGGCATCAACGGCAACCACCCTGTCGCCTCACGCGGCAGCGCGTGGGCACGCATGGCGCGCGGCGGCGACCTGCGGCCCCGGCACCTCGACAAGATCTGCTTCGAAATCCCATTCGATGGTTTGATGGAGTACTGTGGGCAGGTCATCGCGGGTAACAACCGCGGGCGGGCAGTGGTGCGGTTCGCCTAGGCACCTGCCGATCACCGTTCAGGTCGCGCTCGCTCGTCGCGTCGCGGTGCTTTGATGTTGCATCGCCGGGCCGTCTGATAGAGAGAGGCGGTGCCAGGCGCGCATAGCCCCGCATCAGTGTTCGTCGATGACCAGCGACGCACCGGCGATCCCGAGGTGAAAATCGGTCGACCAGCAGCGCTTGATCCGGCGCTCCCGCATGAGGTGGAGCCCCACCGCATCGGTCATAGTGAGATCCTGGTCGGAATACCTTCTCAACAACCTCGCCGCGCCCGCCTGTTCGGCCGCTCCCACCGGCGCAAGATCGAGCGGCGTCATGTCCTCGATCATCGCCAGAAACTGCAGCGCCCGGGCCCTGTCGTATCGGCGCAGAAACCATGCATGTCCCTCGGCAACGACCAGGGTCGTCGTGACGATGGCCGGCGGCGCCGAAAACAGGCGGCGAAACAGGGGATGGTGTGTATCCGAGCGGTCGACGAATGCGATGAACGCCGATGTATCGACGTATGCCTCAAGCCTTGTGGCCATAAACGATTTCGTCGACGTGCCGGCTGGACTCGGAATCGCCGGATTCAACCATCCCCGCATAGCGCATCCATGGCTTGGACGAATCGCCGGGGATCAGCGTCCGGAGGGAACGGCGCAGCAATTCCGCCATGGATATTCCGAGGCGCCGCGCCTCACGCTTGGCCGCCTGGTACTCGTTTTGCGTCAGGCTGATTTGCGTTCGAATCATGATAACAGTATATCGACTCACGTTATCATGCGCAACAACCACCACGCCGTTTTCACTATCCAAGGTTGGTTTTGATTTGCGGATCGCGGCCATCGGTGCGGCCGCCGATCCGACGCTGGTGACGAACAATGTAAACTCGCAGCCCGCTCCGGAGTACACCGTGCCGATCGCAGCTACCATCTGGAAGAACTTCTACAAAGACTCCGTCGCCCTCATGCGCATTGCGCAGTCGGTCGGAGAGCGCGATGGGCTCGCGCGCGTATCGCTGCTGATGGGGACACCGGCGAACAAGGACATGTTGCTACAGGCGAGGCTGTTTGCGCCGGAGATTGCCGAGGCAGCGCCGGCGGACCTGATGATTTTGGTCGAGGGCGAACAGACCGCAGTCGCGGCAGCGCTCGCAGAGATCGAAGAGCTCCTCGCAGGGCATGACGCCGCTACTCCTTCCGGTGAGCGCACGGAGATTGCGCCGCGCTCGATCGCCATGGGCCTCGAACGGCTGGAAGACGCGACCCTTGCGCAAATTTCCGTTCCCGGACCCTACGCCGCGGCCGAGGCGCTGAAAGCACTCAAGCGCGGACTCCACGTGTTCCTGTTCAGCGACAACGTGCCGCTTGCAGAGGAACGGGCGGTAAAGCGACTCGCCGCCCGGAAGGGCCTGCTCGTCATGGGGCCGGACTGCGGGACGGCGATCATCGGCGGGGTGCCGCTGGGATTTGCCAATGCGGTGCGGCGAGGCTCGATCGGCCTCGTCGGCGCATCCGGTACCGGGCTGCAGGAAGTCAGCGTCCGGATACACGAACTCGGCGAAGGCGTGTCGCACGCGATTGGCACAGGCAGCCGGGATGCCTACGAGGAGGTGGGCGGAGTGACGCTGCTCGCAGGTATCGATCTTCTGGCGCGCGATGCCGGCACGCGCGTCATCGTGATCGTCTCCAAGCCGCCTTCCACGCCGGTCGCAGTCCGCGCTCTTGCGGCTGCGCGCACATGTGGCAAACCCGTGGTGGTGCTGTTTCTCGGGGAGAAACCCGACAGCGGCGGCGGTGTTCATCCGGTTGCAACGCTCGAACAGGCAGCGGCCGTTGCGGTCGCGCTCGCGCGCGGTGACACACCCGGCATTGCATCTGTATCAGCGGACGATTCCGTCAACGGCGAAATCGCGAAACTTGCCGCCGCGCAACGCTTCTGGCGCGGCCTGTACTCCGGCGGCACCTACTGCACCGAAGCGCAACTCGTGATGAAGAATTCCGGCATCGCGACGTGGTCCAACGCGCCCATCGACGAACGGTACGCCCTCCCGCATGGCGCGGCCAGCCGGGAGCACACCGCGATCGACCTCGGCGCCGATGAATTCACCGTCGGACGCCCGCATCCCATGATCGATTTTCAGGCGCGCGCCGCGCGCCTGATCGAGGAAGCACGCGATCCGGAGGTCGCGGTCGTCGTCCTCGACGTGGTACTTGGCTACGGCGCCAATTCCGATCCGGCCGGTGAACTTGCGCCTGCTATGGAGAAGGCTCGAGCCATTGCATCAAGGGATGGACGCAACGTGATCGTGATCGGATTCGTCTGCGGAACCGACGGTGATCCGCAGGACCTGGCGGAACAGACCGCCAGGTTGCGCGGCGCCGGCATGGTGCTCGCGCCGAACTCGAGCGCGGCAGCACGGCTTGCCGCGCGCATCGTCGCCGGTCGCTGATCGCTTCGCTACGATGGCGTTCGACCCGAAACTCATCGTCGTCGCATTCGGCGGAAACGCCGTCTACCCGCCTTCGATCAAGGGCACCGCGCAGGAACAACTCGACATCATGGCCGAGGCCTGCGAGCACCTGGTCAAGGTCATCAAGACCGGCATTCGCGTCGTCATCACCCACGGCAACGGACCGGTGGTCGGCAACATCCTGTTTCGCATGGCGCGCACCGCGCGCGAACTGGTGCCGATGCCGATGGATGTCTGCGTCGCGCACTCGCAGGGCGGCATGGGCTACATGCTGCAGCAGAGCCTCGCCAACGTGCTGGCGATGCACGGAATGACGCAGAGGGTCTCGTCGATCGTGACCGAGGTTAAAGTCGATCCCCGTGACCCGGCCTCCACCCATCCGACCAAGCCGATCGGCAAGTTTTTCTCCGAAGCGGACGCGAAGATCATCGCAGCCGAGACCGGATGGGATTTCGCCGAGGATTCCGGACGCGGCTACCGCCGCGTCGTGCCCTCCCCCGCGCCGCTCAAGATCCTCGATTCGCCCGCGATCATTGCCCTTCTCGCGGCGGGCGTGATCCCGATCGCGGCGGGCGGTGGCGGGATACCTGTGGTGCGTGACGAACGCGGGCGCCACCACGGTGTGCCGGCCGTAATCGACAAAGACATGACCAGCGCACTGCTCGCCGCGGACGTCGGTGCGGGAACGCTGGTGATGCTAACTGGTGTCGAGCGCGTCGCGATCGATTTCGGCAAGCCGGCGCAGAAGTTTCTTGATCGAATGCAAGCGGCGGAAGCGCACAAACACCTGTCCGACGGGCAATTTCCGCCCGGCAGTATGGGGCCGAAAATCACGGCAGCGCTGCGCTTTATCGAGCGAGGCGGGCCGCGCGCGCTGATCACGTCCCTCGAGAAACTCGCCGCCGGGCTCGCAGGGCGCGCCGGTACCGAGATCGTGCCGTGAACGCGGTGCTCGGCATCGGCGCAAGGGCGCTCACCGCGCTGCGGGCGAGCGGCGGTCGTGCGAGTCCGCTGGACGCATTCCCCGATGCGCCGTATTTTCTCGCCGCCGGCGAGATCATCTGGGTGGGTTCCAGACTGCCCGCGCGGCATCCGCGTGCAGTGCTGACCGCGATACCCGCCGTGCGCGGCCGCATTGCGTCGTTTGCAGCGTTGCCGCGCGACGCGTGGAGCGCGGCGCTGCCGTCCGCGCGACACGATAGCTTCGAGGTCGTGGCGGCTGCGTGCCGGCGCCTGATCGCTTCGATCGATTCAATTGGCGATCCGCGCGGCTTTGGCGAAATGCTGGCCGGCCGTGTGCCCGCCTTTCCCCTCGATCTTGCGATCGTCCGGGTGAATGCCCTCGCCGCGGCCTATCGAGCGGATAATTCTGATGCGGTCTACACCGCCTCGCGCGCGCTGCTCGGATTCGGAACCGGGTTGACACCCTCGGGTGACGATCTGTGTGGCGGAGCGCTGTTCGGCCGGATGCTCGTATCAAGCGACCTGCGCTGGCGCGAAATCGGCGAGCGCCTGGCACGAGACGTGCGAAGCGCGAGTCATGCGATCAGCGCCGCGCTGTTCGCCGACCTCGTTGCAGGTGCAAGTTTCGAACCGCTGCACGCGCTCGCCGATGCGCTTTCCGCAGGAGACGATCCAGCCGCAATCGACGCGGCGAGCGCGCTTGCGGCGCTCGGGCATTCGTCTGGGTGGGACATGCTCAGCGGATTCGCGATCGGCTTGGCCGCTGAGGAATGTCTGAAGAATTGGCGCTTCGCCGTTCCCGCGAAAGCGGGAATCAATAATTTTCAAAGCCCTGCTGGGTGCCCGCGTTCGCGGGGACGACGATCTTCCGAGTCCTCTAACGAAGATTTCTCCGGGAACAACGCATGACGCACGACCTGTTGAACGGCAAGCCCGGCGTGATCAACGTCGGACTCGAAATGTTCGCCGACGGCGTGAGGCGTTCGGGCGCGCCGCTCGCGCATCTCGACTGGCGGCCTGCCGGCGACGGCGATCCGAGGCTCGCCTGGACGCTGGCGCTGCTCACCGGTGATGCGAGCGACGCGGAAGGAACGGGCTCGCGCATCGACCGTGCGAACGAGAAAGCCACCACCCGGATGCTGGCCGCCCGCCCCGTTCTCATGGATGTGAGCTTGCGCGCCGATGCCGTCTGGCCGCAACTCTGGGCCGGCGGACGGAAGACGCTCACGCACGCCGGAGCGCCGATACCCTGGGAACGGATGTGCGATCCGATGAAGGGCACGATAATCGGTGCGATGCTCTACGAGGGCTGGGCGAAGTCGCCTGAGGAAGCGGCCGAACGCCTCGCGCGGGGCGAAGTCGGATTCCTGCCGAACCATGATATCCACGCGGTCGGGCCGATGTCGGGCGCGATCTCTCCGTCGATGCCGGTGTTCGTCGTGAGGAATGCAACGCACGGCAATATGACCTACACGAACTTCAGCGAAGGCGTTGGCCGCGTGCTGCGCTTCGGCGCGCACGGACCTGATGTCATCGAGCGGCTCAAGTGGATCGCGGTGGTGCTCGCGCCGGCGATCAAGACCGCGCTAGCCGGCATTCCGGACGGTGTCGACCTGAAAGCGATCCAGTCGCAGGCGCTCCTCATGGGCGACGAGGTGCACAGCCGCAACGCCGCTGCGACCGCGCTGTTTCACATGGCGATCGGCGGCGCGCTCGCCGGAAGCGGTTTCGATCGCGCGCGGGCGCGGGAAGCCCTCGATTTCATCGCAGCAACCAGCCAGTTCTTTCTCAATCTTTCCATGGTCGCGTCCAAGTCGATCATGGACGCGACGCACGGTGTCGAAGCCTCCTCGATCGTCACCGCGATTGCGCGCAACGGCGTCTCCACCGCGATCCGGGTGAGCGGGCTGGGCGCGCGCTGGTTCGAAGCGCCGTCGGACACGCCGGTCGGCCTGTTCTTTCCGGGGTTTTCACAGCAGGACGCCAACGCCGACCTCGGCGACAGCGCGATTTGCGAAACCGCGGGTTACGGCGGACAATCGCTCGCCGCCTCGCCGGCGCTCGTGCAACTGGTCGGCGGCAGCGTGGCGCAAGCGGTGGAATACACGCGCGAGATGTACCACGTCACCTGGACGCGCAACCCGGTCATGTCGCTGCCGAACCTGGAATTCGCCGGAGCGCCCGCAGGAATCGATGTCCGCAAAGTCGTCGATACCGGGATCCGTCCCGTCGTCACCACCGGCATCGCGCACAGACTGGCCGGTACCGGCCAGATCGGTGCGGGGATCGTGCGCGTGCCGATGGGGTGCTTCACGCAGGCGCTGCGTGCCATGGCAGAAAACCTCGGCGTTTCAGCCTAGCTTTTCCGCCACATCGCAGATCCGGCCAGGCGTGGTGAGCCAGGACTTGCGCGAGCGCACAACGTGCGACAGCGCCCGTCTGAGGTGACGCAGCCGGTAGGGCTGGCCCACGATATACGGATGCAAGGCGATTCCCATCACCAACGGCTGCGCAATGGATTGCGCCAGCATTTCGTCGAAATTGTCCACGATCAGGTCGGCGAAATCGCGTCCGTCCATCTGCCTCGCGACGATCATCGGGATGTCGTTGAGTTCCTGCGGGTAGGGCACTGACCAGAGCGCACCTGCCCGGGTATTGAACTTCACGGGCTGGTCGTCGTGGCACCAGTTGAGCGTATAGCGGTAGCCGGTCTCCGCGAGCAGATCGGACGTGACCAGGCTCTCCGAGATCCATGGGCTGAGCCAGCCTGCGGGCGCCGTGCCGGATTCCCGGCCAATGCAATCCCGGCAGCCCTCCATCAGCTTTCGTTCCTCGGCCTCGCTCATGTCACCCTGGCGCTCCGAATTCGTGTGGCCATGGCCGATCAGTTCGTCGCCGCGCCGCACGAACGCTTCGATCACTTCGGGACAGTAGTCGTAGAGGGCCGTATTGATCAGCGCGCCCACCGGCAGCTTGAGCGTTTCGAACAAATCGAGGCAGCGCCAGACCCCTACGCGGTTGCCGTAATCGCGCCACGAATAGTTGAGCACGTCCGGCTCCGGCATGCGCGGACCAAGCGCCGCGCCCAGTCCTTCGCCGAACGCGAAGTGTTCAACATTGAAACCGATATAGACCGCGAGCCGATTTCCATCCGGCCAGCTGTAATCCGGCCGGCGCGTAATCGCCGAGTATGCGTAACGGCCGTGAGATGGAAGCGCGCGCGAAGTCACGATCGCGGACTCACCATGATCAGAGATGGTGCATCAGTGCACCAGGGCGAGGCGCCGGCTCAGGGTTTTGCTAGGCCGGCACGGACCATCAGCCATTCCGCGCTGTCGTTCCAGACCTCCATCTTCGCGATCTTGCCGTGCCGCACGAAGTAGCGGTCCACATACCGGTTGCCCTCGAATGGCGTCCCGTCGAGCCACTCGCCGTAGAGCGTTCCCGTCTGGTAGACGACGGTTTCCTCGTCGCTCGCGCCTTCGGCCACATGCGTCGGGCCGAACTTCTTTTTCACCCACTTGTAGCGGGCGCGATTGAAGGCGGTCGCCTCGGCCGGATCGTGCATCAGCCGATTGCCGGTGAAGCGGATCTCCAGGTCCGGCGCGCAATATTGCCGCGCCGAATCCGGGTCGGGAATCATGTGCAGTCGCAGATATTCTTCTACGAGTTTCGCGGGCGTCATCGTGGCAGCTGTTTCCGTCACCACAGCCTAACATATCCCACGCCAGGCACGCGTCCTGCTAAGCTTATGTCCATCCACAGGGAGACGCCATGAAACGACGCAATTTTGTTGCACTCGCGGTCGCGACCGTGCTCGCTTTTCCGGTACTGCCCGCAGCGGCGCAGGAGACGATCAAGATCGGTCTGGTCACCGCGCTTTCGGGCCAGTCCGCACGCGCCGGCGAGGCCATCACGCGCGGGCTCACCATCGCCATCGACGAACTCAACGCGAAAGGCGGCGTGCTGAAGGGGCGCAAATTCGAACTCGTGCGACGCGACGACGAGGCGACGCCGGCCAAGGGCGTGATCGCCGCGCGCGAACTGATTTTCAAGGAGAAAGTGGCGGTGCTGTTCGGCGGGCTCGACACGCCGGTGTCGCTCGCCATCGTTCCCATCATCAACCAGGAAAAGCTTCCGTTCATGGGCCCGTGGGCTGCGGGCACCCCCATCACCCAGAACGGCGCCAACCCCAATTTTGCGTTCCGGGTCTCCGCGGTGGACGAGATCGTGAACCTGGCAATGCTGCAGTATGCCCAAAAGACGTTCAACGCGAAGAACTGCGGCATGATCCTGGTGAACAACCCGTGGGGCGAGTCGAATGAAAAGGGATTGCTCGCTGCGCTCTCGGCGAAGGGGATGAAGCCCGCCGGGATCGAAAAGTTCGAGGGCAATGACGTCGACGTCGTGCCGCAGCTGACGCGTCTGAAGACGGCCGGCGCCGATTGCCTGTTTCTCGTCGGCAACGTCGGTCCTTCCTCACAGGTGGTGAAATCGCTCGAGCGCATGGGCTGGAAGCCGCCGATCGTTTCGCATTGGGGCCCTGCGGGCGGCCGTTTCACCGAGCTCGCCGGGCCGAACGCGAAGGACGTCCATTTCATTCAGACCTACAGCTTCTTCGGCAAGCAAACGCGCGTGGGCGAGAAAGTGATGAAAGCGCTGATGGCGAAGTATCCGGACATCAAGGGGCCGGGGGATGTCACGCCTGCGGTCGGCGTGGCGAATGCCTACGATGCGATGATGCTTACCGCAATGGCGATCGAGAAGGCCGGTTCCACCGCCGGGCCGTCTGGACCCAGTTCATCGACAACCAGATCCTCCCTGTGGGCATGAAGAAGTAGCGCGTTGGAATCGCTCTCGCGCGACACGGCCGCCTGAGCGCGGCCGTAGTTTTTCATCCGATGCTTGTCACCTCGGCAATCATCTCCGGGCTCGGCCTGGGCAGCATGTACGGGCTTCTCGCGCTGGGCTTCCAGGTAACCTATTCGGTTTCGGGAACGGTGAACTTCGCCCAGGGCAGCGCGATGATGCTGGGCGCGGTGTTCGCCTACACCTTCGCCGTCACCCTGGCTTGGCCGCTCGTGCCGGCGGTCGTCCTTGCGCTCGCGCTGTGCGCGCTCTACGGTGCGCTGGTCGAACTGGTCGCAGTCCGCCCGTTCGCGAAACACGGCTCCAATGCCTGGCTGATGGCGACCGTCGCACTCGGCATCCTGGCCGACAACACGGTGCTGTTCACCTTCGGCAAGGAGCCGCGGGGTTTCGCCATGCCCTGGGCGACCGGCTCGTTCCAGCTGCTCGAGATCAATTTTTCGCTGCTGCAGGTGGCGATTCCGGTGGTTGGGCTCGCGCTCGCGGCGGGGCTGCACCTGTTCTCGCGCCGCACGCGGCTCGGCAAGGCGATGCTCGCCGTGGTGCAGAACGCGGACGCGGCGCGTCTGATGGGAATCAATGTACCCCTCGCGATATCGGCCTCCTACGCGGCTTCGACCGTGTTCGCGGGCGCGGCGGGCATCATGATCGCGCCGCTGTTCAACGTGCACTCGGACATGGGCACGCTGTTCGGGCTCAAAGCCTTCGCGGTCGCCATCCTCGGCGGGATGGGGAGCGCCTGGGGCGTGATGCTCGCCGGGCTGATGTTCGGCCTGACCGAATCGCTCATCACCGCCCTGCTCGGCTCCGCCTACACGCAGATCCTTACGTTCGCGCTCGTGATCGTGGCCCTCGCGCTGATGCCGAATGGACTGTTTGGCCGCGCCGCAGTGAAAAAAGTATGACCGCCGGCCGCGTCGGGCCCGGCGCCCGGGAGTGGTTCGCTTTGGCGCTTTTCGCAGCGGGGTTCGGCGTCGCGCTCGCATTCACGGCGGTAGCGAACAGCTATTACGTATTCGTGATGGCGACGATGGCGCTGACCGCCGTGGCCGGAATCGGGCTCAACGTGCTGCTCGGCCTCACCGGGCAGATCTCGTTCGGACACGTCGGGTTCTACGCGCTCGGCGCCTACGCGGTGGCGATCCTGACCGTCACAGCGAAATGGAGCTTCTGGGCCGCGCTCCCCGTCGCGGCACTGGTCGCCGGCGTGACGGGCGCACTGCTCGCACTGCCTGCGTTGCGCGTCAAGGGCCCGTATCTCGCCATGGTCACGATCGCATTCGGATTCATCGTCGAACACAGTGCCATCGAGTGGCGGGGCCTCACCGGCGGCCAGAACGGGATCATGGGAATCCCGCAACCCTCGGCCTTCGGTCTTGCACTCGGCGAGCGCGGCGTGGCGATCGCCGCGATCCTGCTTGCGGCCGCTGCAACAATTGCGTTCCGGCAGCTTGCCCGCAGCCGCTGGGGAAGCGCGATGCGTGCGGTCAAGGACTCCGAGGTGGCCGCTGAATCGATCGGCCTGGATCCCGTGCGCGTGAAGACCGTGGCGTTCACCGTGTCGGCGGCGTGCGCGGGAATCGCCGGGGCCTTCTTCGCGCCGCTGTCGGGATTCGTCACGCCATCGACCTTCACGTTCGCGCAATCGATCCTGTTCGTACTGGCCGTGATCATCGGAGGCACGGGCTCCGTCGCCGGACCGCTGGTAGGCGCGGCCGTCGTCGTGCTTCTGCCCGAGGCGCTCGCAGGACTCGCCGAGTACCGGCTGCTGTTCTTCGGTGCCTTGCTGCTGATCGTCCTGTGGGCCGCGCCCGATGGCGTCGTCGGACTGGCATTGCGGCTCGCGCACCGAAGGCGCGCGACCAGGCTGCCCCGGACAGGCAAGGTGGAGATTTCACCGCAGCCAGCGGCGGGCCTGAAGATCGAAGGACTCGGCATCGCGTTCGGCGGCCTGCGTGCCGCGAGCGACGTGTCGTTCGAGGCGCTGCCGGGCGCCGTGACGAGCCTGATCGGGCCCAATGGCGCCGGAAAGACCACGGTGCTCAACATGCTCGGTGGTTTTTACCGTCCAGATGAGGGAAGCATCCGGCTCGGCCAGCGCGCACTTCATGGAGAGCGCGCCTGGCGCGTCGCCCGCGCGGGGGTGTCGCGAACCTACCAGACGACGCAATTGTTCGCGACCATGAGTGTTGCCGAAAACCTTGCGATCGCATTTCCGCGCTGCGCAGTGCCGGAAGTCGAACCGCTGCTTGCATTCGTGGGTTACGCGGGCGACATCGACGCGCGCGCCGCCGATCTGCCTCACGTCGACAAGCGCCTGGTGGAAATTGCGCGTGCGCTCGCGATGCGGCCATCGGTACTCCTGCTCGATGAGCCCGCCGCCGGCCTGTCGCGCGCAGACAAGGAACGATTGTCGCGGCTGCTGCGGCGGATCGCGGACGCGGGCGTCGCAGTCGTGCTCGTGGAGCACGACATGCCGGTGGTGATGGGCATTTCCGACCATGTCGTGGTGCTCGACGCCGGATTGAAGATCGCCGCCGGGCCGCCCGGCGCAGTGCAACGCGACCCGGTAGTGCGCAAGGCCTACCTTGGTGAAGAGCAGGCACGTCTCACGGCGCACAGGGCGGCCGAAGGATCGCTCGGAGAACCGCTCCTCGAGGCGGGCCGGATCACGGCAGGCTACGGGGCCGAGCCGGTATTGAACGGCATCGACCTGCAGGTGCGGGAGCGCGAGATGGTGGCGGTGCTCGGCGCGAATGGCGCCGGCAAATCCACGCTCATGCGCGCGCTTTCGGGCCTGCACCGCCCGGTCGGCGGCGATGTCGCATTCGCTGGAGAGAATATTTCGCATCTCTCCGCGCACCAGGTAGTCGCGCGCGGACTGGTGCTCGTGCCGGAGGGCCGGCAGGTGTTTTCCGAACTGACGGTGCTCGACAACCTGAGGCTCGGCGCGTTCCTGCGCAAGCGCTCGAGCGACACCGACCTCGAGGCGATGCTCACGCGCTTTCCGCGCCTGCGCGATCGCCTGCATCAGCGCGCGGGGCTGCTTTCGGGCGGCGAGCAGCAGATGCTCGCCATTGCCCGGGGCCTGATGGCGAAGCCGCGGCTGCTGCTGCTCGATGAGCCCTCGCGCGGCCTCGCGCCGACAGTGATCAACGATCTGTTTGCTGCTCTCGACCGGCTCCGCGCGGAGGCCGCCACCATCCTCCTCGTGGATCAGATGGCGGGGCTCGCTCTCGCGCTGGCAGATCGCGCCTACGTCATCGAATCGGGACGCATCGTCGCATCCGGCCCGGCCTCGGCAATCGCGTCGGACCGCGCGCTCGAAAAGGCGTACCTCGGGTCAACGGGGGGAGCATGAGCATCCACCTGATGCGGCGCCCGACATGAAATTCGAGATGGCGAAGAATTCGCTGTTCGCGATCCTGCTGCGTTCGCCCTGGTGGGTCAGCCTCCTGGTCGCGGCCGGGATGTTCCTCGCGGTGCGGCTGGTGCTGCCGGAGATCTACGCGTTTTTCGTTCCGCTGCCGTTCATGGTCATCGCGGCGTACGCGGGCTGGCAGCAGCTTCGCGCCCCCAGCGCGGCACGGATTGCCGCCACGCTCGACGCGATTCGCGCGATGTCCTGGAACGATTTTTCCGGCGCGGTTGAACAAGCCCTCCGCCGCGAAGGCTATGCGGTCGGCCGTTTCGGCGGCCCGGAAGCCGATTTCGAACTGACCAGGTCGGGCCGCACCGCGCTCCTCACCTGCAAGCGCTGGAGGGTCGCACGCACCGGAATCGAGCCGCTGCGTGATCTTCACACCGCGATGCGCGCGCGCGACGCGCACGAGTGCATCTATGTCGCCGCGGGAGAATTCAGCGACAACGCGCAGGTTTTTGCGCAGCAAATGAACATCCGGCTGTTGCACGGCACGGAACTCGTGAAGCTGCTGCCCCTGGCCGCGGGTTGAGCCGCTCCCGGCGCACCGGGTTCAACGCATCAGAACTCCAGCGCGGCCTGCACGCCGAGCGCCATGTTGCGCCGTGGCGCCGATTCGTAGAACCGGTTGTTGGCATCGTTGACGATCACCGAACCGGCGTAGTTGCGATCCGACAGATTGTCCACGCGCAGGAACTCAGAGAGCTTCCAGCGCAAGCCGCGCTGATTGAACCCGAGAGCGAGATTCGCCACCGTGTAGGCGTTCGCGAACTCCGCGTTCGCATCATTTGCCGCCACGCGTCCGCGCCGCTGAACATCGAACGCCGCGACGAATCCGCTCGGTGCATGGCGCCAGCGCAGCTGAGCGTAGAGCTGCATGTCCGGTACGCCCGGCATCCGGTTGCCCGCGGCAACCGCCACCGGCGCAGCGGCGAAGGCATCGCGATAGGTCGCGCTCAAGCGCGTGTACGCAAACTGGGCGTCGAACCCGGCATCGAACTGTTTCTCCCCCGAGAGCTCGATACCGTCGCGCCGCGTGCGCCCGGCGTTGCGAAAGGTCGTCCGGCCTCCCGCAGCGGTATCGACCACGATCTCGTCCCGCGTGCTTACGTCGAACACTGCGGCATTCACCCTCGCGCGCCCCGGAAGAATCGCTTTGATGCCGGCTTCCAGGTGGCGGCTGCGTGACGGACGCAGATCGAAATTGAGTCCCGTGCCCACCGGGCGATAGCTCAGTTCCGCGAAGGTCGGTGTCTCGAATCCCCGACCCAGGTTCGCGTACAGGCTCGTGGTGGGCGCAAGGCGGTACACCACTCCCGCCACCGGCGTGGTTGCCGAGAAGCTCTGGCGGCCGCTGTCGTCCGGATTGCCCGCCGCGATGAAGTGGTCCGCCGAGACGAAACGCACGCTGCTGGCGCGCAACCCGGCATGCGCGATCCATGCCTCCGCCGGCCGCCACTCGGCCTGCACATAGGCGTCGGTCGATCGCACGGTATCGTCTTCATCGCGTTTGGGCGCGCCGGCTTGCCCGGAGAGGTTCAGGAATCCCCGGCGGCGCTCGGCCATGCGGTCGTGCTCGAGCCCGGCCGAGAGGCGCAGCGGCCGGCCCATCAGCTGGAGCGGCGCGCTCCAGCGCAGGGCGCCGCCGCCATAGCCGCGATCGAGATTCACCACCGCGCCCGAGTGCGTCGCAGCGGCCTGCACGGCAAGCGGAATGGCCTGATACTGTTCGACATAACGCTGGCCGAGATAGAGCATCGCCTGCACCTGCCCTCCGCCCTCGAGCGCATGGCTGAGCGAAGCGCCGGACTGCTCCTGGAAAATGCTCTTGCGGGTATTGAACGAAATCGCCGTCGCATCCACCTGGCGCGGGTTGGCCTCGAATTGCGCGCGGCTGAGCCCGAGCGGATCCTGCGTCTGCGGCTGGCGCAGGGTGTTGGCGAGCAGCGTGAGCGAAGTTGCCTCGCCGAGCGAGACTTTCACCTTGGCATTGAGCTGATCGCGCCGCGCCGCGCTGTGGTCGCGGTAGCCATCCGTATCGAATCGGGACTGGTCCACTGTCCAGTTGATGCGGCCTTCGGTGCCGCCGAGCCGCACGCCGGTGCGCAGGCTTCCGTAGGAGCCGGCCGTGACCTCCAGCGCTGCGCTCGGCTGCGCCGGACCATCCTCGGTGATCACGCTGATTACCCCGCCCGACGCGTTTCCGTACAGGCTCGAAAACGGGCCGCGCAGCACTTCGATTCGTTCGGCGGAGCCCAGAGCGAAAGTCGCCGCCTGACCCTGCCCGTCGGCCATGGTCGCGGGAATGCCGTCGGCGACGAGTCGAATGCCACGTACCCCGAACGCCGCCCGCGCCCCGAAGCCGCGCGAGGAGATCTGCAGGTCCTGCGCGTAATTCTGCCGGTTCTGCACCACGATACCCGGCACGCGTGCGAGCGGCTCGGAGAGATTCACCTGCCAGCGCATCTCGCGCAGCTCCTCCGCGTAGATGCGATCGACGGAGGCCGGAATTTCAAGGCTGGGCTGCGGCACACGCGTGGCCGAGATGACGACGGCGTCGCCGCCTGCGGGCTGCGCCGGATCCTCGGCGTTCGCGCAGAGCGCGGCGCCGAGCAGGACCGTAGCGAAAATCAGTCGAAAAATCACGGCGCGATCATACCTTTCATACTCGAAATCGCACAGCTCCGCTATAATCTCGGGCGAAATCCAGCGCATGCAACGGGTTTCTTCCCACTTTTGGGGTTTCTTCCCACTTTTTCGGATTCCCATGCCGCGCGCGGTACGCAATCTGGCGATCATCGCCCATGTCGACCATGGCAAGACCACGCTCGTCGACAAGCTCCTGCAACAGGCCGGCGCGTTCTCGGCGCATGCCCGCATCACCGAGCGCGTGATGGACTCGAACGACATCGAGCGCGAGCGCGGCATCACCATTTTCGCGAAGAACTGCGCGATCGATTACGCCGGCGTGCACATCAATATCGTGGACACGCCGGGCCACGCGGATTTCGGCGGCGAGGTCGAGCGCGTGCTCGGCATGGTCGATGGCGTGCTGCTGCTGGTCGATGCGGTGGAAGGACCGATGCCGCAGACGCGCTTCGTGCTTCGCAAGGCGCTCGCACAGGACCTGCACCCGATCGTGGTGGTCAACAAGGTCGATCGCGACGGAGCGCGCCCCGAGTGGGTCGTCAACCACACCTTCGACCTGTTCGACAAGCTCGGCGCGAGCGAGGACCAGCTCGATTTCCCGGTGGTGTACGCCTCCGCGCTGGAGGGCTGGGCTGCATACCAGCCCGGCGAGCGCGGCAGCGACCTCCGCCCCCTGTTCGAAACCATCCTGGGGCGCGTTCCCGCCCCGCGCGACATCGACACCGACGGGCCGCTGCAACTGCAGATCTCGGCGCTGGACTGGTCGAGCTATGTCGGCCGCATCGGCATCGGCCGCATCCGGCGCGGCAAGCTGCGCCCGGCGGACGAGGTGATGGTGCACATTCCGGGCAAGGCGGCAGTGCTCGCCAAGGTCAATCAGGTATTCGGCTTTCAGGGTCTCGAGCGCATCGAGGTGACGGAAGCCGTCGCGGGCGACATCGTACAGTTCACCGGCGTAGACGAATTGTCGATCGGCTGCACGCTGTGCGACCCCGAACACCCGGATCCGCTGCCGGCGCCGAAAGTGGACGAGCCGACCATCACCATGCTTTTCCAGGTGAACACGTCTCCGTTCGCGGGCACCGAGGGCAAGTTCATCACCAGCCGGCAGATCCGCGAGCGGCTGCAGCGCGAGCTGTTTACCAACGTCGCGCTGCGGGTCGAGGATACCGGGGACGCCGACGTGTTCATGGTGTCGGGGCGAGGCGAGTTGCACCTCGCGATCCTGGTCGAGAACATGCGCCGCGAAGGCTACGAACTCGCCGTCGGCCGGCCGCGGGTGATCACGAAAACAGTGAACGGCGAATTGCGGGAACCCTACGAGTTGCTGACCGTCGACGTCGAGGAATCGCACCAGGGTGCGGCCATGCAGGCGCTCGGCGAGCGGCGCAGCGAACTGCTCGACATGGTGTCCGACGGCCGCGGCCGCGTGCGCCTCGAATACCGCATCCCGGCCCGTGCGCTGATCGGTTTCCAGGGTGAATTCATGAACCTGACGCGCGGCAACGGGCTGATCAGCCACGTGTTCGACGACTACGGCGCGTGGAAGGGCGATATTCCGGGGCGCCGCAACGGCGTGCTGGTGTCGCAGGACGACGGCATCGCGGTTGCGTTCGCGCTTTTCAATCTGCAGGAACGGGGCCGCCTGATCGTCGGGCCCGGCGATCCGCTCTACGAAGGCATGGTGGTCGGCATCCACAGCCGCGAGAACGACCTCGTGGTCAATCCGATCAAGGCGAAGAAGCTCACCAACGTGCGCGCTGCCGGCAAGGACGAAAACGTCGTGCTGACCCCACCGATCCGCCTGTCGCTCGAATCGGCGATCGAATTCATCGACGACGATGAATTGGTGGAAGTCACGCCGAAATCGGTGCGGGTGCGAAAGCGCTTCCTGAAGGAATTCGAGCGCCGGCGCGCGATGCGCGCGAGTTCCGCAGGCGCGGAATCGGCTTCCGCGCCTGCCTGATCCGGCCGGTCACGCGGCGACGGCGGCGTGCTGGCCGCTGCCCAGCGTGAAGTAGAACGCGGCGCCCCTGTCCAACTCCCCCTCGGCCCAGATCCGCCCGCCGTGGCGCGCGACGATCCGCTGCACGATCGCGAGCCCCGCGCCGACTCCCTCGAACTCCCTTTCACTGTGCAGGCGGTGGAACACGCCGAACAGCTTGTGCACGTAGGCCATGTCGAAGCCGACGCCGTTGTCGCGCACGTAATACACCGTTGCGCCGTCGCGCTCGAAGGAACCGATCTCGATACGCGCCACGGTGCGCGGGCGGGAATACTTCACGGCATTTGACACCAGGTTGCCGAACACCTGGCGCAACAGCTGCGCATCCGCGTTACAGCGCAGAAGCGGATCGATATGGAACTCGATCTCGCGCCCCTCGCGCGGCTGCTCGTCGACCACCGCCTGCACCAATGCCGCGAGGTCGATCGCCCGGCGCTCGAGCGGCGTGCGTGAATAGCGCGCGAACGCGAGCAGCGCGTCGATCAGTTCGGCCATGCGCCTCGCGTTCTGGCTGATCTTGTCGAGGCAGGCGCGCGCCTCCGGCGCGAGGCCGCCGCGTGCCTCCTCGATCAGGATCTGCGAAAACCCGTCGATGGCGCGCAACGGCGCGCGCAGATCGTGCGATATCGTGTAGGAAAACGCTTCGAGTTCATTCACCGATGCTTCGAGCTGGGAGGTGCGTTCGGCAACGCGCTTCTCCAGTTCCTCGTTCATGCGCTGCAGTTGCTCTTCGGCCTGCTTGCGGTGCGTGATCTCGGTCGCTACGGTCAGCACCTGTGTCGACAGGCCATCCGCGTCGAACAACGCGATCTTGTTGTTCTCATACCATCGCAGCGTTCCTCGCGTGTCCCGGTGCACGCTTTCGTACGGCTGAAGGCTGCCGCCCTTCGCGAACGCCTCCCCGTCCCTCAGGTCCGCATTTCGCACTTCGTCTGCGCTGCGGCCGATGTCTGCATTCTTCCTGCCGATGATTTCCTCGACGCTGAGCCCGCAGAACTCGGCCAGTGCGCGATTGCACATCGTGTAACGCGATTGCCGGTCGCGCACGAACACCAGGTTGGAAACACTGTCGACGATCTGGCGCAGAAAGTGGCGCTGGCGTTCGAGTTCGCGCTCCGCGTCGCGGCGCGCGGTCACATCGCGGAAACTCCACACGCGGCCGACGATTTCTCCGCTCAGGGATTGTGGCGCCGAATAGCGCTCGAACATGCGTCCGTCCTTGAACTCGAGGGTATCGAAGGAAGTCGCGTCCGGCGTAGCGTATAGCTCGCGAACCCGCGCAAGGAAAGCGTCCGGTTCACGCAGCTGGCCGAGAACTTGCCGCAGCGCGAGATTGTCGTCGCGCGCCGCGAGGATCTCCTCGGGGATGCGCCAGATGCGCGAGAAGGTGCGATTGAAACTGGCAATGCGGCCGTCCAGGTCGACGACGAGGATGCCGTCGGCGGTCGCTTCGAGCGTCGCTGCAAGCAGCGACAGGCTCTGCTGCAGTTCGCGTTCGCGTTCGATGCGATCGGTGATATCGGTATTGGTGCCGAGCATGCGCGTGGCGCGGCCGACGGCGTCGCGTTCTATCACGCGCCCCCGGTTGTGAACCCATCTCCACTCTTCGTTGCGCGTCCGGACCCGGTACTCGGTGGAGTAGGCCGTATCGATTCCCTTGATGCAGCGCGTCGCCGCCAGCCTGAGCTGCGCGAAATCATCCGGATGGATGAGCCGCGGCAGGTCGTCGATATGCGCGCGGCTGGGACCCGGAGTTTCCCCGAGAAAAGCCGCCCAGCCGGCGCTCAGTTGCACCTCTCCGCTGCGAACATCGATCTCCCAGACCGTGATGCTCGAACCTTCCAGTGCGACCTCCAGCCTGAGCTTGGCCTCCGATAGCGCGAGTTCGGCCAGTTTGCGCTCGGTAATGTTGCGTCCCACACCGCGATAGCCCTTGAAGTTGCCGGCCGCGTCGAAAACCGGCACGCCGCTGAGCGACGCAAAATGGCGCTTCCCGTCATCTCCGATTCTGACGTACTCGAAATCCCGGAACGGCTCGCGTGCCTCGAGCTTGGCGCGGTGCTCGTCCCAGGTGCAGCTCAGCGGAAACCGGTTGGGCTCGTCCCAACGATGCTTGCCGAGCAGCTTGTCGGAGGTGGTGCCCGAGCTGACTGAGAAGCCGCTTGAATGAAAGGACAGGCGCAGTGCCTCGTCCTGCTCCCAGTACCAGTCCGAGGACAGCTCAGTCAGACTGCGAAAGCGTTCCTCGCTCTTGCGAAGTTTCTCCTCGGCCAGTTTGCGCCCGGTGATGTTGCGCCCGATGCCGCGATAGCCTTTGAATGTTCCCCGCGTATCGAAAACGGGTATGCCGCTGGTCGAAATGTAGACCGGTTGGCGGTCGCGGCCAATCCGCGCGATCTCGAACTCGCGAAATGCACGATGCGCCTCCAGATCCGCACGGTGCGCCGCCCATTGTTCTTCGCTGACCCCGATCGATGGCACCTCCCAGCGCGTCCTGCCGATGCGCTCGTCGCGGGTCATGCCCGAGCGCTCGAGCGCGCCGAGCGATGTATCCACGAAGCGGAAATTCTCGTCCTGCTCCCAATACCAGTCCGAGGACAACTCCGTCAGGTTGCGGAAGCGTGTCTCGCTTTCAGACAGCCTCTCGAGAGCAAGGCGTTCCCGGGTGATATCGTGGTGCATGCCGAACCAGCCGCACACCTCTCCCGCCATATTCACGTCGGGCAGATAGTTCACGGCGAGCACACGGTTGTTTCCATCGGAGAGTCGCTGGATGCGCTCGAACTGAACCGTTTTCCCCGCCAGGACGGCATCGATTTTCGGCTTGGCGATCGCATACACGCCGGCATCGACCACCTCCCGCAGGGTCTTTCCGATGATTTCGGTGGCGGGGCGTTCCATCAACTCCGCGTAGCGCCGATTGACGAACAGAAAGCGCTGATTGCGGTCAAGCCGGGCAATTTCAGCCGGTACCGAATCCATGATGAGTTGCAGGTCGCGCTCACGCCCTCGCAGTTCCTCCTCGAACCGCTTGCGCTCGGTAATATCGATCGTCACCCACACGGTTCCCTGCGAAGGCTGGCCCAGGTTCACCGCCTTGCCCGAAAGCAGTACCCAGAATGCGGTGCCGTCGCTGCGACGCATGCGCAGTTCCGCCTCGTAGGTCCGTCCCTCGAGCACCGCCTTGGACACGGCTGCGCCGGTCGCAAGGTATTCCTCGCGAGACGGGTAGAACGGCTCGATGGACTTTCCGTCGATGGCACCGCGTTCGACTCCGAACATCTCCTCGGTGGCCCGGTTCACACGCACCACGCGCCCTTCCCGGTTGAGGAGCGCGATGCTGACGATCGAGTTCTCGAGGATCGTGTCGCGCACCTCCAGCGCCTTCTGCACCTCCTGCTGCAACCGCTTGCGCTCGGTGATGTCGGCGCCGACGCCCAGCACCAGGTTCGGTTCGCCGCGTGCGTCCGAAATCACGCGCTTGGCCATGTCGAACCAGCGCTGTTCCCCAGAGGTGGTGACGACGGGCAATTCATACCGACCGCTCTCGCCACCGCCTTCCAGCAAGCTGCGATCGGATTGCTCAAGACGCAGCGCCTGTTCCCTGTCCGGGCTGAAATCGACCAGTTTCCTGCCGATCATCATTTTCGGCGTCGTTCCGTAGAGATCGGCCAGCGCGCGGTTCGCAAGCACGTAGCGTTGCTCCCGATCGCGCACGAAGATCACGCTGGATACCGAGTCGAGCACGGTGCGCAGAAAGGTTCGTTGCCTCTCGAGTTCGCGCTCCGCGGCGCGGCGCTCGCTGACGTCGTTCAGGGAGACGACGGCCGCATACGGAGTGCTTTCGCCGTCATGGAATAACGGCCGCGCGCTCGCAACCAGCCAGCGCGAAGTGCCGTCGGGACGCAGGATGCCGAATTCGACGTCGTCTACCGGCCGCCCCGTTGCCAGCGCGCGGTGTCCGGGTAACTGGTGCGCGACCAGAGGCGTGCCATCGGGACTCATGTACTTCAATTCCGGAAGCAGCGAGGCACTCCCCACGATGCGCTCCCGCGGCAGGCCGAAAATGAGCTCCGCGCTCGCGTTGCACTCGAAGATATTCGCGTCGCGCCCGCGTACCAGGATGCCCTCGCGCAGCGAAGCGACGAGCGAAGCGAACCGCGCGTCGCTCTCTCCGAGCGCCCGCCGGTCGGCCGCGGGACGATCGAGGCGCCGGTACGCGACGAATCCGAGTCCTCCGGCAGTGACGGTGCTCAGCGCCAACACCAGCGCGCATTGCGGCGCCATCGCGAGCAGCGCGAGCTGAATCGCGCAGAACGTCAGTAACAGCCGGATTGAATAAATTCTTGAATTCTGTTCGGTACGCATTTCGCCCTCCCTTCGGCGATGGCGTGAAACCCGGGTACCTTATGCCACGCCAGAAGACTTGGTCAACGACCATTGCGGGGAAAACAGCGAGAAAACGAGCCTTCCTCCGTCAGACGACCGACGCCCGCTCGTCAGCGGCCAATCCATGGCGCGATTTCTGGCCGCGACGCCAAGGCGGTTTGTGCTAGGTTTGCATCATGTTGACGCTGGACGACATCCGTTCCGCCGCTGCGCGCATCGCGGGCGCCGTCGTTCGCACGCCATTCCTGCACAGCCAGACGCTCTCCCGGCTGACCGGTGCAGAGGTCTGGCTGAAATTCGAGAATCTGCAGTTCACCGCCTCGTTCAAGGAGCGCGGCGCGCTGAACAAGCTCCTGGTCTTGTCCGAAGCGCAGCGCCGGCGCGGGGTGATCGCGATGAGTGCCGGCAACCACGCGCAGGGCGTCGCGCACCACGCCGCACGGCTGGGAATCCGCGCAGTGATCGTGATGCCGAAGGGCACCCCGAACAGCAAGGTGCGCGGCACGCAGGTGCTCGGCGCCGAGGTCTGCCTCGAAGGCGAATCGCTCGCTGAAGCGGCCAAATTCGCCTGCGAACACGCTGCGCGCGAAGGACTCCTACTGGTGCACCCTTACGATGACGCGGACGTGATCGCGGGCCAGGGCACGGTGGGCCTCGAGATGCTCGAAGAACATCCTCAGCTCGATTGCCTGGTGGTACCTATCGGCGGGGGCGGCCTGATTGCGGGCATTGCCACCGCAGCGCGGTCGCTGCGCCCGGAGATCGAGATTTACGGCGTGGAATCGAGGTCATGGAGCGCGATGTACCAGCGCCTCAACGGCCTGCCGGTATCGGTCGGCGGCGACACCATCGCCGAGGGCCTGGCGGTGCGCGACGTCGGCGAAATGCCGCTCGCGATCGTACGCGGGAAAGTGCGCGAAGTACTGCTGGTGGAGGAAGAGACCATTGAACGGGCAGTGGTCGCGCTGATCGAGATCGAGAAGACCGTCGCCGAGGGCGCGGGCGCGGCCGGTCTTGCCGCCCTGCTCGACCATCCCGAGCGCTTTCGCGGAAAGCGCGTCGGGTTTCCACTCTGCGGCGGGAACATCGACAGCCGGGTTCTTTCGGCGGTGCTGATGCGCGGGCTGGTGCGCGACGGACGCCTCGTGCGGCTGCTCGTCGACATGGCCGACATCTCGGGCAGCCTCGCCAAGGTCGCCACGATGATCGGCGACGCAGGCGGCAATATCGTCGAGGTCCAGCACCAGCGGGTATTCGGCACGGCGTCGGTGAAACGCCCGGAAGTGGAGTTCGTGATCGAATGCCGCGACCGCGAACATGCACAGACGCTGCTCGCTGCGCTGCGGGCGAATGGGGTTCGGGTCACGCAAGGGTAGCTCAACCCTTGCGCGGCGTGGCTAGTTCGGTTTCCTCTTCAGCATGCGCAGCGGGTTGTACTCGAGCACCGTCTCGCCGCGCTGGTTGATCACGTGATTGGCGAAACGCACCAGTCCGCGGTTGCCCTTGGTGGTCGGCCTGTGCTCGGTCACTTCCGATTCGACATGGATGGTGTCGTTCACGAATGTCGGGCCCTTGACGTCGAGTTCCGCATTGAGAAACGCGATCCCCGTGTCCTGCATCGTCGGAAGCAGCAGGCCTTCAGCGAAGGAATAGACCAGCGCGCCGGGCACCGGGCGGCCCTTCAGCACACGTGCGGAATCATCCGCCACGGCGAACAGCTCTTCGGTGAGCCAGGTGAGATTGACGAAGCTCGCCAGGTCCGATTCGGTAATGGTGCGCCGATGGGTGCGGAACTTGAATCCGACCCTAAGGTCCTCGAAAAAGTAGCCACGGCCGACGATGTGCAGTGCCTCTCTCATGCGGCGCTCCTCGATGCAGGATCGGTGAACTTGCGGAATTCTATGCTACCGCCCACTCGTGCGATAGTTTCTCGCTGGTCGGTGAGCATCAGGGCTTCTCCCAAATGGAGCGGCGCGTATCCAGCAAGTGCCGCTCGCGCTGGAGCTCGCGCCGCAGCTCCGCTTCCGTCGGGAGATATTTCAAATACTTGGCCGCAAAGATCTGCTTGCTCCCACTCAGCACGGAATATTTGGCGACGGCATCGTTCTTCTGCGCACAAAGAATCAGGCCGATGGTCGGATTGTCGCCCGGCGAGGTTAAGCGATCGTCGAAAAGCCGCACGTACCCATCCATTTGCCCTACGTCCTGATGCGTCAGCCTACCGATCTTGAGATCAACCAGGACGTAGCACTTCAGGATGCAGTTGTAGAAAACGAGGTCCACGTACAAGTGTTCATCCTCGAAGGTCAACCGCTTCTGGCGCGCGACAAAGGCGAAACCCTTGCCCAACTCGAGCAAGAATTCCTGGAGATGCGCGATGATGGCAGATTCGATTTGCGACTCGTGGAGCGCTGGAGCTTCCGGCAAATCCAGAAAATCGAGGACGTATGGGTCCTTGATTGTGTCGATCGGCGCGCGTAGCGCCTGGCCTTCGCGCGCCATGTCCAGCGCGCCTGCCTTGTCCCGGCTCTTGATCAGGCGCGCAAACAGCAGGCCATGGATCTGACGTTCCAGATGTCTGACGCTCCACCCGTCCCTTTCGGCCTCGATCTCGTAGAACAGCCGCGCCGCCTTGTGATCCACCTGCAGCAAGGTCTGGTAGTGCGACCATCCGAGGGCTGGCGAAAATCCGCGGATGAAACTGGCTTGGTCGACCGCCGACGCGAGGTCATCCAATACGCCAGACGGCGTGTGGCGAATCTTCACGGAAGCCGGGGCCGGCCGCAATTCGCCACCTGCCAAGTGGCGAATCTCCGGCACGCGTCCGGAGTAGTCCTTGCGCTCGGCAGCAATTTCACCCGGCGCGATCTCCGGGCCGTACTCGGCCGTCCAGCCAAGGCTCTCCAGCAACGCCAAGGTGGTGTCTTCAACGACCGATTCGGAGAATTCGCCCATTTTGCTAAGTTCTTGCTAAGACGACCGTTCCCGTAACCGCATGACGCAGCGACGGTTTTTGGCTCTCCTCGGTCGGCACTTACTGCCCTCGCAATTTGCTAAGTACATTGCCAAGAAGAGTAGTTCGCAGTCTATACCTCACCCTTGGCGGGGTTCCCTCAGCTTTCAGGAAGCCCGTACTCGCCGACCATTTCTTGAGGTAACGGGATGCCTCCACTTGGGCGGACGCCGAGTCCCCGAGCCCCAGCAATTCCCGGCATTCGCGATTCGTGATGCTGTCATGGTCGCGGACATATTGGCGGACGATCTCGGCAAAGCGCGATTGTGCGATCGCCTTTGTGCGCGTGTAGGCTGCTCTTCCCAGCAGGTCCCTGGCGATGCCTTTCGCAAGATGGAAAGTCGCCGCTTGCGTTCTACCGCGCCGCTCGAGAATCCCCTTTCCCGGGATGCTCAAGTAATCGCGTACGCCTCGGGCATCCTCGCGTTCGAGTTGAAGCAGCCCGCTCGCCCGCTTCGCGTCGATATAGGGATGCTCCTTCATGTATGCCAGGACGAGTAGTGCATCGAGTTGGATGTCCCTGCCTTCCGCATTCCACTTTGCGACCATCTGAGCCAGCGGCCGATCGAATACCCCGTCGTAGATGCGCAGCGTGACACGCTGACCATCGCTCTCGTACTGCGGCACGCGTTTACCGTAGCTCAGCATAGTTGGCGGAGCGTTGCGCCTTCTTCGTGAATGCGCTTGAGCGCATCCCGATAGCCGCGCACCTCCTCCTCGTCGCGGTCGCGCAGCGGTGGCGCGCCCAGCACCAGCTCGCGCACGCGCTTCGCTTCGACCACTACCCCTTCGATCCGGTTACTCGATATCGCGCTCTCGATCAGCGCGTGCTCACGTAGCGTCTTGAGCCGCTGGGGCGATTGCCTCGTATACAGGATCTGCTTGCCCCGAAATTCTCCGAGGTCCGCCAGATACCAGCTGGTGCTCGCCGGGACGAGCGCGCCGCCGGATTTGAACCGCTGAAGCGTGTTCACACTTGTCTTCTTCGCCACCGCGTCAGTACGACTTCGGCAACCCGAGCACCCGCTCGGCGATGAAACACAGGATCAACTGAGGGCTCACCGGCGCGATGCGCCCGATCAGCGACTCGCGCAGGTAGCGCTCTACGTGGTACTCCTTGGCGTAGCCGTAGCCGCCGTGCGTCATCACCGCCTGCTGGCAGGCATCGAACGATGCTTCCCCCGCGAGATATTTCGCCGCGTTCGCCTCCGCGCCGCAGGGTTTGCCGGAGTCGTAGAGCCAGGCCGCCTTGAACACCATCAGGTTCGCGGCTTCCAGCGCCATCCAGTTGGCGGCAAGCGGATGCTGGATACCCTGGTTCTTGCCGATCGGTCGATTGAAAACGACGCGCTCCTTTGCGTACCCGGTGGCACGCGCCAGGGCGCAGCGTCCCAGACCGACCGATTCCGCCGCGATCAGAATCCGCTCCGGGTTCATGCCGTGCAGGATGTACTCGAACCCCCTGCCCTGCTCGCCAATGCGATCTGCGGCGGGAACCGGCATGGCATCGAAAAACACCTGATTGGAATCCACCGCCTTGCGGCCCATCTTCTCGATCTCGTGCACGTCCACATGCGCACGGTCAAGGTCGGTATAGAACAGCGTGAGCCCTTGGCTCGGTTTCGCGCAGTCCTCGATCGGCGTGGTACGCGCAAGCAGCAGGATCTTCTCGGCGATCTGCGCCGTGGATATCCACACCTTCTGACCGGAAATGTAATAGGTATCTCCACGGAGCTCGGCGCGCGTCTTGATGCGCGCGGTATCGAGCCCCGCGTCGGGCTCGGTAACGGCAAAACAGGCGCGCTCCTTGCCTGCGATCAACGGCGGCAGCATGCGCTTCTTCTGCGCGTGGTCGCCGAACACGACCACCGGGTTGAGCCCGAAGATGTTCATGTGCACTGCCGATGCGCCGGAGAATCCCGCGCCGGACTCCGCAATCGCCTGCATCATGATCGCCGCTTCGGTAATTCCGAGCCCCGATCCGCCGTAAGCTTCCGGCATCGCGATGCCGAGCCAGCCGGCGCCCGCGAGCGCCTGATGCAGTTCCTCGGGAAAACCGCCTTCGCGATCGCGCTTCAGCCAGTAGTCATCGCCCAGGCGCGCGCAGATTTTCGCGATCGCATCGCGGATCGCCTCCTGCTCGCGGGTGTAGCCGAAATCCATTTCAGCACGCGAGCGCGTCAGCCATCGCGCTTTACCCGCGCCGGGTCTTCCTCGTAGGGAGGCGCATAGATCACCATCACCTCGGCCCGGTCGCTGGTGACCGTAAACGCATGCGCCGCGTCGGGCGGAAAGAAGCAGCTGTCGCCCTTCTTCATCTCGAACGCCTCGCCGCCCACCTCGACCTGCGCCGTACCTTCCAGCAGGTGGCACACCTGTTCGATGCCCGGATGGGAATGCGGCAGCGCGCCCTTGCCCCGCTCGATCTCGCCGATCAGCATCTCGACATTTTTCGCGCCGACCGTCTCCGCCCCGATGATGCGGAAATTGCGCGTCCCGGTGTGATTGGCGGGGGCGTAAGGTGATACGTCACTCTTGCGGACCAGATACCTGTTTGGCATGCATTCCTCCCGCAACCAGCGCCGCCCCTTCCGCAACGTCCGGTGCGGCAGCGCCACGCCCGCCGACCAGAAGCATGTAGGCTGTCGGGACGACGAACAGCGTAAACAACGTGCCGAGCGACAGACCGCCGACGATCACCCAGCCGATCGGCTGGCGCGCCTCGGCGCCTGCGCCGCTGGCCAGCGCGAGCGGCAGCGCACCGAGCACCATCGCGCCCGTGGTCATCAGGATCGGCCTCAGGCGCAGCACCGAAGCGTCGATCACCGACTCGAGCTTGCCCATGCCCCGCTCGCGCAACTGGTTGGCGAACTCCACGATCAGGATGCCGTGCTTGGTGATGAGCCCGATCAGCATCACCAGCCCGATCTGCGAATAGACGTTCAGCGTCCCGCCGGAGAATTTGAGCGCGAGCAGCGCGCCGGTCATTGCCAGCGGTACCGTCAGCATGATCACCAGCGGGGAGCTGAAGCTCTCGAACTGCGCGGCCAGCACCAGGTAGATGAAACCCAGGGCAAGCAGGAAGGTCACGGCGAGGGCAGCGCCGGACTCGCTGAATTCGCGCGACGGCCCGTCCAGTTCGGTGCGGGCCGTGACGTCGAGCGTCTGCTTCGCGGCGGCGTCGAGCGCCTCGAGCGCCTCGCCGAGCGTATAGCCCGGCGCGATGCTGGCCGAGAGAACCGTCGCGCGCAGCCGATTGAAGTGGTTCAGCTCCTTCGGCCCCACGCTCTCGCGCATGCGCACCAGGTTCGAGAGCTGGACGAGGCGTCCGTCGCGCGCTCGCACGAAGATCGAGGTCAGGTCGGTGGGCGTGTTGCGGTCCTTGGCCTCGAGCTGCACGATCACGTCGTACTGCTTGCCCTCGCGCTTGAAGCGCGTCACCTGCCGCCCGCCGAGCAGCGTTTCGAGCGTGCGCCCGATGGTTTCCACGTCGATGCCCATTCCCGCGGCTTTCTCGCGGTCGATTTCCACCGACAGCTGCGGCTTGTTCAGGCGCAGGTCCGTGTCCGGGTTGGCAATCGCCTTCGATGCGCGCGCCTTCGCGAGAAGCGCATTCGTCATGCGCTCGAGGTCTTGATACGAATTCGCCTGGATCACGAATTGCACCGGCGGGTTGCGGAAGCTCTGGCCGAGCGAAGGCGGATTGATCGGAAAGGCGAGCACGCCCGGCAGGCCGCCAAAGAGCTTCGGCGCCAGCTCGCTCGTCACGGCCTGCGCGTTCCGCGTGCGTTGCTCCCATGGCAGGAGCTGGCTGAAGGCAATGCCGAAATTGACCGGGTTCGGACGCTCAAGCCCAGGCGCGACCGCAACGAAATAGGTCTGGATTTCCGGAACCTTGGCGTAGAGCGCCTCGATCTGACGCATGTAGCCGTCGGTGTAGTCCATCGAGGCTCCTTCAGGGGCCAGCACCACCGTGATGAAGAACCCGCGATCCTCGCTCGGCGAGAGCTCCGACTTGAGCGACTGGTAGATCACCACCGCCCCGGCTGCGACTGCGAAAAAGATTCCGAGCACGACCCAGCGCAGCCCGAGCGCGGCGCCGAGCAGGCGGCGGTAGAGGTTTGTCATGCCGACAAAGAACCGCTCCATCGCCCGAAACAGCCGGCCATGCGATTCGTGCGCCTTGAGAATTCTGGAGCACATCATCGGCGTAAGCGTGAGCGCGACGAAACCCGACACCAGGACCGCGGCCGCCACGGTGAGCGCAAACTCGGTAAACAGCTTGCCGGTGCTGCCGGTCATGAAGGCGAGCGGCGCGAACACCGCGGCGAGCGTCAGGCTCATCGCGATCACCGCAAACGCAATCTCGCGTGAACCGTCCATGGAGGCCTGCATCGGCGCCTTGCCCATCTCGACGTGGCGGTGGCAGTTCTCCAGCACCACGATCGCATCGTCCACGACCAGGCCGATGGCCAGGACCAGTCCGAGGAGCGTCAGCACGTTGACGGTGAATCCCATCAGAAACAGAAAGAAGAACGCGCCGATCAGCGATACCGGTATGGTGACGAACGGAATCAGCGTTGAGCGCATCGAGCGCAGGAACACGAAGATCACCAGCATCACCAGGGCCACCGCCTCGACCATGGTACGGTAGACGCCCTCGATCGAGCGCTCGATGAACAGCGACGAGTCGAAGGCGATCTTCAGCGACATGCCCGGCGGCAGCCCGGGCTGCATGCGCGCCATTTCGCGCTTGACGGCCTGTGCCACGGAGAGCGTATTCGCGGTGGACTGCTTGACGATGCCCAGGCCCACGGCGGGATTGCCATTGACGCGCACCAGGTTGCGCTCGTCGAGCGCCCCCAGGCGTGCCGCGCCGACGTCCTTCAGGCGCACCGGATAGCCGCGCGCCTCGGTGAGGATCATGTCGTTGAACTGCTCTTCGCTCTTCAGGTCCGCCTCGGTGAGCACCGTGAATTCGCGCTGCGCGGACTCGATCCTGCCCGACGGTATCTCCACGTTCTGTCGCCGCAACGCCGCCTCGACATCCTGCGGCGTCAGGCCGAACGCTGCCAGCCGGTCCCGGTCGATCCACAGGCGCATCGCGTAGCGCCGCTCGCCACCGATGATCACCGACGCGACCCCGGGCAGCGTTTTCAGGCCGTCCGCGACGTAGCGGTCGGCATGGTCCGAGATCTGCAGCGCGTCGTGACGATCCGACGACAGCCTGAGCCAGATGATGGCCTGCGCGTCCGCCTCGATCTTTGACACCACCGAATCATCGGCGCTCGCCGGCAACAGCGCCTTGACGCGCGCAACCCGGTCGCGCACGTCGTTCGCAGCCGCGTCGACATTGCGCTCGAGCACGAACTCGATCGTGATCTGGCTGACTTCTTCCCGCGACACCGACTTGATGGTTCGCACCCCCTCGATGCCGGAGAGCGAATCCTCCAGCGGCTGCGTGATCTGCGACTCGATCACCTGCGGACTCGCGCCCTTGAATACCGTGCGCACCGATACCACGGGCGTGTCGATCTTCGGGTACTCGCGCACCGACAGGCGCTGAAACGAGATCACGCCGAGCAGCACGATCATGAGGCTCATGACAGTGGCGAAAACCGGGCGGCGGATGCAGATCTGGGGGAGCTGCATCGCTTACTTACCGGGAGCGCCTGCGCCCGCCGCGGGCTTCACGGCAGGATTTTGCGCCATCAGCTGCACCGCGGAACCGGGTCCGATGCGCTGCGTTCCCTCGGTGATGACGAGGTCTCCGGCGCCGATCCCTTTCACGATCTCCACTTCGCCGACCCTGCGCGCCCCGGTCTGCACCTCGATCAGCTGCGCCTTCCCGTCGACGATACGAAACACCGTGCTCGCCTGGCCGCGCGGTACGATCGCCGCTTCCGGAATCCAGACGGCCTTCTCGCGCACTGCAAGTTGCAGATACACCCGCGCAAACATTCCCGGCCGCAATTTCAACCCGGCATTCAGCACGCGTGCACGGACCAGCACGGTGCGCGTCTGCTCGTCCACCCCGGGCTCGATCGCGTAGACCGCCCCGTTGAACGTGTCTGCCGCGTACGCGTCAACCTGGATGCGCACGTTTTGGTTGCCCTTCAGGCGGCCGAGGAAATTCTCCGGCACGCGGAAATCGCACTTGAGCTGGTCGATCTTTTCGAGCCGCGCGATGTCGGTGCCGGCGGCGACAAACGCGCCCTCGCTCACCTGCCGCAGGCCCACCACGCCCGGGAACGGCGCGCGAATCTCCGTGCGCGCGAGCCTCGCCTCGTCTTCGGCGAGCTTGGCCTTCGAGCGTGCGAGCGTCGAGCGCGATTCATCCAGCGCCTGCTGGCTGATGAATCCCTTCTTGAACAGGTCCTCGGACCTCTCGAGGCGCTGCTGCTCGAGCGTCGCCTGGGCGGCCGAAGACGCGAGGATCGCCCGGAATTCCGCGGCATCGAGCGCGGCGAGAAGGTCGCCTTTTTTCACGTTCTCGCCTTCCTTGAAAGGCATCGACACGATGCGCCCGGCGATTTCCGGGCGGATCGTGATCGCTTCGTCGGCGCGAAGGTTGCCGACGGCGTTCGCCTCGTCGATCGCCGGCGCAATTTTCGCGGCCACCGCCTTCACGGCCATGGCTGGAAACGGCGCGCCTGCAGCACTCTTGCCGGAGTCCTTGGCGGAGGGCTGGGCAAGGGCCGGAAGCGCCGCGGCGAACAGAAGTGCGGCGATTGGAAAGCGCATGGAGCGGGGATTTTACTCGATCCGACAGCGGGTCCCCTGCGATTCCGGACGTTCCCGCGCCGCGCTCGAATGATATGATTTTGCCCTGAAGATCCCGCAACAAGAAAACATGATGGTTCGCTCCGCGCTTCTCGCGCTCCTCGTCCTGTTTGCTTTTCCCGCACTGCCGGCGGCGCAACTGCGCACCGATTTCGATCTCGGCGCGCAGTGGCGGGTCAATTCGACCTCGCGGCTGATGTCAGGGCTCCCGCCGATGCTCCCCGAGCACCTCGAATTTGCGCAATCCAATGTCTGGAAGGAGCACAGCGCGACGATGCAAAGCGCCTGGGCCAGGCTGCGCGAAGGCCGCGTTTCGGCAATGACCGCGTGGCGCGATGCGGCAATTTCGCCAACTTGCCCGCTTGGCAAGACCCTGCTGTACCCGTTCAGCGGGCCGGATTTCTTCAACGCCTACTGGCTGTTCCCGGACTGCGAAACTTTCGTCATGTTCGGACTGGAACACCCGGGTGAGGTACCGGACGTCGATACGATGAACGAGCGCCAGCTCCAGCGCCTGATCACGGACGTACGCGCGGCCACGCGCGATCTGTTCGAACGCAACTATTTCATTACCGAGAACATGGCCAAGCAGCTGAGGACCGCCCACCTGCGCGGTGTGGTGCCGCTCGCGATGATATCGATGACGCTCTCCGGACTCGATATCCTGCGTGTCGTGCCGAATGATATTGCACGGCTGCCGCGGGAAGAATCGAAACCCGGCGGCCGGCCCCTGCGCCAGCTCAAGGGCGTCACCATCGAATTCCGCGTACCGGGATCGCCCAAAGTGCAGCGCATGCACTATTTTTCGCTCGACGCAACGGACCGGGGACTTGCACACTATCCGGAGTTTCTCGATTACCTGCGCTCTTTCGCGCCCACCACCACGTTCATCAAATCGGCCTCGTACCTGTTGCACAGCGGCAAGTTCAAGTCCCTGAGCAGGACCTTGCTCGAAGTCACCGGATTCCTGGTGCAGGACGATTCAGGCCTGCCCTACATGGCGCTCGAACGCGGATGGGACCTGCAGATGCACGGGCGCTACGACGTCCCGATACCGCCGTTTCAAGGCGCCTTCCAGGCGGCGCTCGACCGTGCCTGGAAGGCGCGGCAGCCAGCGCCTCTGCCATTTTCGTTCGGCTACCAGTATCACGATCAGCGCGACGAACGCTCCCACGTGATCGTAGGACGCAAGCTGTCGCCCTATCGCGCGATCCTTGCGAACCACAAGCGCGTCACCGCCGTGTGCGCGCCCGCGCTGCGTCAACAATAGCATGCGATGGCGGTTCGCTGCCGCCGTCGCGCTCGCCGCAGCAATGTCCGACGCAATCGGTGCAGAGCCCGCGAGTCACTGGTTCACGACGTCCGACCAGGTGCGCCTGCATGTTCTCGAGGCCGGCTTGCGGGATGGGGACTCTCCCGTCGTGGCATTCGTGCCTGGCTGGTCGATGCCTGCATCGATTTTCCGCCCGCAACTTGCCGCGCTCGGCGAGCGCTACGCGGTGGCTGCGCTCGATCCGCGCGGGCAAGGGCTCTCCGACGTACCCGCCGGCGGTTACGCGATCGGGCGCCGCGCGCAGGACATCGCTGAGTTCGTCGCGCGCTACCGGCGCGTGGTCCTGGTAGCTTGGTCGCTTGGAGCGCTCGAGGCGCTCGAGTACGTGCATGAACACGGCGCAGACGCTCTGCACGCGCTCGTGCTCGTGGACAGTTCCGTGGGAGAGGACCCGCCGCCCCCAAGCGGCAGCGACTTTGTCGCAGAACTCGAACGCGACCGCCCCGCGGCCCTGCAGGGTTTTGTGCGGGGCATGTTCCGCTCGCCCAGGCCGGAGGCGGAGCTGCGCGCGCTGCGCGACCAGGCGATGCGCATGCCGCTCTCGGCCAGCATTTCGCTGTTTCCATCATCGGTGCCGAGGAAGCACTGGCGCCAGATCGCACGCGCAGTTCCCGTACCGCTCGTCTATGCTGTCACGCCGCCGTTGGCGGCCCAGGCCGAAAATCTGCGCCGCGCGCGGCCGGCCACCCGTATCGCAGTCTTCGCCGACGCGGGCCACGCACTGTTCGTGGATGATCCGGAGCGTTTCAACCGGCTGCTCGAATCGTTGCTTGCCGATTCCGCGGGCCGCTAATCCGCCATCGTCTCCGGATTCTCTTCGCAGAAATACTCCACCAGTTCCTTTGCCTGCGCCCGCGGCTGGCCGAAAGAAATCCAGCCGTGTTTCCTCAACGTAAACCCTTCTCGCCGCAGCCGGATTTCCGTGTCCCCCTCCACCGTCACGAAAGTCCCGTTCGCGCTCCGGTCGGTAAGGACGAAATTGTTCTGGCGCCGTTCGATGGTGCAATGCTGCCGCGAGGCCATGTCCTCGGCGACGACGAGGCCGCAGCCCTGGTCGCGCCCGATGATGATCGAATCGTTTTCCCGCCTGCGGATGATTTCCCGGTCGCGATGCTTCAGGCGCAGCGTGACGGGCGCAAGTTTGGCCTTGGTGCGATTGGTCTCGAACACCGTGACATCGTCGGCCTGGTGCCACACGAACTCGCACAGCTCGACATCTTCGGCCTTGCCCTTGACGTGAATCGCATACAGGCGCCGCATGAAGTTGCGGCACAGCGGCGCGAGCCGCTCAGCGGTTTCCTGCACGGTGATGATCTGGTTTCTTGCCGCCAGTTCCGTGAGCCGGGCGGCGAGGTTCACCGTGTCGCCGAACACGTCGTTGTCCCTCTGGATCACGGGGCCGAAATGAAAGCCGATACGCACTCCGAGCTTCGTATCGCCGGCAGCATGAAGGGCGTCGACCGCATACTGGGCGCTGGCCGCGGCATTCGCAGCCGCGTCGGGCGTCGCGAACGCCGCCATGACCTTGTCGCCGATGGTCTTCACGACACGTCCACCGTGCGACTCGACGGTCTGCCGCAGCAGCTCGAGGCAGCCGGCGATCGCCTCGGCGGAAGCCGGGTCTCGCTCGGATTCGTATGGTTTGGCAACACCGCTGACGTCGGCAAACAGAACCGTAGTCTGCCTGGCCTGTTCCATGGCCTCCGTCAAGCGAATCCCTTGATCACCCAGAGTATGGGATGTTACGGAAAGCCGCGGCCCGTATCCCTGCGCTGCGCCGGCGACGGCCTCGTGATACATCAGCGGCTTCGGACCAGATAAGTGTTTCAAGGAATCCCCCCACTTGCAGTTCGCTTATTGAAAGTATCTCAAGAAAGAGCGGCCGCCACCGTGACACACTTCACGCTTTTTCACACATTGCGATGAATTACGTCGCCGCAACACGACAAAACGAGGAGCGAAGCCGCCGATTGGGGCAAGATCCTCATTTCCAGAGTTCCGGGGACCGGCACAGGCCGCCGGGGTATCTTCACGGTTGACGACGAGGGGTGCGATGCGTTGGAAGACAGCAGGCCTGAAGATCCGCCTTTACCTCGCGAGCCTCGCCGTCATGTCGGTCGGCCTGTGCAGCGCCGCGCTGATCTACGTGACGGCCGAAGATCCTTCGGACAACGCGCTGGCCTATGAGGTCGTGAACGGCAATGTCTACTTGATTCCTGCGCGATCTTCCAAGACCTACGTGAGTCAACTAAAACGCTTCGGCGGAAAGACGGCCGTCCTGTTCGACGAACTCAACGACTGGTTCACCGGCCTGTGGCAAGGAAAGTCGCTCGCATTCACGGTGGCAGGAATCACCGTACTCGTTTCGCTGGGGATCTTCCTTTTCGCGATCTTTCTGGCGCCGGACCAGGCGGCCGGCGTGCCGTCGAAGGACGACAGGGACGGACGCGGTTGACGGAAGATCGCCCTCGTTGCCGTTTGACCCCTGCGCCTACGGCGCCTTGAACCCGGCGTGCTCGACGGCGCGCTTGAAGTCCGCGACGCCCGCGCGCACGGGGTCGTAAGCCACGTTCGCCTTGCCCTCGGCGAGCAAGACTTCCACCGAGTCGACACCGGGGAGGGCCGTCAACACGCGCGTCACGCTCTTCACGCAACCCTCGCAATGCATTCCTTCAACTTTCAATTCGACTTTGTCCATGAGATTGCCTTCAGCGAGGTTTCCAGCGGTTCAATAGCAGTGAATTGGAGACGACCGATACCGAGCTGAGCGCCATCGCTGCACCGGCGATCACCGGATTGAGCAATCCGGCAGCGGCGAGCGGAATGCCCAGAACATTGTAGATGAACGCGAAAAACAGATTCTGCCGGATCTTGGACAGCGTCGCGCGCGACAACTCGATCGCATCGGCAATGCCGGCGAGGTCGTTTTTCATCAGCGTTACGTCGGCGACATCCAGCGAAGCACCGCTGCCACTCGCAAGCGCGAAACCGACATCGGCCCTGGCCAGCGCGGGCGCGTCGTTCACCCCGTCGCCCGCCATGCCGACGCGCCTGCCTTCGCGTTGCAGCGTATCGACCTCTACCGCCTTGTCCGCCGGCAGAACCTCCGCCTTCCAGCGCGCAATGCCGAGCTGGTCCGCGATGGCCCTCGCCGCGGCCGCGTGATCGCCCGAAAGCATCACCGGATCGATGCCCATTCGAACAATCCGCGCCAGTGCCGCCGCCGTCGTCTCGCGCAGCGTATCGGCAAGCGCGATCCAGCCGAGGAACTGCGCCCCATGTGCCACGCCCACGACTGTCTTGCCTTCCGCGCGCAGCCGGTCCAGATCTCCAGCTTCGAATTCGACCCCCGCTTGCCTGAGAAATTCCGGCGAACCAAGCCTCGCGACACTTCCGCCCTGGGCAGCCGAAATCCCCTGGCCGCCGTGCGCCTCGATCTCGCTCACCGCCATCGGCAGCACGCGCGCCGCGGCCGGATGGCGCAGAATCGCGCGCGCCAGCGGATGTTCCGAGCGATTCTCGAGCGTGACTGCCACCCGCAGCAGCGCTTCGGCCTCCGCGCCCGCCGCGGGGAAAATATCGGTGACCGAAGGCTCTCCGCGCGTCAGCGTCCCTGTTTTGTCGAAAACAAGGGTGTCGATGTTTTCCGCGGCCTCGAGCGCGTCGGCATTCCGGATCAGGATGCCGGCGCGCGCGGCGCGGCCCACGCCGACCATCAACGCGGTCGGCGTTGCGAGTCCCAGTGCGCACGGGCAGGCGATCACCAGCACCGACACCGCAGGCATCAGGCCTGCTCCGAGCGCCCCTGCACGCCACCACCAGAACAGATACGTCAGCGCCGCGATGCCGATCACGACCGGCACGAACACCCCGGCCACGTTGTCGACCAGTTTCTGCACCGGAGGTTTGGAGCCCTGCGCCGCGGCCACCAGACGGATCACGCCGGCCAGCAGGGTTTCGCGCCCGACGCCGGTCGCGACGCACCGGACCGAGTGCATGCCGTTGATGGTGCCCGCGTAGACTCGGCCGCCCTTGCGCTTGTCCACCGGCATCGATTCGCCCGTGAGCATGGACTCGTCGACGCTCGTTTCCCCCTCCGCGACGCGGGCATCCACCGCGATCGCGTCACCCGGCCGCACCACAAAAACATCGCCAGACCTGATGGTTGCGATATCCACTTCAACGAGGCGGCCTTCGCGCTCGACCCACGCGGTCTTCGGCTGCAGTTTGATGAGTCCTTCGAGCGCCTGCGCGGTGCGCAGCCTGGCGCGGGCCTCGAGATATTTCCCGAGCAGCACCAGCGTGATGACCGCCGCTCCGGCCTCGAAGTAAAGGTGCTCAGGCAGCCCGAGGAACAGCACCGCGCTGGAGAAAAGATACGCTACGCTCGTGCCGAGCGCCACCAGCACGTCCATGTTCGCGCCGCCGCCTTTCAAGCTGCGGTACGCGCCAGCATAAAAGCGCCATCCGCAATAGAACTGCACCGGCGTGGCAAGCAGCCACTGCATCCAACCCGGCAGCAGGTCGTGCCGCCCGGCGAACATGGCACCCATCGCAACGAAGAACGGGGCCGTGAGAAGCGCCGCCGCGAGGAATTCCCGCCACGCGGCGCGATGCTCGGCCGTGTGGTCCCGGTTCACGATACCGGTTGAGATGCGCGCGTCGTACCCGGTGTCCTGCACCCGCCTGATCAGCGCCGCGACATCGAGCTTGCCTGGTACGAAGTGCACGCTCGCGCGCTCGGTGGCGAAATTCACGCGCGCCTCTACGCCTTCGAGCTTGTTGAGGTTGGATTCGATGCGCGCGGCGCACGCCGCGCAGGTCATCCCTTCGAGTTCCAGCTCTACGTCCGCCTGCTCGAGCATTGCAGTCATCGACTGAGCAGCGGCGAACGGGTGAGCGCCACTGCTACCACGTACGCCGCCGCGGCCAGCGCAATGCAGAAAGCGCTTGCGCGAATGCGCCTGGTACGCCCGCGGCGCAGGGCAATCGTGCCGAACCCGATGTAAACGAGCAGGCCCAATACCTTGGCAGTCAGCCAGCCGTGCACGAACGGATACTGTCGAATCGCCGCCGCGAGCCACAACGCGCTCGCCAGCAACACGGTATCGACGACATGGGGTGCGATGCGCAGCCATCGCGCCGCGAGCAGCGGTGAGCCCGCCAGCATCAGCAGACCGCGCGCGAGGAATCCGCCCAGGCTGAGGGCAACGCTGGCGACGTGGATCGATTTCAGTGCAAGGTAATCCATGCTCCGCCACCCTAGGCCATGCGCGGTCGCGACGCTTGACCGAGGTCAAGCAATTGTCCTGCGTCAACGAACCTCAGTTAGCCGCTGCCCTTGCCCATACCCGCCGGATTTGACCTATCTCAATTCGGCGCTCAGCGAGGCAGGCAAGATGACTGCACCAACAATACCAGAAGGGGGGCCCGTGTCCGGCACGGACCTGCAGCGCATCGAAGGCATCCTCGGCAACCTGCCGATCTTCAGGCATACGTCGAAGGAGCACGTCGCGGAGCTCGCGCGGAGCACCCGGGTGCTGCGCGCCAAGCGGGGGGCGACGCTTTACTCGCGCGGCGATGCGTCGCAGGGTTTCTACGCCGTCGCCTACGGAATGGTCAAACTGTTCGTTCCGGCGTCCAACGGCGAGCGGGTGCTGCGCCTCGTCGGGGCGGGTGAAACCTTCGGCGAGCCCGTGGTCTTCATGGTCCGGCCCTACCCCATCAGCGCACAGACCATCGTCGACTCGATGCTCCTGTTTCTGCCCTCGGAGGCCGTCCTCGGCATGGTCGACCAGGATCCTCACTTTGCGCGCGGGATGCTTGCGGCGCTCAGCCAGCGCGTCCACGATTTTGTCGCCGACCTCGAGGCACAGTCTCACACTTGCGCGCAACGCCTCGCCTCCCTGCTCGAATCTCTGGCGCCTCCGGGCAGCGCGTCCGCGAGGGTGATTCTGCCCGCAAGCAAGACGGTATTGGCTGCGCGGCTTGGTGTGACCAAGGCGACGCTTTCCCGCGCGTTCGCGCAGATGCAATCGGACGGCCTGATCGGCGTCGAGCGTCGCGCCATCACACTGCGTAACCGAGACCGGCTGACGGCGCTGGCGCACGCAGCCTGAGGCCGCGCACCGCCGTATTTTGATCCACGTCAATCGTGCCGCTCTCGAACGGCCCAACATGGCTTTCAGATACTCCACAGATCACCAAGGAGCGGGTCAATGTACAAGCATATTCTCGTCGCCACCGACGGCTCCAAGCTTTCCAACAAGGCAATCAAGACCGCGGTCGGGCTAGCGCGCAGCCTTGATGCCAGGTTGACTGGCGTGTATGTAATGCCGGAATATGTCCCGCCGGTGTATGGCGAGGCGGCGATCTACGTGCCGCAGGTCTCGCCCAAGCGCTACAAGGAACTTACCGAAAAGGAAGCCAGGAAAGCGCTCTCGGTCGTGGAAATCGAGGCGGAAGCCGAGGGCGTCGAGTGCGCCACGCTGCACCTGGCCAACAACCAGGCCTATGAAGGCATCCTGCGCGCGGCGCGCAGCAAGAAGTGCGACCTGCTGGTGATGGCCTCCCATGGCCGGCGCGGTCTTTCCGCCCTGGTGCTGGGAAGCGAAACCAACAAGGTCCTCACCCACTCGAACATCCCGGTGCTGGTCTGCCGTTAAAGCAACATGCGCTATCTCACGATCGAGCAACGCGAAGCGTTGGGCGCGCACATCGACGGGCGCGCCGGCGCGCTGCGCGATCAGATTGCCACGGCGCTGAAACAACCGGGCAACTCCGAAACGATGCACCTCGCCAATCATCTGGCGGAAATCGACGACGATGCCGTCGCCGACCTGGAGACCAGCCTCGACATCGCGGCGATCGAGCGTGGCCTCGCGGAATTGCGCGCACTCGAAGGCGCGCGCGAGCGCCTTCACGGTCCGGAATTCGGCGTGTGCGTCGACTGCGAGAACGAGATCCCGTACCGCCGGTTGATGGCAAATCTGGGCGCCATTCGCTGCGTCGCCTGCCAGGAACACTTCGAGCGTACGCACGCCAACCGGCGCGCCGGTTCCATCTGATCGGCGCGCCGGCTCGATCTGGTCCGGCGAAGTAATCAAAGGCAGAGCAGTCCGCTGCGTATCGCGTCGGATGATGCGGCGACGCGCGCCAGGCCGAACACGCCGAAAGCAAGCACCAGGCTGCCGGATGCAATGCGCCAGCCCGGCCGGGCGAGCGCGTCGCGCCAGCGCGCGTATCCGACCCCCGCCGCGAGCAGCCAGGGCAGTGTCCCGAGACCGAAACCAAGCATCACCGACGCGCCCGCCATCGCGCCGCCGGCGAGCAAGGCGGTCGCGAGCGCGGTGTACACCATCCCACACGGCAACCACCCCCAGGCAACCCCAGCGGCAAAAGCGCGTCCGGACGTATCGAAAGGCACGAAACGGGCAGCGAGCGGCTGGAAATGCCGCCACACAGGCCGTCCGAGTGACTCGAGCCGCGTGAGCGGTGCTGCCAACCCTGCCAGCTGAACGCCTGCCAGTATCAGTAGCAGGCTCGCGGCAATTTGAAGCGCGAGTTGCCAATTGAACCAGAACCCGAACACGGCCCCGGCGCCCCCGCCCAGCGCGCCGGCTACTGCCCCGGCCGCCGCATAGCTGGAAATCCTGCCCGCATTGAACGCGAGCGGCGCACGCCACTCGAGCCTGTTTCGGCGCCGCATTGTGATTCGTACCGGCCGCTGCGCGCCGAAGGCGCCGACAATTCCGCCGCACATGCCGAGGCAGTGCGCTCCCGAAGCGAAACCGAGCAGCGCCGCTGCGACAGCCAGACCCTCCGGCACCGCTAGATCACCTTGGAGTAACGGGCGCGCTGCTGGCTCTCGCGCAGGTAACGGTCGAACTGCATGCAGATTACACGCACCAGCAGGCGTCCCCTGGGTGTGATCGCGATCCAGTCGGGCGTCACCTCGACCAGGCCTTCGCTGACGAAGCGCCTGAGTTCAGTCAGCTCCGCGGCAAAGTACTCTTTGAAATCGACCAGATAGGCCATTTCTATCGACTCGATGGAAAGGCGGAAATGGCAGATCAACGCCTGGATGACGGCGCGCCGCACGAGGTCGTCCGCAGTGAGTTCCAGGCCTCGCATCACCGCAAGCCGTCCCGCATCGAGCCGGTCGTAGTACTCGTCGAGCGTCTTCACGCTCTGGCAGTAAGCGGGGCCGATCTTGCCGATGGCCGAGATGCCGAACCCGAGCACGTCGCCGTCGCCCTGCGTCTGGTAGCCCATGAAATTGCGCGTCAGGCGCCCCTGGCGCTGCGCCACGGCGAGGTCGTCATTCGGCCGCGCGAAGTGATCCATGCCGATGTACAGGTATCCCGCGCGCGTCAACCGACCGATGGCGAGAGTCAGCAGCTGCAACTTCTGCTCACCCGCGGGCATGTCGGCATCGTTGATCCGCCGTTGCGGCTTGAACACGCTCGGCAGGTGGGCGTAACTGTAGAGCGCGATGCGGTCCGGCGACAGATCGAGCACCTTGTCGAGCGTTGCACCGAAGCCGTCCAGGGTCTGCTTGGGCAATCCGTAGATCAGGTCGAAATTCACCGAAACGAAACCGTGCCCGCGCGCCTCTTCCACGGCGCGGCGCGTCTCTTCCTCGCTCTGCACCCGGTGGATCGCTTCCTGGACCGCACGATCGAAATCCTGCACGCCGATCGAAATGCGGTTGAAGCCCAGTGCGGCAAGTTCCGCGAGCCGCCCCGCCTCGAGGCAGCGCGGGTCCACCTCGATCGAGCATTCGGCGCCGGGCTGACGTTCGAAATTCGCCTCGATGGCGCGCATCAGAGCGCGCATCTCCTCGGGCGCGAGAAACGTCGGCGTGCCGCCCCCCCAGTGAATCTGGCTGATCGCGCGCTCGCCGCCCAGGTGCCCGGCGACCAGCGCCAGTTCGCGCGCCAGGTACTTGATATACTTGGCCGATCTGCCGTGGTCCTTGGTGACGACCTTGTTGCAGGCGCAGTAGTAGCAGATGTTGGGGCAGAACGGCAGGTGCACATACAAGGACAAGGGCTGGCTGATTCCGCCGATATTGCGTTTGCCAAGCCAGTTGGCGTACTCGTCCTCGCCGAATGCTTCGACGAAACGGTCGGCGGTCGGATACGACGTGTAGCGTGGGCCGCTGACATCGTACTTACGGATCAACATCGGATCGATCACGAGTTCGGACGTTGCATGTTCCATGGGCTCTGTTACCTGCATGATTCGCGCACTGTGCCTCCGGCGCCGGGAACTGCATTGACCTGCGTCAATTTCACGTGAGCACCACAGAGGAAACCCGCTCGCGCAGCCCCCGCACCGGCCGCGTCCTCGCTCTGTTCGCGGCCGCCGCCGCGCTGGTTGCGCTCAACATGGCCGCGCTGGCTACCGGGTGGGAGCATCCTGAAATCGTGGCCCCGGCGATCACGGTGGACCTGGTCTCCCTGGCGCTCACCTTCTGGCTTGCCTGGCGCCAGGCGTTGCGCTCGGAGGCCGCGTTGATGCTGCGCAGCGGCGAGCATCGGCGCGAGGCGGTGCGCATGCGAGCCGCGCTGGACGAGTCGGAAGCACGTTTTGCCGCCATCGTCGATTCGGCGATGGACGCGGTCATCACGATCAACCAGGCTCAACGCATCGTGGTGTTCAACCGGGCGGCCGAGCAGATGTTCCGCTGCCTGCGCCAGGAAGCGATCGGCGCGCCGCTCGATCGCTTTCTGCCGCCGCGTTTTCGCGATACGCACCGCCACAACGTGGATGGTTTTGGACGCACCGGCGTGACCAATCGTCGCATGGGCGACGAGACGATCCTTTGGGCCCTGCGCGCGGACGGCGAGGAATTTCCGATCGAGGCGTCGATTTCGCAGACCGGAGCGGACGGGCAGCGGCTCTACACCGTGATCCTGCGCGACGTTACGCGCCGCAAGCAGGCGGAGGATGCGATCCGGCGCTCGCAAGCGGAATTGCGCGAGCTGTCTGCGCGCGTGCTGGAGGCGCGCGAAGAGGAAAAGACACTGATCGCACGTGAATTGCACGATGAACTGGGACAGGCCCTCACCGCCTTGAAGATGGACGTCGCCTGGGTGCGCCAGCGCCTCACGGTATCGCAGACCGCGCTCGCCGCAAAAATCGAAGGCATGGACCGGATGCTGGACGCGACCGTCGCCTCGACCCGGCGCATGTCTTCCGATCTGCGCCCGCTGATGCTCGACGATCTCGGTCTGTCGGACGCGGCCGACTGGCTGGTCAGAGACTTCCAACAGCGCTCAGGCGTGGCGTGCGATCTCGCGCTCGGTGACGCGAACGCGCTTGCCGAGGTTTCGCGGCCGATCGCGACGGCGATCTACCGTATCATGCAGGAGTCGCTCACGAACGTGGCGCGCCACTCCGGGGCCGAGCACGCGCGCATTGCATTGGCTGTGTCCGGAGGGGTCGTCACCTTGACCGTCGACGACGACGGCCGGGGAATACCCGCTGAAGAGCGCGAGAAAACCAGATCCATCGGACTCAAGGGAATGCACGAACGCGCTTATTATCTCGGCGGCCGGACTGAGATTGGAGCCAGCCCGCTGGGCGGCACACGGGTCGCGGCGCACATCCCGCGCGTCCGCCACGATCGCGAGGCGGCCGAATGATCCGCCTGCTGGTTGCGGACGACCATACGTTGGTGCGCGAAGGGCTGAAGCAGATTCTCGCGTCGGCGCCCGACGTGCAGGTCGCCGACGAAGCGGTCGACGGCGATCAGGCCCTCGCCAAGGTGCGCGGAGGCGAATTCGATCTTGTCCTGCTCGACATGTCGATGCCCGGCATTTCGGGCATCGAACTGATCAAGCGTCTCAAGCTGGAGAAACCCAGGCTGCGCATCCTGGTGCTGTCGATGCACGGCGAGCAGCAATACGCAGCTCGGGCCTACAAGGCCGGGGCGAGCGGCTACCTCACCAAGGACAGCGCCTCGGGTGAACTGATCGGCGCGATCCGCAAGGTCGCGGCGGGCGGCGTGTACATCAATTCGGCCGCAGCCGAGCACCTTGCCCTGAACGCGGCCGCAGGGGAATCGGGTCCGCGGCATGCGGCGCTTTCCGACCGGGAATTCGAGGTGTTTCGAATGCTCGTCTCCGGGCGCTCCGTCGGCGACATCGCGGATCAGCTCAATCTGAGCGCCAAGACGGTCAGCACGCACAAGACGCGCATCCAGGAAAAAATCGGGCTCAAGAGCACCGCCGAACTGGTGCGCTACGCGCTTGAGCACAACCTGCTCGACGGCCAACCGCCGGCCTAGGAATCGTCCTACACGCTGGATTCCGGAATTCCCACCCCGCGAATCAGCATCCGCCGATTTTCCGGGCCGGTGCCGCGGCGCAGACTGCGTCCATGATTCGCACCGGCGCCACCCAAGCCTTCGAGGTCTTCGTCGTCGAAGACTCGCCCCACATCCGCGAGCGGCTGATCGAGATGCTGGATTCGATCGAAGGCGTCCGCACGATCGGCAGCGCCGATAGCGCCGACGAAGCGGTCAGGGCGATTCTCGCGCAGCGGCCCGACACCGTCATCCTCGATATGAAACTTTCCCAGGGCAGCGGCCTCGATGTGCTGCGCGCGGTGCACCAAGCCGCCCCTGAAATCGAAGTCTGGATGCTCACCAACTTTGCCGGAGAACCGTGGCGCAACACCTGCCGCCGCCTTGGCGCAGCGCAGTTCTTCGACAAGTCGACAGAGTTTGAACGGGTGCGCGAGGGCATCGCCCTGCGGGCCGCGGAGTGCGTAGCTCACTGAGAATGACCATGGAGGAAGACATGAGTGCCGTGTATGCGATCGAGAACGTCACACCCAAGAGCCACGCCCCCGCCGCGCGCAAGTTCGAAGTCGCCTGCTCGACCTGCAACCTGCGTGAGTTATGCCTTCCCAAGGACCTCGACCCGGTCGACATGGCACGGCTCGAGCAGATCGTCTACGCGCGGCGCAAGGTGCGGCGCGGAGAAGCGCTGTTCCATGCCGGCGACAGCTTTCATTCCCTGTACGTCATCCGCAGCGGGTTTTTCAAGACCACCGTGCTGAACCCCGACGGACGCGAGCAGGTGACGGGTTTCTACATGCCCGGGGAACTTCTCGGCATGGACGGGATCGGCGCGGGCAGCTATCACGGCAACGCCGTCGCGCTCGAGGATTGCGAAGCCTGCGTACTGCCGTTCGCGCTGGTGGAACACCTCAGCCGCGAAATTCCGGCGCTGCAACGCCACCTGCACTGCGTTCTGTCGCGCGAGATCGTGCGCGATCACGGCGTGATGATGCTGCTCGGCAGCATGCGCGCGGAGGAGCGTCTTGCGACCTTCCTGCTGCAATTGTCGCGCCGCTTCACCAACCGCGGATACTCACCCTCAGATTTCCACCTGCGCATGACGCGCGAGGAAATCGGCAGCTTCCTCGGCCTCAAACTCGAGACCGTCAGCCGCCTGTTTTCCAGGTTTCACGAAGACAACCTGATCGAAGTGAATCAGAAACACGTGCGCATCCTCAAGATCGACGGCCTGGAAGCGTTGCTCGCAAGCAAGCACTGAGCGCGGCGCTCAATCCTCGAGCACGGTGCTCTGCCGGAGCGCGGGCACCTGTGCACGCCAGCCATAGCGCCTGCCGATCGGGTGCCCTGGCTGCCCCAGATCGCCGGAGAACACGCGCCTGATTTCGGTCTTCAGTGAGCGCAGTCCGATGTCGAGGAAAACGTGAGCTTCATCCGGCCATCCGCGCGCGGATCCGGCGGATCACTTCTTCAATCGGTAGTGCGACCGGTCGAGATACCGGACGACGTCCTCGATGTCCTCGGCGCTGAATCGCTGCCTGGTCTCGCGCGACCAGCGCGTGACTTCGGCGCGCAGGTCGGCCCGCGTGCGAATATTGCTCTTCTCACGTTGATGCAGGCGCTCGGTATGGCAGGTTGCGCACTGGGTCGCGTACAGCTCCTGCCCGCGCTGCGTCGTTTCCTGAGCCAGGACGGACGGGCTCGCAGCGGCAAATACCGCCGCGATCAGGCTAGCACGCCGCATTGGGATCGTCCCGCTTCGGGCAGCCGGGAGGCCTGCCGGCCACGGGCAACGGGCAGCGATTGATCTCGTCGGCCGCGCGCTGGAGGAAACAGGTGAAAGCGCTCGACGCGGCGGCAATCGCCCAGAACAGAAAAAAACCGATGGAGTAGACCGCCACCCGGCTGAGGCCCACCGGTTCGCCGAACAGGTGAAGATCCATCGGGTCGAACAGCGTGAAGAACAACGTCTCCGCCAATCCTCCCACGATGAAGGCCGGCCAGAGGATCCATATGGCTTTGCGCATCTCAACCCCCTCCGAGAGTGCCCGCATGTGCGCCGCGCGCCCATTCGCCCGCGATGCTCCAGGCGCGGCCGGGGTCGTCGATGCGAAGCCGCCAGTGGCCGTCCGCCAGCGGGCGGAACGCCGCCTCGTAACGGCGCTCGCCTGTGCGGGCGAGCCGGAAACGCAGGTCCTGGCCGGCGCGTGTCGCGTGCAGGAACTGCACCTCCAGCGATTGCGGCGCGGACGGCCCGTCGAGCGTGACTACGATGCGCGAGCTGTCGTCGCCGAGCTCGACATGCGCGGCCACGCCCATGCGCCGCGCCGCTTCGGCGCGCGCCAGCGACTGGTTGATGGCGAGGCCCTGCCGGTAATAGTCGTCGGCCACCAGCCCGTCGCTGGTGGAGAACGCGATCCAGGTCGTGATCGCGCCAGCGACGATCGCCGCGGCCGGTCCCGACATCAGCAACCACGGCCACGGCTCGCGGTACCACGGATTGGCATCTTTCTGCGTCGTCATGTCGGATCCTCCTACCGGACAATGAACACCGAACGCTCGCGCACCGAGACGCCTTGCGCATCGACGGCGAGCACCTGAAATTCTATCTTGTGGCTGCCGGCGGCTGCCTGGCCCGGCTGCACCCGCAACCGGACCGGGACCATGCGCGCAGTCGCGCCCGGCATCTCGATCAGGGCATCGCCGGCGATCGCGAGTGTCGGCAGGCCCGCGACGCGCAACTCGAAGCGGCGCGGCGCTTCGATGGTGTTCATCACCTGCAGCCGGTACGTATTCTCGATCATGCCACCCTCGATTTCCCTCGACAGCGCGGCGCGGTCGCGGATCACGTCGACTTTGAGCGGAACGCGCAGCGCGAGGCTCGCGGTTGCCGCAAGCACGATGACCGAGAGGATCGCGGCATAGATCAATACCCGCGGCCGGAATACGCGCGCCAATGCCTGCCGCGGCGTGAGGTGCCGCTCCAGCGCGTTCTCGGTCGAATAGCGGATCAGGCCGCGTGCGTAGCCAAACGTGTCCATCACCTGGTTGCATCCGTCCACGCAGGCGGCGCAGCCGATGCACTCGTACTGCAATCCGTCGCGGATATCGATGCCGGTCGGGCAGACCTGCACGCAGATGTCGCAGTTCACGCACGCGCCAAGGCCGAGCCCTGCGGGATCTGCTTTCTTGCTGCGCGGGCCGCGCGGCTCACCGCGCGCGCCGTCGTAGGTGATCACCAGCGTGTCGCGGTCGAACATCGCGCTCTGGAACCGCGCATACGGGCACATGTATTTGCAGACCTGTTCGCGCATCCATCCGGCGTTGCCGTAGGTGGCAAAACCGTAGAACAGGATCCAGAAGGTCTCCCAGGGGCCGGTCGCCAGCACCATCACCTCGCCCCACAACTCGCGGATCGGCGTGAAATACCCGACGAACGTGAACCCGGTCCACAGCCCGATCGCGCCCCAGATCGCATGCTTCGCGGCCTTCAGTGCGAGCTTGCGCGCGGTAACCGGCCCGTGGTCGAGCTGAATGCGACGGGAGCGCTCGCCTTCGATCATGCGCTCGACCCAGAGGTAGATCTCGGTATAGACCGTCTGCGGGCAGGCGTAACCGCACCAGAGCCGCCCCGCCACGGCCGTAAACAGGAACAGCGACAGCGCCGAGATGATCAGCAGGACCGCCAGATAGATGAAATCCTGCGGCCACAGCACCAGTCCCAGGATGTAGAACTTGCGCTGCGCCAGGTCGAACAGCACTGCCTGGCGGGCGTTCCATTCAAGCCAGGCCGATCCGTAGAACACGAGTTGCGTGAACCACACCAGTGTCCAGCGCCACCCGGCAAACCAGCCGTGCACGGCGCGCGGGTAGATCTTCCTGGTAATCTCGTAGAGCGGCTGCTCGAACGCCTCCGCAGGGTTGACGGGCGGTGGTTGCGCCATTCCTTTTCGCGCAGAGCTCTACTTGCCTGGCGGCGCGGTGCCACCAGGGAGGTTGGACAGCGACCAGACGTAGGCGGCGAGCAGGTGCACTTTCGCCTCTCCGAGCTTGTCCTTGTGCGCGGGCATGACACTCGCGCCCTCCGCCGTCTGGTTCGTGCCCCGTCCCTTGGAAATGGTTTCGGAAATCGCCTCCTCGGAGCTCCCATACACCCAGATCTGATCGGTCAGGTTGGGCGATCCGATCGCCTGATTGCCCTTCCCGTCGGGACCGTGGCAGGCGGCGCAGATGGTGTCGAACTTCGACTTGCCCCGTTCCGCACGCGCCCTGTCGTGAGTGCGTCCCGACAGGGACATGACATGGTGCGCCACGTCCTTCACGTCTTCCGCGCTGCCCACTGCGGCACCGAGCGGCGGCATGACGCCGTTGCGGCCGTTCATGATGCTGGTCTTGATGGTTTCCGGGTCGCCGCCGTACAGCCAATCGTTGTCGGTCAGATCGGGAAAACCCTTGCCGCCACCACCATCGGAGCCGTGGCATTGCGCGCAGTTATTGAGGAACAGCTTCTGGCCGATCGCCCGCGCTTCCGCGTTTGCCGCAAGCTGCTTCAGATCGAGCTTCTCGAACCTGGCGTAGATCGGGCCGAACAGCTTGTCGGCCTCGGCATTCTCCTCCTCGAGCTGCTTGACCTGGGTCCAGCCGAGGGCGCCGCTCCAGCTTCCCAGACCCGGATAGAGCACCAGGTAGCCGAGCGAGAACCAGATCGTGATATAGAACAGCCAGATCCACCAGCGCGGCAGCGGATGATGGTATTCGCCGAGCGTTTCGTCCCAGGTATGGCCGGTGGTTTCCACCGCCTCGCCCGGCGCGAACTTGCGCACGCTCTGCAGCTTGAGAAACACCGCGCAGGCGACAACGCTGACCAGCGTGATCAGGCCGATGTAGAAGTCCCAGAAGCTGCTTGTGAACTGGCTCATTTGCGTTCCCCGCGCACGGTGGAAGAGGAAGCTTCGGCGTCGTCGAACACCAGATTGGCATCGCGCTCGAAGCGCGCTTTTCGCGACGGTGCGTACGCCCACCACACGATGCCGAGAAACGAAGCGAGCGCGAGCACTGTGACCAGCGTGCGGATCAGATCGATGTCCACGTCAGCCTCCCTGCTTTACGGGCTTCAACGCCGTGCCCATGCCCTGGAGATAGGCGATCAGCGCGTCCATTTCCGTCTTGCCGGCGAGTTCCTGCTTCGCCTTGGCGATCTGATCGTCGGTATAAGGCACGCCCACCATGCGCAATGCGCGCATCTTGGCTTCGATGTCCTCCGCATTCGCCGGATCGCGCGCGAGCCACGGATAGGGAGGCATGTTCGACTCGGGCACCACGTCCTTCGGGTTCATCAGGTGGGTGCGGTGCCATTCGTCCGAGAGCCGGCCGCCGATGCGATGCAGGTCCGGGCCGGTGCGTTTTGAGCCCCACTGGAACGGGTGGTCGTAGACGAACTCGCCGGCCACGGAATAGTGCCCGTAACGCTCGATCTCCGCGCGGAACGGCCGGATCATCTGCGAGTGGCAGTTGTAGCAGCCCTCGCGTATGTACACATCGCGCCCGGTGAGTTGCATCGCCGTGTAAGGCTTGAGGCCGGCCACCGGCTCGGTGACGGATTTCTGGAACGACAGCGGCACGATTTCGACCAGGCCGCCCACGGCCACCACCAGAACCACCAGGACGATGAACAGCGCCTGGTTGCGCTCGATCATGTCATGCGTGAGTTTCATTGTCGTTCTCCGGATTCAGGCATGCGCGGGCGCGGGGATGTGCGCGTCGGCGGGCTGGCTTGCGGCAATCGTCTTTGCCACGTTCCAGGCCATGATCAGCATGCCTGCGAAATACAGCACGCCACCGAGCAGCCGGATCGCGTAGAACGGATACGTCGCCTTCACGCCTTCCACGAAGGTGTAGGTCAGCGTCCCGTCCGGACTCACCGCGCGCCACATCAGCCCCTGCATCACCCCGGCAATCCACATCGCGGCGATGTACAGCACGATGCCGACCGTGGCGACCCAGAAATGCACGTTGATCAGGCGCATGCTGTACATCTCGTTGCGACCGAACAGCCGCGGCACGAGGTAATAGAGCGAACCCATCGACACCAGCCCGACCCAGCCAAGCGCTCCCGAGTGGACGTGGCCGATGGTCCAGTCCGTGTAGTGCGACAGCGCATTCACGGTCTTGATCGACATCATCGGCCCCTCGAAGGTCGACATGCCGTAGAAGGAAAGCGAGACGACGAGGAACTTGAGGATCGGGTCGTCGCGCAGCTTGTGCCACGACCCCGACAGGGTCATCATGCCGTTGATCATTCCGCCCCACGACGGCGCGAGCAGGATGAGCGAAAACAACATGCCGATCGATTGCGCCCAGTCGGGCAGCGCCGTATAGTGCAGGTGGTGCGGACCGGCCCACATGTAGGTGAAGATCAGTGCCCAGAAGTGCACCACCGACAGGCGGTAGGAATACACCGGCCGCCCGGCCTGCTTGGGGATGAAGTAATACATCATCCCGAGAAAACCGGCGGTAAGGAAGAATCCGACCGCGTTGTGGCCGTACCACCATTGAATCATCGCGTCCTGCGCGCCGGCGTAGGCGGAGTAGGACTTCCAGAAGCTCACCGGCACCGCCGCGCTGTTGACGATGTGCAGCAGCGCGACCGTGATGATGAATGCGCCGAAGAACCAGTTGGCGACGTAGATGTGCTCGATGCGGCGCTTGTACAGCGTGCCGAAAAACACGATCGCATAGGACACCCACACCACGGCGATCAGCAGGTCTACCGGCCACTCGAGTTCCGCGTATTCCTTCCCCGAGGTGTAGCCGAGCGGCAGCGTCACCGCGGCGAGCACGATGATCGCCTGCCAGCCCCAGAAGGTGAACGCGGCAAGTCCGTCGGAGAACAGCCGCGCGTGGCAAGTGCGCTGCACTATGTAATATGAGGTCGCAAATAGTGCGGAACCGCCGAACGCGAAAATCACCGCGTTGGTATGCAGGGGGCGCAGCCGCCCGTACGACAGCCACGGCACGCCGAAATTGAGCTCGGGCCAGATCAGCTGCGCCGCGATGAGAACGCCGACCAGCATTCCGACCACGCCCCAGACGACGGTCATCACCGCGAACTGCCGAACAACCTCGTAGTTGTACGTTTCGTCATTTGACATCAATCGCTCTCCCGCTCGAAGGAACATTACGCCGTTGCGATGTTAGGTTGCGCTCGCGCGGCCATTCTTGACGCAGGTCAAATGCAGCCCCGCGCTGAGGTGGACATCGCGATCAACCCGGTATGCCCGCGTATTTCCCGGACTTGATTTTTCGCATCCCGGCGAAGAATTCTCGCGCCCGGCGCCGTGCCCTTTACTCTATCGCCGCCGGCTTGGGAGGTTTCTGATGCGGATCAGTTTTTCGATCGCTTGTTGCGCAGCGGCATGGCCTCAGGCCCGTGAAGCCTGAAGCGGCACCGGCGCAAGATTGGCTCGCTCGCTGAGCCCTGCCGAGTCGACGATCTCGACCGTCTTGGCACTTACCCGTATTACGCCTTCCCGCTCGAGTTGCGTGAACGTCCGGCTGACGGTCTCGGCCGTCAACGCCAGATGGCTCGCAATATCGGTCCTCGACATCGGCAGACGCAGGCGCGTGGACGAGAACCCACGCCCGGCGAATCTGCGTGACAGATTGAAGAGGAACGTTGCCAAGCGTTCCTGCGCGCTGCGAATTCCAAGCGCCACGGCGAATTCCTGGTGTTGTCGCAATTCGCGCGCCAGCATGCGGCTCAGCTGGCGTTGCACCAAAGCAACCCGGGCCGCCGTCTTTTCGACATGGGAATAGGGCAACACGCACACGCCGCCGTCGTCGAGTGCGACGGCGTGGCTGGGGTGACGCCGGTCCCCGATCGAATCGAGCCCAAGCATGTCGCCGGCGAAACTGAACCCGCTCACCAGTTCGCGCCCGTCCGAACCAATGAGGACGCTTTTGAATGCCCCGGTATGGACCGCGTAAAGATTGCGGAACGGATCGCCCGCGTGGAACAGGTTCTGACCCCTGCGCAGCCTGATGTTCTGCTCCTTGACCAGGCTGCGCAAGAACGCCTTGTCCGCGGGCGAGAACTCCCCCGGATGCGGAGCGCACAGTTCCCGCAGGCAACAGCGCAGGCAGCTGACCTTCTCCGCCGCGCGCAGATCGACGGGCGCGCGACCAGGGTCGAAGGGTGCATTCATGCGCGCATCACTCGCCGCGATCCCGTTTGGCCGGTGTGTCGTCGTCCATCAGCAGGTCGTGCGCGGGACGCTCGAGGTCGTCGAACTGCCCGCCGCGCAGCGCGCGCCAGAACAGCGCGCCGATGGCTAGCACCAGCACCACGCTCAGCGGTATGAGTATGTGGAGGCTTTCCACGTGCGATCGAAAACCGGCTTCAGCGCATCGCCTGGCCGCGGCATCAGCCGCGCCGCGTTTAGCACGACGAGTACGGAACTTGCTGCCATGCCGAGGGCCGCTTCCCAGGGCCCGATCCACCCGCATGCGGCGAGCGGCAACGCGAGGGCGTTGTAGCCGGTCGCCCAGGCGAGGTTCTGGCGCACCACGCGCGTGGTTCTGCGCCCGCACTCGAGCACCGCGTCCAATGCCTCGAGGCGGCCTTCGAGCAACACCACGTCTGCCTGCTGCTGCGCGAGAGCCGCGCCGTCTCCCATCGCGATCGACACGTCGGCAGCCGCAAGCACCGGCGCGTCGTTCACGCCGTCACCCACCATCGCGACCTTCCTGCCGCCGCGACGCAACGCCTCGACATAAGCGAACTTGTCCTGCGGGCTTGCGCCTCCTCGCCACGTGGCAATCGCGTGGAGTTCGGCCTGCCGGCGCACAAGCCCTGGCTCATCGCCGCTCAACAGGTGCACCTCGAGCCCGCGCGCCTGCAGCCGCGCCACGAGCGCGCAGGCGCCCGCGCGGGGCCGGTCTTCGAAGCGCAACTGCGCGAGCCATTCGCCTTCACGCGCGAGGAACGCCGAACTTCTGCCGTGGCCCGCCGGTTGCGCAGCCGCCGCGTTCACGGCTCCGGCAATTTCGCTCACGAAACGCGCGCTGCCGAGGCGCAGCCTGCGACCGCATTCATCGCGCGCCTCCACGCCGAAACCCGGAAAATGACGCGTTGCGTTCACTGTTGCGCCGGCGAATGCAGGATTGACAGCGCAATCCAGGATCGCACGCGCGATCGGGTGACGGCTGCCCGATTCGAGCGCTGCGGCCAATGCCTCACATTCCCGGGCACTCGACTTGCCTAACAGTTCAACGCCATCCAGGCGCAGGCGTCCCTCCGTCAGGGTGCCTGTCTTGTCGAGCACGATGTCGGTCAGTCCGTCGATCCCCTGCAAGGCCGCGCCGCGCGTTAGGATCGCGCCGCAGTGCGCCAGCCGGGCCGTTGCCGCAGTCATCGCGATCGGCGTCGCAAGCGCCAGCGCGCACGGGCACGTCACCATGAGTACGGCGACGGCTACCCAGAGCGCGCGTCCGGGTTCGACCATCCACCAGGCGCACGCCGCAACGAGCGCCACTCCGAGCACTACTCCGGTCAGCTTCGCTGCGATGCGATCGGCCGCGCACGCGAGCGGGATCTTTCCTGCCGACGCCCGCTCGACGAGCCTCGCGATCGCAGCGGCGCGCGTATCCGCACCGACGCCGGTTACCCGCATCACCAGCGGCTGGTCCAGGATGACCGTGCCGCCGATCAGAATCGCGCCCCGGCACTTCGCGACCGCCCGCGCCTCCCCGGTCATCAGCGATTCATCGGCTGCCCCCTCGCCTTCCAGAACCTCGCCGTCCGCCGGCACGCTTTCACCCGCCGCAACCAGTACCCGGTCGCCGACCCGCAAAGCGTGCGCGGGGACACGCTCGGGAACCCCGGGAACTTCCGGCGAAGGCAGGCGCATCGCGAACTGCGGTCTCCACGCGAGCAGCGGTTCGAGCGCGCGCGCTGCCCGCTGGCGCACCGTCAGTTCGACGTATCGCGCGCCCAGCAACAGGAACACCAGCATGGTGATCGAATCGAAATACACGTCGCCGGACCCGCTGAGCGTGGCCCAGGCGCTGGCGGCAAATCCGGCCAGCACACCGATCGAAATCGGCGCATCGAGGCCAACCCGGTGCGCACGCAATTCGCGCCAGGCCGAAATGAAAAACGGCTGGCAGGATAACAACAATACGGGCAGGGTCAGCACGAGGCTCGCCCAGCGCATGAGCGCCGCGCTATCGGCGCCCAGCGTTCCGTCGCCGTCGAGGTACGCCGGAGCGGCATACATCATCACCTGCATTGCACCGAAACCAGCGACGAAAAGCCGCCACAACGCATCGCGCCGCGCGTCCTGGTCCAGGGCGCGCTGGCGCTCCGGATCGAATGGCCAGGCCTCGTAGCCAATCGAACGGATCGCCTCGAGGATGCCGCTCAACCTGATGCGCTCAGGCGCCCATGCCACCGTGGCGCGCCGCGTCGAGTAGTTGATGTCGACGCGCAGAACTCCGGGGAGGGATCTCAGATATCGCTCGTTCAGCCACAAGCAAGCGGCGCACCGGATGCGATCGAGAATCAGGATAGCCTCGCGCGCACCGCCGGAAATCTCGGCGACGAATTTCGCCTGCACGGACGGGTCGTCGTAGGCCGCGGACGGCGGAAGCAGTTCGCGACGCTGCGGGGGAACGGCAGACGGTGCCTCGCGCGTGGCGTAATACCGGTCCAGCCCCGCTGCAATGATGGTGCCGGCCACGGCCTCGCAGCCGGCGCAGCACAGCTCGCGCGCCTCGCCAAGGATTACCGCCCGATGCCGTCCCGGTTCGACGACGGGCAAGCCGCAATGAAAACAGGCGCAGACGGCATTCATCCCAGCATGCTATGCACGCGCCCCTCGCGGGAGTTGACATGGATCAAATCAGGCGGCGGGCGCGGCAGGGTGCCGATAGTCGTGTTCGATCGGTCAAATTGCGATTTTTGATTTGAACAATCGCGCCCCGGGCCGTAAGGTGACCGGCGCTCGTTCGTTTGCGCAGTACGTTGCGAATCTTGACAAGGAGAGTCTCATGCAACTCAAAGGCAGCAAGACCCATGGCAACCTGAAGGCGGCGTTTGCCGGAGAATCGCAGGCCAACCGACGTTATCTTTATTTCGCAGCGAAGGCGGACGTCGAGGGGCAGAACGACGTCTCGGCGCTGTTTCGCTCGACCGCCGAAGGCGAGACCGGACACGCGCACGGACACCTGGAGTACCTGGAGGCTTGCGGAGACCCGGCTACGGATCTGCCGATCGGGGGCACGCGCGCGAACCTGAAGGCGTCGGTGGCGGGCGAGACGCACGAATACACCGACATGTATCCGGGAATGGCGAAACAGGCGAGGGAAGAGAACTTCACCGAGATCGCCGACTGGTTCGAGACTCTGACCAAGGCCGAACGCAGCCACGCCAACCGCTTCCAGAAGGCACTCGACCAGCTGGTGGACTGAAGGGGGCGCGGTGAGCGCACGCGAAGGCAGCCTGGAAGCACCGACCCGGCATCCGCTGGATTGGCGCAATCCGGCGTTTTACGACGAGGCACAGCTCGAAAAGGAACTCGAGCGCGTGTTCGATATCTGTCACGGCTGCCGCCGCTGCGTGAACCTGTGCACGTCGTTTCCGACGCTGTTCGACCTCGTCGACGGCAGCAAGACGATGGAAGTCGATGGCGTCGCGAAGCAGGATTACTGGAAGGTCGTCGACCAGTGCTACCTGTGCGACACCTGTTACATGACCAAGTGCCCCTACGTTCCGCCGCATGCGTGGAACGTGGATTTCCCACACCTGATGCTGCGCGCCAAGGCGGTGAAATACAAGCAGGGCGGTGCAAGTTTCCGCGACCGTCTGCTCTCCTCCACCGATGCCCTGGGCAAGCTGGCCACCATTCCGGTGGTGGTGCAGACGGTGAACGCTGTGAACCGGAGCCACTCCGCGCGCGGGATCATGCACTCGGTGCTCAAGGTGCACCGCGATCGCGAACTGCCGGAATACGCGAAACGAAAATTTCGCGGCAGCGCGGCAGGCAGCCAGGAATTCGCGGTGAAAGACGGGGCGAGGACCCCGGGCAAGGTCGCCGTGTTTTCCACCTGCTACGTGAACTACAACGAACCCGGCATCGGTCACGACCTGCTCGAGGTGCTCGCGCACAACGAACTGCCGTACGTGCTGGTCGAAAAAGAGGCCTGCTGCGGCATGCCGAAACTCGAACTGGGCGACCTCGAGGCTGTCGCACGGCTGAAAGAAATCAACATTCCGCCCCTGGCCAGGCTGGCGCGCGCCGGTTACGCCATCGTCACGCCGATTCCGTCGTGCACCTTGATGTTCAAGCAGGAATTGCCGCTGATGTTCCCGGAGGATGCGGATGTGAAGGCGGTGCAGGAAGCGATGTCCGATCCGTTCGAGTATCTGTTGCTGCGCCACCGCGACGGATTGCTCAAGACCGATTTCAAGCATCCGCTCGGACGAGTCTCCTATCACATCGCCTGCCACCTGCGCGTGCAGAACGTCGGACAGAAAACGAAGGACATGCTCTCGCTCGTTCCCGGCACCACGCTCAATGTGGTCGAGCGCTGCTCCGGTCACGATGGAACCTGGGGCGTGAAGAGCGAGTATTTCGCCAACTCGATGAAGATCGGCCGCCCGGTGTTCCGCCTGATGGCGGGGAACGAGCCGGACTACGTCGTATCGGACTGCCCGATCGCGGGGCGCCATATCATGCAGGGGTTGCGAGAAGGCGGCCAGGAAGTCAAAGCGCAGAAGCAGCACCCGCTTACGCTGCTGCGCATCGCCTACGGCCTGTAGTCATGATGCGAAACTAGTCGACGCGCGGACCAAGCATCCGGCGCGCGTCGACCCAGGTGTCGAACTGCTCTCCGGTCACTGCACCCAGCGCAAGCGCTGCCACGCGCAGCGTAGTGCCGTGCTCGAGGGCGTGTTTAGCAATTTGCGCGGCACGGTCGTAACCGATGTGCGGCGCCAGCGCCGTGACGAGCATCAGGGAACCCTGCAGCAGTTCTGCTACACGCGCCTCGTTGACGAGGATGCCGGATACGCAGTGCCGGTTGAAGCTGCGCATCGCGTCGGCGAGCAGACGCAGGCTGTCGATCGTGTCGAGCGCGATCAACGGCTTGTAGACATTGAGCTCGAACTGCCCCTGGCTCGCGGCGAATCCGATCGCGGCATCGTGCCCCATCACCTGGGCGCACACCATGGTCAGCGCCTCGACCTGGGTCGGATTCACCTTGCCCGGCATGATGGAGCTGCCGGGCTCGTTCTGCGGCAACAGCAATTCGCCCAGGCCCGCGTGCGGCCCGCTGCCCATCAGGCGAATGTCGTTTGCGATCTTGGTCAAGGCGATTGCCAGCATCTTCAAGCCGGCATGCAGCGCCACGAGCGCTTCGTGGCCCGCCATCGCCGCAAACAGATTGCCGGCCTGCACCAGTGGGAGCTCGAGCCGGCGTGCCAGCGTTTCAGCCACGCGCGCGCCGAACTCCGGGTGCGTGTTCAGACCCGTGCCGACCGCCGTACCGCCAATCGCCAGCGAGCGCACCGCAAACAGCGCGTGTTCGATGCTTCCCTGGCACAACGCTATCTGCGCCTCGTAGCCGCCGAATTCCTGGCCCAGGGTCACTGGCGTCGCGTCCTGCATGTGCGTGCGGCCGACTTTCACGACCGCCTCGAACGCACGCGCCTTCGCCGAGAGCGCGGCGCGCAGCTCGTGCAGCGCCGGAAGCAGAATCAGTTTTGCCAGTCGCGCCACGGCGATATGCACCGCGCTCGGGAATACGTCGTTGGACGACTGTCCCAGGTTGACGTCGTCATTGGGGTGAACTCTTCGCGCTGCGCCCGCGCCTCCGCCCAACGAGCGCGAGGCCAGGCTGGCGACTACCTCGTTGACATTCATGTTGCTCTGCGTGCCCGAACCGGTCTGCCAAACCGAGAGTGGAAACTCGGCATCGAACTCCCCGGACGCCACCCGCTGCGCCGCCTCTGCGATGGCCAGCGCCTTGTCCGCATCGAGCAGATGCAGATCGCGATTCACGCTGGACGCGGCCCATTTGATCCACGCCAACGCGTGGATCACCTCCAGCGGCATGCGCTGTACGCCGATGGCGAAAAAGTGCAGGCTGCGCGCGGTCTGCGCGCCCCACAGCGCCTCGGCTGGCACGTCGATGGGGCCGAAAGTGTCGGATTCGATGCGTGGTTTGCTCATGGAGGAATCGACCTGCTGATTTCGCCGCCGGTGATCACCGACCCTCGCGTATCGTTCGGTTTTGCAAGCATACGCTCTGTCGAATCGCGTTTCCCGCCGAGATCAAGCTCGGAAAGAGTGGGGCGCTGCAAAGCAAAAAGCCCAAGGGCAATGCCCCTGGGCTTTTTCGTTTTATGGCCTGGCGGTAACCTACTTTCGCGTACGCAATTGCACACTATCATCGGCGCAAACCCGTTTCACGGTCCTGTTCGGGATGGGAAGGCGTGGTTCCAGGCTGCTATGGCCGCCAGATTGGCTGTGGATCCGCAACATGCGCAGCCCAAGGCCACGCTTGCGCGGATCGCGATTCGGAATCAAGCAAGTCGGGTGGTGAGATCGCATGTTGCGCGACGCCCTGCCGTGTGCGTTCGAGCACTGCTCACGGTGGTCAAGCCTCACGGGCAATTAGTACCGGTTAGCTCAAGGCCTTGCAGCCCTTGCACACCCGGCCTATCAACGTCCTGGTCTAGGACGACCCTTTAGGGGGATCAAGTCCCCGGGAAGTCTCATCTTGAGGCGAGTTTCCCGCTTAGATGCTTTCAGCGGTTATCTCTTCCGCACGTAGCTACCCGGCAATGCCACTGGCGTGACAACCGGTACACCAGAGGTGCGTCCACTCCGGTCCTCTCGTACTAGGAGCAGGCCCCCTCAAACTTCCAGCGCCCACGGCAGATAGGGACCAAACTGTCTCACGACGTTTTAAACCCAGCTCACGTACCACTTTAAACGGCGAACAGCCATACCCTTGGGACCGGCTACAGCCCCAGGATGTGATGAGCCG
>JACPYS010000044.1 GCA_016195915.1 Betaproteobacteria bacterium | reverse complement strand
TTATGCACGTCCAGCGCCACGTACTTGCTAAACTCTTCCATGACCTGCCCCCTCAATATCGGCTCTGCGCCGAAGGTTGAAAAACCCCAAGCGTAATCCGCGTCGCTTGAGGTGCGGCAGGTCAATACATGATGTCTAGCGTAACGGTCTCGGGCGAGGTGTGAATGTCGCACGTGGCGGTGCGTGAAGAGCCTTGGCGGGGGTGGTCTTTTTGAGTTTGGATACCCTCATGGCACCGGCCACCGCGCGCTGGCAATCGCACCGCTATACTGCGCATCGGATCAAGTATGGCCCGCATCCTGCTCACGCACTCGCCCGAGGCGCTCGCCAACTACTACGGCGCCCGCGCGCTCGCGGGCCTCGAGAAGCTTGGCGAAGTCCGGCTGCACCACGGCCGCGCACCGCTCGAGGGCGAGGCGCTGGTCGCGGCCGCGGCCGATTGCGGCGTGATCGTTTCCTACCGGCAGTCGCCGGGGCCGGCAGCGCTGTTCGAGCAGCTGCCCGCATTGATCGCGTTCGTGCGCTGCGCGATCGATATCCGCAATGTCGACGTGGCGGCGGCAAGCAGGGCGGGGGTGCTGGTCACCCAGGCGAGCGCGGGTTTCGTACCCGCGGTGACCGAGCTGGTGTTCGGCATGATGGTGGATCTGGCGCGTGGCGTCTCGCGGGCCGCGTCGGATTACCACGCCGGCCGTGTGCCCGAGGCGCGCGTGGGCAGGCAGCTTGCCGGTGCGACGCTCGGCGTGATCGGCTACGGCGCGATCGGCCGGCACGTGGCGGAGATCGGCAAGGCCTTCGGCATGCGCGTGCTGGTGAACGATCCGCACGTTAAAGTGTTCGAGCCCGGGATCGTGCAGGTGTCGCTCGAGGCACTGCTGGAGGCGTCGGACTTCGTCGTGCCGCTCGCAGTGGCTACGCCCGAGACCGAGAACCTGATGAACGATGCTGCGTTCGGACGCATGAAACAGGGTGCGTTCTTCATCAATGTGTCGCGAGGCAACCTGGTCGATGAGGGGGCGCTCGCGCGGGCGCTGGATTCGGGGCGCATCGCGGCCTGCGCACTGGATGTCGGCCGCGCGCCGGACCAGATGCCGACGCCCGCGATCGCAGCGCGCACCGATGTGATTGCGACCCCACACACCGCGGGATTGACACCGCAGGCGATCGAGCACCAGTCGCTGGAAACGGTTGCGCAGACAGCGGAAATTCTGAAGCGAAACGCACCGAGGGGTGCGGTCAACGCCGAACACTGGACGAGAAAGGAGCTGCTCAAGCCATGAAGACCATCCTGATTACCGGTGCGGCCGGAGATGTCGGCACGCACCTGCGCCGCGAACTCGCGGGGAAATACAAGCTGCGCCTGTCCGACCTGCGCCCGGTCAATCTGCTCGGGAAGGACGAAAAATTTACCCGAGCGGACATCTCAAACATGTCCGACGCGCGGCGCATCACGCGCGGCGTGGATGCGATCGTGCATCTTGGGGGCCACTCGGTGGAAGGGCCGTGGGAACCGATCCTCTCGGCCAACATCATAGGCTGCTACAACGTGTTCGAAGCCGCGCGCAGAAACGGCGTGAAGCGCATCCTGTTTGCGACTTCGAACCATGCAGTGGGTTTCTACCGCCGCGACCAGACCATCGACCACCGCGTGTACATCAAGCCCGACGGGCGCTACGGCGTGTCCAAAGTATTCGGCGAGGCGCTAGGCAGCCTGTACGCAGACAAGTACGGCATGGAAGTGTTCTGCATGCGCATCGGCAACGTCAACCGGCTGCCGATCGACAAGCGGCGCCTGTCGCTGCTGTTCACCCCGCGCGATCTCGCGCAGCTCGTCACGATCGGCATCGAGCATCCGGACATCCGCTTCGAGATCGTGTATGGCGTCTCCGGCAACAAGCGCAGCTGGTACGACAATTCGAACGCGACCCGGCTCGGATACCGGCCGCAGGATGATTCCGAGGAATTTGCGCCCGAAGTACTGGCGCGGGAAAAACCGGGCGATCCGGTTGCGGAGACGCACCAGGGCGGCGTGTTCTGCGCGGTCGAGGCAGTGCCGAACCCGGCTCCGCTGCCGCGCCTTGGACGAAAACGTGCGGCGAGTTCAACCTCGAAAAATCCCAAACATCGAAAGCGCCCGTGATCGTCTCACGACTGCTTGATCACATCAAAGCGGCGCAATACGCTCTCCACAAAGTCGCGCTGTTCCGGCGGGAGCGCGGCAAGTTGCGCTTCATTACCAGTTTCCAATACGGTGCAAACCGGTTCGAAGATGCGCAGAGAATTGCGAACTTCCGAAGGTAAGTTGGTTGAAAGAAATCGCCACGCTTTCGGCCACGCGCCTTTCAGCTTGGATATCGCGATCTTGTTCAGAAGACGGATCGCAGTCTCTGTCGCGACAGCTAGTGGCGCTCTCGCGAGCGAAGATACAAATGCGAGCAGAACAGCATCGCCGCGGCTGTCCTGTGAGACGGTCTCGAAAGCAGCACTCGCTGCATCCGAGATTAGCTCGTAGTCGCGCAGTTCTATGGCTAATATCTTGGTGTAATCGGCTACCGCACTTTCGACATTACCGCGCTGTTGCTTTGAGACGCTACGATTGAAGAGCGCCATCGCGACTTGCTCGCTGGGCGCGCCTTCGAGGTCAATGATGGACGTGTAATCGGTAATCGCGCCCTCGACATCACCGTGCTGCTGCTTCGTGGCGCCACGATTGAACAGTCCTTTTGCTACCTGCACCTTGGGCGCACCTTCGAGTTCGACTGCGGCGGTGAAATCGGCGATCGCCCCCTCGACATCACCGCGATGCTCCTTCGTGACACCACGACCCAAAAGTGCGATTGCCACATCCTCGCTGGGCGCATCCTCGAGCTCGATCGCGGCGGTATAGTCGCCAATGGCGCGTTCGAATTCACCGCGCTGGTGTCGTTTTATGGCACGACCAATATACGCTCGTGCGAGAAGTTCCTTGGAGGCGTTTTCAAGCGCGATCGCGGTACTCCAATCGGCAATCTCACCCATGGCATCACCGCGATTGCCTTTTTCGAAACTGCGAAGGATTAACGCTTCGGCGGTTCTTTCCGTTGGTGCGCCTTCGAGTTCGAGTGCGGTGGTGTAATCAGCGATCGCGCCATTTGTATCGCCGTACTCCCCCTTAGCGAGGCCGCGAAGGATGAGTGCGGGTACTGCGGCCTCTTTGGGTGCACCTTCTGCCTCGATCGAGGCCGTGTAATCCGCGATCGCACCTTCGAAATCACCGCGCTGTATGTTCAATGTGGCGCGAAGAGCAAATGCTTTCGCGACCAGATCTTTGGGGGTGCTTGCGAGCCCGATCACAGTGGTGTAATCGGCGATCGCGGGTTCGAAATCGCGGCGCTTTCCCTTCGTGACACCACGAGCAATGAATGCCTGGGCTACGAGCTCCTGCGGGGCGCCTTCAAGATCAATCACAGCGGAGTGGTCGGCCATCGCACCGTCGAAATCGCGGCGCTTTCCCTTAGTGATGCCACGAGCGATCAATGCTCGTGCTACTAATTCCTTGGGAGCATTTGGGCGCGCAATCGCAGCGGAGTAGTCCGCGATCTCCCCGTCGATATCGCCGCGCCGTCCCTTTGCACTTCCACGACTGAGCAATGCTTCGGCCGCAAGCCTGTTGGTGGCGCCGACGAGTCTAATTGTCGCAGTGTAATCGTCGATCGCTCCATCGCCATCACCGCGCTGTTCCTTTGCGAGCGCACGAAGGTTGAGTACCTGTGCTACCAACTCATCGGGGGCACCTTGGCGTTCTATCGCAGCGGTGAAGTCGGCAATACTTTGCTCAATATCACCGTGCCGGTTCCTTGCGACTCCACGAAGGATCGTTGCTCGTACCACGTCCTCAGTCCGCGTGCCTTTGAGTTCAATCGCGGTGGAGTAGTCGGCAACCTCTCCTCCCAAATCGCCGAGTTGTTGCTTTGTAACGCCTCGAAGGATTAATGCTTGTGCTACATCCGCCTTGTTCGCACCGTCAAGTTCGATCGCTGAGGTGTAATCGGCGATCGCAGATGTAAAGTCACCGCGTTGCCGCTTCGCGTTTCCACGACGGAACAATGCTCTTGCCACTTGCTGTTTCGGCGCACCCGTGAGTCCAATTGCGTCGGTGTAATCGGCAATTTCGCCTTCAATATCGCCCAAATGCGCCTTTGCAAGCCCTCTGCTGATCAGTGCTTCCGCAAAACCCATCACGTCACTTGGGCCACTCGATACATACGAATCGAGTGCCTGAATCGCACGGGCGTGGTCTCCGTGGTCAATTAGCCATTTCGCAAGTTGCGAATGCGCAAGTCGCTCGTCAATTGTCTCTGCACCTTCTCGGTACGCGACGACATCCGCAAGGACCGCTGCCGCTTCTTTCAAATCCGTCCTGGCCCACAGCTCAATGCTGGATTCGGTTGCTTGGATTGCGTATTGTGTTCCGCGCAATGACACAGCCAGGTATTCAGCCGTCGTCGACGCGTCTCGAAGCACGTGCGGTGCCGCTCCGCGGTCCCTCTCTGCAAGGTTTTTGAGCGCGAGCAACCGTTCGTCTTCCTCAAACCAAATTCGGAGCGCTTCCACGAGCACCTCGATGCGGCGCCGATTCTGGTTGAGATAACGCATCTGATACCAGATGCCGAAAAGCCTGTCGGGAGTGCTGTAGTACGCCGCGCGACCTTTGCCTCCACCACTGACCTCGACGAACTGGGCGTCGCGTAGCCGCTTGAGTTGCGTTGTGATGGCATTGAGCCGCAAACGCGTGGGGGCGACCAAGTCCGTCGGTTTGGCAGTTCCACCTCTTTCCATCAGGGCGTGGATGATCTTCCTCTGCTGGGGCGGCAGATTTTCGATCTCATGCTTGAACAGCGGAGTCAGTTCATCGACAAGCCGGCGCAGGTATTGGACAACCGTGCTTGTCTGAAGATGACTCAAGAGCTCGTAAAGCATTAGGGTTAGGCGCGGGTTACCCCCAGAGAGCTGGGCAATCGCGCGAACCTTAGCCCGTTGGCTCGGGAAATCCCGAAGCAACGCATCGTTCCCGTCGAAAACTGCCCGGCGCCTCAGCAACTCGAATACTTGATCGGTGTCCAGCCGGTCCAATCGAACTTCGCCTAAGTAGTTGAAGAGTGCCTCGTCATAGTTCTTCAACGAATCAAGAACTCGAATAGCGCTGCCGACGAGCATCAGAAACGGCTCGTTCATTAGCAACCGGCGAAGCGTGCCTTTGGTCTTGGCATCAAGTGACTGTTCCAGCCAGAGGTGGATGTTCTCGACAAAAAGGATCAAGCGTCGCCCCTGCGTCCGCGTTATCTCCTTCAATCCGGTAATTGCCAGCTGCAGACTTTGCTCGTCGTTTGCTTCGCCTGCAACCGACGCAAGCCAGTCTTTGGCGCCCGCCAGGTTTTCTTTGGCGAGCATTTCTAAGGTTGTCGCCAGGAGATCGCGCAGCGAATAGACATTGAATTGCTCTTCGGGAAAAACAATTGGTATCCAAGCCGCACTCAGAACCGGATCCTCCCGAATGCGCAAGGCAACCAGGCGAATGAGCGTTGATTTGCCCGCGCCGCGTGGCCCGGTGACTACGAAACTTGAAGGGGTACCAGCGGTTATCTGGTCGCGGAGTGACTTGAGCAGATACTCGACCGTGTGCTCGCGAGCCGCGAAAGTCGCCAGAAGCTCACGATCCGACATCCCTGCCGGCGTATATTTGTGGGTGACCAGCGTCACCGCTTCTGAACCCTCGCCTTGCTTGCCGCTAACGGATAACAGCGCTGCCACCACTCTTCCATCACTTTCAGTCGGAAGTAGTATTCGTTCGTGTCGGTGTCCAGGCGCAGATACCAGTCATATTCGAGAGAGGCCAGCAAGTCGTCGAACTCCAGTTCTGTGGCGCCTCTACCACGACTTTTGCGATACACGTCGAATAGAGCCGGCCTTGATACGCGGCCGCGCCCGGCCACCGCCCGAAGTATCGCCATTGATGCCTTCTCTCCCGCACGGCCGTATCGCTTGAGTCTGCTGCTGTAGTGGCCGAAATAGTGACGGCAGGTGGGACCCAGCACAGCCTCGGCGTATACCCGATTCAAATCTGCGATCGTCATGGAACTCCGAACTGTCGCAGTCAATTGGCCGAGTTGCGCAAAGAAGACATGGATGAAATAGGGAACCGGTGCACCGATCAGTGTGAACAGACGGTCCGAAAGTTCCGGATTCCAGTCAATTTCAAACGTTTCTGCCAGACCTTCCGCCAGTTGTATTGCGGATGACTCATCGAGTGGATCAACCGTGAGTCGCGCGAAATCACCGAATTTGTCCGTTGCACTGAGCTTCCTGAGGATCTGGTCGATGCCCACGCTGCCCGCTACGATGAAGCGATGTCGGCGTAAAACGTCTCTTTGCGCCAGTCGCACGGTGCGGAACCACGCCAGGAAGTCATTCGCGACGGCTGCTCCTTGTCGTTCGAGGATGAGATCGAGCATCGCCGGCAGTTCGTCGAAGAGAAAGATCGCCGTTTCGTCCGCTTGCTCCAACTCTAAGAGCATTCTGTGCGCTGCGTCCCGCCAGTCCGCGCGTATCTCGGCTTTGAATTTGACTTTGGCGCCTTCGAACTCCGCCTCGTCGAAGTTCTTCCTGACCCATGTCATCACGCCGGCCGGAAGACGTTTCGTTTGGCTCAGGATGCTGCGGAATTTGTCTCGGGCGAGCAGTTCCTTCGTAATGCGCCAGACGAACTCCTCCGGGGAATCCACGTCTTCCAGCTCGAACGACATGGGCACATAACCGGGACGTGGTTGAAGCAGTACGTGCCTCATTACGCCACTCTTGCCGAACCGCCGGGGTGCCAACAGGAGGATGTTGTTTGCGTCGATCAGCCGCCAAAGGTGATCGATGAAGTCCTTCCTGCCGTACAGCTCATCTGGATCAGGGATTGGACCGACCAGGCTTCGTGGCGGACGTGGGAATGGGTCGGTGGTACTCATAGCAACAACATTGTTGCTAATTCGGATTGAAAAAGCAACAGGGACGTTGCTTTAACAAGTAGATCCTATTTCTAATACATAACTATTTGATTAATAGTAAGTAAAATATAAACTCATTCACTACACCTTCTAACGCTGCACTGGAAAAATCGCGTACACCGCCACCGCGCGCGCGATCACGTCCTCGCCGTTCCTGACCTCGGACTCGATGGTCGCGATGTTTCCCTCGCGATGCAGCACCCGGCTGTCGCACACCAGGTGCCCGGATTTCGCGGGTTTGAGGTAGCTGATCTTCATCTCGATTGTCGCGCAGCCTTCGTTGCGCTCGAGCAGCGTCCACAGCGCCGAGCCCGTGCCCGTGTCGGCCAGCGCGAATGCCAGGCCGCCATGCACGACGCCGTTCGGGTTGAAGTGTTCCTCTCCCGCGTCCACCTCGTAGCGGCTGGTTCCGGCGCTGCGCGATACGTGGCGCAGCCCGAGTAGCTCGGCGAAGCCCTTGCGACGCTGCTTCGCAGGCGCAGGGGTTTCGGTCATGGCGTTCCGCGCAGGGCGAGTTGTGCGCGAAAATCCTCCACCAGCGCGCTCACCTTCGCGGGAGCTTCCAGCTGGGGAAAGTGGCCCGTGCCCGTGATGATCTCGATGCGCGCAGCCGGGACACGCGAACATATCAGCTCGATCCAAGGCGTGCTCTGCCCGGGTGTGATCGCGACGCGTACCCTCTCGCTGTTGAGATAGGTGCTCTGGATCACCATCAACGGCGCGCGCACCGCGTCCAGCGCAGCATCCATCGCGCGTGCGTCCCAGCCCGCCACGCGCGGAAACAGCGTCTTTCCGATCTGCTCCGGCAGGCGCAGCGCCTGCTCGATGGTGCGCGCCTTGAGTGCGGGGTCGGCATCTGCAAGGAACATGTCGGCGAAGAACTTGCGCGCGAACACGGGGTATCCGGTCGCGGCGAAGGCCTTGCGCGCATTTTCCTCCGCCGCGGTGGGGTCGCCCGTGCCCATCCGGCTGCCGTCGATGAGCACCAGGCCCGCGATCCTTTCCGGTGCGCGCCGGTTGGCCTCGAGCACCACGCGGCAGCCCATGCTGTGCCCCACCAATACCGCGCGCTCGAGCCCGGATTGCTCAACTACTGCGGCGACATCCGCGCCGTAGGTCTCGATCGAGCATTCCTCGGGCGTGCCGGGCGTGGCGCCGTGGCCGCGCAGGTCGAGCGCGAGCGTTTCGGCGCGCGAGCGGAAATGCTCGAGCTGCGCCTTCCAATCGGCGCGCGTACAGGCAAATCCGTGGATGAACACCAGCGCAGGGGCGCCGCCGGGAAGGCGCTCGAGGTCCATCGCGGCTACTTCTTCGTGCCTTGCTTCTTCTGCTCGAGCAGTTCGCCGCGTTTCTTCAGCGTGTCGGCAAGTTTCGACTTCTGTATCAGCACGACGAAGTCCTTGAGCGAGCGCTCCCGCTCGAGGCGCTCCGGTTTCTTCGCATCGGGTTTGTCGCTTTTCTCCAGTGCGCCCTCGACCTGCACCTGCACCGGGTACTTGTCGTCGGCGAGCTTGCCGATGCGCAGCGTGTAGGTCAGGCCCTCGAAGGTGGCCGCCGTCACAAGCTCGGGCTTGTCGAGCCCGTTGTCTTCGGGCTTCGCGCTGGCCGCGAGGTCCTCGATCGCGAGGCTGTTGAGCGAATACGATGCCGCGTTCGCCCGCGAGGTATCGAGCTTGTCGCCAGGTTTCGCCCCCGCAAGTTTCCAGTCCGGTCCGTCGCTCGCACGCTCGATCTTCCATGTCTCGCCACCCGCGAGTTTCACTTCGAGCGACTTGATGCGCTCGATCGCCACGCCTTCCCTGGATACCCACTCCGAGGTCTTGGCGGTGGCGAACGCGAGCGGGTCGGCGACGGTGTAAACGATTTTCGGATCTTCGGGAAGCAGCACGAAGCGGCCGTCCGCGAGCGCGCGGGCCGGATTCTCGGGCTCGCTCTTGAAGTACTTCTTGCCCACCAGCAACCGCGCGAGCGGTTTGCCGTCGGCGCCCCGGTATTCCACCAGCGTCCCGGCCCCGTCCTTGCCCGGTTCGGCAAGTTCCAGGCGAACGCGGTCCTTCTCCCCGAGCGGCTCGGACTGGCCCACGCGCAGGCCGATCGCCTTGATTACGAGTTCGCTCACCTTGGCGAGATCGGCAGGGAAACCGTTCCTCTCTGCGACGCTCCAGCGCTCGCCTTTTTTCTCCAGCGTGATTCCCGACTTCGGTTCCCTGATCGAAATCGATGCGACATCGGACGCCTTGAGGTTCTTGAGCAGCGGCTGGCCCAGCTGCCCGGCAGGCGTGGTGCTCGCCTCGCGCTGGTGCACCACGAGCGCGGCGCCGGCCATGACGAGGCCGAGAACCAGCAGAATGACCACGATGCGCAGGTTCATGGCCGCAGCTCAGATCGCGGCAGCGCGCTTGCGGCGCAGCATCGCGAACCCGAGTCCGAGAAATGCCACCAGCAGCGGCATCACGGCAATGTTCACTACTTTGGTCCAGAACTGCAGGCTCTCGGCGTCCTGGCGCAGGTTCTTGCGCAGTTCCTTCAGATCGTGGCGCGTTTCGATCACGCGCTTGCGGAACGCCTCGAGCTCGGCCTGCTGCTGGGGCGAGAGGATCTGCGCGCTTTTTGCGTCGGCGCGCCCTTTCTGCAGCGACTGGATCTTCTCCGACGATTGCTGAAGTTCCTTCTCGAGCGACTGGATCTTGCCGAAATACTGCTGCTGCGCCCTGGCCTCCATTTCGCGGATCACCGTGAGGGGCCGGAAGCCCGTCGCACGGCTGCGCAGGCCGATCAGGTCGTCGCCCGCAAACAGCTGCTCGACCATGTTCTGCGCGAGATTCAGATTGCCGTTGGAGGGGACCACCACACGCTGGCCGAATACGGTCTGTACGTCCACCGCCGCGCCGTCGGCGAGCATGTCCGCGTCGGCCACCAGGATGACGGAATTCTCCGTTCCGGATTCCTTCAATTGCGGCGCCGCCGTTTTCGCCTCGGGCTTCGCGTCCTTCGCGGCCGGTTTTGCCGGCTCGTCGGGTTTGAGCCCCGACGGGAAAGCGGTCTTGAACTTGCCGGTGAGCCGCAGCGCAAGGGGCAGGGACTTGCCGCTGGGCACGAATCCCTTCGTCGCCGCGTCGCCCGACACCGATGCGACCACGTTGTCCACCATCATCGAAGTGGCCGAGCTCTTGATCAGCTCCGTGACTTTGAGGCCCTCCGGGGGCTTCACGACAAACGCGCCGCCGAATGCGTAGAGCAGCGACTCGATCTGGCTCGTGGTGACGTCCTCGCGGTTGAGCGCCGTGCGATTGAGCGAAAGCACCGTCGGGGTATAACGCTGGCCGCCGCCTGAGGCAAACACGACATCGGCGATCACCTTGCCCGGGTCCATCTCGATGCCCCAGGCCTTGAACAGCGTGGGCAGCGACGACGAAGTGCCCTGCTGCTGCTGCATCGGCATCATCGGGTTGGGCTGCTGGTCGAAGAACATGAACGGATCGACGAAGGCGATGAGCTTGCCGCCGCGCAGCACGAACTGGTCGAGGGCGTACTCGGTCTTGTCCGAAATATCGCGCGGGTGGATGAGGAGCAGCACCTTGATCCCGGGATCGATCGTCTCCGCGCTCATGTTCACCGTCTTCACGTTGAAGTCGCGCTTGAGTTCGTTCGCGAGCACCCAGGGCTCGGAGCCCTGGCGCGTCATCGGGTTGAAGCGTTCGCCCAGCACGGGCACCGCGCTCATCAGGCCCAGCACGGGCTTGTCCGGCGTGGCAACACGGGCGATGGCGCGGATCAGGTCGTATTCGAGCAGCCGCTCGCGCTGGGGCGACACCGCCGGGATCGCCTGCTTGCGATCGAGCTGGGATACCGACAGCCCGAGGTAGAACGCCTCGCCCGTGCCCAGCTGCTGCGGCTCGATACCGTCGAGCTGCGCGGCGTCCTCCTCGTCCGAATCCGGCTTCGGGTTGTACTTCTCGATCACCAGGTTCGCACCGGCCACCGATTTGAATTCGCGCACCACGTCCTCCACGCGCTGCGCGAAGCTGCGCAGCTGCACCGGCATGGCGCTCTCGCCTTTCGAGATGTAGAGCCGCAGTTTCACCGGCGCATCGAGTTTGCCCAGGATCTTCCGGGTCCCGTCGGAGAGCGTGTAGAGCCTGCCGTCGGTCAGGTCGGCGCGCACCGCCACGGTGGAAGCGAGGAAATTGAACGCCACCAGCAGCACCGCCAGCGCGACGCATCCGGCGGCAGAGTAGAGAACGCTTTCGTAGTTCTTCATGGTTTCACCCGGCGCGCCGGTTGCGCAGGATGATCGAGGTCGCGAACAGCGCGAAGCCGATCACCGAGGCGAAGTACAACAGGTCGCGCGTGTCGATCACGCCCTTCTGGAATCCGTCGAAATGGGTGACCACCGAGAACGCGGCAATCGTTTCGACCACCGCGGGGCTCGCCCAGCGCGTGAGCAGGTCGGTCACGGGATTGAATCCGGCGAGGATCAGGAACAGGCAGGCGACCACCGACAGGATGAAGGCGATCACCTGGTTGCGCGTCAGGGCCGAGGTCATGCAGGTGATGGCGAGGTAGGCGCCCGCGAGCATCAGGCTGCCCGCGTAACCGGCCACGATCTGCCCGTTGTCTGGATCACCCAGCCAGTTGGCGGTGATCGCCACCGGAAAGGTCAGCGCGAGCGCCAGGGCGAGGAAGATCCACGAGGCGAGAAATTTCCCGAGGATCGCTTCCCAGGCGTTGATCGGGAACGTGAGCAGCAGTTCGAGCGTGCCCGAACGGCGCTCCTCGCTCCACAGGCGCATGCCGACCGCGGGCACCAGCACCAGGTACAGCCACGGGTGCCAGCCGAAGAATGCCGCGAGGCTCGCTTCACCGCGCTCGAAAAACTGGCCCGCGGTGAAAGTGAAAAAACCCGTGAGCAGCAGGAAGATCACCAGGAACACGTACGCCACCGGCGAAGTGAAATAGCTCGACAGCTCGCGCTTCGCGATGGTCTTGATGTGGGAGGCAGCAGTATTCATCGCTTCACCGCTGACGTTGACGGCGCCGGCGCGGTGTCGGGCAGCGTGATGCGGCGGAAGACTTCGTCGAGGTGTCCTTCCTCGGTGCGCATCGATTCGAGCTTCCAGCCTTCGCGGTTGACCAGCTCGATCACGCTGCGCGCGAGCTCCGCCGCAGCGAGCGCGTCTTTCGGGTACACGCGCAGCAGTGCACCGAGCGGCTCCACCTTGCGCGCCGCAGGAAGCGCGGCGAGTCTTGCCGCCGCATCCGGGACGCCTGCGATCTGCAGCGTCATTGCGCCGGCGATTTCCGATTTCGCGCGCAGCTCAGCCGGCGTGCCGTTCGCGACGATGCGGCCGCGGTCGATGATGATGGCGCGCGTGCAGGCGGCATCGACTTCCTCGAGGATGTGGGTCGAGAACACCACCACCTTGTTCTTGCCCATGTCGCGGATCAGGTTCCTCACCTCGTGCTTCTGGTTGGGGTCGAGGCCGTCGGTCGGCTCATCGAGGATCAGCACCTCGGGATCGTGGATCAGCGCCTGCGCGAGGCAGGTGCGGTGCCGGTAACCCTTGGACAGGGTGTCGATCGACTGGTGAAGCACGGAAGCGAGGAAGCACAACTCGGCCACTCGCCCAACCGCCTTCTTCCTCGCGCCGCCGTCCAGCCCGCGCATTTCGGCGGCGAAGGAAAGAAAACCCCGCACCGACATGTCCGGATAGGAAGGTGCGTTCTCGGGCAGGTAGCCGATCAGGCGCTTGGCTTCCAGCGGCGATTCGGCCACGTCGAAGCCGCCCACCGAGACCCTGCCGTCCGTGGCAGGCAGGAAGCCCGTGATCATGCGCATGGTGGTGGACTTGCCCGCGCCGTTCGGGCCGAGGAAGCCGAGGACTTCGCCGCGCTCTACGCTGAACGAGACGCCGTCCACGGCGCGCTTGGCGCCGAAGGCTTTGACGAGATTTTCGATTCGGATCATTGGATTTTGCGGGCCGTCCGCCATTTGTTGCCGGACGCTCCCGATCTCAAGGGTGCGCATTATCGCCGATTTGGACATCGGGACTAGAATTGCGTTCCCGCGCCGGGCGGGTGAACAACCAAAACGCTGCAGACCACTCGTCCGGCCAGATGCGAAAGAGGCGAAACATGATCGACCTGAGCGCAACTCTCCTGCGTGCATCGCTTGCCGTCGCGGCGATGCTGGCGGCTCCGCCGCTGGTGCTGGCGCAGCAGTACCCGACCAAGCCGGTGCGAATTGTCGTGCCTTTTGCTCCGGGCGGCGGATCGGATTTCATCGCCCGCTTCATGGCGCAGCGGCTCACCGGGGCGCTCGGGCATCAGGTGATCGTCGAAAACAAGCCAGGTGCGGGCGGCGTACTCGGCATCGAGACCGGCATCAAGTCGCCGCCCGACGGCTATACGCTCACCCTGATCGCTTCCAGCTACACGGTGAATCCAAGCATTTACAAACTCGGTTTCGATCCCAACAGCGATATCACGCCGATCATCCAGATGTCGCAGGGGCCGCTGCTGGTGGTCGTCAACCCGGCGCTGCCGGTGAAAACCACCAGGGACCTGATCGCGCTCGCCAAATCGAAACCGGGGGAGGTCAACTTCGCTTCATCCGGGCAGGGGAGCGTCATCCACCTCGCCACCGAGATGTTTGCGAACATGGCCGGAGTCAAGATGAACCACATTCCCTACAAGGGGACCGGTCCTGCGCTCACCGATACGATCGCGGGCCAGACCAACGTGTTCTTCAGCAGCACGGCCAACGCCATGCCGCACGTGAAGTCGGGGCGCCTGCGGGCCGTCGCAGTGACGACCGCGAAACGCATTCCGGCGCTGCCGGAGGTTCCGAGCATCGCCGAGTCGGGCGTGCCCGGCTACGATGTCACGCTGTGGCATGGCTTGATCGGTCCGAAGGGATTGCCGCGCGCGATTACGGATCGCATCAACGGCGAGGTGACCAAGGCGCTCACGCTGAAGGAGACCGCGGAGCAGTTGCAAAACGACGGCGTGGCGCCCGCGGGTGGAACGCCCGAGCAGTTCGCGGCCCAGATAAGGAAGGAGATCGCGAGCTGGCGCAAGGTCGCCGCCGACGCCGGTGTCAAGGCGGAATAGTGAATCGCCGGCACGGACCGGATTGCGGCGAACGGCGCTAGAATCCTCCTTTTCGCGAATTCGATTTTCCGCTTTCCATACACCCCAGGGGACCCGATGGACAAGGCACTTCTATCCAAGACCGCCGCGGCAATGGTCGCGCACGGCAAAGGCATACTCGCCGCCGACGAATCGAGCGGCACCTGCGAGACGCGCTTCAAGACCGTCAACGTCGAGTGCACCGAAGAGAACCGCCGCACCTACCGCGGCCTGCTGTTCGGTACGCCGGGGGTCGAGCAGTTCGTTTCCGGCGTGATCCTGTTCGACGAGACGCTGCGCCAGAAGGCCGATGACGGCACGCCGTTCCCGCAGTACCTGGCGAAGAAAGGCATCATTCCCGGCATCAAGGTGGACAAGGGCCTGGTGGACATTCCGTTCTCTCAGGGCGAAAAGGTCACCGAAGGGCTCGATGGGCTATCGAAGCGCCTCGCGGAATATTTTCAACTGGGCGCGCGCTTCGCGAAGTGGCGCGCGGTGCTCACCATCGGCGAGGCGATTCCCAGCCACACCTGCCTGTATGCCAACGCGCACGCGCTCGCGCGCTATGCCGCTGCCTGCCAGGTCGCCTCGATCGTGCCGATGATCGAGCCCGAAGTGCTGCTCACGGGCAACCATACCGTGGAGCGTTGCGAAGAGGTGACCGAAGCCGGACTGCGCGCGACCTACGCCGCGATGGCTGCGCACAACGTGTCGCTCGAGCATGTGATTCTCAAGACCAGCATGGTGGTCTCGGGCAAGGATTGCCCGCGCCAGGCCGGGGTGGACGAGGTGGCCGAGCGCACGATGCGCGTGCTCAAGCGCACCGTGCCGGCGGCGCTGCCCGGGGTGGTGTTTCTTTCGGGTGGGCAGTCCGATGTGGCCGCCACCGCCCATTTGAACGCCATGGCCGCGATGAAGAACCTGCCGTGGCCGCTCACGTTCTCGTATTCGCGCGCGTTGCAGAATCCCGCGCTCGCCGCCTGGCGCGGACAAGCGGCGAACGTCGGCGCGGCGCAAGCGGCATTTCATCATCGCGCGCGCATGAACGGCCTGGCTTCGCAGGGCAAATGGAAGGACGCCCTGGAGAAACAGGCGGCATGAGCGTTCCCCTGCTTGAATCAAATCTGAGGAGTTTGCCGCGCATCGGCCGCGGCAAGGTGCGCGATATCTACGCGCTCGGCAACGATCGCATGCTGATCGTGACCACCGACCGTCTTTCGGCCTTCGACGTCGTGATGTCCGAGCCGATCCCCGACAAGGGGCAGGTGCTTACTGAGATGGCGAACTTCTGGTTCGCCCGCCTCGCGCACATCGTATCCAACCATCTCACCGGCGTGGATCCGGAGTCGGTGGTGAAAGGCGAGGATGAAAGGGCGCAGGTGCGCGGCCGGTCGATCGTGGTGAAGAAGCTGAATCCCCTTCCGATCGAGGCCGTGGTGCGCGGCTACATCATCGGCTCGGGATGGAAGGACTACCAGAAGACCGGGGCCATCTGCGGCATCCAGCTGCCAAAGGGCTTGCAGCAGGCGCAGAAGCTCCCGGAGCCGATCTTTACCCCCGCCACCAAGGCGGTCGAGGGGCACGACGAGAATATCTCTTTCGAGCAGATGGCGAAGATGATCGGGGCGGAACTCGCGAGCAGGGTGCGCGAGCTGAGCCTGCGCCTGTACAAGGAAGCCGCCGGGTTCGCCGCCGCGCGGGGCATCATCATCGCGGACACCAAGTTCGAGTTCGGTACCGATGCCCAAGGAGGATTGACGCTGATCGACGAAGTGCTCACCGCCGATTCGTCGCGCTTCTGGCCAGCGGCCGAGTATCGCGTGGGCATCAGCCCGCCTTCGTTCGACAAGCAGTTCGTGCGCGATTACCTCGAGACGCTGACCTGGGACAAGAAGGCACCCGCGCCGAAGCTGCATGCGGACGTGATCGCGAAGACGAGCGCGAAGTATCGCGAGGCGATGCAGCGGCTGACCGGGCGCGAAATCGCATGAAGCCGCTGGTGGGCATTGTCATGGGCTCTGCGAGCGATTGGGAGGCGATGAAACAGGCCGCCCGCCAGTTCGAGGATTTCGGCGTGACCTACGAAGCGAAGGTCATGTCCGCGCACCGCACGCCGGCGCTGGTCGAAAAATACGTGAGCGGCGCCGCGGGACGCGGGATGAAATGCATCATCGCAGGCGCGGGCGGGGCGGCGCATCTTGCCGGGGTGTGCGCGTCATTCACGACGCTGCCCGTGCTCGGCGTGCCGATGTGGTCCAAACTCGACGGCCTCGATTCACTGCTCTCCACCGTGCAGATGCCCAAGGGAATTCCGGTGGCGACGTTCGCCATCGGCGAGGCCGGTGCGGCGAACGCCGCTCTTTTCGCCATCGCGATGCTCGCGCTCGAGAACAAGGCGCTCGCGAAAAAGCTCGCCGCTTTTCGCAGGAAGCAGGCCGAGGCGGTCGCCAGGGCCGTGCTGCCGAAGCTTTGAACGACATCCGGCGCGCCGCGGAGATTCTCAGGCGCGGCGGGCTGGTCGCGTTTCCCACGGAGACGGTGTATGGACTGGGTGCGGACGCGTCGAGCCGCGAGGCGATGGCGTGCCTGTACCGCGTGAAGAGGCGGCCGGCGGATCATCCGGTGATCGTGCATTTCGCGGATTCGGAGCACGCCTTCGCTTGGGCAAGAGAGGTTCCGGAATCTGCGCGCACGCTGGCGGAAAGATTCTGGCCCGGACCGCTCACGCTGATATTGAAACGCGCAGATCACGTGGGCGATTTCGTCACGGGGGGGCAGGATACTGTCGGCGTGCGCGTGCCCGCGCATTCGCTCGCGCATGAGCTGCTGGTGGAGTTTGCCGGAGAGGAAGGTGTACGCCGGTTCAGCGGCGTGGCGGCGCCTTCGGCCAACCGCTTCGGCCGCGTCTCGCCCACCACCGCACAGCATGTGCGTGATGATCTTGGGGAGGATGTGGACTTCGTGCTCGATGGTGGGCCCTGCGGGGTCGGAATCGAATCCACTATCGTCGATGTTTCGCGAGGCGCGCCGGCGGTGTTGCGGCCTGGCGGGATTTCGGTTGCGGATCTGGAATCAGCTCTTGGCATGAAGCTGTCCGTGCCGGATGCGGGCGCACCACGCGTGTCCGGTTCGCTCGAAACGCACTACGCGCCGAACACGCCGGCCCGGTTGGTGCGATCCGCCGCGCTTGATGAGGAGATCACGAGGTACGGCAGTCGTGCCGCGGTGCTTGCGTTCGCAGCTCCGGACCCACGTGTCGATAACTGGTTGCGCATGCCCGGCGCGCCCGAAGCGTATGCGCGCCGGCTTTACGCAGCGCTGCGCGAATTGGATCAGTCGGGGTGTCAGGTGATTCTGATCGAAGCGCCGCCGAATGCGCCCGAGTGGGGCGCGGTGCTCGATCGATTGCAGCGCGCGGCCCGGTCGTGACTTGCGCAGCGTAAGATTGTCGGATGGTGCGTTCGGTCGTCCTGTCTGTCGCTCTCGTATGCGCCCTGACGGGCTGCTCGACGGCGAACGTTTCTGCGCGAGGCGGAAACTTCAGCTCGATTGGCGCGCCTCAGGCCGGCACGGGCGCGACCGGCGGATTTGCGGGAGTCAACATTCAAGGCGGCTCGGCGGCGGCCGTGGTGGTCACCACGGGAGCGCTCGCGGCGATGATGGGGGCATGGCGCGATGCTCCGTACCGGCGCGTGGTGCCCGAAATGCTCGAGGGCCGCGCGATCAGCGAAGTCGATTGCACGAAACCGATCGAGAATTCGTCGGCGAACCTGAGATGCAGGTAGGCTGAGGAGGGGGATCCATGAACAAGCGTGACACGGTAGTTGCGTTGCTTGCGCTCGGGGCCACGCCGCTTGCCGTCATTGCCCAACAGCAAAGCAGAGTCTGGCGCATCGGTTTTCTGGGTGCACGTCGTCGCCCGGGCCCTCTCGCCCACGATTTTCTGAATGCGTTTCCGCAGGGAATGCGCGAACTTGGCTATGTCGAGGGCAAGAACCTGGTGATCGAATGGCGTTCAGCCGACGGCACTGTAGAGCGCCTTCCAGACCTGGCTGCGGAATTGGTACGGCTGAAGGTGGACGTCATCGTTACGTCATCCACACCCACCACGAGCGCGGCGCAAAAGGCGACCAGCACGATTCCCATCGTCATGGGCACCGGAGGTGATCCGGTCGGCAGCGGTTTTGTCAACAGCCTGGCGCGGCCCGGGGGCAATATCACCGGGCTCACGAATATTGTTGAAGACCTCAGCCCGAAGCAACTGGAGATGCTGCTCAGCATCGCGCCCAAGCTCTCCCGAGTGGCCGTTCTGCTAAATCCCGACAATTCGTCTCAAGCCGTTGTATCAAGGAGTGTCCAGGCAGCGGCACAGAAGCGCAGCGTAAAGATGCTGCCTGCGGAAGCGCGGACTCCGCAGGAGATCGAGAAGGCATTTTCCAAAATGGCCCGGGAAAATGTCGGAGCAGTCATCGTGATGCCCGATCCGTTTCTTTACCAGCAACGACGTCAGGTCATTGAACTTGCGGCGAAACATCGACTGCCATCCATCGCCTGGGTGCGGGAGTACGTAGAGGCCGGCGGCCTGATGAGTTACGGGTCGAACTTCGCCGATATGTACCGGCGCGCGGCCGCCTATGTGGACAAAATTCTCAAGGGCGCGAAGCCAGGCGACTTGCCCGTAGAGCAGCCCACGAAGTTCGAATTCGTCATCAACCGCAAGACCGCGAAGACGCTTGGGCTTGCCATTCCGCGGGAACTGCTGCTGCGCGCGGATGAGTTAATCGAATGACGGTTCGGCGCGAGTTCTTATTCGTGCTCATTGCGCTTGCGACGGTGCGCGGCTTATCTGCACGAACAGTCGAGTGCCACCTTTAGCAGACAGAGGCGCTGAATTTTGCTCTGATCATAGAGCCACAAGGGGCTCGAACTCAGGCGAATACTACTGTCAGCTTGCCCGTAGAGCGGCGCCGAGGGGCGTCCTTCACCACAATCTGCACGTCTCGCCTGAGGCTGGTCAAGCAATCGAGTAGTCTCCGTTCGGAGATTTCCCCGAACTGCCCGCGAAGGAGGCCAGACAGCTTTGGTTGGATGACGCCGAGAATCCTGGCTGCCAGCACCTGCGTCAGGCCCTTGCCGGAGATGATCTCACTGATCTTGTTAACAAGCTGCGCCTTGATCAGCATTTCTTCTGCGGAAACGCGTGCTACACGAACACTCGCACGGCATGAATGAACTTCAAGCGCTCCTGACGAAGCCTGTCCGCGCGCAAGCACTGATCGTCGCCGTTGACGCCATCACTTTCGATCAGCGCGAGTCGATTGCCCGCTTTGCCGCGGCGAATCGGCTCGCTGGCTTGCGATTTCTTCGCGCCCTGCGCCAACCCGCCGGTAATTCGTCGCCTGGCATTGGCGGATGGTCCGCCGCCTTCGCAAGAAGCTGTTCCAGGCGCGCGGGTTGCGCTCGCGTGATGCGTTCTGCAAAGAATTCGGCGCTCTTCAACGCCGAAACTTTCTCCGCGAGCGCCAGCACGATAAATTGGTTCAGGGAAACATTGTCCTGTCTCGCACACTTCATCGCAAAATCGAACAGCGAGTCCGGAATTCGCAACGCAAAGTTGCTCATCGTCTTTTCCTCAATCGTTCCAAAAACTGCGATGGCGAAAGCAGCTCCACACCGAGATTTGCGCATGCCGGTTCAGAATCCGCACCGTCGAAAGTCACCAGCATGTTGGTATCAAGCGCGGCCTGCAAGCGCTTCATATTGCCGACGATATGATCGTGCTTGCACGCCGTCAATCCCGGGCAGCCGCGTAGGTAGACAAAATCCCGCGTCGCTGCGCGCCTTCATCCCGATCGCTGCCCGGCTCGGGCATGCGAAGATCCGGTCGTGCTGGGTTTCCTGCGCTTCCTCGAGCGTGAGCTGCAGGCGAAATCCGGGGACATCATCCCGGCCGATGCCGCCCAGTTCAAGCGCATCGGCAAGCGCATTGCGGGCGTGAAGACTGGCCGATGGTGCGGCAAGGTTCGACGACGACTGGCGGCGTTACTACTATCTGCGTGCGCGGCGCCCGGGTTTCTCGAAGATCCCTCGATCAGCGAATAGCGCTGCCGACTCGTCCAGCTGCCGGGTCATGTGGTCTGGTGAAGAGTTTCGGCCAGACAATTACTTTGGGGGTTGTTACTACCGAATAATACAAGGCGCGCTCCTTCACGTTGTTCGCTGCGTGCGAATTCTCGCGAGAGTTTCGGCGGCAGTGAGGATGAGAATTCCACGGTAGCCGCCGAGTATGCGCAGGTCCTTGTCGCCGGAGACAATGAGATCCGCGCGAGCACCAAGAGCGCACGCGAGGACGGCGTCGTCGTCGGAATCGCAGCTTACGGGTGCTGGCAGTCGGCGCGGCGTGACAATTGTGGCGATTTCCTCGTACTCAGCCTGCAGCTGCTCGACGTCCTTGCCCGTCGCACGTACGGCGCGTGCGAGCTTCGGGCGTTTGATGACATCGGCGAGCTCGTCGATGAGCGTGCGGCTGGTATAGAAAGAAACCTGGGCAGCTTCGTTTGCGGCGACGAGCCGGTGGGGTGCACCGCGCCAGAGCAGAGCCGAGATGACGGTGTTGGTGTCAGCGACGAGGCGCAGCACGATTGCGGCGGCGCGCCTTCCTGGCGGCGACGATCTCGGCCTGAATCTCAGCCTCGCTCAGTGGGCGCACACCCGCAGCGGCAACGCGCTCGGCATTGGCAAGAAAGGTGCGCGTAGCAGCGCGCCGGCGCATTGCGTTGCGCAGCAGCGACTGGATCGCCCGTGAGGTAAGCAAGCCCGCTTCACGCGCGTCGCTTGCGAGACGCTCCGGAAGCGTGATCTTCAGTTCGATCATGGCGTGACCAGTGTAATTCGAGTCGATGACTTGTCAACAGTGCCAATGCAGGTCCCAATGCAGGTGATTCTATGTTACTGGCGGCTCCATTCGTCCCGCAGCTGCCGAACGGACCCCGCGCTGTCCTTGCCCCACATTCCTTTGCCTGACCCGGCCAGTGGGGTCAGCGGCTTCTGCCGGGCGCGAGTCACGCCTTTCACCGGAATCAGAGCGGCGATCGAGCGCCCGTGGCGCGTGATGACGGTCGCACGGCCATTTTCAGCATCAGTGAGCAGAGCCGACAGCTGGATGCGCGCTTCTTTCGCGCTCTTATGTTGAAGATTGGCCACGCCCGATCTGTACCGTCTGTATGGGATTGAGTCAAGCCCGCTGCGGGCCGGGCTTGCCGTCCTCGACCACGAAGCGCGCGAGCACGCTCGATTCCGAAACCGGAACCTTCACGGTTTCCATTCCGATCAACTCCGCGCTGAAGCGTCCTCCACCGATCTCCGCGCGCACGTAGCCGCGCTGGTCGCCGCGCCCGTACTTCAAATGTGGATTTTCGCGCAGCACTTCCTCGGCATCGTTCTGCGCAAAGGCGGCCTGCGAGCTGATCGAGGTGCAGACGAATTCGCTCGCGATCACCGGCGACCGGGGATCGTCGAAATCGACCTTCAAGTCCGATACCCAATGCATGTGAATGTCCCCGCCGATCACCACGGGGTTCGCCAGCTTTCGAGTTGCGATCGATTCGAGCAGGCGGCGGCGCGCCACGGGGTAGCCGTCCCAGCCATCGGTCCAGAAGCGCCGGCCGTTGCCGGGTTTGCGATCCATCTGTGCCATCAGGAGTTGCTGCGCTACAACGTTCCAGGCAGCGCGGGAGTTCGAGAACTCGCGATCGAGCCACGCTTCCTGCGCCGCACCCAGCATGGTGCGCTGCGGGTCGCTGATCTCGATGCATTTGTCTGGATCGACGACCGACGATCGCCCGGTCGGCGTCGGGCAGACCTGGTGCGAGCGGTATTGCCTCTCGTCGAGCAGGTAGAAATTCGCCAACCGGCCCCATGGGACTGTCGTGTAGATGCGCATATCGGGTCCGGACGGGCGCATCGATGCCGGCAGCGGCAGGTGTTCGTAGTACGCCTTGTACGCAGCGGCACGCCGCAACAGAAACTGCTCCGGCGGCATGCCGTCTTCGGCGCGGTCGTTCGCGTAGTCGTTGTCGACCTCGTGGTCGTCCCAGGTGACGATCCACGGAAACGCCCGGTGTGCGGCCTGCAGGTCCGCATCGCCCTTGTATTGGGCATAGCGCATCCGGTAAGCATCGAGCGTGTAGGGCTCGGGATTGCTGTGCCGGCGCACGTGATCTCGCGCCCGTGACGACTCGTAGATGTAGTCGCCGAGGAAGACGACCAGGTCGAGATCATCGGCCACCATCGGCCGATAGGCGCTGAAGTACCCTTGTTCCCAGTGCTGGCAGGATGCGAACGCGAAGCGCAGCCGCGACGGCAGCGCATCGAGCCGGGGCGCGGTGCGCAGGCGGCCGGTCTGGCTCGCTGCGTCGCCGGAAAAGAAACGGTACCAGTACCAGCGTTCGGGTTCGAGTCCATTCAACTCTACGTGAACCGAGTGCGCCCACTCCGCCACAGCCTGCGCAGTGCCCGATGCGGCGATCGAAGCGAAGCGATCATCGCGCGCCACCTCCCAGTGGACCGGAATCGCCGTGGGATCGAGGCCGCCGTCGCCGCGGGAAGGATCGGGCGCGAGGCGCGTCCAGATCACGGCGCCATCGGGGCGCGGGTAGCCCGAGGCGACGCCGAGGGAGAAGGGATCGGACGCGAAGCGCGATTTCGTCTGCGATGCGCCGGGCGTTGCAGCAGTCGCGCCAAGAGCGGCAAGCGCGCTCAGGAACTCGCGCCGGTCGAGCATCAGAATTTTCTCAACCCTGCCGGCTTCAACGCCTTGGACAGACGCCCGTCGGCGCAGGCCACGGGCAGGCGCAGTTCGAGTGCAAGCGCCAGATAGGTGGCGTCGTATACGGAAAGGTCATAGCGAATCGACAGTTCCAGTAATTCGCTCATCTCGGACCGGGCCGTGTGAATGACCGGCGCGATGCGTTCGAGAATATCGATCGCCGTTCGCGCCGCCTCGACGGAGATCGATTCACGTTGCACCAGCGTGCGAACGGCATTCGCCACCTCGAGCCGCCACAGGGCGGGCGCGTGGTACGCGTCTCTTCTTGCCATCCGGCGCACCTTGCGGCTGTACTCTGTCGCCTGCTTCGCTACAACCCAGCCAACGGCAACGGATGCGTCGAGGACGAACGCCACTATCGTCGACCCTCCTCGATCAACTCGCGCAGATCGACCCTTCCTTTGATTTTCAAGCGCTTGCGAAACGCTTCGGCCTCGTCGAGAACCTTCGAGCGATCCCACTTCTCGGCGCGTTCGGGCACGATCCGCGCGACCGGCTTGCCCTTCTTTGTGATGATCGTCGAACGTCCCGTCTGCGCGCGCTCGACGAGTTCGGACAAGCGGGCCTTCGCCTCGAACACTCCGACTCTGTCCATGGACTGACTCCACAGGTTAACCAGCTGGAATTATAGCAACGAGCGCCGACGCGGCCCATTCGTCCGGGCGATTCCGCCAAGCCAGAAATTCGGGCGCGGCGCGGGAATAGGGCTGCGAGACGCCCGGTGACTTCCGCTTGCCGGCGACGTAAACTCGCACGCTTACCCAAGCCCGATCCGGAGATTGAGCAATGATTCATTTCGTGGTGCACGACGAGGGCGACTCCGTCGGCGTCGTCGTCGTCGAAGGCGTGAAGGCCGGTGAGGAGTTGACCGGCTGGATCATGGACCAGGACAAGGAGATCCGTTTCAAGGCCATCTCCGACATTCCGATCGGCCACAAGCTGGCGATCAAGGAACTGAAGAACAACGACACCGTGATCAAGTATGGCGTCGACATCGGCCGCACGGTCGCGCCGATCGAGCCGGGCGAGCACGCCCACGTCCACAACATCAAGACCAAACGCTGGTGAAATCCATGGACCTGTCGAAAGCGAGCTTCTGGGGCTACAAGCGCGAGAACGGCCGCGTCGGCGTGCGCAACCACGTCGTCATCCTGCCGGTGGATGATCTGTCGAACGCCGCCGCGCAAGCGGTGGCGAACAACATCAAGGGCGCGATCGCGCTGCCGCACCCGTACGGGCGCCTGCAGTTCGGCGCCGACCTGGACCTGCATTTCCGCACGCTGATCGGCACGGGCTGCAACCCGAACGTCGCCGCCGTCGTGGTGATCTGCATCGAAGACGGCTGGGCGAAGAAAGTGGCGGATGGCATCAGCGCGACCGGCAAGCCCGTGTCGTACTTCGGCATCGAGCAGCACGGCGATCACGACACCATCCTGCGCGCATCCAAGGCGGCGAAGGAATACGTGCAGTGGGCTTCCGAGTTGCGGCGCGAGGAGCGCCCGCTCAAGGACCTTTGGGTGTCCACCAAGTGCGGCGAATCGGATACCACCTCGGGTTGCGGCGCGAACCAGACGGTGGGCAACGCTTTCGACAAGCTCTATCCGCACGGGGTCACGCTGGTGTTCGGCGAAACCACCGAGCTGACCGGCGGCGAGCACCTGGTCGCTGCGCGCTGCCGCAATGACGAGGTGCGCAAAAAATTCCAGTTCATGTTCGACCGCTACCAGGACCTCGTCAACCGGCACAAGACCAGCGACCTGTCGGACTCGCAGCCGACCAAGGGCAACATCCTCGGCGGTCTCACCACCATCGAGGAGAAGGCGCTCGGCAATATCCAGAAGATCGGCCGCAAGTGCGTGGTCGACGGCGTGCTCGACAAGGCGGAAGCTCCGACGGGTCCGGGGCTGTGGTTCATGGATTCCTCCTCGGCCGCCGCGGAGATGGTGACGCTGCTGGCCGCGGCCGGTTTTGCCGTGCACCTGTTTCCGACCGGCCAGGGCAACGTGATCGGCAACCCGATCCTGCCGGTGATCAAGCTCTCGGCGAACCCGCGCACCGTGCGCACCATGAGCGAGCACATCGACGTCGACGTGTCGGGCCTGCTGCGGCGGGAGATGTCGCCGGACGAGGCGGGCGACAAGCTGCTCGAATGCATGTTCCGCACCGCCAACGGCCGGCTTACGGCGGCCGAGGCGCTCGGCCATCGCGAGTTCGTGTTGACGAGGTTGTACGAGAGCGCGTGAGCGGAAACTTAAGCGTCCGGGTGTGGCGCGGGCGGGCCGACGGCGCTTTCCAGTCGTTCGAGGTGCCGCGCTACGCTAGCCAAAGCGTGCTGGATGTGGTCACGCATATCCAGCGCAAGCTGGATGCGACTCTCGCGTATCGCTATGCCTGCCGCGTGGGCATGTGCGGCTCCTGCGCCATGACGGTGAACGGCGTGGCGCGCTGGACCTGTCGCACCCACGTGGACAAGGTCGCCGCCGATGGCCGGCTCGAAATCGCTCCGCTGCACCATCTCCCCGTGATCCGCGATCTGGTTGCCGACATGCGCGAGTTCTTCGACAAGTGGGCGCGCGCGAGGGGGAGTTTCCGGGGAACGAAGACTCGGCACGACGGGTTCGCGGCTGTCTCGCCGGCGAGCCGCAAACGCCGCGCGATCGAAGCGGGAATCGAGTGCATCGGCTGCGGCGTCTGCTATAGCGCCTGCGACACCGTGGCGTGGAACCCGGATTACCTCGGACCCGCGGCGCTGCAACGCGCCTGGACGCTGGTGAACGACGTGCGCGATACGGCGAACCCCGAGCGGCTGCGCGCGGTGGCGGGCGATGGCGGATGCGGTGCGTGCCATACGCACCTTTCCTGCACCGAGCGTTGTCCGAAACAGCTCTCGCCCACCGCCGGGATCGCCGGGCTCAAGCGCGCGGTGACGATGGCCGCGCTGCGCGGCACGCTTTGAGCCGAACCATGAGCTTCCGCTCGCAGACATTGTTGTGGGTTGCGCAGCGCGCGAGCGCGGCGGTTCTCGCGCTGTGCGTATTCGTGCATCTCGGGGTGATCATCTACGCGGTGCGCGGCGGAATTTCGGCCACGGAGATCCTCGGCCGCACCCAGGGTAACGCGCTCTGGCTCGCGTTCTATTCCCTGTTCGTGCTGGCGTGCGCGGTACACGCGCCGATCGGGCTGCGCACCGTTCTCAACGAGTGGGGCGCGTGGCGCGGCCGCGGATGCGATACGGCCATGTGGCTGTTTGCGGCGCTCCTCGCATGGGCGGGCATGCGGGCGGTCATGGCGGTGACGGGATGAACTCGCACGCATCGGCTCTGGGCAACGATGTGCGGGCACGCAATCATCCCGCGTGGTGGGCGTTTCTCGTGCATCGCCTCTCCGGCATCGCGCTGGCGATCTTCCTGCCGCTGCATTTCTTCGCGCTCGGCCAGGCGCTCGAAGGCGCGGCGAAGCTCGAGGTGTTCCTGCGTTGGACCGACCAGCCGCTGTTCCATTTCGGCGTGTGGGGGTTGGTGGTGCTGCTCGCCGCGCATCTCGCGGGCGGCCTGCGCCTGTTGGCGCTCGAATTCCTGCCGTGGCGCGAATGGCACAAGACCCTTGCCGCGATCGCAGCGGGCTTCACGCTCGCTGCGGGAATCGCGATCGCTCTCGCGCTGTGAGGATAGAATGCGTTCCACAACGATCAGGAGGCGTGCATGAGAACGCGCAAGGCGCTGCTGGCAATCGCTGCGCTTGTGTGCGCAGGCGCCGCCGCCGCGCAAAGCTGGCCGGCGAAACCGGTGAAATTCATCGTGCCGTTCCCGCCGGGTGGCGCAACCGACATCTCGGCGCGCCTGCTCGGGCAGAAGCTGTCCGAAACCTGGGGGCAATCGGTGGTGATCGAAAACCGCGGCGGGGCAGGCGGTGGAGTGGGCGCGGCGGAGGCCGCGCGTGCGGCGCCCGATGGGTACACGCTGTTTTTTCCGTCGGGTTCGGTGATGACGGCGAACCAGCACATCTACGCGAAGATGAATTACGACCCGGAGAAAGACTTCGTGCCGGTGACCAGCGTGGTGAGCGGCCCGCAGGTGCTCGCGGTGCCCGCCAACTCGCCCTACAAGACGGTGAAGGAGTTGGTGGACGCGGCCCGCGCGCAGCCGGGCAGGCTCACCTTCGGGCATGCCGGCATCGGCTCGCAGACGCACCTCGCAGCGGAGAACTTCGTCAACAGCGCCAGGATCGACGCTGTCGCGGTCCCCTACAAGGGCGAGGGCCCGGCGCTGGTTGCGCTCGTCGGCGGCGAAACCACGTTCGCGCTGACCAATCTGGCCGCGACCATCAGCCATATCAGCGGGGGCCGGTTGCGCGCACTGGGTGTGACCAGCCGGACGGAGATTCCACAGTTGCCGGGCGTGCCGGTAGTCGCAAAAACGCTTCCCGGATTCGAGAACACCGGCTGGTTCGGCATTGTCGCGCCCACGGGCACACCCAGGGAGATCATCGACAAGGTGTACCGGGACGCGAAGACTGCGCTCGAATCCACCGAGATGAAGGCGCGTTTTTATGCGCAGGGCCTGGCGCCGGTCGGCAACTCACCCGCGGAAATGGGCAAGGCGATGAAGGAAGAAACGCAGCTCTGGGCCCGCGTGGTGCGCGAGCGGAAGATTTCGGTCAAGTAGAGCGATGCGCATCGATCCACGCGCGGTCGAGGAGGCGGCAAGGGAACTCTACATCCGCGCCCTCAAGCAGTTGCCGCCCGACATCAAGACCGGCATGGCCGCACTCGATGCGCGCGAAACCAATGCGACTGCGAAGCGCGTGCTCGGCACGATGCTCACCAACATCAAGGTGGCGGAGGCCACGGACAACCTGCTGTGCCAGGACACCGGCATTCCGATCTACAACGTCTGGCTCGGGCGCGATGTCGAGATCGACGGGCAGGCGCTGAAGGCGGCGATCCGCACCGGCTGCGAGCGGGCGACCCGCGAGCATCCGCTGCGCTCCTCGGTGGTCCACCCGGTGACGCGCAAGAACGAGCATTCCTCCTGCGGCCGGCACGTGCCGGTGATTCACATCGATTTCAGCGATTCACCGGAGACGCTCGAAATCGAGATGGTGCCCAAGGGCTCGGGTTCGGAGAACAATTCCTGGCTGAAGATGGCGATTCCCGCGGAAGGCGTGGACGCGGTCAAGACCTTCGTCATCGACTGCGTGCTCGAAGCGGGCGGCAAGACCTGTCCGCCGACCATCGTGGGCGTGGGTGTGGGCGGCACCTCGGACTTGTGCGTGCACCTGGCGAAAATCGCCGCGACGCGAGCGCTCGGCTCGAAGTGCGACGACCCGGAGGGTGCGAAACTCGAGCTTGAGCTGAGCGCGGCGGTGAACGGCCTGGGTATCGGCCCGCAGGGACTGGGCGGTGACGCCACTGCATTTGCGGTGCACGTCGAAACCGCCGCCACCCATATCACCATGAATCCCGTGGCTGTCAACATGCAGTGCCATTCCGCGCGCCGCGCACGCGCGACGTTTCGCGCCGGCGGAATCGAATACGGATATTGAAATGAAAGCGATTCCTGCATTGCTTCTGATCGCCGCGTCCGCGCTCGCGTCGGCGGCCGAAGTTGCGGGCGTGACGCTCGCCGAGACCGTTCAAATCGCCTCCGGCGGGCCGCAGCTGGTGCTCAACGGCGCGGGGCTGCGCAAGCGCGTGTTCTTCGACGTCTATGCGATGGGCTTGTACCTGCCGGTGAAGAAAGCGGGCGCCGCCGATGTGCTCTCACTTCCCGGACCGAAGCGGGTCGCGATCAGGATGCTGCGCGATGTCGATGCCGATCAGTTTGCCGATGCGCTCGTAGAGGGAATCCGCCAGAACGACAGCGAAGCCGACGCGAAGACGCTCGCGCCGCGCCTGAAGGAACTGACGGCGATCATGAGCGAAATGAAGGAAGCGAAGAAAGGCATGTCGATCGCGCTCGACTGGGTACCCGGAACAGGCACGCTGGTCCAGATCGAAGGCAAGCCGGCCGGCAAACCCATCGCGGGCGAGGATTTCTACCGTGCGCTGCTGCGCATCTGGCTCGGGGAAGACCCGGTCCAGGCGGATCTCAAGAAAGCGCTGCTCGGGCAGCCGCAGTAGCGCCATGGCACATCACGACTTCACCATGCCGGTCACCGAGCAGCAGGTGCGTGCGCTGCGGGTGAACGATACGGTCACGCTGTACGGCACGCTCTACGGCATCCGCGACGCGACGCAGATCCACATGTTCGACCGCGGGCGCAAGACGCGCTTCGATCTGCGCGGCCATGCCGTAATCCATACCGCACCGAACGTGAAGCGCGTGGACGCGAGCGCCGAGCATCCTTCCGGCTATGCGCCCGTTTGCATCGGCACCACCACCAGCGACCGCATGGAGCGCTTCACGCGGCCGCTGATGGAGCAGTGCGGCGTGCGCATCGTGATCGGCAAGGGCGGATTGCGCGAAGGCTCGCTGGCCGCGTTCAGGGAACTTGGTGGCGTGTATCTCGCGATCATCGGCGGCACCGCGGCGCTGGAAACCACCTGGATCGAGTCGATCGAGGACGTGGATCTCGACGATCTCAATCCCGAATCGCTGTGGAAGTTCCGCGTAAAGGGCTTCGGACCGCTGCTGGTGGCGATGGACGCGGCGGGCGGGAGCCTCTATTCGGAGGTGAAGCACAACGCGCAGGAGCGGCGCGCCGAAGCGCTTGCGCGCCTTGGCGTGAAGTAGAATCGCCGCATCTCCAGGGAGAGAACCGTGAATACAACGATTCGAATCGCTGCACTGGCTGCGGGAATGATGGCCGCAGGCGTCTGCGCAGCGCAGGACAAGGTGATGATCTCGATCTCCACCGGACCCACCGGCGGCGTGTATTACCCGCTTGGCGGCGGCATCGCCAATATCCTGTCGAAATACGTGCCGGGCTATTCCGCGAACGCGGAATCGACGGCCGGTTCCGTGGCGAACCTTCAGCTCATGTCGCAGAAGAAATCCGACATTGCGCTGACGATGGCCGATGCGGCCTGGGACGGCTACAAGGCGCAGGGCAAGTTCAGCGGCGCCGAAGTGCCGGTACGCGCGCTGATGGTGGCGTATCCGAACCGCATGCACGCAGTCACCGTGGAAGGCCGCGGCATCAACAGCTTCACTGACCTCAAGGGCAAGCGCGTCTCGACCGGAGCGCCCAACAGCGCGACCGAATTGATGACCCAGCGCCTGTTCGAGGCCTACGGCATGGACTGGAGCAAGGACGTGCGTCGCGAACGCCTGACGCCGGAAAAATCGGCCGACGCGATCAAGGACGGCAAGCTCGACGCTTTCTTCTTTGTCGCGGGGATACCGACCTCCTCGGTCACGGATCTCGCGGCGACGCCGGGGACCAGGATCAAGCTCATCGACCACGCCGACGGGGTCGAGAAGATGACCGCCAAGCACGGTCCGCTCTACGTGCGCGACGTCATTCCGGCGAAGTCCTATCCCGGCCAGGAGCAGGTCAACCACGTGGCCACGGTATGGAACCTGCTCGTCGCTCACCGGGATATGCCCGACCAGTTGGCCTACAACATCCTGAAGACCATCTTCGACAGGAAGGACGATCTCGTCCTGGTGCACAAGGAAGCGGCGAATTTTGACATCAAGACGCAATCGAAGGCTGCGGCGACGATCCCCTATCACCCTGGGGCGATCAAGTACTTCGCGGAGAAGGGCGTCAAGCTGAATTGAACGTGGCCGGGGAGGCGCAGCCGCTGGCCGCGGAGGTCGACGAATCGACCCTGAAGAAGGTCGAGGGGTACATCGAACTCGAAGAGGGCGTCCACCACCGCTTCGCCGGCGGATGGGGGACCTTCCTGTTCGCGCTTGCCGTCGTCATGTCGCTGTTCCACCTCTGGGCAGCGTATGGAAACATCAATCCCTACCAGCTGCGTTACGCGCACGTCGGCTTCGTGCTGTTTCTCGCCTTCACGCTGTTTCCCTGGCGCAGCGCGGCGCGCGACCGTTTTTCCTGGATTGACCTTGGGTTTGCGCTTCTGAGCGTCGCAGCCATGCTGTACGCGGTGTGGGGCGGCGACGATTTCCTGGATCGAAGCACGCTGCCGAGCCGCTTCGACAATGTCTTCGGCGTCGTCTTCGTGTTCCTCGTTCTGGAGGCGGCGCGCCGCACCACGGGCTGGATCATGCCGTTCATCGTGGTCCTGTTCATCGCCTACGCGATGCTCGGGCGGTGGCTGCCGGCGCCCTGGACCCATGTCGGCTACGACATCGGGCGGCTGGTCGGCCATATGTACATGACGCTCGAAGGCGTCTTCGGCACGGCGGTGGATGTGTCCTCATCGCTCATCATCCTGTTCACGATCTACGGCGCGATGTTGCAGTTCTCGGGGGCGGGAAAGTTCTATCTCGATTTTTCGTTCGCTGCGCTCGGCGGCAAGCCGACCGGCGCCGGGCGCACCATCGTTCTTTCCAGCTTCCTGCTGGGCGGGCCTTCCGGCTCGGGGGTCGCCACCACCGTGACGCTCGGCACGGTCGCTTACCCGATGCTCGCCAAGGCGGGATACGAGAAGAACGCGGCCGGCGGGCTGCTCGCGGCGGGCGGGCTCGGAGCGATCCTCTCGCCGCCGGTTCTTGGCGCCGCGGCGTTCCTCATCGCGGAGTTCCTCAAGATCAGCTACCTCGACGTCATCAAGATGGCGACGATCCCGACCTGTCTCTACTACCTTTCGCTCTTTTTCATGGTCGAGATCGACGCGCGCAAATACGGCATGAAGATGGTGGAGGTACATGCTACGCAGAGTGCCTGGCAGCTCACGAAAACGCAGGGCTTCCACTTCTTCTCGCTGATCGCGATCGTGCTGTTCATGCTGATCGGCTTCTCTCCGATCGGTGCGGTGTTCTGGGCGACCGCGGTCGCGGCACTCACCAGTTTCATCCATCGCGACTGCGCGCTGCTGGACTTGCGGCTGTTGCGCGACCGGCCAGAAGGCTGGGTCGCGGACATCGTGCTGCGCTCGAAATTCGTCAAGGCGCTGGCGTCGGGATCGACCGGCATGATCAACGTCGGCGCCACCTGCGCCGCCGCCGGGATCATCGTCGGCATCGTCACGCTGACCGGGCTCGGGCTGCGGTTCTCCGAGATCGTGATCGGCTACGCCGGCGGCAGCCTGGTGCTCACGTCGATTTTCACGGCGCTGATCGTCTGGGTCGTCGGGCTCGCGGTGCCGGTCACCGCGAGCTATATCATCTGCGCGGTGATCGCGGCGCCCGCGCTGATCAAGCTCGGCGTGCCAGATTACGCTGCGCACATGTTCATCTTCTACTATGCGGTGCTCTCGGAAGTCTCGCCGCCGACCGCGCTCTCGCCCTTCGCCGCCGCAGCGATCACCGGAGGAGACCCGTACAAGACGACGTTGCAATCCTGGAAGTACACCCTGCCCGCCTTCGTGGTGCCGTTCATGTTCGTGCTCGATCCGATCGGCGTCGGTTTGCTGCTCTACATTCCCAAGGGCGGCGGCTGGTGGAGCGTGCTCGAGATCACGGTGCTGGCAGTCGTCGCGCTGGTCGCGCTCGCAGGCGCCGCCGAAGGCTGGTTGTTCAAGAAGACCACCATCGTCGAGCGAATCGCGCTGCTCGCCGCCGGGATTCTCGTGCTCACGCCTGTGGCGCTCAACGACGCGGTCGGGATCGGCCTGCTCGCCGCCGTGATGGCGATCCAGTGGTTTCGATCCCGTGCGTGATCTCTCGACCGATATCCTGATCCTGGGCTCGGGTGGCGCAGGCTTGTTCGCCGCACTGCACGCCCATCAAGCCGATCCCTCGCTCTCGATCACCGTCGCGGTCAAGGGCCTGCTCGGAAAATGCGGCTGCACGCGCATGGTGCAGGGAGGCTACAACGTCGCGCTCGCCGCGGGCGATTCGGTCGAGCGGCATTTCATGGACACCATCGAAGGTGGCAAGTGGCTGCCGGACCAGGAACTCGCATGGAAGCTGGTGACGCTCGCGGTGGAGCGCATCCATGAACTGGAGAACGAACTCGGCTGTTTCTTCGATCGCAACCCCGACGGCAGCATCCACCAGAAGGCGTTCGCGGGTCAGACCTTCGATCGCACGGTACACAAGGGCGATCTGACCGGCATCGAAATCATCAACCGGCTGGCCGAGCAGGTGTGGGCGCGCAACATCTCGCGGCTGGAAGAGCACCGCGCGGTCGAGCTGGTGAAAACGCGCTCGGGAGATGCGCTCGCCGGGGTGCTGATGATCGACATGCGCAGTGGCGAGTACGTGTTCGTGCGTGCGAAGGCAGTGTTGCTCGGCACCGGCGGCGGGCCGACCATGTACAAGTACCACACGCCTTCGGGCGAGAAGAGCTGCGACGGTCTGGCGATGGCGCTGCGCGCCGGGCTCGCGTTGCGCGACATGGAGATGGTCCAGTTCCATCCCACCGGGCTGCTCGCGGGGACCCATACGCGCATGACCGGCACGGTCCTCGAAGAAGGCCTGCGCGTCTCGGGCGGGTACCTTCTGAACGGCGAGCGCGAACGGTTCATGCAGAACTACGATGCGAGGCTCGAGCGCGCGACGCGCGACATCGTCTCGCGCTCGATGTACGCCGAGATGCGCGCGGGGCGAGTAACGCCCAACGGCGGGCTGTACATCGCGATGGCGCACCTGGGGCCGGAGCGCGTGCGCAAGGAATTCAAGGGCATGGTCGAGCGCTGCGCCGACTGCGGTTTCGATCTCGCCGGCGGGCTCGTGGAGGTGGTGCCCACCGCGCACTACATGATGGGCGGCGTCGAATTCAATGCCGATTGCACCACTGAACTGCATGGGTTGTTCGTCGCGGGAGAGGATGCCGGCGGGGTGCACGGCGCCAACCGGCTCGGCGGCAACGGGGTGGCGAATTCCACGGTGTTCGGCGGCGTGGCGGGCGAGGCGATGGCGGCGTGGGTGAAGGGCGAGGGTACGTGGAACGAGGCCGATCGCGATTCGATCGACGCGGCGCTTGCGCGCTGCGAGCGGCCCCTGCGCGGCTCCGCGGGAGCGCATGGCGCGCTCGAGGAAGTGCGCGAGCGGCTCTACGAGTTGATGTGGGACAAGGTCGGGATCATTCGCGAACGCGCCGAACTCGAATCCGCGTCGCTCGAGCTGCATGCCATACGCGACGCGCTCGACGCTCACGCGATCGGCACGAATGCGGACCGGGCCTTCAATCTCTCGTGGCACGACTGGATGAATCTCAAGAGCCTGGTGGAGACCAGCGAAGTGATCGCGGCGGCCGCGCTGGCGCGCAACGATTCGCGCGGCGCGCATTTCAGGAGCGATTGCCCCGATACCGGGCCGCTCGAGCGCTCGGCGTTCACCAGCGTACGCAGCACGGCCGGCGCGCTCGAAGTTGCGATGAACCCCGTCTCTTTTACACGCGTGCAGCCTGGGCAATCCCTGCTTAGCGACGCCGCAAATTGACGCAGGTCAAGGCCGCGACCTGACGCGGGGGTAAGGTGCTCCAAGGCGCCGCTCGGTGCCCGTCCGCCCGGACCGAATCAAGTCAAATCGAGACCCGAACCATGGCCGAAATCCCGAATCGCGTTGCAGCCGCATTTCCACGCGGCATGGACCTGATGCACGATCCGCTGCTCAACAAGGGCACTGCCTTCACTGAAGCGGAGCGCGACGCGTATTGGCTGCGCGGCCTGCTGCCGCCGTACGTGCATACACAGGACGAGCAAAAGGCGCGCGTGCTGCAGTACCTGCGGCGCATGGCTGACCCGCTCGACAAGTTCATCGCGCTGAACGCCCTGCACGATCGCAACGAAGCGCTGTTTTTCCGCCTGGTCTGCGATCACGTGGACGAGATGCAGCCGCTCATCTACACGCCCACCGTCGGGCTTGCCTGCCAGCGCTTCGGCCAGATTTTCCAGCGCCCGCGCGGCATCTTCATCTGCACCCGGGACCGCGGCCACGTGGCGAGCCTGCTCGGCAACTGGCCGCGCAAGGCCGGCATCATCGTCGTCACTGACGGCGAGCGCATCCTCGGCCTGGGCGACCAGGGCGCGCAGGGCATGGGCATACCCGTTGGCAAACTCTCGCTGTACACGGCTTGCGCCGGAATCCACCCGAGCCTGTGCCTGCCGATCACCATCGATGTCGGGACCAACAACGAGACGCTGCTCAACGACCCGTTCTACATCGGCTTGCGCCAGCGCCGCGTCACCGGCGCGGCCTACGACGAGCTGATCGACGAACTGGTCACGGCGGCGAGCGAGGTGTTTCCGGGCGTGGTGATCCAGTTCGAGGACTTCGCGAATCACAATGCGTTCCGCCTGCTCGCGAGATACCGCGAACGCGTCTGCGCCTTCAACGACGATATCCAGGGCACTGCGTCGGTTGCGCTGGCGGGGCTGTACTCCGCGTTGCGCGTCACCGGCGGAAAGCTCGCGGACCAGAAGCTGCTGTTCCTCGGCGCGGGCGAAGCGGCTACCGGCATCGCCGACCTCGCGGTGGCCGCGATGGTCGCGCAGGGGCTCGACAAGGCGTCCGCGCGCGAGCGCTGCTGGCTGGTGGATTCGCGCGGCCTGGTGGTGAAAAGCCGCAGCGACCTCGCCGAGCACAAGCTGCACTATGCGCACGAACACGCGCCCGTCGGCGATTTCCCTTCGGCGGTGAAGGCGCTCATGCCGAGCGGGATCATCGGCGTCGCCGCGGTCGGCGGGACCTTCACGCGCGAAATACTCGAAGACATGACGCGCATCAACCAGAGGCCGATCGTGTTCGCGCTGTCCAACCCGACCTCGAAGGCCGAGTGCACCGCGGAGCAGGCGTATCAGTGGACCAGCGGCCGTGCGCTGTTCGCCTGCGGCAGCCCGTTCGACCCCTTGAAGGTGGACGGCCGGACCTTCGTGCCGCGCCAGGGCAACAATTCTTACATCTTTCCCGGCGTCGGCCTCGGCGCGATCGTGAGCCGCGCTCGCCGCGTCACCGACGACATGTTCATGATCGCGGCGCGCACCTTGGCGGAGCGGGTGACCGAATCCGACCTCGCGCAGGGCAGCCTCTATCCGGCGCTGTCGCGCATCCGCGAGGTATCAGCCGCGATCGCGGCGGCGGTCGCCGAGTCGGCTTATGCAAGCGGTCTTGCGGGCAAGGCGCGGCCGCAGGACGTGCTCGAGGACGTGAAGGCGAACATGTACGATCCGCGGTATTCGAGTTATCTCTGAGTGCACCTCAGTCGATCTTCACGCCCGCCAGCTTGACCAGCCTCGCGTACTTTGCGGTCTCCGTGCGGAAAAACTGTACGGCCGCTTCAGGCGTACCAAGGTTGATGGCGTTGCCCTGCTTTGACATGGCGTCCTGAACTTCAGGGGTTGCAAACGCCGCCGAGAATGCGGCGTGAATGCGCTTGATCTGGGCGGCGGGAAGTCTGGCGGGGCCGATCACGGCGAACCAGCCTTCCGAGTCGTAGTTCGGCAGACCTTGCTCGGCGATCGTCGGCAGATCGGGCGCGGCGGCAACGCGGGTGAGTCCGCCCACGCCGATCGCGCGCAGCGTTCCGTTCTTCAGGTGGCCCTGCACGGAAGGCAACGCCAGCATTCCCCATTCGACCTGTCCGCCGATCAGGTCGACGACCATCGGCCCCACGCCCTTGTACGGGATATGCCTGACCTGCACCTGGGCCTCGCCGACGAACATCTCCGCGGCGAGATGCAGGATGGTTCCATTGCCCGATGACGCATAGTTGTAGGCGCCCGGTTTCGCCTTCAGGAACGCGACGAACTCCTGCACGTTCTTCACCGGTACCTTCGAAGGGTTGACGACCAGCACGATCGGGGTGGTGCCGATCACCGCGATCGGCGTGATGTCCTCGAGCGAGTCGAAGGGCATCCGCGCGTAGACGCTCGGGTTGATCACGTGGTTGTTGGAGACCACGCTGATCGTAAGTCCGTCGGCGGGAGATTTCACCAGCGCGGCCGTGCCGGTGATGCCGCCCGCGCCCGGCAGGTTCTCGATCACGACCGCGCGGCCGACTTCCTTCGACAGGGCCGGTCCCACGCTGCGCGTGATCGTGTCTACGCCCGAGCCGGCACCGACGGGAAGAATGATGCGCAGCGGCTTGTCGGGTGATTGCGCGCCAGCGAGGCCGGACCCTATGAGGCCGGTAAAGCCAATGGCGAGAATTCTGCGGCGAAGCAGGGAAATGCGGGTCATCTTCTCCTCGTTCGGATCGTGACATTGTAGTGGCGCGGAGCCGATCGGGGATTTCGAGAGCTCGGTTCGGGAATCACCTCTCACGCGTCGAGCCATACCGGCTCGTTCGCGCCGAGTTTCGGCGTCGGCCGTTCCCATCGTGCCGGGGTTTCCGAAAGCTTCAGCACCGGTTTCAGAAACCGCATCGGCCCATACGTGGTCTGCGCGGAAATCTGCAACGCCTCGATCTCCTCCCGCGTCAGCCCGGTCGCGGACGGGTCGAGCGCGATCTTGCCCTGTCGGTAAATGAACATCCCTGCCTGGCACAGCGAGACGCGCACGTGAAAGCTGCCGCCCTCGCGCGCGCGGCGCGCAAGGGCGAGCAAAACGCCGTAGGCGCCGAGGTACCCGGTCGTCCAGTCGCAGGCCGCGGCATGAATCAGCGTGGGCCGGTCGCGGCCGTTGTCGCGGCAGATACCGGTCACGGTCTGCGCAACCTGCTCCCAGCCTGCGCGGTCCGAAAACGGGCCGCCGCTGCCGAAACAGCTGATCGAAAGGTAGATGAGACCAGGACGGAGTTCCGCGAGTTGTTCGGGACCGAAGCCGAGCGCGCTCAGAGCGCCGGGGCGGTAGCCCTGGGAAAAAACGTCGGCGTTGCCGGCGAGCGATTTCAGTCGCGCAGCCTGATCGGGCTTCGTGAGGTCGAGAAAGCAGCTTCGCTTTCCGTGGCTGGTATCGCGCACGTGCTCCGGCGTCTGCGGCAGATGAGGTGCGGTGACCATCAGCACCTCAGCCCCATGCTCGGCCAGCGTGCGCGCCGCCACCGGGCCGGCCAGAATGCGCGTGAGGTCCAGCACCCGTATGCCCTGCAGCGGCCGATCCCCGGTCCGGAACGGTTCCGGTTCGCCCTCGCCGATCTTCTCGATCTCGACGAGCGGTCGCGCGGACAGAAAACGGCCCTGCGGATGCGCGAGCCATTGCGCGTTGCTGCGCACGGTGCCGCCGCAAGCGCGCGCTTTGGCGATCGCCTCCTCCAGGTCGTCCGCGCTCCACTTCGCCACGGCGTTGCGTACGCCCTCAGGGGTGTCTTCGCATTTGAGCACGCCGAGCACACGCTCGCGCAGGTGCGGGAGATTCAGGTGGGGTAGAAACCAGCGGCCGTCCTTCGTCGGCCAGGGCTGCGTCACGGAGCGCATGTGCACCATTCTCGGATCCAGTGGAGCGGGTTCGAAGCTACCGTTCGTCCCCTGCAACCAGGTGAAGTCGGCGCTGCGCATCGTTCCGGCTGCGTGGCGGACATCGACCGCCACCTTCTGCCGTCTACCCGTGCGCAGTTCCCAGAGGTCGGAGACCGCGACACCGATGCCCGCGATCACGGCGGCACAGGTCTCGCCGATCTTGAAAACCGTGGGATAGACGGGATCGCATCCGGAAACCGTGACCTCCGCGTCGTCCGGCGGTTTGCCGCCGCGGAGCGCCATGAGTTCATCGAAGCCGGTCATTGCAACGCCGCGATCCACCGCACTAGTCTGCCTTGATACGGGCGGCCTTGATCACCGCGTCCCAGCGCTGCATTTCATCGTCGACGAGTTTTGCCGCCTCCGGTGCTGTGCTGCCGATGGGGTCGAGGCCGAGGTCGGCAAGCCGCGTCTGCGTGCCCGGCCTGGCCAGGGCGGCGATCACTTCCTTGTTGAGGCGCTCAACGATCGGCTGCGGCGTCCCAGCCGGTGCGGCAATGTTCACCCAGAACGTCATGACCATCTCCGGCAACCCGGCATCGCGCGCGGAGGGTACGTCCGGCAGAACGCTCACGCGCTTTTCGCTGGTCACCATCAATGCGCGCAGTTTCCCGGACTTCACGTGTGGCAGCACGGTCGGCACCGAGGAGATGAGCGACTGCACCTGCCCGGCCATCAGGTCCTGCAGGACCGCACCGGCGCCCTTGTAGGGAATGTGCACCATGTCGATGCCGGCAAGACTCTTCAACAGTTCGCTGCCGAGATGCGTGTTGGTGCCGTTGCCGCCCGAACCGTAGTTGAACTTTCCAGGGCTCGCCTTAACCAGTGCAACGAACTCCTGCAGCGTGTTTGCCTTCACCGATGGGTGCACCACCAGCGCATGGGGAACGGATACCGCAGTCGCGATGTGGGTGAATGACTTCTTGGGATCATAGGGAAGATTGGGAATGAGTCCGGCCGCAATCGCGAACGACAGTTCGGCGGTGAGCAGCGTGTACCCGTCCGGCGCCGCCTTTGCGACCGAATTCCAGCCGATCACGCCGCCGCCGCCGGTCAGGTTCTCGACGATCACGGACTTGCCGAGTGACGCGCCCATCTCCTGCGCCAGAATCCGCGCGACGATATCGGTGCTGCCGCCGGCCGAGAACGGCACGATCAGCGTGACGGGCCTGGCCGGATAGCTCTGCGCGGATGCCGCGCAGGAGAATGCAGCGAACAGCGCGATGAATGTCTTCCCGCACCACTTCATTTCATTCTCCTCAGTCGAGCTTGATGCCGGCGTCGCGAACCGCGGCGCCCCACTTCGCGTGCTCGGACCTCATGAACTCGGCGAACTGCTTAGGTGTGCCGCCGAGCGAAGTACTGCCGTCTTCGTACAGTCTCTTGAGCACCTCGGGTTGTTTAAGTGCCTTGAGCACTTCGCCGTTCAGGCGGTCGATGACCGGCTGCGGTGTGCCCGCGGGGGCAAGCAGCCCGCTCCAGGTCGACGCCTCGAACCCCGGATACCCGGACTCTGCCACCGCAGGAACGTTGGGGAAGTTGGCGATCCGCTGCGGTGACGTGACGGCGATCGCACGCAGCTTTCCCCCGGTGACCAGACCGCCGACCGCCTGGCTGTTGCCGAAGAAACAATCGACATTGCCGCCCATCAGGTCGGTGACGGCAGGGCTGGCGCCTTTGTAGGGAACGTGCGTCAGCTTGATTCCCGCGCGCCGCTGGAACAGTTCGCCGCCGATGTGCCCAATGGTTCCGTTGCCGGCGGAAGCCATGTTGATCCTGCCGGGATTCTTCTTCGCCGTATCGACAAGGTCCTTGAGCGAACGGATCTTCGAATTTTCCGACACCACGAGGATCAAGGGCTGCGACGATACCATCGCGACCGGCGCGAAGTCCTTCAGCGGTTCGAATGCCATCTTCGAATAGAGCGCCGGATTGACGGCCAGATTCGCTGTCTGGCCCATCGCGATGGTGTAGCCGTCCGCAGGCGACTTGGCGAGCATTTCGAGGCCGATGTTGCCGCCCGCGCCCGGCTTGTTGTCGATCACGATCGACCATTTGGTCGCGTTGCCGATCGCCTGGCCGATCACCCGCGACAGGACGTCCGTCCCGCCGGCGGGAGGAAACGGCACGATCAGCCTGATCGGCTTCACCGGGTAATCACCCTGCGCAAACGCGCTGGCGGGAATCGCGGCGGCCAGCGCGACAACGCAGGCGGCGTGGAAAAATTCGCGTCTGATCATAGGGACTCCAGCATCACCTCGTTGTGCTCACCGGGTTTCGGCAGGCCGGACCTCTCGCAAGGCTTCTCCAGCAGCGGAATCAGCGCGGCGCGAGCCTTCGTCCATGTGGGTCCCTCCCTGCACCCGTACCGCCCGGGCGCGTCACGGTGTCGCGATTGCGCCCGCCTCGCGCGTTACGTGCCAGACCTCGATGGGTCCCTTGCCCTTGACATTGACCATGCCCTTGGATTCGCAGACAAACTGATCCTTAATGCGCTCGTAGGTTGCGCGCGTCACCTGGATCGCACCTTCGATGCCGGTCGATTCCATCCGGCTCGCGACATTGACCGCATCGCCCCACAGGTCATAGATGAATTTGCGCCGGCCGATGACCCCGGCCACGATCGGGCCGGAATTGATACCGATGCGTATCGTCAGCCGCCGGCCGGCAAACTCGCGACTGGCGATGTATTCGCGGATCTCGAGCGCCATGCGAACCAGCACGCGGGCGCTGTCCGGCCGGGGACGCGGTACGCCGCTTGCCGCCATGTAGCAGTCTCCGATGGTCTTGATCTTTTCCACGTCGTACTTTTCGGCCAGGCCGTCGAAGTGCGAAAAGACCTCGTTGAGCATCCCGACCAGTTCCTCGGCCCGCATCTGCGCCGACAGTGGCGTGAAGTTCACCACGTCGGCGAACAGGATGCTCACGTCCTCGTAGTGCTCGGCAATGGTATGCCGGCCGGTCTTGAGGACGGCAGCGATGTCGCGCGGCAGGATGTTGAGCAACAGTCCCTCGGATTTCTCCTGCTCTGCCCGCAACATGCCGAGGGTTGCTTCCTTTTGAGCGACGAAACTGTAGAGCAGCGTGAAGGCGATCGCGGATATCGCCACCATGTTCATGACGAAGAACGCGATCACCAGCCAGAGCGGAAGGTGGTTGCCCGTGTTCAGGTACGGTTGGACCACGCCGCTCGTCACGACGATCGCGGCAAAGGCGGCAAACCATCGCGGCGCGCGACGCGGCTCGTCGAACAGCAGCGCGCCCAAGGGGCAAAGGAGAGACCACAGAACGACGGCGCTCGAACTCACGAAGCCGCCCAGCGCGAGCTGGAGCAGAAACGGCAACAGCAGTATCAGTACGAACTGACTGGAGCGGAACAGCGCGTAGCGGCCGGTAGCGGCGAACAGCGCGACACTGACCAGCGAGATGCAGGCGTAGGCCAGCGGAATCGCGCCCGCAACGGGTTCCCCGAACGCCACGTAGAGCAGCCCCCAAAGGACCCCGGCCAGGATGAACATCAGGCTGCCGCCCACCAACAGCGACTTGTGGAGCCGCACATCTTCGCCGTCGTCCGGGTCTGCGCCGAGCCGGGAAATCACTTCTAGCAGCGGACGCGACAAGCTCTGCAGCGTGGCCATTGACCTCTCATCACCGCAACGGCTGGGTAATCCAGCCTAGTACCCGCACTTGAGGAAGTCAATCGCGCTGCCGGTCACGCAACGCGCTTGCCTAGACCCAGACCTGCAACACGTAGTCGTAGGGCGCCTGCGCGTTCACCATGTCCACGCGCTGCAGCCGGATGCGGTAGCCGCCCGGCGTCTTCTTCAGGTGATGGAGGTAGGAACCAGCAAAATGGCGCGTGGCGTCACGTCGCAGTTCCATCATGTGGAAGCGCGAGCGGACCACCAGATCCCCGTTCGGCGCGGTCTTTTCGATCATCACGTTGCCGACGATGTGGTTGGTTCCCCACAACGGCCGCTGCGACCAGGCATCCGGGTGCTGCACGCGCTTCATCCTCACCGTCATCAGGTTCTTGTCCTCGGCGAAGATCGCCGGCGTGCCGTCCCAGGTGGTCTGCTCGGGCGAGGCGGGCATCCAGTACACGCCGTCATCGGAAAACAGGTCGATGTAATCCTGCCAGCGTTTGCCGTCGAGGACCTCGGCCTGCCGGAACAGGAACTGCTCCACCGCGTGCTGCGTGTCGTGCCCATTGGCGGCCTTTGCGGGCAATGCCTTCTTCTTCAGCGCTTTCTTCGCCATCTCAATTTCCCGCCGTCATGTACTGCGCCCAGGCCTTCATCTGGTTGCGCATCGGCGCTTCCGAAGTACCCATGCCAGCGGCCGTCTCTACCACGCCATTGTTCTCGATGTCGCGCCCGTAGTGACGCGCGAAACTCACCCAGTCGCCGCCGTCGCCGCTCAGGCCGACCTGGATCTTCCAGAAGTTCTCCAGGTCGTCCGCGTTGACCATCGTAGAGGGCGAATTCACCAGGTTGTAGTACGCGAGCGACCTGCGGTAGATCGGCTCGGGCGCGCCCTTCAGGCGAAAATGCCAGATTTCGGTAAGGGTCCGGTTCAGGCCCAGCGGGCGCACCGCGCGCAACTGCTGCAGCGGCGATTGCAGCGACAGGCCGGGGTAGATCAGCACGTGGTGGATATTGGTCGAGAGTATCTCTTCCATGCGCTTCGCGCCGTAGGCCTTCGTCAGCGTCTTCTCGTAGGCGAGCGTGTCCGGGTCCTGCGGCCGCAGGCCCATGTAGCCGGTGAGGATGCAGTGGCCGTGCGGATAGTTGAGGGTCTGGAAGTTGTCCCACTTGTCGATCGTTACGGTCGCGAACGCCGACAGCATGTGGTACGCAAGCGGTGCCTTGCCGGTCCTCTTCTCGATCATCTTCTCGACCTCGTGCGCGGCGCGTCCGGTGGACTGGTGCGTCACCGACGGGTGCAGCGCGTCGAGCTGGTTTTCGAGAAAGATCTTCCAGTTGGAGTTCTGGATCACGCGGAAGCAGTTCGGCACGACTTCCACCTCGCCTTCCGGCGCCCGGTCGCAGATGTCGTCGAACGCGATCTTCGATGGCCCGAGGAACTCGAGCAGGCCGGGGCCGTCCGCGGCGAGGCTCGCGAACACGAAGCCGCGGTAGTTTTCGACGCGCGCGGCCTGCTTCATGTTGCAATCCGGGTTGTCGCGCGTCCAGTTGGTGCCGGCGTAGCCCGCTTCCATCATCGGGATGGTCTTGAGTTTGCCGTCATGGTGGAAAGTCCATGCGTGGTAAGAGCAGCGGAAGGCTTCACCGGTGTTGCCGTGCACGTCGCCGCAGATCATCGAGCCGCGGTGGGGGCAGCGGTTGTAGAGCACGTTCACCCTGCCGCCGGCGTCTCGCACCATGATCATCGGCTGGCGGCCGACCTGCACCGTGTAGTAGTCGCCGGGCTTCTTCACCTGCGTTTCGTGGCCGCAATAGATCCAGACGCGCTCGTGGATGCGCTCCATTTCGAGATCGAACAGCTGCGGGTCGGTGTAGACCGCCTTGTGCACGCGGTCGGGTTCGACCAGTTCGGCGGGGTTGGGGGTGTGTTGTTGCAGCATGAGTTCCTCCTTGGCGTGTCGGTTCAGGCGGCGGGGGTGTTCCGGGTGCCGGTGCTACCGCACTCCACTCGGCGCCGCCTTTCCCGCGGTATCTTCGATCCATCCATCCATCCGTTCGCGCAACATGCTAAGCGGAAGATGTCCTTCGCTCAAGATGGCATCGTGGAATGCCCGGAGATCGAACCGCACGCTCAGAGCCGTACCACGTTCGAGATGATCTATCGCGCGTAGTCCCATATATTGAGCAATACGTAAGTCAGATCACGTGCTCCCCCGACGCTTGCGGCTCCTCGCGTCGTTCCGGGATCGCTTACGGACTACTTGGTCTCCCCCGATCGTCGCGTTCCATCAAATCCCCGGCGTTCTCGAGGGCCACTGCGGATTGTCTTACCGTCGCTTTCGAGCGGGAATCACCGAAGCTCATGAGACGCTGGGAATTGTTTGAATTTAGACAACAAAGTGCCTCGCGAGCAGCTGTCCCAATAAATCAATAATAGCACCTAGAGTACACTTTTTGTCATACCAGGACACAAAATTCTTGACTTTCCCCTCATGCTAAGTATTATTCATGCACTGTCCGGCGTAAGAACACGTCGACGACAACCCGACAAGGAGAGATCTATGGTCATCCACGCAAAATGTTTTCTGGGCAATGAAGAAATGCAACTCCGACGATTTAGTAATGACGCGGACCTCGGCGGAAGGTCGATGAAATTTGATCCAGCAGTTGCGCTTGTTCAGACACGTAAAGATCTGGGCTGGCGTATTCTCCAATTCGAGACTCCGCCACCCAATTAATGGAGGTGGTTGATGAATACACCGATTGGTGGGAGCGACATGAGGTATGTGCTTGAAGCAGTTGAGGCAATGCGCAAAGAAGCATCTACCTCTGGATTGATTGAGTCGCGCGCGAAATTGGACATGATGGACTCGATAGTTGGTGATCTTCGAATTTCCGTAAAATCGGGTTTCCGTCCGACCAACGCGACGTTAAGATCCGCTCTCGAGTTGATTTTCGAGCGCCTTGCCAGGCAATCGAATGTCATTTACCTCCGGCCGAGACGCTAGGTTGCAATCGGAAACGAATAGTGAATCTCTACAACTGTTCACTTTCACGCAATTTGCTGACGTCGACAGGCCGGCTATCGGTGCCTTTCAACTTCTTCGAAAAATCCGAAATTTTATCGGCGAAGCAGTTTACGAGAACGGTTCCCGCGCAGCGTCCATTGAGCGCTTGGAGTCCCGCGAGAACTTGGAACTTGCTTGCCGCATTGGGGAAAAAAATGAGTAATACTGAGAATATCGTTAAGCTTAAGAGTCGTACGAAAGAGGGGTCATTGGCACTTTCCGAAGGGCGGGTAGCAAAACTGCTTGGTACTGCGATTCGACTTTGTCGCAACGCCAGAGGGCTCACATTGCTCGACGTTGCGAGGCGAACGCAATATTCAGTAAGCCATTTGGCCAAGTGTGAGCGTGGCGAAGTTCAGGTTCCATACGACACGCTCGTTGCCATCGGGGCTGGACTCGAAATTCCTGTTTACCTGATCACGTATTTGGCCGAACCACCCAGCAAAGGCGAAACAACTCTGGAAAGACAGCTTGCCCATGCGGCATTGGTTTGTCTACGAGAGCTGCGCAGCTCGGAAGGTAGTGAGGAGCCTGTCGGAAAATGGAATTCTTCAAGTCAGTATGTAGACCCCCGAACCCCAAGTTCTAAGGTCGAGAATCGTCGAATGAATCGGCCAAAATGGTGATTTCATTACGGAGTAGCGAATGCGCTTTCTTGTTGGATCGTCGGCGCGGCTTGAACTTCGCTGCGCAGGACGCCATCATATAGTCACTCCCATCGGCGCCGGCGCGCGCGAGGCGCAAATCCCTCGCGCTTCGCCTCGCGCGCGGCCCGAAGGCGAGGATTGTTTGAGTGCTGAGCAGATCGTCTTCCTGCCTGGGTACTCGACCTATCTGAATTCTGTTGACCACCTTTGGGCATGGGTCAAACGTCATGCGCTAGCCAGCTACTGCCCGAAAATCTCACCGAGTTGCGTATCACCGCCCGAAAACGAGCTAAAGAGCGCTCAAAGACGCCCTTCGATCACCGTCGCTTCCGGGTACAGGCTACTCTTGGGTGATGTCATGATTCGTGAAACGCTGAATAGTTCACGCAACATGCATGGTAAAGGAAACGGCCTCCTCTCGTTCACCGTTCAACATGTTTTGCGACATCACGGAACCGTGAGAAACGATCTTCAAAAGAAAGCGCGATCCATCGCGATCGATCGTGCAATTTGGTGGCGGTGAGTTTGATGACGATCAGAATCTCCTATGACGACATCGTGACGTTTCACAATGCGAATTTAGAAGTCTTTAAGAAGTTAGCATACGATACCGAGGGCCTCATCGCCGAGGGCAGGGAGCGATACGAGGTACCACTCTATGTAACGCGCGCGCGAATTAAAACTCCCGAAAGCGCCTATCTGAAGACAAAACGGAAGGCAATAAACGATCTTTCGAATATCAAAGACTGGGTTGGCTTACGTGTCTTGTGCCTTTTTGAACAGGATATCCTTCCAGTCTATAGATTTCTTCTTCGGCTTCTTCTCGGATTTCACAAAACCCCTGGAAAGGACAAAAGGTATGTCTTGGCGGAAATTAAATTATTTAATTGGTCCAATCGAACAGTTGAGGATCATCTAGTACCGTTGATTCGATCCGTGTTTAGGGAAGGAAACATTACCGCGACAGTCGATCGCCCATCTCAGCGTTTGTCGGACTCTCGCGATCAAGAGAACGCTATAACTAGAAGGGTCGTGCACTATCAGATAGAGCACAAACCGTTCCATCTCGCACTAGAACACCAGCAGAAAGAGAATAGGTATCGGTCGATTCACTTCGTGGCGAATGAGATATCGGGATCGAAAGAGATTCCACTCGAAATTCAGTTGAGAACCCTATTGGAGGATGTTTGGGGTGAAATCGAGCACTCGCTCGCATATAAGCAAGGCAATATTCATCCCCATATTCATACTAGCTTTCGTCTGTTGGCTACGGAACTCAGAGCAAAGGACGAAATGATGGGGCATCTTCGTAGCATTCGTGATCAGGAGACGTCAGTAGAACAGTTTTCGGCTACAAAGTCAGGACCGAAGGAATGGATGCACCACGATTCAGAGGTCGCCACGGAAGTATTTGATACTGATGAGTTGCGGAATCTCAATAGCCAGTACTGCGCCCATTTTTTGGAGAACAACAACAGGATGGCTAGGACAGCAAAGTGGCGGGAGAAAGCGAGAGCATTGCATAAGCAGATAGTTGATGCACTAGCGGTTCGGCCAGCAACTAAGAACAGCCAGTTCTGGGCGTGCGTGGAAGACGCCTTCTTGTATTTTTGTGAGGGCAAGCTTCAAGATGCTGCACGATTGTACACAACGCAACTTAGCATGCTAGATGCTCAAGACGAACGCTGGGTTGTGCATTACAGGCTAGGCGAGGTTCTATACGCACAAGGCAAAATCGAGCAAGCGCTAATTCAATTTGATAAGTGCGAGGATATTCTCGCTCGTAAGTCTAACTCTGCTAGGGTCCGAGATATTTATTTTGCAAAAAGCAAACTCGCAAATGTCTATTGGTCCCTTGGTCCAGAATTCATTGCTACAGCGGTCGATAAGATAAGAGAAGTGGAGACGCTGTTTTATGCGAATGAAGATGCATTCGAGCCTGACAGGGATGACCGGGAGATGTCTTTGCTAAACAATCTTTGCTACTACTACCTTGAGTGGTTCGCAACGTTGGGGAATGGCGATAACCAGAACTTGCGGTATGACGTAGGTGCTGCCGCAGAGAAATATTTCAAGTCTCTTCGCGATTTTGTAAGCGAACATAAAACGACGGCGGGCGCAAGTAACTACGATACATTGGCGTGGTATTGCTTTCAAAAATATAAGCAGATTCTTTCAATGGAGAATCAGGACGATCAAGCGGCATTCGAGCAGCTAGCCTTGGCAAAACAGTTTATCGGGCTTATCGATACAGATGCGCGAAGGTCATCCGAGGGTAGTGTATCAATCCTTACAAGCGGAAACTTACAGCGTAGACATATACAAGACATCATGATCGAGATTGATAAGGTGGAGAGACTTGGGCTCCATGACTTCAAGAAAAACTAAGGGAACCGAAGTTCCCTTAGTTGTCCGTCTTGGTCTGAAAAAAAGTTTGATTATGGTTCTGTTGGGTCAAGACGCACCTTATTCCCTCCGCAGGATCGTACGATAAAATGTCATTTTTGCTAGGCTGGACAGTTGGCTGCGTGCTGCAAGATTCGCAACACCGCTACTGCACCCACCTTGAAAATGAACTATAGCAAGAAAAAAGTGGACGACCTGTGCTAGCTGTCACAACGCAACGATTTTTGTTGCAAAAAAGAGACACTCTATAGTTTTCCCCTGTTCTGGACGGGCTTAGGCATAGCGCCCGAAACCTACCTAGCTGGCCGTCGATGATGGCAATTTACGTTAACAATCATGACAGTGCAACTTCATTTCTCCGTCGTGTCTCGGCGCGTAGTGTATGAAGCGATCGAGTAACAACGCCGGCACCGATGTCCGACTTTGAACCAAGAGGGAACAATCATGCTCAAGGCAGCGCACAAGCGAAATCCCGATCCGGTTCGCCGCTCCATACTGGTGGGAGGAGCGGCAACGCTGCTCGTGCCGGACCTCGTGCTCGCGCAGGCAAAACCGACGGTGCGCATCGGCGTGCCGACGAAGACGTATTTCCCCACCATCATCGCGGAGACGGCAATTCGGCAGAAGCTGTTCGACAAGGAAGGCATCAACGCCGAGTTGACGATCTATCGCAGCGGTGCGGAGGGCTTCGAGGCGCTCGCCGCCGGCGCGGCCGACCTGGTCTACAACTCCTCCTCCAGCGTTGCGGCCGGAATCGTTAAGGGCGTGAAGTCCAAGTGCGTCGCCAACGGCGCGCTGGGCTACTACGGCTGGCACATGATGGTGAAGCCCGATTCGCCGACCCGGAAACTCTCGGAGCTCGCGGGCAGGAAAGTGGGCATCACCTCGGCCGGCTCGGGATCGGACATTCTCGCGCGCTGGACCATGGCGGACCAGAAACTCGAATTCACCCGCGTGCCGTTGGGCGGTGGCGGACTGGTGCCGAACCTGCTGACCGGCAACGTCGATGCCACCGTGCTCTATTCGCCTCTCACTTACCAGGTGATGCAGGCCAGGCAGGCGCGCTCGATCGCCGATTTCGGCGAGCTGGTGCCCGCGCACTCGACCGGCAGCTGGATCGCCACCGACAAGCTCATCGCCGAGCGTGCGCAGGCGCTGCAAAAGACGCTGAACGCACTGTACGGCGGGGTCGCCTTCCTGCGCGCGCCGAAGAACCGGGCGGCGGCGGTGAAACTGATCGCCGAGATCGACGAGATTCCCGAGGCGATCGCGGCCGCCGAGCTCGATGGCAACATCGTCAAGCTCTCGACGACCGGAGAGTTCAGGAAGGAATGGATGGAGCGTGCGCTGGACATGGCCAGGCTGATTGGCATGACCAGCCTCGCGCCGGTGAACGACATCTACGTCACCACCTTCAATCCGGTTCCGACGGCGTAGTGAAAATCCTCCTCGCCCGCCTCGCGCTGCTCGCGCTGGTGCTGGCGGCGTGGGAACTCATGCCGCGCCACGAGATCGTCAATCCGCTGCTGCTGCCCCCCTTGAGCGATGTGCTCGCCATGCTGGGCGAGCTGCTGCAGCGCCCGCAGGTGCACCTGGCGATCGGCGTGACCGCCGCCGAAGTGGCGGTCGCGTTCCTGATCGCGGTGCCGCTGGGTGCGGCGCTGGGCGTGCTGATCGCCGAGAACGAATACCTGGGCGAGGTGTTCAAGCCGGTGCTGTTCTACGTGTTCAGCATTCCGAAGTCGATCTTCCTGCCGATGTTCATCCTGGTATTCGGCATCACCTTCGCCCAGAAGGTTGCCTATGCCGCCTTCACCACCACCTTCGTGGTGATGCTGAGCGCGTCGGCAGCGGTGGAGTCGGTGAAGCAGGACTACCTGCTGGTGGCGCGCTCCTACGGCGCGACGCGCATGCAGATCCTGCTGCGCGTCTACGTGCCCAGCATGATGCCGCTGCTGCTGGAGGCGTTGCGCATCTCGATGATCTTCAATTTCACCGCGGTGATGATCGCCGAGATGTATGCCTCGCGTGCCGGCATCGGCCACCTGATCGCGGGCTGGGGCGAGAACTTCCAGATGCGGCAGCTGTTCGCGGGCATCATCGTGCTGGCCACGGTGGCGATCCTGTTCAACGAGACGGTGCGCTATTTCGAGGCGCGATGCAGCACGTGGCGCACTTAGACGAAACCGCGATCGAGGTCGCGAACCTGAGTCACATCTATGCCGGTGCGCAGGGCACCGTCCCGGCGCTGGAAGAAATTTCGATGCGCGTCGGTAGCGGGCGCTTTACGGTGATCGTGGGCCCCAGCGGCTGCGGCAAGACTTCGCTCCTGATGATGCTCGCGGGCTTGCGCGCGCAAAGCCAGGGCACCATCCTTTGCCACGGCCGCCCGATTTCCGATCCCGATCCGAAACGCGTCGGCGTGATCTTCCAGGAAGCGAGCCTGTATCCCTGGCTCAGCGCACTGGACAACATCGAATTCCCGCTCAGCCTGCGCGGTGCCCGGGAGAGGGAAACCCGGCAACAGCGCCGCGCGCGCGCCGAGGCGATGCTCAGGCTGGTCGGCCTCGAGGGATTCGGCGAGCGATTTCCGTACGAGCTCTCGGGCGGCATGAAGCAGCGCGTGTCGATCGCCCGGGGCCTCGTTCAGGATCCGCCGGTGCTGCTGATGGACGAGCCCTTCGCCGCGCTCGATGAGCAGACGCGCATGACCATGGGCCACGAATTGCTGCGCATCTGGTCGACCATGTTGAAGACCGTCGTCTTCATCACGCACAGCCTGACCGAGGCTGTCTACCTGGCCGACGAAGTGCTGGTCATGTCGGCGCGGCCGGGCAGGATCATCGACCGGATTGCGGTCAATCTGCCGCGCCCGCGCACTTACGAGATGATGGCGACGGACGTGTTCGGACAGCTGCGCGATCGCATCTGGCAGCAGATCAGGAAGACCCCATGAGGCTGCCCGCGCCCGCCACGGCCCGCCGGGGAATGCTCGTTGCCCTGTTGCTGCTGTGGGAACTGGTGCCGAGAACGGGTCTGCTGCCCGAGCTTTTCCTGCCCGCGCTCTCGAGCACGCTCGCGGTACTTTGGCAGGACCGGCAGATCTACTCGGCGGCGCTGCTGGTGACCCTCTACGAGGTCGCGCTGGCGATGCTCATTGCCTGTGGCGGCGGCATCGCCGCCGGCGCCGTGGTCGGCGGCATCGCGCGGCTGCGCGAGCTGCTGCTGCCCGTCTTCTCCAGCCTCTACGCGGTGCCGATCGTAATCCTCTACCCGGTGTTCACCGCCTGGTTCGGCGTCGGCCCGGAATCGAAGATTGCCTTCGCCGGCATCTACGCCTTCTTTCCCGTGATGCTCTCGACCGCGGCAGGTATACGCACCATCGATCCTCAGTTCATCCTTGCCGCGCGCAGCATGGGGGCGACGCTGACGCAACAGGTGACCCGCGTGATCATCCCGGCCTCGCTGCCCACTGTGTTCGCAGGGCTGCGCCTGGGCGGTGCGTTGGCGATCATCGGCGTGGTCGTGTCGGAGATGCTTACCGCCGCCGCGGGCATCGGCTATCTCGTGACGCTCAACCGCACGATCCTCGACAGTCCGCGCGTATTCGCCGCGTTGCTGATGATCCTGATCCTGTCGGTCGCGTACTACATGCTGGCGCGCGCGTTCGAGAGCCGCATGGTGGTCTGGCAGTCCGCCGGACGCTCGCCGAAAGCCGCCCAGAATGAAAGCGCGGGCGTTCCCGTGTCGGTGGCCGTTTAGAAAGACGCTGAGCAATGTCGTCCCCGCGCAAGCGGGGACCCAGTTCCACAAGGAGATTTCATGCCCCTGCCTACTCATTTTCTGCCGACCACCGTCGTCGGCAGCTATCCGCAGCCCGACTGGCTGGTGAACCGGCAGATGCTGTCGAAAGTCGTGCCGCGCACGCGCATGCGCGAAATCTGGCGTATCCCGGAAGAGTTCCTGGAACAGGCGCAGGACGACGCCACCGTGCTCGCGATCCGCGACATGGAGCGCGCCGGCATCGACATCATTACCGACGGCGAGATGCGCCGCGAAAGTTATTCCAACCGCTTCGCCACCGCGCTCGAGGGCCTCGACACAGACAATCCGGGCCAGGTGAAGACGCGCTCGGGCACGATGACACCGGTGCCGCGCGTGGTCGGAAAGATCCGCCGCAGCCGGCCGGTCGAGCTGCGCGACATGCAGTTCCTGCGCGCGAACACCGACCGGCCTGCCAAGATCACCCTACCCGGACCGTTCACCATGGGGCAGCAGGCGAAGAATGAGTTCTACCGCGACGATGAAGAAATGGCGATGGACTTCGCCGAGGCCGTCAACGCGGAGGCGCGCGAGCTGCAAAAAGCGGGTGCCGACATCATCCAGCTCGACGAGCCCTGGCTGCGCAACGACCCCGAGGCGGCGAAACGCTATGCGGTCAGGGTGATCAACCGCGCGCTGCAAGGGATCACCGTTCCTACGGTGGTGCACCTTTGCTTCGGCTACGCCGCGGTGGTGCCGGGCTCGACCAAGCCCACCGGCTATTCGTTTTTGCCCGGGCTGGCGGAGTGCATCGCGCAGCAGATCTCCATCGAAGCGGCGCAGCCGAAGCTCGATCTCGGCGTGCTCAAGGAACTCGCCGGCAAGAGGATCATGCTTGGCGTGCTCGATCTCGGCGACGACAACATCGAGATTCCCGAGTTGGTGGCGGAGCGGATCCGCGCCGGGCTGAAGTTTGTCGCGCCGGAGAATCTGATCCCGGCGCCGGATTGCGGCATGAAGTACTTGGCGCGCGACGTCGCTTTCGGCAAGTTGAAGGCGCTGGCAGCCGGCGCAGCGATCGTGCGAAGGGAGATTTCGTAGGTCCGGTGACGGGCCCGCACGGGCGCCGACACATTGACAGGAAAGCATAAAGGCAGTAATGTGCTACTATGCGTACCACACTTGATTTGCCCGATCAGCTCGTAAAGCGGGCCAAGATCAAAGCGATCGAGCGCGGCACGAGCCTGCGCGAGCTCGTGGGCGCGGCACTCGAGCGCGAGCTCGACCGGCCGTCGGAGCCGAAGCCAATGCGCAAGCGGGCGCGATTTCCCATCTTCGACTCGAAGGCCCCCGGAGCGCTTCGTCTGAGCAACGCCGGGATCGCGAAGCTCGAAGGCGACGAAGACCGTCGGCGGCATGGGCGCACTCGTTGACGTAAATGTGCTCGTCGCGCTGATGCATGCGCGTCACGTCCACTCGGACCCGGCGGTGCGCTGGCTCGCTCGGCTCGACGACCCGGGTGCGGTTGTCGTCTGCCGCGTATCGCAGATGGGCGCGCTGCGGATCCTGACCAATCCTTCGGCTATGAAAGACGATGTCAAGAGCGCGTCGGAGTTTTGGGACGGTTGGGAACGCCTGATGGAGGATGAGCGTTTTGACCTGGCCGGCGAGCCGGCTGGCCTGCAGAGCGCGTGGCGTGCGCTCACCGCGGCATTGCCGAGAGGCAAGCCGGCCGAGACCGATTGCTATCTCGCCGCCTTCGCGATTGCTGGCACGCACAGCCTCGTCAGTTTCGACCGGGGCCTGCGGCGATTTGCCGGGCTCGATCTCACGACCCCCGTCTAAGCCGCGCGAAGCCCGGCGGCAAATGCGATCGCGGCGCGAAGCGCGTCCCGCGCCAGTTTGTCCGACAGCAGGGAATCGGGGCGCAGCAGCATGCATACGGTGCGCCGTTCCGCGTGCGCCAGCACCAGCGGGCGCCGCCGGTCGTCACGGATCCACACGGCCCAGCTCGAGGCGTCAGTGGACAGATGCTCCGACGCCCAGTCGACCGCGAGCGTCGCGTAACGCATCGCGGTGAAGGCGCGTGCAGGCTGCCCGGGCACATTTTCGTTCGGAACGCATTGGATCAAGCGGCCGTGCTCAGGCCGGATCGCGGCCACTGCGAAGCCGGCGTGCTCGAGTACGAGCGCCGCCGCATCGCCGATAGCGACGAGGCCGCTGCCACGAGCAGCCTCATCGGCGCAGCACGCCGCGTTCGCACCGACCAGCACTACCGGTGTAGCCGCTGCATCGAGTGCGAGGCCCATTGCCTGAAGTGTTTCCGCCATGGCCTGCACGAAAGGATCACCGGCATCGAGAAGTGCCACTGCGACCGGCAGTGCGTCGGCTGGAGCCAATGACGTCGGCGTCGCGCCAGCGAGCCCTGCTTGCAGATCGGAGGCGACCGGCATGCCGAGCGCGCGCCACAACGAGACCGCCTTGACGCGCGACTCGTGCTCTTCGCGCGCAGGGTCGGAGTCGGCCATCAGGTCGCCGCCGGTACGGACCTCGGCGACGCCGTCACGGATCGCCGCAGCACGCAGGATCGTGCCGGCGAGCGCGTTGCCACTCGCGTCGACTTGCACGACGAGACCGCCGTACCAGCCGCGCGTCCCGGCTTCGAACTCCTCGATCGCGGCGAGCGCAAGGCGTCGCGGGGTGCCCGTCACCATCACCGGCGCTGCGGTCGCGACGATCGCATCCCATGCATCGGCGCCTGCGCGCACTCGCCCGCTCAGACGATCCACGGTGTGCACGACGGTCGCGAGCGCCATCGGACGGCGCCGGTCGCACAGGCGCAGCGACCCCGGCTCGCACAGCGGCGCGAGGTCGTTCCTCATGGCATCGGTGCACACGGCGAGCGACGCCGCATCGACATCTTCGTTGATGAGTTGCCGGAACGACTCGGCCTCGCCCACCGGCCCATGGCCACGCGCTACGGTGCCGCAAACCGGGAACGACTCGATCCCGCGCCCGAACACGCGCAGTTGCAGATCGGGCGACGCACCGAACACGCACTCGCCGTCACCGGTGTTGACGAAGAACGTCGACGGCGCCGGATTCGCGCGTCGCAACGCATCGAAAGCACGCGCCGCCGACGTGCCTGCGTCGACGCGGCGCCGGAAACTCTGGCTCAAGGTCAGCGAGACGAGCGGCGCGCGCTCGATCCGCTGCACCGCGCGCGCCAACATCGCCGCATAACCGCCCGGCGGAAAGTCGTCCTCGGGAACAGGTATTGACGCGTCGCCTCGTGTCTCGCCCGAACGCGGTTGCGGCACACGGTCGCGCGCCTGCAAGTCGGCGAGCACCGGATCCTCGAAGCGCAACTGCACGCGGTGCCAGTCGCCGTCAGCGTCGCGTCGCAACAGCGTCGGCGCGAAGAACAACACGCCTAGCGGCGTAGCCTCGCTCACAGTAGCGCGCAATGCAGGCGATGCGAGGCAATACGCCTCAAACCGGAGCGCACCGACGAGCAGCGCATCGTCGCCAGCATCGAACGCGGACAGAAACGCGCGTACGGCGGCGAGCGCCGAACGGCCGGCGCCACACCCGGCTACCGAGACAAAGGCCGCCAGCGCGGGATGCGTCAACAGTGCTCCACCGAGCGCATCGAGCGCTACCGCGTCCACGCCGTCCGCGAAGACGCGAAGCGCTACCGCGGGTTCCACCAGCAGAGTGGCTTGCAATGGATGTAGGCCCGGCACCCCTGCGTCGCAGCCGAAATAGACGCCGGGGGAGCCGTCGAGCTGCGCGAGTGCCGCCTCGATCTCCGGCGCGGCGGCGGCACGGCGGCCGACGAAGCAACGCAGCAAGGCGCCGTACCTATTCGGGCGTTGCGCCGCTGCGCTTGATGATTGGCGTCATTACGGTCAGTTCGTGGAGCATGAACTCCTGCAAGTCCTTGACGGAGCCTCCAACCGGTTCCATGAACTGCGCCGAGAGTCTTTCGCGCACCTCGGGCGACGCCAGGGCCGAATTGACCTCCTGGTTCATTCGTTCGACGATTTCTGTCGGTGTACTCGCCGGGGCCATCACCGCCATCCAAGCAATGTTCTCGACGTCGGGCAGGCCGGCTTCCTTCATAGTGGGGATCTCGGGCATCAACTGGCTGCGCTTGGCGGTCGAGACGGCGAGCGGCCGCAGCCTGCCGGCCTTGACCTGCGGCATTACCGCCACCGCGGGGACGCACGCGAACTGAACATCGCCCTGCAGGATCGCGAGGATCGCAAGCGGCGATGACGCATAGGGAATGTGGACGGCGAACGTGTTGGTCCTCGCCTTGAGGAGTTCGACGCCGAGTTGCGACAGGCTGCCGACGCCGGTGGACCCGAAATTGAACTTGCCCGGCTTCGCCTTCATCTCTTTCACGAGCTCGCCCATGGTGTTGATGCCCGAGTCGGTGCGCACCGCGCAGACGTTGGCCTGCGCGCCACCCATCACGACCGGGCGCAATTCGGTGAACGGGTCGTACGAAAGCTTCTCGTAGAGCACCATGTTGTAGACCAGCGGCCCGTTGGTGCTGATCAGAAACGTGTAGCCGTCGCCCGGCGCCTTGGCGACCAGACCGGTGCCGTTGTTGCCGCCGCCGCCCGCGCGGTTCTCCACCACGATCGGCTGGCCGAGGCGCGGTCCGATTTTCCCGGCGATGATGCGCGCGAAGACGTCGGGCGACGAACCCGCCGCATACGGAATGACGATGTGAATCGGCCGGCTCGGCCAGCCTCCTGTCGTGCCTTGGGCCAGCGCGCCGGCGCCGATGCCGGCGAGCGCCAGCGCGGCGACGCATCGAAGGCCCGATGCGAGGGCGAGATCGCGGAATATTTTCATCAATCGATTTGCTCGGTTTCCGCGAAGAAGCGCTCTTCGCCTTCGATGAAGCCGGCCACGAGCACTCGGTAGGCCGCCTCGACCACGTCGGGCAGAGACGGAAAATCCGATGCATGCGCTGCGGCGAGCGCGCGCACCTTCGCAAACACCCGGGACTGGCGTTTGGGCGAGCTCACCTCGAACGCATTGCGCTTGAATCGCGTGGCATCGCGCACGCAGAGCGCACGCGATGCGAGCAGCGCCACGATCTGCGCGTCGAGTGTGTCGATCTTTTCGCGCAGCGCGCCGAGCGTCTCGGCTTGCGGCTGATAGTTCGGATCGCGAAAACGTCGCACCGGCGCAGCATCGACGCGAGGTTCTTCGGATGCAGGCGTGACAGATTCTTGATGCGCCATTCTCTCGATGCTCCGAAATGGATATGGGATGACTGATCCGCGCCTGATCGTCGCGGATATGGCAAAAGAATTGTAGTACTGCAGGTAGAGCGATGGGAAACTTCATGCGCCCCGGCGCACGCGCTTCACGCGGTGGTGCGTTCGGTGTGTCGCCGGCCCAATCAGATACGATCCGATATCATGCTCGGGATGAAAACCCTGAGCGTCACCGAAGTAGCCCGGAATTTCAGCGCCATCCTCGAAGGCGTCGAGCGCGAGCGGGAGGAGGTCCTGCTGGTCCGCAATCGTCGCCCAATCGCGCGCCTGGTCCCTGAGCCACCGGCGCAGACCGCCCTCGAAGTCCTCGGCGATCTGTACCGCACGCTCGACGAAGGCACCGCCCACGCGCTCGCCGCGGCCATCACTTCCGCATCCAGGACCTCTGGCTCGCATCGCAAGCGATCGAGCGGAAGGTCACGCTTCTGACCGCAAACGCCAGAGATTTCGGAGATATGCCGGGATTGAAATTTCTGGCAGTAGGGGGCGTTTAGCCGGCAAGCGCAAGGCGCAGGGAGAGGAACTGAACGCTGTGCGCGAAGCGCAAAGACTCTAATACGCTTCATATTACGAAGCGTATTGTGCTAGGATGCGCTTCATGCCGACTTGGATCTGGCAGTCGAGGCGTTGGCCGGCTTTTCCTTTTGACGCGGCCGCGCTGGCGCCTGCGCTAGCTGCGGCACGCCGCGCGCAGGGCGAGGTCATCGGCATCGCGAGGGCACTCGGCATGGAGGAGGCCCGCAATGCCGAGGCCGCGATCTGGACCTCCGAATCACTCGCCACCGCCGCCATCGAGGGCGAGAAACTCGATCTCGACAGCGTCCGCTCTTCGATCGCCCGGCGTCTGGGGCTGACGGAGAGCACTCCTCCCGGGCAGCACACAGTCGAAGGGTTGCTCGACATGATGCAGGACGCGGCATCGCGCTGGCGACAGCCGCTGACGTTGAAGCGCCTGTGCGCGTGGCAGGCGGCGCTGTTTCCCACCGGGTATTCCGGACTCCACCGGATCGCCACCGGCAGGCCGAGACGGGGTGCCGAGCCGATGCGGATCGTCAGCGGACGCATCGACAAGCCGAAGGTGCACTACGTCGCGCCGCCGGCCGCGCGGCTGCCTTCGGAAATCGGGAAATTCCTCGGCTGGTTCAACGGCGAAAGCCGCGCCATGGATGGTCTCGCGCGCGCCGGGATCGCTCACCTCTGGTTCGAGATCATCCACCCTTTCGAAGACGGCAATGGACGCGTCGGGCGTGCAATCGTCGATCTGGCCCTGGCGCAGCATCTCGAGAGCCATCCGCGCATCGTCAGCCTCGCCACGGAACTTTCAGCCAGGCGCGCCGATTACTATGCGCAGCTGCGCGCAGCGAGCCTCGATGGTGCCGACATCACGCGCTGGCTCATTTGGTTCTGCACCAGCATAAACAAGGCGTGCGAGCGCTCCGCGGCCGTGATGGAGTCTTCGCTCGTCAAGTCGCGCTTCTGGACGGCGCATTCGGGCAAGCCGTTGAACGAAGCGCAGCGCAAGGTCTTGAACCGCCTGTTGGATGCCGGGCCGCGCGGGTTCGCGGGCGACCTGACGACGCGCAAATATTGTTCGATGACCGGATTGTCGCGAGCGACCGCGTATCGGGACCTAGCTGCACTGGAGCGGCAGGGCATTCTCGCTTCCTTCGGCCGGGGCAAGGCGACCCGTTACCACCTTGCTCTTGCCGGCTGGGGGCCGGAAGCCTGAGCAACGGAAAATCCATCGCGCATTGGTAATGCAGCCCACGTGGTCGCCTTCCCCTCGAACGCAGCCTCACGAACGGTGCGGAATGCAGCTGCATCTCACACACTGCCGACGGCCAGCGTTCGGATCAAGCAACCGGAGCAGGTGGCGGGCCGACAGCTACTGAAACTGAGCCGCACACGTACGCGATCCACTCTAACGCAGATCTCCTAATCCGCCTTGATATTCGCCTCCCTCGCGATGCGTGACCATTTCTGCAACTCGTCTCGCAAGTAGTCGGCAAATTTCGGCGCGTCGAGCTTGCCCGGCTCGTTACCGCGCTTGACCATCACGTCGGCGTGTTCAGGACTGTTCACCGCACGAACCGCGTGCATGTTCAGCAGTTCCGTGATCTGCTTGGACATCCCCGCCGGACCGTAGAGTCCGTACCAAGCGCCGATGCTGAAACCGGGCGCAACCTCCGACAGCGACGGAACCTGTGGCAGAGCCGCGCTGCGCTGCGCCGAAGTGACGCCGATCGCGCGCACTTTCCCGACCGCGACCAATCCGGCACCCGCACCCACATCCAGGAAGATTGCAGGAATGTTGCCGCCGAGCACGTCCGTAATTGAACCTGCACTTCCTTGATAGGGAACGTGCACCAGTGGGGCGCCAGTTGCCATGGCGAACAACGACCCGGCGAAGTGAATCGAGCTCCCAATCCCCGAAGAGCCATAGGAGAGCCCTTTTGGCTGCGCCTTGGCGTAGGCCACGAACTCTGCGGGCGTAGACGCTGGAACGGCGGGGTTGACAAGCAGCACCAGCGGGGTATTGGCAAGCAAAGCCACGGGGGTGAAATCGCGCGCCGGATCGTACGGCAGCTTCGGACTCAATGCGGGTACGGCCACGAAGTGCGTGGCGCTAACCAGAAGCGTGTAGCCGTCGGGGCCAGCTTTGGCGACGCGCTCAGTGCCGATCTGAGAATTCGCACCGGCGATATTCTCGACGACGAAGGGTTGGCCCAGCGCGCTCTGCAAATTCTTCGCGACGAGGCGCCCCAGCACATCGGTAAGCGCGCCCGGTGGGAACGGTACGATGATCCGCACCGGCCTGCTGGGATAGGCCTGCGCGAAGCAGCCAGTCGTGACCAGAGTCAGTACGGCGCCCACGGATGCAATTAACTTTCTCGTGATAAGCAGCACTTTTCCTCCTTGAAGTTGAATTTACTTCAGCCTGGGGCGCGTTTCTTGCGGCCCTCGAGGAACTTCCTCATAAGCTCCTGCGGCTCCCCGGTGGCGTAGTCCTCGAGATGCGCGCCAATCACGGCATTGCACGCGTCGTCGAAGTCTGGTTGTGTGAGCTGCCGGAAGCGCGTCTTGGTCAACCGCAAAGCTGTTGCGGGAACTGCTGCAAGAGTGCTCGCGATCTCGCGCGCCTTCGGCAGCACCGCTTCTTGGGGCACAAGGTGATTCAGCAGACCGATTTGTCGTGCCTCAGTCCCTGAAATGAGCTCCCCCGTAAGGGACATCTCCACGTTGTGGCCGTGGCCGACGTGAAGAGAGATCAGGTAGGAACCCAGGATGCTTGCGAGTCCGAAACGCACCTCGCTTTGTCCAAGGCGCATTTCGGGATATCCGACGCGGATGTCCGAAAGCAATCCAAGCTGCAGCCCGATACCGACTGCTGCGCCGTTGAAGGCCGTGACGAGGCCTTTGTCGAAGTCGCGGATCGACTGGTACATCGCCCACTGCGGCGCGAGCCAGTTGCGGATCTGGTCCAGCCGCATGCCATGGGATTCCTCAAAGTCCTGTCCGGCGCAAAACACACGGTTGCCGGCCCCCGTAAGCACAACCGCGCGCACGCGGGCGTCACGGTTCAAAGACTGCATTGTGGCGGTGAACTGAGAGCGCATTGCGGCATTCACCGAGTTTCCGGCGTTCGGCCGGTTTAGCGTCACGCAGGCAAGACTATCGCTGATGTCGACTTCAAGGGTATGCGGCATGGGTTTGTCCTAGACGTGCCTCGCACGAGGCGAGCTACTGGCGCGCTTGGGCGCGGAGGCGGGCCGCGCACCCGCGATTCGCAGCATGATGATGGCAAGTTCGTCAGCCATCTCCTCGCGAGACAACGCGCCTTGGGGATCGTACCAGCGATACATGAATCCGATGACTCCGGCTATCGACAAGGCAGCGAGTTTGCTATTGACTTCTGCCAACTGCCCCACTCGCTTCCCTTTTTCAATGAGCGACCGGAGATGCAGGTAAAAGTGCCGCGCATTTTTGAGAATCTGCCTGCGCGCAGGCGCGGCGAGGGCCTGCGGCTCGCGGTAGTAGAGCGAGCTCGCTTCAAAGTGCTCCATGTTCGCGACAGCAAGGCGCCGGAACCCTTCGCGAAGCACCGCCACCGGGTCACGGTTGTCCTTCGCGAAATCGAAACAGGAGAGGGTCGCCGTCGCAGCATCGGCACAAAGCGTTGAATAGATATCTGCCTTGTCTTCGAAGTAGTGATAGACGAAGGGTTTTGTCATGCGCAGCTTTTCCGCAATTGCGTCGACCGTCGTACCGGCGTAGCCGCGAACGAAAAACAGCCGCGCAGCCGCCTTCAGGATCACGGCTCTGGCGCGGGCGTGCTTCTCGTCCTTGCGCAATCTTGCGCGGCTCAACCGCTGCGACGCGCTGCTTCGGGTTCGCATTCCGGGCGCTGCGGGCGGAGCCGCCAACATTGAATCCTTCCCTCACAAATATACCGAATAGTATAATTTATGAACTGGAACATCAAATGGGGTGACCTTGAACGACGCGGAGCGGCAAAGCCGAGTGCCGCATGCCGATCAATGTATCATCCGGCGCCTGATCGAGCGCGGCGCCACCGAACACCCCGAGCGGTTGTTCGCCCGTTTTGCATCCTGCGAACCGGACTGGAGCTACGCCGAACTGCGACGCCGCGTCGTGCGCACGGCAAACGCGTTGCGCCACCTCGGGGTCGGCCAGGGTGACCGCGTGCTGTGTTGGCTGCCCAACGGCCCGGACGCGCTTCGTCTATGGCTCGGACTCAATTACCTCGGAGCGGTGTATGTCCCACTGAATCCCGCCTTCAAGGGCGCGGTTCTGGAACATGTGATTCGGTTGTCTGACGCGCGGCTGATCATCCTCCACACCAGCCTGGCTGCGTCGCTTCCTCCCACTGCGCGCGCCACTCTAATGCGAGCTGTCCTCATTGGAAATTCCGACAACGCCACGCTGGACGCGAATTTCTTCCTTCCGGCCAATGCACTGGACGGCGCTGAGGAAACGACGCCTGCCCTGGAGAACGAAATCGCGCCCTGGGATCCTCCCGCCATCATCTTTACGTCGGGCACGACGGGGCCGTCAAAGGGCGTGTTGACCTCGTATGCGCATCTTTGGGCAACTGTTACCCATTCGCCCTGCCAGATTGGCCATGAAGACCGCATGCTGCAGTACTTGCCGCTGTTTCACATCGCTGGCATGGCCCCGGTGTGCCAAGCCCTCGTCAACGGTGGCTCCATCGCAGTGCTCGAGCAGTTTCGCACATCGACGTTCTGGCGGGATGTGCTCAAGACTGGAGCCACCGACGCGTCTATCATGGGGACCGTGGCTTCGTTCCTGCTCGGCCTTCCCCGTACGGAAGACGAGAGGAACACCCCGCTTCGCCGCCTGCTGGTTTCTCCCCTCACCGATGAAACGCGGGCTCTGGCAGAGCGCATCGGGGCTCAGTACCACACCTGGTTCAATATGACCGAGGTATCGCGTCCGATCATATCAGGCATCAATCCGACGAAAAACGGCACGTGTGGCCGGCCCCGTGCCGGCGTGCAGGTGCGAATCGTCGACGAACACGATTGCGAAGTACCGGCTGGCACGATCGGGGAGCTAATTGTTCGCACGGATGCGCCTTGGGCGATGAACTCCGGCTACTTCAACGACCCGGCCGCAACGGCGCAGGCCTGGCGAAACGGCTGGTTTCACACGGGCGATGCGTTCAAAGTTGACCCCGAAGGAGACTATTCCTTCGTTGACCGTATCAAGGACTCGATTAGACGAAGAGGGGAAAATGTCTCGTCGTTCGAAGTCGAGCGGGAAGTCTTGACCTACCCTGGGATAAGAGCCTGCGCGGCCGTAGGCGTCCCCAGCCAGTACGGCGACCAGGACGTCTTGATAGTCCTGGAACCGCAGGAAGGCAGCGCCATCGACCCAAACGCGTTAATAGAGTTCCTGCTTGCCCGTACGGCGCACTATATGATCCCGCGCTACGTCCGGATCCTTGGCGCCCTGCCAAGAACGCCGACGTTTCGAATCCGGAAGAATGTCCTACGCGATGACGGGGTGACGGGCGACACGTGGGATCGTGACGCCGCCGGCTTTTCCGTTCGCCGCCATGATGTGCCGAAACAGTAAGCGGCCGGCCCGCCGCTGTTCCCTTTGCCGGCGTGTGGCGCGCATATGGAGTCGCCTCCGCCAGTCGGACCCACATGGCTTCCCCCAGCGTTCACTCCTCCGCGACCTTCAGCACCAGCTTGCCGAAGTTCTCTCCGCTGAACAGCTTGTTGAGCGTATCGGGAAAATTCTCGATTCCCGTGACGACGTCTTCTTTCGAGACGAACTTCCCGTCCTTCATCCACTGCGCGATGTCCTTCACCGCGAGTGCGTAGCGATCCGCGTAGTCGAACACGACCATCCCTTCCATGCGCGCGCGGTTGATGAGCAGCGAAAGGTAGTTGGCCGGGCCTTTCACCGGAGTCGTGTTGTTGTACTGCGAGATCGCGCCGCAGATAACGATGCGCGCGCCGCGGTTGATGCGCGCGAGCACCGCATCGAGGATCTCGCCGCCGACGTTGTCGAAATAGATGTCGACGCCCTTCGCGCAATGTTCCTTCAGCCCATCCCTCACGCTGCCGCCCTTGTAGTCGATGCAGGCGTCGAAATGCAGGTCGCGCACCACGAAATCGCACTTCGCCTTGCCGCCGGCGATTCCCACCACCCGGCAACCCTTGATTTTCGCGACCTGTCCCACGGTCTGCCCTACGGCGCCTGCTGCGCCCGACACCACCACCGTGTCGCCCGCTTTCGGCGTGCCCACTTCGAGCAACCCGAAATAGCCTGTCATGCCGGGCATGCCGAGCGCATTCAGCCATTGCGACAGGGTGCCCAGGCGCAGGTCGAGTTTCGCCAGGCCGGTGCGCCCGAGATCCTTGCCGTCGACGAGGCAGTACTCCTGGATTCCAAACCCGCCGCTCACGTGATCGCCGACGGGGAATTGCAGGTTCTTCGAGGCGATGACCTTGCCCACTCCGCCTGCTCGCATTACCTCGCCGATGCCGACCGGAGGAATGTAGCTTCTGCCTTCGTTCATCCAGCCGCGCATCGCCGGATCGAGCGACAGTTGCAGCACCTTGACCAGCACCTGGCCGTCGCCAGGGTCGGCGACCTGCTCGGTGGTGAATTTCCAATCGGTGTTCTTTGGCAGCCCGACCGGGCGGGCGGCGAGGCGATACTGGCGGTTCAGTCGGGTCATGAGGGGGAAAGTCCTAGCCAAGGTGCTTGCGGAAGAACTCCAGCGTGCGCTCGCGCGCGAGTTTCGCCGCGGCCGCATTGTAGGAGCCACGGTGGTCGCAGTTGAAACCATGGTCGGCCGCGTAGATGTGTACGGCCTGTTTCGGATGCGCGGCCTTCAGCTTCTCCACCCCGTCGAGCGGAATGTGCATGTCCTTGTCGCCGAAGTGCAGCATTACCGGACACTTGGGCTGCTCGTCGATCGCTCCGGTAACCCCGCCGCCGTAATAGGGCACGGCGCACGCAAGACCCTTGACGCGCGCCGCGGCCATCCACGCAACGTAGCCGCCCCAGCAATAGCCTACGATGCCAACCTTGCCAGCCTCTGTGGCAGCCTGTATTGCGGCAGTGGCGTCCATCAGCGCCATATCGACACTGACCTTGCTCTTGAGCGCGATGCCCGCCTGAATATCGTCGGGCGTGTAGCCGATCTCCACGCCATTCTGGACTCGGTCGAACAGTGCCGGTGCAATGGCCAGGTAGCCATCCGCCGCGTAGCCGTCCGCGACCTGGCGGATATGGCTGTTTACCCCGAAGATCTCCTGGATAACCACCACGGCGCCGCGCGGCTTGCCTGCGGCATCGGCGCGGTACGCGGAGAAGAAGTGCCCGTCGGATGCGGTCAGCGTCATCAATTTGCCCATGGTTCCATCTCCTGATCAATCGGGGCGCGTATTGTTATTGTAACGGTGGACGGTAGAATTCCGGCACCATGAGCAACCTGGGCTTCGATGCGGTGATTGCGTTTCCGGCCATGCACGTCGGTGTGCGCACCGATGCAGGCGTGCTGGCGGAGATTGCCTACCTGCCGAAATCGCTCGCAACGCTTGCCCCGGTGACCAGGCTCGCCGAGCGCGCCGCGCGTCAGCTCGAAAAGTACATCGACGATCCCGACGCTCCGTTCAGTCTGCCCCTCGCCCGGGTCGGCTCGCCGTTTCAGCGCCGCGTTTGGGCGGCGATCAGCGCGATTCCTCGAGGCGAGGTATTGACCTACGGACGGATCGCCAAGGCGTTGCGCAGCGCGCCGCGCGCGGTAGGCCAGGCCTGCGGTTCGAACTGGTTCCCGCTGGTGATTCCCTGCCACCGCGTGGTGGGAGCGAACGGCCTGGGTGGTTTCGCGCATCACGGCGAGGGCTTTCATATCGAGATCAAGCGATGGTTGCTCGAGCACGAGCGGGCGCTGTAAAGACTTGCGAGGCAGACGCGTCGCTGCTCGATTCATTCTGCGACGCGCTATGGCTGGAAGACGGCCTGTCGAAGAATACGCTCGAAGCCTACCGTCGCGACCTGGCGCAATTCGGCGACTGGCTGGTGCGCGCTACAGCGCATACGCTCGCGCAAGCGACCGAATCCGACGTGCACCAATTCCTCTCTTCGCGCCATCGCGGCTCCCATAGCCCGAAGGCGTCCTCCGACGCGCGGCTGCTGTCCAGCCTCAAACGCTTCTACCAGTATGGCATGCGCGAAAAACTCGTGGGCCAGGATCCGACATTGAAACTCGATCCGCCGAAACGCGCGCCGCGTTTTCCGAAGACCCTGTCCGAGGCCGATGTGGAGGGCCTCCTTGCAGCCCCGGAGATTGCCGCGCCGCGCGGTCTGCGCGATCGCGCCATGCTCGAGACGCTTTACGCTTCGGGCCTGCGCGTTTCGGAGCTGGTCCGGTTGAGGTCGTTCGAGATCAACCTCGATGCCGGCGTGGTCCGTATTCTAGGCAAGGGATCCAAGGAGCGGCTGGTTCCACTCGGCGAGGAGGCGGTGGACTGGGTACGGCGTTACGCCGCCGAGGCGCGGCCGGCGTTGCTTCGGGGGAAAACGAGCGATGCGATGTTCGTCACGGGCCGGGGAACCGGAATGACGCGCCAGGCTTTCTGGCATTTGATCAAGCGCTACGCCGCGCGCGCCGTTCCCGGCAAGGCGCTGTCGCCGCACACGCTGCGTCACGCTTTTGCCACCCACCTGGTAAACCATGGCGCCGATCTGCGCGTGGTTCAGATGCTGCTCGGGCATGCCGATATTTCCACCACGCAGATCTATACCCACGTTGCGCAGGAGCGCCTCAAGCAGCTTCACGCCAAGCACCATCCTCGAGGATGAAACGCCCAAGCCATAGCGAGACCCCGGCGACGCAGTTCCTCAAGGCGAACGGGGTTGCCTATACGGAACATTTCTACGATTACGTGGAGCACGGCGGAACGACCGTGTCGTCGGAACGCCTCGGCGTCGACGAGCACCACGTGGTGAAGACGCTGATGATGGAAGATGACAAGGGCGCGCCGCTCGTCGTGCTCATGCACGGCGACCGGAAGGTCTCGACCAAGAATCTGGCCCGCCAGATCGGCGCGAAGCGGGTGGAGCCGTCGAAGCCTGAGGTCGCGCAGCGCCACTCCGGCTACATGCTGGGCGGCACCTCTCCATTCGGAACGAGGAAAAAACTTCCCGTTTACCTGGAGCGCAGCGTGCTCGAGCTCGATCGCATCTGGATCAACGGCGGCCGCCGCGGGTTCCTGGTGTGCATCCCGCCGCAGGAAATCGTTCGCACGCTCGCCCCGACGCTGGTCGAGGTGGCGATGGACAACTAGCGCGTGCCGCGCTCGATCATGACGCCGACCAGGCCGGCGTCCTTCAGGATTCCCAGCTTCGCCACCGAGACCTTCGCGCAGGACGCGCCGAACTCGTCGATCAGAGTGCGTGCGATCCGTTCGGCAAACGCCTCGACGAGGTTGTAATGCCGTTCGGCGGCGAGCTCGCCGATGCGCGCGGTCACCTTCTCGTAGTCGATGCAGTCTGCAACTCGGTCCGATGCGAACACGGCTGCATCGGCGATGCCGATCTCGAGATCGACCTGGAGCGTCTGCGGCGCGTGCCGCTCGCGCTTGTGAAAGCCGATCAGCGCCCCGACGCGCAACTCGCGGATGAAGATCACGTCCATGAGCGAACATTGTACGCGGTAGAATTCACGGGCCATGCACACCGTGCTGATCACCCTCGGTGCGTACCTCCTGGGTTCGATCTCGTTCGCAGTGGTGGTGAGCCGTCTGTACGCGCTTCCCGATCCGCACACATACGGCTCGGGGAATCCCGGCGCGACCAATGTACTGCGCACCGGAAGGAGATCGGCCGCGGTGCTGACGCTTCTGGGCGATGCGGGCAAGGGCTGGCTCGCGGTGTTGCTGGCACAGATCGTTTCGGGTGAGTCCGGCGTCGGGTCTCTGGCGGTGCCGCTCGCGGGCGCGGCCGCGTTCCTCGGCCATCTGTTCCCGGTGTTCCATCGTTTCCGGGGAGGCAAGGGCGTGGCGACCGCCTGCGGGGTGCTGATCGGCTTCGATGTGTGGCTTGGTCTGGGCACGCTGGTCACGTGGATCGTGATTGCTGTGTTTTTCCGGCTGTCGTCGCTGGCTGCGCTGGTCGCGGCGCTGTTTGCGCCTGCGTTTGCGTTCTGGCTGTTCGGGCTCGCAAACGTCCTTTGGTCGGTGAGCCTAGTTTCACTGTTACTCGTCTGGCGGCACCGCGCGAATATCGCGCGCCTCGTCGCGGGCCGGGAATCGCGCATCGGCGCGAAGGCCGCACCGCCCGAAGGCAGCGCGTGACGCGGCGGAACTAGGCCCCGCGCCCCACTTCCTCGAGGTTCCAGCGAGGCCGCACCGAAAACCCGCGCGCCAGGCTGCCCTCACCGCGCGCGAGCCGCAGCGCGCCCGCGTGCGCGATCATCGCGCCGTTGTCGGTGCACAGTTCCGGTTCCGGATAAAACGCCTCGAATCCATCACGCGCGGCGGCGGCATCGAGCGCCGCGCGCAACTGCCGGTTCGCGCCGACTCCGCCTGAAACCACGAGGCGCGCGAGTTTCGTCGCATGAAGCGCGGCGAGGGATTTCGCGACCAGCACTTCGACGATCGCGGATTGAAATGCATGCGCCAGGTCGGCGCGGCGCTGTTCGTCGAGTCGATCTGCGCGCGCCGCGGTGAGCACCGAGGTCTTCAGTCCGCTGAAACTGAAATCGAGATTGCCGCTGTGGAGCATTGGCCGCGGCAAGCGGAACCGGCCGGCGCATCCGCGCTCGGCGAGCCGCGAAATCTCCGGGCCGCCGGGGTAGCCCAATCCGAGCAGCTTCGCAGTCTTGTCGAACGCTTCGCCCGCCGCGTCGTCGAGGGTTTCCCCGAGCAGCGCGTAGCGGCCGACACCCTCCACGCGCATCAGCTGAGTGTGCCCGCCGGAGACGAGGAGTGCGACGAAGGGAAACTGCGGTGCGCGGCGCGACAACAGCGGCGAGAGCAGATGGCCCTCGAGATGATGGATGCCGATCGAGGGGATACCGAGCGAGAGGGCAAGTCCATTTGCGAACGCGGCACCGACGAGAAGCGCACCCGCGAGGCCCGGGCCTTCGGTGTATGCAACGCCCTGCAGATCGGGGAGGGTGCGCTGTGCGCGTGAGAAAACGGCGCGGGTGAGCGGCAGGATGCGCCGGATGTGGTCGCGCGACGCGAGCTCCGGAACCACCCCGCCATAGGCCTGGTGCATGGCGACCTGCGAATACAGCTCGTGCGCGAGAAGCCCTGCCTTGCTGTCAAACAGGGCGAGCCCGGTTTCGTCGCAAGAGGTTTCAATGCCGAGAACAAGCATCGTGTTGTTTATAAAGCGATTTTAAGGTTCCACGCGCACCGCAGTCTGCACTCCGCAGCCGCTGCTGTCCAGCATTCGCATGGCGCGCTGGCGGGAATCTCCGGATCTCATTAAAATCCATCCCTTTTTCGCAATTGCGTAAGGCCTTCGAGGAAACATGCCCACCGTACGAATCAAGGAAAACGAACCGTTCGAAGTTGCGTTGCGCCGCTTCAAGCGCACCGTGGAGAAAACCGGTCTGCTTACGGAGTTGCGCGCCCGCGAATTCTTCGAGAAGCCCACTTCGGAGCGCAAGCGCAAGGCGGCTGCAGCGGTCAAGCGCCTGCACAAGCGCCTGCGCAGCCAGCTGCTGCCGAAGAAAATGTATTGAAGCGGACGCGCAAGCGCCACATTGATAGCGCGTGTTGGAACGGACGACAGCGCCGTTCAACTCGCACGCTTCATTCCAGGATTGCAAGTGTCCCTGAAGCTTCGCATCACCGATGACATGAAGGCGGCCATGCGTGCCAGGGAAACGGCGCGCCTGGGGGCGATCCGGCTGCTGCTCGCCGCGATGAAGCAAAAGGAGGTCGACGAGCGCGTCGAGTTGAGCGACGCCGATGTGCTCTCGATCATCGAAAAGATGATGAAGCAGCGCCGCGAGTCGGTGGCGCAATACGCATCCGCGGCGCGCCAGGATCTCGTGGACGCGGAGAAATTCGAGATGGACGTGCTGGCGGCTTACCTGCCGCAGCAGATGGGCGACGCCGGGATCGCCGCGGCAATCGACGCCGCGCTCGCCGAGTGCGGGGCCGCGAGCGTGAAGGACATGGGCAAGGTGATGGCGCTGCTCAAGCCGCGCCTCGCCGGCCGTGCCGATATGGCGAAAGTGTCGGGGCTGGTGAAGTCCAGGCTTTCCGCCTGAGCGGTAAACTGGCGGCGACCCCGGTACGGGGTTCAACGCCATGATCCCCGAAAGTTTCAAGCAGGACCTTCTCAACCGGGTCGACATCGTCGATGTCGTGTCGCGCTACGTCCAGCTGAAGAAGGGCGGCGCGAACTTCATGGGTCTTTGCCCTTTTCACACCGAGAAGTCCCCCTCGTTTACGGTCAGCCCGGCCAAGCAGTTCTACCATTGTTTCGGTTGCGGCCAGCATGGAAACGCAATCGGTTTTCTCATGGCCTACGCGGGCATGGGATACGTCGACGCGGTGAAGGATCTCGCGGCGGGCGCGGGACTGACGGTGCCCGAGGACACCTCGAGGCAGCGGCCGAAGGAAGAACGCGACCGGGAACAGGACCTGTACGCGCTGATGGAGCGCGCGATGGAGTTCTATCGCGCAGAGCTGAAGAAATCCGACAAGGCGATTGCGTATCTCAAGGGGCGGGGCTTGAGCGGGGAAATCGCTGCGCGTTTTCGCATCGGCTACGCGCCGGACGACTGGCAGGGGCTCAAGGGCGCGTTTGCCGATTACGATAATCGCGCGCTGGTGGATGCGGGACTGGTCATCGCGACCGAGGGAAAGCGCTACGACCGGTTCCGCGACCGGGTGATGTTCCCGATATTGAATGCGCGCGGGGCGACGATCGGTTTCGGCGGACGGGTGATGGGGGAAGGCGAGCCAAAGTACCTCAATTCACCGGAAACCGCGCTGTTCGAGAAAGGTCGGGAACTCTACGGCCTGGTGCAGGCGCGCGAAGCAATGCGCAATTCAAGTCGCGTGCTGGTGGTCGAGGGGTACATGGACGTGGTGGCGCTCGCGCAGTTCGGCGTCGGGAACGCGGTGGCGACGCTGGGCACCGCGACCACCCCGACGCACGTCGGGAAGCTTCTGCGGCTCGCCGAGGAGATCGTGTTCTGCTTCGACGGCGATGCCGCCGGGCGCAAGGCGGCGTGGCGCGCGCTGGAAGTCAGCCTTCCGCTCGCGCTCGATCACAAGCCGTTGCGCTTCCTGTTTCTGCCCGAAGGCGATGATCCTGACAGCTACGTGCGCAACCATGGCAAGGAGGCGTTCGAGCGGCTCGCGGGGGAGTCGCAGACGCTGTCGGGATTTCTGCTCGGTGAGCTTCGCGCGGACAATGATCTCGCGACGCCGGAAGGCCGCTCGCGTTTTCTGGCGGCGGCCAAGCCGCACCTTGAGAAGATCGCAGCAAAGGGATTTAGGCTTCAGCTGGTGAAGGAAGTTGCTCAACTGGCGCATGTGTCGCAGGACGAAGCCGAGCAATTGCTCGGGATGCGTAGCACATCCACGTATAAGCACCCGGCGCCCGCGCGCGTGCAGGCATCGCCGCCACCTTCACTAGAATCGAAATTGCTGAGAGTGCTGCTGATTCAGCCGAAGCTTACGGCAGAGCTCGATCTCGAACTGTTCGACCAGAATCTGCCGGAAGGCAGGGCAGTCGCGGCGCTAGCCGTGCGGTGCCGAATATCGGAATCTGGCGAGTCGCTCACTCAGGCGGGTCTAATCGAAGCCTTCGCCAACAGTCCCCACGCCGAGTCGCTGAATCGAGCGCGGGCCTCGCTGCTCGAAATTGAAATGAGCGAGGAAGTCGCGGCGCAGGAATTCCGACAGATCCACATTCAACGTCGCATTGAGCGCATCGACCAAGAGCTACCTCGGCTCTCAGGCGTGGAACTCGCCCGGCGACTTCAGGAACAGGCGGAACTCAAGAACCAGCGCGCCTGAACACGCAACATCAAACTGCCAATAAAATTTGGCTGGTTTTTGGTATAATAAAAGGTTCCCCATTTCGCGGTCCGGCACCCCCGGCAAGACACTCATGGCCAAGGACAAACGCACGCCCAAAAAGGGCCATCCGGCGAACAAAAAACACAATGCGCCCAAGGGGTTGAAAAAACCGACCGCGAAAGTCCGCCCGGCCGAGAAAACGAGGGCGAAGGCGGGCGGAAAGCCAATGCTGTCCAGACCGGCTGCCAGGGCCGCCGCGCATAGACCCGCAGCGGGTGCGCCTCGCGCGAAGGATGGAAAAGAGGAACGGAAACGTCACGGCAAGGAAAAACCGGCGGCAAAAGCCCCGCCCGCCAAACCTGAAGACAAGGCCGGCAAGACGGCCAAGCCCGCGCTCAAGAGCGCCAAACTGGCACTCGAGCTTCTCGAAGCGAAGGTCAATGCGGGCCTCAAGAAAGGGCGCGGCGGCCGCCCGGGACGCCGCAACAAGCGCGAGGAGTGGCTTGCCGCGACGGCGGAAATGCCGAAGGAAGACGCTGAGGCCCGCCGGGCGCGTCTGAAGAACCTCATCAAGCTCGGCAAGGAGCGTGGCTTCCTGACCTATTCGGAAGTCAATGACCACCTTCCGGATGACCTGGTCGATGCCGAACAGATCGAGTCGATCATCTCGACGTTCAGCGACATGGGCATTCAGGTGTTCGACCAGGCGCCCGATGCCGAGACGCTGATCATCAGCGAAGCGACGCCCGCCCAGGTTGCCGATGAAGACGTCGAAGAGCAGGCCGAGGCGGCGCTCTCCACCGTCGATGCCGAGTTCGGCCGCACCACGGACCCGGTGCGCATGTACATGCGCGAGATGGGCTCGGTCGAGTTGCTCACGCGCGAGGGCGAGATCGAGATCGCCAAGCGCATCGAGGAAGGACTCAAGCACATGATCCAGGCGGTGGCCGCATGTCCGACCACCATTCGCGAGATTCTCGACCTGGCGGACCGCGTCGAGAAGGACGAGACGCGCATCGACGAAGTCGTGGATGGTCTGGCTGATGTCAGCGCCAAGGAAGCCTTCGATCCGCGCAAGGTCGAAGCCGAAGAAGAGGGCGAGGACGTCGCCGAGGAGGAACTCGACGAGGAGGCGGTCGCCGCGGCGCAGGCCGCGAGCCTGCTCGCGCTGCGCAACAAGGCGCTGGAGCGCTTTGCGCGCATCCGGCGCCTGAACGAGCGCATGAAGAAGGTGCTCGAGAGCAAGGGCTCGAAGGACAAGGAATTCATGCGGGTGCGCGATCAGATCGGTAACGAATTGCTGAACATCCGCTTCACGGCGCGCACGGTGGAGCGGTTGTGCGACAGCATGCGCGCCCTGGTCGACGAGGTGCGTTCGTACGAGCGCGGCATTCTCGACGTCTGCATCAACAAGGCGTCGATGCCGCGCCAGCATTTCATCAAGGTGTTCGCCGGCACCGAGGGCTCCAAGCGCTGGCTCGCCAGCGAGATCAACGCCGGCCATGCCTGGAGCGAGGCACTGACGCGGCTCGAGCCCGCGGTGCTGGAGAAGCTCGGCAAGATGCAGGACGTGCAACGCAAGATCGGCATTCCGCTGAAGGATCTCAAGGAGATCAACAAGCAGATGTCCACCGGCGAAGCGAAGGCCCGCCGCGCCAAGCGCGAGATGACCGAAGCCAACCTGCGGCTGGTGATCTCGATCGCGAAGAAGTACACCAACCGCGGGCTGCAGTTCCTCGACCTGATCCAGGAGGGCAACATCGGCCTGATGAAGGCGGTGGACAAGTTCGAGTACCGTCGCGGCTACAAATTCTCCACCTATGCGACCTGGTGGATCCGGCAGGCGATCACCCGTTCGATCGCCGACCAGGCGCGCACCATCCGTATCCCCGTGCACATGATCGAGACGATCAACAAGATGAACCGCATCAGCCGCCAGATCCTGCAGGAGACCGGGTCGGAGCCGGATCCGGCGACGCTTGCGGCGAAGATGGAGATGCCCGAGGACAAGATCCGCAAGATCCTCAAGATTTCCAAGGAACCGATCTCGATGGAAACGCCCATCGGCGACGATGACGATTCGCATCTTGGCGACTTCATCGAAGACCAGTCCACGATGGCGCCCGCCGACGCGGCCACCTACTCGAGCCTGCGCGACGTGACCAAGGACGTGCTCGACACGCTCACCCCGCGCGAAGCGAAGGTGCTGCGCATGCGCTTCGGCATCGAGATGAGCACCGACCACACACTGGAGGAAGTCGGCAAGCAGTTCGATGTCACGCGCGAGCGCATCCGCCAGATCGAGGCCAAGGCGCTGCGCAAGCTGCGCCATCCGTCTCGCTCGGAGCGCTTGAAGAGCTTCCTCGACCAGGAAGGCTGAGCGAACGAATGCGCACGCTGCTTCGCGCATTGCCGGGACATGGCTGACGCGGGACGCATCTACCGCCGCACCGTTGCAGGGAACCAGGCGGTCGGGAGTGACGATCGGTCCGTTCCGCTGGACTACCGGCGCATTCTGCAGTTGGTAAGTTCCGATACCCATGAAGACGTCATCCGCGGTTGCCTGCGTCAGTACCCGGACAGGTTGCTGGCTGATTGGCTGGCGGAAATCGAAGAGCTCGGGTTGCTCGAATCGGCGCCGGCCCCGAAGGAAGCCGACCTCGATTTCACCGTCCCTGCGGCGTCGGCGCCTGTGCTGGCTGCAGACGCCCGGCGCCTCGAGCGTGATGCGGCAGCGGCGAGGAAGGAATTGTCCAATGCCGGAGCGTACTTCGCGCTCGCCCGTCTTGCGAACCGGGCGCCGATTTCGAAACCGCCGGCCCAAACCGCGGTGCTGATCGTCGAAGACGACCCCGATCAGCTGGCACTCGCCGACCTGCGCGTTTCCCTGGCCGGCTATTCGGTGCGCGTGGCACAGAGCGCGAAGGAACTGGTCCAATCGCTGCGCGTGAAAGGCGGCCCCGATATTCTGTTGCTCGACGTGATGCTGCCCGACGGCGACGGCTTCGACATCCTTGCCAAGATGCGGCGACACCCGCAGCTTGCGCTCCTGCCGGTGTTGATGCTGACGGCCAAGGATGATCCGGCGGACATCAAAAAGGGGCTCGCGCTCGGCGCCGACGGTTACGTCACCAAGCCCTACAGCAAGAATATCCTCGTCGATGCGATCCGCAAGGTGCTCAAGCAATCGGCGCAGCGGTGAAGTAGACTTCCGTCCCCGGACGGGCCGTTAGCTCAGTTGGTTAGAGCAGAGGACTCATAATCCTTTGGTCGTTGGTTCGAATCCAACACGGCCCATCATAAAAACAATGAGTTATAAGCTATAAATCCGTCCGCTTGCGTTTACAGGCACATTTGCGGCACAATTGACCGCAGGAAATGCCAGTTATCCACAGCAAGGGGGCGCAACATGGCGAGCGTACAGCGGCGAGTCTGGACCGACAACGAAGGCAGGCAGCGCACCACTTACCGGGTTCAGGTGCGAAGGCGCGGGTTCCCGCCGGTCACGGCGACTTTCGAGCGCAAGACCGATGCGGACAAGTGGTCGCGGGAAACCGAGGCCGACATGAGCCGCCGTCACTACTTCCCGCAGCATGAAGCTGAGCGGCACACCCTTGCCGACCTCGTGGATCGCCAGCTTGAAGTCGTCAGGATCGACCACCCGCACGCCTACAACCAGCAACGCGGAATCCTCGGCTGGTGGAAGGCGAAGCTTGGCGCCTATACGCTCGCCACGATCACGCCGGAGATTCTAGGCAGGCACCGCGACGAGATGCAGAGCAAGGAAGGGCTTGCTCCTGCGACAGTGAATCGCTACCTGTCGTCACTGAGCAAGGCATTCAGCAACGCGGTCAAGGAATGGCACTGGTTGCAGGATAACCCGCTGCGGCGCGTTTCCAAGAAACCCGAACCGAAGGGGCGCGTGCGGTATCTGTCCGATGAGGAACGCATCCGACTGCTCGACGCCTGCCGAAAGTCCGAACGGCCAGAGCTTTACCTGATCGTTCTGTTTGCGATCACGACCGGAATGCGCCGGGGCGAACTGCTCGGGCTGCGCTGGCCGGATGTGGACCTTGAACGGCGCGTTGCCGTGCTTCACAACACAAAGAACGGTGATCGAAGATCCGTGCTGATCGTGCCCGAAGTCGCGGAACTGTTGCGTGAGCATGGCAAGGTGCGGCGGCTCGACAATGATCTGATCTTCGCGAGTACCGGGGCCGATGCGGTCTGGTTCGATAAGCGCTGGTACGCGGCGCTCAAGGCAGCGAAGGTCAAGGATTTTCGCTTTCACGATCTGCGCCACACGGCAGCAAGCTATCTCGCCATGAGCGGCGCGAGCGTGCCCGAGCTTGCCGCTGTGCTCGGACACCGCACGTTGCAAATGGTGAAGCGATACGCGCACCTGTCCGACCAGCACACCGGGGCCGTGATCGAGCGCATGACGCGCAAGTATTTCGGCTGACTGGCGCGAACTGCGGCTGGTTGCATGACGCTCGTTTCCGTTTGTGGTTTCTAAGCTACAATGGCCTTCGAAGTTCGGTACTACGTCACCGCCGCCGGAAGGGTAGTTTTCCGTGAGTGGTTTGACGGGCTACGCGACCGGCAAGCTCAGGCCCGAATCCGGGTCCGCCTCGCGCGTCTTGAGCGAGGGTTGATCGGGGACGTAGAGCCATGCGGGGAAGGCGTCTCCGAACTGCGCATAGATTGGGGTCCCGGTTATCGCGTGTACTTGGCGCGTCCCGGACGGGAAATAGTGCTGTTGCTGATGGGCGGCGACAAGCGAACGCAAAGCGCCGACATCACGAAGGCGAAGGAGCATTGGCATGACTACCAGCAAAGGCAAAAACGTCCGGGCGGGTTCGCCTGCTAGCGTATCCAGCGGGCCCCACCTTCAGAAGTGGCTGCGAGATCCGAAGAACGCGGCGGCATACATCGAAGCGGCACTCACCGAGGGCGATTCGGGCGATCTGTTGCATGCCCTTCGGAATGTCGCCGAGGCGCGCGGGGGGATTGCGCAGATCGCCGAAAAAACTGGACTCAACCGGGAGACTCTTTACCGTACGCTGTCCAAGCGGGGAAATCCGCAGCTAAGCAGCCTTGCGGCGATTCTCAGCGCGACTGGGTTGCGGTTGAGCGTGACGCCCGCAGGCAGATAGCGCGCAGCGCCGGATTGGCGAGGTTGTCGAGCGCATGACGCGGAAGTATTTCGGATGAACGTTACGGGCCGGCCGACCTTTTCGCCGGAACAGCGGGCGGAGCTTCATCGCCTCGGCGCGATTGATGCCCAAATTGACGAGCTTGAGGCCAACGCGCTGCCGATATCGCTTGCCTGGCTTCGGAATCCGCCAACTCTTCAAGACGTGCGCGATCAGCTGGAGGCAGTGTTTGTCGCTGTGGAGTGCGCCGCTGCTGCCATGTCTGGACTGCTTCGCGCCGGCGACGCGATGACGTTGGCAAAGCGTGAGGCGCAGGCGCGAATTCTAGAGGCGTGCTACGAGATTCACCACGACCCGCACGACGAACACGACCTGGTCGAGAAAGCATCCTACGCACTTTCTCGGGTGCAAGCGGTGGTGAAGCACGCCCGTGATTCTCTGCCGAATGCACAACGACGCACTGGAGCTGCAAGTCCCCGACCGGTGGAATGGATTTATCAATCGTTGGTGTCAGGGTTCACGAAAGGACACCGCCAGCCGTTGCCCCCATATACCTTACGCGTGTCGTCGTCGCAGGGAAGTCCATTTCGCGAAATTGTCGGCATCTGCTATGACGCGATGGGGCAACGCAACACGGACCCGGAGCGAGCGATCAAGGCGTTCATCAAATGGCGCGACGAAGGAACGAGAGCGGGGCGCGCGAAATCGGGGCGTGTCGTCGTTGTAGGACGGTAGGGGGTGAAAAATCTGACCTATCGTCCCTGACAAGCTACGGAGGAGCGTCGAAAATCACTGGCATTACTCAAAAGCAAGTGAGGATGCCATGCAACAAGGTACAGCACTCGATTCCACACCGCGTTCGCTACTCACATTGGCTCAGTTTGGCGAGCGACACCCGGCCTTTCCGCCGCCGGTAATGCGGCCCCATATTCTGAATGCCGAGGATCGCTTGAATTCGCGTGGTGAGCCCATCTCGGGAAATGGGCTTGCCGAGGCTGGCGCAATTGTTCGTATCGGCCGCCGTGTCCTAATCGACGAGCAAGCCTTCTTTCGGTGGATCGCGGAGCAACAGAAGCGACCGAAGGCTAAGGCGGCGGCAGCATGAGCGTCGCTGCTCTGTTGTCTCGCTTGGAGGGTGTGCGCAGCACCGGCGACGGCCGATGGCTTGCGCGCTGCCCTGCGCATGAGGACCGATCACCGAGTCTCAGCGTGCGAGAACTGTCGGACGGCCGCACGCTTCTACACGACTTCGCTGGTTGCTCTGTTGAGGAAGTGCTCGGCGCTGTAGGCCTGGAGTTCGACGCGCTTTTCCCAGAGCGCGCGCTCGCGGACCATGTCCCGCGCGAACGGCGGCCCTTTCCAGCGGGGGATGTGCTCCAAGCGGTCGCGAGCGAGGCGCTACTCATCGCGGTCACATCGGCCAATCAGCGGCAGGGTGTTCCACTTTCCGACGACGACCATGACCGCGTAATGCTCGCAGCTGAGCGTCTTCAAACCGCAGCGAGGCTCGCCAATGGCTAACGCAGAAAACGGCAAGGCGTTCCTCGACGCCAGAAGCGCAAGGCGAAGCGTGATACCAGTAGGGCACGCACTGGCGACCGCGAGCGCACCGGCAGGGGCAGAGCATCAACCCGATCCAGACAACGCGCCAGCGGGCGCGGAATGGCCGAGGGTGCGGGCGTGGCCCGAAATGCTGGACGAAGCCGCTTATTGCGGTCTGGCAGGCGAAATCGTGCGCGCAATTGAACCAGAAACAGAATCCGACCCTGCCGCGATTCTCCTGCAAGTGCTCGTCGCGTTCGGCGCACTCGTCGGCAGAGGCCCGCATCTTCGAATTGAGGGCGACCAGCACCATGTAAACCTGTTTGCGCTAATCGTTGGCGAGACTTCGAAGGCGCGCAAGGGAACGTCTTGGGGCCGCGTGCGCGAGATATTTTCCCGGGCGACGGACTGGCCGCACGTTGTTGACGGGCTATCGTCGGGTGAGGGGCTTAAATGGGCAGTCCGCGATCGGATAACCAAGACGGAGCGTGACAAACACGGCTGCGCGCACGAAGTCGAAACCGATCCTGGCGTTTCGGACAAGCGCCTTCTCGTTGTCGAGGCGGAATTCGCTCAGGTGCTCAGGCAGGCGGTACGCGCAGGAAATACGCTTTCGGCCACGATTCGAAGCGCATGGGATTCGGGAAACCTTCGCACCCTTACCCGCAACGATCCCATTACCGCGACCGGGGCGCATATCTGCATCGTCGGACATATCACGGCCGACGAGCTGCGGGCTGAATTGACGGCGACCGACAGCGCGAACGGGTTTGCCAATCGCTTTCTGTTTATGGCTGCACGGCGATCCAAGGCGCTACCGTTCGGTGGCACACCGTTCGATCGCGGCACATTGGAAAGCTTCGCGCAGCGCATTGCAGGGGCTGTGGGCGATTCGCGGCGCCTGGGTGCCGTAGGTATGACACCCTCGGCGCGCGATGCTTGGAGCGCCGTCTATGCGCGCCTGAGCGAAGGCTATCCCGGCCTGTTCGGCGCGGTAACGGGTAGGGCTGAGGCGCAATGCCTGCGGCTGGCCTTGGCCTACGCGCTCATGGACGCGGCGAGCGAGATTGCCAGCGAGCACTTGCTCGCAGCCTTGGCGATCTGGGAGCGGGCGCAAGCCTCGGCACGCTACATTTTCGGAGATGCTCTCGGCGATCCGATTGCGGACCAGGTGCTAGACGCATTGCGGGCGGCACGGCCGGGCACCATTACTCGCACCGGCATCAGCAAGCTGCTCGGCAGGCACCAAACGGCGGAACGCATCAGCGCGGCGCTGGCGCTACTCGAAATACGAGGACTTGCTTGCCGCGAGAGCGTGCGGACTGATGGCGCACCAGCCGAGCATTGGTGGACGGCATGACTGCGAAATATACGAAAGAAGCGAATGAAGGTCGCCATATTTCGCTTAATTCGCTTGCTTCGCACATTGGGCTTTGCTGATGGGTGCGCTGCTGGACATTGCGAGAAAGTCGGTCGCGCCGGATCAACCCAATGCGGGCGATCCATCCGATGAAATGCCCGATCCGGCCGCCGAGGCACGCCGGCAGCGCGTGGTCGTCAAACTGGATGAGAATCCGGCGAATGTTGCCGGAGCACTCGCCGAGAGGGCCGCGAGCCATTCGGCGGTACCTGAACCATACGTTGACCGGCGGGCGCTTGCACACATCGTCGCGAGATTCCACAAAGCGGCGGGCGACACCGATGCGGTAATCGGCGAATGCGTGCGCGATGCACTGGCAAGGCCAGAGGCGGCGCTGCGGTGCTACCGGGCGCTCATGGCGAACCTCGCGGCCGGAACGGAGACGAGACAATGAGCATTAGAAGTCGATGAAGACCGAGAAACCGCGCAGCCTGGTAAAGCGCATTGAGCTTCTAGAGCGCGATCTAGGGAGGGTGTCGGATGCCGAGGCCGAGGTATTCATGGATTCCGTTACGGATGAGGAATTGATTCTCTTTTCCGGCTGGCTTGAGACCGTTAGCGAAGTAAGCGAGGAGAGAACGCCGAAGGAGATTGAAGCCGAGAGGCAGCGCGTTCGGCAAATGCCGACCGTGGAATTGAACCGTGCGATAAAGCCTTCTATCGATTATTGGCGCCGATTGACGCGGAGCGGAGGGACGAAATGAGCGGAGAAGTAATTGATGGTGAAACGGGAAAGCCCGTTGCTACCCCCCGTCAAATCAAGCTATCCAGCCTGCGCGACGTGCGGTTAGAACTGGCAGCGGTCTACCGGAAGATGGACGCGGGTGAAATTGAATCGCAGGAAGGAACACGGCGGGCCTATGTGCTGAAAACAATCCATGACGTGATCGTGTCGGCAGAGCTAGAGCGGCGCATTGTTGAGCTTGAGGAACGGCACGCGGCAGGGCTGACTGGCCAAGGACGGAGACAATTAGGGATGGTGCAATGAACATCAAAGACAGAATCGCCAAGCTGGAGCGGGCAAGTATGCCCGCGCTTCCGAATGGCGGAATTATCATCGTGACCGCCAGTGAAGGCGAAACCGAGGACGCTGCCAAGGCGCGGACGTTGGCGGCGCTCGGGCTTAGGGAGCGTCAACCTGGCCTCTGCGTCGTTTACTTCACCGAGGGGGACGCTTTGTTGTAGCGGCGATCCGAGTGGCACAAAATAGGGTGGTAGTACCGTGACCAGATCCGTGTGGCGCGCGATCTGTGCCTCCCGAGTTACATGCATTGGTAGACGAAGCAGGCAACGAAGGAGAAGGATGGGATTGAATGAATATGCGTTGTGTACTGCCGTCGGGGGGGGGTAAGACCGCGCAGCGGCGTTATCAACAACGGCGCTTGCGTCGAAAAGCGTTCTTTGGACAGAAAGGGCAATCCATGAAGACCTTTAGTCGCTTCACGTTGATCGGTTTGGTTCTAGTGCTGTTTAGTGGGAGCGCACTTGCTGTCGGTATTAGGGGATCTTTTCGGTGCGGCCAATGGATTGAAGCGTTAGAGAAAAGAAACAACAGCGGCGCTGACTTTGCTACCCGCGTAGTTATGGAAATGTGGCTTCTGGGCTATCTTTCAGGGATGTCTTATGAATCGAACAAGGAATTTTGGGGCGAGCAGAATATCAATTGGCTCGACAATCAGTCAGTTTTCTTGTGGATGGATAACTACTGCCGCGCTAAACCGTTAGAAAACGTAGCCGACGCGGCTGCAATTCTTTTTGCAGAGCGGACTCGAGGCAAGTAGTACGTGGCGCATATCATCGAACTGGTGCAAATGATGGAGGGCGCTTCGCTCTGGACCGCACCGGACGAACCACGATGCAACGCGGATTCCACCGCGCAGCGCGCCGAAGGCTACAGCTTTCGCTTTGGCGCGCGCTTGTTGCTTGATCGTCCTGCCACCTGGTCGTAAAGCCGTTGTGGGCGTGGCGGCGATCACGAGCGGTGCGCTCACTGGCACAATTGCGGCACAATCGTGGCATACTTGTGCCAGTAATCCACAACACACCGCAACAACACCCGGTTCAGTTTCCCCTATGAAAACGTGCTGTTGAGTGCTGCGATTTGCTGCCGAGAATTGACCGATTCCCTCTCATAATCCTTTGGTCGTTGGTTCGAATCCAACACGGCCCACCGTAAAATCACGACCTGCTCCAGATGACCCCGCTTCCAGCCGGATCGACCGCTCCGTCCCGGGTATTTCCCGGCACCGCCGCGCATTGACCCTCCCAGACCCTTGTGGCATAGTCATTTGCACTTGCCCGCAGCCAGGCGCGCATCGGAGCGCTCGATGGACCGCATCCCAGGCTTCCCCCAGACCCACCCGGCGCAATACACCCCTTTCAGTTTCCAAGTCCTGGAGATGACAACATGAAACGACTGGCATTGACCCTGTTCCTCACCTTCCTGGTTGCCGGATGCTCAAGCTACGGATGGTTCCGTGACTGGAACCGCATCAACATCGCAAAAATCGAACCCGGAATGACTCGTGCACAGGTTATGCAGACCATGGGAGAGGGTAGCTACCGTGCTTCGGACGGACCCGTATCCAACCCGGAAAAGCGGGAAACCATCAAGGATGCAAAGGGCGTCGAATACGAAGTCCTCTATTACTACACCGAGCAAATCGGTCAAAAGAAATGGGAAAGCGGAATCACTCCCGTTGTCTTTTCCGGCGACAAAGTCGTCGGCATCGGCTGGAAAGAACTCGAGGCGAGAAGAACCGTCAAGAAGCCATAGACCTTCGCATCACCGTCGTTGCCTGGATCGGGCGTCCGCGCGGGATAGCGGTGCCGCCCGCGCGACGGCGGGTTCGCGAGAGGGCGCGTCCAAGGCCAATCTCCTCGCTGTCGCACGAAGGCGGCTTCGCGCTCGAGCCGTTCGTGTCCATTGCCTCGCGAAGGCCTTACTTCGATCATGGTCGATTACCGGGCTGGTCCGTAACGGCTTCCTGGGCTTTCGGACCTTGGCGGTACGTTGTAGCAGAATTCGCGTAACTCGCGAACGGAAGTCTCTGCTCTCCCGCCGGCCGTTTTGTCTGGCCGACATGATCCCGGAAAAATCAGGCGGATCTGCTTCGGTGACGGTCGGCGGGTTAACATATTCCAAATTAGGAACGTATTGCGAACGGGCGGCTCGACGCGCCGAATGTTGCGAGTGCCACGAGCGCGTTCCGCCGACGATGGAGACTGAATGAAGTGCGTCGATGATTTCCGGTTGAAACTCGGCGGCAGGGAATTCGTGCCGATCATGACGGGCGGCATGGGCGTCGACATTTCCACGGCCGAGCTGGCGCTCGTCTCGGCCCGACTCGGGGGCATCGGCCATATCTCCGACGCGATGGTACCGACCGTCTCCGATCGGCGCTTCAAGACCGGGTTCGTGAAGGAAAAGCAGAAGAAATACAAATACAACGTATTCAACGCCGACAAGTCGGTGGTGCAGTTCGATCTCGAGCGGCTGGCGGAGGCGACGCGGCTGCACGTGGGCAGGACGATGGAGGCCAAGCGGGGCGCAGGCCTCATTTTCATCAACTGCATGGAAAAGCTGACCATGGGCAGCCCGCGCGACACGCTGCGCGTGCGCCTGTCATCGGCCATGGACGGCGGTATCGACGGCATCACGCTGAGCGCCGGACTGCACCTGGGATCGCTTGCCCTGGTGCAGGACCATCCGCGATTTCGCGAGGTGAAGTTCGGCATCATCGTTTCTTCCCTGCGCGCGCTGCTGCTGTTCCTGCGCAAGAACGCGCGGCTCGAGCGCTTGCCCGATTACATCATCGTCGAAGGCCCGCTCGCCGGGGGGCACCTCGGTTTTGGCATGGACTGGGCGAAGTTCGATCTCAAGGTCATCGTGACGGAGATCCACCAGCACCTCGCGCAACAGGGACTGGACATTCCCGTGATCCCGGCGGGCGGCATTTTCACCGGCACCGACGCGGTCGAATTTCTCGCAGCCGGCGCCGGGGCGATACAGGTCGCGACGCGTTTCACCGCCACGAATGAATGTGGCCTGCCCGACAAGATCAAGCAGGAATACTTGAAGGCCAACGAGGAAGACATCGAGGTCAATATGATTTCTCCCACGGGCTACCCGATGCGCATGCTCAAGGCAAGCCCGGCGATCGGTTCCGGCATCCGGCCCAATTGCGAGGCCTACGGATATTTGCTCGATGCTTCAGGCAACTGCGCATACCACGACGCCTACAACCGGGAGCTGGAAAAGCACCCGGACGAAAAGACCCTGTCGGTCATGGACAAGACCTGCCTGTGCACGCACATGCGAAATTTCGATTGTTGGACCTGCGGCCACTATACCTACCGGCTCAAGGACACCACCCGCCGGTTGCCTGATGGCAGCTATCAGCTACTCACCGCGGAGCACGTGTTCAGGGACTACCTGTACAGCACCGATCACCGGATCGCGCTGCCACTTCAGACGCCCGCCTGATCAGGAGAGCGCCGCCACGCGCCGTTTGAGCGCCTTGGCGGCGAGGAACAGGCCGCCGTCGGCACCGTCGATGAAGTGCAGGTGGCGGCCCGCATAGTCGAATACCAGGCAGGTCATGTGGGCGCGGTTCGTGACATGGACGCCGTACACGAGTTCGCGGCGCGCGAACCGCGCCTCGAGCCACGCGGCAAGGGCTTCGCGCTGCGCGGCGGTGCCCGACAGGATCTGCCGGAAGCTGTCATTGAATTTGCGCACATCGGAATTGCGCGCCAGCGTATCCTTGTAGGAGCCCCAGTCGGTCTTACCGGTGCGGATCCTGAATCGCATGAGGAACCAACCCACCAGAACCCAGAACCGCATTTTCATCAGGTAGAGCCATTTGCCCAGCCGTCCCTGTTGCATTGCACGCACGCCGACCTCGTTGCCCAGCTGCCGGCGGTTGAGCGAGAACGCGAGATTGGGCGGAAACACCGGATTGCAGGCGTCGTCCGTGCCATAGATCTCGCGCACCTTCGCGATCACGTCCCCGAATACGGCCGCGGCCTCGCCGGCGTTGCTGCTCAGCGCCTTGACCATCAGACTGACCGTTTCCCCGTGGGGGCTCGGGATGTCCTGCCAGCGGCATTCGAGGCCCTCGAAACTGCCGCGTGGTTGGATGCTGGCGAGATCAACCGCGCACAGCGGCGCGGTCGCTGGGTCTTTCATAAAGCGGTCGGCAAACGCCATTCCGCCGCCCGCGAACACCGCCTGGATGTAGTTCTCGGACGCCTGATAGCGCGCGACGAGTATCGACGCACCCGCCTCGCGGATGCGCGCGACGGGCAGCGTGGCGATGCGCAGATCGAGGCCAAACGACTTGGAGGCCAGTTGCTGCGTCTGCGCGAGCGCGGCGCGCGCGTCATCGAGCAGTTCGGGCGGCACGCACAGCATCGAACCATCGCCCTCGAAGATGAACGGAATTTCGGTGGAACCGGCGGCATTGAGCACGGACGTGATGGTTGCGGCGCCAAGCGTATTGACGTTCTTGTAGTTGCCGGTCTCGACCGCGATGGTGGAATTTCGCACGTCGGACATCACCACGTGCCAGTCCTCCGGCAGGGGAGCAAAGCTGTCCGGGCGGGTTACGTCGCGAAAATCGCGGAACACCGGAAGCTCCGCGTAGAACCGTGTAGTGTTCATGCCCGCCTTATCGCATGGAACACGACCGGATTTCAAGCGCCCCGCCCGGAATATGCCCTCAGCCAGGAAAGCGCCTTCGCGCAAACGCCCCGCCAGGCGGCCCGCGAGGCATCATCACAATGTCTATGTGATCGAGCTCGACCCCGTAGTGTTGAACATCCGACGGTTTCTGAAGGCGAATCCGGACCGCGACATCACCAGACCCTGCGTCTACGTCGGCATGACGGGGCTCACACCGGAGCAGCGCTTCGCAAAACACAAGGCAGGCATCAAGGCGAACCGTTTCGCGCAGCAATTCGGCCTGCGGCTGCTACCCCGGCTGTACGCCTATGCCAACCCGATGCCGTATCAGGCGGCGCGGGAAATGGAAGTCGAACTCGCGATTGCGCTGCGGGAGGAAGGCTACGCGGTTTGGCAGGCGTAGGGGGTGCCGGGCCGCGGGTTCGCTGCACCGCACATTGACGCCGACCCTTCGGGCGGCGCATTCTGACATTGTTGCAAGATACCAATGCCAAGAGCGCGAGAAACGCGCCAACGTTTGTCTGGGGGAGACATGCAGATGCACACGACGGTCCAGGCCGACAATCTCGTCTGGGCGTTCGAGCGGGTATGCGCGATGCTCCGTGTGCCGTTCGAGCCGCGATTGTTTCTTCACCAATGCCCGCCGCCGGTGACGCTTGCATCGGCCGCGCATGCGGCGCAGGCAATCGGTCTCAAGCTTGCGCAGTGCACGCTCGCGGCAGACCGTCTTCGCGAGGCGGCATTTCCGCTGATTGCCGTCAAGCGCGCCGTAAGCGCTGCCGCACCTCGCGGGCTGGCGCTCGTTTTGCGCGCCGACGAGACTGGCGCATTGCTCGCCGAACCAGGAAGCGACCCGCGCAAACTTCCGCTGGTCGAGTTGATGCGGCAGTTCGAGACAGATTGCCTCCAGGCTGTCGGGCAGCCACGGGGCGAGGATCCCGGCGAGCGCGTGGCGGGCCGGCCATTCGGCCTCGCCTGGTTTGCGTCCGAAATGTTCAGGTACCGCGGCGTGTGGCGCGACGTGCTGATTGCTTCCCTCCTGCTGCAATTGATTGCGCTCCTGGTTCCGCTTGCCACCCAGGTGGTGGTCGACAAGGTCATCGTCAATCACACGCACAGCACGTTGCTGGCGATCGCGGTGCTGCTGTCGATTTTCCTTGTGTTCAACGCGGCGTTGGGCTGGGCGCGACAGCATCTTCTGCTACACACCGGCAATCGCATCGACGCCGTGCTCGGAATGAGGGTATTCGAGCATCTGCTGCGGCTGCCGTTGCGTTATTTCGAGCAGCGCCCGACGGGAACGCTGGTTGCCCGGTTGCAGGGTGTGGAAACGATCCGCGAATTCCTCGCGGGCGCCACGCTCGGTCTTGCGCTCGAGCTGCCGTTTGCGCTGCTGTTTCTCGCGGTAATGTATTGGTACAGCGCGCTGCTCACCGCGATCGCGCTCGCGTTTCTCGCGGCGCTCGTGGCCCTGAGTCTCGTCATCACACCGGTCTTGCGCGCGCGCCTGGATGCGCAGTTTCTCGCCGGCGCGCGCAATCAGGCGTTCGTCACCGAGTACGTTGCCGCGATGGAAACGGTCAAGTCCTTGCAGCTCGAACCCAGCCTCGCCGCACGCTTCGGCAGCAATCTCGCGGAGTTCGTACAGGCGGGATTCGCCACCCGGCGTGTCGCCAATGCTTACGGGATCACGGCGCATGCGCTGGAGCAGGCACTTTCGTTCTCGGTGCTGCTCACCGGTGCGTGGCTGGTCATGAGCGATGAGGGATTTACGATCGGGATGCTGGTGGCGTTCCAGATGTTCGCTGCGCGCCTTGCGCAGCCGATGCTCCGCCTGGCCGGAATGTGGCAGGAATTCCAGCAGGCGGCCATCGCTGTGCGCCGGCTCGGCGACATCATGGACGCGCCGCCCGAAATGTATTCGGCGCGGCCGTCGCGTCCTGCCGGCGGGCGCGGGCGTCTCGAGATCGAACGGCTGTCGTTCGCTTACGCCGGGGACCGGCCCGCCCTTTTCTCCGATTTCAGTCTCACGGTCGAACCCGGTTCCTGCGCACTCATTACCGGCGCCTCCGGATCCGGCAAGAGCACGCTCGCACGGCTGCTGCAGAACTTCTATCTGCCTTCGAGCGGCGCAATTCGCATCGACGGGCGGGATATCCGTCACTTGAGCGCGGACGAGTTGCGACTCCACTTTTCGGTGGTGCCGCAAGAGACGCGTCTGTTCTCGGGCACGCTCTACGAAAACGTGCTTGGGGGCGCGCGGCACGCCGGCCCCGAGCAGGTCGTCGAGGCCTGCCGGCGCGCCGAGATCCACGGTTTCATCGAACGCCTGCCGCACGGCTATCAGACGCGCGTGGGCGAGCAGGGTATCGGGCTCTCCGGCGGGCAGAAGCAGCGTATCGCGATCGCGCGCGCCCTGCTTAAGGGCGCGCCGATCCTGATCCTCGATGAGGCGACGAGCCAGCTCGATCCGGAAACTGCCGGCGCGCTCCTGCGCACCATCGACCGGCTGCGCGGCAGCCTGACGCTGGTCGTGATTGCACACCAGCCGCCGCCCGAACTCGCCGCAGACACCATCTGGCGTCTCGAACAGAACGTCGTGGCGCCGGCGGTCGAGAGGACCGCGGAATAGCGCAATGGCCTTGCCTGCGCGACGACAATCTGGACCGGTTGCGCGCCGCGAGGCGCTCGAATTTGCGCCCGCGATTCTGCGGCTCGAACACGAGCCGCCGCCTGTCCTGCCGCGGGCGGTGCTTTGGCTGCTCGCATTGCTCCTCGGGGCGCTCATCGCCTGGGCCGCGCTCGGGCGCCTGGAAGTGGTCGCCGTCGCGGAAGGTCGGCTGATTCCCCAATCGCAGTTGAAGATCATCCAGCCGGCCGAAGGTGGCACGGTGCGCGAGCTGCTCGTGCAGGAAGGCGAGCGCGTGCGTTCCGGACAGGTGCTCGCGCGAATGGATATGCGGCTTGCCGATGCGGACGCTCGCAGCATCGAGAACGAGTGGTGGCTGCGCCGTCTGCAGGTGCGGCGCGTCGATGCGGAACTCGGCGAGGCGGCCTTTCCGGCGGCCCCGGGGGATCCGCCGGGCCTCTACGCGCAAGTCGCTGCCCAGCATCGTGCGCGCAGGCGCGCGCACGATGCCCTCCTTGCCGAGGAGCGTGCGGTCATCGCTCGCGCGCGCCAGGAGATGAACGCGGCGCGGGAAACGCGCGAGAAACTCGCGGGCACCCTGCCCATGGTGCAGGAGCAGGAAGCCGCGTTCGAGCGGCTCGGGCGAGAAGGCTTTGCCGGCAAGCTGATGGTGCAGCAGCGCCAGCGCGAACGCATCGAGGCCGAGCGCGATCTGGGGGCGCAGGGCCATCGTGTAGAGAGCGCCGTCGCGACGATCGACCAGGCGGAGCGTCGCATGGCGCAGCTGGCGGCGAGTTACCGCGCGGCGCTCGAGTCCGAGCGGCTGGAGGCGGAGAACCAGTTCACGCGACTGTCGCAGGAACTCGAAAAGCTGCGCCACCGCCGCGCATGGTCGGAGCTGCTCGCGCCTGCCGACGGAGTGATCAAGGACCTGGCGACGCACACGCAGGGCAGCGTGCTTGCCGCGGGTACCGTGTTGATGACGCTCGTTCCCGAAGGCGAGCCGCTGCTTGCGGAGGTGTGGCTGCAGAACCAGGATGCGGGATTCGTGCGCGCCGGGCAGGGCGCCAAACTCAAGCTCGCGAGTTTTCCGTTTCAGAAGTTCGGTACGCTGGAAGGCCGGGTGTTGCGCGTGTCGGCGGATTCCAGCGAGCGCCCCAATACAGGCGCCGCCGGCCGCGCGACCGGTGCCGGCTATGCCTATCGCGCGCACATGGAGTTGCCAGCGCAGGAATTGCACAAAGACGGCACGCGCCACGCGCTGGTACCGGGGATGCAGCTCGCCGCCGAAATACTGCTCTACGAGCGCACGGTGCTCGAGTACCTGCTCTCTCCGCTGGAGAGGACCGCCCGGGAAGCGGGCCGGGAGCGCTGAAGCGTGCCGGTAGTTACAGGGGAACCCAGGTTCCCCCGTACTCTCCTCGATTTACAGGGGAACCCAGGTTCCCCCGTACCCTCTCCTAGTGCGACATCAGCACCGGTACGGTCATCGATTCGAGCAGCGTGCGCGTGACGCCGCCGAGAATCATCTCCTGGAGCCGCGAGTGGCCGTAGGCGCCCATTACGATCATGTCTGCGCTCACGTCCGCCGCGCGCGACAACAGCTGGTTGCCGACGTCGAGTTCGGGTACAGTCTGCTGGGCCACCTCCACCTGCACGCCGTGGCGCGATAGCCACGTAGCGATGTCCGTCCCAGGCTGCGCGCCGTGTCCGTCGCCCGGGCGCGGGTTGAAGGCCACCACGCCCACCTTTTTCGCCATCTTGAGGAACGTGAGCGAGTCGGTGACCGCGCGCGTGGCCTCGCGGCTCGTATTCCAGGCAACGAGCACCCGCTCGCCGATCGGGCGCTTCTCGTGTGCGTAGGGCATCAGCAGCACCGGGCGCCCGCATTGGAGCAGCACACGCGCCGGCATATCCTTGCCGTGGTCGGCCGAATCGTCCGAGGCCCATTGGCCGATGACTACCAGGTCCGCGTAACGCGCGTGCAGGCTGATCGCTTCGGCCGCGTCTGCGCTGCTGGCGCGCCATTCCGTGCGCGTCCATCCGGAACGATTTACCTGCGCGGCGAATGCCTCCGTCGCCTGCGCGAGCCGCTCGCGTTCATTGCGCCTGAGCGCTTCGAGGAACATCTGCCCGCCCTCGGCAAGCGCGTAGGAGGGTGCGCGTATGCTGCTTTCGGCGTACAGGCCGATCACGTGCGCATCGAAGCGCTCCGCCAGGCTCAACGCAACCTCGACCCGGGCGGCGGCGTATTTGCCGTTGTCGGCGTGGACGAGAATAGTCTTGTAACTCATGGTCCTCTCCCATCGGGATTTCCGATAGCGACAGCTTGCCGCGTCGAGCGCCACAACAATTTGACGTGCGTCAACTCCAGTGCAGAGGTAGGCGCGTTCTCCGCGCGCATTGCGGCCTAGGCGTTGAGAGCCGCCTTGCGCTCGAGCAGACGGGCGAAGCTGTCGAGTGACAGCAGATGCGCATAGATGCGCCCCATCAGGCCCTTGTTGATCAGGTTCTTGATCTGGCTGGAGTTGAGGTGCACGAGCCTTTTCTCGTCGACCCGGTGCATGCCGGTGAGCTGCATCGCGCCGCCACTGTTGAGGGAGGCCTGCATCGTGAACGGCTCGAGCAGCGAATAGTCCATCAGAATCGCGCACATTTCGCGCGAGCGCTCGAGGTCCGCCTCGTACTCCCCGAGCAGCCGCTCGATGTCGCGCCACTTTTCGTTCCCCTGGCCCTGTTGGTCGAACATTTCGACGCCGTTTTCGTCCAGGTGCGTCTTCTCGACGCAGATCAGGCGGTCCTGCTGTTCCACCGCGTCGAGTTTCACCTTCGCCATGCAGAACGGATAGCGCCGTGCGTAGGCCGGTACGTACACCCCCTCGGCCCATTTGCCGTTCTTCACGAAAAGGTTTTCACCGGTCGTCATGCCGAGCACCGCGACCACGCTGAAGTTCTGGCCCTCGTCGGTCGTGATGAAGACGAGGGGATATTCGCGCAATGCCAGTGAAAATTCCGTGTAGCTGATCGGAATCGCGTTCGCGTTCAGCGCGAATTTCGGCACCTCGCCGGGTGCGGGCAATCGCACCCTTTGATTGCGGTACAGCGGGACGACTTCGTCGTAGCCGAAAGGCGGGGAAATTTGCATGGCGGGTGCCCTTTGTCGTGGCAGGATCATAGGTGGCGCGTCTTGCCTTGGCAATCCTCGCGGGGCCGCGTGTCGGGGGGCCGCGTTGTCTGAGGCAGGTGCCGGGTGTAGAATTGCGCCCCTTGCACGGGGACGTAGCTCAGCTGGGAGAGCGTCGCGTTCGCAATGCGAAGGTCGAGGGTTCGATCCCCTTCGTCTCCACCATCACCTTATCCAAGGTAATCCCGCGAAGTCCGAAAATCCCCCGAAAGGGGGCATTTTCACTCTTAGAATTGTCCGAGGTTATCCGAGAAATATTTTCCGAATCCAGAATCGGGTGGGGGCATAATTGGGGGCATCCGGCCCTTTAGAAATTTGGATGCCCCCAAGATGGCACTGACCGACACTGGAGTCCGCAAGTGCAAATCAGCCGACAAGCCGCAGCGTTTGTACGACGGTGGCGGACTGTATATCGAAGTGTCTGTGAGCGGGGGCAAACTCTGGCGCTTAAAGTACCGCTTCGGTGGCAAGGAGAAGCGACTCGCCTTGGGTATTTATCCTGCGGTATCGCTTGCCGATGCCCGAAAGCGTCGCGAAGCAGCAAGGGCGCTGCTAGCTCAGGACATCGACCCCAGCGAGCACCGCAAGATCCAGCGGGCGGCGCAGACTGAACGGGCAGCAAACAGCTTCGAGGTCGTTGCCCGTGAATGGTTCGCCAAGCATTCTGCTACTTGGGCTGAAACTCACGCTGAGAAGATTATCAATCGACTGGCAAACGATGTATTCCCTTGGATCGGTGGGCGACCGATTGCCGAGATAACTGCGCAGGACGTGCTAAAGATGCTTCGGCGAATCGAGGGTCGCGGGGCACTGGACACGGCGCATCGGGCGCATCAGAACTGCGGCCAGGTATTCCGATATGCCGTGGCGACGGGGCGAGCAATACGTGACCCCTCCGTCGATCTGAAGGGGGCGCTGCCTCCGGCGAAGCATCAGCACTTCGCATCCATTGTCGAACCCGCCAAGGTGGGAGAGCTATTGCGGGCAATTGATGCGTTCCAAGGTACTTTTGTCGTCCAGTGCGCGCTTCGCCTCGCCCCGATGCTTTTCGTCCGTCCGGGCGAGCTTCGGAAGGCGACTTGGGACGGTTTCAATCTGGATAAGGCCGAATGGCACTATCTGGTGACGAAGACCAAGACTGACCAGATCGTTCCGCTGTCGTCGCAGGCGGTGGCAATCCTCCGCGAACTTCACGACCTGACCGGCCAACGACAACATGTCTTTCCGGGTGGCCGTGACCCGAAAAAGCCGATGAGCGAAGCCGCTGTCAATGCAGCGCTGCGGCGCATGGGCTACGACACCAGAACGGAAATCACGGGACACGGGTTTCGGGCGATGGCACGGACGATCCTTGAAGAGCACCTTGGTATACGGCCTGAGATTGTGGAACAACAACTCGCGCACACGGTACGTGATCCGCTTGGGCGTGCCTACAACCGGACCACGCATCTAGCCGAACGGCGAAAGATGATGCAGACGTGGGCCGATTATCTCGACAGCCTCAAGCGTGGAGCGCAGATTGTCCCGATCAAGAAGGTAGCAAACAGCTAACGTTTTTTACTGCTGCACATCGGTCGCGCGCGTTTACATCTGCGACTATCCAAGGTAGAATTAATCTATCCGCGCAAGGAGTGCCTCGTGGGCTTGTACAGACAGCGGTTAAGCACTCCGGCGTTCGGAACCCCAAGATAAGGTCGGTTCGCCGGGTTTAGTTAACCGGCGAGGGCGTCGTTGTTGGTCCTCGCGTTTGCTGAGAGGCACCTGCAATGGAAGCAATTGTCATCGGCACGGCCACGCCGAAAAAAAGCGGCCACACCAAAGCTCAGCCTCCGACGATCTCTCTCGACCAACCGGGACGACTTCGCGTGGCTCACCTATTGAGCTTGCTTAGCGTCAGCCATTCGACGCTCTACGCCGGCATCAAGACGGGCCGGTATCCGAAGCCGGATGGTATGGACGGAAAGATCCCGTACTGGTGGACGAGCACGATCCGCATGCTAGTTCAGAGCTGAGCCTGGCTAGCAGATACGCAAATGGCTCTCACAATCAACGGGTCGTCCGCCCTGCCAATACGCGCGCCGAAGAAAAAGAAGGTGGGGCATACCGACCCTCAGGTTCCGAAATTCTCGTTCGACGAACCGGGACACAAAGTCCGCATCGCAAATTTTCAATCGCTCATGGGTGGCATATCGCATAGTGCTTTCATGAAGCGGCGGAAACGAAATCTCATACCCGAACCAGATGGACGTGACCGCCGGCCATTTTGGTGGAGCGAAACCGTGAAAGCGTTCATCCAGAGTTCACAGCGCCGCAAGTGGGAGAAGTTTCACGGGGGGCGTGCCCTGTGAACTAGTAAGCAAGTTTAGAGACGTTCAAGGAGTGAAGGGGTGTCGCTAAGTATCTGGGTGTACCTGCTCGTGGATAGGATTCATATCAACGTAGGTGTCGGCAGTAAGGCCCTACACGGGTTTGTAGTCACGCAACTGAAGGGCATGAAGGACATTCAAGGCGACGTGGTCCCGGACGGCAAAATCACTATCACTGAAAACAAATACCGCACGCGCCTGAATTACTACCCAACCAAGAAAAGGAAGATCGCCGAATTGGAGGTTGGGGCCAAAGCCCATCACCGGTACTTCAAGCTCGTGCTGTACGCGTCTAAATTCGGGCCAGGAGAGTTTGAGCAACTAAAATGGGTCCTCTCCGAGCTTCTGCCGGATTTCAACTACCCAAAGCTGTTCGAAACCGGCCGGGTGTCGTACGTCGAGCTGGCGGCGGATTCCCTGACGCACATCGCACACAGCTTTGTCCCCTTTCGGGCGAAGGCCAACAACTCATGGGTCCACGACGATGGGAATGGGGTAAAGGGTTCGACCTATCTCGGGAGCAAGTTAAGCGCCCTGCGCTTCTGCATCTACGACAAGCACAAGCAGCAAGTGGAAAACCATCTGCCTGTAACCGACCCGCTGCGCACGCGTGTTGAATCGCGGTCACGTCATATCGGGCTGCCGCCCTGCGAATTGCCGAAGATGGTGAACCCGTTCCTGAAGCTGGAGGTTGCGGACTTGCAGAAAGCGCGTGACGCCTCGGAGGACCATACGTGGCAGGAATTCCTCGATCTGTGTTTTGTGCTTGGCTCCGCACGGGCGCTCGCCCAACAGACCAAGTACAAAAGAACGCAGTTCATGAAAATGCTTCGAGCATCGGCAGCCCCGTGGTGGAACCCACAATATGTATGGAAGGACCTACCTCGCGCAATAGCGGCCATCGCTCCGTGAGACGTTGCCCGTCGGGGCGGGAAATCCGATTGCACCAAATTGCGGGATACCTTTGTAGTAACCGCCTGAACCTACCTACCGGGTAAGAAGCTTCACCGCCCGCAAAGGTCACCAGCAGTCTCTACGCCCGGCACCTTATCCGCGTACACTCCAGTGACCTCGGCGCGGGGTGAGGGCTTTAGGCCACGACCAGCTTGACCACCTTGACCGCCAGCCGAAGTTGCGATTCGTTGGCGTGTTTTGCAAACTTGATGAGGTCATTGCGTAGCGTGGCGGTAGTGACCTCGCCGGGGAACTGGAAGAACTCGACGATCCGAACGTCGAGAGCGCGGGCAATCCGCTCCAATGATTGCAACGACGGATAGTGTCGCCCGACCTCCAGCCGAGATAAATGGCGGGAGTCCAATCCCACCCGCTCGGCAAGCTGCTCCTGCGTTAGCCCCGCCTGCCGCCGTAGTTCCTTGATCCGTGCCCCGACGAGTTTCTTCGTGTCCGCCACGCCAATCCCCTGTTGGTCGAATACTCCAGCAAGGGCAAAACCACGACCACGGCGACAAACAGCAACAACTTTGCCTATTTTCTATGTCGAATGCCTAAAATATGATATTGGTCGCCTATCTAGGCGACACTAGACAGCGAATTCAGTGCAATCAGTTGTAGCGCCCTACTGAGCAGGCGGGGGTCGGGCTGAAGGGTGATCGCAAACGGTAGTCGCGGCGGCGGTCCGCCGTTTGCCGGCGGCATATCGAAAGACCGGGAGAACAGGAATGGGGTCACAAGTCCATGCGACGTGCCATTGCGGGGTTGACGCCACAATCCGAGTCGGCGGAGGCATGGAATCTTTCGACACCACCTGCTACTTCCCTTGTCTTTGCGAACGTTGCCGCGCTGTTGTGCAGGTCAACCTTCTAGCCAAACCAGAACGATGCCCGAAGTGCAAGTCCACGAAGGTCACGCCGTATGACGATCCCTCGCTGACAGAGGGTCGAATAGATAGGTCAACTTTAGGTCACTTTAGTGGGGTCGTGGGGGAATGGAACGCGCACGAGAAACTCGGAAGGAAACTGTGTTTGCCGGAAGAGACCTATCGATGCCCTCAGTGCAGCCAGATGACCCTTCGTTTCACAAACACCGACATGTGCTGGGACTAGATCATGAGCGCACCTTACAACGGCTACCCGTGGAAGATCCGGCAAGCAATTATTGCCCCGTTTAATCGTGCAAGGCTCGAAGGTGGGATTCAGTTTTCACCACGCCCTTGCGACATGTGCGGCGATCCTGAGTGCCCTCCCGATTCATGGCACTCCGAAGACTACTCCCAACCCTACCTCTTCGACCCACCGGCAAACTACATGATCTGCCGGGTCTGCCACTCCCGAATTCATAAGCGGTTCCACGAGCCGCCCGAGAATTGGCTGCTGTACTTGGCTCACCTCAGAGGCGGTGGCTACGGAAGGGAATTTACGAAACTGTATTCGCTGAGCGAGCGCCGCACTTGGGCGCACGAATTGAGCGCAGGGCGCAGCGTGCCGCTCCCAATGATTCGAAAAAGGTCACCCACTGGCTCGGGATGGTGGGAACACCTAACGCTGGATGCCGAATCGCTGATCGCCGCGTGGGCACGCCCGCGTCCCTTGAGGCCGCGCCCGGAGAACGAAGCCTACGAAGTCGCGCTGTTGAAGATCCGCCCCACCGACGAAGAACTTGCCCTGCTGCGCTTCCACGCCCGCAGTCCAAAACGATCGGTGACGATGCGACGGCTCGCGAAGGAAGTGCTGTCGTCTGAATCCCCATCTCGGGCGAATCTCGTTTACGGCGCGATAGCCCATCGGCTATGTGAAGTACTGAGCCCTTGGGAACCTGATCGCCGCGAGGACCGTTCGCCAATCTGGATGAGCGTGGTCGCGGAAGGCTGGCAACCTGTAGGCAAGGAACGCGAATTCGAGTGGGTGCTGATCCCGACGCTTACGACCATGTTCGCGTGACCGTCAGCGTGATGGTGCCCGCTGTCCGGGTACCGAATGCTCGGAAGAATGCGACCTGCGGTGTGCTTCTGCGCCGAATCGATAGGTTGGCGTTGTTTTGATCGAAAGGGAAAGCATGAAAACAGCACTGGCAATTCTTGGATTTATGGCATTGGCGGCACATGGAGCGGAGCCGCCATCAGCGAAGACATGCGCCACCATCAAGGAAAACCCGAAACGTCTGGCATGTTTTGACGCGGCGAGTAAGGCCGATTTGAGCGCACCGAAACCACCGCCGCCTCCGGCCGCTACCACGCTAGTCCCACTGGAAGTCAAGGAGTTGCGGTTGGGCATGAATAGAGACGAAGTAGAGGCCATCATTCCGGGGTTTTCCAGAACGTGCGGTGGGATTCGGGAGCTAAAGGATGTTAGCTGTACGCACACGATTCCCATCGTACCCAGCGATATCGACGTGATCACGCAGAAGATTCTCGACGGCGGTAGGGGAATTAAAGGGGCGATGATGGAAGCTGATAGAAAAGAAAAGCTGGAGGTAGCTAACAGATACCCCAAGCTAACGACCTTCGCAGATGCGCCCGTCAAGAGTTTCACCGTGCGAAAAAGAAATGATGTGGTTGCTAGTGTGAGCGTGACGCTCGATACCACCTCATGGATCGTTGTTACCCAAGCACTGCTGGCGAAGTATGGCAAGCCATTCTCAAGCGTAAATGGCACAGTTCAAAATCGTGCCGGTGCGAATTTTGACCAAGAGAAGATGACATGGCGCAATGGTGATCAATATGTCGTCGCGGAGAAGCGCACTACCCAATTGGATACCATGCGTATTGCCCTCCAATCCGATAAGGGCGATGCCGAGGACGGAGAAGCCGTCAAGGACATCGGGAAGAAACGCGCTAAGGATTTGTAGGGCCACACCGGTAACCACGTTCGAAACGCCGGTGCCATGGTGAGACTCCCGGAGGGGCGTCGATAAACTTTGGTCTCAAGTAGCACATCGGTGAAAACGGCGGCGCGAAAGCACATAACTCATTGATTATTAGACGTTTTTATTGACAAGCAAAGGGTTTTGCGAGATAATCCTTTAAGTTCAATAACTTGAGTAATCAATGGCTCGTGAGGGTGGCTGGTACAACGGGTACTCATGGCAGGAACGGGACGAGCTGCTCGTAACGTACAAGCGCCTGATCGCCGCTGGCCAACTAGCACCGCCGACCGGCCCCTGCGACATCTGCAGCGATCCTGATTCGGTGGTCGAATCTCATAGCGAGGACTACAGCAGGCCGTACCGGTGGACACCTCCAGCGGCCTACGACCTTTGCACGTACTGCCACCGTCGACAACTGCACGGGCGTTTTCGGCGACCGGACTATTGGGCGGCGTTTCTCGCGCATGTCCGCCGTGGTGGTTACGCCAGCGACCTACAGAATCCGACAGTCCGACTTGAGTTCGAGTATTACCGCTTGGCGTCGAAGCACGGTCAACGGGCTGCTCTCTATCCGTTGCGCCCCTATACGAAGGCTCCCGGCAAAGAGTGGTTCGCCCGTCTGCGTATGGATATCGAGAGCCTGCGCGATCCAGCAGCTCGCCCGCGCTGATTTATGACCGGCTCAACCTACCTGCCGTTGATGAAATTGACAGACGATAAGATTGCATTATCGGCAGTAATACCCGAGGGCGTTGAAGGCGTAGAAAGGCCCGCTGGCGACGCGCAAATTCAGCCGTTGCCGAGCGCAGTAGGCACCTACCTGTCAGCCGCCATCGCCGACAACACGCGGCGAGCCTACCGAGGTGACCTCGCGGACTTCCTGAGTTGGGGCGGGGCCGTGCCGTGCTCGCCGGAAATCCTTGCGGCGTACATCGCCGACCGAGCCGAAGTGCATTCGCCGCACACGATCTCACGCAGGGTCGTCGGAGTCAGCCGAGCGCACGTCAGTCAAGGCCTGCCCGATCCGGCAAAGACTGATCTGGTCCGAACGATGCTGCGAGGTGTCAGGCGAAGCAAGGGCAAGCCGCAACGTCGGGCAGCACCGCTGCTGAAACAAGACCTACTGGCGATCCTGTCGCTCATGCGGGGCACCAAGGGCATTCGTGATCGGGCGATGAGCTTGATCGGATTTGCGGCGGCGTTGCGACGCTCGGAGTTGGTGGCGCTCGACGTGCAAGACCTTGAGTTTGTGAGGGAGGGGTTGATCATTCACCTGCGCCGCAGTAAGACGGACCAAGAGGGTGTAGGCAGGAAGATCGCAGTGCCCTATGGGAGAACCAGCGCATGTCCGGTCAAGGCCGTCAGGCAGTGGCTGGAACACGGCCGCATCGAATCTGGCGCGGTGTTCAGGTCGATCAGCAAAGGTCAGGTCATTGCCGCAGATCGCCTGACCGGCCCATCGGTTTCGCTGATCTTGAAGGGGTACGCGGCCAAGGTGGGCCTACCGGCGGCGCATATCTCGGGCCACAGCTTGCGCTCCGGCTTGGTGACCAGCGCCGCTCAAATTGGCGTCAGCACGTACAAGATTCAACAGCAGACCGGCCACAGATCGGCGGAAATGCTGGCGCGGTACATCCGTGACGCCAATCTGTTCGAGAACAACGCTGCAAGTTTTTTACTATGAAAAATGTTCACCGGATAGTTTTTGAAATTGATTGCGCTCGGGCGCAACCCAACAGCGCGCGGCACGCGCTCCTCGGTTGATTCTAAGAAATGATCAAGTACGCGCACTTGTCGGATGTGGATTTGCTCGGTAGGCTCGTCGGCATCCGGGAATCCCGTCGCCTTTACCGAGGTGCGCTGCAACCGCTGTTCGCTACGCCGTCCGAAACAAACGCCATTCATGAGAAGTGCGCGGTGGCGCGGGAGCTTGTGCTGAGGTCGTTGCGGGAGGAACTTAACTCACGCGACGCCCTGACCTCGCCGAGTGCCGTTCGAGACTATCTGCGGCTCACCCTCGGCGGGCGGGAGCACGAGGTATTCATGGTGCTGTTCCTCGACGCGCAGCACCGCGTTCTCGAGGCGGAAGAGTTGTTTCGCGGGACGCTGACGCAAACGAGCGTTTACCCAAGGGAAGTAGTTAAGGCCGCGCTCCGGGCGAATGCAGCGGCTGTGATATTTGCCCACAACCATCCGAGCGGTGTTGCCCAGCCAAGCCAAGCTGATGAATTGCTTACGCGCAGTCTCAAGGAGGCGCTGTCGCTGGTGGACGTGAAGGTACTGGATCACTTCATCGTGGCAGGGACGAGCACGTTGAGCTTCGCCGAGCGGGGATTGCTGTGATCCATCCGACACGCACGGTCGTAGTATTTCGCCTGCCCTACGCCGTTTTCTCGCGAGGCCAACTCAAACTTCAACGGCTCAGATTTGGTGGGGGCATCTTTGGGGGCACCGCCGATGCCGACAGGTTACGGCAGTCAATATTTACAACGCGTTGCGGTGGTTATTCGATAGCCTTCGTCCCACCAACCTCAAAGGGCGCTCAACGAGTGCCCTTTCCACTTCGACGCTCCCGCAGCAGCGCCCAAGGACAGAAGCGCGCAGGCGGTGGAACAGGTTCACGCGGGCGTGCCGCCGGCAGCGAGGGCTTTCTCCAGCCGGCGCGCAAACACGTTCATTTCCTTTTCGAGTTGCTTTTCGCCCCTGGCGCGCGCGGCGGCGATGCCGCTGCGGTACGCCGCAAGCGCTTCGGACGCCTTGCCCGCATCGGCAAGCGATTTGCCGAGCAGCTTCCACGCGGCCGAATAACCCGGTTCGCGTTCCAGCGCTTCGCGCAGGTATCCGATGGCGCGTTCGGCATCGCCGGCCTTGAGGTGCTCCATGCCAAGGGAATAGCGCAACAAGGCGCCGTCGCGCGGCGTGCCAAGCAGCTTCTCGAGGCGGGCGACGATGGGGGCGGTCATTTCAGCTAAGATTGACCGCGCAGATTCTACTCCCGGAGCCTTCATGAAGACCGTCATCAGGACCGCCGATGCGCCCGCCGCCATCGGCACTTACTCGCAGGCGATCCGCGCCGGCGATACCGTATATCTCTCGGGGCAGATCGGCCTGGACCCCGCGACGATGCAGGTAGCCGAGGGCGTCGACGCACAGGTCCATCGGGTGTTCCGCAATCTCGCGGCGGTGGCCGATGCGGCCGGACTCGATCTCGGGCGCACGGTGCGCATGACCGTGTACCTCACCGATCTCGCCCACTTCGCGCTAGTCAACGAGGTCATGGCCCAGTACGTGAAGGAGCCCTATCCCGCACGGGCGGCGGTCGGCGTGGCCAGCCTGCCGCGCGGCGCGCTGGTGGAGGTCGACGCGATCCTGTACGCGGGGTGAACGCCGACGCGCTTCCCAAGGCACTCGCCGCGCGGCTGGCGAAGCTCGGCATTCACGCGCCCTTTGACCTCGTCCTGCATTTGCCGCTGCGCTACGAGGACGAAACCCGGCTGACGCCACTGAACGCGGCTCCGGCCGGAGCCCCGGTGCTGGTGGAGGTGCGCGTCGCGCGCGCCGAGGTCGTATATCGTCCGCGCCGCCAATTGGTCGTGCACACCCAGGGCGATGCGGGTCCGCTCGCGCTGCGGTTCTTCAATTTCTACCCCAGCCAGCTCAAGCAGTTCCAGCGTGCAACAGCGTCGGACCTCGTGGTACGCGCCTACGGGGAAGTGCGCAATGGCTGGGCCGGCGCCGAAATGGCGCATCCGCGCTACCGCATCGTGCACGCCGGAGAGCCTCTTTCGCAAAGCCTCACCCCGGTGTATCCCACGACGGCGGGGCTCGCGCAGGCGACGCTGCGCAAGCTGATTCTCAATGCGCTGGAGAAACTGCCGCTCGACGATACGCTACCGCAGAGCGTGCGCGAACGCTACGCGCTCGGACCATTCGATGCCGCCGTGCGGACACTGCACCTTCCGCCGCCCGGCGCCAATATCGCGGGACTGGCCGAGCGCACGCATCCCGCCTGGCGCAGGGTGAAGTTCGACGAGTTGCTCGCGCAACAACTGTCGATGCACCTCGAGCACCGGGCACGGCGCGCGCGGCGCGCGCCGTCCTTTCCCGGTGATGGAGCGCTTACACGCAGGTTTCTCGCCGCACTGCCGTTTCGCCTCACGCACGCGCAGGAACGCTGCCTCGCCGAGATCCGGCGGGACCTGGGCGAGCGTCACCCGATGCAGCGCCTGCTGCAGGGCGACGTGGGCAGCGGCAAGACGATCCTCGCGGCGATCGGCTGCCTCGCTGCAGTCGACGCGAACTGGCAGGCGGCCGTCATGGCGCCCACGGAACTGCTCGCGGAGCAGCACCAGCGCAAGTTCTCCGAGTGGCTCGCGCCGCTCGGCGTGCGCACCGCATGGCTGCACGGCGCTCTGGCGCGAAGGGAAAAGCGCGCGGCGATCGAAGCGATCGAGAGCGGCGAAGCGCAGATCGCGATCGGCACGCACGCGCTGTTTCAGCAGGGCGTGGAATTCGCGCAACTCGGGCTCGCGGTGGTGGACGAGCAGCACCGCTTCGGCGTGCAGCAGCGGCTGATGCTGCGCAAGAAGGGGGAAGCCGTGAAAGACGGCCTGGTGCCTCACCAGTTGATGATGAGCGCTACGCCGATTCCGCGCACGCTGTCGATGACCTATTACGCGGATCTGGAGGTCTCGACCATCGACGAGATGCCGCCCGGACGTGAACCGGTTAAGACGCGCCTCGTCGCGGGAGCGCGCCGCGGCGAGGTGCTCTCGCGTATTCGCGAGGCCTGCCGTTCAGGGCAGCAGGCCTACTGGATATGCCCGCTGGTCGAGGAGTCGGACAAGCTCGAATTGCAGGCGGCGCTCGAAGCGCACGCCGAATTGAAAGCCGAATTGCCAGAGCTCTCGGTCGGCCTGCTGCACGGGCGGATGGCGCCCCCCGAGAAGACCGAGGTGATGCGCGACTTCGCGGCGGGCCGCATCCAGCTTCTGGTGTCCACCACCGTGATCGAAGTGGGGGTCGATGTGCCCAATGCTTCGCTGATGGTAATCGAGCATGCGGAGCGCTTCGGCCTGGCTCAATTGCACCAGTTGCGCGGGCGGGTGGGGCGGGGCGCGGCCGAGAGCGTTTGCATCCTTCTCTACCGCCACCCGCTCTCCGAAGGCGCGCGCGCGCGGCTCAAGGTGATCTTCGAGACCACCGATGGATTCGAGGTGGCGCGGCAGGACCTGCTGCTGCGCGGTCCTGGCGAGTACCTCGGCGAGCGGCAGAGCGGCGCGCCGCTGCTGCGATTCGCCGACCTCGAGCGTGACCAGGCGATCATTGGCGCGGCGCGCGAGGCCGCCGCCGGCCTGCTGGAAAAACACCCGGGTGCGGCGCGTGCGCACGTCGAGCGCTGGCTTTCGGCGCGCCAGGATCTGGGCTCGGCATGAACTTCCAGGCGATCGTGAAGAGGCTCGACGCCTATGAGCGTCTGGTGCGGCTGGACAAGCCTATCGGTAGCCTGCTGCTGCTCTGGCCCACGCTGTGGGCGGTGTGGTTGGCCTCTGCCGGATGGCCCCGCTGGGAGTTTCTGCTCATTTTCGTGCTCGGTACCTTAACGATGCGCTCGGCCGGATGCGCGGTGAACGACTTCGCCGACCGCGATTTCGACGCGCAGGTCGAGCGCACGAAGCACCGTCCGCTCGCGGCGGGTGAGATCGGGCCGCGGGAGGCACTTGCGGTAGGCGCATTCTTCGCGCTGCTCGCGTTTCTGCTGGTGCTGTTTCTCAACCGGCTGGCGATCCTGCTGTCTGTTGCGGCGCTTGCGATCGCGATCGTGTATCCGTTTGCCAAGCGGTTTTTCGCCCTGCCGCAGGCGTGGCTCGGCATCGCGTTCAGCTTTGGCGTGCCGATGGCCTATGCCGCCGTCGCCGGCGAATTGCCGCTCGAATGCTGGTGGCTGATGGCCGGCACGTTCTTCTGGATCATGGCCTATGACACCGAATACGCGATGGTCGATCGCGACGACGACGTGAAGATCGGCATCCACACCTCTGCGATCCTGTTCGGCCGCCACGATGTGACCGCCGTGATGGCATGTTATGCGGTGATGCTGGTTCTGCTCGGCACGCTGGGCGCGCGGCTCTCGCTGGAATGGCCCTTTTACGCAGGGCTCGCCGTGGCCGCAATCCTCATGGGCTATCATTGGCGCCTTATCCGCGGGCGCTCGCGCGAGAACTGCTTCAGGGCCTTCATGCACAACAACTGGGTCGGCGCGGCGATACTGCTAGGCATCGTGCTGTCGTTCCCGCTGCCGCCCGCGTGGCGGTGATCTGCGCGCGGTTCCCCCCGTGGCTCAATACCTGTTCGAGCGAGGCGCGTTGCGCGGGACCGAGTTGATGCTGTTCGAAGCGCGTCTGGTGCACCTGGGCACGGATTACAGCGAGAGCACGCCCCTGAACGCAATTGCATCGGTGCGCATTTCCTTCGAGCGCGCCAATCGCCGCATCGGCTGGGGAATTGCGCTGGGAATTGCGGCGCTGGTCGTGCTCGGCCTCGCGGGCCCTTTCGGCACGCAGATCGGACGCGCGCTGGCAGACGTTTCGGCGCAGATCTCGAGGGACCCTGCGCAGGCGAGTCCCGTGGCGCAATTCCTCGAAAGCACGCTGCGCGGGCTGGAGTTTCTGGTTGCGCTGATGCCCGGCATGGCGCTCGCGCTCGTCGTTTGGGGCGCGGCGCTTGCCGTGACGGGCTGGATCGGGTACACCACGCTGGTGGTGGTGCTGCCCTCGACCGAGCGGGAATTCGTGGTGCCAGGCCGCGACCGCGGGCTCATTGCGTTCGCGGAAAACCTGGCAGAGGCGATTGCAAACCGGATGCGTTCATAGATCCATGGCATGTTCCGACCTGCGCGATTTCATCGTGCAACTCGAATCGCTCGGCGAATTGAGCCGTGTGCGCGCGCAGGTCTCGCCGCGCCTGGAGATGACCGAGATCTGCGATCGGGTGCTGCGTGCGGGCGGTCCGGCGCTGTTGTTCGAGAAACCGGCGGGCCACTCGATACCGGTTCTGACCAATTTGTTTGGCAGCGTGCGGCGCGTGGGACTTGCAATGGGCATGGATGCGGGCGCCGATCCATCCGCCGCCTTGCGTGACATCGGACGGCTGCTCGCCGCACTCAAGGAACCCGATCCGCCCAAGGGTCTGCGCGACATCTGGGACAAGCTTCCGGATCTGCGTCAGTTGCTTGCCAAGGTGCTCGACATGGCGCCGAAGGTCCTGTCTTCGGCGCCGTGCCAGGACGTGGTGTGGGAAGGCAAGGAAGTCGACCTGTCTCGCCTGCCGGTCCAGACCTGCTGGCCTGGCGACGCCGGCCCGCTCATCACCTGGGGCCTCACCGTGACCCGTGGACCGGCCAAGCCGCGGCAGAATCTCGGCATCTACCGCCAGCAGGTGATCGCGCCGAACAAGGTGATCATGCGCTGGCTCGCGCATCGCGGCGGTGCGCTCGACTTTCGCGAACACTCCCTTGCGAATCCGGGCACACCGTTTCCGATCGCTGTCGCGCTTGGCGCCGATCCGGCGACCATTCTCGCGGCGGTAACGCCTGTGCCAGACACGCTCGGTGAGTTCCAGTTTGCCGGATTGCTGCGCGGCGCGCGCACCGAACTGGTGAAGTGCATCGGCCCGGATCTCCAGGTGCCAGGCTCCGCGGAAATGGTCCTCGAAGGCGCTATCCACCCCGACGCCGAAGCCGGTCACGGCTGGGAGACGGCCCTCGAAGGACCGTTCGGGGATCACACCGGCTATTACAACGAATGCGAGCGCTTTCCCGTTTTCACGATCGAGCGCGTGACGCTGCGGCGCGATCCGATCTACCACAGCACCTACACTGGAAAGCCGCCGGACGAGCCCTCGATGCTCGGCGTCGCGCTCAACGAGGTGTTCGTTCCGCTGCTCGTCAAGCAGTTTTCGGAAATCACCGATTTCTACCTGCCGCCGGAGGGCTGTTCCTACCGCATGGCCGTGGTGAGCATGAAGAAGCAATATCCGGGGCATGCCAGGCGGGTGATGTTCGGCATCTGGAGCTTCCTGCGCCAGTTCATGTACACCAAGTTCATCGTCGTCACCGACGACGACGTGAACGTGCGCGAATGGAAGGAAGTGATCTGGGCGCTCAGCACGCGCGTGGACCCGGCGCGCGACACGCTGATCGCGGAGAACACGCCGATCGACTATCTGGATTTTGCCAGTCCCGTCTCGGGACTCGGGTCCAAGATGGGTATCGACGCGACCAACAAGTGGCCTGGCGAAACGAGCCGAAATTGGGGCAAGCCCCTTGCAATGGATGCTGCCGTCAAGCAACGCGTCGATGCGCTGTGGAAGGAACTCGGACTGTGAGCGCCCCGGAACCGGCTGCGTTCGCCGCCCCCGACGAAGGCCTGGTCGCCTGGACGCACGTAATCTATGCGCTGCACGCGCTTTCGGTCGTGATTGGAGCCACTTCCGCCGCATTCATCGTGACGGCTTTCGTCTTCGGGTTTCCGTCGATCGTCGCGGTGGTCCTCAATTACGTGAAACGCAGTGAGGCGCGCGGCACGTTTCTCGAATCGCACTTCCGCTGGCAGATCCGCACCTTCTGGTTCACGCTGCTGTGGTGCGCGATCGGAGGGATGTTGTTCGCCACTTTGATCGGTGCACTGCTCGCGTTTCCCCTGTTCGTTGCCGTCGGGCTGTGGGTGGTCTACCGGGTGGTGCGGGGCTGGGTGGCACTGAAGGACGGGAAGGCAATCGCGATTCCTGCGTAGCGAGGTCAGTGCCTGCGCGCCGCCCGCCGGCTATTTGCTTCCAGCCATCGGGACAGCTCGCGCTCGGTGATCCTGCCGGCGGCAAGGTCAAGAAACGCCACCGCCGCGTCCACTTCGGAAGCGAGAAATCGCCAGCCTTTCAACTCGAGGAAGGTGATGCTTGCGACCAGGGCGACGCGCTTGTTTCCGTCGACGAACGGATGGTTCTTGGCGATGCCAAACGCACAGGCTGCCGCGAGATCGAACGCATCCGGCTCGCCGTAGGCGACGAGATTCCTGGGCCGTGCGAGAGCGGATTCCAGCATCCCGTGGTCGCGCAGACCCGCGCTGCCGCCGTGCTCCGCAATCTGCTCTGCGTGATAGGCGGTGAGGTCCGTCGCGTCGAGCCAGGTCCAGCGCTTCACTTCGCCAGTTCGCGAAGGGCGTTGCGGTAGCGGCGCGCAACGCGCCGCGCCACCAGAAGCTTCTTCTCGAAACCCGGATCGTAGGGAGTGAGCTCGATGCCGGAGGGCGTGTCAAGGCAGGTCAGCTCGTCGCCTTTGCCTACGTGCATGCGCTCGGCGGACGGCTTGGGCAGGATGATGCCGAGCGAGTTGCCGATCTTCACGATTTTGAGTTTCTGCATTGCGCGCCCTCCCAAGTTATAACTAAAATTATAACTTAGCGTGCGGCCGAATCGTACACCCAGCGCAGCAGCGCATCCGTTGCGCCCTGCGCCGCGGGCGCGTTGGGATGGTTGACGAACATCACCACCGCGTGGCGGCTGCCGCGGCGGTCGAGCACGTAGCCGGCGATCGCGCGCGCGTCTGCAAGCGTTCCCGTCTTGATGTGCGCCTGGCCCGCAACGCCCTCATACCGCAGGCGGCGACGCATTGTGCCGTCGACCGCCACCAACGGCAGCGAAGCGAGCAGTTCGGGCATTAGCGGACTGCGGAACCCCGCCACCAGCAGCGCCGCGAGGTTCCCCGCACTGATGCGCTCGACGCGCGACAAGCCCGAGCCGTTTTCAATCTCCAGTTCGGGTGCGTCAATTCCCTTCCGCGCGAGCCATGCCTTCACTGCATCGCGCGACTTGACCGCGTTGGCTGGCGGGCCGGAGGCCTCGGCCCCGAGCGTAAGATAAAGCTGGCGGGCCATGACGTTGTTGCTGAATTTGTTCATGTCGCGCACCACCTCGGCGAGCCCCGGAGATTCGACGCTCGCCAGCAGTCGCGCATCTTTCGGCAGCGCGCCGTTCTTGACGCCGCCTGACAGCGCGCCGCCGAGTTCGCTCCAGAGACGGCGAAAAACACCGGCGAAATAATCGTCCGGCGAGAGCAGCGCGACGTGCCAGGAACGCTCGCCGCAACTCGCCGGATAGCTGCCGGTGAACAGCGCCCGCGGCGCAGGCGCGTCGCGGAAATCCGGCGCGATCCGCTCCTGCCAGTCGCCGCACGGTCCGCTGGTGAGGCGCAGCACGCTCACGATATCGAACGGATCGAGGCGCGGCTCGCCGTACACGCGCACCGCGCTGCGTTCCGGCTCGGGCACGAACTGGAAGCGGATCGCCTTGAAATTGAGCAGCAGCGCGTCGGGCCCGACGTTGTAGGGGCGCAGCGGCTGGTCGTCGAACTTTCCCGAATCGTGCTCCGGAGTGTCGAAATAGCTGCGATCGAGCAGCACGTCGCCCCGGATGTCGCGCAGCCCACGCTCGCGCAGCGCGCGCAGCAACAACCACAGGTTCTCGTAGGTCAGTTTCGGATCGCCGTAGCCCTTGAACACCAGATCGCCAGCGAGAACTTCATCCTGCAGCGACCCGCGTACATGGGCCTCGGTCTTCCACCGATAGGCCGGACCGAGCATCTCCAACGCCGCGTAAGCGGTTACTAACTTCATCGTAGAGGCAGGGTTCATAGGGGTACTGGCCTGGTGCCTGGTCGACGGGCGATCCGACCCCACCTGCTGTACCACGATGGCGACGTTCGATGCCGGCACGCCAGCGGTGCGCAGCGCTGCCGCCACCGGCGCCGGTAGCGCGTCCTGCCCGGCGGCGGGAGCGGCAGCCGTCGACCCGGAAATCATCACCAGAACCAGAAATTGGGTATATCGCATAAGCGCTTAGCTCCGCAGCGGATCGATTCTACGGCGACCGGAACGAATTCTCTTGAAATCCAAGCCCTAAGCCCTTATTATTAGCACTCGCTGGAGATGAGTGCTAATACCCCTGATTCGTCAACGGGGTTGACGACTAACTCCGTGATTCATTGAATTTTCCGGTTAGGAGCCCAAATGAAAATCCGTCCTTTGCATGATCGCATTATCGTCAAGCGTATTGAGGAAGAACGTAAGACCGCGTCGGGCATCGTCATTCCCGACACCGCAGCCGAAAAACCCGACCAGGGCGAAGTCGTTGCCGTGGGCAAGGGCAAGAAGACCGATGAAGGCAAGGTGATTCCCTGCGACGTTAAAGTCGGTGATCGCGTGCTGTTCGGCAAGTACTCGGGCCAGACCGTCAAGGTCAAGGGCGATGAGCTGCTGGTGATGCGCGAGGAAGACATCATGGGCGTGGTGGAAGGCGTCTGAGCGCGCTGCCGGACCCTGTTCGATCGACTTAAACATTCTGGAGAGAATCGATGGCTGCCAAGGAAGTACGTTTTCACGAAAGCGCCCGCGCCAAGATGGTGGTGGGCATCAACATTCTTGCCGATGCGGTGAAAGTCACCCTCGGCCCCAAAGGCCGCAACGTGGTGCTCGAGCGCAGCTTTGGCGCCCCCACGGTCACCAAGGACGGCGTTTCTGTTGCCAAGGAAATCGAGCTGAAGGACAAGTTCGAGAACATGGGCGCGCAGATGGTGAAGGAAGTCGCCTCCAAGACCTCCGATGTGGCCGGTGACGGCACCACCACTGCGACCGTGCTGGCCCAGGCGATCGTGCGCGAAGGCATGAAGTATGTTGCCGCCGGCATGAACCCGATGGACCTCAAGCGCGGCATCGACCGTGCGGTCGTTGCGGTCACCGAGGAACTGAAGAAGATTTCCAAGCCCTGCACCACCTCCAAGGAAATCGCCCAGGTCGGCGCGATCTCCGCCAACGCTGACAACGACATCGGCAAGATCATCTCCGACGCGATGGACAAGGTCGGCAAGGAAGGCGTGATCACGGTCGAAGACGGCAAGTCGCTCAACAACGAGCTGGAAGTGGTCGAGGGCATGCAGTTCGACCGCGGCTACCTCTCGCCGTATTTCATCAACAACCCGGACAAGCAGGTCGCGATGCTGGAAGACGCATACATCCTGCTGCACGACAAGAAGATCAGCTCGATCCGCGAGCTGCTGCCGCTGCTCGAGCAGGTTGCGAAGGCCGGCAAGCCGCTGCTGATCATCGCCGAGGAAGTCGAGGGCGAGGCGCTGGCGACCCTGGTGGTGAACAATATCCGCGGCATCCTCAAGACCGTCGCAGTCAAGGCGCCGGGCTTCGGCGACCGCCGCAAGGCGATGCTGGAAGACATGGCGATCCTCACCGGCGGCACCGTGATCAGCGAAGAACTCGGGCTGAAACTCGAGAACGCGACGCTGAAGGACCTCGGGCGTGTGAAGAAAGTCGAATGCGGCAAGGAGAACACCACGCTGATCGACGGGGGCGGCGACACCAAGGCGATCGAGGGGCGGGTGAAGCAGATCCGCACCCAGATCGACGAAGCCACCAGCGACTATGACAAGGAAAAGCTGCAAGAGCGCGTGGCCAAGCTCGCAGGCGGCGTGGCGGTGATCAAGGTCGGCGCCGCTACGGAAATCGAGATGAAGGAAAAGAAGGCGCGCGTGGAAGATGCGCTGCATGCCACCCGCGCGGCGGTGGAAGAAGGCGTGGTCCCCGGCGGCGGCGTGGCGTACCTGCGCACGCGTGCCATCTTCAAGGGCGTGAAGGGCGACAACCACGACCAGGAAGCCGGCATCAAGATCGTGTTGCGCGCACTGGAAGAGCCGCTTCGCCAGATCGTGGCGAATGCCGGCGCCGAGCCTTCGGTGGTGATGAACAAGGTCGTCGAGAACAAGGGCAACTACGGCTACAACGCGCAGACCGACGAGTTCGGCGACCTGGTCGAGATGGGCGTAATCGATCCCACCAAGGTCGTGCGCTTCGCGCTGCAGAACGCGGCTTCGGTAGCGGGCCTGATGCTCACCACCGATGCGATGGTGGCCGAGCTCGTCGAAGAGAAAGGCCACAGCCATGGCGGTGGTGGCGGCGGCGGTATGGGCGGCATGGGTGGAATGGGCGGCATGGGCGGGATGGATATGTAATGTCGCGTTAAGCGACTTCATCGCGTCAGCTGTCGAGAAAGCCCCACTTCGGTGGGGCTTTTTTTCGTCGACTGTTTCGCCGACTGTTTCGCAAATCGGACAGCCGCAAAGCCAATTGAAAGCTTACTGTCAGGTGCGCGCGAGTTTCGTGCAGTAACCTTCTTCTCGACTCTGGGGCGGCGTCCGCGCTGTTCCGGTGTCACCCTCCTTGGACAGCAGCTTGTCCTTTCGGGCTCCACGGCTTGCCGCGGAGCCCTTTTTCTTTCCGGATCAATCGGCTGGATTGGCCGGCGAAGGCTTTGCCCGTATAATCCGCGCGTCGAAAAAAGTTCCGGGGTCGCCCGGTGCGTCCTCAGACGGCCAAGTAGCTCAGTTGGTAGAGCAGCGGACTGAAAATCCGTGTGTCGGTGGTTCAATTCCGCCCTTGGCCACCAACATCGTCTTGCAATGTTCCTGCTGAAAAAGCTTCTCACCGCCTTGGTTCTGCCGCCGACCGGCCTCCTGGTACTGGCATTTTTCGGTCTCTGGCTTGCAGGGCGGAAGAGTCTGCCTTGGCGAAACGCCGGCATCGCGCTTGCGAGTCTGTCCCTGCTCGGTCTGTTCGCATTGTCCTTGCCCATCGTCGGCAACAGCCTGCTGGCAGGGCTCGAATCCGCGCCGCCAATATCACACGGCGAACTCGCCGGATCGCAGGCCATCGTGATTCTCGGCGGCGGCTCGTATGTCGGTGCACCGGAATATGCAGGAGATACCGTCAATGGCGCGACGCTGGAGCGCTTGCGTTATGGCGCACGCCTCGAAAGGGAATCCGGCCTGCCGCTACTGGTTACCAGCGGCGCCCCTTGGGGAGGTCGCCCCGAGGCCGAGTCGATGAAGGACGTTTTGGAGGGCGAGTTCGGCGTTCCTGTGCGATGGGCGGAGGGTCGCTCTCGCGACACGGCGGAAAATGCACGGCTGTCAGCGCCCATGCTGAAGGCGGAGGGGATCACGCGCATCGCGCTGGTCAGCCACGGCTGGCATCTTCCGCGGGCAGTTCCGCTGTTCGAGCGCGAGGGCCTGACTGTCGTCGCCGCGCCGACTGTGTTCAGCACTGGCTCGCCCTCTCTGGTCGAAAACCTGCTGCCCGGCGAGGGGTTCGGCAGAAGTCGCGAGGCGCTACACGAGTATCTTGGCCTGCTGGCCAATCGACTTGCGGGAATGCTATAGGAAGCAAGTCAGCAGGGCTTCCTGCGCCGCCATTTCTTCGGTGAATCGCTCGGAAACGCGAGCCGGCTCGCATCGAGCCCGAGACCGACCATCAGTTTCGCCTGTGCGATGGCGCAGCTGTAGCCTTCCAGCACCGGGATCTCCCAGCCCATCTCGGCGAGGCGCCGTTGCAGGAACGGCTGCATCCAGTAGGCGGCGGAGCAGCCGAGCATGATCACCTCAGCGCCGTCGTCTTCGATTGCCGCTACGGACTCCTCGATCGACGTTTCGAGCATCTCCGAGGTTTCGCCTCGCGCGACCCGTTCCTTCTCTGCGTGAATCGGGCGCTGGTTGAATTCGGGAGGGCGCGGGAGCGGGAAGTTGATGTTGCGTATCGAGGCGCAGCGCTCGGTGAACCTGTAGCTCACCACGAGGTCGTGCATGCGCATGTTGTGGGCTTCGGAGATGTCGATGATGCTGAAGCGATTACACGGCATGCCGGCCACATGCATCTGGGCATGCGCGCAGGCCGTCACCGGTATGCCGAAGCGCCGGCCGATCTCGCGCGATTCGACGTAGCCGGGATCGCCTCCGCCGAGCAGCACGATCGCGTTGTGTATTCCGCTTTCGCACGCGGCGCGCACGACGGGCAGCCGGCTCGCGCCCACCAGGCAGAACTCCTCGCGCGTCTCGACCGGCCAGTTGCCGTGAGGTACCGGGGCGCCCGGATGCAAATCCCACTCGACGTCCTCCAACAGGTGCGCGACGTCGCCGTAGTTCATCAGCATCGATTCCTTGGGCCCCTGCATGCGCCGCAGGGCGTAGCGGGAATTGTCCGGCAGGCTGAATGCCTGGATCAGCAGGAAGCGGAACTTGCTCTTTGTGACGGACATTTTTCCCCTTTCCGGAATTCGTCAGCGCTTCGGCCCCAACGTGGCGTGCGCCGAAAAAAATATCCGGGGTCGATGGCCCACCAGCTGCGCGCCATCAGCCCACCGTTAACCAGTGTCTCGGTCCTGGTCAAGCGTTTCGCTTCGTCGGAAGCGAGGTACAGCGCCGCGTACGCGACGTCCCAGGCGTCTCGCTTCAAGCATGGCCGATGCCGTTCATCGGTCCTCGATCATGCCGCCAGCGCCACGTTCCGCGCGTTCACGAGACGCATGAACGCGTCACACAGATCTTCCGCCGCATCGGCCTTCAATATCAGTTCCCGCACGCCGGCAGCGCGCGCCTGCGCGCGCAATTCCTCGTCGATGAAACCGGAGACGACCACCACGGGGAGGTCCGCGCGGATTTCGCGCACGGCTCGCGCGACGTCCAATCCGGACTTGCCCGGCATGTTGTAATCGGTGACGACCAGGTTGACCAGTGCAGAGTGAGCGGTGAGGAAAGCAAGTGCCTCGTCCTGATTCACGTAGCCGCCGACCCCGTATCCTCGACGCTCCAGCATCCGCATAACCAGGAACACCAGCGATTCATCGTCGTCGATGTAGAGAATGCGCTTGCCGCCGTCCGGATGACTCGGAGCGGGGGGTACCGCCATGCGTTCAGCCGCGGACGGTGCGCTGACATGCGTCCCAATCGCAGGGAGGTACAGGGTAAAGGTCGCGCCTTTGCCGATCGTGCTCTCGGCCACGATCGCGCCATCATGCGCCTGTGCTATTCCGTGCACTACGGACAGTCCCAGCCCGGTGCCTTCGCCCGCGGGCTTGGTCGTGAAAAATGGCTCGAATATTCGCCCGAGCGTCTCCACGTCCATGCCCGGCCCATCGTCGCTCACCGCAAGCCGCACCGCCCGGATGGCGGATCCGGCGAGAATGGCGTGCAGGGCAGGATATTTTTCGGCCATTGCCGGGTCGAGCATTACGGTGTCCAGCCGGATGTCGATGCGGCCTGCACGGCCTTGCATCGCCTGCATCGCGTTGGTAGCCAGATTGAGCACGACCTGCTGGACCTGAGTGGCATCGGCAAGCACGACCGGGACGTCCGGGGCGCATCGGACCTCGACAATCAGTCGGGCTGGCAAGACTGCGCGCAACAGCCGCACGGACTCCTCGATGATCGGGGCAAGCGTCGTTGCCTTGCGCTCCGTCGGCTGGCGGCGGCTGAATGACAGGATCTGCCGCACCACGTCGCGCGCGCGCGCGCCGGCCTTGTAGATCTCGTCCAGGCTCTCCAGCGCTAGCGGATTGGTGTCCTTGACGTCCTGGCGCGCCAGTTCGGCGTTGCCCAGGATCGTAGCGACGATGTTGTTGAAATCGTGCGCTATGCCGCCAGCGAGTGTGCCGATAGCCTCCATCTTCTGCGATTCGCGCAGTTGAGCTTCAAGCGATGCGCGCGTCGCCTCGGCGAGTTTGCCCGCAGTCACATCGACCATCAGCCCGCGCAGCCAGCGGGGTTTGCCGCCCTGCTCAACGACTTTAACGATGTCACGCAACCATACCACCCGGCCATCCTGAGCAATGAAGCGGTATTCGAACTCATGGTCCTCAAGCCGGCCCGTGCATGCGGCGCAGAACTCGACGGCATGGTCGCGGTCGTCGGCGTGAATATGGCTTGCCCAGAATCCCGGCTGAAGCCAATCCTCCGCAGCATAGCCGAGCAGGCGTTCCGCGTAGTTGCTCACGTAGCTGAAGCAGAAGGTGGACGCGTCCGCCTCCCAGACGATGCCAACAATGGATTCGACCAGATCCCGAAACCGCAGTTCGCTCTCACGCAGCGCCTCCTCCGTTTGCCTGCGCGCGGTGATGTCTTCCGTTACTGATATGAAGTAGTCCGGTTCGCCGGAAACCTTGCGCACCAGCGCAATGGTGAGACTGACCCACGCGATTCCGCCGCCCTTGCGCAAGTACCGTTTTTGCATCGCGTAGTTCGCTATCTCTCCGGCGAGGAGCTGGTTGCCAAGATGCAGGTCGAGTGCGAGATCTTCCGGATGGGTGAGTTCCTGGATACTGCGTTCCAGCAGTTCCTCCCGGCTGTAACCGGTGATGTCGCACAGTTTCCGGTTGACGCGCAACCATCGGCCTCCCGGGTCCACGTGGGCGATTCCGACCGAGGCTTGTTCGAAGGTCGCACGGAATCGTTCATCGCTTTCGCGCAGCGCCTGCTCCGCGTGCACGCGCGCGCCGATGTCGTTGAAGGCGGCGACATAGTGCGTCACTTGAGCGTCGGATGCACTGACGCCGGAAACGCTCAACCACGCCGGGTATTCGCTGCCGTCCTTGCGCCGGTGCCAGATCTCTCCCTGCCAGTGTCCCTCGCGTTCCACCGCGTCCCACATGCACCGGTCGAACTCGCTTCCGTGACGCCCGGATTTGAGCAGCGCCGGGGTATTGCCGATTGCTTCTTCGGCGCCGTACCCCGTGATGCGCGTGAACGCGGAGTTGACGCGCAGGATGACATTGTTCACATCCGCGACGATCATGCCGTCCTGCGACTCGAACGCCGTGGCGGCAATGCGCAGTTCGCGCTCCGCCTGGCTCCGCTCGAGGTCCTGCCTGTCGATGATCCGCTGTCCGTTGCGTACGATCAGGTACAGAAGCAGGTAAAACAGCAGCAGCAAGCCACCGATGATGGCCAACACCGCATTCGAGGTCGATTCAACTCTCCTCTGGTTTGCGGCCGCGGAAGTCTCCACCTGTATCTGATTGGCGGTGTTCAATGCCGTGATCATGTTCGAACTGCCCTTGATCTGCGCCAGAAACGGCGTGGCATCGGAGTAGATCTCGAACACTCCGACGATCCGGTCGCCACGGGGAACGAGCAGGGGCACATAACTTGAGATCAGGTCGCGATTTTCGACTACGCCCTCGAACGCACTGAACTTGTCGCGATGGGTCAGTTCGCTCGCCGGAGTGCCGCCAGCCGCGCTCTTCCAGCCCTGGTTGCCGAATTTGTCCTCGCCGATCTGGCCGTGCTCGGAGGAGTAAACCGTGAGCCCGCGCGAGTCGAATACCTTGATTTTGAAGACGGTGCTATTGCGCATCGCCGCGTGCACCTTCGCATCGAGGCGCGGGAACTCTTCGAAGGCCATGATGATGCGGCCGACTTCTGCAGTGCAGGCCTGTGTCCCGGGCGGCGGGACCGTACCGCCGCTCGCAGCCTTTGCCAGGTCGAGGCTACGGCAGCGATCGAGTGGAATCCGCTCCGTTTTGGCGACAAACGTTGCGAAACCGCTATCCCAAAGGGAATTCGCGAACAGCCGCGTCAAATTGACGTTGCCCGCTTCATGCACGGCGAGCAGGTCTCGCCGCGCCGACTCATCCTGACGGCGCGCAATGTCATCCTGTGCGTGCCGGAAGAACGTGCTTTGCTCGCGCTGCACCTGCCTGAAGAACTCGCCTTCCATGCGCTCCACGTAAACCAGCGCTGCTGCGACGAGCAGGAAGGCTCCAAGGCTGGCGACCGCAAACGAACGCTCGAGTCTGAAGCCCGAGGGCGATGGTCGCGCCGGTTCGGCCGTCTTAACGCGAGCAAGTGTTCCCGATAGGATCATCCTCAGGCTCCCGTGTGAACCATTAACCATGGCTTGGATCGGCCAGGAAGGCGCAATGCTTATGCCGGCTGCACCGCATGGTTTTGATCGGGATCAACAGATTCGTAGAGATTGCGCCGACGATGTGCGGACTGTCATATTGTCGCCAGCTTTTTTGCACCACCCGTCCGGTCGTTTCCGATCGTGATGGTTGGTGCATGAGGGCATCGGCCGGCAAACGGGCGAGGATTGCCGGGTGGGCATCCGCTTCACAAGTACGGCTGCGAACCCGGCGAAGCATCTCCAAAGGAACTTTCGAATGGTCATCCGCCGCATCAAGTACAAGATCCTCGCGGTCGTCGGAGTTTCCGTCGCAGCGGTGCTGTTTGGATTTGCCTACTATTTCACCCTGCTCGAAGAACGCGCGGTCCTCGAGCAGAACGAGCGCACGGTGCACCGCCTGACTGAGAGCGTCATTCAGGGGCTGCAAAGCGTGATGCTCTCCGGTTACGCGCACATCGCCTTGCGCTACGCCGAACACCTCAAGACGGTCGACGACGTGAAGGACTTCCGCATTCTTCGCACCGACGGGACCGAAGCCTATCGGGACAATCGCACCATCGAATCGGTCAACCGGCGGCGCGGCGAAGACCTGTTCGTGCCGAGGGAAGTGGAGGAGCGCAACCAGGTGCTCGCTGCAAACGACCCGAATCTTGCCAAGATCGCCGCGGGCGACGGCTCGGCGCTCACCTCGTATTACGAGTCCGATGAGAGAGGCCGGCGCTACCTGACGTTTCTCGATACCATTCCCAACGCGCCGGTGTGTCACAAGTGCCACGGCGCGGTCGGCGGGCTGCGCGGCGTGGTGAAGTTCACCACCTCGATGGAGGCAGTCGAAAACGATATCCTCAAGACCCGCCAGCAAATCTTCGTCGGAGCCGCGGCTGCCATCGCGCTGATGCTGTTGCTCACCGGTTACATGATGGGACGCTCGGTGGTTGCGCCTATCGAGCGCGTCACCGACGCCATGGCGAAGGCGGCGGGCGGCGACCTGGACCAGAAGGTGCCGGCGGTCACTCACGACGAGTTGGGCCAGATGGCGAAGAACTTCAACGTCATGACCGCCGAACTGAAGAGCAGTTACAACGGACTCAAGATCGAGCAGGACAAGCTCGCCACGATCATTCAGAGTGCCGGGGAAGGTATCGTGGTCACGGATCCTGGAGGCAAAGTGGTGCTGGTCAACCCTGCCGCCGAGCGCCTGCTGGGAAAGTCCGCGGAATCGATCGCTCGCAACGGGTTCGCGAACCTGCTCGACGACCCGGGCAGCATGCTGGCGTGGTTATCCTCGCCGAACGGCATCTTTCGAGGCGTAGTCGTTTACAAGGAGCGCAATATCGAGGTTTCCGCGACGACGATTCACCGCAAGGACGGTCACACAGTGGGCTCGGCAGCGCTCATGCGCGACGTGACCGAGCAGTTGCGGCTCGAGGAGGAACTGCAACGGCAGGCCGTCACCGACGGCCTCACGGGGCTGTACAACCGGCGATTTCTCGACCGAAGCCTGCAATCCGAATACAGCCGCGCCGTGCGCTACAACTCGCCGCTGTCGGTACTGCTTCTGGACGCGGACCATTTCAAGCGCGTCAACGACGCGCACGGACATGAGAAAGGCGACCAGGTACTCAAAGCGATCGCGCAAATCATGAAGGCGGCCTTGCGCATCAACGATCTGCCGTGCCGCTACGGCGGCGAGGAATTCCTCGCCATCCTTCCCGAGAGTCTTCCCGAAGGGGCACATGCCGTGGCCGAGCGGATCAGGACCGTGGTCGAACAATCGGAGATCGCCGGGATTCGGGTCACGGTGAGCGTCGGTGTTGCGAGTTTTCCGGAGGTCGGGTACGGCTCGGCGGAAGCTCTGGTCCAGGCCGCCGACCAGGCGCTGTACGGCGCAAAGAGCTCCGGGCGCAATCGCGTTCAGGTCGCCATGCCCGAATCCGCGCAGGTCCGCCGAAAATTCGGCGCGGCCTAGGAACACCAGAGAATCTACTTCCCAGCTCCGAAATCCAGCACAAAGATCTCCGAAACACTCTTGTGCTCGTCCGAACTGCGGTTGAACACGGCGATCTGCGCGCTCACCTTCTGGCCGGAACGAAACACGGCGTCATCGGCATAGCCGGTGTTGAGTTTGCGTGCAAGCTCGAGGTTCCAGTGCCCCTCGTGCCATACGCCCTTCGCGGCGACGTCGGCGATACTGCCTTCGGCGGTTCGCGTGAGCTCGACCGAGGGCAGCCGCTCCAGGGTCTTCTCCTTTGGCGGGCGAAGGTTCCGGTACACCGGCTTTCCCGCGTCCTTCTGCTTCCTGATATACACCGTGCCCACCCCGTGAACCTGGTACTCGGCGACATCCTCCATATGGCGGGTGGTCACTGTGTGCGTCATGTCCTCCGCAAGTCCCGCCGGATTGGATCGACCGGCAGACCACAGCCAGACGTCCGCCTTGTAAGACTTTCCGGAGAGCATCGAGCGATCGAATTCCCCCTCGAGAGGGAAGCGCATTGCGAACATGTCGTCGCGCTTCGCGCTCTCGGAATATTTGCCGCCGCGCCACTCCCACGGGCGGAAATCGATATCCGCCGCATCGTCGGGCCAGCGCGCTGCGATATACAGCATTCCGCCCGCGGCGAGCGCCTTCAATTCGACGGTGATGCTGCCCGTGAAGTTCTTGTCTTCCGGCTCCAGGCCGAGCTTGCTGCGCTCCGTCTTGTCCACCGCCGGCTTGATCGCGATTTTCGACCAGCCGGCGACGCCCCATTCCTTGAGATCGCCATCGACCACGGGCGCTTTACCCTGCGATACGGACACAAGCTGCGGCGGCGGCAGCGTCTGAGCCGTTCCGGCCACGGTAACGAAGAGCAGAATGCTTGCGAGGCGCGTGCGCATGCTACTCGATGGTGATCGAGCCGACCGAGCCGTGCTCCTCGTGATCGTCGATCTGGCACCAGACCTTGTAGGTGCCCTTCACTACCGGTACAAAGTACAGGTCGATGGTTCCGCTGCCCCGCAGCACCTCCACCGCGATGAAGTACGGCGCCTTGATTTCGGCGAACTTGTTGACCATGGCCTTGCGCGTGGCGACCGCCTTGTAGAAATCCGGAGCGGTGTAGTAATGATCCTTTACGCCTGAATTTCTCAGCGTGAGCTTGTAAGGCTGACCAGCCTTCAGCACGAGGTCGCGCGGCGTGTACCCGTAGTCGTAGAGTTCGACCGCCACGGTGTTGAGTCGGCCCCAGTCGGCTTCCTTGACGATGCGCTCCGAGTTCCGGAGGTAGTCGTCATCGGCGCGCACCGGGCCGTTGCCGTGGCATCCTGCGATCGCGATTCCCAGGCTGGCCACTGCAATCCAACTCTCCGCGCAACGCATGCTGGTTCCTTCGCGAGGTTTCTGCAGCATTCTCCACCTCGAAACTCGCCGGACTTTGACATATGTCAAATCAGAGGTCCTCGTCGAGAACCGCACTCAGCGCAACCCTGCTGCTTCGTAAAGATCAACAATTCGTTCAAGACTGCGCAGGATGCTCTCGCTCGCATCCGCGACCACTAGGCCGTAGGACGCGACGCCTTCGAAGGAGAGCGCGCTTCTGAACCATTCCCATTGAACGGCGATCGCGTAGAGTTCGCGATCAATTTCGGCGCTGTTCCCGGATGCGCGCATCAGACGCCCGAGCGCCGCGGCAAATTCGGTTTGTGCCGTATCCATTTCCGCGGCCAGCCCCGGCAGTTCGACGCCCCACGCGCGGAGCATGTACGATTTGGCGAGGCGCTGCGACACCATGCGCTGGCGCCCTGAGAGATTGACCAGCGACCCGAGCGCCGCCCCGTCCTCGAGTTGCTCGGTCAGGCGCTGCGCCGTTTCGAGGAGCGTTTCGCTCGCCGCGTGCAGCCGCAGCGCGCCGTCTTTGCCGATGGTGTCTTCCGCGATCGCCCTCGCAGGTGGCCACAGGCGACGCAAATGCGCCAGCGTCGCTTTCGTCTCCGGCGTTCGCGCGCTCGCCTCCAGCTCGCCGAGTTGCCGTTCGAACAGGGCAATCGATTCAGCCAGCTCGGACCGCGAGGTACCCGGCGCGACGTTCATGCCGAGCTGACAGTAGAGTCTGACGATGCGCTGGGAAAGCATGCGCTGCCGGCCGGCCTGGTTGATGGCTCGAGCAAGCCCTGCCGGGTCGAATTGGGCGAGCGCCGGGTGCTGAACGGTCAGCAGGATGCAGGCGAGCGCGAGCGCGCATGTGCGCATACAGGCGCGGAAAACGAAACGCGGGCTCATTCGACAATCAGCACGCCTTCGATATTCAGCTTGAGATGATCCTTGATGTGGCAGTGCGCCCTATACTGGCCCTTGGTCATCGGCACGAGGTAGACATCGAGCGACCCGCCCCGACCATTCAGCTCAAAGCTGGTGAAGACCGGCGCTTTCACCTCGGCTTGGTGTCGCACCTCCACCTTGCGCGTGGCGACCGAGGCAAGGAATTCGGGTGCCGTGAAGTAATGATTCTCGGACCCAAGATTGACGAGCGTGATCCGGTACGGCTGGCCGGACTTGAGCTTCACCTCGCGCGGACGGTAGCCGTAGTCACGCATCTCAATCGTGATGTCGATCTTCTTGTCCCAATCGGCGGAGGCGAGTACCGCGTCGCGCGCGGACTGCAGCCGGGTCGACTCGGTATCCATGCCCGCCGTGGACGCCATCTGGCACCCCGCAAGCACCAGCGGAGCTAAGGCAACCACCACCGCGAACAGGTTTTGACGCATTGCTTGATTCACGCAGATAGCCCTCCAAACGAAACTCGCGCATTCTGGTTCAACAACCCCCCGCGTGTATTTGATCTACGACAATCAAATGTGCCGATGTGGCATGTTTGCTGCTTCGATTCCGATATCGGAAACCCTCTTCAGTGCATGTCAGAACTCGCGTTAGCCGCCAGTCGGTCCCTGGTCGTGGATCCGGCCTTGCTCGAGAAGTATCAGTTCAGCGGGCCGCGCTATAGCTGGTATCCGACCGCCGACCGCTTTGGCCCGCAGTTTCGTCCGCTCGATTTGCTTCGGCAGCTGGCAAAGCGCGGCGAGGAGGGCGGGCAAAATCCTGTATCAGTCTATGTCCACCTTCCGTTCTGCGATACGGTTTGCTATTACTGCGCCCGCGACAAGGTGGTGACGCGCGAGCACAGCCGCGTCGCCGAGTATCTTGGGTACCTCGAGCGCGAGTTTGCGACGCAGCGCGGTGCGCTGGGGTGCGACGAGGAAGTGGCGCAGCTGCACTTGGGAGGCGGCACACCGACGTTTCTCTCGATTGAGGAAATGGGCCGGTTGATGGATCTCCTGCGGCGCTATTTCCTGTTGCTGCCCGGAGGCGAATACTCGATCGAGATCGATCCGCGCCGCATCGCGGCCGGAACCATCGAGCATCTCGGGTCGCTCGGGTTCAACCGCCTGTCGCTCGGGGTGCAGGATTTCGATCCCGAGGTGCAGAAAAAGGTGAACCGCGTCCAGTCATTCAATGAAACGGCGCGTGCCGTGAACGCCGCGCGTTCCAACGGCTTTCAGTCCGTGGGTTTCGACCTGATCTACGGCTTGCCCGCGCAGAGCGCCCAGAGCGTTTCCCGAACGCTGGAGACGGCGCTGCGCCTGCGCCCCGACCGGATTGCGCTTTACAACTACGCGCACCTGCCGGCGCTGTTCATTCCGCAGCGACGCATCGACGCTGCCGAACTGCCCTCGCCAGAAGAAAAAATCTGCATCTTGAGCTCGGCTATCGACGAACTGATGGCGGCGGGTTATGTGTATATCGGCATGGACCACTTCGCGCTACCGGAGGACGAACTGGCCCAGACGCAAGGGCGCGGTGGACCGCAGCGCAGTTCTCACGGTTACTCCGCACACGCGCACTGCGATCTTCTCGCGTTCGGCGTCTCGGCGATTGCCGCAGTGGGAGATACCTACAGCCAGAACCATCGCACGCTGGAGGAATACTACGCCTGCCTCGAACGCGGCGAATTGCCGGTGTTTCGCGGCCATCGCCTGGATGCCGACGACGTGCTGCGCCGCGAGATCATCCAGCGGCTGACTTGCGATTTTCGAGTCTCGTTCGAGGACTTGAATGCGCGTTTCGGCATCGATTTCCACGATTACTTCGCGGAGGAACGCGCGGTCCTCGCCGAGCTTGAAGACGACGGCCTGATCGAAACGATGCGCGACGGAATCACGGTGACGGCGCGCGGCCGGCTGCTGGTGCGGGTGGTCTGCATGGCGTTCGACCGCTATATTCGCGCCGCGCGCAGCGAAGCCCGGTACTCCAACGTGATCTGAGCGTGCGGCGAAGCTCACCGCAGTGCGGGGGGCATGCCGAGCCTGCGTGCTTCCATCGGGCCAAACAGGTAGTAATAGGCGGGTGCCGCGCGCAGCGGCTGGCCGACGCCTGCGTCGTACCGGTCGCGAAGCCTGCGCACGAACGACATTACCTCCGTCAACTCACGACGGGAAAGTTTGCCGTCCCATCCGGGCATTTCCTGGATACCCTCGCGCAGGCTGCGCATCAAGGCTGCGTCGTTTTTGTCGAGCCGTTCCCCGAACGCGAAGGAAGGTGAGTGTTCGTAGGCGGAAATCCCGTTGACGCCGTGGCAACCGGAGCAAAACGTCAGATAGAGCGCTTCCCCGGGTGGGACATCGTTTCCGGATGCATCGAGGCGCGGCCCTCCGTGCGGTGCCGACTGCGCGAAGGGACCGTGTGCCGCGATGATCGCGAGGTTGCGCTGCGCCCGCGCATTTCCCCGTTCCGCGGCGCGCCTGAACCACGATTGCGCTTGCGTCCGGTCCATCTGCACCCCCTCGCCGTGGTAGAGCATGTATCCAACGGCGTTCTGGCTTTCAGCGTCACCCGATTCCGCGCGCGCGAAGAACTTCCGAAAGGTCGATTCGGGACTGAAGCCGGCAGTATCTCCGGCATCCCACCACATGCCGCAGGCAGACAGCTGAAACGCGATCGAGACGCCGAGCGCGATACGCGCCAATGCCCGCATCGAACCGTCGAGCGGCTAGGTCGCGAGCGAGAACAGAATCGCGAACGCGCCAAAGGCGAGAGCCAGTGCGCTTGCCAATCCCAGAAGCGGAACTTCATCAGTCGGGCTCCAGGGGTCGCGCAATTCGGGGCAGGTGTAGGTCTCGGGCATCGGTGCGGTCCTCATTATGTTTTCCGGGTTTCATGCGGGAGACAAGCAAACGGCGTGCCGCGAACAGCCCTGGCCGGGAAGATGCGGCACGGCTTTTGCTGGATGCCCTCCAGGCGAAGGGAGGCGACTGAAATGAGAACGACACGATTCTGGCTCTGGGTTTTCTGGGCGCTCGCGGGGCTGCTGACCGGTTGTGCGGAGACGCCGCAAAAGCGCGAGGCGGTGCGCGAACTGGTGTTTCCCTCTCCGCCCGACGAGGCGCGCTTTGTGTTCGAGCGCTCGATCTACACCAGTGCCGATGTGCTCGAGAAAGACAAGAACTCGCTGCTGCGCCAGGCGCTAACGGGCGAAGGCGAACGTGGCGGCGAGGGGATGCAAAAGCCCTATGGCATCGCCGTGCGCGAAGGACGGGTATACGTGACCGACCCGGTCGCGCAGTCGGTCAAGCTGTTCGACATTCCGGGGAAGAAATTCATCAGTATTGGTGCCGACGATCAGGACCAGCTTGTCCAGCCCCTCGGTCTCGACATTGATGCGCAGCAGAATCTCTATGTCGTCGACGCGGTCACCAAGCACGTCAAGGTCTATGACGCGCAAGGAAAATTTCTCCGGCTGATGGGGGGAGCGAAAATGCTGTCGCGGCCGAGTGGCGTGGCGGTATCAGCCGACGGCGAGCGCGTCTACGTGGTCGATACCGGTGGCGTGCAGCGTCAGGAGGAGCATCGCGTGCGAGTGTTCAACGGCAGGACCGGTACGCACCTGTTCGACTTCGGCAAGAGAGGTTCGGGAGATGGCGAATTCAACCTCGCGCGCGATATCGCCATCGCGCCGAATGGCCGGTTGTATGTCGTGGACACCGGGAATTTCCGCGTCCAGGTGTTCGACCGGGATGGCAAGTTCGTCAAGGCATTCGGCAGCGTGGGGCGCCAACCCGGCAATTTCGCGCGGCCGCGCGAGATCGCGATCGACCGCGAAGGCCGCGTCTACGTCTCGGACGCGGCGTTCGGCAACATGCAGATCTTCGATGCCGAAGGCGAGCTTCTGATGCATATCGGCGACCGCGCCGAACGCGATCAGCCCGCCCGCTACATGCTTCCGTCCGGTCTTGCCGTGGACGGCGACGGCCGCATCTATATCGCCGATGAGTTCTTCCGGCGCGTCGACGTATTTCGCCCCGCTGCGCTCAAGGCGCACGAGGGCTATTCGTCGAGCGCCGCACCCGCCAGGAAAGCCGAGGCCGGCGTCAAACCCAGGTAATTCCCGCTTTCGGGAACCGGCGCGCCTGATTTCCCCAAGTTTGAATCGCGGCAAATGGACCCGGTCGGCGCACTTGCCGTCAGTTGAAATCGGTTCCCATCTTCGGCCCGCAAAATTGTCGGTCCTCAACGAATTCGCGGGCGGCGGGCGTGCCTGGTCGTCATGGCGTGCCATTGGCATGCCGGTTGCTCGTTACCAAGCGGAACTTCCAAACCGATCACGCGGGGGCAAAAATGAGAACCGAGGGAAATCTGAAACTCAGAGCGCTGATGGCGGCGCTCGTCAGCACGGCTGCGGTCCTGGCGTCGTTTGCGTCATTCGACGCATCGGCGCAAACGAGCATCAAGGACTCGAAACACAATCTGGGCAGCACCAACAGCACCGGTACGAGCAAGTTCGACGGCACCACCGAGGTGTGCGTCTTCTGTCATACACCGCACGGTGCCAACACCAATGTTTCGGCTCCGTTGTGGAACAAGACCGCTCCCACCACGACCTACAATATGTACAGCACTGGCGGCAGCTACAGCATCGATGGCACCGAGGCGACGGTCGGCTCGGTTTCGTTGGCATGCCTCTCCTGCCATGACGGCTCGCTCGCGGTGGCCACGATGATCAACCAGCCCGGTTCCGGCGGGTACGACGCGAACGGCGCAGTATTGGCAGGCAGCTGGACCAACCCCATTGCGGACGGCGGCATCGACCCGGCGACCGGCAAGATGAGAGCGGGCGCGATTCAGAACCTGACCGGCGATCTGCGCAACGATCACCCGATCAGCATTCAGTACTGCGGTGGCGGATTGACGGGCAGCGGCACCACCGTCAGCGGGACCTGCGTCGACGCAGACTTCAAGTTGCCCGCGACGAAGCTGGTGAACGGCAACCAGGTTTTTTGGGTGGACACGGCCGCGGGCACGACCGGTCAGCGCGAGAAGACAGACCTCTCGCTGTACACGCGTAGCACTGGCGGTCTGGGGCCGATGGTGGAATGCGCCAGCTGCCATGATCCGCACACCACTGCCAACCCGACCTTCCTGCGCGTCAGCAATTCGGGAAGCGGCCTGTGCCTGAGCTGTCACACCAAGTGAGCGACTGACCGAGCCGCATTTCTACGACGGGCCGGACAGCGATGTCCGGCCCGTTTGCTTTTTGCGTGTGCGGTGGCACGAACCGTGCTGAGAGTAAAGCGGAGGCGTGACCCTGGAAGTCGCGCCGGCGCATCGATTGCGGAGAGAACCATGATCGCGAACATAAACGGAGGCAGGAATGGATTGGCCACGGTGCTCGGATGCGTGCTGCCGCTGCTGTGTTCATTCCCGGCGGCGCACTCGATCGCGCAGGCAGCGACTTCCGCACCCGGTGGCGAGGTGTTCGCGCGGGTAGGTGAAAAGGTGATCACCTTTCAGGAGTATCAGGCGGCGCTGGCAGCGGGCATGCGCAAGAAGTTCTATCACGCCCGACCGCCGGTGGACGAGCTGAGCAAGTTCCAGCGCGAAATCGGCGAACAGCTGGTCGGCAGACTGCTACTCCTGGAGGAGGCGAAACTCCGCGGCATCGCGCCCGAGCGCGCCAAGATCGACGCCAGCATCGCCGAGTACGACCAGCGCTATGCCGCGAGCGAGCAATGGCGCGCGAACCGCGAGCAAGTGCTCCGGAAACTCATCGAGCAGCTCGAACACCAGAGCGTGCTCGAGCGGCTGGAAGCGAGCGTGCGCACCGCGGAACTCCCGGCCGAGGGCGAGGTGCGGGCCTATTACGAAGTGAATCCGGGGCAGTTCACCGAACCCGAGCAGCTTCGCATCTCGCTGATCCTCCTCAAGGTGACGCCGTCGTCGCCGCGCGCCGCCTGGGACGAGGCCGCCGAAGAGGCGAAGCGCCTGCACCAGCGGCTGCAAAAGGGCGCCGACTTCGCCGAGCTCGCGCGCACGCATTCGTCCGATCCGTCGGCTGAACGCGGCGGCGACCTGGGCTACGTGCATCGCGGCATGCTGCCGGAACTGATCGAGAAGCAGGTCATCGATTCGCTCGGCCCCGGGACTTACTCGGCGCCGGTGACGCTGCTCGAGGGCGTGGCCATCGTGCGGCTCGCCGATCGCAGGCCGCCTCAGCTGCGCGCCTACGCCGACGTGGCGAAGCGCGCGGAGGAACTGTGGCTGCGGGACCGGGGAGAAAAGGCATGGAACCAGTTGATCGCCACGTTGCGCGCCGCCACGGTGGTGCAGATAGACGAGTCGCGTTTTCTGCCGGCGGTGAGCAATTGATCGTCGTCCCGTGCGGTGGCCGGCCTTGAGATTCAACGCGGGCTTGCAGTGGCACTGCTCGCTGCGGGAGGGCTGATGCTGGCGTGCGAGACGCGGGGACAGGCGCCTGCGGCCGAGCCGCCACCCGCGGAGGCGGGCGCCGAAGAAGGCGGTTTGTTTCGTGGCATTCGTCCCACGCTCGGGCCGGTGCGCTGGCGTGCGAGCGTGACGAGCGAGTACCGGCTGCAGATGCTTCCCGACCGTGGCGCTACGCGCAGTTTCATGGAGTTCGGAAACTTGAATGCTTCGAGCTTTGTTTTCCAGCCCTGGTTCGCGCAGGTCAGCGGCGACCTGGGCTTTGCTCGCAGCTCCGCGGGCGGCGGCGAGGGCGGCAGCGCCAAATCCTTCGGACTGACCGGCGGCGGCAGCGTGTCGCTGTTTCCGGCGAGCCGTTTTCCGTTCAGCGCGCGTTACTCGGCGAGCGACAGCCGCGCCAGCGGCGAGATCACGGGCGCCGACTACCGCAGCACGCAACTGGGGCTGCGCCAGTCCTACCGCGCCTCCGATGAAACGCAGTACACGGTGAGTTTCGAGCGCAGCGAACTGACCGGCGCCACCGTCGGCCGCGACGTGCTCGACGTGTTCGGCGTTTCGGCGTCGGGGCGGCGCGAGGTGCAATCCTTCGATTTGGACGGTCACTGGTCGGGCAACGCCGGGGGCGCCAACGGTACGCAATCCAACATCGCGCGCCTGAACGCACGGCACAGCTTCGTTCCGGCGAGCAACCTGAACGTCGAAACGCTTGCGAGCTACAACCGCCAGGAATTCGAGCAGGCCACGCCGACGCTGCGCAGCGCCCTGTCCAACCGCTTTGTGCAGCTGGCGAGCTTCGCCAGATGGCGTCCGGAGGAGGACGAACCGCTGTACGACGAAAAACATCCGATGTTGCTGGTGGGCGGACTGCGCCTGACCGCCATCGGCACGGAACAGGACGCGGGCTCGACCGAAAACCTCAGCGCCAGCGGTTCATTGGGTCTCACCTACAACATCAACCCGCTCACTCGCCTGAGTGCCAACGCATCGCTGACTCAGGCCAGTACGACCGGCGGTGCCGGCGGAATGTCGAGTTCCCAAAACGCGAACATCAGCTATACTCCTTTGCCGATCCAGTTGCGCGACTACACCTATAACTGGAATCTCTCCGGAGGCGGCAGCAACTCCGGCGGCAGCGGGCAGGGTCAGCAGACGCTGTCCGCGCTGGCCAGCCATCAGGTCTCGCGCATCCTCCCGCTGGCGGAAAGCTCGCAGATTGCGTTCAGTGTCGGGCAGGGCGCCGGCGCCAACCTGACCTCCAGCCGCACCGCCGCTAACCCGAGCGCCGGCAGCAGCGGCTTCACCCTCACGCACAACGCGCAAGCGAACTGGTCGCTGTTTGGCGAAACCGGCACGCAGGCCTACGTCAGCCTGAGCGGGTCGGACGCGCGCAGTTTCGGCACCGTGCGCAACGAGTTCCAGCTTGTGAATCTGCAGGCGACGCGCCAGGCGCCGCTCTCGGCGCTGTCGTTCTGGACCGCCAACCTGACGGTGCAGGGCTCGCGGCAGCGCACCGAATCGGGCACCGGCGCGGCTACTGCGTCCACGCCCGCCGGTTTCAACGTCACCACGTTTGGCAACGTGACCTATCAGCACAGACGCGTGTTCGGCGTGCCTCGGCTGCGCCTGTTCGCCTCGTATGTCGCCAATCAGGCGCAGCAGCAGTCGCGCGCCCAAGGCGACCTCAATGCGCCGAGACAGGCCGTGACCGACGCGGTCGAAGCGCGGCTTGAATACCAGATCGGCAAGGTGGACACGCGCCTGACGTTTCGCAGCGCCAACGTAGAGGGCAAACGAAATACGCTGCTGTTCCTGCGTGTGACGCGACAGTTTTGATCGCTTTCGGAAAATGGAGATTCGACATGCAGCGAACATTTGCGCGGCCCGGGAAATGGATCGCGTTGGCCATCACGCTGCTCGCAGCCGCGCTTGCGGCAGGGGTCCAGGACGCGGGCGCCGAGTACGGTGACGTGGTGATGAACACCTACTCCACGCCAGCCGGCATGCGGCCTGTCGTGTTCCCGCACTGGTTCCACCGCGTGCGCTTCCGCTGCAAGGTGTGCCACGGCGATCTCGGTTTCAAATTCCAGGCCGGCGGCAACCAGATCAACATGCTCAAGATCATCGACGGCCAGTTTTGCGGCGCGTGTCACGACGGCGGGGTGGCGTGGTCGGTCGAGAACTGCAATCTGTGCCACTCCGGCGCTCCTGGAACCCCGACCCAGGTGCACGAGAGCACCATCCAGAAGCTCGTAGCGCCCGGTCAGCCGCAGGCTGCCGCCGGGGCGAAGAAGTAGGCGGGGGGCGGATATGCGTACGACGATTGCGTCCCGTGTTGGCCTGGCTGTCATCGCACTGCTCGCCGGCTTCGCGGCGAGCGCCCAGGAAGGCAAGCAGATCTACGAGCAGAAGTGCGCCATGTGCCACGCCACGGGTCTGGCGGGGGCGCCGCGCCCGGGCAATGCGGCCGATTGGGCGCCTCGACTGAAGGCGGGCAAAGCAGTGGTGTATCGGAATGCGGTGCAGGGAACACCGCGCGGCATGCCGCCGAAGGGCGGCAATGCAGACTTGGCCGAGAGTTCGTTGCGTGCCGCTGTCGACTATATGATTGGCGGTGCCACCGTCGTGACGAAGCCGGCCGTGCCGAAGTTGCCGGAACCGCCCATCGCACGCGCGCCTGTGCCCGAGGCGGCCGCGCAGAAGCCGCCGGCGCAGCCGCCTGTGGCGCCGGCTGCACCGGTGGTCGCGGCTGCAGCGGCCGCGCCCGTCGCCGTAGCGAGCGCCACCCGGGTCGCTACCGCGAGCGCCGCGAATGCGCCTGAGCCGGGCTCCGGAGCCGCCGAGTCCAACGCGTTCAACCGCCTGCTCAAGCCGATCGGCAGGCGCAACCTGCCGCCCGCAGAGGATGGCATTCACGATTCTTCGGTCGACGGCACGCTGCAGCTGCAGCCGCCGCTCAGTGCTTTCAGCTCGATGCCGCGCAGCAATGCGGGCAACCGCGTCGATTGGGTGAAGGCGCTCGCCGAGAAGAAGATTGCGCCACGCTGGGAGCGTGACAAGGCGGATGCCGCCGCCACGGTGATGGACCTCAACATCGTGCGCGAAGTGAAGGGCTCTATGCCCGACGTCGTCTATCCGCACAAGCAGCACACGGAGTGGCTCGACTGCTCCAACTGCCACCCGGCGATTTTCGCGCCGCAGAAGGGCGCCAATCAGATGAGCATGGCGGCGATCCTGCTCGGACAGGGCTGCGGCACCTGCCACGGCAGGGTCGCGTTTCCGGTGTCCGAGTGCCGGCTGTGCCACTCCAAGAAGAAGGACGCGGCCGCGAGTACCGCAGCCTCGTCCGCAGGCCAAGGCAAATGAAGGCTCGCCCCTTGGCCTACCTGCTCGCCTCCGTGTCGCTGCTGCCGCCGGCACTGGGCGATGATTCGCCGCGCCGGCGCGTGATCGAACAGAAATCGGTGCTGGTGCAGCGCGTTCTCGGCGATTCACCGGTTGCGCAACGCATCGCTGCGAGCGGCAGCGATCAGGCAAAGACCTATCTGTCGAACGCGGCAGAGCAGTATCGCCGCGCACAGGCTCACGCGGCCGAGGGGCGGCTGGAGGCAAGTGAAGCGGCGATTGACGAAGCGATGGTGCTGATCAGCAAGGCGCGACAGCTCGCGCCGGACCGGATCCAGATCGAGTCGGAACAGCGCGTGCGTTACGCCGCGCTGCTCGAAAGTACGCACGGCCTGCTTGCGTCGGCGCGCCGGCAGGGCGCGCGAAATCCCGACAGGGCGGCCCCGCCCGAGATTGCGCGCGGCGCAGAGCTGATCGCCAGGGGGCAGAGCCTTGCCGGCCGGGAGCAATTCGTGGAGGCACACCGCGCGCTGCTCGCGGCCGAGCGCGAGTTGCTCGCGGGGCTGCCGCGCCTGCTCGAATCGGCGACGCTCGACTACACCGTGCGCGTCGATTCGCCGGAGGACGAGTTCCGTCACGAATCCGATCGTTTCGTGAGCTTCAGACGTCTGGTCCCGATAGCGCTGGCGGAACTCAAGCCGGCGCCCGATGCCATGCGGCTGTCGGAGCAGCACGTGCAGCGTGCACTCGAGCTCCGGGACGCGGCCGACACGCACTCGGCGCGCGGAGACGTACGCGCTGCGCTCGGTGCGCTGCGCGAGAGCATCGAGTGGTTGCAGCGCGCGCTCACTGCGGCCGGTCTGGCGATGCAGACAGCCCGATGAACACCGTCCAACTTTGGCAAAGGAACGAACCATGGATTCGAGTCGTCCGTTGTTGCGGCATGCCTGCGCCGTTGCGCTCCTGTTGATCACAGCGGCGTTTCCGCACGCGGCGCCCCTCGCGCAGGACGCGCAAGCAAAGCGCGCCGCCACTGCGCCGGACCGGGCGCAGGTGGAACGCCGGCTGCAGTCCGTCAAGGCGCTGATCGAGGGCTCGTCGGCAGCGCGCCAGATCGAGGCGAGCGGCAACGCCGAGGCGGGCGCCCAGCGCATCAAGGCGCGCCAACTCGTGCGGCACGCGGAGGACGCGCACGCTGCCGGCGATTACCGCTCCGCGGCGAGCCTGCTCGATGACGCCGCGCGCCAGATGTTCGAGGGCGCGCGCATGGCGGCCGGCGAGCGTGCCAAGGGCGACAATCTCGGCGGCGAAGTCGAAACGCGCATCGAGGCGGCGCGTGCGCTGCTCGCGGCGCAAAAGAGGATCGGCGCCGAGAAGTCGGCAGCGGGCAGCTCCGAGGCGGCGCGGCAGATCGAACAATTGCTCGATCAGGCGCGCGCGCACGCCGCGGAACGCCGCTACGCCGAGGCGCAGCCGCTCGCCCAGCAGGCGTACTTTCTCGCCAAGGCCTCGATCGGCTCGATGCGCGGCGGCGACACGCTGGTGCGATCGCTCTCCTTCGCCAGCAGGGAGGAGGAATACCACTACGAGCTGGACCGCAACGATACGCACCGCATGCTGCTCGATCTCCTCGCGAAGAAGCAGTCCACCGAGGCGGCCGCGGGCACGGGCTTCGTTGAAAAAGCCGGCGAACTGCGCCGCCAGGCCGAAGCGAGTGCGCGGCGCGGCGATTTCGGCGGCGCGGTCGAAATGCTCGAAGGCGCGACACGCGAACTGGTGCGGGCGATCCGCAGCGCAGGCGTTTTCATCCCGGGGTAGCCTCGTGCGGCTCGCGCTCGCCCTGTTGCTTGCGATCTGCACCGTGGCCGCGGCGCAAAGCGGCAAGCCGCCGCCGCGCTTCGAGCGCAACTGGGATTCGCTTGCCAAGGACGGCGTGCACGACCCGCGCAGTCCGGCAATGCGGCAGTTGCAGGAGCCGCGCGAGGCGCTCTCCGCGCTGCCTGCCGACAGCGCGGGCAACCAGGTGCGCTGGGTCGATGCGTTGCGCGACGGCAGCATCAATCCGCGCTCCAGCCTTCGCCCCGAGGCAGAGGTTCGGCTGCTCGAGACGGACATCTACATGAGCCGTTACGGTTCCGTGCCGGCGGTGCGCTTTCCGCACCGCGAGCACACTCTGTGGCTCGATTGCAGTAACTGCCACGAGAAGCTGTTCAAATCCAAGGTGGGCGCGAACGAGATCTCGATGCTGCGCATCTTGCAGGGTGAGCAATGCGGGCAGTGCCACGGGGCGGTCGCGTTCCCATTGACCGAATGCGCGCGCTGTCATAATACGCCGCGCACGCCGGCCAAGCCGCGTCAGGCGATGGAGTCGGCGCGCTGACGCGCCCGTGCAATCATGGCCGCGCCGCGCGTTCCGCGAGTCTCGCTGATACTGCTTGCCGTGCTCGCGCTCGCCGTGCCCGAGGCGCGCAGCGAGTACGGCGACGTCGTGCTCAACCGCTATTCGGGCAAGGGCGGCATGCGGCCGGTGGTGTTTCCACACTGGTTCCATCGTGTGCGCTTCCGTTGCAAGGTGTGTCATCATGAACTCGGGTTCGAGATGCGCGCCGGCGCGAACGACGTGCGGATGAGCGATATCATCGACGGCAGGTTTTGCGGCATGTGCCACAACAACGACATCGCCTGGGGAGCCGAGCGTTGCGACCTGTGCCACTCCGGAAAGCCCGGGCTGAAGAGCGGCATCTATGGCGGACACCAGACGAATGGCCCGGGGCGCTGGTAGCGATCGGCAAGCGGCGCCGGCGCGGCGAGGGCGGCGCGACGTGCTGCGCGGTCTGTGTGTGAGCATGGCGGCAATTGCCGCTTGCCGGATCGAGCCGCGCGGCGCTGGCGATCCGGAAGCATCTCCGGTGGCGCGGCCATTGACCCCGGCGAGCTTTCTTGCCCCGTTGGCAAGCGTGTCCGGAGGTTTTTCGCTCGCACCGGTACCGGCGCCCGGGGCACGGCTGCAGGCGCCCGGCCCGTTCATTGCGCTGCGTGGACCGATCACTGCCGCGGCGCGTGGCACCGATCTGTATATCGCCGACGCAGGCCACGACGCGGTGTTTCACTGCGATGTGTTCAGCCAGCAGTTGCGTCGGCTGCCAGGAACCGGGGCAAGACCCGGTGTGAAGCTCTGCGTGCTCGGCGACCGCAGCGTGGTGATCCTGGATCCGATGCGCGGGCGCCTGCTGCGCGTGTCGCGAGACGGCAGACAGCTCGCGCGCCTGCAGGACCCATGGCTTTTGGCAGGAGCGCGCGATCTGGCGCTCGAGGACCCGAGCGGGGTGATCTGGCTGGCCGATTCGAGCGCGGGCCGCGTGCTCGCGGTGCGCCCGGCGTTCAACGCGGTATTGCCGGTGCCGCTCGCCGCGTTCGGGGGCGAATCGATCGGTCCGCTCACAGCGCTCGTTACCGGATTCGATGCGTTGTACGCGGTTGAACCCGCGCGCACCCGGGTGCTGCGGCTCGATGCGCAGGGCCGGGTGATGCAGGCGTTTGGCGAGGGCGTGCTGCGCCAGCCGCGTGCGCTCGCCGCCGATCGTTACGGCCGCGTGTACGTCGTCGACGGGATGGACCGGAGCCTGCACATTTTTCGCGCCGGCAGGCATGAAGGATCCCTTGCTGCGCAGAGCTTCGGCGTGACTGAGTTCAGCGACGTGCGCGTGCACGACGACGAGCTGGCGATCGCCGACGCCGTTGGCGGTCGCGTGCAACTGTTCCGCGTGCTGGGCGAAGGGTAGGTATCGTGAAGCGCGTGGCGCAATGGGCTGGCGCGGCGGCGATGGTCGTGCTGGCGCTCGGATGCTCGGCTCCGCGCGGTCCCGCGGTACTGCATTTCGGCATGGAGGACGCGCCCGAGGGCAAGCGCATTCTGTATCCGCAGCCGCCGGAAGTGCCGCGTTTCATGTACGCCGGGCAGCTCATCGGAGAGGTCAACTTCCGTGCGACGGGTGAACAGACGAGGGGCGCCGGGGAACGCCTGTGGCGCCTGGTCGTCGGCCTGGACGCGCCCGACGTGGAGCAGGTCGTGCTGCAGCGCCCGGTGACGGGAGCGGCTGACGAGAGCGGGCGCATCTACGTGACCGACGCAAGCCGCCAGGCGGTGTTCGTGTTCGACGAGAGGGCCGGCGAATTGCTGGTCTGGGACAAGGCGCGCGGGCTGACCGGATTCGTCTCGCCCGTGGGCGTGGCGCCGGGCCCGGACGGCGGGATCTACGTCGCCGATGCCGAACTCGGTTTCATCGCGCGACTGGATCGCGCCGGAAATCCGGTGGGCGAGATCGGCAGGGGAATTCTCAAGCGTCCGGCAGGGCTCGCTCGTGACGCCGAGCAGAAGCTGCTCTATGTCGCCGATACCTATGGCCATGACGTCAAGGTGTTCGACGATCAAGGCCGCCTGGTGCAGTTGATCGGCCGCCGCGGCGAGGGCAACGGCGAGTTCAATTATCCGACGCACATCGCGTTTGCGCGGGGCGAACTCTACGTCACCGACACCATGAACAGCCGCGTGCAGGTGTTCAGCGCCGGCGGCGAGGTGCTCGACCGCAAGTTCGGGGCACGCGGACTTTATGTCGGCAATCTGGTGCGGCCGAAGGGCGTGGCGGTCGACAATGAAAACCACGTTTACGTGATCGAGAGCTATTACGATCACCTGCTGGTGTTCAACCGCAACGGCGAATACCTGCTGCCCATCGGCGGCACAGGGCAGGAGACGGGCCGTTTCTTCCTGCCGGCCGGCGTCTGGGTGGATGCCCGCAACCGTGTGTTCGTCGCCGACATGTTCAATGGCCGCGTGATGGTGTTCCAGTTTCTGGGCGGTGGATGATGCGGCCCCTGGCGATCGCGTCGATTCTGCTGGTGCTCTTCGGCGCCGCGTGGCCGTCGCTCGCCGGGCGCGTGTCGGACGTGCGCGCCACGCCGCACAACCTTTCCGCGAGCGGCGGCAGCGGCGTGGGCGGCGTCAAGGCGGTGAGCGAGAGTCAGGTGTGCGCGTTCTGCCACACGCCGCACGCCGCGACCACCGGCGCGGTGCCGCTCTGGAATCGCAAGCTCTCGGGCGCGACCTACAGCGTCTATACCTCGAATTCACTCGACGCGAATGCGATCCAGGGGTCGCTCGACCAGCCCGGCGGCAGCTCGAAGCTGTGCCTCTCGTGCCACGACGGAACGCTTGCGATCGGCAGCGTGAACGTGTTGAACGGCCAGGGCGCGGTGACAATCCAGATGAGCGGCACGGGCACGGGGGGCGTGATGCCCTCCGGCCAGGGCGCGAGCACGGGGTTTACGCGCAACCTCGGCACCGACCTGACCAACGACCACCCGATTTCCGTCACCTACTCGAGCGCGCTCGCGACGCGCGACGGCGAGTTGCGCAACGTGGATGCGAACCAGAAATGGCCCGCGGGCAGCGGCAGCGTGATCGGTGTGCGCGCACCCGGGTACAGGCCCCTGGTGCCGCTCGAGCCGACCGGAAGCGGCGGCCAAGGCCAGGTGCAGTGCGGTTCCTGCCACGACCCGCATATCCGCGAAACCGATACGTCGCAGGGCAACCAGAAATTCCTGCGCCACAACCGCTTTCAGGTCGGCACTCCGGGCACTGGATACAGCGAGGCGAACGACATCATCTGCCTGTCGTGCCACGACAAGAACCAGACCGGCGGGACCTGGGCCTTCTCGGTGCACGCCAATCCGCAAGTAGCGACGCAGACGTACCTGCCCGCCGCGACGAGTGCGCAGCTGCGGGATTTCCCTGCCAACCTCCCCGTCTGGAAAGCGGCATGCCTCAACTGCCATGATACGCACACGGTGCAGGGTGCACGCCGGCTGACGCGCGAGGGCACCGACAGCCTGGCAAGCCCGAAGTCGGGCGGCGCGAGCGCGATCGAAGAGGTGTGCTACCAATGCCACACAGCGACACCCGTGATCACCAATCCCGGAACCCTGGTGCCGAACGTCAAGAGCGAGTTCGCGCGTGCGATCCGCATGCCGATCACTAATGCCGAGCAGGGGGTGACTGCGGAGGCGCACGACGTCGGCGGTAATTTCGTTGACGCCGGGTTCGTCGACTGCACCACGGCGAGCAACCGGTGCGGCGCGGACTTCATCGAGGCGCGCAGCAAGCTGGGCGCAGGCAATCTCGCCAACCGGCATGCCGAGTGCACCGATTGCCACAATCCGCACCGCGTGGTGAAGTTCCGTTCGTTCATCGGTAATGCCGGCAGCCTGACCGGGTCGCCCGATGCGGCGGGGACCCACCCGCACACCGACAGCGTCGCGACGAGCCACACGAACATCGCCTCGGGCGTATTGCGCGGCACCACGGGTGTCGAGCCGGTCTACGGGTCGGCCTCGTTTCACTCGCTGCCGACGAGCTACGGTGTGAAGCGCGGCGATCCCGGAACAAGCACCAATACGGGTGTTGCCGCGACTTACGTGACGCGCGAATACCAGATCTGCCTCAAGTGCCACTCGGATTTCGGCTACGACGACAACAACGTCCTGCCGACCGGCAACCGCCCCGCGCTCGGGCGCACGGGCGGCACGCCGAGCGTGACCAACAACCTTACGCAGTACACCAACCAGGCCAAGGAATTTCAGGCGCCGATCGGCCACAAGGGCGGCGGCTCGACCACCGATTCGGGTGCCGCGACGAACTTCCAGACCAACAACCATCGCAGCTGGCATCCGGTGATGGGGGATACCGGGCGCACGCCGGCGGTACGCGGCGGCGTCAGCGCGAACAATTGGCAATTCCCGTGGCGCAACGGGGTCGGCACGCAGACGATGTACTGCAGCGACTGCCACGGCGCCGAAGTCGCCGCGAACAACTCCGTGATCCCGGACGGCGGCGAGAACGGCACGCCGTGGGGACCGCACGGATCGGGAAACAATTTCCTGCTGAAGGGTGCATGGAACTCGAGCACCGGCAGCGGGCAGCAGGCAACCGGCCTGTGTTTCAAGTGCCACAGTTACACGGTCTATGCCACCCGCGGGGAAACGCGCACCGGGTTCTGGCTTTCCAACGGCAATGACGGGCATTCGTTCCACGCGGACAAGATCGGCCGCCTGCGTTGCAACTGGTGCCACGTAGCAGTGCCGCACGGCTGGAAGAACAAGGCGTTTCTGGTCAACCTGAACGACGTCGGGCAGGAAGCCGGACAGGCGCCGGGAACGCAGGTGCGCAACAACACCACCGCGGCGTACAACCGGCAGCCGTACTATCTCAATGCCATTCTCAAGATTCGCAATTTCCGTCCAAGCGGCCAGTGGAGTGACACCGATTGCGGATCGGCGGGCGCACCGGGCAACGGGAAGAGCGGCAAGGAATGGATGCGCGACAGCAATGAGAACTGCCAGAATCCCCCTTGAGACGAAGCCGTGGCGCGGCGCAGCGGCGCAGCTGGGGTCACCGCGGCTCACTCTCGCGCTGATGGCTTTGCTTGCGGTGTGCGTGATCGCGGTAAGCCGCGATTTCGGTCCGCCGGCGTGGATCCTGGCGACGCCGCTTGCGCTGCTCGCGGTCAATCTAGCGGGCGCCTTGTCCACGCAACCGGCGTTTCGCACGCACTCGGCGCTGCTCCTGTTCCACCTCGCGCTGCTTGCCGTCGTCGCGCTCGCCGCCGCCGGACGCCTGACTTATCTGAAGGGCGCGGTGGAGCTTTCCGAAGGGGAGGAGTTCGGCGGCGTCCTCACGCAGCGCGAGAGCGGCCCGCTGCACGGCGACGTGATCGAGCGCGTTGCGTTCACGAATCTCGGATTCACGGTGTATTACGAGCCGGGCATGAAGCGCGCGCAGACGCGCAACCGCGTCGCATTTGTCGATTCGAGCGGAGCACATCGCGAGGCCGTGATCGGAGACGACACGCCTCTCAAATTGTCGGGCTACCGTTTCTATACGACGCCGAACAAGGGATTCGCACCCGATTTCGTATGGGCGCCTGCTCTCGGCGGCCCGCCTGTGCGGGGCACCATCCACCTGCCCTCGTTTCCGGCGCAGCTCACGCGCCAGGAAATCGAATGGACACCGCCCGGCGCCGCGCAGGCCCTGTTGACGCGGCTGGAGATCGAGGAGCGCATCGTGGATCTCGAGAAATCCTGGTTGCTGCGGCCGCCCAGGGAGCACGCGCTCATCATCGCGGCGGGGCGCGAGCATGTGGTACTGCGTCCGGGTGAGTCGCATCGCTTTTCGGAGGGTACGCTGCACTATGCGGGTCTGCGCCTGTGGATGGGCTATAGCGTTTTCTGCGATTGGACCCTGCCTTGGTTGCTCGCCGCGTGCGCTCTGGCGGCCGGCGCGCTCGGCTGGCATTACGTCGTCCGGTTTCGCCGCGAGCCGTGGCAAAGTGCTGACCCGGGGCCGCTTGCATGCCCATGAATCTTGAACTGATGGCGCTTTGGGGCGCGATCGGCGTGTATGCACTCGCCGGGTCGCTCGCGATTGGTGGCGTGGTGCTCCGACGTTTGCCGCAACGTTGGGTCTTCAGCCTCATTGTGCTGGGCTTGACTCTGCACGGCGTTTCCATCGGCTTGCGCTGGGAACGGCTCGGTCACGGCCCCTTCATCACGATGTACGAGATCCTCTCGTCCAACGTCTGGAGCCTGCTCGCAATATTCGCGCTGGCCTGCTGGCGACTCCCCGCGCTGCGGCCTGCGGCAGCGATCGTGGTTCCGCTGCTGTTCGTCATGATGGTCTGGCTCGTGCTGCAGAGCCCGCGCGCCGGGCATCTTCCGCCGACCTACAACACGGCCTGGCTCTACATACACGTCGGTTTCGGCAAAGTGTTTCTCGGCGCCGTGCTGATCGCAGTGGGTCTGTCCGGTATCGTGCTGGCGCGCCTGACGCGGCACGGTGCTGCGTGGTTTGCCACGCTGCCGGCCGACCGCCAGCTCGACGAGCTCGCCTATCGGTTCCTCGCGCTCGGGCTGATCTTCGAAACCGCGATGCTGCTGACCGGGGCGATCTGGGCGCAGGATGCATGGGGACGCTATTGGGCGTGGGATCCGCTGGAGACTTGGGCATTCCTCACCTGGCTCCTGCTGGCGTTCGCGTTGCACGCGCGCTCCACGCTCAGGCCGGCCCCGCCTGTCGGCGCGGTGCTTGCGATCGGAGTGTTCGTGCTTGCCTTCCTCACCTTTTTCGGCGTGCCGTTCGTGACCACCGCGCCACACCAGGGGGCGATCTGAGCATGTCGAAGGCGAGCATCCAGACCTCGGCGTCCCGTAGCGCGCGCCCTCCCCGCGACGTCCGGGTTCGCGTCATGGCGATCGCACTGCTTTGCGTGGTGCTCGGCGGTGCCGGGGTCCATTGGCTCGGCCGCGACGGCGGGCTGCCGGCGGGCGGGAGCGATGCCCCGATCGATGCGCGTCGGGATCCCGCCGCCCACGCCCGCGCCATGCAGCGAGCGGAGTTCGACCAGAGGTTTAGCCAAGCCGTAATGATGCTGCACGCAAGGCAATACGAGCATGCGCTCGCGGCGCTGCACCGCTTGGTCGAGATCGCACCCGAAGTGCCGGAGGTGCACGTCAACATGGGCTTCGCTTTGCTCGGCTTGAGCCGGCACGCAGCCGCGCGCGATTTCTTCCTGGGTGCGCTGGAGCTGCGGCCGGCGCAGGCGAATGCTTATTACGGGCTGGCGGTCACCCTCGAGGCGCTGGGCGACCGGCCGGGTGCGTTGGGTGCGATGCGCACTTTCGTGCACCTTGCGACGCCGGACGATCCGTGGCTGCCGAAGGCCCGGGCAGCGCTCTGGGAGTGGCAAGCCCGATCCGCAGGCTGATTCCCAACTCCGGGAATTGCGATCGCAGGAATGGGGATCGGCGAAGCCCTGGCGGGGCGAATCGGGGACCCTGCCGGGTCGCAGCACGCTGGAGCGAAACTTGCTGCGTGATGACGGGACTTCGGCGTGTTGCGCCGCGTTCGAGGGGAGGCCACGTCAACATGAAACGCCTGATCGAGTTCTGGGGCACCACGCTTGGGGTTGCGCTATTGGCTGGTGGTGCGCTCGCGCGTTTCCTGCCGGGCGCCGGGACACTGGAGCATGCGCCCGCGGCATTTCACTGGGTGACCTATGCGAATACGGCTCTTGCCGGATCGACGGCCATGTACGCGGCGCACCTGTGGCTGCGCACCGAGCTCGTTGGCCGCGTGGCCACCCTGCTTGCGACCGTGGGCGCGTTGGGGGTGGTTGCGGGGCTCGCACTCGGCGCTTTGCAGACCGGCGCCGCCAGAATCGGCTTGTACGAGGGAACGGCCCTGTTTTCGGCTGCAGCGGTGCTTGCCTACCTGGCCATCGAGCGGGTTTACCGGACACGATCGGCGGGAATTGTCGTGATGCCGGCCGTGATGTTTGCGGTGCTCTGCGAGATGTGGCTCATCGTGCACGGCCTTGCGACGCCGGGAAGGCCGCCCAATGGGCTGGCCGCTTACTGGGAGGCGGGCCATCGTTTCGCGATGTCCTTGGGGTACTGTCCCGTGGCGCTTGCCGGCGGGCTGGCGGCCCTCGCGTTGGCGCGTCGCTCGAGTGGCGTCACCGCGCACTCGGCCGGGGCGCTGTCCGCCGCGTTTTCGGTTGGCGCGCCACTGCTTCTGCTTGGCTCCGGGATGGGGGCGATCTGGACGGTCACCGACATGCACGCGTCCCATCGTCCCGCCGGGTTTCTCCTCGTGTCGGTGCTGGCCACCGGGGTCGTACTGCTGACCTGGAGCGGCATGCGCGGGCGGGACGAGGCACAGCGCGCGCGCCTGGCGCTCGGCGTGTTCATCGCCGCGAGCGCCGGGCTGCTTTCCGCGGGGTGGATCAGCGAGGCGCTCGCCTAACGGGGGGTGGGATGCGCGTCGATGAATCGCTGCGCCTCACGATGACCGCTGTTGGCGGCGCGACGGAACCAGTTGAGCGCCTCGCTGGTGCTCTGCACCACGCCTTTGCCGGAAAGAAACAGAATTCCCAGGTTGTGTTGAGCCTCCGCGTGACCCTGACTGGCGGCCTCGAAATACCAGCGCGCCGCCGCCCGATCGGGCTCGCTTTCCGCCGGCGGGACGCCGAATCCGAGCGCATACAGGTTGGCGAGATGGAACTGGGCTTCCACGTTGCCGCTCAGCGCGCCGAGCCGGAACCAGCGAAACGCCTCGGCGTCATCTTCGCGCACGCCCTGCCCATGGTGATACATGAGGCCAAGCCGAAGTTGCGCCTCGGCATTGCCGTCCCGCGCCAGCGGCAGCAACAGCTTGAAGGCGAGCAGGAAGTCGCGGCGGGCCTGCGCCGCACGCGCGTCGGTCAAGGGATCCGGTATTGTCTGAGCGTCCGCGCCCGAGGCCAGCACTGCGCCCGCGAGCACGGCTGCGCCCAGCCATTTCGATGTTCTCATGCTGGCTCCTTGTCGGCTTTTTCGCGCACGCCATGAACTTTGCAAGTGACGTGCCTGACACTGGCCCCAGCCGCATGTCCCTGGCCGGCGGCCGGCGTTTCACGCTTCGCGCCAAAGGAGTGCTGCTGTTCTCGCTCGTATCCCTGTACGTGGTGGGTGCCGCCGCATTGCTGATCGTACAGGCAACGCAGTTGCTGGAGCAGCGCCAGGAAATGGTGGGAAGCCTCGAGCCGCTGATCTGGGTAGCGCTGGCCGTGGGGCTGCTGGGCCTGATGATTTTCGGCGCCTTTCTGACACTTTTTCTCAGTCGGCTCGCGTCGGATCTCGCACGCTTGCAGACGCGTGCGCTGGAAGTTGCCAACGGCTACCGCGGCGCATCGCTGGACATCGAGCGCGACGATGAAGTCGGCGCACTGGCGCAGGCGGTCAACAAGATGGCGTCCGACCTCGATGCACGCGAGCGCGAGATTTCGACCGCGCGTCTGGAGCAGTTTCACAGCGAGCGAATCACGCTTCTCGGTGGAATCGCCGCCGGCGTCGCGCATGAGATCGGCAACCCGGTGGCCGGCATCGCTGCGATCGCCAACGAACTGCTGGCCGCCGCGCGCCAAGGCAGGCGGGTCGAGATCGACGCCGAAATGCTGCGCGGCCTCGCCGAGCGCGTGGCGGAGATTACACGACGGCTGGCGCTCACCGCGGGCATTCGTTCGAAGGAGCAGGCCCCGGTCGCGCTCAACCCGGTGCTCGAGAGCGTGAGCGCGCTGCTTCGTTTCGATCATCGCTTCAAGCCTATCGAACTCGCCGCCGATTTCGATCCGGTGCTGCCCCTGGTGTACGCGGCGGAGGACGATATCGTGCAGTTGTTGCTGCACTTGCTGATGAACGCTGCGGAAGCTCTGGAGGGCGCGGATCAGCACTCGCCGCGCATCGAAGTCGCGACCCGGCGCAAAGGAGCCTGGGCCGAGGTACGGGTGCAGGACAATGGCCGCGGCATGGACGAGCGCACTCTGGCGCGCGCGTTCGAGCCGCTGTTTACGACCAAGCCTGCAGGCAAGGGCAACGGCCTCGGGCTCGACGCGTGCCGGCGGATTGTCCAGCGCTACGGCGGCGAAATCACGCTCGCGTCACACAGCGGCAGAGGGACCAGTGTGCTCTGCCGTTTCCCCGCGATCGTGCCGACCGATACGGTGGCGCTATAATGAACTCGTACACCTTGCCTCGGAATTATAAGATGACCGCCAGGCTCGCGTTATTCGCGGTACTTGCCGGTGTCGTTGCGGGCGCGGGCGCGCAGTCTGCCGACGAATTGCGCCGGTTTTACGACGACGGTCGCAAGGTCGCGGCCCAGTTCGTGCAGCAGCTCGGCGGGGAGTTGCGGCGCGAGATGGAGGCGACCGGTCCGCTGCGCTCGATCATCGTGTGCAAGTTCAGCGGGCCGGAAGTCGCCTCGTCGCTGTCGCGCATGACGGGCTGGCGCGTGAGCCGCGTGAGCCTGCGCACGCGCAATCCTGCGCTGGGGCAGCCGGATGCTTGGGAGCACCGGGTACTGGTCGAATTCGATCAGCGCGTGCAGCGCGGCGAGAAAGCCGAGGCGATGGAGTTCGGCGAGGTGGTGAAGGAGCCGGGCGGCACGTACTTCCGTTACATCAAGCCTCTGGTGGTGGAGAAGCTGTGCCTGAATTGCCACGGTCCCGCAGAAGGTCTCTCGGCCACGGTGAGGGAGAGGCTCGCACTCGACTATCCGTTCGACAAGGCCATCGGTTACTCGTTGGGGCAGGTACGTGGCGCCGTGACCGTCAAGCGTCCGTTGTAGCCCGAGTTGCAGGAACCGGCGCCACCTGTTCAAGAACGCCCGCCGGCTCCTGCCGGAGTCGCGGTTTCCTTGATGCTCAAGGGAATCATAGCCTGCCTTCTGCTGGTGCTGTACGGCGGACTGACTGCGGCGTATATCCTGGGCGAACGCCAACTGATGTTCGACCGCCTGAGCGCGATGGATGAGATGTCTGCGGTGGAGGAAGCATTCAGGCGCTCGGGTCTCGCCATTTCGAATGCCTTGCTCGTGCTGCGGCAGCTGCCTTTGGGCGGCGATCCGGCAGTGGCGGCGCGCGAAACCACGCCTTACGCGCTGGAGGTGGTCGAGCAGTCGTTACGCGACTTGCGCGTCAAGTACCCGGGCGTGCTCGCGCTGCACGCGGTGACGCAACAGCGCCTGGCTGCGCTGGCCGCGCAGCCGGGCCCGGCCAACCTGATCGAACTGCGGGAATCGCTGGTGACGCTGGCACGGGAGATCGATCGCGAGGGCGCCCGGGCCGTCGAACACTCGCGTGCAATGGCGAAAAGCTATCGCGAGCACTCCGACCGCATCACGATCATTGCGCTGGCGCTTGGCCTGGCGGGATTGGTGATCTTCGGGGGCGTTACGGCAATGTTCTTTGCGCGCCTGGCGGAGGACCTGGGCCTGCTCGAGCGGCGTGCCAAGGAAATCGTTTCAGGGTATCGGGGTGAACCGTTCGAGGTCACGCGGCGCGACGAAGTGGGCGCTCTGACACGCGCGGTGAACCGGATGGCGCATGATCTCGCCGGGCGCGAGCGGGAGATCGCCGTCGCGCGCGAAGAGCGCGCGCATCGCGAGAAAATGGTGGCGCTGGGCGCCATGGCGAGCAACCTGGCGCACGAAATCGGCAATCCGCTCGCGACGATATCAGCGCTGGCTGAAAGCATCGACAGCCGCCAGTCTTCGGGTGAATGCCGCGCGTGCCAGCCGGACGTGATTCTCGAGCAGACGAGGCGCATTGCCGCCATGACGCGGCAAATCGCAGATTTTGCGGCGCAAGGCAGCGAGGACGCCGAACCGGTGGACGTCGCCGGCATGGCGCGCGCCGTGTGCGATTTCATGCGGTTCGATCCACGGTTTCGATCGACGCGGATGGAGTTGCGTCTGGGGCAGAACCTGCCGGTGCTGGTCGTCGTGCCGGGTCATCTTCGCGAGGTGTTGATGAACCTGCTGCTGTTCGGCATCGACGAGGACGCAGCGCTGGGACCGGCGCAGATCGCGATGGACGCAGCGGTTCGCGGACGCGACCTGGTCCTGCGGGTGCGGGGAGAGTCCGTACCACCCGATGGCGCGCGGCTCGAACACACGCGCCGGCTGGTCGAGAGCATGGTCGGGGAGCTCACGGCGCCGGCGTTGGATGGAGGCGTCTGCGAAGTCGTGCTTCCTGCGTACTACACAAAACGGAGCGCGTGACCCCATGCCGTCGCTGCAGGTGCTGGTCGTCGATGATGAGCCCGCGATCCGCCAGATGCTCACCCTGATGCTGATGCGCGCCGGCTACGAGGTGGAAGCGGCCGCTTCAGCCGAGGAGGCGTCGGCGCGGCTCGCCAAGGGCGAGTTCGACGTCGCCTTGTGCGACATCAAGCTGCCTGGAATGAACGGCATCGAGCTGCTTCGCCGCACCAAGGCGGGCGGCAGCGACGTGGTTTTCATCATGGTCACGGCGTTCGCCTCGATGGACACCGCGATCGAAGCGCTCAAGGCCGGGGCCTCGGACTACATCGTCAAACCCGCACGCAACGAGGAGATCCTGCACCGGCTGGCGCAGATCGAGGCGCTGCGCGGCCTGAAAAACGAGAACCGCGCGCTGCGCAACATGGTGCTCGGCAACCGGGACGCGTGGTTTCGCTTTCGGGCGCCCGCCATGCTCGAGCTCGATCGCATGGTGACCAAGGTCGCGCCGACCGACAGCACTGTGCTGATCACGGGCGAGAGCGGCACCGGCAAGGGCGTCGTTGCGCGGCAGATCCACGAGTTGTCCTCGCGCAAGGATGCGCCCTTCATTCCAGTAAACTGCGGCGCGATCCCGGAAAACCTGCTCGAGAGCGAGTTCTTCGGTCATACCAAGGGCGCGTTCACCAGCGCCGATCGCGCGCGCAAGGGGCTGTTCCTCCAGGCCGATAGCGGCACCATCTTTCTGGACGAGATCGGCGAGCTGCCGCTCGCCATGCAGACCAAGCTCCTGCACGTGATCGAGGACAAGCAGGTGCGGCCGATCGGTGGCGAGCAGATACGCAAGCTCGATGTGCGCATCATCGCTGCGACCAATCGCGATCCAGCCGAAATGGTTGCGGCGGGCAAGTTTCGCGAGGACCTGTTTTACCGCGTCGGCGTGTTTCAGATACGCGTCCCGGCGTTGCGCGAGCGGCGGGAGGACATTCCGGAACTGGTCCGCTTCGTCCTCGCCAGGATCAGCCGCAGCAATGCGGCACCCCGCAAGCTTGTGATCGATCCCGTGACGGAAGAACTGCTGGAGGCCTATCACTGGCCGGGCAACGTGCGGGAGTTGGACAATGTCATCAACCGGGCCTACATCCTCGCGGATGGGGACGCCATCACCCCTGGCGATCTTTCGCCGGAGGTGGCGCGCACGCCGATCTCGGCCGCCGAAGCTGGCACGCCGGTTGCTGCGAAACGGACACTGCGTGACCAGATGCGGCGCATGGAGGGGGAAGCGATACTCCAGGCGCTGCAGGAGGCGGGTGGCGACCGAAGGGTCGCGGCTCAAAAGCTCGGTATCGGACTGTCCAGCCTGTACCGGAAGCTGGAAGGCATCGAACAGGAAAGATCGTCCTCGTCTGAAGAGGATGGGCGCGCAGCCGACGGTTGACGAAACAAAGGAGACGCCAGCATGCGTCGCAGCGCACGGGGTCCGAGCAAAGAGTTTTCTCAGATTTGCAAACCGTATTCCCGAAACTGCTTTTCGCGGCTGGGTCGAACTGCCGCGCTGTGCCTGGCGGTCGGGATCGCAGGTGTTGCCTGGAGCGCGCCCGAGGACGACTACAGGCGCGGCGAGCAGGCGTTCCGCGGCGGCGACGTCGTTACGGCCATGGCCGCGCTGCGCCGCGCCGCAGACGCCGGTCACGCGCCGTCGCAGGTCCTGCTGGGAGATATTCTCGATCAGGCAGAGTTCGACGCAGAGGCACTCGCCTGGTACCGGCGCGCGGCGGAACAGGGCGATGCCGCCGGCGAGTACAGCGTGGGCGGCATGTACTTTTCCGGCGAGGGTGTGAAGAAGGACCTGAGCCAGGCCTATTTCTGGTTCTTGCGTGCGGCGGAAAAGAAATACGCCCCGGCGACCATCGCACTTGCCAACGCCTATATCCGCGCCGAGCAGGGCGAGATCCCGGTCAGTCCGGACAAGAGCGTTGCCGCGGACTGGCTGCGCAAGGCGGCTGCGCTGGACTATCTGCCCGCGCTCGAAGCGCTGGCGCAGGCCTACCGCGCAGGCGGATTCGGAATTTCGCCAGATGCAATGCAGGCCGAGCACTACGTCGCCAGGGCCCAGGCGCTCAAGAAGAAGGGAACCCCGGACAAGGGAAGGAAGAATCGATGAGTGCCGCGCAGTTCCTGGGGATCGCGTCTTGCGTCGCGTTGCTGTCGAGCACCGGTCCGGCATCGGGCGCGGACATCGTACGCGGCGCCGACGTCTATCGGCAGTATTGCGCCAGTTGTCACGGCGCGTCGGGCAACAGCACGTGGCCGGGGGCGCCGAATCTATCGCGACGCGAAGCCCCGCTGCGCACGGACCAGGCGCTGGTGCAGATCCTGCGCGCCGGGCGGGGCGCGAAGCCCGGCTTCCAAGGGATGATCAGCGACGCGGACCTTTTTAACGTGATTGCCTACAGCCGTACGTTGCAGCGGTGAGTGCGCACGGAAACCGACCGGGCTAGAGGACAAAACGCTCATGGCGATCGACTACAGAATTGCGGCGCTGGGTTTGGTCGCGCTTGGCGGGTTGGTCGCCGGTGTGGCGACGATGAACGACAAGCCGCAACCGGTGGCGGGCACCGTGCGTGCCTCGACTGCGATACCGGCCCAGCCGCGCGCAACTGCGGCGCAAACGGCACCACCGGACAATGCCGTGGTCGCGGCGTCGCCCGGCGCCCAGGCGGTGGCCGCGAGAGCGATCGCAGCACCGCCCACCGAAGGCAAGGCTGGAGCAAGCGCGGCGCCAAATCCGAAGTTCACGCACTTCCGTGTCGGCAACCGCAATGTCAAGCGCATTTTGATTGACGGCGAGCGCGTCTGGGTGGGCACCTCAGGCGGTGTCATCCGCTACAGCGCGGTGAGCGACGAGTACCGTCTCTACGATATGCGCAGTGGGCTGCGCGCCGACGCCGTCGTTTACATCGGAAAGCTGCTAGGCCGCATTGCGGTGGGAACCTACGGCGGCGGTCTGTCGATCCTCGATTCCGCCGGCGACAAGTGGGAAACGTTTGGTACTTCCGATGGACTCGGTGACGAGTTCGTTTCCGACGCTCTGGTCGCTTCGAATGGCGACGTCTGGATTGCCACCGGGTCCGGGGTCAACCGAGTGCGCGGCGGCGCGCTGCGCGAACGCGCGCAATGGGATCTGTATACGGCGGAAGCGACCAACAACGGATTGCCCAGCAATCGCGTCTATGGCTTGGCCGAAGGCACGAACGGCGACATCTGGCTGGCGACCGAGAGAGGCGTTGCGCGATTTCAGCGAGGGGAGTGGAACCACTGGAATCATGGCGGCGGCCCCGGTCCGGCATCTGACGCGGAACCGAACCCCAGCGCGGTCAAGGCCGATGCGGCGGTTTTCGCCTCGCCGCACGGCAAGCAAAAGGCCGGGCTGCATCCGGAACAGGCGGGAGCCACCGGCAATCCGAACTTCACGGTGTCGGTGACGGTCGACGGCGCGGGCGTCGTCTGGGCCGGCACCTTGGGGAGCGGACTGGCGCGCTATGACGGCAGCGGCTGGAGGTACTACACCGTAGCCGACGGACTGCCCGGCAATCACGTGTTCTCGCTGCACGAGGATGCGAGGAATCGACTCTGGGTCGGAACCGACAAGGGCCTGGCGCGGCTCAAAGACGGCAAGTTCAACGTCATGACCACACAGGACGGGCTGTTCACCAACGCGGTCTTCGCCGTGGCCAGCATGTCGAAAGGCATGTGGGTCGGCGGTCGCGGCGGCGTTGCCAGAATTCACGACCTCGACTGATCGTCGCTTAGTTCGTGCGCCGTGCGAGCGCTTTGCGCACCATGAATGCCAGTTCCTCGCGCCGGTAAGGTTTCGCGAGAACCGCGCGGCGCTCATCCCCGGGGAGGCGGTCGATCGCACCGCCCGAGGCGTAGCCGGAGGTATAGAGCACGGCGATGCCCGGCCGGAGGGCGCGCGCTTGCTGCGCCAGAGCGATGCCATCGAGCCCCGGGAGCATGACGTCGGTAAACAGCAGTTCGACTTCGGGTTCGCGGCGCAGTAGTTGCAGCGCTGCCTCGGCGTCCGCCGCCTGGTGCACGCGGTAGCCCAGCCGATCCAGAAACGCGACCGCGATGTCGCGCACCGGCGCGTCGTCCTCGACCACCAGCACGACTTCGCTGCCGATCGGCGTCGCTGCCTGATTGGAAGGCGCTTCGATACGTTGAGGATCCGCGGGCAGAGGCAGACAGAGCCTCACCGTCGTGCCGCGGCCGGGCGCGCTGCTGAGCTGCGCTGTACCCCCCGATTGGCGGGCGAAACCATAGACCATCGACAAGCCCAGGCCGCTGCCCTTGCCGACCTCCTTGGTGGTAAAGAACGGCTCGATGGCGCGCGCCAGCACGTCCGGCGCCATCCCCGTACCGGTATCGCTGACGGTGACGACCGCGTATTCGCCGGGATCGAGTTCCGACCCCGACGGCCGCTGTTCCGCGCCCACCCTGATGCGCCCGGTCTCGAGCGTCAGTACTCCGCCACCCGGCATCGCGTCGCGCGCGTTGAGCGCGAGGTTCAATAGTGCGGTCTCGAGTTGCGCGGCGTCGGCCGCCAGCGCCGGCAGGGCGGGGTCGAGCTTGACGTGCACCGAGACGTTTTCGCCCAACGTGCGCTGGGTCAAGTCGCGGAATTCGGTCATCAGATGATTCAGGTCTACCAGACGCGGATGCAGCGGCTGCTTGCGCGCGAACGCCAGCAGTTTGCGGGTGAGCAGTGCGCCGCGCTCGGCCGCGCCGATCGCCTGGCGCGCGAGTGCCAGTTCCGGGGGGCGCTCCGCCGCGAGATCTTCCAGCATCTGGAGATTTCCGGTGATCACCATGAGCAGGTTGTTGAAGTCGTGCGCCACGCCACCGGTAAGCTGACCAAGAGCCTCGAGGCGCTGCGCGTGCAGCAGCGTCTCTTCGGTAGCGCCGCGCTCGATCGCGGTCGCGACGATATTCGCGACCGCCTGCATGAAGTGGACATCGTCGTCGTTCCATTCGCGCGGCGCGATGCTGCGCGCCGTGAGCCCGCCAATCACCTCGCCTCGCCCGAACAGCGGCACGCACAGGGCGCTACGCAGGCCGAGTTCGCGCACCACGTCGATGATCTCGAAGCGCCTTTCGGTCAGCGTGTCCGGGACAATGACCGGGACACGCGCCGCGACCAGGTAGCCCGGAAGAAAGCGCGGGTCGTTGGGTGCGCGCATGCGCGCGGCTGCCGACCCGGAGATCCCGTAACTCGACACGCAGTTCAACTCACGCCGGTCCGGCGTGAGACGGAAGGCGACCACGGCATCCGCCTGCATCGCTTCTGCGACCAGCGGCGAAGCCGCATCGATCAAGGTCGCGAAATCCGGGTCTTCCAGCGCCCGCAGGCCAAATTGCGCGACGTACGAGTTGTAGCGGCCCCGCAGTGCGGCTTGCCGCGTGCGCTTCAGATCGGAGACCTCGCGCACAGAGGCGGCGTACAGCACGCGGCCTCCGGCATTGATTGGACCGAGCGCGATCTCAACAGGAAACTCGGTTCCGTCCCGATGCAGCGCGTAGAGGGACGGACCCGCGCCCATGCGCCGCGATCCCGCCGAGCGGACGTAGCTATCCCGGTGCGTAAGGTGCATCGACCGATAACGATCGGGCATGAGCGTTTCGATCGGCTGGCCCAGAAGTTCCGCACGCGGCATGCCGAACAACTGCTCGGCCTGGGAATTCGCGAGCACGATACGGCCATCGCCCTCGATCACGAGAACGGCATCGGGCGCGGTTTCGAACAGCGCGCAATAGGTCTCTGCGGAAAAATCAGGCACGCTTCTCGCCAATCGGTGCTGTCCCCGGTACTCCCGTTTGATCGCCACGCGAGACGGCGACGAAGTGTATACGCTCGGCCGGCTTGCCGTCACCAGAATCCCGGCTCCCCCGGCTGATAGCGCCGCAGAAAACCGACCGCGGCGGCATTGAAGTCCTTCGCCGCCTCGATATTCACCGAATGCCCGCCTTCAAGATCGACAATCTCCAACGTCGGCAGCAGGTTCTTCGCGCGCTCGCGCATGGGCTGAAAGCGTGTTTCACGCGATCCATTAACAAGCAGGGTTGGCACGCGCGTCTCACCGAAGGACGCCGCCACGGACAGGAAAGGACTGGTCTGACGCAATGCGTTTGCGACAGCCACGGGGTCGATGCGTTCCGCGTCGGCAAGCATTTCCCGATGGATATCGTGCGGAAAGCGCCTGGCGAAGCGCGGATGAAACGGGAGTTTTCGAACTGCATCGAGTCCCTCACGCTCGATCTGTTCGGCGTGGATTTCCATGCGCACCGCGCGAGCGAGCTCCCCGGGCAGCGACAGGGCGGCCATCGTGTTGGTGAATACCTGGGCGAGCACGGCATCGGGATACTGCAGCGAGTAGCGAAGCGTGAGCCCCGCTCCGAAACTCTGTCCGCATACGAACCACTGCGTCGCACCGAGGGAGCGCCTGATGTCGTCGAACATGGAGGCATAATGCTCCACGCGGTAGGAACCGGCATCGCGCGGCGTGGGAGAGCGTCCGTGTCCCCAGAGTTCAACCACCACCGGCTTGCATACTTCCTTGAGCGCCTCGACGTTGGGGCGCCATTGGGCGCGGCTGGAGAGAAAACCATGCATCAGGAGGCAGTAGGGGCCGTTGCCGTCCTCGTGCAATTCGAAGTGAAGCTGCATCTCGCCGCGCGCTTCACAGGCCGTGAAAGCGCGCGAACTCCTCGAGCGGCGCCCGATCGGCAACGAGCTGGTTCACCGCGCTGTCGGGGTTGCGATAGCCGATCGACATGCCGCAGAACAGCATGCGCTCGCCCGGCATGCCGATGAACTCTGCGACCGTTCGCGGATAGAGCGACCAGCACTCCTGCGGGCAGCTGTCCAGCCCTTCTTCGCGCAACAACAGCATGACCGATTGCAGGTACATGCCGAGGTCGGACCATTGCGGCGGTCCCATGCTCCGATCCACCGAACAGAACAGCGCGAGAGGCGCGCCGAAGAATTGGTAGTTGTTCGCGAGCCAGCGGAGGCGTGCCGCCCTGTCCCCGCGCGGAATGCCGAGACGCGCGTACATGTCCTCGCCGACCTTGAACCGGCGGTCGCGGTACGGGGAAACAAGTTGTTTCGGATAGATGTCATAGTCCGTCAGTTCGGCGCTCTCACGGGTGAGTGTCAGCCGCTCCCGCATGATCCGCTTGATCCGCTCGAGTTCTTCACCGGCCACCACGTCGATGTGCCAGGGCTGCAGATTTCCGCCTGAGGGTGCGCGGGCTGCGGCGCTCAATACGCGGCGGATGGTCTCTGCCGGGACCGGCGTGGGCAAAAAGTCGCGCACGGACTTGCGGCTCGAGATTGCTTCATAGACGTTCATGCAGAGGTTCGCTCCGGATTCAGCTGCGGGCCATCTGGTACCAGGCCACGCCCGCGTCGTCGAACGTCTGCCGCACCTCGCCGCGGTGCGTCAGATAGTTCAGGCACGCGATGCTCTCGCCGGTGGCCAGGTTCAGCAGGCCCGGATCCGTCTCGCCGATGCTGCGTCCGAACAGCGCCGCGAACACGTCGATGGCGCGCTTCGGCTCCTCGAGCGAACGCCGCAGATTCGAAAGCGTGCGCTCCTGCGAAGCGCCCAGGTGGTCCAGGCGAGCATGCAGGCCCCGGAAGCAATCGTTATGCGACGGGAGCACCAGCACGTCATCGGGCACTTCACGCTTTATCTTCGCGAGCGATTCCAGCCAGTCGCGCATCGGGTCTGCGTCGGGCTCGGTCGGGTACACCGACACGTTGGAGGAAATGCGGGGCAGCACCTGGTCGCCGGAGACCAGCAGCTTCAGTTCCGGGCAATACAGGCAGGCATGTTCCGGCGAGTGGCCGGTGCCGACGATTACGCGCCAGGTGTTCGCTCCGATCCGGATCTCCTCGCCGTCGACGATGCGCCGGTAGCTGTCGGGCAAGGTGTGGATGCGCTTGCCGAAGTTGCCGAAGCGCGCGCGATAGGTCTCGATCGAGGCGTCGCTCCAGCCGGCCCGGCGATAGAAGGCCACGCCGTCATCGGGCGCGTCGCGCAAGGTGTCGGCGACCAGCACGCGGCAGTTCAGGTACTCCAGCCGCGTCATCCACAGCCGGCAGTTGAACTTGCGCGTGAGCCACCCCGTCATTCCAACGTGATCCGGATGCATGTGCGTGACGAACACGCGCGTGAGCGGGCGCCGGTCCGTCGCATTGGCGAATAGTTCGCGCCAGGCCGCCAGCGTTTCCTCGGTGCCCATGCCCGTGTCGACCGCGGCCCAACCTTCGCTGTCCTCGATGCCATAGACGTTGATGTGGTTGAGGATCATCGGCAACGGCATGCGCATCCAGACCACGCCGGGTGCGACCTTCAGAACCCTCCCGGTGGCTGGGGGCGCCTTGAACGGATAGATGAGCGTTGGCTTCTCAAGCCGGTCACGCTGGGTGGAGGTTTTGGTCATGTTTTACCTGGGCAGCAGCGCCTGCACGCTCGCGGCCATCGTGGCGAGCCCCTGTTCCGGCGTCGTCGACCTGTTGACGATCGCCTGCAACTGATCCTTGATTACATCGGTCACCTTGAGTCCGTTCTCGCCAGGGAAGGCATACCAGCCGGTGACGTAGGCGAGCTGTTTGATCGCCGTCAGGTGGTTGGGGTTATTCTTGTAGAAATCGCCCAGCAGATCGGCACGCTGCGCCGGGATCGTATTGGCCGGGAAATAGCCCGTGGCCCTCACCATCGTCGTCGCCCCCACCGGACCGGTGGCGAACTTGATGTATTCCCACGCGGCCCTCTGCTTCGCAGGGTCGCGCGTCAGCATCATCACTGCATTGCCGCCCGCGGGCACACGTCCGCCTGCGACAGGAATGGGGAACGGGCCGGTCCTGAATTCGAAACGGCTGCCGATCTGCTTGTTCACCGCGCCGATCGCCGCAGTGGTATACACCCAGATGCCGAGCGTTCCCGCAGCGAAGTTCTGCAGCGCGACCGGGTTCGAGATATCGCGCATTCCGCCGTCCTTGAGCATTGCGGCGAGGTCCTTCATTGCAGCCTGACCCTTGGGCCCGTCGAACGCCACTTTCTTCTCGTCCGGCGTGAGCATGCTGCCGCCATGGGAAAAAACGAGTGCCTGCCAGAGCCAGTTTCCGGTGATATCCCAGACGAACTGCATGCCATGCACGTTGCCGCCCGGGGCATCGATCTTTTTCGCCAGGGCGATGATGCCCTCCCAGCTGCCGGGGAGATTGTTCGGATCGCCGCCTGCCCTCTTGACGAGGTCGAGGTTGTAGTACACCACCGGGGTCGAGAGCGAAAACCCCAGGCTCCACTGCTTGCCGTTGAGCTGGCCGAGCGAGAGCAAAGCATCGTCGTAGCCCTGATTCTTCCAGTCCTTTTCGGCGGCGATGAACGGCGTCAGGTCCACGGCGATGCTGCGGTCCACGAGAACGCGCTGCCGGTTGAGCCCCTGATAACTGACGTCGGGCAGCTGTTTGGTTACGGCCTGGCGCAAGATCCGCTGGATCGCCTCCTCGTAGTTCGCAGTCGGGGCGGTGAAGGTGATTTTGACGCTCGGGTACCTGGCCATGAAGGCCTTGGCGAGATCCTCGTGTACTTGTTTGAAAGCTGCAGGGATGTTGTAGTCGACCACCAGTTCGGTGGCCTGCGCGGTGGCGCCGGGCGGGGCGCCGGCAAACAGCAGTGAGCCGAGCAGGGTGAACGTGGACAGATGGCGTTGCATGGATTTCTCCTGGGCGCGAGAGGTCAGGCTTTCATACCGGTGAGCGTCATGCCTTCGATGAAGCTGCGTTGCGCGAGCAGGAACGCGATCGCAATGGGCGCCGTGACGATGACCGCGGCGGCCATCAGCGGCCCGTACTGGGCGATTCCGAGCGCTTCCGTCCTGAAGAATATTACCCCCAGCGGCGGGGTGGCGAGCTCCGGGGTGGTGACCACCAGGAGCGGCCAGAAATAGGCATTCCAGTGCGACACGAAGGAAAAAATGAAAAAGGCCGAGATCGCCGGCACGGCCGAGGGCACCATGATGCGCCAGATGATCGACCACTCGGACATGCCGTCGAGCCGCGCGGCGTGGATCAGGTCATCGGGAATGGTCATGAAATGCTGCCGCAACAGGAACGTGCCGAACGCCGATCCGATGAACGGCACCACCAGCGCGGCATAGCTGTTCAACAGCCCGAGGTGAGAGAACAGAATATACAGGGGGATCGCGGTCACGTGTATCGGGATCAGGAGCACCCCGAGGACCAGGCGAAATACCAGGTCGCGGCCGTGGAACGGAATCTTGGCAAGCGCGTAGGCAAAGGGCACATTGACCAGTAGCTGCAGCATGAAGATCGCGACGCAGACCACGACGCCGTTCGCAAGGTAGCGCAGCAGCGGCTGGCGCGTGAACGCCTCGCCATAATTCTCGACGAAGGCGAAATGCCGTGACAGCCAGCGCCAGTCGGGCGAGAAAATTTCGTCGGGCAGCTTGACGCTGGTGAGCAGCATCCACACGAAGGGCGCGAGAAAGATCGCGGACGCGGCGAGCAGTATTGCGTGCCGGACGATGAGGAAGGAGAGCGGTCGTATCACGGAGGGGTCAGTAATGCACGCGCCGTTCGACGACCAGCGCCTGCAGCTGGATCAGGCACAGCACCACCAGCAGGTACACCACCGTGAGCGCTGCAGCGTAGCCGGCGCGAAAGAACGAGAACCCCTCGGAATAGATGAGATGCAGCAATACCTCGGAGGTCTTGTTCGGCCCGCCCTCGGTGAGCACCTGCACGGTGTCGAACACCTGGAACGCCTGGATCGCGCTGATGGTGAGCACGAATAAGGTCGTGGGCCCCAGCATCGGAACGGTGATGCGCAGGACGCGGTCCCACGCTTCGTCGATGCCGTCGATCTGGCCGGCGTCGTACAGGTCGCGCGGAATCGATTGCAGCCCGGCCATGAACAGGACCATGGCAAGCCCCGTCTTCGACCATACGCCGATCGCGATGATGGTCCACAGCGCGGTAGCCGGGTTCTTGAGCCAGTCGGTGGGGGCGACGCGGAACCAGCTGAGCACATGATTGACGAGCCCTGCAGTGGGATGGAGCATGAACTGCCAGACCACCGCCATTGCGATCAGGGTAGAGGCCACCGGCAGGAAGAATGCCGCGCGGTAGAACGCGCGCAATCCGGGGTCGGATTCGACGAGGAGCGCAAGCATGAGCCCGAGGCCGACCGAAGCCGGGACGACCACGCAGATGTAGAGGAGCGTATTGCGGAAAGCCTTCCGGAAGGTTTCGTCGTGCCACATGGCGACGAAGTTGTCGAAGCCGATCCAGTTAAGCGACGTGGCGCCGAACTGCCAGTCCGAAAAAGACAGCAACGCCGTTACCAGTCCTGGTCCGACGACCAGCGTGAACAATGCGATGATGCCCGGTGCCGAGAGAGCCCAGCCGAGCCAGGACCTGTGGGGCATCGCGTGCATCGCTCAGATCTCCTCGCTGGGGCTGATGGTGCCAGCGACGGCGGATGCGAGATCGACCCGCAAGCCCTCGCTGTCGAACACCAGCAGTTGCGCGCGGTCGATGGACCAGGACTGCCAGTCCCCGCCGCGCTTCACCGCGGGCGATTCGGCAGCAGGCAGCACCGCGTGTACCGTGGATCCGCCCGCGGTTTCCAACGCCAGCGTGCAGCGCGCGCCCTGGTATTCGCGGGAAACGAGCCGCATGCGCAACTGCATCGCGCCGGCTCGAGCTCCGGGAAAGAGGGACTCGGGCCGGAAGCCCAGCGTGAGCGCGCGAGCGGAGCGGCCGGGTACGAGAAACTCGATTTGCGTATTGTCGGCGACCACGTGGCCCGAGGCGTCCGCCGCCGCGGGGATGAGATTGATCGCCGGATCGCCGATGAAGCGCGCCACCGTCACGCTGTCGGGCCGCACGTAGAGCGTCTCCGGCGCCGCGAGTTGCAGGATGCGCCCGCCCTCCATCACTGCGACCCGATCGGAGATCGCCATGGCTTCTTCCTGATCATGGGTGACGTAGACGAAGGTCGTGCCCAGCCGCCGGTGCAAATCGGCGATCTCGGTGCGCACTTGCTTGCGCAAATGGGTATCGAGATTGGACAGCGGCTCATCGAACAGGAATATGGCAGGGTTGCGGACCATGGCGCGGGCGAGGGCGACGCGCTGGCGCTGTCCCCCGGAGAGTTGACCCGGTTTGCGCTCGAGCAGTTGCTCCAGCGAGACGGTTTCGGCGACACGGCGCACGCTGGCGTCGATGCCGGCGTGAATCGAGGCCGCACCGGGCAGCCAGCGCCCGATCACCGGCAGCCGCTGCCACCGGCTGAGGCGGCGCATCTCGAGCGGCGTCGCGATATTCCGGGCTGCGCTCATGTAGGGATACAGCGCGTAACTCTGGAACACCATCGCGACATTGCGATGCTTGGCAGCGACCCGTGCCACGTCGCGACCGTCGAGCCGTATGGCTCCCGCGTCAAGGTGGTCGAGGCCGGCGATCAGCTTGAGTACCGTGGATTTTCCGCAGCCCGAGGGCCCCAGCAGCGACAGGAACTCGCCGTCCTGCACTTCGAGATCGAGCCGGTCGAGCACCCGGGTCTCCCCGAAGCTCTTGCAGATCGCCTGCAGGGCGAGGCTAGCCATGGTTGCCGCGGAACTTCCGCGCCGTGCGCCTATTCGGCCGCCGCATGACCGTGCGCTTGAGCAGCCACCATCGCTGCCATCCCGGGCGAAAGTTTGGCCGGTTTCGGGGCAAAGTCGCGGTGCAGATTCTGCCAGTGGTAGCCCAAAGGCTTGATCGGTAGCCGGTGCAGGGCGGGATCACGGCCGAAAACCTCCACCGTCAGCGAATCCTCGATGGACAGGATGCCGAAGGCGCCCGTAGGGTGGGGATGGGTCGTAAAGGATTCCGTCAGCGAGTGAACGGTAATGTGGTGCACGCCATCGATGGTGCTGCGCGCGTTCCAATGCGTGTGGCCGGCCAGGCACGCAATCACCTTGCCGCTTCGCTCGATGACGTCGCGGGCGCTCGCGCCGTCGGCGTAGTGTGCCCCTCCCGGTACCGCTCTTTCGAAATAGAAATTGCCGATCATCGATCCGTTGTCGAGCGGCAGATGGGAAAAAATGATGGTGGGCAAGGGCGTGGCCGCGAGGTCCGCTTCAAGCCAGGGGAGGTCCTCCGGCGCAAGACGAAAACCGCCGACGTCATGCCCCACCGCGCTGTTCCAGAATACGAGGTGGTAGCCCTGCACGTCCCGGCTATGTGACGCAAACGTCGTCTGCATCGCGCTCTCCGATTCACCGCGCGAGAGCTGACTGAAGTCGTGGTTCCCCAGGATATGCACGCATGGGCGTTGTACCGCAGTGAAGGCGTGCGCCACCTCGTGGGTCCATCTCAGGTCCGCGTCCTTGTCGAGATCGTTGATCCGATCGCCCAGCTCGACGACCAGATCGGGCCGAATGGCATTCACCCAGTCCACGAATGGCCGCATCAGGGGCAGCGCCGCGGAGCCCAGTTTCGTCCCCATGTCGAGGCCATGGTGGATGTCGGCAATGAGTGCAATCTTCAGTGCGTTTGCCATGCCTGTTCCGTTGCCGTGCGTTGCGAGACCCGTGCCTGCGCGAAGATGAAGACGCCGCGCTTTAACAGGGCGCCTGCAGGATGCTCTGCGGATCGGCCCTCGTCTTTCCGCGCTCGACCGACTTTACCAGTTCGGTGAGCAAGCGATTCGCCGGCACGTCGCGGCCGATCGAGGCGGCCTGCGCGACGACGTAGCCATTGATGTAATCGATTTCGGTGCGGCGGCCCTTGCGCATGTCCTGGCCCATCGACGCCACCTGGCCGTCGGCACGTTTGCTCGCCTTCGCGAGCAGCACCTCTTCTACGTGCGTGAGCGCGGCGGCATCGCCCTCTGCCGCGTGCGCCAATACCTCGGGGTCCATGCCGATCACTGGCTCGAGCGCATAACCGAGCGCCTGGCCGACGCGGATCGTCTCCGAGGCGAGCCGGATCTGGAAGCGGCGGTGCGGCGCAGAGCGCGCAATCTCGTTGCCCGACATTCCGGTGCAGGCCGACATGCCGTTTTCCATCGCGTTCGCCACCAGCTTGGACCAGCGCTCGCCCCAGAGGTTGGCAGTGACCTTTGCACTGTCGGCGGTGGAGAGGACTCTTGCCGCCGCTTGCGCGCGCGGGGTCGCGCGCCCGTGTGCTTCGCCGATGCGGAACACCGTGTAGGCTGCGCCGCCGCGCGCGACGCCGCGTTGCACGCGGCCCGGTGCAACAAGATCGACCAGGATCCGGCTCGCGATGCATCCGAGTTCCCTGCCCCAGCCGACGACTCCCGCGATGCGCTCGTCGTTCATGCAGTTCTGCAGCGACACGACGAAGCCGCGCTCCGACAGGTAGGGCCGGATCAGCGTCGCCGCCCACTCGGAGTCGTAGGATTTGACGCAGACGAAAGCGATGTCGATCGGGCTTTCCCGCGCGAGGCTCTGCACATCCGTGATGTGCAGTGCGCGCACGGGTGTGCTGAAGGCCTCCTCCGGAGTGACGCCCGCGATGCTCAATCCGTGACGGCGCATGTGCTCCACGTGTTCCGGCCAGGCGTCGATCAGCACAGGCTCCAGTCCGGAGCGTGCCATGTGCGCTCCGACATAGCCGCCCACCGCACCCGCGCCTACGATGGCAATCCGGTCGTACATGGGGCTGCTCCTCAGTCCGCGCGCACGTTGGCTTCCTTCACTACGCGTGCCCAGCGCTCGATCTCCTCCGCGATGAACGACTGCGCGGCCTCGGGCGTGCTCGCGACCACTTCGAAACCCTGCTCCTGCACCTTGCGCGTCGTTTCCGGCTGGCGCAGGCCGCGCGCCGCGTCGGCCTGGATGCGCGCGACGATCTCCTTCGGCGTGCCGGCCGGCACCAGCAGCGCCGTCCAGTTGGTGATCGACAGTCCCGGCGTGCCCGCCTCGGCGGTGGTCGGCACGTCCGGTACCAGCGGATGGCGGTTGCGGCTGGTGATGGCGAGCGGCCGGAGCTTGCCGCCCTTCACTTGCCCGATCGACTCGGGCAGGTTGGAGACGATGAAATCCGTCTGCCCGCCGACGAGGTCCGTGATGGAAGGGGCGCCGCCCTTGTACGGGACATGCTGGGCGGTGAACCCGCCGATCTGCTTGTACTGTTCCAGTCCCATGTGCGGGGGCGAACCGTTGCCGCTCGAACCGGCATTCAGCGGTTTCGATTTCGCTAGACATCATGTATTGACCTGCCGCACCTCAAGCGACGCGGATTACGCTTGGGGTTTTTCAACCTTCGGCGCAGAGCCGATATTGAGGGGGCAGGTCATGGAAGAGTTTAGCAAGTACGTGGCGCTGGACGTGCATAA
>JACPYS010000043.1 GCA_016195915.1 Betaproteobacteria bacterium | reverse complement strand
CGCGCTAACACGCCCAGCAGGGAACGATTGGCCAGCAACCTCAGTACCGCGAGTGTCGCCGCGCGAAGCAAGACGGCCGCCCCCCATGGCCGACGGCCAGGCGAGTTAACGCCTCTGGGTCGTGTGAAAACTCAGGTTAGCGTTCCTTGGGTCAAGTCCGTGCATCGTTGGAAATAGACACCGTCTGCCATCTGCAATGTCTGCGCCGGCACGAAGGGATGACGTAAAGAAATATTCTCTCCACGTAAGCGCGGCGCGACTATTTCTGGACGATTGAATCAAGGGCGAGGTTCAGCCGCAGGACGTTGACGCGCGGTTCGCCGAGAAAGCCGAACTGCCTGCCTTCGGTGTGTTTCGCGACGAGTTCGCGCAATCCCGCCTCGCCGATGCCACGCGCCTTTGCCACGCGCGCGATCTGATACTCGGCTGCGGCGGGGGAAATGTGCGGGTCGAGCCCGCTGCCCGAAGCGGTCACCAGATCTACGGGCACGGCCTTCGAGGGATCGCCACCCGCCTCGCGCAGCGCCTTTACGCGGCCCTCGACCGCTTCCTTGAGCGCCGGGTTGGTCGGCCCCTGGTTCGAGCCCGAGGAAGACGCGCCGTTATAGGGCATTGGCGACGTGGCCGAAGCGCGGCTCCAGAAATGCTTCGAATCCGAGTACGGCTGGCCGATCAGCGCGGATCCCCGGGCTTTACCGCCCTCGACGATCAGGCTGCCGTTCGCCTCGTCGGCAAACAGCGCCTGCCCGATGCCGGTGACGAGGAGAGGGTAGGCGACGCCGGTGATCACGGTCATGACGACCAGCATACGCAGGCCTTGCAGTGCGGTTTGAAGCATGGGGTTCTCCTTCGGTTTCCTTATGCGAGTCTGAGTGAGACCAGCAGCAGATCGATCGCCTTGATGCCGATGAACGGCACGATGACTCCGCCGACGCCGTAGATGAGCAGGTTGTCTCGCAGCACGGTCGCGGCGCCGACGGACCGGTAGGCGACGCCTTTGAGCGCGAGGGGGATCAGGGCGACGATCACCAGCGCATTGAAAATCACCGCGGACAGGATGGCCGATTGCGGCGTGGCAAGCGCCATGATGTTGAGCGCGCCGAGCTCGGGGTAGGTGCTCACGAACGCCGCCGGGATGATGGCAAAGTACTTCGCAATGTCATTGGCGATCGAGAACGTGGTAAGCGCGCCGCGCGTCATCAGCATCTGCTTGCCGGTTTCGACCACTTCGATGAGTTTGGTCGGGTTGGAATCGAGGTCCACCATGTTCCCCGCCTCCTTGGCGGCCTGCGTGCCGGTATTCATCGCGACTGCCACGTCGGCCTGGGCGAGCGCCGGCGCGTCGTTGGTGCCGTCGCCGGTCATCGCCACCAGCCGGCCCTGCGCCTGGTAATCGCGGATCAGCTTGAGCTTGGCTTCCGGCGTTGCCTCGGCGAGAAAGTCGTCGACGCCCGCCTCGGCGGCGATCGCAGCCGCGGTGAGTTTGTTGTCGCCCGTGATCATCACCGTCCGGATGCCCATGCGGCGCAGCTGCGCGAATCGCTCCTTGATCCCGCCTTTGACGATGTCCTTCAGCTCGACCACGCCCAGCACGTGCGTGCCTTCGGCGACCACCAGCGGCGTCGCGCCGCGCCGCGCTACGGTCTCGACCAGCGCCACCACTTCCCCCGCAAAGCGCCCGCCGAGCGACTCGACGTGCTTCCTCACCGCGTCGGCCGCGCCTTTGCGCAGCTGGCGGCCGTCCAGATCCACGCCGCTCATGCGCGTCTGCGCGGAGAACGGTACGAAGCTGGCGCCGAGCGACGCGATGTCGCGTTCGCGCAGGTTGAACTTCTGCTTGGCGAGCACCACGATCGAACGGCCTTCCGGTGTCTCGTCCGCGAGCGAGGCCAGCTGGGCGGCATCCGCAAGCTCGCGCTCGGTGACCCCCGGCGCGTGCAGGAAGTTCGACGCCTGGCGGTTTCCCAGCGTGATCGTGCCGGTCTTGTCGAGCAGGAGCACGTCCACGTCACCGGCGGCCTCGACCGCGCGGCCGGACATCGCGATTACGTTCTTGGCGATCATGCGCCCGATGCCGGCGACGCCGATCGCCGACAGCAGCCCGCCGATTGTGGTCTGGATCAGGCACACCAGCAGCGCCACCAGCGTGGTGATCGAAACGTGAGTGCCGGCCTTCGCGGTCTCGACCGCGTAGATCGAATACGGCAGCAGCGTCACGCAGGCGAGCAGGAAGATCAGCGTCATCACCACCAGCAGGATCGTGAGCGCGATCTCGTTCGGCGTCTTCTGGCGCTTGGCGGTTTCGACCATCGAGATCATTCGATCGAGGAAGGACTCGCCGGGATTGGCGGTGACGCGCACGATCAGCCAGTCCGAGAGCACGCGCGTGCCGCCGGTGACGGAACAGAAATCGCCGCCCGACTCGCGGATCACCGGCGCAGACTCGCCGGTGATTGCGGACTCGTCTATCGATGCGACGCCTTCGATCACCTCGCCGTCGGCAGGGATGTAGTCTCCGGTCTCGACCAGCACGAAGTCGCCCGAGCGCAGGCTCGAACCCGCCGCCCAGGAGAACGACGCGCGGGACTTCGCGTCCTTCATCTTCTTCGCCTTCACGTCGCGCTTCACCGCGCGCAGGCTGGCGGCCTGCGCCTTGCTGCGGCCCTCGGCCATCGCTTCCGCAAAGTTCGCGAACAGTACCGTGATCCACAGCCATGCGGAGATCGCCAGAATGTAGTTCGCCGGGGCTTCTCCCTGGCCGAGCAGGGCCTGCCCGTAAAGCCCGAGCGTGAGGATCGCGCCGACGTAGCAGACGAACATCACCGGGTTGCGCCACTGCACCTGGGGCGCGAGCCGCTTGAAGGATTCGACGATCGCCGGCTTTACGAAAGACGGGTCGTACATCGAGCGAATCGGGGTGGAATGCGCGTGCGTGAGGGTGGTTTGCGTGCTCATGGTATTTCCTTACTTGGCGGCGAGCATCTGCAACTGCTCGATGACGGGTCCCAGCGCGAGCGCCGGAACGAAAGTAAGCGCGCCGACCAGCACAACGGTGCCGATGATCAGCACGACGAACAGCGGCGTGTGTGTCTGCAGCGTGCCGGGGCCGGCCGGAATGGTCTTCTTCGCCGCGAACGAGCCCGCGACGGCAAGCACGGGGATGATCAGCCAGTAGCGCGAAATCAGCATCGCGAAGCCGAGCGCCATGTTGTAGAAAGGCGTATTGGCCGAGAGCCCCGCGAACGCGCTGCCGTTGTTGTTGCCGGCCGAGGAGAACGCGTACAGGATTTCCGAGTAACCGTGCGCGCCGGGATTGGCGACGCCCGCCTTGCCGGGCTCGACGAGGACCGCGATCGCGGTGCCGACGAGTGCCACCAGGGGCGGCAGCAGGATGGCTACGGAAGCCATCTTCATTTCGAACGCTTCGACCTTTTTGCCGAGATATTCGGGCGTGCGGCCGATCATCAGGCCCGCCACGAACACCGCCACCAGCACCATCATGATCATGCCGTACAGCCCCGAGCCGACGCCGCCGTAGATCACTTCGCCCAGCTGCATCAGCCACATCGGCACCAGCCCGCCGAGGGGCGTGAACGAATCGTGCATCGAGTTGACCGAGCCGTTGGATGCGGCCGTGGTGACCGTGGCCCAGATCGCCGAATTGGCGATGCCGAAGCGCACTTCCTTGCCTTCCATGTTGCCGCCGGAAGAAAGCGCGCTCGCTTGCGTGTCGGCGCCGGCCTTCGCGAGTGCCGGGTTGCCGCTCTGCTCGGCAACGACTGCGCCGGCGAGGAGGGCGACCACGACCACGGTCATTGCGGCAAGCACCGCCCAGCCTTGGCGCGTATCGCCTACCATTTTGCCGAAGGTGTAGCAAAGCGCTCCGGAGATCACCAGGATCGCGAGCATCTCGAGAAAATTCGCGAGCGGGGTCGGGTTCTCGAACGGGTGCGCCGAGTTGACGTTGAAAAAGCCTCCGCCGTTGGTGCCGAGCTGCTTGATCGCGACCTGGGAGGCGGCAGGGCCGAGCGGCAGCGTCTGCTCGCTGGTGGACTTCTTCTCCATCACCGGCTTTCCTTGGGCGTCGGCGAGCGGCTTGCCGTCGGGTCCGTTCTTCGCTTCCTCGTAATCGACCGCCTCGAGCGTCTGAACCTTCGCATAGGGCCCGAAGGTCTGCACCACGCCCTGGCTGACGAGCGCCACCGCGAGCACGATTGACAGCGGCAGCAACACGTACAGCGTGGAGCGAGTGAGGTCGACCCAGAAGTTCCCGATGGTGGCCGTCTCGCGGCGCGCAAAGCCCCGGATCAGCGCGATCAGCACCGCAATGCCGGTCGCGGCGGAGACGAAGTTCTGCACCGCCAGCCCGAGCATCTGAGTGAGATAGCTCATGGTGCTCTCGCCGCCGTAGCCCTGCCAATTGGTGTTGGTGGCGAAACTCACCGCGGTGTTGAACGACGAGTCGGGTGACACCGCGGCGAGTTCGGCGGGATTAAGCGGCAGCATGCCCTGCAGCCGTTGCAGCGCGTACACGGCGAGAAAGCCGAGAAAGTTGAATACGAGTGCCGCCACGGCATACTCCGTCCAGCGCATTTCCCGCTTGTCGTCGACGCCGGAGGCGAGGTAGGTCAGGTGCTCGAGCGGAGCGAGCACGGGGTGCAGGAACGTGCGTTCGCCCTCGAATACTCTCGCCATGTAGCCGCCGAGCGGCCTGGCCAGCGCCACCAGTACCGCCACGTAGAACAGGCTTTGCACCATCAGGTTCGAGATCACGAGAAATCCTCCGGCTTGAACAGCGCCCAGACGAGGTATACGGCGAGGCCGAGCGCGACCAGGCCGCCGATTGCGTAGAGAGTGCTCATGGCCGCCCCAGGCGGTCGAACAGGTAGGCGAGGCCGATGCTGGCCCCAAAAAACCCGGCCGCAATCACGATGAAAAGAAGATCGAACATGTGCATCTCCTTGCGTATGTCTACGTTCGGCAAGATAGGCTCGGGGCCATCAAGACGGTGTCAAAGCTACCGGCCGGCGTGTAAAGAAAGCGCAAAGATCGGCTATGATCGTCGCGTATGGACAACGAACCCAAACGCGGCCTGGCGCGGGGCCTCACCAACTACGGCGACGCCGGTTTTTCGCTCTACCTGCGCCGCTCGTTCGCAAAGAGCATGGGTTACTCGGGCGAGCTGCTCGGCAGGCCCGTGGTCGGCATCTGCGACACGCGCTCGGGCTTCAACAACTGCCACCGGCATTTTCCCGAGTTGATCGAGGCGGTCAAGCGCGGCGTGCTCGCCGCAGGAGGCCTGCCGCTCGATTTCCCGACGATTTCGCTCGGCGAGGTGTTTCTGAACCCCACCTCGATGATGTTCCGCAACCTGATGGCGATGGACGTGGAGGAAATGATCCGCGCGCAGCCGATGGACGCGGTGGTGCTGGTCGGCGGCTGCGACAAGACCGTGCCCGCGCAGCTCATGGGCGCGGCGAGCGCGGACGTGCCGGCGGTGCAGTTGCTCGCGGGCCCGATGATGCCGACGTCGTTTCGCGGCGAGCGCCTCGGCGCCTGCACCGACTGCCGCCGCTTCTGGGCGATGTTTCGCGCGGGCAAGGTGGACCAGGCAGGCATCGACGAAGTCGAAGGAAATCTCGCCACCACAGCGGGCACCTGCGGCGTGATGGGCACCGCCTCCACCATGGCCTCGATTGCCGAGGCACTCGGCATGTCGCTCGCCGGGAACGCGGCGATTCCTGCAGTGCATTCGGACCGATTGCGCGCCGCTGAGGCGAGCGGGCGGCTTGCGGTGCAACTGGCCGCGACGCCCGTGCGCCCCTCGCAGGTGATCACGCAGAAATCCGTGGAGAACGCGCTGCGCGTACTGCTCGCCATCGGCGGTTCGACCAACGCCATCGTGCACCTCACCGCGATCGCCGGACGCGTGGGGGTCGCGATCCCGCTCGATTCACTCAATGCGCTGTCGGATTCAACCCCGGTACTGGTGGATCTCAAACCGACCGGCCAGCACTACATGTCCGATCTGTTTTCTGCCGGCGGCGTCGGCGCGGTAATGCGGGAACTCAAGCCGCTGCTGCACCTCGATTGCCTCACTGTCACCGGCGAGACGCTCGGTGAGCGGCTGGAGAAAGACACGGCGTGGGTGGACCGCGCCGTGGTGCGCTCGTTTTCAGAGCCCTACCAGAAGCAGGGGGGACTGGTGGCGTTGTTCGGATCGCTCGCGCCCAACGGCGCGATCCTCAAGCGCTCCGCCGCGGATCCGAAGCTGTTCGAGCGCGAAGGCAGGGCGGTCGTGTTTTCATCGCTCGACGATCTCGCTGCGCGCATCGACGCACCCGAGCTCGACGTGACACCGGAGGATTTTCTGGTGCTGCAGAACGCCGGACCGAAATCCGGGTACGCCATGCCCGAGGCCGGATACCTGCCGATTCCCGCCAGGCTCGCGCGCGCGGGCGTCAAGGACATGGTGCGCATTTCCGACGCGAGGATGAGCGGTACCGCGTTCGGCACCATCGTGCTGCACGTTTCGCCGGAATCGGCGATCGGCGGGCCGCTCGCGCTGGTCAGGAACGGCGATCGCATCAGGCTGTCGGTGCGCGCGCGCAGCATCGAACTCGACGTGCCGCAGGACGAGCTGGCTCGCCGGCGTGCGGCCTGGCATGCGCCATCCCCGCAGCCTCAACGCGGCTACGCGAGGCTCTTCCACCAACACGTGATGCAGGCCGAGCACGGCTGCGATTTCGATTTCCTGCGCAAGTTCTGAGTGCCGCGCCGCCGGCGCGTTTCCACTTCTCGCCGCGCAGCGGGCGTGGATCCATTCAGTTACTGGTCGTAGTCGTACTTGAGTTCAAACTTGCCGTCCGAGTGACAAGTCAGGAGCGCGCGTATCCAGCGGCGTTTTTCCGGCTCGAGAAACTGGTTGAAGGCGTGCACGCCTTTGGCAGGAAGCGTTTCGTCGCAGGGCTTGAGCCGACGCGGTTGCGGCTCGCTTGCGCGGGTATAGGTGTAGCGCGCCTCGAACTCGCGCGCCTTGCCATCATTCGCGACTTCGACCACTTCCACCGTAGCCGTGCGCCAGTCCTTCGGCAGGCCGGTCGCGAGGCAGGCGAAAATCTCTTCCAGCGTCTTCGTTCCGGGATCCCCCGGTGTCGATCCCGGCGATTGTGCCTGCGCCAGAACGAAACAGGAAGTGAACAGCATGGCGAGGCAGGCGAGTGCGCGTTTCATGAGGCGCGACTATACGCCACTCACGGGCACAGGCACGACGCACGATCGTCTATCATCGCAACCGGCGGTGAAGTCATGAAGACTGCGCTCTTCGCGGATGTGCACAGCAATCTGGAAGCTCTGCAGGCCTGCCTGGCGCATGCAGAACGTTCCGGGGCGGAGGAATTCGTTTTTCTCGGCGATCTGGTGGGATACGGCGCCGATCCCGACGCGTGTATCGAGCGCATCGCGGAACTGGTGCGCCGGGGCGCGGCGGTGGCGGTCCTCGGCAATCACGATGCCGCGGTGGTGAGCGGCTGGTGCGGCGACATGAACATCCGCGCACGCGAAGCCGTCTACTGGACCAGGGAGCGGCTTTCGCCGGGACGGGCCGGCTTTCTGGAATCGCTGCCGCTCAGCGTTCGCGCGGGCGAACGCATGTACGTGCACGCAAGCCCGCACGCGCCGCGCAGCTGGAATTACGTGACCGGCAGCGATGCGGCGGCTGAAGGGTTCGCTGCCAGCGATGCGCGGCTCATTTTCGTCGGTCACGTCCATCACCAGGTCCTCTATCACAGCGTGAGCCACGGCGCTTCGCGGCCATTTGTTCCATTGCCGGGAGTACCCATCGAACTCGCCGCGCCGCGCCGGTGGCTGGCGATCGCGGGCTCGGTGGGACAACAGCGCGACGGCACTACGGCTGCCGCGTATGCGTTGTTGGACGGCGCAAACACATCACTTACTTTTCAGCGCGTGCCCTATGATCACGCCGCGGCGGGCGCAAAGCGCAGTGCGGCGGGCTTCGACATGCGCTGGGACCTGCTGGCCGGCATCGGAACCTGAACGATGCGCGAGCCGTGGATGCCGTCGCCGGGCGAGGAGTTCGAAGGCTTTCGCATCATCGAGCGCGCGCACGAAGGCGGCATGGCGGTGTTGTTCCGGGTCGAAAAACCCGGGCTGGAAGTTGCGATGTTGATGAAGGTGCCTCGGCTGGGATTCGGCAGCCACCCGGCCGGTCTCGCCGGTTTCGACACCGAGTCGATGATTCTTCCGCGCCTCGGCGGAGCGCACGTGCCGCGATGCATCGCGCGCAGCCCCGATGTGGACCGGCCGTATCTCGTCATCGAGCGGATTGCCGGTGCTTCGCTCGCAGACGCGGCGGCGCGTGCACCGCTCGCCGAGGTAGAGGTTGCCGCGCTGGGATCTGCGCTTGCCGCAGCGGCCCATGCGCTGCACCTGCAGGAGGTCGTGCACCTCGACCTGAAGCCGTCGCACGTGCGCTTGCGCGCGGATGGATGCGCGGTGCTGGTCGATTTCGGACTCGCGCGCCACGGGCGGCTTCCCGACCTGATCGGAGAGGAATTCCGGCGGCCGATGGGTACCGGCGCGTACATCTCGCCCGAGCAGCTGCGCGGCGAGCGCGGCGACCCGCGCAGCGACGTCTTCGCAATCGGCGTGATGCTGTATCTGCTGGCCACGGGAGCGCTGCCGTTCGGATCGCCGCAGGGATTGCTGGGAATGAAGCGGCGGCTTTTTATCGATCCGCTTCCGCCGGTCGTCGCGGCGCCGGGCGTCCCCGGCTGGCTGCAGGAAATCGTGCTCCATTGCCTCGAGGTCGACGCTTCCAATCGCTATGCGAGCGCAGGCCTGCTCGCGCATGACCTTGAATACCATGGCGAGCTGCCGCTCGGCGAGCGCGCGTGCCGGCGAGCGCGGCGCGGCCCCGGCGCAACCCTCCGGCGCTGGCTGAAGGCTCGCGGCAAAGCGCCGGAAAACCCCGCTCGTCCGGGCGCGCGGGTCAACGACGCTGCGCACGTTCTCGTGGCGCTCGATCCCGCGGGTTCCAGCCCCAGGCTCCTCGAGGCGCTTGCGCATGCGGTGCGGCAAAGCGCGTTGCTCAATGCCAGCGCCCGGGTGACCTGCGTATCGGTACTCGAACCCTCCGCCGGGCTCGACGACGAACGCGGGGAGATCGCCGATGGCGAGCACGTGCAGCAGCTCATCGAAACCCGCCACTGGGCTGCGGCGCTCGCGCTCCCCGCCGAGCGTCTGCGCTGCCAGGTGATCGTGGCGAGCGATGCGGCCGGCGCACTCGTCGACTATGCGCGCAAGCATCACGCAGACCAGATCGTGATCGGCGCGCGCGCAAGTTCGACGCTGCGCCGCTTCCTCGGCAGCGTTTCGAGCCGCGTGGTGGCGGAAGCGCCGTGCAGCGTGAACGTGGTGCGCACGCCCGGCGAGGCGGCTGAAAAACAATGATCGGCGCATCAGAGAATGTGATTGACGCGTTTGCGGCAGCGGAGTAATAACCACACACTTCGCCCGAAATTGAAACGGACGGCAAGATCCCGCGCGCGCGCTGCGGCTTTTTCGGAGCGCAGGCACGCACACAAAGAGGAGGACCGCAATGGTCTATACGACTCGATCCCCGGCGCTGCTGGTCATCGGCCTGATTATTTTATTGTGGGGCTGGATGAACCAGTCGGGCAACGTAGACGGGCTGCAGGGCTACCTGCACCCGGGCGCCATCAAGGCCCACCAGAGCGCGCTCGACAAACACGCTGCCGATACCAGGGCCGCCGCGGAGAAGGCGAAGGCCGAAGGCAAGGCGGCGCCTGCAGCTGCGCCGGTAAAGTCTTCGAGCTTCGACCACATCAAGGCGGGGCAGGTCGAGTTTTCGTATTTCTTCGGCGGGCTGTTCGCCGTGATCGGACTGCTGGTCCTCGCGGTGCCGATGAAGCAGGGCAGCCTCGACTACTACCTCTCGGTGATTCCGGGCATCGCGTTCATCCTGTCCATCGCGTTCGTGGTCCGATGGGGCCTCGACCCGATGTTTGCCAATTGGGGCAAGGCGGTGCAGGACGCCAAGATCCTGTCGTGGAATTTCGCCACGATCTTCAACCTGAACTACGTGGTGCTGGGAATCGTGATCGGTATCGTCGTGGTCAATGTGTTCAAGATCCCGGCCTGGGCCGCGAACGGCGTGCGCACCGAACGTTTTTTCCTGAAGACCGGGGTGATCCTGCTCGGCACGCTCTACAGCGCGGCCGAGCTGGCGCAGTTGGGCGCGCTGTCGGTGGTGATGATCGGCATCTTCGTGCTCGGATCGGCGTGGCTGGTGCTGATCATGGGCAAGCGCATGGACGCCGGTTATTCGATGACGGGGGTGCTCGCGGCGGGCGTCGGCGTGTGCGGCGTGTCGGCCGCGGTGGCCGCCGCGCCGGTGGTGAACGCGCGCGCGGTCGAGATCGCCTACACCATCGGCACCATCCTGATTTGGGGCGTGCTGTGCATGTTCGCGTTCCCGACCATCGGCCACCTGCTCGGCATGGGCCCGGTGCAGTTCGGCGCGTGGGCCGGCACCGGCATCCTCAATTCGGCGCAGGTCGCCGGAGCGGCGCTCGCGTTCGACCCGAACAGCATCCAGACGCTGAAGGTGGCCGAGATCTTCAACATCACGCGCGTGCTGTTCCTGCCGATCATCGTGGTGTGGCTCGCCGCCTGGTACGTGAAACACGTCGAGACCGCGCAAAAGGTCGACCTGATGCAGGTGCTGGTGGGCAAGTTTCCGCTGTTCGTGCTCGGTTTCATCCTGATGTTTGCGCTTTCATCCGCGGGCGTGTTCGCGCCGGCCGGCCACTACCAGGGCAAGTATTTCAGCTCTGCGGAAGTGAAAGCGGAGGGGTTGCTCAAGGAAAAGGACACGAAGGCGCTGGAGGCGGTGCTGCCGAAGGCGAAGACGTCGGCAGAAAGGAAGGCGCTGGAGGATCTGGTCGCGCAGAAAAAGCTCATCAGCCGCGAGCAGGACTCTACGCTCAAAGAAGTGGCCAAGTACGAGGGCGTTTCAAAGGAGGCGAAGGACGCGATCAGCGCGGCGAACAGGGCTGCCTGGCACGACTCGAAGATCATCGCCGGCTACCGCAACTGGATTGCCTGGCTGTTCTCTTTCGGGCTGATCGGGCTGGGCATGCAGATTACCAAGTCGGCTCTCATGCAGGCGGGCGGCAAGCCGCTGGTGATCGGCTCGGTGGTCGGCATCCTGAAGGCGGTGGGCTCGCTCATCGTGGTGCTGATGTTCGTGCGCGAATTCGTGTAGGGAGACGATCATGGAAGAAAAACAGTTCGAGCGTGGCACCGGCCTCTCGATCTTCGCCAGCGATCGCATGGAGGACGTGGGCGCGCTGATCGCCGCGTTCTGCATCGCGATCGCGGTGGTGATGCTGCTCAAGTAGCGGGTGCCGGGTGCAGTCCTGCTCGCGCACCACGGCACCCCGGGTGCCGGGCGCGCAGCGCAGCTTGCGCTGGAAACGGCCGCCGAGCGGGGAACCGCCCTGGTTCACCTGCTGGTGGTTCCCGATTTCTGGGGCGGCATGCAGGGCGACGACTGGCTCAACAACGCGTCGACGCGTGATGTCTTCGCGCGTTACCTCGAAGGCATGCTGGAGCGCGAGGCGCGCGAGCAGCTCGCAGCCATGGAAGCCGACTGCCTCGCGCGCAGCCTCGCCTATACGCCGATCCTGCGCTACGGAGATCCGACCGATTGCCTGATCGAGGCCGCCGCGCGCACGCGACCCGACTGGGTCGTGATCGGCGCGCCGCGTCCGAAGGGCGTCCCGGGTTACCGCTCGCGCATCGATGTCGCCAAGCTCCTGCGCGTGCTCGGCGCGCCCCTCATCGTCGCCGCACCGCACCCGGCCGCCGCGGCGCGCGCATGAGTCCCGCAGCCGAGGACGCAGCCTGGGTCATGGCGGAGATTTCAGTTCCCGCCAGGGCGGTGCGGGAGTGCGTATCCGACGTCGAGCGCTTCCTGCGCCTCAATCCTTATCTGCAGATCGAGTGTTTCGAGCGGCTGCCGCCGGATGCGCGCGGGGCGCCCCGCTACCGGCTCGCGGCGATCAACGAGATGAACGGCGTGCGCGCCGAGCGCGTGCTCACGCTCGACACGATCGACGCGAAGTCCGTGTTCACGCTGCACTACGATTCAGGCCTCAAGCGTTCCACGCGTGTCCGGCTGCTGGAGGCGGCTCGTGGCGCGGCGCTCGAGATCCGCGAGGAGTACGCACCGCGGGAGGAAGGGCCCGTCGAGATGCGCGAAGTCGATCGCAGCCTTTCTTACTGGCTCGCGTCGATCCGCGGTTACCTTGCGCGCCGCGAGCGCTGGGGGTGGGTGCCCGGGTATCGGGCATGGAGCGGCGGATACTGGCTGCGCATGACGCCACGCGAGCGGCGCATTACGCGAATGATGGTCTGGATCGCGGGGCTCGAATTCGTGGTGTTCCTGTTCGTGTTCGCGGTCTTCTGGATTGAATTGCAGCGCGGTTGACCGGGCAGCCGGCCGGAGGCGTTTTCTGCGCCGCTCTCCGTGTCCGATCTTGTCATAATGGCGGACATGGATATCGCACCGGACACGCACGCCGGCGGCGCGCGAGACTCGCCGCTCAGCCTGGAGCAGGAGGAATTGCGAGGCATCTCGCGCACCGTGGCCGAGATCCACTGGTTGCTGCTGATCCTGGTCCTGCTCTACACGGTGTTCAGCGGCGCGAAGGACGACCCCGTGATAAGCGCCGCTCTCGTCGCCGGCCTGTTGTTCTATGCGGCCCTGGTGATGAGCTTCCGCTACGCCAACTTCTATCGCAACGAGTCGCGCTGGAAGGTTGCCATCGAGACCTGGGGAATGATCGCGGCCGTCGTGTGGTCCGTGTGGCACACCGGCAAGCTGGCAAGCCCGCTGCTCAACCTGTTCCTGCTTCCCGTGATCACGTCCTCGCTTGCGCTCAGCAAGCGCGCCACGTTGCTCCTGGTGGGACTCATTGCGGCGTGCTTCGTGCTGCTTGGGGACGGCGCCGGACGGCTGCTTTCGCTCAGCTACGTGGGGGAACTCGCGGCGCAGCTGGCGCCGGTGCTGCTGATGGCCTACATCACGACGATGTTCTCGGCCGACATCCGCTACGGCCTGAACCGCGCGAAGCTGCTGGCGGAAACCGACGAACTGACAGGACTGTTCAACCTGCGCGGATTCTCGATCGCGGCCAACGGCCTGTTCGGCCAGGCGATGCGCTACGGCCGTCCCGCCTGCGTCATGATGGTGGACTCGGACAACCTCAAGGCCGTGAACGATGCCCACGGGCACGACGCGGGCAACCGGTTGTTGCAGCAACTCGCGCGCTGCATTCGCAGCGAACTGCGCCATACCGACGTCCCGGCGCGCTACGGCGGAGACGAATTTATCGTGCTGCTGCCAGAAACGCCGATCAAGGGCGCGCTGGATGTCGCCGAGCGGATACGGGCCGCGGTCGCGGAGACGCCGCTCGATGCAGGCGGCGAGCGTGTTGGCTGCTCGGTCAGCATCGGTCTCGCGTGCTTTCCGGAGGATGGCCGCACGCTCGAGGCGATCACCGCACGCGCGGATCGCGCCATGTACAACGCCAAGCAGGCGGGCCGCAACCGGATCGAGCGCTACCGGGCGGAATGAGGCGATGCCAACTCGTCGCACTGTCCGGATGCTCACGCGCTACAACGCGTGGGCCGATGGACTGATCTTCGACGCCGTCGCCAAGTTGCCTGACGGAGAGGCGACCAAGCCCCGGCCCAGCCTGTTCAAGAATATCGTTCACACGCTCAACCACAACTACGTCATCGATCTGATCTTCCAGGCGCACCTCGAGGGCCGCGAGCACGGCTTTACCGCCCGGAACACGGCGGAGCACCCGCCGCTGGGAGATCTCCGGCAAGCCCAGGAAACGTTGGACAATTGGTATATCGCCTGGAGCGACCGGATCACCGATGCGGAACTCGACGAAAAGGTGGCATTTACCTTCATAGGCGGCGGCGAGGGGCTCATGACGCGTGCGGAAATGCTTCTGCACGTCGTAAACCACACCACTTATCACCGCGGTTTCGTCGCCGATCTGTTCTACCAGGTACCGGCGCGCCCGCCGACCACGGATCTCCCCGTGTTCCTCAGGGACGCGCCACTGAATTTGACGTAAGGAAAGGACAACCATGATCGCGCTGCGCCGCCTGTTCCCCGCTATGATGCTGAGCCTCCTCTCGTCCGTCGCTCTCGCCCAGACCTGGCCGGCAAAACCGGTGCGCATCATGGTCGGCGCCTCCGCTGGAGGAGGCACCGACATCATCGCCCGCATGCTCGCGGCGAAGTACCAGACGGCATTCGGCCTGCCGTTCGTGGTCGAGAACCGGCCCGGTGCGGCCAACACGATTGCGGCTGATCTGACCGCCAAGGCCGCGCCCGACGGCCACACGCTGCTGCTCGCGACCAACACCGCGCAGGCCATCGCGCCGCATCTCATGAAGCTCGGTTTCGATCCGATCAAGGACCTCGCTCCGGTGTCGCTGATCGTCGTTGTGCCGAACGTGGTCGTGGTAGGTCCGCAGGTCGCCGCATCCAACATCAAGGAACTGGTGGCCCTGTTGAAGGCGAGGTCCGGCGAGTTTTCCTGCGGATCCTCGGGCACCGGCAGCACGCAGCACCTTGCCTGCGAGGCCTTCGCGCTCGCGACCGGCACGAAAATCGTGCACGTTCCGTACAAGGGATCGAGCCAGGCGCTGACCGACCTGGTCGGCGGCCAGATTCAGCTCGATTTCGACACCACCTCGTCGGCGATGAGCTTCATCAGGAGCGGCAAGGTGAAAGCGCTCGCCGTGATGACGCCCAGGCGTTCGGCGGAACTGCCCGATCTTCCGACGCTGGCCGAGGCCGGCATCCCGGGCGTAGAGATGAGCACCTGGTACGGGTTGTTCGTCACCGGCGGCGCCCCCCGCGAGATGGTGGCGAGGCTGTACGCGGAAACGGCGAAGGTACTGAAGCTGCCCGACGTGCAAACGCGTCTCGTCGGCCTGGGCGGAGAGCCGGGCAATCTGACGACCGAGCAGTTTGCGGCCATGAACAGGGCGGATTTCGATCGCTTCGGAAAACTGGTGCGCGATGCCGGCATCAAGGTCGAACAGTGAACCACGCATGAACAAGCCCGCGATTGCACTGTTCGCGGGCGACCCGGCCGGGGTTGGCCCCGAACTCATTGCGAAGCTGCTCGCGTACGGACGGGCGGCCCGGCGCGCCAGCATACTGCTGATCGGCAGCCGTGACGTGATTCAGGATGGCGTACAAGCCGCTGGTGCGCCGTTTGCGTTCACGGTGGGTGACGTGGAGAGCGCGCGCGGCCGCGATCTCGATGTGCCGCTCTTGCTCAGGTGGCCGGGGCTCGACGCCGGGGGATTCGAGCGCGGCGTCGCCGGGGCGAAGAACGGCCGGTTCATGCTCGATGCGCTCGCACTCGGCCTGGACCTTTGCGGGCGGGGCATCGCCGACGCGCTTTGCTTTGCGCCGCTCAACAAGAGCGCGTTGCGCTCCGGCGGCATGAATCATCCGGACGAACTGCACTGGTTCGCGGAATTGCTCGAGTTTCGCGGCGCCTGCGTCGAACTCAATGTGCTGCAAGGGCTGTGGACCTCGCGGGTCACCTCGCACGTGCCGCTCAAGGACGTGAGCGCAATGTTGACGCCGGAAAAAGTGGCCGAGGCGGTAGAACTGATCTGGCGGAGCCTGCAAGGCGCCGGCCTGGCACATCCGCGCATCGCGGTGTGCGGCTTCAACCCGCACAACGGCGACAACGGCTCGTACGGCCGGGAGGAAATCGACATCATCGCGCCCGGCGTGGAACTGGCGCGCGCACGCGGTTTTCCCGCCGCCGGGCCTTTCCCCGCCGACACGATCTTCGTGCGTGCCACGAGGAAGGACGGCGGCTACGACGGCATCGTGACGATGTACCACGACCAGGGGCAGATCGCGATGAAGCTGATGGGTTTCGAAAGCGGGGTTACGGTGCAAGGCGGTTTGCCCATGCCCATCACCACTCCGGCGCACGGCACCGCCTACGACATCGCGGGCAGGGGGATCGCCAATGTAGGCGCAATGAGCAACGCATTCGAACTGGCATGCAAAATGGGCGAAACGCGGCGGCTGGCCCGCGCAGCCGGAATCGGTGCCATGACATCGGCCGACGACATGGTTGAGGCAATGAGCCCGCCGGAGTTCGCCGTGGCACGCAATCTGTTCGAGGAATACGCGTCGAACCTCGGCGTCGACCTGTGTTTCCAGAACTTCGCCTTCGAGCTCGATCATCTCGCCGAAATGTACGCACCCCCTCCGGGCTGCCTGTTGCTCGCGCGGCACGCCGGTGTCTTCGTCGGCTGCGGCGGTGTGCGGCGGGTGTCCGACGGTGTGTGCGAGATGAAACGGCTCTACCTCAGGGCAGACGCCCGCGGGACAGGCTTCGGACGGCACCTTGCGCAGGCGCTGGTCGCGAAAGCGCGCGCGCTCGGGTATGCTCGAATGATCCTGGATACTCTCGAGGACATGGCCGCCGCCCGGGCCCTGTATCGGTCGCTGGGATTTCACGAAACGGCGCCCTATTACGTCAATCCACTGCCCGGGGTGATGTACATGGCGTTGGATCTCTGAAGCGCCGCCTGCTCGCGCCAAAGTGCAGTCTCCGCTCCCGGTAGACGCCCTGCTGTTCGATCTTGGAGGCGTGGTTCTCGAGATCGATTTCGGGCGCGTGTTTTCCGCCTGGGCCTCGTTTTCGGGCGCGTGCGCCGATTCGATCGCCGCGCGCTTTCGCGTCGACGCGCCCTACGAGGCGCATGAACGGGGGGAAATCGACGCCGCGCGCTATTTCGCTTCGCTGCGCCGCTCCCTCGGCATCGATCTGCCGGACGAGGACTTCGCCGCAGGATGGAATGCCCTCTTCGTCGGTGAAGTGCCGGGCGTGCGCAGCCTGTTGCGGCAGGCTGCGCAGGCGGCGCCGCTGTACGCGTTCTCCAATACGAACCAGGCACACGCGCAGTACTGGATGCGCGAATACCACGAAATCGTTCGCCCGTTTCGCGGACTGTTCCTTTCCTCCGACCTGCGGCTGCGCAAGCCGGCGCCCGCCGCGTTTCATGCGGTTGCGGGGAGGATCGGCGTTGCGCCGCAACGCATCGCGTTCTTCGATGATCTCGCGGAGAACGTGGAGGGTGCGCGGGCGGCGGGTCTGAAGGCATTTCAAGTCAGATCGGCGCGCGAGATCGCGCTGGCGTTGCGCAACGAGCTGGGAATCGATTGCCACCTGTGAATCTGGAGCAAAGCCCATGGAAATGACCGGCATCCCGTTTGCAACCACGGACTGGTCGAGCGTCGAGCGGACCGAGCACAAGGGCGATGCGGGTAGCGCCTACTGGCGGACCCGCAGCTTCGGCCCCATCCGCGTTCGCATGCTCGAGTACACGCCGGGGTACCTGGCCGACCATTGGTGCGTGAAGGGACATATTCTTTTCTGCATCGAAGGCGAATTGCACACCGAGCTGAAGGACGGCCGCAGATTCGTGCTGAAGCCGGGCATGAGCTATCAGGTCGCCGACAACGCCGAAGCCCATCGCTCGTCCACGCTGATGGGCGCAAAGCTTTTCGTGGTCGACTAGCCGGCGCGGGCGGGATGGTGCGCCGCAGCGTGACACAATGCAGCCGATTCGGGAAAATGGTTTAGGCTTAATCAATTTAAATCCGAAGTGTCCGCCTCCCGCGTCGACCGCGAAACGCGCGCCCGCTCCGACGACCACCTGGCATTGCGCGTCTGGCTGCGCCTGCTCACCTGCACCCAGCTGATCGAGCGGCGGGTGCGCCAGGGCTTGCGCGTCGGATTCGGCACCACGCTGCCGCGGTTCGACCTGATGTCGCAGCTCGAGCGCCATCCAGAAGGGCTCAAGATGAACGAGTTGTCGCGGCGCATGATGGTGAGCGGCGGCAACATCACCGGCATCACCGACCAGCTGGTGAAGGAAGGGCTGGTCGAACGCAAGGCCGAGCCTGCCGATCGCCGCGCCTTTCGCGTTCGCCTCACGCGCGAAGGCGGCAAGGCGTTCGCTGAAATGGCGCGCGAGCACGAGGCGTGGGTGGCCGGGTTGTTCTCCGGCCTGAAACTCAAGGACCAGCGCGAGCTGTTCCGCCTGCTGGCGAAGTTCAAACAGCAAGCAATGAGAGGCGACATGTCATGAGCACCACGGCCCACATCGACACTTTTGCCCGCGACAACCTGCCCCCGGTCGAACGCTGGCCTGAGTTCCGCTTCGACGTTCCGGAAGTGCGCTATCCGGCGCGCCTGAATTGCGCCGCCGAACTGCTCGACCGGATGGCGGCGCGCTCGGGGAAGCGCATCGTGATCCGGACGCCCGACGGGCAATGCACCTACGCCCAGTTCATGGCGCAGGCGAACCGCATCGCCCACGTGTTGGTGAAGGACATGGGGCTGGTGCCCGGTAACCGGGTGCTGCTGCGCGGGCCCAACAACCCGATGATGGCGGCATGCTGGTTCGCGGTGATGAAGGCGGGCGGCATCGTGGTGGCGACCATGCCGCTGTTGCGTGCCAAGGAACTCACCGAGATCGTCACCAAGGCAGAAGTGAGCCACGCGCTGTGCGACCGGCGGCTCGACGCCGAGTTGATCGCCGCGCTGCCATCCTGTCCGACGCTCAAGACCATCCGTTACTGGTACGACGACGCGCCCGATTCGCTCGACCGGCTTTGCGTCGGACAGCCGGAGCAATTCAGCAATGTCGACACCGCAGCCGAGGACGTCGCGCTGATCGCGTTCACCTCCGGCACCACCGGCAAACCCAAGGGCACCATGCATTTTCACCGCGACGTGGTGGCGATGTGCGACCTGTTTCCGCGCTCGTGCCTGCGCACCAACGCCGACGACATCTTCTGCGGCACGCCGCCGCTTGCCTTTACCTTCGGCCTCGGCGGGATGCTGGCCTTCCCGATGCGCTACGGCGCATCCACCGTGCTGGTCGAACGGCTCACTCCGGACGCGTTGCTCGAGACTATCCAGAAGTTCCGCGCGACCGTGTGCTTCACCGCGCCGACGTTCTACCGGCAGATGGCGGGGCTGGCGAAGAACTACGACCTGCGCTCGCTCGAGCGGTGTGTCTCGGCGGGGGAAGCGCTGCCCGATGCCACCCGGCAACTGCTCAAGCAGGCCACCGGCATCGAAATCATCGACGGGATCGGCTCGACCGAGATGATCCACATCTTCATTTCGCACACCCCCGAGCGAGTGCGGCGCGGGGCGACCGGCTATGCCATTCCGGGTTACGAGGCAACGGTGCTGGACGAAAACGACAAGCCCTGCTCTCCCGGCGTGGTAGGGCGGCTTGCGGTGAGAGGCGCGACCGGATGCCGGTATCTCGCGGACGAGCGCCAGAAGAATTACGTGATTTCCAAAGGAGAGATGCGCGGCTGGAACGTCACCGGGGACGCCTACTCGATGGATGCGGACGGATATTTCTTCTACCACTCGCGCACCGACGACATGATCATCTCCGCGGGCTACAACATCGCCGGCGCAGAGGTGGAGGGCGTGCTGCTCGCACATCCGGCCGTCGCCGAGTGCGGCGTTGTGGGCGTGGCCGACGAGGAGCGCGGCCAGATCGTGAAAGCCTACGTGGTGCTCAAACCCGGCAATCCAAAGGACGCGGCGATGTTGAAGCAGCTGCAGGACCATGTCAAGAACGCGATCGCGCCCTACAAGTATCCGCGTGCAATTGAATTTCTCGATGTATTGCCGCGCACCGAGACCGGGAAACTGCAGCGCTTCAAATTGAGGACTCAAGCATGAAAGTTTCCGTCATCGGAGGCGGGCCGGGCGGACTGTACTTCGCGCTGCTCGCGCAGAAGCAATGGCCGCGCTGGGACATCACCGTCTACGAGCGCAACCGCCCCGACGACACCTTCGGCTTCGGCGTGGTGTTCTCCGACCAGACCCTCGACACCTTCAAATCCCAGGACCTGCCCTCGTACGAATCCATCCGGCGCCGCTTTGCCTACTGGGGCGACGTGGACGTGGTGTACAAGGGGCAGGTGATCCGCAGCGCCGGCAACGGTTTCTGCGGTTGCTCGCGTTACACGCTGCTCGGGCTGCTGCAGGACCGCTGCCGGGAGCTCGGCGTGAAACTGCAGTTCCAGCGTGAGGTCGAGGACATCGCGGAATTCGCCGATTCCGACCTGGTCGTCACCGCCGACGGCATCAATTCGAGGATCCGCGAGCAGCACAAGGCGCATTTCCAGCCGAGCGTGGACCTGCGGCCAAACAAGTTCACCTGGCTCGGCTCGACGCGGCCGCTCGATGCTTTCAAGTACTTCTTCCGCGAGACGCCCGAGGGCATCATCCTCGCGCACTGCTACCAGTATCAGGAATGCCAAAGTACCTGGGTCATCGAGACCGACGAGGCCACCTGGAAGAACTTCGGCTTCGACGCGAAGGACGAGGGCCAGATGCTCGCGACGCTCGAGTGCGTGTTCGCGGAGGAACTCGCCGGGCACGGGCTGATCGCCAACCGCTCGCTGTGGCGCAACTTTCCCACTATCACCAACAAGACCTGGGTGATGGGTAACGTGGTGCTGGTGGGCGACGCGAAGGCGACCGCGCACTTCTCGATCGGCTCGGGCACCAAGCTGGCGATGGAAGACGCGATCGCACTGTTCGAGGGGCTGCGCTCGGAGGGCAGCGTGAAGGCGGCGCTCGCGCGCTATGACACCGCGCGGCGCGAGGAAGTGGAGAAGACGCAGCACGCGGCAAACGTCTCGCTCGCCTGGTTCGAGCACATGCGGCGCTACTGGGGCATGGATCCGCGGCAGTTTGCGTTCGGCGTGATGTCGCGCTCAAAGCAGATCACCTGGGAGAACCTGGAGCTGCGCGATCCCGCGTTCGTGAAAGAGGTGCACCAGTGGTTCGCCTCCAGCGTGCGCGCGCAGGGTTTCGATGTCGACTTGAAAAATCCCCCGGTGCCGATGTTCACGCCTTTTCGCCTGCGCGACATGGTGCTGGAGAATCGCGTGGTGGTGTCGCCGATGGACCAGTACTCGGCGGTGGAGGGCCTGCCGACCGACTGGCATCTGGTGCACTACGGCTCGCGCGCGATCGGCGGCGCCGGCTTGGTGTACACCGAGATGACCTGCCCGTCGCCGGAAGCACGCATCTCGCCGGGATGCACCGGGCTCTGGAACGAGGCGCAACGCGATGTGTGGAAGCGCATCGCGGATTTCTGCCACGCCAGCTCGAAGGCAAAACTCGTCATGCAGCTTGGGCACTGCGGGCGCAAGGGCTCGACGCAGTTGGGCTGGGAGCGCATGGACTATCCGCTCGAGCAGGGCAACTGGCCGCTCGTGTCCGCGTCGCCGATTCCGTATATGCAGGGCGTGTCGCAGGTGCCGCGCGAGATGACGCGTGCCGACATGGACCGGGTGCTTGCAGACTTCGTGCGCTCGGCGCGTTATGCGGACGAGGCGGATTTCGACATGCTCGAGCTGCACATGGCGCACGGCTACCTGCTCGCGAGCTTCATCTCGCCGCTCACCAATCGGCGCGGCGACGCCTACGGCGGATCGATTGCGAACCGCATGCGCTACCCGCTGGAGGTGTTCCGCGCCTGCCGCAAAGTCTGGCCCGAGGCGAAACCGATGTCGGTGAGGATTTCCGCAACCGACTGGGCGCCGAGCGGGCTCTCGGGCGAGAACCTGATGACGCTCACGCGGATGCTCAAGGAAGCGGGCTGCGACATGATCGACTGCTCGACCGGCCAGACCGTGCCGGACCAGCGCCCGGTCTATGGGCGCATGTACCAGGCGCCCTTTTCAGACTGGGTGAGGAACGAAGTCGGCATCGCGACCATGACGGTGGGCGCCGTCACCACGGCGGATCAGGTGAACACGCTGATTGCGGCCGGCAAGGCAGACTTGGTCGCGCTTGCGCGGCCGCACCTCGCGAACCCGTATTTCACGCTGCAGGCCTCGGCCTGGTACCAGCACGCGCCGCAGTTCTGGCCGCCGCAGTATCTCGCCGGCCGAGACCAGGCGTTCCGCAACGCGGTGCGTGATCGCGCCGAGTTGACCGACCTGCGCATCCGCGCGCGGCCGGAGAGCCACGAGGTGAAGGTTGGAGCGCCGGGTGCGGCAAAAAGGGCCGCGTGAGGCTGCGTGTCAGAGAACGCCGGAGAGGTCGATCGTGATGCCCGGCAGCGCCACAATCGGCGTGGCAGCGGGGTGCTCGGCCGCCGAGATTTCGGCGTAGGCGCCATTGTCCGGCCGCCGGTAGAAATGTACCAGGCCGTTCTCCAGATCGATCACCCAGACCTCCGGCACGCCATGGCGCGCGTAAAGCGGAACCTTGACCCGGCGGTCCAAGCGCTGAGTGGAATCGGCGACCTCGATGATGAGCAGCACGTCCGCCGCACCCGGCAGCGCATCGCGGTAGTAGTCCGTGCGCGGTAACAGCAAGGCGAGATCCGGTTCGGGTTCGGAGAGATCGCCCAGGCGCACCGGCCCTTGGACCCGCGTGATTGCCCTATCGCCGACCGCCTGAACAATGATCCGGTTGAGTCGATTGACCACGCTCGCATGCCGGCTTCCGATCGGTACCTTGTCGAAGATCTCTCCTTCGATCAACTCGATCCTGGCATCTGGTGCGAACACGCCTGCATCGCCCATGCGATGGTAGGCATCCACCGAGATGCGGTGCTTCAATTCGGGAAACTCATCCAGCAAGCCCATCGATCGTTCCTTGCGGTTCCGGTTCGCTTTGAATCCTAGCCCAAGCCGGGGCGGGCGCCAAGGTGTCCGGCCGCATCGCAGGCCGCGAAAGGCGCGATCCGGGTGGATCACAAGGGCTATCACTGAGGCGGGGGTTAACACCATGACGAAGATGTTCAATCCGCCGCATCCTGCATCGATTTTGCGCGAGGACGTGCTGCCGGCGCTGGGGTTGACGGTGAGCGAGGCCGCGCGACAACTCGGAGTTTCGCGTGTGGCCTTGTCGCGCGTGCTCAATGAGCGGGCCGGTATTTCTGTCGATCTGGCCCGGCGTATCGAGGCATGGCTCGGGCCGGAAAATGGCGGTAGCGCCGAAACGTGGCTACGGATGCAGATCGATTACGACCTGTGGCAGAGCCATAAGACGCGCCCGCTGCGAAGGGTCAAGCGGGCGGTGTCGGAAGCTGCTTAACGCAGTCCGCGAGGGAACCCGGGAACCCGGTGCCGCGATGCAACGCGTTACAGTGACGGCTCGGGATTTCCGATGCGCCTCGAGTTACAAGCGTCCGGTACGAACCGGCTGGCGATGATTGCCCCACGACAGGACATCGAAGCCATTCCCGGACGGAAAGCCGACATCGTGACGCCTGACGGCGTAAGTCCGTTTCTGCGCGAGCGGATTCACCGCGAAGTCCGCGCCCTGTGACGCAGGCACCGACCATCCTGCTGCCGCATGCGATGCCGTGTATCGAGCTCGCCGGCTTCATGATCCGCGGGCCGATGTGCTTCGAGAAAATGAGCTACGACACGGCCACCGGCGCGGTCGCCTACCGCTCGAAGATGCTCGCGCGCCTCAAGAGAAAATTTCAGTTGATGCAGGTCGCCCGGAGTCCAAGGCCGACCCAGGATTGGAATAGGCAATCAATCCAGGCCATGACATATAGCGGCGTATGAGTTTCTCGTATCAGTCATGTTTCGGGCCTTTAAAATTGACGCCCTGTCCCGATTGTCGTCGACGCGCCTTCATCGCCAGGAACGACCTGCAGAACCTCAGATCTGGCAATGCTCGAGATTGACAGATGGTATCAAATGATCTATCTTTACGGTATCGTTTGATACTTTGAGAGCCTAAGAATGGTGCTTGTAACCCCAGAAAAAATTGCCTCTGTAATGGCGCTTGTTCCGGTTCCGCACTCGTTCGCCGAACTTGATGATTTGGTGTCGAAGGGTCTCCCGAAAGGGACGCTGAAAGCCAGTGTCGACCGAATCTGCAAGAGTAGAGAAGATCGGAAAGATCTCCTGTACCGAATTATTCCGGAGGCAACATACAAGCGTCGGCGGAAGAACCTCTCTGTTGAAGAATCCGAGCGAACCGAACGCCTCGCCAGGGTTTTCGCTACTGCTCAATATGTATGGGATTCAGAAGATGATGCCGGCGTATTCCTGAACACGCCGCATTCGATGTTACAAGGTCGGACACCTCTTGATGTTTCCATGACGGAACTGGGTGCTCGACGTGTTGAAGAACTGCTCTGGAAGCTTTACTACGGAATTGCTGCTTAATGCAGATTTTCCGGATGGGTGACGCACGTCATCCCATTTGGGATGGTCGCGGGGCTGCCTTGGTAGGCGGCCGATGGAACAGCCCTGGCAGACAGATTATTTATGGATCGTTGAGTTATGCCTGTGCCATGCTTGAAACATTGGCTCACGCGAATATCGGACGCGTTCCTACGACACGCTGCTTCCTGGTTGCCGATGTACCGGACGGGATGACCATCGAGCGTCATGATTCGAATTCCCTTCCTTCTGGAAGGGACGCCGAAAGCAGTTCAACAGCAAGGCATTTTGGCGATCAGTGGCTTAAAGAAGCGAGAAGTGCGGTTTTGCTGGTGCCATCAGTGGTTGTCAGGCTGGAATGGAACGCTTTGGTTAACCCGTTGCATCCGGATTCCGCCAAATTGATTACATCCAGTCCAGAAAAGGTTGTATGGGACAAACGGCTATTCGAACGCTTCTCAACTTCAGGCTGAATTTGCGGTCGACTCCAAGGAAGTGGTGATGCGAAAGGACTTCGGTGTGATTTGGGTGCGACACGAAGTCGCTTGTGGAAGTTGTTCCAACTCGGATGATTCAGCACTGAATCCTGGAGCCGCGCGGTTTTCGACCTGATGAAGACGGGATTGCAGCTAACCGTCCTTCAGCAATCGCCGCAGCACTTTCCCGGCACCCGTGGCCGGCAGCGCATCGCGAAACTCGACGATGCGCGGCACCTTGTAGGCCGACATGTTGTCGCGGCTCCAGGCGATGACTTCCTCGGCGGTGATTTTGCCCTTCGCCTCCGGCCTCGGCACCACCACGGCCTTGACCACCTCTCCTTTCTGCGGATCGGGCACGCCGATCACCGCGGCCTGCAGAATCGCCGGATGCTTGATCAGGATCACCTCGACTTCCTCGGGGAATACGCTGTAGCCGGAAACCTTGATCATCTCCTTGAAACGGCCCATGAACGTGAGATATCCGTCGGCGTCGATGCGGCCCATGTCTCCGGTATGCACCCAACCTTCGCGCAACGTCGCTGCGGTCGCCTCCGGTTTGTTCCAGTAGCCTTTGAACACGCCAGTGCTCTGCAGCACGATTTCGCCCGATTCACCTGCGGGCAGGTCGCGGCCGCTGTCTGGATCGACGATGCGGCAGCGGTTGCCCGGGACGAGCCGCCCATGGCTGCCCCATTTGATGGCATCGGCGGGCATGTAGGTGTCCATGGTGTGGGTCTCCGACAGCCCGTAAGCGGCCTCGTACTGCCGGCAGCCGCCTGTGAACAGGCGCCATTTTTCGGCCAGGTCTTCGGTGAGCGTGATGCCGAAGCTCGTCGTCGGGTTGTTCTTGAGGCTGGACAGGTCGTAGCGCGCCGCATCAGGTAACTGCATGCACGCGACATTCATCGGCGCGATGCTGTACCACCAGCTCACCTTGTGGCGGTCGATCGCCTGCAGCGTGGCGAGCGGGTCGAAGCGAAACAGCAGTACCGTCGTGGCGCCGGTGTAGATCGTGACATCGATGCCGAACAGCATGCCCGCGATGTGGTAAAGCGGCGCGATCGCAAGTAGCGTGTCCTCGCCGACGACCCGGTTATGGTCGCTCGCGGCGGAGGTCTTGTACAGCGCATTGCGGTGGCTGAGCATCGCGCCTTTGGGCAGTCCGGTGGTGCCCGAGGTATAGGTCATCAGGCAGACGTCGTCCATGCCGATCGCGGGGCGCGGCGGGGCCTCGACGATGGCGGTCAGCGCGGCGAGGAAATCCTCGCTCCCCGCGGGCGATGTCTTGGCCGCGCGCAATTCTTCCGGCACGTTGATGCTCGGTTCCGCCGGCAGCAGATCGGCGTAATGGATCACGAACACGCGCTTGACTGCCGTCTTGTCCATGACCGAGGCGAGTACAGGGTGGAGGTTATCCGCGACGATCGCCACTTCCGCGCCCAGGTCGCGCAGCTGGTACTCGAGTTCGTGCGACTTGAACAACGGACCGCAAGGACCGACGATCGCCCCGAGCTTCTGGATGCCGCAGTGCGCGACAACGTACTGGGGGCAGTTGTTCATGAACAACGCGACCCGGTCGCCTTTCCTGATGCCGCAGCGCGCGAGCAGCGTCGCGCAGGCGTCGCTCAGGCGGTCCAGATCGCCGTAGGTCAGCGCGCTGCCATACCAGAGGAAGGCGGGCATGCCCGGCTGCTGCCGGGCATGCTCCCGCAGATATTCGTGCAGCGGTTTCTCGCCCTGTCGGTATTCGGGAGCCTGCATGGCTGACACTCCTGCGTGGATCATGCGTTCGACACCCGGATATACTGCCATTGCTTTGCACCGAGGCCAAAGGTTGCGGCATGCGCATCTGGTACCAGAGTCTGACGGAAGAAAGTGCCCTTCCCGTGTATTTCGACGGGATGCGGGTACGCGCCCGCCACATCGCGCGCGCCGATACCGAGGTGGACTTCGCAGGCATGCCCGCCGGCACCTACGGCGGCAAGGCCCCGGCCGACGTCGTGGTTTATCCGTACCTGATGTCGCTGCACCACCAGTCCATCCTCGACAATGCGTACGCTGCGCAGCAGCGCGGCTACGACGTATTCGTTCTCGGTTCCGTGCAGGATCCGGCGATCGAGGAGGCGCGAAGCCTGCTGCGCATCCCGGTCGTCGGCTACGGCGAATCGGCGATGCACGTCGGCTGCATGCTGGGTCGCAGATTCGGTATCGTCGTGTTCCAGCATCGACTCGACCAGATCATGGACATGCGCATCGAACGGCTCGGGCTCAACTCGCGTGCGGTCGCCACCGAACTCATGGGCGTCAGCTTCGATGACGTGGGCAACGCGTTGAGCCACCCGGACAAGGTTCTGGAGCTGTTCGAAGCCGCGGCCCGCCAGGCGATCCGCCGCGGCGCCGAGGCCATCATTCCGGGACAGCTCTATCTGAGCGAGGCGGTGGCGCGCGCGGGACTCGCCCGCATCGACGACGTGCCGGTCGTCGATGCCTTGTCGGTGACCATAAAGACGGCGGAAATGATGCACGAACTTGCGCACCTCGGCATCACGGTCAGCCGGCACGGTGTGACCAATGCCCTTCCACCCGACGAGATGATCGAGCATGCTCGGCGCATGCACCGGCGCGGCGAGAGGAGCGGCCTTTGAGATGAGCAAACCTGCCAAGATCCTTGCAATCGACGACGACCCCGCAGTGACCGAGTTCCTGCGCGCGAAGCTTGGCGCACGCTACGCGATCGTGACGACGAACGAGCCTGCCGAGGCGGCCGCCCTGGCCCGCGACGAGTTGCCGGACCTCATCCTGTGCGATGTCAGCATGCCGCAGCTCGATGGCTACGAGGTATGCCGCCGCATCAAGTCCGACGCCGCGACGCGCGACATACCGGTGATTTTTCTCACCTCGAGCCGTACTGAAACCGACGACGAAACGCGCGGGTTCGACGCCGGGGCGGTCGACTACGTCAGCAAGACGCTCGATCGCGGCGTGCTCGATGCGCGCTTGCGGCTGCACCTCGCGGTGCGCCAGGCGCAGCACTCGATGAAGAACCAGAACGCGCTGCTCGAAGCCAAGGTGGCCGAGCGTACGGTTGAACTGGAGGCGAGCAGGGAGGCACTGCGCGACGCCATGCACAACCTCCGGGTCACGCGTGTGACGACGGGCGTGTACTGGGTTCAGGTGCCGGAAGCAGGGCTCTACATCCTGTGCGGAAGCCCGCCCGACGTGGTCAAGCACCTGATGTTGAAGGGATATATCGCGGAGGAGCGGCGTGACGGTGTGGACTGCGAGACCGGTCCCAACGTGATCCTGCTCTCCGACGTCCTGGTGCAGAACGGCAGTTTCGCCAACCTCGCGGAGTTTCCGGTGCTGCAGATGCTCTACCGGCAGGGGCTGATCCTCCCCGGGCATCCCAACAATACCGGTACCAAGCCGATCCTGATCGGCTCCGGCACGCAGGTGCGCGCGCAGCTCGATTACATCTATCGCGGTAACTATGGCCTGGTCAGCGAGGAGGAACTCAGGGCCGCTGGCCTCGACGCCGAGGAGGCGCGGCGCCACATGGCGCTCAAGCTGCGCTTCGCCTTCGGCCGCATCCGCGCCGCCGATGATCTGCTCGATTACCGCGATGTCGGCGATCAACCGGTCGAGCTGGCGCGCGGCGTCAGCGTGCGCCGCGTGGCGCTCAACCGCTACGAGTTCGGCTACCGCGGCAATATAGCGGAGGTCGACCTCAACCTTGCTCCGGGGGAGGCTTACGAGGCGCCCTACACCCCGGGCCAGCATCACATTGAATTGCAGTATTTCGGCGTGATCCACTGCGGCGAAGGCGACGGCTGGGACCTGCGCCGGCAGAGCATGGGCAGCATCGTCATGTTCCAGGGCCGCTACTACCTCGTTGACGCGGGTCCGAGCGTGACGCACAGCTTGCGCAGTCTCGGCATCGACATCAGCGAGATCGAGGGCATCTTTCACACCCACGCGCATGACGATCATTTCGCAGGACTGCCGACACTGCTGACCTCGGCGCGCCGCATCAAGTATTTCGCCACGCCGCTGGTGCGTCACTCGGTGATCAAGAAGCTCTCCGCACTGATGTCGGTGGACGAGCGGCTGTTCGGGGAACTGTTCGAGGTGCGCGACCTGGTCGCCGGTCGCTGGAACGACTGCGACGGGATGGAGGTGATGCCGCTGGACTCGCCGCACCCCGTGGAGACCACGCTGTTCGTGTTTCGCGTGCGCGGCGATGACGGCTACAAGACCTACGCGCACTGGGCCGACGTGGTGTCGCTCAAGGTGCTGCGCAAGCTGCTCGACGAATCGCCCGCGAAAGAGGTCCTGCCGCCCGATTTCTGGGAGACCGTGCGCAACCGCTACCTGACGCCGGCGACGCTGAAGAAAATCGACGCGGGCGGCGGGCTGATCCACGGCGAACCGCTCGATTTCATCGAGGACCGCTCGGAGAAGATCGTGCTTGCGCACCGCGCGGCCCCTTTCGCCGCTGAGGAACTCGAGGTCGGCTCGCAGGCAAGCTTCGGTGCCGTAGACGTGCTCGTTCCCACCAGCCAGGACTACTTGCGCCAGCGCGCCCACCGGTTCTTCAGACGTCTCTTCCCGGAGGCGGACATGGACAGCCTGAACGCGTTGCTGCGCTCTCCGGTGATCAACCTGAATGCGGGCAGCCTGATCCTGCGGCGCGGCAGCTCGTCGCCCTACGTCTTCGTCGTGCTGTGTGGCACTGTGGAGCGCAGTGCGCCCGCGCTGAACGCGCTGAACGCGCCGCTCGCGCTGTCGGTGGGGGCGCTGTTCGGTGCCGAGACACTGTTCGAGGAGGGTCCACTCAAGTCCACTTGGCGCGCCGCATCAACGGTCCGGCTGTTGCGCATCGGCGTGGAGACACTGCGTGCGTTCCTCGTCAGCGGAGGCTGGTACGGCATGCTGCGCGCGCTGCTCACCGAGGCCGCGAACGTCGCGGACACATGGCTGCTGGGCGAGCGCCTTTCAATTCCGAACCAGTCGTCGCTTGCGCGTGCGGGCGTGCGCAAGAACCTCGCCGAGGGAAAGTTCGCGGAGCCCGACGATGCTCATTTGAGCCTGGTGAGTTCAGGCGAACTGGAACTGCTCGGCAATGACGGCCGCGTTTTGGAGACAGTCGGCGCAGGCGGATTCATCGGCGAAGAAAATTGTTTGGGGTGGCCGCAGCCGGCGTGGCGCACGCAGGCACGCGGGCCGGTGCAACTGCTGCTGCTCGACGCGCTCGAGATGCGCAAGACGCCGGTCGTGCTGTGGAAAGCACTGGAAGTTCACGAGCGGCGACAGCGCGCCATGGCGCTGACTGCAGACTAGCAATGGCCGCTGCATTGCGCCGCTGCGGCTGGGCCAGGAATCCGCTGGCGATCGCGTACCACGACAGCGAGTGGGGTGCGCCGGTGCATGACGACCGGGTGCTGTTCGAGTTCCTCCTGCTGGAGGGCGCGCAGGCGGGGTTATCCTGGGATACGATCCTCGCCAAGCGGGAGAATTACCGGCGCGCTTTCGACGGCTTCGATCCGGTCAAGGTCGCGCGCTACGGGGCGGCGGAGAAGGCGCGCCTGCTTGGCGACGCGGGAATCGTCCGCAACCGCGCGAAGATCGATGCGGCGGTGCTCAACGCGCGCTCGTTTCTCGATGTGCAGCGTGAATGCGGCAGCTTTGCGGACTATGCGTGGCGTTTCGTGGACGGCAAGCCATTGCAGGGACGCCGCCGGCGGCTCTCGGACATTCCCGCGAGTACGGAAATATCGGATGCGTTCAGCAAAGACCTGAAACGGCGCGGCTTCAAATTCGTCGGTTCGACCATCATGTATGCATTCATGCAGGCGACGGGGATGGTGAACGATCACACCATCGGATGCTTTCGCTACCACCGATGACAGGCATCAGGCTGGCTATCGGCGCATTGGTGCTCGCCGCCGCATTCAACGCGCAGGCCGCGGGATTCGAGTTGAACGGCGTCGCCCTGGGCGACGGCGAGGCGGTCGTCCTCAAGGTGTTCCCGAGCGCGCACTGCAAGCCCCTGCAGTGGAAGAGCGATGCCGCGGAGCGGCGCTGCGACGACGGCAAGATCGTCGTGGCCGGCGTCGCCGCGAGGGTCACCGTCTACCTGAAACGCGATGCGGTACAGGCAATCGACGTTCGCTTCGACGTGCGCGACCTCAACCGGCTGGCGGCTCATTTCAAGAGCCTGTACGGCAAGCCCAATTCCGAAGGGCGCGAGAAGGTCTATCGCGAAGGCAAGGAGGCGCGCGAGGTCTACAAGATCGCCTGGCGGCGCGGCGAGGACCGCGCGGTGCTCAGCTCGGTGTCGAACATCAAACGTGCTTCCATGATGGCCGCGCGCGGCAATTTCGACGAGGAAATATACCGGGTGAAGTAGTTCGGATCCGTTAAGCTTGTTGTACTTTCTCCCAAAGGGGAAATTCCATGCCACTCTTCCATGTCAGCCTGTTCGAAGGCCGCACCGTCGAGCAGAAGCGCGAATTCGCAGAAGTGGTCACCGCCGACGCGGTACGCGTGCTCAAGTGTCCGGCCGAGTCGGTCGACGTCATTTTCAAGGACGTGAAGAAATCCGACTGGGCGAGCGGCGGCAAGCTCGCGTCGGACCCGAAGTAATTCGTAACGATCGTTTCCGCTGCACCTCCCAGCCAGACAGGGCAATCTTCGAGGATGTGTTTGTCAAGCGCCACTCGACGAGCAAGAGTCGATCGGGCATTCTTGCGGAAAAGCTTGAGGGGGAACCATGAAAAGAATCGCGATAGCTGCGATCGCCTGTCTCGCGATCGGCGCCCACGCCCAGACCACCACCCAGGCCATCGTGCCGTTCCCGCCAGGCGGTGCGCTGGACGCACTCGCACGGATGATGACCCAGACCGTCGGCGAGCAGACGAAAGAATCGTTTGTCGTCGAGAACCGTGCCGGGGCGAACGGTCTGATCGGCGCGAAGGCGGTCGCGGGCGGCAAGCCGGACGGAAGGATGTGGCTGTTCGCCGACGCCTCGACGATGACGGTCAATCCGGCGCTCTATCCGAAGGATCCGGCTTTCGATGCCCACAGGGATCTGCGGGCCGTGCTGGCACTCGGGTTCATGCCGTCCCTGCTCACGGCGCACCCCGCTCTCGGGCCGAAGACCTTGGACGAGTTCATCGAACTGGCGAGGAGGCAGGAGATACCTTATGTCTCCGGCGGCATCGGCGCGACAGGTCACCTCAGTATGGAGTACCTCGACAGCGTTACGGGCGGGCTGCGGCTCAGGCACGTTCCCTACAAGGGGGGCGCACCCGCGATGACCGACCACATCGCTGGGCAGGTCCCGGCAGGGTTCGGCGTCTACGCCGGTGCATTGCCGCAGGTTCGCGCCGGAAAGCTCATCGCGCTCGCAGTCTCGGGCAAGCAGCGAAGCGCACAGCTACCCTCCGTTCCGACCGTGAGCGAATCGGGATATCCGGGCTTCGAGGTGGAGGTGGGGTACTTTGTGATGGTGCAGGGCAAGACCCCGGACGCGCTCACCAGGGAGATCGAGGCGAAGCTGCGCCGCGCGCTATCAGAATCGTCGGTGCAGGAGCGCATCCGCGTGCTCGGCATCGAGCCCGCACCGGGAATGTCCTCAGCGGAAGCTGCCCGCTGGATCGCCGCGGAGCACGACAAGTGGGCAAGACTGATCCGCGACAAGGGCATCCGCGCCGAATGAACAGGGTCGCATGATCGTGCGCCCTCGTGTGCGCAAGGGCTCAGTCGACCCGCGCGCCGGAGCGTTTCACCGCCTCGCCCCACTTGCGCACCTCGGCGGGGAGCATCGCCGCAAGCTGCGCGGCGGGTGAGGCCACCACTTCAAGCCCTACACCGGCGAGGCGCTCCTTCGTCTCGGGAACGTGCAACACCGCGGCAATCTCCTGGTTGAGTTTGGCGACGATCGCTTCCGGGATGCCCGCGGGGCCGAAGATCGCGAGCCAGCTGTCGGCCTCCGCTCCCTTGATGCCGGACTCCGCCAGCGTGGGGACGTCGGGGATCGTGGGCGAGCGCTTCGACGAGGCGATCGCCAGCGCGCGCATCCTGCCCGACTTGATGTGCGGCAACGATGTGTTCACGCTTACCGCGGTCAGCTGCACGTCGCCGGCGAGCACTGCCTGCACCGCCGGTGCGCCGCCCTTGTAGGGGATATGCACCAGCTCGAGGTTGCCCGCCGCCTGCAGGAACATGTCCACGGTGAGGTGAGAGCCGTTGCCGGTGCCCGCGGACGAATACGTGAGCTTGCCGGGCTGCGCCTTGGCGAGCGCGATGAATTCCTGGGCGTTCTTCGCCGGAACCGCGGGATTCACGAGAATCACCGTCGGGAACGTTGCCGCGAGTGTGATCGACGTGAAATCGCCAGGCACCTTGTAAGGCAGCCGGGTGTACAGCGTCGGTGCGACACCGTGCGTTCCGTTGTCGCCGACGAGGATTGTGTAGCCGTCGGGCGCGGCGCGTGCAACGAACTCGGAGGCGACCGTGCCGCCCGCACCAACGCGATTTTCCACGATCACCTGCTGGCCGAGTCGCTCCGAGAGCTTGGCCGCGATGATGCGCCCGAAGGTGTCGGAGTTGCCGCCGGGCGCGTGCGGCACGACAAGCTTCAGTGCCTTGGACGGAAACGATTGCGCCGCGGCGCCGCAGGAGGCGGCCAGCATCAAGCAGGCGAGCAGCCGACGGACCGGATGCATGATCATTTGTCCTCTGATTGAATGCGTCATCGTGGATACGATCCGTTGTTCACGTCGAGCGTAGTCCCGCTGATGTATTCCGGGCACTGCGCGCCCAGCCACAGTATCGCCTGCGCGACCTCCTCGGGCTGGCAGACGCGGCCGGAGTACACGGTCCGCGTCACTCCGTCCTTGCGTGACTGGGGCAACTGGTCGTACATCGCGGTCTGCGTCGGCCCCGGCGCCACCGCGTTGACCAGCACGCCGTGTCCCCCGAGTTCCTTCGCCCAGGCCTTGGTCAGATTGAGCAAGCCGGCTTTAGTGATGCCGTACCAGAGATCGGGGTGGCCGGTGAATGCCGCTACCGAACCGACGTTGACTATCCTTCCCGAACGGCGGTTCATCATCTGCGGCGCGAGCGCTGCGATCAGCGCTGCCGGTGCCTCGAGGTTCACCGCGAGGATCTCGCGCCGGTGCTCTTCGGGAATGGCGTCGTAGGGCTCGCAGTACAACACGCCGGCGTTGTTCACCAGCGTGTCGATTTCTCCGAGCGAGGCAATCAGGTCCGGGATGTTGTCCCGGCGACGCAGGTCGAAATCGACCCGCTCGCCCGAGATTTCGGTTTCGAACAGCTTGTCGAGCGAAAGCACGCGCCAGCCCAGTTGGGCGAACGCGCGAGCACTTGCCAGGCCGATGCCGCGGCCGGCGCCGGTAATGAGTACGGTTCGGTGCATGGGGTATCCTAATTCGATTGCCGGGATCGCGCGAACTCGCCTCGGAGGAAAGCGCAGTTTCCGCGCAGCCACGCCGCGTGCCAAAGGTATCATTGCGCATCCGCCCGCCGTTTGCAGCCGCGGGAGCCATCCGTCCCAATGCCCCTATCCGCCCGCGAGGCTTCGCCAGAGACGCTGGTCTCGATCCGGTCGGACCTGCTGCGCCAGGGCTATGCGATTTGCACGGCGCTCGGTGCCTTGCTGATCCTCGGCAACTTCGCGCGCTATCTCGATACCGGGTGGAAACCTCTCTACGGGATCTACGCCCTCGCATACGCGGTGGTGGTGGTGATGGGTCGCAATCTTCACCGGCTCCCGCGCTCGATCTCGGTCGGTTTTCTGCTCGCGCTTTTGGTGGCTGCGTCGACGGCCGGGTTGCTCGATTGGGGCATCGTCGGCAACAGCGTTCCGGCGTACCTCGGCAGCTGCCTGCTTGCGGCGGTCATGCTCGGCACCCTGGGTGGGTTTGGAGTTCTAGCGGCGTGCGTGGCGGTGTTTGCGGCAGTGGGCTACGCCACCCATGCGGGGTGGCACGAATACGGTTTCGACCCCGGCGACTACCTGGCTGCGCCGTCTTCGTGGCTGGCGGCGATTGCGACGTTCGCGGCGACTGGAGGCATCGTGACCGCGCAGGTGTCGCTGCTGCGCGGGCGTCTCGTGGAGCGTATCCGCGCCGAACGCAATACGCGGCAGGCGCTTGCCGCTGAAATCGACGAACGCCGCCGATCGGAGCAGGCGCTGCGCACGAGCCGGGAGCGTTTCCAGCTGGCATTCGAAACCAATCCACGCTCGCTCATGCTGTCGGAATGGGAAGGCGGCAGGATTCTCGAAGTCAATCCGTCGTTCGAACATCTGACCGGACTGACGCGTGCGGGGCTGGTCGGGCGCAGCGAGCTCGAACTCGGCATGTGGCCTGATGCGAATGTGCCTGGCGCATTGCGCGGCGCGAAGGCGGGTCTCGGCCTGCGCACGCGCATGCGCGCGGTTTTCGGATCGCAGAAGGATGTCGCATGCACGGCCGTGCGCATCGTCCTCGAAGGCAGAGCGGTCTTGCTCACCAATGTGCGCGACGTGTCGCCGCAGCAGGGTACCGCGCGGAAATTGGGCGAGATGCGCGGCGAACTCGAACGGCGCGTACTCGCGCGGACACGGCAGCTCGAAGGGGTAAAGGGCGAGTTGGAAAGATTCGTCTCCGCAGTGTCGCAGGATTTCGCCGGACCTCTGCACGCAATCCAGGCGGACGAACTCCTCCTGCGCGGCGCCACAGGCACCGGCGCCTTGACGGGCGCAGCGCGTGCCGATCTGGACCGGGTGCGCGGCGCGGTTCGCGACGCGGGCGGCCTGATCGACGGACTTGTGGCGCTGACACGGATCAATCGGCAGGAGGTGCGGCGCGAGAGCGTCGATCTGAGCGCGTTGGCCGACCAGGCGCTGGCGCAGTTGCGCAAAGCGGAACCCGGTCGCGATGTCGAGGCGGCGATCGAGCACGGGGTGGTGGTTCTGGCCGACCGCTCGTTGATGCGCCTGGTGTTGGCGAACCTGCTCGACAACGCGTGGAAATTCACCGCGCGTACGCCGCGGCCGCGCATCGAATTCGGCGCGCGGCGCGTGGGGTCCGGGATGGCCTATTTCGTGCGGGATAACGGAGCAGGCTTCGACATGGTCTACGCCGCCAAGTTGTTCCATCCGTTCGAGCGCCTGCATCCGCCGCGCGAGTTCGAAGGCACTGGTATCGGCCTGGCGACCGTGGCACGGGCCCTGCAACATCAGGACGGGCGCGTGTGGGCGGAGGCAAACACCGGCCTGGGAGCGACGTTCTGGTTCACCTTCGATCCCTCGCCCGTGGAACCGCCATCGCTCGTGCGCAGGAAGGACCCGCCGTGACGCGGGCGGTGCACGAGGCAATCGTCGCGGAACTGCGCGAAGACGTAACGCGATACGTGCTGCGGCTGGCGGTCCTGGTTGGTGCAGCGATGCTTGCCGCGTCGCTCGCGCGGGCGCATTCCACAGGACTGCAAGTCGTGCATGTTGCGGGTCCAGGGGTATACGCGCTGTTCGTCGCGGGCTACCTGCTTCGCCGGCGTCTCGCGCCGCGATTGCAACTTGCACTGATCATCGGCGGATCTTACGCCGCCGGGATGATCGGATTGACCTCGTTCGGCCTTCTGGGCAGCGGAGTGCCGATGCTCCTCGCGTTTTGCGCGCTGACGGCCCTCCTGCTTGGCGCTGCGCCGGGTTGGTCGGCGCTGGCCTGCGGCATGATTTCGATGGCTGGCGCATGGCTGGGCTGGCGATCGGGTTGGTTGGGCGCAGGGTTCAACGCAGGCGCCTATTTCGGCCAGGTCGTCAACTGGATCACAAGCCTCGTGATCTTCGTCGGCGTTGCCACGATTGTGATTGCGGCGGTCGGGCGCATGACCGGACAGTTGATCGCCAGCGCCGGTGCCGAGGCCGATGCGGCCGGTCAACTTGCGGTGGAACTCGCGGAGCGCGAACGCGCCGACGAAGCGCTGCGCGAGGCGGAAGCGCGTTTTGCGATCGCATTCCGCGCCAGCCCCGATGCGATCGCCATCTACCGCGACATCGAGGTGCCGGAAAAGGTCGAGGCCAATGCGGCATTCGACCGGCTGGTCGGTTCGTCGGTCCTGCCGGCTGAATGGATCGACGCGTTGCGCCGCAGTTCCGGGTTCAACGACCAGGCCTACACCCTCGAGCGCCCGGGCGGGGGGCGCGTCGAAGTCCTGTGCAGCGCGGTCTTGTTCGGCGCCGGGGCGGAACAGTTCGTACTCATCATCCTCGTGGACGTGAGCGATGAACGCGCGGCCGAGCGGGAACTGGAGCGCCTGAACTTCGAGCTCGAAGCCGTCGTATCCGAGCGCACGGCGGCGTTGCGCGCAGCGATTCTCGAACTCGAGGCGTTTACCTACGCCGCCGCGCACAACCTTCGCACGCCGCTGCGCGCTCTCAACGCGTTTGCACAATTGATCGGGGAAGAGGCGGGCGCAACGCTTGCACCGGAGCTCGCTTCGAGCGCGGCGCGCATCCGCCGCCGCGCGCTCGCAATGGGAGAAATGCTCGACGGCCTGCTCGAGCTTTCACGCATCAACCGCAGGGAGCTGCGGCGCGAGGACGTCGATCTCAGCGCCCTGGCGGAGGAAGCCTTGGCGCAGTTGCGCGCCGCGGCGCCCGGCCGAGAGGTCGAGGCGGTGATCGAGCCGGGGATGACGGTCGAGGCCGACAGCGCGCTGATGCGCCTCGTGCTCACGAACCTGATCGAGAACGCCTGGAAGTTCACCGCGCACTCGACGCGGCCGCGCATTGAGTTCGGTGCGCGGCGTGAGGCATCCGGGACGGCCTACTTCGTACGCGACAACGGCGCAGGCTTCGACATGGCCGGCGCCGCCCGGCTGTTCGAGCCGTTCGAGCGGCTGCACCCCGCGCAGGAGTTCGAGGGCGCCGCCACCGGCCTGGCGACGGTGGCCCGCGCAATCCGGCGGCAGGGCGGCCGCGTGTGGGCGCAGGCGATCCCCGGCCAGGGCGCGAGCTTCTGGTTCGCGCTGGGCGATCCCTAGATGCCCGGCATCGAGAATCCGCTTGCCTTCAACTCAGTGATCAGCCCGGACTCCTCGGCCTGCGTGAGTTCGGTGAGCGGCGGGCGCATGCTGCGCCACTGCGGATCGTTGGCAAAGTGCGCGACGATGGCCTTGAGCGCCGGGATCATCGGCAGCTTCTGCACGATCTTGCGTGTCGCCGTGATGCCGGCCTGAAGCTTGTCGGCTTCGGGCGAACCCCAGTTGCGGAATACGCGGTCGATAGCTCCCGGGTTGACGTTGCCGGTGGCTGTGATGCAGCCCTTTCCTCCTGCGCGCATGTTGTCCAGCAGGAACACCTCGCTGCCGGCGAACACGTCAAAGCCGCGGTCCTTGAACGCATCGAGCATGGCCTTGGTGTTTGCCCAATCGCCCGAGGAGTCCTTCGCGCCCGCGACGATGCCGGGGAACTTGCCGAGCAGCCGGTCGATCAGCGCGAGCGTGATCGGCACCTGCGACACGGGCGGAATGTGGTACAGGTAAACGCGCAGCCGGTCGTCGCCCACGCGTTCGATCACCTCGGCGTAGTTGCGGTACAGTCCTTCGTCGGATACGCCCTTGTAGTAGAACGGCGGCAGCATCAGCACGCCGCCGCAGCCCATGCGCACCGCCTCGCGGGTCAGCTTCACCGAGTCGGTCAGGGCGCAGCATCCCGTGCCCGGCATCAGCGCAGACGCGGGCACGCCGCCACTCACCAGCGCATCGAGCAGCACGAGCTTTTCCTCGACCGACATCGAGTTCGCCTCGCTGTTCGTGCCGAACACCGCGAGCCCCGAGCAGCCCGAGCGCATCAGCCATTTGCAGTGGCGCGCGAATCGGTCCGGGTCGGGTGACAGATCGGCCCGGAACGGCGTGACGACCGGGGAGAGCACGCCTTCGATGCGCTTCGCCATGCCTATTTCTCCGCGGTCCGGATCGCAGCGCCACCTCCTTTGAGCGGGATTCGATGCAGCGTCTCGCGCAGTTCATCCCCTTCGATGCGGAACACCTGGATGTTCTTCTCCACCATGTTCTGCACCAGCACCGTCTTCGAATCCTGCGAGAAGGCGATGCCCTGCGACCAGCGGCCGATGCGCTCCTCGGAGGTCTTGGAAAGGCGCGTGCCGTTCACCGCGTAGAGCAGCAATTTGCCGAACGGGTTGTAGAAAGGGGAATCGACCGGCTTGCCGGTGCCGTTGTGGATCACCACGGCGACGAACTTGCCGTCCGGGGACATCTTGATGCCCTCCGGTGTCGCGCCGACGGTAATGGTATCGACGGTGCGCGGGGGATTTGCGCGCAGGTCGATTACGCTGACGGTATCCGCGTCGCCGAAATTGCGGCCGACGTTGGCGACCACCGCGATGTCTCCCCGCGGGCTGATATCCGCGCCGTAGGGCCGCAGGCCGGCGTAGAAGGTCCGGTTGGTCGCGCTCACCTTGCCGCCATCGATCGCAAGCATCGTCAGGCCGTTGTCGCCGTCGCGCGTTACCAATGCGCGCTTGTCATCAGGGGTGAATACGACATGGCTCGGCCCGGACGTCGCTTCGCCGAGCTTGATCTTGCCGGTGTGCGTCACCGTTTTGCCTGAAATGCTGAAGGTCGACACCGTACCCTCGGCGCGATTTGCCACGATGGCGAGTTTGCCCGCGTGGTTGATGGAGACGCCGGCCGCACCGGCGCCCGCCTCGAGCGTCGCAATCACTCGCGGCGGCGAGGCCTTGAGGTCGATCACGCTTACCCGGTTGTCCGGAATCCTCTTGGTCGGGTCCTTCGGGTCTATTTTTTCCGCCGAGGTGACGAGAGCGATCGACTCGTCGGGTGCGAGGGCGACCGACAGCGGGGGACCGACCACGCTGGCCGGTACGGCGAGTTCGGCCAGCAGCTTCGGAGGATAAGTGCCGAGATCGATGATCGACACCGTGTCCGGCGCCGGGTTCGCGACTGTCTTGACCGTACCGTTGTCGAGCACCACTTTGTTGTCATTGGCGGAAACGGCGAGCTGCGCGCGAGCGAGCGGCGCGAGCGTGACGCCTGCGGCAAGCAATGCGATAGCGATGGTTTTCATGCGCCCCTCCTTGGCAAAGGCGCAATTATGCTCGCCGCGCTGCGCTCGAGGAAGTCCGCGCCGCAGGGCGATCGGCTAAACTTCACCCGCTCCATGGCCGCCGACCTCGCCCGCGCATATAACATCGAAGACCTGCGCCGTCTCGCGCGCCGCCGCCTGCCGCGCATGGTGTTCGATTACTACGATGGCGGAGCGGAGGACGAATTGAGCCTGCAAGGCAATCGCGCAGCGTTCGAACGGCTGCGTTTCGCGCCGAAAGTGCTGCGCGACGTCTCGCGGGTCAGCACCGGATGCGAGATCCTCGGCGCCGCGGCGAACCTGCCCTTGGTCATCGCGCCCACCGGCGGCGCCGGATTTTCGTGGCCGGGCGGCGATGTCGCTCTCGCGCGGGCGGCGAACGCCTTCGGCATCCCATGCACGCTCTCGACCGCGACCACCGCCACGGTGGAGCACATCGCCGAACAGGCCGGCGGACGCTTGTGGTTTCAGCTGTATGTGCTGTACGACCGCGATTACACCGCGAAGCTGGTTGCGCGCGCAGCGGCAGCGGGGTGCGAGGCGCTGGTGATTACTGCAGACCTCGCGACGGGCGGCAAGCGCGAGCGCGATTTCCGCAACCATTTCGAAGTGCCGTTCCGCCTCGGGCTGACGCACATTCTCCAGGCGTGCACCAAACTCCACTGGTCGTGGAACGTCGTGACGCGGGGCGTCCCGGCATTCGAAAACCTGCGGGGCCTGGTGCCGCCGGGAAAAGCGAGCGCCGATGCGATCGCTTCGTCCGTGGGGCGCGATATCGATGCGTCGTTGAGTTTCGAAGACGTGGCGCGACTGCGCGACACCTGGAAGGGGAAGCTGATCGTCAAAGGCGTGGCGCGCGCCGACGACGCCGAGCGACTGATACGCACCGGCGTCGACGGGCTGTGGCTCTCCAACCACGGCGGCCGCCAGCTCGATGGTGCTGCCGCGCCCATAGACCTGCTGCCTTCGGTCGCGGCGGCGGTCGGGGGGCGGGTGCCGATCGTGCTCGATTCCGGCGTGTGGCGAGGCTCCGACGCGGTGAAGGCCTGCGCGCTTGGCGCTCAGGCGGTTGCGATCGGCAGCGCAACGCTGTTCGGCGTCGCGGCGGCGGGAGAGCCCGGCGCGCGGCGCGCCCTGGCAATACTCACCGACGAACTGGTGCGCACGATGCAGCTTTGCGGCGCTGCCTCGATCGGCGAGATCACTTCGGACCTGATTGCAAGCTGAGGAGGGAAATCGCGCATGAAACGCGACCCGGTGTTGGTGGTGGGCGGCGGAATCGGCGGTCTTGCAGCAGCACTGGCGCTCGCGCGCCGGGGCATCGAGATACGCGTGTTCGAGCAAGGCTCGGAATTCACGGAAATCGGCGCGGGCATCCAGCTCGGCCCGAACGTATTTCACATGTTCGAGCTGCTCGGTCTCACCGAGGCGATCGAGCGATACGCGGTGCATCCAGCGAACCTGGTGATGATGGACGGGATCACCGGCGACGAAGTGGTCCGCATGCCCGTGGGGAGCGAAGCCTTTCGCGAGCGCTTCCGCGGCTATCCGTACGGGGTGATCCACCGCGGCGACCTGCACCGGGTGATCCTCGAGGCCTGCCAGCGCGAGCGGGGCGTGGAGTTGATCGAATCCAGGAAGGCGCTCGGCTACGAAGAGCGCGGTGACGGCGTGGTGCTGCACCTCGACGGCGCAGAGGCTGCTCAGGGGTGCGCGCTGATCGGCGCCGACGGGCTGTGGTCGTGCGTCCGCGAACAGATGCTCGGCGACGGCAAGCCGCGCGTTTCGGGGCACATCGCCTACCGCGCGGTGCTTCCGCGCGCAGAGGTGCCCGATGACCTGTGGCAGAACAACGTCGTGCTGTGGGCCGGGCCGAAGACGCACCTGGTGCACTACCCGTTGCGCCGCGGCGAGCTCTACAACCTGGTTGCAGTGTTCCACAGCGACAAGTACGAGGAAGGCTGGAACGTCTTCGGCGATCCGGAGGAACTGCGGCAGAAGTTCGCCACCGAGCGGCCGGAAGTGCAGCGGCTGCTCGCGAAGATCAACGTGTGGAAGATGTGGGTGCTGTGCGACCGCGAGCCGGCGCGGCACTGGAGCAAGGGGCGCGTGGCGCTGCTCGGCGATGCGGCCCACCCGATGCTGCAATACCTCGCGCAGGGCGCCAACATGGCGATCGAGGACGCGGTGGTGATGGCTGCGTATGTCGAACTCGCCGGCCGCGATTTTGCGCGCGCTTTCCGATGGTACGAAGACGAGCGCTACCTCAGGACTGCGCGGGTGCAGACGACCGCGCGCTACTATGGCGACATCTACCACGCCTCGGGTGTGGTGCGGGAGGTACGCAACTGGTTTCTCGCACCGCGTCCGGGTGCCGACCCGAAAGCGAAACCCTCCTTCGAGGGCGTCGCCTGGCTCTACGACGGGATCCGGGTTCCTGACAGGGCACGCGACCAGCGGTGACCACGTGAACCTCGACCTCGGCGGGAAGACGGCCCTCGTTACCGGAGCAAGCCTTGGCATCGGTCGGGCGATCGCGCAGGAACTGGCGCAGGAAGGTGTCAATGTCGTTGTCAATGCGCGCGACGGCGAGCGGCTTGCGGCAGTTGCGGGTGCGATTGCCAAGATGACGGGCGCGCGCATCGTTGCGGCCGCGGGCAACATGGGCGTTGCCGACGACATCGCGCGTGTCGTGGACAGCGGGCGGCGCGAGTTCGGCCGCATCGATATCCTGATCAACAACGCCGGTTCTTCGCCGGCCGGGCGCATCCACGACGTGAGCGACGAGACCTGGTTCAAGTCGCTCACCCTGAAGCCGATGGGCTACGTGCGATGCGCCCGCGCCGTGATCCCCGACATGCGCCGCCAGCGCTGGGGCCGCATCATCAACGTGATCGGCCGCAGCGGCCACCAGCCGCGGCCGTGGTATCTGGTCGGAGGCGCGGCCAACGCGTCGCTGCTCAACTTCACCAAGGCGCTTGCCGACGAACTGGCCCCGGACAACATCCTGGTGAACGGCATCAACCCCGGTCCGGTACAGACCCCGCGCTGGGACGATCACATCGCGCAGGGCGCGAAGACCACCGAGGCCGCCGCGGACGCGGTGCTCGCACAGATGATCGCCACGGTACCGCTCGGCCGCGTCGGCACGCCGGAGGAAATTTCGGGCATGGTCGCGTTCCTGTGCTCGGAGCGGGCTTCGTTCATCACCGGAGCGCTGATCAATATCGATGGAGGAGGTACGCGATGCATCTGAAAATTGTCGTCTTCCGGCTGGCCGCAATACTGTGCCTGGCCGGCCTTGCTCTGCCGGGCCCGGTGTGCGCGCAAAGCTATCCCGCGAAGCCGGTGAAAATCATCGTCCCGTTTCCGCCCGGCGGACCGGCCGACGTGCTCGGACGCATTTTCGCCGACAGGCTCGGTGCGATGTGGAGCCAGCCGGTGGTCGTCGACAACCGCGCCGGCGCGGCCGGCAACATCGGTTCCGAGGTCACCGCGAAATCGGCTGCGGACGGCTACACGGTTCTGCTTGCAGCCAGCAGCCACGTCACCAACGGAGGCCTGTACAGCAAGCTCCCCTACGATCCGATCAAGGACTTCACGCCGATCTCGCAGGTGGCGTATTACTCGCTGGTGCTGGTCGCGCACCCGTCCGTTGCCGCCAGCAGCTTGAAGGAATTGATCGAACTCGCGAAGGCCAACCCCGGCAAGCTCTCGCTGGCCTCCGCGGGCAATGGCACGCCTACCCACCTGACCGCGGAGTTGTTCCGCCGCGCCACCGGCATCGATTTCCTTCACGTTCCGTACAGGGGGGCCGCTCCGGCGACGAACGACCTGCTCGCCGGGCAGGCGCAGTTGATGTTCAACAATCCGGTTTCCGCCCTGCCGCAGGTCAGGGCGGGGCGTCTGCGCGCCTTGGCAACCACCGGCGCGGCACGTTCCCCGATAGCCCCCGAGATTCCGACCGTCGCGGAATCCGGCTATCCCGGATTCGAGGCCGGCACCTGGTACGCGTTTCTCGGGCCCGCCGGCATCCCCAGGGAGATCGTGATCAAGCTTTCCGCGGACATCATGGCCGTGCTGCAAGTGGCCGAGATCCGCGCACGCTTCGCAGCCATGGGGGTCGAGCCGATCGGCACCACCCCGGAACAGCTCACCGCGATCATGCACTCCGACCTGGAGAAATGGACGAAGGTGATACGCGCGGCCGACATCAAAGTGGACTAGCGAGAAGACGATGCCATTGCTCAAACGCACCGGCCAGCCGACGCTTCACTACGCGCTCGACGATTTTACCGACCCGTGGCGCAACGCCCCGTATCTGATCCTGCAACACGGTTACGGCCGGTCGGGAAAATTCTGGTACAGCTGGGTCCCCTATCTCAGCCGCTTCTATCGCGTCGTCCGTCCCGATCTGCGCGGGCTCGGGCACTCGGAGGTGCCTACCGATCTGGAAACCGGCCTCAACGTCGCCGCTTACATCGACGATCTGGTCGCGATCATCGATGCGCTCGGCGGCGGAGCGGTTCACTACTGCGGGGAATCGCTGGGGGGGATACTCGGCATGGTGCTGGCAGCCGAGCACCCGAAAAAGCTGCGCACTCTCAGCCTGGTCGCCGCGCCGGTCCTGATCAATCGCGATACGCAGGAAACATTTGCCTTTGGTCATCCGAACTGGCAGGAAGCGCTGCGCGTCATGGGCTCGCGCGCATGGGCCGAGGCGGCGAATTCGGCCACGCGCTTTCCCGCCGGCACCGATCCAGGATTACTCTCCTGGTATGCCGATGAGATGGGCGCATCGAGCGTGGATGTGCTGATCCGCATGTCGCGGATCGCCTCCGGCGTCGACGCGACGCCCTTTCTCGAGCGCATCCGCACGCCGACACTGGGCCTCTATCCCTCTCATGCCCCCGTCACCATTCAAAGCCAGGAGCAAACGCTCAGACGCGGAATCGCCGCACTGAAGATCGTGCATGTGCCCTCGCGCCATCATACGATCCAGAACAGTCTGCCCGCGACGCTCGCGCGCCAGGTCCTGTACTTTGCCGCGCAGAACGATGGTGTGTCCTGCGAGGAACCTTGATCGGCGGCGCAGGAATCAGCGCCCTTGGGTCGAACTCTTGCTTTCAGCGAGTGCGGATACCACAGCTATTGCCGCGCGCTTTTCCGCGCGAGCCGCTTCGGGCGACTCCACGCCGAGCGGCGTCGCCGCGATGAACTCGTACATGTCCGTCGCTCCCAGCATCATGCGCGGGGTGACGCCCGTGTCTTCGAAGGTTGCGGCGATCTCGCGCGTCTCGGGCACCCAGCGGTAGGCCTTCGGCGGCATCGGCGGAATCGAGGCGAGCAACCAGTCGTGGATTTCGCGCCGGCTCTCCCGCATTTCCGCTTCCACCGCATCCGACACCCCCAGCCGATGCGCCGCGACCATCATCTCGGTGCCCAGTGCGATCATGCCTTTGGTGATGGCGCCGTAGCACATCTTCACCGCCGCGGCGTCGCCGACGCGCTCGCTTACGACGCGTATCACCAGCTTTTCGTGCCTGATCGCTTCGAGCATCCCGGCTTCCGGGCCGGATGCGTACAGGCGCACGTTGCCGGCGCCGCGCGGCGGCGGGCCGATGATGCCGACATCGATGAAGCGGCCGCCCGCGTCGCGGATCATCGATTCCATCTCGCGTTTATGGTGCGGGGAGAGCGCGTTGCATTCCGCGTAGACGGGTTTGTCCGCCGCGTTGCCGATCGATGCGATCGCTGCCGCTGCCGCACGCGCGGTGTCGAGCGCGGCGCCCGGATCGATGATGGACAGTATCAGGTCGCAACGCGATGCCAACGAATGCAGCGAGCGGCAGTCTTCGAGTCCGGCCTGCCGGGCGAGGGACTTCGTGCGCTCACTGCGCCCATCGAGCGCGGCGAGCACATCGAAGCCGCATTCCTTCAGCCGCATCGCCACGGCCTGGCCCATGTCGCCGGGGCTGACGACTCCGATGGTTTTGATTGGCATGGGGTCCCTTTGGTTGCTTCTGAACTCGGATCCTGTTTCGCTCAATGACCTGCTTGGCAATGATTATGCGCTGCATCTCGTTCGCCCCGGTCGATGATGTAGAGTGAGGCCACTGTCCGGAGGCCGCGTGCGGGGCACCCATCACAGGGAGGAGGCAACCATGAAAGCCTTGAATTTTCGTAGTGTCGCCGTTGTGTTTGCCGCGGCCTGGCTGCTCGCGCTTCCCTCCTATCCTTTGGCCCAGGGGTATCCAAACAAAGCGGTGCGTGTCGTTGTGCCGTTTGCGCCCGGCGGCGCCACCGACATCCAGGCCCGCGTCCTCTCCAGGGAACTCGGCGAGCAGTTCCGGCAGTCCTTCGTCGTGGACAACCGCCCCGGCGCGAGCGGGATGATCGGGGCGGAAATCGTCGTCAACTCTGCTGCGGATGGTTACACGATTCTCTTCAGCACCGCGGCGCTTGCGATCAATGCAACGCTCTCCAGAAGCGCCATCAAGTTCGATCCGCTGAAGGATCTTGCGCCAGTCATCCTGACCAGCTCGACGCCACTCGTGCTGATCGTGCATCCGAATGTGGCCGCGAGATCGGCCGAGGAGTTGATCGAGTTCGCCAGAAAAAATCCCGCCCGCCTCAACGCGGCCATTACCGTTTCAGGCAGCACCAGCCACCTGGCGGCAGAACTGTTCAGGCAACTTGCCGGAATCAGCTTCACGGCCGTCCCCTACAAGGGCGGTGCCCCCGCGATGCTGGCAATGGTGAGCGGTGAAGTCGATTTCCTGTTTGCCGAAGCGCTGCTTGCGGCGCCGCAGATCAAGGGGGGAAAGGTACGCGCACTCGCCGTGACGACTTCGAAGCCGTCTCCTGCTTTTCCGGATCTGCCCACGTTGAATGCACTGCTGCCCGGGTTCGTCGCGGACAACTGGTTCGCCATCTATGCCCCCGCGGGGACGTCCAGGGAGATTGTCGCGACCATGAATGCCTCGATCGGAAAGGCGTTGGATTCGAAAACGGTGCGCGCTCTGTTCGAGCAGGACGCATTGATACCCGCGGGCGGAACGCCGGAAGAACTCGGCGCCCACCTCAAGCGCGAGACTGAGCGCTACGCCGAAGTGATCCGCAAGGGCAACATCACGGCGCAGTAGCCGGCGCCCCGTGCTCGCTCGCCGAGCGGGCCGGGAATCCGGTGAAAATGGAATCGAGAGGAGAGAGGACATGAACGACATCGCGATGGACCCGTCGGGCTGGTGCGCCGCGGCGCAAGCCCTGCAGGCGGACACGGTCGCGCTGAGGCGCGCGATCCACGCCGAGCCCGAGTTGGGGCTGGAGACGCCGAAGACGCTGGCGAAGGTGAAGGCCGCGCTGGCCGGCCTGCCACTCGAATGGAAACAGGGAACCTCCACGACCGGAGCCATTGCCGTACTGCGAGGCGGCCAGCCGGGCCGCAGCGTGCTCCTGCGCGGCGACATGGATGCGCTGCCGATGCCTGAGGACACGGGCTTGCCGTTCCGCTCCGAGGTTCAGGGCACGATGCACGCCTGCGGCCACTACACGCACACCGCCATGTTGGCCTCGGCCGCGAAGGCCATGTGCGCGAGGCGCAAGGCGCTGTCCGGAACGGTGCTGTTCATGTTCCAGCCCGGCGAAGAGGGCTGGCACGGCGCCAAGTGCATGATCGATGACGGACTGCTCGACGATCCGGTACCGGATTCCGCCTTCGCTCTGCACATCATTCCGAATGCGCCCGCAGGCGTATTCACGGGCAAGGGCGGGCCGATGATGGCCTCGGCCGACGTAATCCATATCGACGTGCGCGGCAAGGGCGGGCATGCCTCGATGCCGCATCACACCGTGGATCCGATCCCGGTCGCCTGCGAGATCGTCACCGCCCTCCAGGTTTTCGTCACGCGGCGCATCGACGTGTTCGATCCGGTGGTGATCACGTTCGGAAAGATCGAGGCGGGATCGACGGACAACGTGATCCCGGAAATGGCCCGGCTGCTCGGCACCGTGAGGGCGGTGTCGGAGGCGTCGCGCAAAGCTGCGCACGAGGGCATCGAGCGCGTCGCGACGAACGTCGCGCGAGCGCATGACTGCGAGGCGCGGGTGCACATCGAGCACGGATTTCCGGTGACGGTGTGCGACGCGAAGGCGGTTAAACACGCCGCGGGCGCCGTTGCGGCGATGTTCGGGAAGGACGCGTGGATGGACATGCACGCGCCGGTCATGGGGGCCGAGGACTTTTCCTACGTGCTGCAGCGCGTTCCCGGCGCGATGGTGTTCCTCGGCGTCTGCCCGGAGGGGCAGGCGTGGCAGAGCGCGTGCCCCTGCCACTCGAACAAGATGGTGCTCAACGAAGCGGTGCTTGCGCGCGGTGTGGCCGCGCATTGTGCGATCGCGGCGCGGTTTCTTGCCGGGGGCTTCGACGATTGAGAGGACGCTTTAGCCTGCGCTCCGGGCGTGAAATCCCCAATGGGGGCCCGGATTCAGCCTATGACCGCTAGCGCGCGGGCACGCCAACCGCCACCGGCCGGATCGCCGAGCCCGCGCTGCCTTTCTCGCGCAAGGCGAGGACCATGGTGCACGACGTCCACACCTTGTCGTTCGCGAGATCGTCGAGCTTGGCGTTCTCGATGTGGTGAATGCCCATCTGCGTCAGCATGTGGTGATGTAGCGCGAATGGCAGCCCGTCCGGGACACCGGGCGCGGGGCCGGCCTTGCCCGCGAGCATGCCCTCGGGCACCGGATCGACGAACGGAGTGTCGAGGCCGATCGCGACAATGCGCCGCTCGCCGAGATACTTCGCGGCGTCGTACGAGAGCCCGGGCGCCTTCGTGTAATAGAACTTCTCGATGTCCGGATCCTTCCAATAGTCGCCCCAACCGGTGCGCACGTACACCACGTCGCCGGCGAGGATGCCGCGCTTGGCGAGTCCCTGCGCCTTAAGCATCGCGTCAATGTGCATTGCCGTGACGACTTCACCCGCTTTCATCGGCTGGCCGCCGCCGACGAGGGTTTTCGCGTCGAGCAGGAGCGCAGAGGTGACGATCGGCGGCGCCTTTTCCATACCAAGTTTCAGCAGCCCGGAATCGGGCGTCGGCTTGACGTCCTTCTGCGTATAGGCTCCGTAGTAAACCGCGCCTTCGACGGGGATCGGTGCCTTGCCGTCCCAAGGCTGTTTCATGAAGCCGAAGTGTCCGAGCGCATCGATCTGTGTCGCCTGCTGGCCAGGTTCGGCGCCTTCGCCGAAGCTCTCGAGGTTGAATGCATGTGCGGTGCCTGGAATGCTCGCCGTCGGCTTGGGCTTTGTGATGTACGGCCCGGAGAACGCCGACAGTGGCATGGTGGCAGAGCGGATGTACGACAACTCGTAGGTCTTCGCCTTCGGCTGCGACATGTGCCAGGCGCAGCGCGCCATGGTCCCGGCGCCAAGAGTGTTCGCCATGCCGATTTCGTCGCCCGCGGGCCAGGGTGGCGCCGGCGTGTGCTTCTTCGACTGGGCAATGACGCCGGAGGGCTCGACCGCCATCAGCGGCGAGGAGGCGAAGCAGGCGGCGACGCAGAAAGCGAGCGGAGCGATGCGAATTCTGGTTTGCACGGAAACCTCCCCTAGGTTGCACAGAATTATCACCCCAGAATGGCTTATTAAACAAAGGGGCTGCGCATGAGCGCTTTCGACCCCTATGCACAGTTGTCAACAATGCGTAGTTGGCGGTGTGCGCAAGCCGCTCTTCCCTCTTTCCGCAGACGCGATCAACTGTCATCAACTTGACATAGTTTCAGCTTCGCTGAGACCAGCAGTTGCGCGCGCACTGGGCGAGCAGGTCGATCCTTGTCTTGTACGATCGGGATCGACAGCAGGGCGCCGCGCGGGAACTGAATGAAAGGCGAATCTCCTCCTTCGGGTTTTCTGGGGTTTTCGCCGCATAGCGAATTGCGAACACCGTGCGAAACTATGTTGAGGTCGGGTCCCGCAGATCCCTCAGCGGAAACCGCGTAACTGCGCATAGTTGAGATCTATGCATAGTGGCCGCTATGTAAAGCTGTACATAGCGGCCCAAAGCGGTCATTCAGAGTGTAGGCTACCTACGCCGCACAACGAGAATTGGCCGGCAGATTCTAAGGAGTTACGGATTGAAGCGAAGAAGTGTTCTGGCTGTTGCGACAGTTTTGGTGATCCGACTCCGGAGACGCCTATCATCCTTCGTACCGTCGATCAAGCTCGTTACTCCGCCTTCGCGCCGGACGATTCAATCACCTTCTTCCATTTCGCCGACTCGCGCATGATCTCGGCATCGAGCGATTCGGGAGTACTGCCCTGCGGAATGATGCCTAGTCCGGTCAGGCGTTCATGTACTTCCGGCATCGTCAAAACCGCATTGACTTCTCTGTTGATTCGCTCGATCACCGCCCTTGGTGTCCCTGCTCTCGCGGCGAGGTAGTTCATCGGCGCCGCGTCGAACCCAGGCAGCGTTTCCGCGATCGCCGGAACTCCGGGTAGTACGGGCGATCTTTGCAGCGTAGATACCGCGAGAACGCGCAGTACACCCGACTTGATATACGGCTGATAGACCGGAATGCTGTCGATCGCCATTTGCACGTTACCAGCAAGCAGATCTTGCAGCGCGGCGCCGGTGCCCTTGTACGGAACATGAACAATGTCGATGCCTGCCATGACCTTGAACAACTCGCCAGCAAGATGACTTGTCGCGCCGATGCCCGCGCTCGCGAAGTTCAGTTTTCTCGGCTGCGACTTCGCGAGTGCAATCAATTCGGTAACGCTTTTTGCGGCCAGGCCCGCATTCACGACTAGGACGCTTGGGATTACCACCAGCCGGCTGATCGGCGCGAAATCCTTCGCCGGGTCATAGGGCAGCTTTTTCATCAGATACGGATTGGTAATTTGTGGCCCCGGCGTTCCGTATAACAACGTGTACCCGTCCGGTATCGACTTCGCCACCAAGTCCGCCCCCAGAGTAGCGCCGCCGCCGGGCCTGTTCTCGACGACGATCGGCTGGCCGAGGCGCTTCGCCAGCGGTTCGCTGATGACGCGCGCGGCGATGTCGGCGCCTCCGCCTGGTGCAAAGGGAACGATCAGGTGTATCGGGCGGCTAGGATAGGACTGCGCGAAAGCAGCGCCCGATGTGACAGCGGCGGCCGCGATCAGAGCGAAAAACAAATTACCCGGCATTCGAGTCTCCTCGGCGTTTCGTTAGCGGCCCTTGAATGCTGGTTTTCGCTTTTCCTTGAACGCAAGCTGCGCTTCTTTCGCGTCCTCAGTCTTGGCGATTGCTGCTGTCTGGTCCTGCTCGTAACGATAGCCGTCGCGCAGGCTCATGTCCTCGATCACGTTTAGTGTGTGCTTGATCATGCGCGTGGAGACTGGGCTCTTCGAGGCGATGCTCTGGGCGAACTCCATCGCGGCGGGCATCAGCTCTTCCGGGGTGGTGCACGCCTCGACGATACCCAGCCGGTAGAGCTCCGCACCCGGCACACGGTAGCCGGTCAGCATCATGCGGCGCAGCCGGGAATGGCTGAACAGCCGCATCGCGTGCCGCCCGCCGCCCAACAACCCCACGTCCACTTCAGGCGCACCGATGGTGGCCTTTTCCGACGCAATCAGAATGTCTGCGGAAGCTACCATTGCCAGCCCGGAACCGAGCGCATTGCCGTTGATTGCCGCGATCACCGGTTTGGCGCATTCGCGGATCGCATGAAAGCACTCGCGCGTGCGGCGCGAGTGCGCCTGCAGGTCGCCGGGTCCCTTGATGACCTGCGCACGCCCCTTCAGGTCGGCGCCGGCACAGAACTGCTTGCCGGCACCGGTGAGCACCACCACCCGGATCTCGTCGGTTTCCGAGATCCGGTCGAGTGCATGCGTCAGCTCGTCATTCAGCGTCCGGGTCAGCGCATTAACGGGCGGGCTGTCCATCGTAAGCGTCGCTACGTGTCCCTCGATCGCCACTTTCAGTTCGGTGTAGTTGTGCTCCACTGTCTCTCCTCTATTGATCGTCCACCGGCGCTGTATTCTGCACCGATGGCCGCTGCGATTGCTTGTCGAACCACGCGGCGATCTGCTGATGCCCCGACCGCCAGTCGAAACCGGCAAAGCGGAAATCCAGGTAGCCCAGCGCGCAGACGATCGCGATGTGGCCGATTCCGAACGGCGCCGCCTCGAGCGGCTGCGTCTCCCGGTCGAGCACCGCGAGCGCCGCGCGCGTCTTCAGCTCAAACGCTTCCATCAGGTCCTGCAGGCGCTGTCCCGGCTCGCGCTCTCGCTCGTTGCGCCACAGGATGAGCGCATCGAGCAGGCCGTCGCCGAGCGCGTGCCAGCGCAGCGCGTCCCACCGCGTCTGCCCGGATTTCGGGAACAACGGCGTTCTTGCATGCAGGCTGTCCAGGTACTCGCAGATTACAGCCGAATCGAAAAGTACCCGGCCGTCATCCAGTACCAGGGTAGGAATCTTGCTCAAGGGATTGTCGCGCATGATCGCAGGGTTCGGCTTTCGCATCGCCGCGACGCTGCGCATTCGTTCGATTCGGTCGACGAGCCCCGCCTCGTACGCGACGATCATGACCTTGCGCACGTATGGTGAACGGGGCGACCAGTGCAGTTTCATTGGTTGCAGTGTAAACACTCGATGGCCACATGTTGCAGACCGTAGGCGACGAGTTGCCGGTAGTTCATTCAAGTCGGACGCCGAGAGACTTGGCCAGCGAACCCCACTTTCCCGCATCCGCGCGCAGCTGCTTTTCGAACTCATCGGGCGAGCTGCTTATAGCGAGCATTCCGGCGTTGCCGAAGCGGTCCTGCAAATCCGGTGTCTTAACCGCCGCCGCAGTGGCCTGGCTGATCTTCTGCACGATCTCCTTGGAAGTATTCTTTGCGACGAACATCCCGTAAATATTGCTCCCGAGCGCACCCGGGTATCCTGCCTCAGCAACGGTCGGAACATCCGGCAAGAGAGCGCTGCGCGTAGCGCTGGTCACCGCTAACGCGATCAGCTTCCCAGCCTTTATTTGCGGCGCCACGGCGCTGACGTCCGCGGTCAGGACGTCGATCTCCCCGCCCAGAAGAGCCTGCACCGCGGGCGCACCGCCGCCATAGGGGATGTCCTGGACCTGAATGCCCGCTTCCTTCTTCAGTACCGCCCCCACCAAGTACGTGATCGTGGTGTTGCCCACTGAACCAAAATTGACTTTGCCGGGATGGGATTTCGCGTAGGCAATAAAGCCGCCCAGGGACGAGTATCCCGCCTTCGTGCTCGCGACGAAGATCTGAGGTGCACTCGCTACCGGGGACACCGCGATCAGATCCTTTGCGGGATCGTATGGCAGGCGGGTGACGAATGGCAGGATCGTACGTGCACCCGCACCGACGATCAGGATGCTGTAGCCGTCAGGCGATGATTTGACGACGTTTTCCGTACCCACGATGGTGCTTGCGCCGGCGCGGTTGTCGACGATAACCGGCTGCCCAAACGAAGCGCTCAATTTGGCGCCGAGCGCCCGCGCAATGAAATCCACCGGACCGCCCGCAGCAAACGGCACAACGATTCGAACAGGTTTGGTCGGATAACCCTGCGCTTGGGCAATGCCCGAGGACGCAGAAAATATTGTCAGTATCACTACGCTGAAAACCAAGTTCACGGCTTACTCCTCCAAATCCAGGGCGTGGAGCTAGTCTAGGGCGCACACAGCCTTGTCGCTAGACATATGTCCAGCAAAGCAGATATTCTCAATTAGATATGTCACGACATGGGTGCGCGCGATGATGGATCTCGCCAAATTGGGCCGCTTCGTGAAAGTAGCGGAGCTTGGCAGTCTGACCAAGGCCGCAATGATGCTCGATACCACGCAGTCTTCGCTCAGCCTGCAGATCAGCGCGCTGGAGCGCGATTTCGGGGGGCGCCTCTTTCACCGGACCGGCCGAGGTGTCGCGCTAACCGAACTGGGCGAACGAATCCTGCAGCGCGCCCGGGGCCTCCTGACCGACGCCGAACAGCTCGCGAACGAAATTCGTTCCAGCGCTGGCAAACCCTACGGCAAGGTGGCCATCGGAATTCTGCCCTCGACAGCGCACCTTCTGGTAACGCAGCTCTATCGCCAGGCCCGCGAGCGCTACCCGCACGTCCTCCTGCACATCTTTGAGGGCTCTAGCGGTCAGCTCGACGAATGGGTGTCGAAGGGCCTGCTGGATATGGCGATTCTTTATCGTTATGGCAAGAGCAGTGCACGAGCGGAACAATCGCTCGCAGTTGTCGAATCCTGCTTGGTTGGACGATCGGGCGATGCGATTACACGCTCGTCAACGGTAAAGTTCGTGAGGCTTGACCGTTTGTTGCTTTGTTTGCCGGGCGCGCCCAATGGGCTGCGCGTCGCGCTCGACCAGATAGCCCGAAGTCGGCGGATCGCGCTTTCTGTTGCCATGGAGGCTGACTCAATCCCAATTCAAAAGCAGTTCGCTCTGGATGGTCACGGTTACGCGATCCTGGCGATGCATGCCGTCTCGCGCGAGGTCGAGAGGGGAAGTCTGCGGGCGTCGCGCATCGTTAGCCCGGGGCTCGACCGTACGATCACCCTAGCGACCACGACCGAGCGTCCCCTTACCCTTGCCGCGCGCGAAGCGGCCAAGCTCTTGCGCGTCATCGTCGACGAACAGGCATCGAAAGGGGGCTGGCAGCATCGTCGTAGCTGAGCGCGTGGTGCGAGCTATGCCTGGCGAGGAATATCTGCTTTTCCGGCTCTGCGCGTGGCGCTTCGGCCCGTTGCACGGCTAGACTACAGTCATGCATCTGACCCAAGCCTTTGGCAAAGCGCTTCACGGCATCGGTCCTGGATTCGCTGCGTTATTGCTGGCGCTTGTAGCGCCCGCGGTTGCATGGTCAGCCTATCCGGAGCAGCCGATTCGTTTGATCGTGCCCTATCCCGCCGGCGGCGCGGCGGATTTCATGGCGCGATCGCTCGCACAAAAACTCGCCGAGCGGCTGGGTAAGCCCGTAGTGCTGGACAACCGAGGCGGTGCAGGCGGCACGATCGCAGCGGAGGCTGTAGCGAGCGCGCCGCCGGACGGTTACACGCTCCTGTTCGCCACCATGGGAACGCTGGCGATCAACCCGCAGCTGTACGCAAAGCTGCGCTATGACCCGGTCAAGGATTTTGCGCCCATCAGCCTCACGCATGCGACGCCCCGTGTACTGGTCGTTCATCCGTCGGTAAAGGCTACAACGGTAAAAGAATTGATAGCGCTCGCCAAAGCAAGCCCGGGCACGCTCACCTTTGGCTCGGCAGGCAACGGCAGCTCAAGCCACCTTTCCGGCGAGCTATTCAAATCGATGGCAGGAATCGATATCACGCATGTCCCCTACAGGGGCAGCGGCCCTGCTGCTACCGACCTGCTTGGCGGGCGCATCTCGATGATTTTCGATTCCATCGCTGTCTATAAGGACTACATCACGATTGGCAAAGTGCGCGCGCTCGGCGTCACCAGCCCCAAGCGTTCCGAGTCCCTACCAGGAATTCCGTCTATCGCCGAGGCCGGTCTCACGGGGTTCGACATTTCTAACTGGCTCGGCGTGGTTGCGCCGGCGAGGACTCCGCCTGAAATCGTCACTCGCCTTAACGCCGAAATCCGGGTCGTGATGGCGGATGCCGAATTGAAGAAGCAGCTCCTCGCCGTCGGCATCGAGCCGCTTTACTCGACTCCCAAGGCTTTCGCGGGAGTCATCAGGACGGAACTCGCGAAATGGGCCGCGGTCGTCAAAGCATCCGGCGCGCGCATCGACTGAAGAGGAAGAAAACCATGGCAGGCCCCCTTTCCCACATTCGAGTTCTGGACCTGAGCCGTATCATGGCTGGCCCCTGGGCAGGCCAGGTACTTGCTGATCTTGGTGCCGATGTGATCAAAGTGGAGCGTCCGGGCGCGGGCGACGATACGAGGAGCTGGGGTCCGCCATTTCTGAAGAAGCCCGACGGTACCGAGACCAAAGAGGCGGGCTACTACCTCTCGGTTAACCGCGGCAAGCGCTCGATTACACTTAGCCTGGACAAACCCGAGGGGCAACGCATCGTGCGCGCGCTCGCCGCGCGCTCGGACATCCTGCTCGAGAACTACAAGGTCGGGACGCTGCCGCGCTTCGGGCTGGGTTATGCGGATCTGAAAAAGATCAACCCGAAGCTCATTTACTGCTCGGTGACGGGCTTCGGGCAGACGGGTCCGCGCCGCGACCAGGCCGCCTACGACTTCCTCATCCAGGCGATGGGCGGCCTGATGAGCATCACCGGTGAGCGCGACGACAAGCCCGGCGGCGGGCCGCAGAAGGTTGGCATCCCGATCGTGGACATCATGACTGGCATGTACGCGACGGTGGCGATGCTCGCAGCGCTCGCGCGGCGCGACGTTTCCGGGAACGGCGAATACATCGACATCGGCATGCTCGACGTGCAAGTCGGCTTTCTCGCCAACCAGGCGATGAATCACCTGGTCTCGGGCAAGACTCCGCGCCGCAGCGGCAATGCGCATCCGAACATTCAGCCGCAGGATGTGTTTCCGTGCCGCGACGGCAAGGTCGTCATCGTGGTCGGAAACGACGGGCAGTTCGTGAAATTCTGCGATGCGCTCGGGCGGCCCGAGTGGGCCAAGGACGAGCAGTTTGCCACGAACCCGGCGCGGGTGCGCAATCACGGCGTGCTGAACCCGATGATCATTGCCGAACTGAACAAGCAGGACCGCGCGCACTGGGTCGCAGCGTTTGAGGCGGTTGGCATTCCATGCGGTCCGATCAACAGCATTCCGGAAGCGTTTGCCGACGAACAGGTCAAGCATCGCGGCATGCTTTTCGAGCTCGCGCACCCAAGCGGCGCGAAACTTCCCCAGGTCGCAAGCCCGATGCGCTTCATGCAGGCGCCGCTCAAGCACGATGTTCCGCCGCCTCTGCTTGGTCAGCACACGCTGGAAATCCTGCATGGCTTGGGTATTGAGAACTACGAAGTGGAACAACTTCGCAAGTCCGGAATTATTTGATGGCGCGAATCCCTCTTTTTCCGATCGAGAACATGTCGGTGGAGCAGCGGCGCGTGTACGACACTGTGGTAAGCGGCCCGCGCGGCGTGGTCGTCGGCCCGCTGCGCGCCGCGCTGCACCGGCCGGAACTCGCCGACAAATGGCAGCAGTTCGGCGAAATCCTGCGCTATCGCACGAGCCTTGCGCCTCGGCTGTCGGAACTGGCAATCCTCGTGACCGCGCGCCATTGGACCAGCCAGCTCGAGTGGCAGCAGCACGCGCCCGCAGCGCTGAAAGGCGGGCTGTCGGCCGCGGTAGTCGAAGCGATCCGGATTGGGCGTCGCCCGGCGTTTACTGCCGGCGACGAGCAGGCGGTATACGATTTCTGCCGCGAAATGCATGAAGAGAAGTCGGTCGGCGAAGAAACCTATGGCCGGGCCCACAAGCTCCTCGGCACGCTGGGCGTGGTCGAACTGACCGCCCTTATAGGCTACTACTCGATGGTAGCTATGACGCTTCTCGCGCACGAAATTCCGCTGCCCGACGGTTCTGCGCCAGAGCTTCCACCTCTCGGTCGCTGATGCCGGCAGCGCGGTCCCCCCCGAACCAGTCGCCGCCAAAGCGCGCGTTGCCGGCGGGCGCGTGGGACTGCCATACGCACATCTTCGGGCCCTACGAGCGCTTTCCGCTCGCGGCCGAGCGCAGCTACACGCCTCCGCCCGCGCCGGTCGAGGTATACCTAGCGATGCTCGATCGCGTCGGGCTCGCGCGCGGCGTGCTTGTGCATCCCTCGGCCTACGGGCTGAACCACGAGGCGCTGTTGGACGCGCTCGATCGCGCGGGCTCGCGCCTGCGGGGCACGGCGGTCGCAACCTCGGCCGTCACGGACGCCGAACTTGCCGCCATGCACCGCCGCGGCGTACGCGCGCTGCGTTTTGTAGACGCGGGCGCCCCCAGTGGGGGGCGCTTTGCCGGTGCCGTCGGACTGGATGAATTCTCGAGTCTCGCGCCGCGCCTGAAAGAACTGGGCTGGCACGCCCAATTCTGGGCGACCTGCGATACCGTCATCGCGGCCGCACCGATGCTGCTCGCGTCCGGCATTCCGTTGGTACTGGACCACATGGCGCGCTTCGATGTCACGCGCGGCGTGCAGGATGCAGCGTTCCAGGAACTCCTGGAGCTGCTCACGGGCGGCAGCGTTTGGGTGAAAATGTCGCCTGCGCGGAACTCGAAGCTTTTCCCGGACTTCGAGGACGTGCGGCCGTTCCATGATGCGCTCGCGCGCACCAATCCCGATCGCCTCCTCTGGGGCAGCGACTGGCCCTACCTGCGCATGGGGGAAGCGACGCCCGACGCCGGGCATCTGCTGGACCTGCTCGACTTCTGGTGCGGGGAAGACGGCTTGCGGCACAAGATCCTCGTCGACAATCCCGCGCGCCTGTACGGAATCGGCGCAGGCATACCCGATTAACATCCGGCTCTCGCCCCGACGCTACCGGGACGCGCAATGGACATACGAGTGAGGACTCCGCATCAAACCCGCAAAACGGCTGAACCTCGGCTACCAGCGAGGCTTCCGCCACAGCCTCGAGGTCACCTTACATGATCAAAAGCCTTTCTCTGCTGAGCCGCAAGCTGGGCCTCTCCCATGAAGCGTTCGTCCGCCATTGGATCGAGATCCACGCCCCCCTCGCCATCGCCGTGCCGGGATTGCGCCGCTACGTGCAGTCGCACATCGTTGCGGAGCGCACGCGGCCCGATATTCCGTCCATCGACATCGAGATCGACGGCATCGCGGAGCTCTGGTACGACGATCTGGAGGCGATGAATCGCGCTAACGCCTCGCCCGAGGCGAGAGCCTTGCACGTCGACGGCGGCACTTTCATTGGACAGATCAAGTCGTTCACGATCGAGGAGCGGACGATCATTCCGAGCCAGGGGTCGCCGCAGCCGCCAGCAATCCCAACCAGGAAATGAAGAGCATGAGCGAAATAGACTCGAGCGTGGAATTCAGGAACAGCGCGCGCGATTTCCTCCGCCGTTCCGACCAGTGCAAACGGGTGCGAGTCCTGCGCGGCTCCGCGCCGGGGTTCGAGCGCGGCGTATGGCAAGCCATTGCAGATGCGGGCTGGCTGTCGATCCTTGTACCCGAGGACCAAGGCGGGCTCGGAATGGGCTTGCCGGAGGTTGCCGCAATCGCCGAAGAGGTCGGCCGGAGTCTCCTGCCGGAGCCGTTCGTGGGCGTCGGTGTACAGGCGGTCGCGGCACTTTGCCGAACACCCAAGAGTGCGCTCAAGACGCAACTCATCGACGACATGACCTCCGGCCGCGTGATGGCCGGCCTCGCATGGCAGGAACGGCCGGGAACGCTCGATACCGAAGTCATCTCCTTGATTGCAGACGAACAGGACGGTCAGGTACTTCTCACTGGGAGTAAACGGTTCGTCGTGCCCGGCAATGGTGCCGACGGATGGATCGTTTCCGCAATTGCCGCCGAGGGCATTGCGCTCTACTGGGTTCCCGCCGCGACGCCCGGCGTCGGGGTGTCGAGCGAAATGCGAATCGACGGCACGATGATGGGCTCGCTTACATTTGAGCGCGCGGCCGTTCCACGCTCCCACCGCCTCGCTTCCGGCGAGCCGGCACACGCGGCGGTCGGCTACGCGAACGACGCCGCGCGCATCGCGCAAGGCGCTGAGCTCCTCGGAATCGCTCGCCGTGCGCTCGAGATCACGCTCGTGTATCTCAACACGCGTGTTCAGTTCGGCAAGCCGCTCGGCAGCTTCCAGGCGCTGCAGCACACGATCGTCGATGCCTACATCCAGACGGAACTCGCTGCCGCGGGGATCAGGGACGCGCTTGCCGGTGTCGAGCGCGGGAACGTCACGCTCGGCGCGGCAGCGAGCCGGGTCAAGGCGCGCTGCGCGCACGCGGCACTTCTGGTGACGCGCCTCGCGATCCAGTTCCACGGCGCCATCGGCTACACAGACGAATGCGACGTCGGGCTGTACTTCAAGCGCGCGCTCGGCCTAGCGAGCTGGCTCGGCAACGCAAAGCAGCACCGCCGGCGCCACTTCGCGCTTTCACCTCCGCAGACGGAGAAGACACCGAAGACCGTCTTTTCCGGACCGTTCCCGCGCGATGCCGACTGGGATGCGATGCCCGAAGCAGGATTCCGGCAAATGGTGCGCGCCTTCCTCGAGAAGCACTATCCGCAGCCGCTGCGCTATTCGACGCGCCGCCTTCACTGGGACAAGATTCAGCCGTGGTACTTCACGCTCTCCCGCCAGGGCTGGATCGCGCCCGCCTGGCCGAAGGCGTTCGGCGGCATGGGCCTGCCGCCCGACAAGCTGCTCGCGTTCATCGAAGAAATGGAGCAATACGGCGTGGCGCGTATGCCGGACCAGGGTTTGATCAATCTTGGCCCGGTGCTGATCCGCTACGGCAACAGTCAGCAGCAGGAACGTTTTCTGCCGAAGATCGTCTCGGGCGACCACGTCTGGTGCCAGGGATACTCGGAGCCGAACGCCGGCTCCGACCTCGCCGCTCTGCGCACCGAGGCACTCGTCGAGGACGACTGCTTTGTCGTTACCGGGCAGAAGATCTGGACTACGCTCGCGCAGGACGCGACGCACATCTTCGCGCTCGTGCGCACCGACAAGACCGTGAAGAAGCAGGCCGGGATCAGCTTCCTGCTGGTGGATCTCAAGACGTCGGGAATCACCGTGCGGCCGATCCGCAACATTACCGGCGATGAGGAGTTCTGCGAGGTGTTCTTTGACAAGGTGCGCGTCCCGCGCGAGAACCTGGTCGGCGAGATGAACCAGGGCTGGACCATCGCCAAGGCGCTGCTCGGATTTGAGCGGATCTTCATCGGCAGCCCCCAGCAGTCACAGTACGCCCTCAACCAGCTCGAGCGCATGGCGCACGCCATCGGGCTGTTCGACGACAGCGCGTTCGTCGAGCGTTTCGCCGAGGCACAGCTCGACGTGGCCGACCTCGGCGCGGCGTATGCGCACTTCGCCGACGTCGTGAAGCGCGGCGAGACGCTGCCACAAAGCGTATCCCTGCTCAAGATCTGGGCGACTGACACCTACTCGCGGATCGGCATGCTGCTTGCCGAAACTGCCGGCGAGCACGGCGGCAGTGAGGGCGACGCGGATTTCGGTGCCGTCAAAATGAACGCGCTTGCGCCCCTGCTGCATTCCGCGGTCACCACCATTTACGCCGGGACCAACGAGATCCAGCGAAACATCATCGCCAAGCAGGTCCTCGACATGCCCGGTTGACAGGCTTGAATTCGAAAGGAGATCCATCGTGAAGAGAAGAAGCTTCCTCATGTTCACCACCGCAGCAGCGCTGACCTCGCTCTGTTTCGGTGCGGCCGCGCAGTCGTATCCGTCCAAGCCGATCCGCTTGGTGGTGCCCTTCGCCGCGGGCGGGCCGACCGATGTCTACGCCCGCTCCGTAGGACAGGAATTGAGCAAACTCCTCGGCCAGCCGGTCATCGTCGACAACCGGCCTGGCGCAGGCGGGAACGTAGGTGCGGACATCGTGGCGAAATCCGCGCCCGACGGCTACAACATCGTTCTTGGCGCGGTGGGCGCATTCGCCGTCAACATGACGCTGTACCCGAAGATGCCGTATGACGTGCTCCGCGACTTCGCACCGGTGTCGCTTATCACGGTCGTACCCATGATGCTGGTGGTAAATCCAGCCCTTCCGGTGAAATCACCGAAAGACCTGGTCGAACGCGCCAAGGCGAAACCGGGGCAGCTGACCTACGGTTCAGCGGGCAACGGCACGTCGGTCCACATGTCCACCGAAATGTTCAAGGCGATGACCGGCATAGACATGGTGCACGTTCCGTACAAGGGCGTGGCGCCGGCGATGACGGACCTCATCGGCGGACAGCTGCAGCTCATGTTCTCGGATGCGACCTCGGCGATCCCGCATGTGAAATCGGGCAAGATCCGCGCCGTCGCCGTCACCAAGCACGTCGAGGCGATGCCAGAGGTGCCGACGTTTGCGCAGAGCGGATATCCATCCTACGACCCGACCGTGTGGTACGGCGTCTTTGCTCCAGCCGGCACGCCGCGCGACATCGTCCTTAAGCTGAACGGCAGCATTGTGAAGGCGCTTCAGGCGCACGACGTGCGGGAGCGTCTGATCAGCCAGGGCGCACAACCCACAAGTAACACCCCCGAGGAATTTACGGAATTCGTGCGCGCGGAGATTCCTCGGTGGGAGAAAGTGGTAAAGGCCTCGGGCGCCAAAGTGGATTGATGCCCTGCATAAGACGACGACGTTTCTGAGGGCACCTACCCCCTGATTGGCAGGGTGAACATCTAAGACGAGCCGGTCGACCCCGATTGTTAGCCAATCCCGACTCGAACGTGGCATCGGCGAAAGACCGCTGGCCGTTAGCGACCACACGGTTCGTGAATTTGATCTAGCTTGGGGTGCCTGACCGTGCCCAGAGGTTTCGGGCAACCAGTTTCCCGCGGTGGGTTAGGCTCACGGCGGCACCGGTGCAAAAGACAAGCTCATGGACTTCCGACGACTTGAGTACGTCCTTAGCGCTGCTAAATTCGCTCACGTCTCCTGTCCCATGGAGGCGCAATCGCCGCAAATGCTCTATTTCAGGTCCAGAAAGTCGCTTCGCCAGCTTGTGGATTTGCTCTTTGTCCACTGTCGCGCCCCGGTCTGCAACTCGAACGTAGGGCATGAACTCTGGCACAGTTCCGTGAAGCGAACTTGACGCGGGTCAACACTGGGGACTGGGCCGCGCAACGTGACACCTTGGATTTGGTCAGAGCCTCAGACAAGGCTTCGCGACATCCGCATGGTGGCCGCAAACCGCCACACGCGAATTCGCGAAAGCGGCCACTCGAAGGAATACGAACAATACCGGTTCCACCGCCACCCACGAACGCGCTTGCGCGCAGCACACCCGTCAATCCGGCAGCAGCATCCCTTCGCTGATCGCGTTCACGTCGGCAAGCAGCAGCTCCCACGGCGCCCGCTGCGCTCGGCCCGACGTGCGGCGCGCAAGCTCGGCTTCGTGATGCTCGCGGATCTCCTTCGGAATCGGCACGGAGCCGAACTGCGCGAGACGCACGGCGCCGCGCCAGTCGCGCGCCGGCAGTGCCTGATTGGCGTTCGAGCGGTGGGGTGAGAAGGGCACATCGATCACGCCCGCCTCGATTGCGCGAATCGCCCCGAGCGCCGCATCGCCTTCACCCAGTTCGAGCGCCCGATCGACGATCGCGCGGGTCTCGGCTTCGAGGATCGCCTGCTCGGCCGCGATTTCCGCGATCGGCGCGAGTTTCTGGTCGGCGAGCATGCGGAGCACCATCTTGGAGGCGGTGAGGCCGTGACCGTTCGCTTCATGACCTCATGACAAATCCAGCCAAGCGCGGAACCGTGCTCCGGCCCGGTCCGTCCTTTACGGCTTCCCCGAGATGGAAACGGCCTGGCGGATGAAAGCCTTCTTCTCCGCCTTGTCGTCGATTTCATCGGCGATCAGCAGGTAGAGTTCCGCTTCGTCGCGCGCTTTCACCGCCGCGCGCTTGACCACGATGCGCGCCACCGCACCGATGTATTCGGCAAGGCGCTGCTCGGCACGCTCGAGCACCGCCGCCGGAAAGCGGCTCGCGGCCAGCACGGTGGCCGGTTCCACGGTGTTCGGCCTGGATACCGGCTGGGAGCCGCCGGAAAAGCGCTTTTCGAACGCTGCGCGAGCTGCGTCCGGAAGCTCGCTCGCGAGCAGTTGAACCAGTTCGGCCTGCGAGCCGGCCTTCTTCGCCGCGTTCTTCACGACCATGGTGGTGATGGGGCCGAGATGCTGGGCAAGCTCGGTCTCGAGGCTCTTCAGCAAGGCAGGATCGGTCGCGGGCATCGCCGGCGCCTGCTGCAGTCTCTCGGTCCTCGGCGTGGGAGCAGCGGCCGGACCGAGAAGTGCGTCGCGCCATTGCTGCACCGATTGTGGCCGCTCGTCCTCGTTCGGCATGAGCGCCCAGTCGATGGCGGCGAGAAATTCGCTGCGATAGGCCTTGCGATCGCCCGCCTGGACGGCAGGCGGCATGGTGTCCTTGCGGATGCGCGCCGCCGCTTCGTGCGGGGGGTTGCCGGTGATGATCCAGTACAGCACGCCGCCCAAAGCGTAAAGATCGCTCCAGGGGCCCTGTTTGCCCTGGGTATGGTATTGCTCGAAGGGCGCGTAGCCAGGGCTCACCACCGCGGTCAACTCGGCGGATTTCTGCCGCGCCGAGCCGAAGTCGATCAGCACCGGGCTGTCATCGTCCCGCATGTAAATGTTCGCCGGCTTGATGTCCCGGTGCATGTAACCGGCGCGGTGGACCACTTCCAGCCCTTCGAGCAACGGTCGAAGGAGGCCGGCGAGCTGCGACTCGGGCAGCGGCCGTCGCCGCAGGATCCATTCGGGGAGCGAGGCGCCCTCGACGAACTCCATCACCATGTAGGCCGAGCCGCTGGCCTCGAAAAAACGCATCACCCGCACGATGTTCGGATGACGGAACGAGGCGACGGTGCGCGATTCGTCGAGGAAGCGCCGCTTGCCCCAGTCGAAGGTCTCGGCACTTTCTTCGGACCTGGGTACGATCGACTGGTCCGGCCCGCGCAGCGCGAATTCTCCGGGCAGGTATTCCTTCAGCGCGACCTTGAGGCCGAGGTTCTGGTCGATCGCGAGGTAGGTGAGCCCGAAGCCGCCCACTCCGAGCAGCTTCTCGATGCGGTATTCCTGCACGGCATGGCCGGCAGGGAGCGCGTTGGCTGCCATCTACCCCTTGTCGATCAGGCTGATCGCCTTCTCCAGGCTGCGGCGCATCCTGTTGAAGGCCTGGCCGAGCTGCGCCACTTCGTCGCGTCCTCCGGCAGCGAACTCGACATCATCGAGCTTGCCCTTGGAGATGCGCTCGGCGGCCGCCGAGAGCTGGGTGATCGGACGCACGATCAACAGCGACAGCATCACATTGAGGATCACGAACAGCACCACGAACACCGCGGCGAGCGAGCCCATGAAGGTGACGAAGGCGCGGTTGGCGTTGCGGATCGGCAGGTCCATCGGCACCGACACGATCTGCGCACCGATCACCTCGCTCAGTTTCCAGCCGAAGCCGTTGCTCGGCCCGTAGATCTTCACCATCGCCGGCGGCGCCATTTCGGCGGTGGTGTGACAGGCGAGGCAGTTCGGATCCTTGATCTGAAACGGCCGCGCGAGGTAGAGCGAGGGACCGGTCGGGGTGTCGCGCATGCCGAAGATCTCGCTTCGCGCGACGTCGTTGCGGAACGCATTGACGATGTCGGTTTCCCATTCGACCGCACGGTTGCGCGGATTGGTGGGATTGAGCGCCGCCTCCTTGTACGCGTAGTCGGGATACTTCTTGCGCAGCTGCGCCATGACCTCGGTCGCCGCGAAGGCCGGCACGCTTTCCGGCAGGAACTTCTCGGGGTCTGCGGGAAGCGCTGCGCGCACCTTGCTCACCGTGTAGTGCCGCATCGACAGTGCGGCCTCCATCATCACGCCCGCGTTGCGCAGGACTTCTTCGCGCGCGTTGCGGTGCAGCAGCTCGTAGGAAACGTACCCGGTGACGGCGAGTCCGACGACAAACACCACCAGCATGACGAGGTTGAACTTCAGGCGTAGACCCATATTTCCTCCCCCAGGAAAGTCCAGTCCCAGTATCCGCGGGGCCGGCAGCGCAGTCAATCGGAGTTGCAGCAGAGGCAGGCTTCACTGCCAGATCACGGCTTGCCCGGCCGCATACCAGGCTCCCGCAAGGGCGGCATAGTGAGCCTCGATGCGCGCGCGGCGCATTTTCATGGTCGGAGTCAGAAACCCGTTCTCGATCGCCCAAGGCTCGCGCGCGACCGCGACGAACTGCAGCCGCTCGTGCGATTCCAGCGCGCGGTTCACTCCCTCGAGCAGCGCGTTCAGCTTTTGCGTCAGTTCGGCCTGGGGCATGCGCCCCTGGGCGAGCTGCGCGCGCAGGTTTTCCGAAAGCACGCCGACCGCGTGGGGTTGCGCAAAACCGGCGCCGGTCACGCAGCACAGTTCGAGCAGCCCGTTGTTGAGCAGCAGGTTCTCGATCGGCGCCGGTGCGACGTATTTTCCCTTGCTGGTCTTGAACAGTTCCTTGGCGCGCCCGGTGATGCGCAGCCGTCCCTGATCATCCACCTCGCCGCGGTCTCCGGTGCGCAGGTAACCGTCCTCGGTCACCACCTCGGCGGTCAGCTCGGGCGCCTTGAAATAACCCATCATCATTCCCGGGCTCTTCACCAGCACTTCACCGTCCTCGCTCAGGCGCGTTTCGACCCCGGGGCGCGAGCGGCCGACGTATCCGCTGCGCGCGTCGCCCGGGTCCGAGGCGTGCGAATAGGAGTGGTTCTCCGACATGCCGTAGCCTTCCAGCAATTCGAGGCCGAGCCGGCGATACCAGTTGATCACTTCCGGCGCGAGCGGCGCGGCCCCGGAGAAGGCGTAGCGCGCCTGGTCCAGGCCGAGCCCCTTGAGAATCTTGCGGCGCACCAGCCAGCCGACGAGCGGAATCGACAGCAGCCGTTGCAGTTTTTCCGGCGGCAGCTTCGCGTGCACGCCCGACTGGAACTTCATCCACAGGCGCGGCACCGAGCAAAACAGCGTGGGCCGCGCCCTCTGGAGATCCCGCAGAAAGCTCTCAAGCGATTCCGCGAAATAGACCTGGATGCCGTGGAAGATGGCAATGCCTTCGCACGCGTAGCGCTCGTAGCTGTGCGCCAGAGGAAGGTAGGACAGATAGCGGTCCTGCGGCGTGACATCGATCTTGTCATCGGCAAGCATCGCCGCCACCAGTCCGCCGAAACTGAGCATCACGCCCTTGGGGTTTCCGGTGGTCCCCGAGGTGTAAATGATCGTGGCCAGTTCATCGGGATCGTGTTGCGGGAACTGCGCGAGCGGTTCCGACCGGGCGACGACCTCCGCCCACTTGGGTGCACCCGTGTCCGGCGCAAGCGGCAGTTCGATCACCGGCAGGCCTTCCGGCACGCCAGCCCGGATGGCCGGCCAGTCATCGAGCTTGCCTACGAACAGCAGCCGCGATTCGCTGTGTTCGAGGATCTTGCGCGCTGTTTCCGAATTCAGCGTCGGATAGAGCGGAACCGAGACGTGTCCCGCCATCCAGATGGCGAGATCGGCCATGATCCAGTGCGCGCTGTTCTTGCCCACGATCGCGATCTGGCTGCGCGGCGGCAGGTTCAGGCCGGCGAGGTAACTGGCCATGCGCCGCACCTCGTCCATGGTCTGCCGCCAGGTGTAGTCGGTGCTCTGGCCGCCGCTGTGCGGCTGGGTCATGAACACCTTGTCAGGCGCCGTGGCTTCCCAGTGGGCGGCCTTGGCCAGCAACAGATCGTCGGCAGAAATCTTCATTGCGGTTCTCCTCGCTTGGCGCATGAGGAATATATCCGACAATGGAAAATTGTGACATCCTCACCAGGATTAAATGAACTGACGCTACCTGCGCGAGTCGGGCGTCAAGGCAAAAGCCCGCGAGCGACGAACATCTGACCGGCGCTTTTCGCACGGCAAGTCGATCGACTGAAACTGGAGGAGACATGAAGAGGATCCTGTTGGCGCTTGCCCTCGGCTGCGCAGGCGCGACGCAAGCCCGCATCACGGAGATGGGCACTCCCAAAGTCGAAGCCTTCGCCGACGGATCGCAGTTCGGTGCCGCCGGCGCATACGAGCGCGTGAGCGGCGTGGCCAGGGGCGAACTCGACCCGGCGGACATACGCAACCGCGGAATCGTGAACCTGGATCGTGTCGCGAAGAACGCGCGCGGCCTGGTCGAGTACGAGGTGGACTGGTTCATGCTGCGCCCGGTCGATCCGGCGAAGGGCAACGGCAAGATCATTTACGACGTCACCAACCGCGGCCGTAAGTTCTTCCATCACTGGATCATGGACGGCGCCGCGGGCAATGACCCCAGGACGCCGCAGCACGCGGGCAACGGCGTGTTCCTCAAGCAGGGCTACACCATCGTCTGGAGCGGCTGGGACCCGGACGCACCGAGGGCGGGCAACGGAATGGCGATGAAGTCTCCCGTGGTGCCGAACGTGGTACGCGTGATCCGCGACGAACTCGTATCGGCGACGCGCGGGCCGGTGCTGCAGAGTTTCCGCCTCAGCTACGAGGCAGCCAACCTCGACAAGGGCCAGGCGAAGCTCACGGTGCGGCGCAAAGAGAAGGACGCGCGCGAAACGATTCCGGCCGAGGGCTGGGAATACGCCAGCTCGCGCGAGATCCGCCTGTTGCCGCCGCACAAGCTCGCAGTCGGCTCGCTCTACGAATTCCACTACCCGGCCAGGGACCCCAAGGTTCTGGGCATCGGCTTCGCCGCGGCGCGAGACCTCGTGAGCCATATCCGCTCCGAATCAAACGCGCGCAGCGTGCTCGCCATCGGCATTTCGCAGAGCGGCCGTTACCTGCGCGACTTCGTGCACCAGGGATTCAACCAGGACGAATCGTCGAAAAAGGTGTTCGACGGCGTGCTGTCGCATATCGCAGGGATCGGCGGCGTGTTCCTCAATGCGGAATTCGGACAACCCGCCCGCACCAACACGCAGCATGAAGACCACACCTACCCCGAGAACGCCTTTCCCTTCTCTGCCGCGCGGCTGACCGATCCTGTCTCGGGCCGCAACGGTGCGCTGCTGCGCGAAGATGGCTTCGACCCGTTATGGATGGACGTCAACACTTCCACCGAGTATTGGCAGAAAGGGGCGTCGCTCCTGCACACCGACCCGCTCGGCCATAGGGATATCACGCTTCCCGGCAACGCGCGCGTCTACCTGATCGCGGGAACGCAGCATGCCGGCCGCACAGGTTTGAAGGCGGATTTCGGGCCGTGCATGAACCCGCGCAACCCGCACAGCCCGGCGCCGGCGCTGCGCGCGCTGCTCGTCGCGCTGGACGCGTGGGTCAGCGAGGGCAAGCCGCCGCCAGCGAGCCGCGTGCCGACTCTGGCGGCGAACACGCTCGTCGAGGCTGCAAACACGGGATTCCCCGCGCTGCCCGGTACCGCGGTGGCCGCGTTCGTCAACGAAATTGCGCTGTCCGGCGATTGGGTCAATCCGAAGGAAGCGCCAAGCCCCTACCGAGCGTTGGTCTCAGCCGTGGACGCGGAGGGAAACGAACTCGCCGGCATCCGCCTGCCGGATATCGCGGTGCCACTCGGCACCTACACCGGCTGGAACCTCTACAAGCGTCCGTACACCGAAGGCGAACTATGCGACCGCGACGGTTCGTTCATCTCGTTCGAGAAGACGGAAGCGGATCGCGCGGCGAAAAAGGATCCGCGGCCATCGATCGAGAAGCGCTATGGCAGTCACGCTGCTTATGTGGAGAAAATCATCGAGGTGACGAGAAACCTCGTGAACGAACGCCTGCTCCTGCTGGAAGACGCCGACGCTTACGTCAAGGCGGCCCAAGGCCGGCGCTGGTGAGTACCAACGGGCGGCTGCAATGACGTGGCAACTGCAGGGGGACCGAGTGAACCGGAGTTAAGCGACTGGTCAGTCGCTGCACGCCCCGCTCTTGGCTCCACGCAGTTCGCTATTTTTTCGTCTGTTTCTTCACGCTGGCCTGGTCGTCGACGGCGATCGATTCGCTGTACTCGACGGTGCCTATCTTGCACCCTTTGCCGATCTTTACCGTCGTGCCTCTCACCAGATCGGCGACGGTGTTCTCGAGTTCCACGGCGCCGCCTTCGATGGTCTTTGCTTCAAGCTTGGACTCTCCGCCGCCGCCAGATGACACCGAAGAGCCGGCGCTGACGGGGCCCACGCGCCCACCTTCTGCATAACCCGATGCATTTCCGCTGATCGTCCCGCCCGTCACCACTGTCGTACCGCGGCCTTGTGTGACGACGACGACGCGGCCGCCGCCGGCACCGGCCGCGCCTGCCTTCACGCGAATGGCCTCGCCCTGGATTGCGTGGACGCGGGACTCACCGTTCAATTCGATTTCGATCTCGTCGGCTTCGAGGCTGCCTTCAATGCCGAAGGCCCCGCTCGAGCGGAACTTCTTGGCCTCGACATCGCGCCCGACTTCGCTTGATCCACGCCAGTCGACCCTGCCGGCTTTCACGCTGCCCGCGATGGAACTCGACCCCGCGCTTACGAATGCGTCGGCCACCAACGAACCGTCTACCGATAGCGAACCCGAAGCTTCCACCTTGCCCGCTTTGAGGTCACCTTCGATCTTGCCCGCGCCGGAAACCTCCACTTTCCCGGCCTCGATATCCCCTTCCACGGTTCCGCTACCGGCGATCGTGAGCGACTCGAACTTGCCGCCCTCGATCGTTCCCGCACCCTGGATGCTTGGGTTCTTGCGGTCGTCGACGCCTGCGCCACCCGCGGCCTGCTTCATCATCTTGTTGAAATCGTCGCCAAAGGGCATCGTCGGCATTTTTGGCATCTTGGGCATTTTCATTTCAATCCCCTCCGTCTGTCAGGCAGCGTTACTCGCAGAAGATCCGCAAGCGGCCGCCGTCCACTTCCTCGACATTGACTTCCAGTTCGGCCAACGCGCGGACGAGTTCGTCCGCGTCAAGCTCGGAAAGGCCGCTCAGGTCGACGCCTTGCGCTTCCACGGCCCTGCGGGCCTGCTTTGGGAGCAGCGCTCCCAATCGAACACCCGTGCGAACCAGCGAGACTGGCACGCGCACATTGACGTGCTCGCCCGCGACGCCGTCCACGACCACGCGCAGAAACTTCGGCAGCTTTGCGCCCGGCTTGGCGCCATTGATTCTGCCGGTCGAGGATGCGCCACCCGCTTCTGCCTCTTCCTCCGCGGCATCGGCGCGGGTTTCGACCGGAGCCTTCAACTTTTCGAGCAGTCGCTCCGCATCGGCGACGGAGATCTTGCCCTGCGACAGCATCTCAAGAATCTTGCGATGGTTCTCGGTCACGGCGTGCTCCTTCCGGATTCAACCCAATTGCTCGAGCGCCTGCTCGACGGTGATCTCGCCCTTTGCCAGGCGGTCCAGGATCGCGCTGCGAATGTCCGGCGCCTGGCAGGCCGCGTCGAGTTTCTTGCCGATTGCGTTAAGCCGGTTCTTCACGGTCGGGTAGCTGATCCCGAAAAGCGCTTCCATCTTCTTGATATTCCCGTGCTCGCGAACGAACGCGGTGACAAGGATCTGATCCTCGAGGCTCAGTTGCGCGAGTGGCGGGAGTTCGAAACTGCCGTCGACCGAGAGATCGCATGGTTCGCAACGAAAGCGTGTGATTTCCATCGCTCGCCCGCATTTCAGGCATTGCGGCTGGGCTGTCTGGGATTCGCCCATATAATAATGATAACATACAAAATCAATAAAGACAAGATAAATAATTAATAAATTTAATATATGTGTTTATATAGTTAATATAAAAAATAAAAATAGCTATCGAAACTACACCCCGAGGTACCGATGCCAGAGTTCCCTGTTGCCAGATAGCTCACCCGAAGTCCCCTGCCACGCCACCCGCCCGCGCTCGATGATGGTATGCCGGTCGGCGAGCAGCACGAGCCGCTCGATATATTTGTCCACCACCAGGATGGTCTGACCCGCAGCGCGCAGCGCAGCGAGGCATTTCCAGATTTCCTCGCGGATCAGCGGCGCCAATCCTTCGGTGGCCTCGTCGAGAACCAGCAGGTACGGATTGGTGACGAGCGCACGCCCTATGGCGAGCATCTGCTGCTCGCCGCCGGACAACTGGTTGCCCATGTGCCCGGCGCGCTCAGCGAGACGCGGAAACAGCGCAAACACACGCTCCGGTGTCCAGGGATACGACGCACCACTGCGGTTCTCCGCAAACGCAACGAGGTGTTCACGCACGGAGAGATTGGGAAAAATCTGCCGCCCCTCGGGCACCAGCGCAATCCCGCGCCGGGCGATGCGGTCGGGCGCCTCGGCTTCGATGCGCGCACCGCGAAACGAGATCGCCCCCTTCCTCGCCGGCGTGAGCCCCATGATCGAGCGGATTGCCGTGGTCTTGCCCATGCCGTTGCGACCCAGCAGCGTCACGGTTTCACCCGGGCGGATCTCCAGGTCGAGGCCGTACAGCACCTGGCTCTGGCCGTAGGCGGTCTCGACGCCAGCGACTTCCAGCAGCGCGTCACTCATGTGCTCAGCGCCTCGTCGCCGAGATAGGCCTTCCTCACTTCCTCGTTCGCCCGGATTTCGCCCGGCGCGCCGGTGGCGATCACGCGGCCATTCACCAGTACCGAGATACGGTCTGCGAGCCGGAACACCGCGTCCATGTCGTGCTCGATGAGCAAAACCGCGACGCCCGTTCGAACGCGCTCGATCAAAGCGACGATGCGCTGCGACTCCTCCGGCCCCATGCCAGCCATCGGTTCGTCGAGCAAGAGAAGTCGCGGCCGAGTCGCGAGCGCAAGGCCCATTTCGAGCGCGCGCTGTTCGCCGTGCGCAAGCTCCCCCGCCGGGACTTGAGCGCGCTCGGCAAGTCCGATCTCGCCAGCCACGTCTGTCGCAGCGTCGGTCAGCGCATGTTCGGCGGCGACCGGCCGCCAGAACGAAAGGCTCGAGCCTGAGCGCGCCTGCACCGCGAGCGCGAGGTTCTCGAGAACGCTCAAGCGCCCGAAGATGCTGGTGAGCTGGAACGAGCGCGCGAGGCCCGCCTTGACCCGTTCATGCTGCGCGAGGCGCGTGATGTCGCGGCCTTCGAATGCGATGGTTCCGGCATCGGGCGCGAGACTCCCCGAGAGCTGGGCGACGAGCGTGGTCTTGCCCGCTCCGTTGGGCCCGATCAGCGCGTGCACCTCACCCGCGCGCACCTCGAGCGAGACATCGTCGGTCGCGACCACGCCGCCGAAACGTTTGGCGAGCGAGTGAATTTCGAGCAGTTCAGCCATGTTCTTTCCCGGTCTTACGCGAAAACAATCCCGCAACGCCTTGCGGCGCGTAGAGCACGATGGCAAGCATGACGAGGCCGACCCCGAGGTTGGCATGCTGGGGATAGTCGGGCGCGAGGGTGAGAAGCCATGGGATCGGATGTTCGGCGATCAAGTGCTCGAGGACGAGCAGCACCCCCGCGCCGAGCGCGCCACCCCACAGGCGGCCGACGCCGCCGAGGATCACCATGATCATCAGCGTGCCCGATTGCGTCCAGTGCAGCACGCTCGGGTTGACGTACTTGCCGTGGCTCGCGAGCAGCGCGCCCGCCAGTCCGCCAGCCGCGCCCGCGAGAACGAAGCAGACGAGTTTGTATCGGTAGACGGGGAAACCGATCGCTTCGGCGCGGCTCTCGTTTTCGCGGATCGCCACGATCACCCGCCCGAAACGCGCATGCACGAGGCGGTGCGTCGCGTACAGCACCGCGAACAGCGCGGCCAGCACAACGTAATAGAACGTCACCTCGTTGCCGGGATCGAATCCGAAGCCGAGAACGGCGCGCGCGGGAAGATTCATGCCTTCATCGCCACCGTAGGCTTTCATCGAATTCACCAGGTAGTACATCATCTGCGCGAAGGCGAGGGTGATCATGATGAAATACACGCCCCGGGTGCGCAGCGACGCCGCGCCGATCGCCAGCGCCAGAACCGCGGACGCAAGCATTGCCACTGGCCAACCGATCCAGGCGCTCGTCACGCCCTCGGCGATCAGGATTCCCGAGACATAGGCGCCGGTGCCGACGAACGCGGCGTGGCCGAAGGAAATCATGCCGCCGTAGCCAAGCACCAGGTTGAGGCTGCTCGCCGCGATCGCCCAGATCAGCACGCGGCTCGCGAAGCCGACGTAGAACGACTGGTCGGCCGCCTGCAGCGCGAGCGGCAATACGAGCGCCGCGGCCAGTCCGGCGAAGGCGATGATGCGGTGGGCGCTCATCCGCGTGCAGGGAACAGGCCCTGCGGCTTGACGAACAGGACCACCGCCATCAGCAGGTACACCAGCACCGAGGCGATCGCGGGACCCGCGGCGCTTGCGAACTGCGGCGGGAGGAACAGGCCGAAGAAGTGCGGCAGGAATGCGCGGCCGATGGTATCGACCACGCCCACCAGGACCGCCCCGACCAGCGCGCCGCGGATCGAGCCGATGCCGCCGATGACGATGACGACGAACGCGAGAATCAAAATGGACTCGCCCATGCCGACCTGAACGGCGAATAGCGGCCCGAGCAGCGCGCCGGCGATCGCGCACAGTGCCGCGCCTGCGCCGAACACCAGCGTGAACAGCCGCCGGATATCCACCCCCATCGCGAGCGCCATCTCGCGGTTGGATGCGCCCGCGCGCACCAGCATCCCGATGCGGGTCTTCGCCACCAGCAGGTAGAGCAGGCCGGCAGCCGCCAGGCCGACGGCAATGATCAACAGCCGGTAGGAGGGGTACGGCATGCCTGGAAGCAGTTCGACCGGGCCGGAAAGCACCGCCGGGGTCGAGAGCGCCATGTCCGAACCCCAGACGATGCGCACCACCTCGTTGAGGATGAGGATCAGCGCAAAGGTCGCGAGCACCTGCGAAAGATGATCGCGCGCATACAGCGTGCGCAGCACAGCGATCTCCAGCAGCATGCCGATGAGCGCGGTCGCGGGGATCGCGAGAAGCACGCCGAGGGTGAACGACCCGGTCGCCTGCACGAGCGTGGCGGCGAGAAATGCGCCGAGCATGTAGAGCGAGCCGTGCGCGAGGTTGATCATGTCCATGATGCCGAACACCAGCGTCAGACCAGCGGCGAGCAGGAACAGCATCAGCCCGAACTGCAGGCCGTTCAGCGCTTGCTCGAGGATCAGGGTCCAGGACATGAAGGGGTAAAAAAACCAGCGCGCAAAAACAAAAGGGGTGACGGATCACCCCTTTGAGTGCGGCGCGGGAGCGCTCACTTCATCGCGCAGTCCTGCACGTAGGCGTCGCCGTGGTCCTTGAAGATGGTGCCGATCGTCTTGTTCACGATGCGGCCCTGGGCGTCCTTGCCGACCACGCGCAGATAGTAGTTCTGGATCGGGTACTGGTTGCGGTTGAACTTGAACGCGCCGCGCACCGACTGGAACTTGGCGGCCTTGAGCGCCTTGCGCAACGCTTCCTTGTCATCGAGCTTGCCTTTCACCTCGCGCACCGCCGAGTCGATGAGCAGCGCGGTATCGTAGCCTTGCGCGGCGAACACCGAGGGCAGGCGCTTGTATTCCTTCTCGAACTCGGCCACGAACTTCCGGTTGGCCGGATTGTCGAGGTCGAGCGCCCAGTGTGCGGTGTCGAACAGCCCGAGCATGGCGTCGCCCACCGGGCGGATGATGTCCTGGTCGGAGCCGAAGCCCGGCGTGATCAACTGGATGTCCTTCGAAAGTCCGGCGGCAACGAACTGCTTGACGAAATTGATGCCCATCCCGCCGGGCAGGAAGATGTAGAGCGCGTCGGGCTTCGCCGCGCGCACCTGCGCGAGTTCGGCCGCGTAATCGAGCTGCCCCAGCTGGGTGTAGACCTCGTTGGCGATCCTGCCCTTGTAGTAGCGCTTGAAGCCCGCGAGCGAGTCCTTTCCGGCCTGGTAGTTGGGGGCGACCAGGTAGGCGTTCTTGTAGCCCTTCTGGGTCGCGTACTGGCCGGCCGCCTCGTGGTAGGCGTCGTTCGGCCAGGCGGCCGCAAAAAAGTACGGGTTGCATTGTTTGCCGGCAAGCGGAGAGGGCGCCGCGTTCGGGCTGACGTAGATCACCTTGTTCTCGAACGCCACCGGAATCGAAGCCAGCATGATGTTCGAGAACACGTAGCCGGTGAGAATGTCGACCTTGTCGAGCTTGACGTATTTGTCCGCCAGCTGGCGGCCGACGTCGGGCTTGAACTGGTCGTCGCCGATCAGCACTTCGGCGGGAAGGCCGCCGAGCTTGCCGCCGTTGAGCTTGACTGCCAGGTTGAAGGCGTCCCTGATGTCCACGCCGAGCGCCGCCGAGGGCCCGGAAAGCGTGCTCACGAATCCGACTTTGATCTTGTCCGCGGCGTTCGCGGTCCCGGCAAGCGAAAGCGCAGCGACAATGGCTGCCAATAGACTGGTTTTCATGCGGCCTCCTCCGACGAAGAGGTCATTCTACCCGTTTGGCTTCGCGCGCCGCCTGATACAGCGGCATCACCCGCGGGAGCTGCGCCTCGATGTCCCGGATGCGGGTGGCATGCGCAGGATGGGTCGAGAGAATCTGCGGGGGCTGCCCTCGGCCGCCGGAATGCCTGGCCATCTTCTGCCAGACCGCCACCGCCGCGCGCGGGTCATAGCCCGCGCGCGCGGCGATGTCGATTCCTGCGAGGTCGGCGTCGGTCTCGTGCGAGCGCGAGTAGGGCAGGGTCAGCGCAAGATCGGCCGCCTTGTCAAGCAGCGTCGCGGAAAGATTGCCGAGATTGAGCAGCGCCGCTGCGATGTTGACGCCCGCGACCTTGAGCACCTGCTCGGACATGCGCGCGCGCCCGTGCTCGAGCAACGCGTGCGCCATCTCGTGGCCCATGATCACGGCGATCTCGTCGTCGTCGAGCTTTAATCCGTCGATCAGCCCGCTGTAGAAGGCGATCTTTCCGCCGGGCATGCAAAAAGCGTTCATGGTCGGCGAGTTGACGATGTTGACCTCCCAGCGCCAGCGCTGCGCTTCGGGGTCGAAGCGGACGGTGTGGGGAATCAGGCGGCGGGCGATCACGCGCAAGCGCTCGAGCTGGCGCCGGTCGCCATTGAGCGCGCCCTTTTGCGCCGCTCCGCGCATGAGCTGGCTGTACTGCTGCGAGGACGTTTTTTCGACGTACGCCCTGGGCAACAGCAGCAGGCGGCTCTTCTTCACATCGACGCCGTCGGCGGCCGTTTGCCCAAGCGCCGCGGGCGCGCCGGCGGCGAGGAGGCAGGCGCAGAGCAGCGCGCGCAGCAGGGTCGGCATGGACCTACAGGGCGTCGAAGTGCTCGCGCATGCGGCGGCGCTCGGCTTCGCCGGGCAGCACTCCCATGCCCGCCGCGAGGTTGTCCTTCATGTGGGCCGCCCGGCCGGTGCCGGGAATGACGCAGGTCACGCCCGGGTGGCCCAGGATCCATTTGAGGAAATACTGCGCCCAACTGGCGATCCCCCGCTCCGCCGCCCACGCGGGAAGCGGCTTGCCCTGCGTGCGGCGAAACAGCGCCCCTTCGGCGAAGGGGCGGTTGACGATCACCGCCGCGCCGCGTTCCCGGGCGAGCGCGAGCAGCCTGTTCTCGGCTTCACGCTCGCCGAGGGAATAGTTGATCTGCAGGAAGTCGTAACGGTGGGTGTTGAGCGCGCGCTCGACTGCCGGGTAGGCCGAAGACGAATAGTGCGTGATTCCGACATAACGCACGCGCCCCTTCGCTTTCCAGTCGGCGAGCGTGCGCGTGTGGACCGCTACGTCCATGAGGTTGTGGATCTGCATCAGGTCCATGCGCTCGACGCGCAGCCGCCGGAACGAGGTCGCCATCTGGCGCTCGCCCTCTTCGCGTCCCCGTGTCCAGACCTTGGTCGCGATGAAGAGGCGCTCGGTCAATCCGAGTTCCGCCGCAAGCTCGCCCGCCACCGATTCGCTTGAACCATACATCGGGGAGGAGTCGATCAGCTTGCCGCCGGAAGAAGCGAGCAGCGACAGCACTTCACCGAGCGGCGCGCGCGCCTGCGCGTCGCCGCCGACATCAAAGGTCTGCCAGGTGCCGACACCCACCACCGGCAGCAATTCTCCGGTCGACGGAATCGGGCGCTGCGCGAGTGCGCCCTGCGCGGCATAGGCGCGCGAGTTCATCGCCAGCAGTCCGGGCAGCGCCGCGATGGCCGCGAGCAGCCGGCGCCGGCCCGGATCGATCGGGTGAGGGAAGTCCACGCACGCATTCTAGCCGGGCGCCGTAGACATGCTCGTGGTGCGGTTGTCAACACTTGCGGAACTATGGTGGTGCTGAGGGACCGTTTCAAGATAGGTTACGTACCGTGCCGTGAGAAAATGGCCAGCGACTAGCGAAAGGGAGCCCACAATGAAACTCGACGTGTTCAACCACATCTTCCCGAAGAAATTCTACGACCGGATGCTCAAGCTCGTCCCGAACGGCAAGGATATGCACAAGCGCGTGCGCGAGATTCCGAGCATTGTGGATCTCAACGCGCGCTTTCGCATCATGGACAAGTTCGGCGACTATGCGCAGGTCATCTGCCTGCCTTCGCCGCCGATCGAGGTGATGGGGCCGCCGCGGGTTACGAACGAGCTGGCGAAGATCGCCAACGACGGCATGGCGGAACTGGTGCGCAAGTATCCGAAGCGTTTTCCGGCGTTCGTCGCCTCGCTGCCGATGAACGACCCTGCGGGACTGATGCGCGAGGCGGAGCGCGCGATCACGAAGCTGGGCGCGGTCGGCGTGCAGGTATTTACCAACATGCTGGGCAAGCCGCTGACGGCACCCGAGACCCTGCCGCTGTTCGATCTGATGGCGAAACTGGATCTGCCGATCTGGCTGCACCCCGCGCGCGGCGCCGACGTTCCGGACTACAAGAGCGAAAAGCGCAGCCACTACGAGATCTGGTGGACCTTCGGTTGGCCCTACGAAACGAGCGTGGCGATGGCGCACATGGTGTTCGCGGGCCTGTTCGACAAGTACCCGGAGCTGAAGGTCATCACCCACCACATGGGCGGAATGATCCCGTATTTCGAGGGGCGCGTCGGACCCGGCTGGGACCAGCTCGGCAAGCGCACCTCGGATATCGATTACACCAAGCTGCTCAGGAAACTCAAGAAACGCCCGCTCGATTACTTCCGCATGTTCTACGCGGACACCGCGCTGTTCGGCGCGTGGGAGGCGACCAAGTGCGGGCTGAAATTCTTCGGCACCGAGCGCGTGCTGTTCGCGTCGGATTCTCCCTTCGACCCGGAAAAGGGTTCGATGTACACGCGCACCACGATCGAGATCGTCGACCGGCTGGACGTCTCGCCCGCCGAGCGCCACGCGATCTACGAGGGCAACGCGCGCCGTCTTCTCAAGCTCGGCTGAACGGGCTTCAGCGCGAAACGGCAGGGTTCAGTCTTCCCGCAGTCAATCGTCTTCCTCCTTGCGCTTGTACTGCGACACGAGCTTGTTCTGCAGCAGCGCAGGCGCCGGTTCGTAGCGGTTGAATTCCAGCGTAAAGCTGCCCGCTCCGGCGGTGAGCGATTTCAGCCGCGACGGGAAATTCTCCATCTCCGACAGCGGCACCACCGCCGCGATGCGAGCAGTCCCGCCGCGCATTGATTCGGCGCCCTTGAGCTGGGCGCGGCGCGACGTGAGATCTCCGGTCACGTCCCCGATCTGGCCCTCCGGAACGGTCGCCTCGACCTCCATGATCGGTTCGAGCACGATCGGGCGCGCCTTGGTCATCGCGTCGAGCAGCGCCTTGCGGCCGGCCGAGACGAACGCAACCTCCTTCGAATCCACGGGGTGGTGCTTGCCGTCATACACCACGACCCGCAGGTCCTGGATCGGGTAGCCGGCGATGTAGCCGGTTTCGAGCACCTGGCGCACGCCCTTCTCGATCGCGGGAATGAACTGGTTGGGGATCACGCCGCCTTTCACCTTGTCGACGAATTCGAAGCCCTCGCCGCGCGCGAGCGGCTCGACACGCAGATACACTTCGCCGAACTGGCCGGCGCCGCCAGTCTGCTTCTTGTGGCGCGCATGGCCCTCGGCCTTCGCTGAAATCGTCTCGCGGAAAGGCACCGATGGCGGGCGCGTGTCCAGTTCGAGCTTGTTCTGCTCCTGCATGCGCGCGAGCGCCACCCGTACGTGCAGTTCGCCCAGACCGCGCAGCACGGTTTCCTGCGCAGTGTGCTCGACGCGCAGGCAGGGGTCCTGCTCGACCAGCTTGTGCAGTGCGTCGGCGATCTTCTGCTCGTCGCCGCGTTTTTTCGCCACCAGCGCCACGCCGAAAACGGAAGCGGGAAATTCCGACGCGCGTGCGTGAATCGCTGCGTCCTCCGCCGCATCGTGCAGGATCGCGTCGAAATGGATGTCGTCGATCTTGGCGACTGCAAGGATGTCGCCGGGGATACCCTCGGGCACTTCGAAATGCTCCTTGCCGCGGATCATGTAGAGGTGCCCGACCTTGAACGGCTTGCGCGCGTCACCCACGTAGAGCGGGAGGTTGGGCGTGATGCGCCCCTGGTGGATGCGAAACACGGCGAGCTTGCCCACATAGGGGTCGATCTCGATCTTGAACACATGCGCGAGCACGTGCGCGCCGGGCACGGGATTGGCCGTGATCTCCCGCGTCTCGCCGCCTTCGGTACGCGTATATATCGGCGGGTTGCCCTCGAGCGGGTTGGGCAGCAGCCGCACGATCACCTCGAGCAGTTCCTTCACGCCGGCGCCGGTTCGCGCCGAGGTGAACAGCACCGGGATGATGTGGCCCTCGCGCAGCGCGCGCTCGAAGGGTTCGTGCAGTTCCTCGGGACTCACCTCGCCTTTTTCCAGGTAGGAGGCCATCAGCTGTTCGTCGATTTCGACCACCTGGTCGATGAGCGCGGAGTGCACCGCTGCCACCGAGGAAAAATCCGATTCGCCGGACGGCGCAAAAAAGCAGTCGGAAACGCGCGTGCCGCCGCCGGCCGGCAGGTTGAACGGCAGGCACTCCTTGCCGAACTCCTGCTGCAGATCCTCGAGCAGTTTCGGCAGATCGACGTTTTCGCCATCGATCCGGTTGACGATGATGATGCGGCACAGCCCGTTCCTCTGCGCGCGCTGCATCATGCGCGTGGTACCGAGTTCGATGCCGTTCTGCGCATTGATCACGATGGCCGCGGTCTCGACCGCGTCCAGCGCCGGCAGCGCGTGGCCGAGGAAGTCGGTATAGCCGGGCGCGTCGAGCAGGTGCACCCGCGATGCGCTGCCGTAGCGCTCGAACTCGAAGCTCGCCACCGCGAGCCGCAGCGAGTGGTGATAGCTGCGTTCGAGCGGATCGTGGTCGCAGACCGTGCTGCCGCGCTCCACGCTGCCCGCCGCGCTGATCGTGCCCGCCTCCGCAAGCAGCGCCTCCGCGAGGCTTGTTTTCCCGGCGCCCGCCTGGCCGACGAGCGCGAGAGTTCGGATGCCGGCGATGGTTGCCCTTGCCATGACGCTTTCTCCCTGTTCGTTTCGTTCGCGTCAGTATAATCGCCCGATGCCCTTCGCGCCGCATGTGAAACTCATCGCGCGCCGCGCCGTGATTGTCTTCGCCCTGGCTTTCGCGCCGCTCGCGTGGGGGCAAACCGCAGTGCTCGAGCCCGACGTGGCCAGGCTGTTCGAGGCAATCGACGATGGCAGGGAACTTCTCGCCGAAGGGCTGATACGCGGCCGCAAGGTCGACGTCAATGCTCGCAATGCCGCCGGCGAGACCCCGCTGCACCGCGCGGTCGAGCGCGGCATGAAGGAATTGGCGCACGCACTGGTCGGGGTCGGGGCCAACCTGCGCGCGCGCTCCGCGACCGGCGAAACCGCCCTGCACCTCGCCGCGCTGCACGACGATCCGGCGCTCGCCGATCTGCTCGTCGCCGCGGGTGCCGACCCGCGCGCGCGGAACGATGATGGCGAATCCGTTCTGCAGTGGGCGGCGCTCACCGGCAATGTGAAAACCGCACTGTTCCTGCTGGAGCGCGGTGCCGATCCGAACACGCACGACCTGGCCGGCAACGGGGTGTTGCACGCCGCCGCCGATGCCGGCAGCGAGGAACTGGTGAAGTTCCTTCTGCCACGAGTGAAGGAGCCGTGGTCGGCGAACCGTGCGGGCCGTACCGCGAAGGACCTGGCATCGGCGCACGGCTATGCCGCAATCGCAAGACTGCTGGAGGTCGCCGCGCAGATGTCCGGCGGAACCAACCTGCGCACCCTCTCGCCCGACGAGGCCGGCCGACGCAGGGAGGAGCGTTAATCAATCGCCGCTGCAAGCAACTCGTAGGAGCGCAGCCGGCTGGCGTAATCGCCGGTGATGGTGAGCACCATCACCTCGTCGGTGGCGTAGCGCGCAGCCAGCGCGAACAGTTCCCGCTTGCAGCGCTCCGGGCCCCCGATGATGGCGCGTTCGCGCTGGCCCAGAACGTACTGCCGTTCCTGCGGCGTGTACCGGTGCGCGAGCGCTTCCGCGAGCGTCGGCACCGGCGTATCGAGGCTGGTTGCCATGTGCAGCCGGCGCAGGTCGACCGAGGCGGCGAGGCGCTCGGCTTCGTCGTCCGTCTCGGCGCAGATTGCAAATACGCATACCAGCGCATGCGGCTGCGGCTCGCGTTGCGAAGGCTGGTAGCGTTCCTGGTAGGCGCGCGTCACGGCGTCGCCGCCGCGAGCATTGATGAAATGCGCGAAGGCGAAGCGCAGGCCCAGTTGCGCTGCAAGTGCGCCGGAATAATCGGACGAGCCGAGAAGCCAGACAGGCGGCGACGTGTCGACGCCCGGTTGCAAGCGCACGCGCCGGTGGGGATGGTCCTCGGGCAGCGTCCCGTCGAGGTGCGCCACCAGTTCCCAGACCTGCTGCGGGAACTGCTCGGCGTCGGGATAGCGTCCGCCGCCGACCGCATGGGCCGTGCGTTGATCGCCGCCCGGAGCCCGGCCGATGCCGAGATCGATCCTGCCGGGGTACAGCGCTTCGAGCATGCGGAATACTTCGGCGACTTTGAACGCACTGTAGTAGGGCAGCAGCACGCCGCCCGTGCCGATGCGCATGGTCCTGGTTTCCACCCCGAGACGAGCGAGCAGCACTTCCGGGCAGGGGTCTGCGAGCGCCGCGATGGCGTGGTGTTCGGCGAGCCAGTAGCGGTGGTAGCCGAGCGCCTCGACCCGCCGCGCAAGGCAGAGGGTTTCCTCGATCGCGCGCCTGGCGTCGAGACCGGAAATTACCGGCGACTGGTCGAGTACCGAGAGTCTCATGTGCGTCCCGCCCTTGTGGTCACTGCAAATACCCAGCCGCGCAGCGCCGCGATCGCGATCGTCCACACCAGGGCGAACGCGCCCAGGACGTAGAACCCGCTCGCCACGCCCACACTGTCCGACAGCCAACCCATGGCAAGCGGCGTCGTGAGGTGGGACATGCCCCAGCCGAGGCCGCCGAGCGCAAGCGCCGACCCGCGCTGCGCCTGCGAACTGATTTCGCTCATCATAATCTGGAAGTAGAGCGTCATCAGGCTCGAGCCCACGCCCGCGACCAGCATCCAGGCGGCAATCGGGGCGGCGTGGTTGACGAGCGGCAACAATCCCACTGACAGGGCGACCGAGACTCCGGCGACGACCGGCGAAAGGCTCGCCGGTCCGGACTTCACAAAGCGCGCGAGCAGCAGTCCGGCGCCGATTGCCCCCACGGCGCGCAGTGCGATGATCAGCCCCGAGGCTTGCTCCGTGAAGCCGTAGTCCCTGAGCAGCAGCGGATAGAACGAAAACGACAGCGAGAATGGCAGCGCCGAGAGATAGGCGCACAACATGGCGTAGAACATGATGCGCATGCGCAGCAGCTCGGCGTACCCCGCGAACAGTCTGCGCGCGTGACCGGCCCTGCGCGGTGCCTCCCGCGAGGTGAGCCCGAAGACGAATCCCGCGAAGCCCATCGCGGCGAGGGTGAGGAACGATGGTGTATAGCCAGCGGCGGCAAGGATGAAACCGGCGCAAGCCGTACCCGCGATCTGGCCGAGGTTGGTGGTGGAATTCAGGCGGCCCAACTGGACGCTGCGTACCCCGGGCATTTCGCTTGCCAGCGCCCAGGTCGCAGGCCAGTAGGTCGCTCGCGCCAGGACGAGCAGGAACTGGCCGGCGAACAGCATCCAGAAGCCTTGCGCGAAACTGAGTCCCACGGCGCCGCCACTAAGCAGCCAGCAGGAGGCCAGCATGATCCTGCGGCCGCCGACGCGGTCGGTCCAGGCGCCCCCGAGCAGGTTGAAAACGACCTGCCCGAATACCGGCATCGAAAACAGCATACCGATTTCCACGCCCGTGAGTCCCTGGGAGTGGGCGTAGAGGGGCACCACCATATAGGTCATGCCGAGCCCGAAATTCCAGGAAAACGAGGCGAGGAAGAATGCGAGGTGGGGCACCGTGGACGATTATCGCGGCGCAACACGCGCGCGGCAATCGCGCGGCGTCGCCGTTTCGCAGCCGACGTAAGTTTCCGAGGATGCTCCGCGACTGACGCATCAGGGCGTAGGAGCCGAAATGAATCGACTTGTCGCGATAGCGGCGATGGCAGTGCTCGGCGCATCCGGAGCAGCGAGCGGGGCGTGGTGCACGGCGGCGAGCGGCGAGCGCACGGCTGCGCTGGTCGAGCTATATACCTCCGAAGGCTGCGATTCCTGCCCGCCAGCCGACCGGTGGCTGTCTTCGTTGCAGACCGGCTACGCACCCGAGCGGGTGGTGCCGCTCGCGCTGCACGTGGACTACTGGAACTACCTTGGCTGGAACGACCCGTATGCAAGGCGCGAGTTTTCGACCCGCCAGCGGCGCCTTGCGGAGCTGAAACGCGCCAAGGCGGTTTACACGCCGCAGGTGCTGCTGCAGGGACAGGATTTCCTCCGCTGGGGCACGAAGGAATTCGATGCGGCGGTAGTGCGCATCAACGGCGTTGCGGCCCGCGCGCGGCTCGAACTCAGGCTGGAAGCGGCCGGGACGCGCACGCTCGAGGTCGTCTTCAGGGCACAACTGCTCGATGGGTCCCATATCAGAGACTCCGTCGCGTACCTTGCCGCCTATGAAAACCGCCTGGTCAGCGACGTCGGTTCGGGTGAAAACCGCGGAAAGGCGCTGCGGCACGACTTTGTGGTGCGCCAGTGGGCGGGGCCTTTCGCTTTCCCTGCGGGCGGAGCGCTCGTGCTCAAGACCAGCCTTGCCCTGCTGCCCACTGCTAAGCCGGGCGATTCGGGGGTGGCGGCCTTCGTCCAAAACCGCGCCACCGGCGACGTCCTACAGGCCCTGATGCGGCCTCCCTGCCCCGGTTGACCCCCCGGGGTTCGGGCTCCCTATGGAAGACTCGGGTATAGTTCACCCGGTTCCGGGGATACGCGGGGAAGAAAAACATGCACGCTACACAGGTCCGGCAAAAAGACGGAATTTTCTACTTTGCGAGCTATCGGGCGAAGGAGCTGCTATCGAAGGTCCGCTTCATCAGCCGATTCTACGGCGAGAGCGAGGAGATCGCGCCGGCGCGCATCGCGGAGGACGATGAAGTCGCCCAGTTCATTTCCCGCATAGAGCGCACCGACCAGGCTTTTCAGCGCTCTCTTTCGCGCGCCAAGGTCAAGGCGCTGGTCAATTTCTACGAAACCGCGGTCACGCAGCCGCCGATCCCCGGTACGGTGCTCCTGTTTACGGCCGAAAGGCTGCGCTTCCAGGCGGTCGGCAACGACGGTGCCGGTGTCGTCTCCGAGCCGGCTTCGAAATACCTCATCATCGATGGCCAGCACCGCCTCGCGGCGCTGCATTTCTACCTGCAGGAGCGGCCCGAAGACGCGGCGACGATCAACGTGCCCTGCATCATTTTCGACGGTCGCAGCGAGGATTTTGCGACCGAGATGTTCGTCATCATCAATTCCACGCCGACGCGCATCAACAAGAGCCACCTGGTGGATCTGTATGACCGCGTTTCGTTTGCCGCGCCGGACCGGCGCTTCGCGGCGCGCGTAGTCGAGAAACTCTACAGCGAGGGCGACAGCCCCTTGCGCTATCGCATCAACCGCCTGGGCGGGCGCAGCCAGCGCGACAAGTGGATCCTGCAGGCGGAACTGTTCAACGAGCTGCATCGCTGGGTGCGCGGCCGCTGGCGCAGCATCCAGATTGCCGGCGGAAGCTCGAAGGAGGTGCCGCGCTATTACGCCGTGGTGCGCGATTTCTTCAAGGCGGCGCGCGCCGTATTCGGCGACGCCATCTGGGGGAAGGATGGCTACATGGTCACGCGCCCGGTGACCCTCAAGGCATTGATCCGCGTGTGCGCGGATCTCGCGCGCAGCGACGCCGAGCCCGAAGCAGGAAGAGTTGCACGCTGGGAGCAGCGCCTCGCTCCGTGGTCGGAGATGGTGCGCCAGTTCCGCGACGAGGGCTTTTACGAGCGTTTCGCCGCCAAGGGCGAGGTCGAGCGCGTGGCGCGCGTGCATCGCGAACTCGCCCGCGCCGCATCGATCGAGATCGTGCGCAGGAAGGCGTGATCAGATGGTGCCTGCCGCGGCAAGCTGCGCGATCTCGTCCGGGTGGTAGCCCAACTCGGCAAGGATCCCGCGCGTGTGCTGGCCGACCGACGGGATTGCATCGAGGCGCGGCTCGCTGCCTGCAAGGTTGATCGGCGGGGCAAGCGTGTCAATCTCGCCTGCCTCGCTGCTTACCGTATGCCATCGGTCGCGGGCCTTCAGTTGCGGGTGGTCCCAGAACGCGCGCATGTCATTGAGGTTCGCGTTGGCAATCTCGGCGCGTTCCAGCCGCTCGATCACCTGCGCGGCCGTGAGATCGGCGAACGCCGCTTCGATAAGTGTGTTCATCGCCGCGCGGTTCTGATTGCGCGCTGATCCGGTAGCGAAGCGGGCGTCGCGCGGAAGATCAGGCTGCGCGAGGGTCTCGCTGCAGAAACGCGCAAACTCGCGCTCGTTCTGGATGCCGAGGAAAACCGTTTTGCCATCGCCCGCCTTGAACGGTCCGTAAGGCACGATGGTCGCGTGATATGCGCCCGCGCGTGGCGGCGCGGTGCCGCCGTACGCCGTGAAGTAGGCGGGGAAGCCCATCCATTCACCGAGCGACTCGAACATCGAGACGTCGAGCGCAGCACCTTCCCCCGTATTCTGCCGCCGGTACAGGGCGGCGAGAATGCCGGAGAACGCATACATCGCCGCAGCGATGTCGGCGACCGGGATACCAGCCTTGGCGGGCGCATCAGCTGTCCCGGTGACCGAGACCAATCCGGTCTCGCACTGCACCAGCAGGTCGTAAGCTTTCTTCGCGCTGTACGGGCCGTCCTCGCCGTAGCCTGAGATACCGCACGCCACAAGCCGCGGGTGACGCACGCGAAGGTCCTCCGGACCGAAGCCCAGGCGCCGCACCGCGCCCGGCGCGAGGTTCTGCACGAAAACGTCCGCACGCGCAAGGAGCTTCCACAGCACTTCCCTTGCCGCAACCTGTTTGAGATCGAGCGTGAGGCTTTCCTTGGAGCGGTTTACCCACACGAAATGCGACGACAGGCCTTTCACGGTCTTGTCGTAGCCACGCGCCTGGTCCCCCGCGCCGGGACGCTCGATCTTGATCACGCGCGCGCCGAGGTCGGCAAGCTGGCGCGTACAGAACGGCCCGGCGATCACCTGCTCGAGCGCGACCACCGTGATGCCGGCGAGCGGCGGTGCGTTCATCGGAAAGTCACGGCGAGACCCGCAAGGGCGAGAGGCCAGGGTGGCGCTCCGCGAATTGCCGGACCAGGCGCGGGCGCGCTTCCAGGTCGATCGGTTCGGCCGCGACGACGTCTGAGGTAATTGCCATGGCCGGACGATTCTAGCGCCGGTGGTTGCGCCGAGGCGCCGCGCGTGCGAAATTACCCCATGGACGACTATCTGATCTGGGTGCTGGCGGGTCTGGGCCTGGTGATTGCCGAGTTGCTGACCGGCACCTTCTACCTCCTGATGCTGGGCATCGCGGCGTTCGGCGGCGGTGCCGCGGCCTGGCTGGGGCACGGGTTCCCGGCGCAGGCGCTTGCAGCCTGCGTGGTTGCGGCGGCAGGCTCGTATGTTGTGCACCTTTACCACTCGAAAAACGCGCGCGAGCAGATGCGGCCCGTGGATCATGCCCAGCCCGTTACGTTCGAGGAGTGGGTGAACCAGGAGGCCCGCCTGGCGCGTGTGCGCTACCGCGGCGCGAGCTGGGAAGCGCGTGTCGAGGGTGACAGCGCGCACGACGCGGGTGGAATGCTCTATATCGTTTCCACCGACGGCAATACACTGACGGTCAACAAGACGCGACCGGCCTGAAGCGCGGGACGCGACGCAGTACTCGAAACGAGGAGACAAGATGTTCGTCAAGCTGATCATTGCGCTGGTCGTCGCGATCGCCGCGTCGCAGATTCCGCAGACCGAGAAATTCGCGGTTTGGATTTTCTTCATCGCGGTCCTCGTGGTGTTCGTGGTCGAGGGCGTGCGCATCGTCCCGCAGCAAAGCGCATGGGTGGTGGAGCGGCTGGGCAAGTTCCTCACCGCGCTCCAGCCCGGCCTCAACCTGATCATCCCGTTCCTCGATCGCGTCGCATACATGCACTCGCTGAAAGAGGTGCCGCTCGACGTGCCCGAGCAGGTGTGCATTACCAGGGACAACACCCAGCTGGCGGTGGACGGGGTCCTGTACTACCAGGTCACCGATCCGCGCCTCGCTTCCTACGGTTCGGCCAACTACATCGCCGCAATTTCCCAGCTCGCGCAGACCACGCTGCGCAGCGTGATCGGCAGGATGGAGCTCGACAAGACCTTCGAGTCGCGCGACGAAATCAACCGTCATATCGTCGCGTCGCTAGACGAGGCCGGACGCAACTGGGGCATCAAGGTGCTGCGTTACGAGATCAAGAGCCTGACGCCGCCGGAAGCGATCCTCAAGTCGATGCAGGCCCAGATTACGGCCGAGCGCGAGAAGCGCGCGTTGATCGCCAAGTCCGAAGGCCAGCGCCAGCAGGAGATCAACCTCGCCGACGGCGAAAAGCAGGCGGCGGTCCTCAAGTCCGAGGGCGACAAGCAGGCGGCGATCAACCGGGCGCAGGGTGAGGCGACACGCATCCGCCTGATTGCCGAGGCGACCGCGGCGGCGGTGCACGCGGTGGGCGAGGCGGTGAACGCGCCGGGCGGCTTGCAGGCGGCAAACCTCAAGGTGGCGGAACAATACGTGAACGCGTTCGCGCTGCTCGCGCGCGCCAACAACACGCTGATCGTGCCCGGAAACATGGGCGACATGGCCACCATGATCACCTCGGCGATGACCATGCTCGAGCGGGTCAAGGTCGAGGGCAAACCGGCGGTCAAATCATAGGAGCCTGGCCATGCCCGCTTCGGCGATGAACCATTTCACCATCCTCACCGACGATCTGGATGCGACGCTGGCGTTTTACGCCGAATTCCTCGATCTGCAATCCGGTGCGCGCCCGCCCTTCACCTTCCCGGGCGCGTGGCTGTACGCGCGCGGCGGCAGCGACGCGATCCTGCACATCGTGGCGGGAAAGCAAAAAAGTGATCTCGTGAAGGGGGTCATCGACCACATGGCGTTCAGCGCGCGCAATCTTGCCGCGACCGTCGACAAGCTGAAACTGCACGCTCTCGCCTACGAATTGCGCCGGCTGCCCGCGTATGGCACCTGGCAGCTGTTCTTCCACGATCCGAATGGCGCCAAGGTCGAACTCGACTTCGACCCGTTGGAGCAGGCGCCGGCTTGAATATTCTGCAGCGTCTCGCGGGCGCGGCGCTCGGCCTGCTGTTATTTGCCGCGGCACTCGTGTTTGCCTCCGTAGTCCTCGCCATCGTCGCCGCGCTCGCGCTGCTGGTCTGGGCCTGGGTGTGGTGGCGTAGGCGGAACCTGCCGCAGCGGGGTGCGGGTGTGGTCATCGAGGGTGAGTACCGGGTCGAAGGCGAGAGGACGCGGCTTGAGGACCGGGAGCGGTAGAACCATCGATCGCAAGTGAATCGACCGAGGCGAATTGGACTGAAAATCGCTTGCGCTCGCGGAGGGCGTGGGCACGCTTCTTGCGCTGGTCTCCGCGACGGAGAAGCAATCGATGGCGGAAAAACTGCGAATCATGCTCGTCGACGACAGCGAGTCCCGTTCGCTGGTCGTGCGGCTGATGCTCGAAAACCTCGGCTATGTCGTGGTGGCGGAGGTCTTCGAGCCCCACCGCTTGTACGAAGCGGTGCGCCGGCACCAGCCGGATGTCATCATCATCGATACCGAGTCGCCTTCGCGCGATACCCTCGAGCACGTGGCGATGCTCTCGGAGCGCGAACCGCGGCCGATCGTGATGTTCAGTGCCGACCGCGACCAGCAGACGATTCGCGCGGCGGTGCGGGCCGGCGCGTCTGCTTACGTGGTCGACGGCCTGGCCGCTGAGCGCGTTACACCGATCATCGAGGCGGCGATCGCGCGTTTTGAATCCTTCCAGGAGATGCGGCGCGAACTCGTTCAAGTGCGCACGAGGCTCTCGGAACGCAAGCTGATCGAGCGCGCGAAAGGCGTGCTGATGAAAGCGCGCGGAATGAGCGAGGAAGACGCTTACGCCGCGCTGCGCAGCATGGCAATGGAACGGAGCATCGGCATCGGCGAACTTGCGCGCCAGGTCCTCTCGGTGTCGAGCCTGTTGGCGTAGTCCGTGCACCGAGTTGGGTGCAAGGTAGTGATTGGTGCACCGCAATAGCGCACATTCGCGTTGTGCAGTCCCTCAGCGATTCCATGGCGAGCGTCGTCTGAACGCTGCGATTACAGGGAGTTATGTAGAACCGGGCTGCATGGCACGGCGATTGCATTAGACAGGATGAAAACCGGGCCAACGGCGGTCCGGTAACGAACGACGGCGTTCTCGCGCGACCTGCGAAGAAGTGGTTGCGCATCGACGCCGTTTTTTTTGAGCTGAGATACGCGATGGAGAACCGACATGCCCAACTCGAGCAATCGTCATCCCCGTGCAACGCGCCGCCGCTTCCTTAGGCGCGCAACGCGGGCGCTCGGTGCAGCAGGATTGATGGGCATGTTGCCGGCTCCGCTACGCACGGCCGTCTGGGCGCAGGGATCCGATGCGCCGGAGAAGAAGGAAGTCAAGATCGGCTTCATACCGCTCACCGACTGCGCTTCGGTGGTGATGGCCTCGGTGCTCGAGTTCGACAAGAAATACGGCATCAAGATCGTACCGAGCAAGGAGGCCTCCTGGGCGAGCGTGCGCGACAAACTCGTGAACGGTGACATCGACGCGGCGCATGCGCTCTACGGACTGATCTATGGCGTTCAAGTCGGGATCGCGGGCCCGAAAAAAGACATGGCCGTGCTGATGACGATCAACCACAATGGCCAGGGGATTACGCTGTCGAAGAAGCTTGCCGACAAGGGCGCCGTTGATGGCAAGACGCTTGCCGCGCTGATGAAAAAAGAGCCGCGTGAATACACCTTTGCGCAGACCTTCCCGACCGGTACGCACGCCATGTGGCTCTACTACTGGCTGGCAGCGAACGGCATTCATCCGTTCAAGGACGCAAAGACCATCGTGGTGCCCCCGCCGCAGATGGTGGCCAACATGCGTGTCGGCAACATGGACGGCTTTTGTGTGGGCGAGCCCTGGGGCCACCGGGCGATCGCGGACGGTATCGGCGTTACCGGCGTCACCACGCAGGACATCTGGAAAGACCACCCTGAAAAGGTGCTCGGTTGTACCAGCGAGTTCGTGGAGAAGTACCCCAACACCGCGCGCGCAATGACCGCCGCGATCATCGATGCGGGGCGCTGGATCGACGCCTCGCTTTCCAACCGGATGAAGATGGCCGAAACCGTCGCGGCGACCTCGTTCGTCAACACTTCGGTGGACGTGATCAACCAGCGCATCCTCGGGCGCTACCAGAACGGCATGGGCAAGACCTGGGACGACGCGAACCACATGAAGTTCTACAACGACGGCTACGTGAGTTTTCCGTTCCTGTCGGACGGCATGTGGTTCCTGACTCAGCACCGCCGCTGGGGCCTGCTGAAGGAAGACCCGGACTACCTGGCAATCGCGAAGAAGGTCAACCGGATCGAGTTGTACAAGCAGGCCGCCGCGATGGCGAAGGCAAGCGTGCCGAAGGAATCGATGCGCAGTTCGAAGCTGCTCGACGGCGTGGTCTGGGACGGGCGCGACCCGAAGAAATACGCGCTTGGTTTTGCGGTCAAGACTGCTTGACTGAAGGAGCGTATCGATGAGCGTTGCAATCGCCAAGGCCCTCATGCATGAGCAAGCGCGCGCGGCGCCGGTCATGCGCCCGCCGCAGATGCCGCACCCCTCCGCGCCGATGATCGACGCTGCGCTCAGGCAGGCTGCCGCCGCGTCGGAGGCCACCGATGCTATCCTCCGCCGCCAGCGCACAGAGTTTGCGCTCAAGCTCATCGCGCCGCTGCTCGGCTTGCTGGCGTTCCTCGCCGTCTGGTACGGCGTGTCGCAGATGGGCTCGATCCCCGGGCCCGCGAAAACCTGGGACGCAGCGAAGCTGGTGTTCAGCGACCCGTTCCACCGCACCGGCCCGAACGACCAGGGCATCGGCTGGAAGATCCTCGGATCGCTCTCACGTGTCGCCATCGGCTTCGGGCTCGCGGCGCTGATCGGCATTCCGCTCTGTTTCATGATCGGTCGTTTCCGCTTTCTGTCCGGCATGGCCGAACCCGTGATCAGCCTGTTGCGTCCGGTCTCGCCGCTCGCGTGGCTGCCGATCGGGCTGCTGGTGTTCAAGGGCGCGGACCCGGCGGCGATCTGGACGATCTTCATCTCGTCGATCTGGCCGATGGTGATCAACACCGCGGTCTGAGTGCAGCGCGTGCCGCAGGACTACCTGAACGTCGCGCGGGTGCTCAATCTCTCGGAGTGGAAGGTGTTTTCCAAGATCCTGTTTCCGGCCGTGCTGCCGTACATGCTGACCGGCGTGCGCCTGTCGATCGGCGTCGCGTGGCTGGTCATCGTGGCAGCCGAGATGCTGACCGGCGGCGTCGGGCTCGGCTTCTGGATCTGGGACGAGTGGAACAACCTCAAGGTCGAGAACATCCTGATCGCAATCCTGGTCATCGGCGTGATCGGCCTCGCGCTCGAACAACTGCTGCTCGTCGCCGCGAAGCGCTGGCAGTACGACTGAAACGCATCGGGAGGAATCCGCGTGGACCGGTACCTGACGATTGAAAAAGTTGGCATGCGCTTCGAGACCCGCAAGGGGGTTTTCGTGGCGCTGCGCGACATTGCGCTGGAGATCGCGCGCGGCGAATTCGTGACCCTGATCGGGCATTCGGGCTGCGGCAAGTCGACGCTGCTCAACCTGGTCGCCGGGTTGCTGGAGCCGAGCGAAGGCTACCTGTTTCTGTCCGGGCGGCAGATCGCCGGACCGGGTCCGGACCGCGGCGTGGTGTTCCAGCACCACTCTCTGCTCCCCTGGCTCACCTGCTTCGAGAACGTGCATCTCGCGGTCGAGCGCGTGTTCGGTGCCGCGGAGACGAAGGCGAAGCTCGCCAAGCGCACCCGCGATGCGCTCGAACTGGTCCACCTCGAGCACGCGGCGGACAAGCGCCCGCACGAGATCTCCGGCGGAATGAAGCAGCGCGTCGGCATCGCGCGTGCGCTCGCGATGGAGCCGAAGGTGCTGCTGCTCGACGAGCCGTTCGGCGCGCTCGACGCGCTGACGCGGGCGCGGCTCCAGGACGAGTTGCTGCGCATCGTGGATCGCACCGGCTCGACCGTGCTGATGGTCACGCATGACGTGGACGAAGCGGTGCTGCTCGCCGACCGGGTGGTGATGATGACCAACGGGCCGGCGGCGGCGATAGGCGAGATTCTGGAAGTGGACCTGCCGCGGCCGCGCGAACGCCTGACGCTGGCCGGCGATGCGCGCTACATCCGCTGCCGCAAGGCGGTGCTGGAATTCCTGTACCGCAAACAGTTCCAGGAAGCGGCCTGAGCGGAAGGCGACGCGGCGATGCGAAAAATGAAATTGGTGCTGGTAGGCAACGGAATGGCGGGCGTGCGTGCGCTCGAGGAATTGCTCAAGCTCGCCCCGGATCTCTACGACATCACCGTGTTCGGCGCGGAGCCGCACCCGAACTACAACCGCATCCTGCTCTCACCGGTGCTTTCGGGGGAGCAGACGCTCGAGCAGATCGTGCTGAACGGCTTCGACTGGTATGCCGCCAACGGCATCACGCTCCACACCGGCAAGGAAGTGCTCGAAATCGACCGCCGCCGGCGCGTGGTGCTCGCTGCCGACGGAACCGAGGCCGCGTATGACCGCTTGCTGATTGCGACGGGTTCGAACCCGGTAATCCTGCCCGTTCCGGGCGCGAAACTCGAGGGCGTGATCACCTACCGCGACATCGGCGATACGCAACGCATGATCGATGCGGCGAGCCGGCATTCGCACGCCGTCGTCATCGGCGGCGGGTTGCTCGGCCTCGAGGCGGCGAACGGGCTGAAAGCGCGCGGCATGGATGTCACCGTAGTGCATCTCATGGAGTGGCTGATGGAGCGGCAGCTCGACCGGATCGCCGGCGCGTTGCTGCAGTCGTCGCTGGAAAAGAGGGGTCTCAAGTTCCGGCTGCCGGCGCAGACGCGTGAGATCGTTGCCGGTCAGCCAGGAAGTGACGCGGCGGGCCGCGTCGCGGCGGTGCGCTTGGCAGACGGTGAAACCATTCCCGCGAATCTGGTGGTGATGGCCGTCGGAATCCGGCCCAATACCGCGCTTGCGTAGAAAGCCGGGTTGCATTGCCAGCGCGGCATCGTGGTCAACGACACCATGCAGAGCTTCGACCCGCGCATCTACGCGGTGGGGGAATGCGTGAACCATCGCGGCGTGGCCTACGGGCTGGTGGCACCGCTGTTCGAGATGGCGAAGGTATGCGCCAACCATCTCGCGCACTACGGCATCGGCCGCTATACGGGTTCGGTGACCTCGACCAAGCTCAAGGTGACGGGCATCGACCTGTTCTCGGCGGGCGATTTCACGGGCGGGGAAGGCACCGAGGAAATTACGCTCTCCGATCCGGTGGGCGGGGTCTACCGGAAGCTGGTGTTGCGCGACGACCGGCTGATCGGCGGAGTGCTCTATGGCGACACGGTCGACGGCGCGTACTACTACAAGCTGCTGCGCGAGGGCCGGAGTGTGGCGGAAATCCGCGACCGCCTGATGTTCGGCGAGGCGAACCTGGGGGATGCGGGCCACCTGGGCCGGAACAAGGCCGCCTCGATGACCGACGACATGGAGGTCTGCGGGTGCAACGGCGTGTGCAAGGGGACGATCGTGCGCGCGATCAAGGACCACGGCCTGTTCACGCTCGACGAGGTGCGCAAGACCACCAAGGCATCGAGCTCATGCGGTTCCTGCACCGGACTGGTCGAGCAGATCCTGATGGCGGCGGCCGGGGCCGACTATTCACCCGCGCCGCAACGCAAAGCGATGTGCGGATGCACGGACCACACCCACGCCGAAGTGCGCAGGGCGGTGCGCGAGCATCACCTGCTGTCGATCGCGGACGCGATGCGCTTCCTCGAGTGGCGCACTCCGACGGGCTGCGCCAGCTGCCGGCCCGCGCTCAACTACTACCTCCTCTCGACCTGGCCGCACGAGGCGAAGGACGACCCCCAGTCGCGCTTCATCAACGAGCGCGCGCATGCGAACATCCAGAGGAATGGCAGCTTTTCGGTGATACCGCGCATGTGGGGCGGTGCAACCAGCGCGGGTGAGCTGCGCCGCATCGCGGATGTGGTCGACAAATACCGCATTCCAACCGTGAAGGTCACCGGAGGGCAGCGGCTCGACCTGCTGGGGGTGAAAAAGGAGGACCTGCCCGGCGTGTGGCGCGATCTCGGCATGCCTTCCGGTCATGCCTACGCGAAGGCGTTGCGCACCGTGAAGACCTGTGTCGGCTCGGAGTGGTGCCGCTTCGGCGTCCAGGACTCGACCCGAATGGGCCAGCAACTCGAGCGCGCGTTGTGGCGCATGTACGCCCCGCACAAGGTGAAACTTGCGGTTTCGGGGTGTCCGCGCAACTGCGCCGAGAGCGGCATCAAGGACGTCGGAGTGATCGGCGTCGAATCCGGCTGGGAAATCTATGTTGCGGGCAATGGCGGGATCAAGACCGAAGTGGCGCAATTCCTCGTCAAGCTTAAGACCGGGGCAGAGGTGCTCGAGCACGCCGGCGCATTCCTGCAACTGTATCGTGAGGAAGGTTGGTACCTGGAGCGCACGGTGCATTTCGTGCGTCGCGTCGGACTCGATTATGTGAAGCGACGCGTGGTCGAAGACGCGACCGGGCGGTGCGCGCTGCACGAGCGGCTGCTGTTCGCCCTCGACGGTGAGCCGGATCCCTGGGCGGAGCGCGCCGCGGGCGCCGATCACGCGCAGTTCGAGCCGATCATTGCGGCCGAGCCGGTAGCTGTTTGAGGTCGCCATGGAACGATGGATCCGTGTCTGCCGTCCCGAAGACATTCCCCGGCAGGGCGCGCGCGTTGTGCAAATCTCCGGCGGGGCCGACGTAGCGGTGTTTCGCACTGCGTCGGACCGCATCTTCGCAATCACCGATCGCTGCCCGCACAAGGGCGGGCCGCTCTCACAGGGGATCGTGTTTGGCGAGCGGGTCGCCTGTCCGTTGCACAACTGGAGCGTCGAACTCGATTCGGGCTGCGCGTCCGCACCGGACGAGGGTTGCGTGCGCACGTTCCCGGTGAAGGTGGAGGCGGGAGAAGTCATGGTCGACCTGGCGCGGGCGCCCGGTACGGTGCGCGATGCACTCCGTTAAATCGGCCTGCTGCTACTGCGGTGTGGGTTGCGGTGTGGTGATCGATGCCGAAGCTGACCGCATTGTCGGAGTGCGCGGCGATCCGGAACACCCGGCAAACCACGGCAGGCTCTGCACCAAAGGCCAGACGCTGCACCTCACCGGCGGCCGCACCGGCCGGTTGCTGCGTCCCGAGGTACGCATGGGGCGCGGCGAGCCGCGCCGGCGCGCCAGCTGGGATGCGACCCTCGACCACCTGGCGGAACGCTTCGCGCGGATCATTCGCGAGCACGGGCCGGACGCGGTGGCGTTCTACCTCTCCGGTCAACTCCTGACCGAGGACTACTACGCGTTCAACAAGCTCGCGCGCGCTCTCGTCGGGACGAACAACATCGACTCCAATTCCCGCCTGTGCATGTCCTCGGCGGTCGCGGGATACAGGGCGACGCTCGGGGCCGACGGTCCGCCGGGCTGCTATGAGGACATCGAGCACGCGGACTGCATCCTGATCGCTGGTTCGAACGCCGCCTGGGCGCACCCGGTGCTGTTCCGGCGCATTGAGGACGCCAAGCGCGCGCGCCCCGACGTGAGGGTGATCGTGATCGATCCACGCCGCACCGCCACCGCCGAATTCGCCGATCAGCACCTTGCGATCCTGCCGGGGACCGACGTGGCGTTGTTCAACGGGATGTTGCATGTGCTGATGTGGGACGAAATGACCGACACCGCATTTATCGGCGCGCATACCGAAGGCTACGCGGCGCTGAAGGCGACGGTGCGCGAGTACACGCCGAAGTTCGTTGCCGAACTGTGCGGAATTGGCGAGGACGAGATCATCGCGGCGGCGCGTTCGTTCGGGCGGGCGAAGTCGGTGCTCTCGCTCTACTGCATGGGACTGAACCAGTCTTCGCACGGCACGGACAAGAACGCCGCACTCATCAATCTTCACCTCGCCACGGGGCAGATCGCGCGACCCGGTGCCGGGCCGTTCTCGCTTACGGGCCAGCCCAACGCCATGGGCGGGCGAGAGGTCGGCGCCATGGCGAACGTGCTGGTCGCGCACCGCGACCCATCCAGCGACAGCGACCGCGCGGAACTCGCAGGCCTGTGGGGAATCGAGTCGTTGTCCGGAAGACCGGGCAGGACCGCGGTGGAAATGTTTGAGGCAATGCGCAGCGGCGAGATCAAGGCGGTCTGGATCGCCTGCACCAACCCGGCACAATCGCTGCCCGCGCAGTCGAATGTGCGCGCAGGGCTCGAACGCGCGGAACTGGTGGTGCTGCAGGAAGCGTTCTCCACGACCGAGACGGTGCGCTACGCGGATGTGCTCCTGCCGGCGACGACCTGGGGCGAGAAGGAGGGTACGGCCACCAATTCGGAGCGGCGCATCACGCGCGTTCGCGCGGCGGTTCCTGCGCCAGGCGAGGCGCGCGCCGATTGGCAGATCGCGACGGACTTTGCGCGCCGTCTCGAAACGCAGCTGAAGCCGGGCCGCTCGACGCTGTTCGCGTTCGATTCGCCGCGCGAGATCTTCGACGAGTACCGTGCGTTGACGCGGAACCGCGACACCGACATTACGGGGCTGTCCTACGCGCTGCTCGATGAGCGCGGGTCGCAGCAGTGGCCACTGCCCGAAGGGATCGAAACCGGACGAGCGCGCTTGTACACGGATTTCCGCTTTGCCACGCCAAGCCGCCGCGCGCGTTTCGTGAACACCGCCTATTGCGCAGTCGCGGAGAAGCCCGACGCGAGGTATCCGTTCCGCCTCACCACCGGAAGGTTGCGCGACCAGTGGCACGGCATGAGCCGGACGGGACGCGTTGCGCGCCTGTTCGGTCATACCCCGGAGCCGCGCGTCGCGCTGCATCCTTCGGACCTCGCACGACGCTCGCTGCAGCCCGGCGATCTGGTGCACGTGGATTCGCGCCGAGGCAGGGTCACACTCGCCGCCGAATCGAGCGAAGAGCTGCGCCCCGGCCAGGCGTTCCTGCCGATGCACTGGGGCAGCCGGTTCCTGTCAGGAGCCGGCGCGCTGGGAATCAATGCTGTGACTCTGCCTGTGCTCGATTCCGCTTCGCGCCAACCGGAGTTGAAGCACTGCGCGGTTCGCATCGGCCGCGCCGCGCTGCCGTGGCGGCTGGTTGCCTTCGGTTATCCGGCGGACGGAGATGCGCTCGCACTGATCGAGTCGATGCAACCCCTGCTCGAGCGCTTTCCATTCGCTTCCTGCGTTCCGGTCGGCCGCGATCGGGAAGGGGTCGTGCTGCGTGCGGCAGCGGAATCGCCGGTAGAGGCTGCGCTGATCGCGGCGGTCGACGAGCTGCTCGCGCTCACCCGCACCGGCACCCTGCGATATGATGATTCGCGCCGCGGGATCGGGCGTCGCGTGCGGCTGGCAAACGGCCGCATCGAGGCCGCCCGCCTCAGCGGCGAGACTCCGGCCGAAGGCTGGCTCAAGGAACTGTTCGAGCAGCAGCTCGCGGCCGGCGAGCTTGGACGCTTCCTGCTCCTGCCGGGAGCGCGCCCGCCCGCCGGCGTCGCGCCACGCGGACGCGTCGTGTGCAATTGCCTGAACGTGGGCGAGACCGAGATCGCAGCGCTTGCGCGTCGGTGCAGCGGGCCGCCCGATGCAATCTTTGCCGAGTTGCAGTCGGCGCTCAGGTGCGGTACCGAATGCGGATCCTGCGTACCGGAAATCAGGCGGATCGCCGCTGGGGCGCGCCGACTGCAGGCCGAACGCACCGATTCCCCGGAGCAACAGGGTTTGTCACCGGCCGCGGAGGCACTTCCGGCTCGCCGCGACTCGCCGGTCGCCATGCCTCGCCGAGAATCGCGAGCAGCGCAATGATGAGCGGGTCCTGGGCCCGTTTCGATTGGTAGATGAACCACAACGGCGTGCGAAGCCGGGTTTTCTCCCACACGCAGATCCCGGGCGCGCGAGCGTTGCCGTGCACCAGATCTTCGCGCACCAGCGACAGGCCGAGGCCCGACTCCACCAGATTGACGATCACGCCTTCGTTGTCGGCCTCGATGACTTTGCTCGGGACTGTCCCGTGCTCCTCGAACAGGGTGCGCACCAGGTGGTGATGGGTGCTGATGGCCGGCGTCAGGATCCACGGCATTGCGGCGAGCTCGTTCCAGTCCGCCTGCCGTACGCGATCGCCCCAGGCCGCGGGCGCGGCCACCCGATAGACCACCTCACCGAGCGCGAGGCCGGCCACCTCCGGGTGCGAAAGCTCGCCGAAGTAGTAGCTCGCGTCCAGCGTTCCGTCGCGCACAGCCTCCAGGGCCGCGCCGGAGATTTCGTGATGCAGCTCGAGCTCGATCAGCGGGTGGCGCTCGACTGCGCGGCTGAGAACTTCGCCGACCCGGATGAATCCGGGGTCGCTCAAGGTACCGATGCGCAGCCGTCCGGAAAGCTCCCCCTTGATCGCGCGCGCCGCCCGCAGCAGTTCCCCGGATGCGGCCATCAGCTTCTCCGCCGGCCCGAGGAGTTCGCGTCCGGAACGCGTCAGCACCATGCCGTTCGAGGTTCGCTCGAACAGGCGCATTCCCAGCTTTTCCTCGAACGCCTTGATCTGTCCGCTGACCGCCGGCTGGCTGGCGTGCAGGCGCTCCGCCGCACGTGTCAGATGCCCCGTGCTTGCGACCGCGAGAAATGCCCTGACTAGATATAGCTCCATCGCCGTTTAGACCTTGATTGTATCCCTAAGTTTTGCGCTGCAACAATAAATACAAGGGACATCAGAATAAATAATGTTAACTATCTGATATTACGATTTGAAATTATCCTTTAGCAGGTCGATATTGAGATTGTGCGATGCAGTATATGCCGACTTGGGGAAGCTCATGAGACGCGGATATCCGATGTACGAGGGCGATGGAATCATTCACTCGGAGGTAGAAACGAGCGGTGAAGAATTCGCGGGGCCGGCGAAGTCGCTGCTGGAAACGGCCGGCGTGGCGGCATTTGCGGGTCCTTACGTCGATCTTTGCGAGATTGAGAAGACCGCCCGGAAATCCCGTGCCGCAGCCTTGGCAGCGCTCATTTCGCGGTTCCTGGACTGGATCGATGCAGGGATTCAGCGTGCGAAATACAGGGATCTCGAGAATTACCTTGCCAAGTCGACCGATCTGGCCGACTTGGAGCATCGCATGCGCCGCATCGAAGGCGAACCGCGCAACATGCTTCCCGTCGGCTAGTCCTCGGGCGATTCACTCCAGCGATGTATTTAGAATCACTGATTTCCGGCCGCGCCGGGCGAATCTGGAGCAAGCGACCCTCCTCCCGCCACCCCCAGCTTCCCCGGCGCGTCGCCGGAATTCGACGACAGGCGCTGCCAGGCTTCTTGCTCAAACTCGAAAGCGCGACGAATTCGCTAATCCACCTTGGCGCCCGAATCCCGCACGATCTTGCCGAGCCGCGGGATGTCATTGCGAATGAGCGCGGCGAGTTCCTCCGGCGGCATGCCGCCCGCATCGAGGCCCAACTCCTGGATGCGTTTCGCTACGTCGGGCGCCTTGAGCGCCTTGACCACCTCGCTGTAAAGGCGCGCCACAATGTCCTTGCGCGTTCCAGCGGGCGCAAACAACGCCTGCCAGGAACTGATTTCGTAGCCCGGAAGTCCCGCCTCCGCCATGGTGGGCACTTCTGGCGCGACAAAGGAGCGCTTGAGGGTGGTGACCGCGAGCGCCTTGAGCCGGCCGTTTTTCACCGGCGGATAGGCGGTGGTCATGTTCTCGAAACTCATCGAGATCGTTCCGGCGAGCAGATCCGGGATCATCGGCCCGCTGCCTTTATACGGGATGTGCTGCATCTGCACTCCGGTCATCGTTTTGAACAGCTCACCGGACATGTGCTGGGATGTGCCGTTTCCGGCTGATCCGAAGCTGTGCTTGTTCGGGTTTGCCTTCAGAAAGGCGATCAGTTCCTTTACATTGTTGACGCCGAGGCTGGGATGCACGATCAACATGTTGGGGAGGGTCGCGAGCATGGTGATCGGCGCGAAGTCCCTGTCGGCGTCGTAGGGAAGCTTCGGGTAGAGCGTGACATTGATGGCGTGCGAGCTGACTGTGCCGCTGCCGATGGTGTAGCCGTCAGCCGTCGCCTTGGCGAGCATCTCCGCGCCGAGTGCTCCGGCCGCGCCCGGACGATTCTCGACTACCACCGGCTGGCCCAGCGCGTCGGACATCTTCGGGGCGATCAGGCGCGCGAGGATGTCCGTTGTGCCGCCGGGCGCGAAGATCACGATATAGCGGATCGGTTTTGACGGCCAGGTCTGAGCCTGTGCGTACGACGTGCAGGCGAACGCGAGCAGCGCGAGAATCGATCGTTTCATCCGGATCGCCCCCTTGGAGTTGTGGAGGGAATTCTAAACCCCGCCACGGCGATCATGTGGCGACGCGTAACGCGGCCGCTCGGCATGGCGGAAAAGGCGCAGGCGCCAGCGCGCCCGCTGCACCACATGCACGCGGTTCACCGACGGCACAAGATGTAGACTGGCTGTAGACTAGTTCGACGCGGAGGCTCACTAGGAAGCTTCCCGTCTCGCCTAAAGGGGGATTATTTTATGCGTTTCCGTTTCGCGCTAGCGCTCGCCTGCCTGTTGTTCGCCTCCGCCGGCCAGGCCAAGACTGTCAAGCAGGACTATTTCATCGACGCGGTGGACCCCGGCATCAAGCTGTTCGTGCGCAGCAAGATGACCGAGGGGCAGACGCGCTTTACCGACGACAACATCGTGCTGTTCATCCACGGCGCAACCTTTCCGTCCACGCCCGACTTCGACCTGCAGTACAAGGACTACTCTTGGGCCGACTGGATGGTGGACAAGGGTTACGTGGTGTACATGTTCGACAAGCGCAACTACGGCTTTTCCACGCGTGAGAAGGCGATGGACGAGCCTGCCGCGAGCGGCAAGCCGGTGTCGCGCTCCTACTTGGTCATCCGCGACATCGGCGCGGTGGTGGACCACATCCGCAAGAAACACAGCGTCAGCCGCGTGACGCTGATCGGCTGGTCCTGGGGCGCCATGACCGCGGGCTACTACACCTCACTCAACAGCGAGAAAGTCAAAAAGCTGGTCATGTACGCGCCGGCCTACGCTTTCCCGCTGCACACCAACCTCGGGCCCGGTACGGGGCTGCAGAACAAGCGCAAGCCCTACGACTTCAACTATGGCGTGGGCGCCTACCGTCTGGGCAGCAAGGCCGCCAACGACGGCCGCTGGGACGGCGAGATACCGGTCACGGACAAGAATTCCTACCGTGAGGAGGGCGTGCGTGATGCCTTTGCGCTGGAGGCGTTGAAGACCGACCCCACCAGCGAGTCGCGCAATCCACCCAGCCTGCGCGCGCCCAATGGCGTGCTTGAGGACACCTTCATGCAGGCAACGGGACGGCGCATCTGGAATGCCTCGTCGATCTACGTGCCGACGCTGGTGATCGCGGGGGAATTCGACACTTGGTCTTTTCCAGAGGACCGCGAGGGGCTGATCCGCGACCTCACCAACGCGCCGGTCAAGAAGCATGTGCTCATCCGCAACGCCACGCACTTCGTACTGTTCGAGAAGCCGCGCTTCGAGTTTTTTAACGAGATCGCGAATTTCCTGAAGGAACAGCCTTGATCGCCCGCGCGCTCGCCGGCGCGATTCCGCGACGCTGAGGCAGGTGCCGACGATCGGGCAGTGGCAGTGCCGCGGCGGTGCCCAGGACCGGCGGCGCGCGCCGACGAGGTCGCGCCGGGCATCTCGTCGAACGGCGGCGGCAGCGAATCTGAGGTAACCAACCCGGTTCCCGGATGCCGCTCGATGGGGAGCGTCGATTCGGTTGCTTGAGGGGTGCTCTCGTGCTGCCGCGGTTCGCGGATCTTAATGGTTCGCTCAGCGGAACAACCGGAACAGGAATGCGATTCGTGCGAGGGTAAGAGGTTCGCGCTCTCTTAGGGGGCGAGCACAAGGACCGCAAGCAAGCGCAAGGCCTCAGGTGAAAGCGCGCAAGTGTTCGGCATTCAGCGGAGAATCGGCAGCAAGCGCAATTCGCGTCGATGGCGCGGGGGCGCTAGGTTGAAATCCAGCCGAGAAATGACAGCCCGCCGAGCGAACCAGCGAGCAGCCCGAGCGCGAGAAGACGCGGGCCGTGCAGTCGGCTCCAGAGGAGCAGCCCGGTGAGCGCAAGTACGATCAGGCTTCCGGAAATTGTGTCGGCGAGCAGGATCCATCCCGGATGCACGCCTTGCCCCATGTGCAACCGGGTAAGCAGATAGAAGACGTTGCCCTCCGTACGTTTCACGGTGACGAAGCGGTTGCCGACCCAGTACTCGGCCTGGAGCGTGCGCTTGGGGCTGCTGAAAAAGACACGCCACTGCGCGGGTTGCTCGACCGAGCGGTTCCCCCAAGGTACGTATTGCGGCGGATCGGTCTCGAGGCGCGCCGCCGGCTTGTCGAGGTCGAGCTGCGTTTGCAACCACGAAGCAAGCTCCGCGGGCGTGCGCGCGCTTGCGTCGCCGAGAGGAAGCTGGATCGTCGAGCGCTCGATCTGCACCGCCGGAATCTTCATCACTGCGCGGTGATTGAGCAGGATGCCGGTCGCGCCGAAGAGCATCCCGACGACCCCGCCCCACAGCGCAAACCACCCGTGCGTGCGTCGCAGCCATTTGATGACGCGCACTCTTCTGAACCGGTGCGGCAGGAACAGCGAGCCGTTCTCGCCGCGCGCGACCGCACCTTGCGCGTCGAGGGCTCCGACGCTCGTTGCATCAACCGCGTCGGCAGCGGCGCTCATGTAGGTCTGTCGCAATTTTATTTTTGCTATACGTTCCCCTGCATGCGTCATTTGGCTGTGGGCGGGCGGGGCTTGGCGCTCGATTCCATTGCGCGCTCGCCGTGCGTCAGGGGGAAGGTAAGCGTCGCCCGATGTCTCAACGCCTCGTAGGCCTTTCCTTCGAACTCTCCTGCTGTGCGCTCGAGATGGGTGACTTCGACGACATAGTGCCCGGGCCAGGGAAGCCGCAGAGCTACCCGCCCGTTTTCGTCGGTTCTGTGCTCCTGCTTCCATCCGTTCGGCGCATAGACCTCCAGCTTCGCCTTGGCCAGAGGCGTGCCTTTGAAGTACACGGCGAGCTTGTCGAACCTGCCATCGGCGGGCAGCACGTCAAGCGTCAACGCAGGCACAGCGCGCTCAGGTCTGGCCAGATAGCGGGCATAAAAAATCGGCTTGACGATCCCGACTCCAAATTGGGTCCAGTCGCGCACCGCGTGCCCTGTTTCCTCGACGACGACAGAGCGTGTGCGGGCGCCGCGCAAGACGAAACGCTCGGCTTGGCGCTCCGGCGAGAGTTCGCGGCGTTCGCCTTTCTGCACAGTCCAGGCGCGCGGCGAGCGAATCTCATCCAGCCTGCCCGGCGAGCGCTCGTGAAGCTTCTCGTCATATTCGCCGAAGTAGAGGACGGGGGCGCCCTTCGGCGACTCGACCCAAAGATAGTGGGCGCACGCGGGCTGGAGCGCGCCGCCAAAGGCGAGCGGCAGGAGAATGAGAAATGAATGCGCAAACTGTTTCATACCGGCCTCCAGCGGAAAGTGAGATAGACACTGCGCGGCTCGCCCGGCAGTGCGCCGGCAAAGGTGGGATTGGTGTAGTAAACCCGATCGGTGAGGTTGTAGAGACTCAGGCCCACATCCCAGGTTTTCTGACGGTAATAGACCGCTGTATCGATCACCGTGTAGCCGGGAACTCGATAGACATTGAGGTTGTCGGCGAAGGCGTCGCCCTTCCTGGTGAGGCCGATCCCCGCGCCCAGGCCGTTCGCTCCCGTTCCGTAGAACTGGTAGGACGCCCACAGCCTGCCTCCGGTACGCGCAACGCCGGTGGGGCGCGTGCCGGAGATGCTGCGCGTGACACCGAGTATTGCGTTGGTCGCGATCGTGTTGGAAAGCACCTTTGCGTCCTGCACGTAGGCGCTCGCAATCAGCTTCAAGCCGCGCGCCGGGCGCGCGGTGAGGTCGAGCTCCACGCCGCAGGTGCGATCGTGTCCATCCGGTGTCGCCGAGAGCGCCCCGGGCAGGGTAATAAGGAAGTTTTTCCTCTCGACCTGATAGAGCGCGATCTGACTGTCCACCGTGCCGCCGAACATTGAAGCCTTCGCGCCCGCCTCGTACTGCCTGTTTTTCTCCGGCTCGGTGCTGACCGCGGCAGGCTCGGTGGAAAGATTGATGAATCCGCCGTTGGAGACCCCGGCGAACACAGACCAGTCGCGGCTGGGCTGCCATACGGTGCCGAGCGAGGCGCTGGCGATCGACTTCGTGGCGGCGATCTCGCGCGAGGCCGTCGTGCCCTGAGACCCGGCGTCGCGAAAGCGCGTGCGGTCGTAGCGAAGCCCGGCTCGAAGCTTCCATTGCTCGCTGAGTGCAAGCTGGTCCTGCACATAGCCCGCCCAGGTACTTCCCTCAATCCGTCGATTGAAGCCTTGCGCCGTCACCGGGGCGAGTCCTGAAGCCGTCGTCTCCGGCACCACCGGAACATTGATGTTCGCGATGTCGGGCAGATTGAAGCCGATGCGCGTGGTGTCGATGCCGGTGTCGTTGTACTGCAGACCCGCGAGCACGGTGTGGGGGACGCTGCCTGTGCTGGCTTTGAAGACCCATTCATTCTGGAGAGTCGTGTAGCGCGCGCGATCGTGCTGTTCGCGCAGCGTCCGGCCCGTCATCGCGGCTGCGGCGTTGCCCCCGTTGCCGCCCGCGTTGCGCAGAAGATCAAGATCGCGGGAATCGTGAACGAAAGCGGTGCGCATCGTTGAGCCCGCTCCGAGCTGCCACTCGTGCGCAAGCGTCAGGCGGTCGATCGTCTGGTCGGTGCGGTTCATCGGGCTGTAGTAGCGCGCATCGCGCGGTGCGGCGGCGATGTTCGCCGATCGGTCGAACACGATGCCGTAGTTGTCCGGCGTAGTCTTGATCTCGCGGTGATCGAAATCGGCGGTCAGTACTTTGTTGCTGCCAATGGACCATGCCGCCGACGGCAGTACTTCCTTGATGTCACGGTTCAGCCCGCGAAAGCCGTCAGAGCGCTCTGCGTTGGCGATGAACCGAGTTGCGAGGGGGCCAAGCGGTCCGCCGGCATCGAGCGTGAGGCCGCGAGTCCCGAAGGAGCCGGCGAATGCAGACAGCTCCGCAAGCGTGCGAGCCGAGGGCGGCTTGGTGATGACGTTGATCGTCGCGCCAGCGCCGCCCGAGCCGCAGAGCGCAGAGCCCGGGCCCTTGACCACTTCGATCCGCTCCACGTCGGCGAGGGTGCGACGGTAGCCGTTCTGCGCCGTGCCGTCGGGATAGCCATCGCGCAGGAAAAGGACGCTCTGGCCGCGTACGGTGTAGTTGTGGGCGAAGCCGTATCCGCCGCCCATCAAGGCCTGCGCGGAACTCACGTTGTAGAGCGCGCGGTTCATGTCGTAGACGCCTTGTTCGCGCAGCGTCTCGCCGGACACGATGACCACGCTCGCCGGTACGTCCTTCAGCGGCGTATCGGTCTTGGTGGCGGTGCTCGAGACGTCTTCGCGCGTGCCCGGCGCAACGCGTGCGCCCGTAGCGCGAACTTCAGGAAGCTGTTGCTCGGCTTGTTGCTGCGCATCAGCGGGCGCGCCGCAGGCGAGCGCCACCGCAAATGCGATCGGTTTAAATGTTCCGGTCGTGACTGTATGCATCGTGCTCTCCCTTTGTATGTCAATTGCCCAAGGCTGGCTGGCGCACGATGCGCGGGCTGGCGGGCGTTTGTTGAAAAATGCCTTACGCGGCAGGCGCTCCTTTGCGCGCCACGGCGCGGCTCCACGCGAATGCGGCGATCACGACGGCGAGCACCGCGGCTTGCGCCGCGAGCGTCTGCGCGGTCGGGAAGATGCCGAGCATCGGCACGTTTACGAACGCGATCGGATCGGCCGCGATGAGCCCCGCCGCCTGCAGCGCGGCGACACCCTGGCCGGCGAACGCGATGGCGAGGATCACGAGCAGCACCGCGCAGACGGCGAAGAACGGGCCGATCGGCAAGCGCAGGCCGAAGCGAAATATGAGCAGGCCGACGATGGCCAATATCGCCGCGCCGCCCGTGGCGCCGGCGGCGAGCGCGCCGTGCCCTGCGGGGCCGGCCTGCGCCCAGAGCGCTTCGGAGAACAGCACGATCTCGAACAGTTCCCGATACACGGCGAAAAAGGCGAGCAAGGCGAGCGACCACAGCGTGCCCGCTCCGAGCGCGCTGCCAGCTTGCTCGCGGATGTAGTTGGCCCATGCTTTCGCGTGCGTTTTGTCGTGCAGCCAGAAGCCGACGTAGAGCAGCATCGCCGAGGCAATCAGTGCGGTGACGCCTTCGGTGAGCTCGCGGTTCGCGCCGGAGACTTCGATCAGCGTCGAGGCCGCGGCCCAGGTCGCGAGCCCGAGGACGAACGCGGCGATCCAGCCAGCGTGCACGTAGCGGCGCGCCGCCGGGCGGCCGGAGCGGGCGGCGAAGGCGAGGATCGCCGCGAGCACGAGGATCGCCTCGAGCCCTTCGCGCAGGATGATGATGAAGGCGCTGAAAGCGACGGCGGAAGGTGAGAGCTCCGTGCCCGCGATTTTCTCCGCGGCGGCGCCAAGCAGCGCGCGCAGCCGTTCCTGCTGCGCTTCCGCCGGGGTGATCGAGCCGCTCGCGCGCAGCAAATTCCGGTAAGTCATCATGTGCGCCTCGATCTCCAGCCGCAGCGCGCGGTCGAGCGCATCGAGCGCGGGTTCGGCCGGCTCGAAGCCTTCAAGATATGCGCCGAGCGCAAGCCGGTGGGCACGCTCAGGTTCACCAGCGCGCAAGGCGGCGAGGCTTTCAGCGAGCAGCCGTTGTGCAACGTCGAGCGGTGCTTCGCGGCTGCTCGCAAGCGCTTCCGGGCGGCTTTTCAGGTACGCGAACACTGCCGCGGCATCGACGCCATGACGCGCGAGGACCTCCGCATCGGTCAGCGTCGAAACCTCGCGCAGGTCCTTAAACGTGGCGCGACCCGCTTTGCCTTCCCAGAGGGCGCGCCCCTTCTCGAGCGTGCCGGTGTCCGCGCCGAGCGATGCGACGTAAAAGGCGAGTGCCCAGCGCTCGTCTTCGGACAGTTGCTGAAATGCCGCCATCGGTGTGCCGCCTACGCCCAGGCTGATCGTGCTGTACAGGCCATACACGCTGCGCTGGCTCATGCGCCACGCGCCGTGGAAATCGGCGGGCGCGGGTTTCATGTCCTTCGCGGCCGGGCCGTCGCCGCGACCTTGCACACCGTGGCACCCTGCGCACACCGCGGCGTAGCGTTGCGCGCCGAGCTTGAAATCGGGCGCGCGCTTGGGTGTGACCGTGAGCTTGTATGCGGCGATCACCTCCCAGCGCAGCGCGTTCGCGAGGCGCGACACTTCCTCGCCCGGCGCTTTGGCTTCGATGCGCTTGCGCAGCATCGCCGCGTCCTCGGCGAGTCTCGCCGAACCATCCGCCGGCGGGAGCTTCGCGAGCAGCTCGCCGACCTGCCGCGTGAACTCGACCTGCTCCTTGTACTCCTGCTCATTGAGCACCTTTCCGTCCCGGACGAAACCAGGATAGTCGACGCCGACGTAATCGAGCAGGTGCACGACGGTTTGCGCCGCTTCGCCCGGCGCCTGCGCGAGTGCGGCGCGCGGTATCGTGACTGCCAGTGCGAGCAGCAAGATCGCCAGCAGGCGCGCGAACATCAGTTTGCTCCGCTCGGTTCGGTCACGAAACCGATCTTCATCATTCCCGCCTTCGCGGCGGCGGACATCACCTCCGCGACTTTCTGGTATTCCGTGGTGAGATCGGCGCGGAGATGAACTTCGGGCTGGGGGTCGAGCTTGGCCGCCGCCGCCATCCGCGCTGCCAGCGCCCGTTGGTCGACCGCTTCGCCGTTCCAGTAGAGCGCGCCGTTCGCCTTGATCGCGAGCTGGATGTTGTCGGGCCTGGTGAGGTTCGGATTGCTCGAGGCTTTCGGCAAGTCGATCTTGACCGCGTGCGTGAGCAGCGGCGCCGTGATGATGAAAATAACCAGCAGCACCAGCATCACGTCGATCAGCGGGACCATGTTGATCTCCGCCATCGGCGAGCTATCGCCGCTTTTGCTGAATCCGCCGAAAGCCATGTCACGCCGCTCCTTTCGACTGCGCCAACCTTGCGGTGAGCGGCAGCACGGCGGCGACTTCGTTCACATGCGAGCCGGTGGTCAGGAATGCGAACAGGTCATGCGCGAACGAATCGAGCTTGGCGAGCACCATGCGGTTGCTGCGCACGAAGGCGTTGTAAGCGAGCACCGCCGGGACCGCCACCGCCAAGCCGGCGGCCGTCATGATCAGCGCCTCGCCGACCGGGCCGGCGACCTTGTCAAGCGTGCCCTGCCCGCTCATGCCGATGTTGATCAGCGCGTGGTAGATGCCCCAGACTGTGCCGAACAGCCCGACGAAGGGCGCGGTGCTGCCCACCGAGGCGAGCATGGTCAGCCCCGTTTCGAGCCGCGCCGTTTCTTCGTCGATGACCCGGCGCATCGAGCGCGTCAGAAATTCCGTTGCGCTGCCCGCTTCGTTCAATTTGTTCGCGCTGTGGCGCTGGTGGTGGCGCGCCGCGACGATGGCGTGCCAGGCGAGGTGGGAGAACGGTTCTTCCGGACGATGGCGTTGCTCGAGATCGACAGCCACCGCCTGCAGCGACGGCGCGTCCCAGAAATTCTCCAGAAAGCGCATCGTGCGCCGGCGCGCCAACCAGGTCTGCAGCGTTTTGATGATGATCAAATACCAGGTCGCCACGGACATCACGAGCAACACGCCGAAGACGGTCTTGCCCAGGCCGTCGGTCTGCTGCAGGAAATGGGCAAAGCCCACCGTTTGTTGCGCATCCATTGTTTAGCTCCCTAAACTGAAAGAAATCGGTACCAGCACCCAGGCACCGATGGGTTGTTCGCCGCGCCGCGCGGGCATGAATTTCCACTGCTTCACTGTTTCAAGCGAGATGTCATCGAGACGGCTGAAGCCGCTCGAAGTCCTGATTTGCACTTGTGTCGGCAGCCCCTGCTGGTTGACGAAGACCCGCAACACGACCTTGCCTTCCTCGCCCATGCGGCGCGACAGCGCCGGATAAGACGGGGCCGGGTTGTTGAGGTAATCGGCGGTGAAATTCGGCGGAATCGCAGGCGCAGGCGGGGGCGCCGCGGCAACAGGTGCCGGCGGCGCGGCGGGCGTGGGCGCAGGCGCAGGCGCGTCGAAGCGCGCCGGCACTGGAGTCGGCTCCGTGGTCGCCAAGATCGGCTGCGGTGGAAGCGGCTCGATCTTCCGGATTGGTTGCTTAACGACCGGCATGGGCTTGGGCAGATCCTGCGGCTGCTCCAGCTTGGGCGGCGTGATGAGGCTCACCATCACGGCAGGGAGATGGCTCATCGCCCCGCGCGCCGGCTGATATTGCGCCAGCGCCACCACGGCGCCAAGGTGCAAGGCGAGCACGGCCACCAGCGCTGCCGCGCGCTGCGGCGATCGTGGCTCCCGGTGTGCCCGCGGCGGCATTTTCAGTGCAGCAGTCCGCCGTTTTCGACGTTCGGACCCGCTGCCTGCGCCCAGGCACCGTGCAGGTCGGCACAGATCTCGCGCAACACGGGCGCCGCGTCCGGGTGGGTTGCGAGGCATTGCATGTGCCGCGACACGCAAAGGGCGAGCCGCGGGCAGCCGGTGCGGGCGTAGTGCGTCATGAGGTAGAGCAGCGACGCGGTGATGGTTTCCGCGCGGCTCGCATCGGGATCGGGATTGCACATATAAGCCAGCTCCTGGGAAGGGAATTCCGCTGGCTGGCTGCGGGCCGGACCCGCTTGCTGGCTCGCGCTTTAGTCGTTACGCGGTGAGGATCAGCTTGCCGTTCTGGGTAAGACGCAGGCGGTACTCGCGTCCGTTATGCACGATCACCAGCTCCTTGCGCAGCCCGAGCAGCGCTTGGCTCTGCACCCGCTGGGGTGCCGCCGACGTTGGACGCACTTCCTCGGGAAGCGGCATGGCTTTTTGTCCCATACGAGAATGATAACTATTATCATTTAAGAAGGCAAGAATTTTTGTTGATCTTGGTCAACAGGTTGCGTGTTAGCGATCATTAGCTTGTTGCATTTGCCAAAATATTAAGTGAGAATCATTATCATTAAAGGCCCAATTTCTGCCATGTACATCTGCTTGTGCAATGGAATCACCGAGCGCGATATCCGCGCCTGCGCCGAAACGGGCGCCTGCTCGCTGCGAGACTTGGAGCATTGCCTTGGCGTCGCCACCGGTTGCGGCCGCTGCGCGCACGCCGCGAAGGAGGTTCTGAACGAGCATCGCCGCGGATGCGCGCCGCCGCTTGCTGCCGGGGGCGCGCCCGCGTAAGGTATTGCCGACCCGGACGCTCACGGAGGCGGCGATGAAAGGCGACAAGAAAGTCATCCAACACCTGAACAAGGCGCTCTGCAACGAGCTCACGGCGATCAACCAGTACTTCCTGCATGCCCGCATGCTCGGAAACTGGGGCCTGAAGAAACTCGAGGAATACGAAAAGAAGGAATCGACCGACGAGATGAAGCACGCCGACCAGCTGATCACGCGGATCCTGTTTCTCGAGGGCCTGCCGAACCTGCAGGACTTGGGCAAGCTGATGATCGGCGAGGACGCGCCGGAGGCGCTGAAATGCGACCTCAGGCTCGAGCAGGCCGCCCACCCGGTGCTCAAGGACGGGATCCTGCACTGCGAATCGGTTGGCGATTACGTGTCGCGCGAGCTACTCGAAGAGATCCTCGAATCCGAGGAAGAACACATCGACTGGCTCGAAACGCAGATCGAGCTGATCGGCAAGCTCGGCGTGCAGAACTGGCTGCAGACCCAGGCCGGTTAGACCACCCGCGTTTTGACCGGCTTGCCGGCAAAGAACAGCCGGAGGTTCTCGAGCTGCAGATCTCCCATCGCGGTGCGCGTCTCCACGGTCCCGCTGCCCACATGAGGATAGATCACCGCGTTCTCCAGCGCGAACAATTCCGGCGGCACCTGCGGTTCTTTGACGTATACGTCGAGTCCCGCGCCGGCAATCCTGTTCTCTTGCAGATACCTGATGAGCACCGGCTCGTCGATCACCGAACCGCGCGCGATGTTGACCACGAACCCTTTCGGGCCGAGCGCGTCCAGCACTTTCGCATCCACCAGGTTCCTGGTTTCCGCGCCGCCGGGCGTCGCAATCAGGAGCACCGTGCAGTTCTTCGCCAGCGATGCCGCGTCCGCAAAATAGGCGTAGGGGAGGTTCTTCCTGTTTCGGTTGTGGTACGCGATCTTCATACCGAAAGCCTGCGCGCGCCTGGCGATCGCTTCGCCGATCCGTCCCAGGCCGAGGATGCCGAGCGTCTTGCCGCCGAGCGAAACCGTGAGCGGATACCCGATCACTTCGCGCCAGTTGCCCGCACGCAGCCAGTTTTCCGAACGCGGAAACTGGCGCATCACGTTTAGGACGAGCGACATTGCCGTGTCGGCTACGCAATCATTGAGGACGTCGGGCGTGTTCGTGACCATGATGTTGCGTTGCTTTGCCGCGCCGACGTCGATCGCATCGTAGCCAACACCGAAATGCGAGATCAACTGCAACTTCGGAAGTGCGTCCATCAACTTTGCGTCTGCACCCGAGGCCGTGTACGTCGCCAGTGCACGCACGGAAGACGCATGGCATTTCAAAAATGCGTCCCGATCCGGGGCCTCGTACAGTTTGTGTATCGTGAACTCCGCTTCGAGCCGCTGCTGGGTTGGCGCGTATTCCTTGGCAACAACCATGATTTCGTCGTTCACGGGTTCGACTCTCAGGACTTGAACTTCGCACACAGCGCTTCGGCGCCGCGCGCGAGCAGGCCGACATCGGCGCCCACGGCAACGAACAGCGCGCCCGCCGCGAGCATGCGCCTGGCGTCGGCTTCCACCGGCGAGAGGTAACCCGGGGCCTTGCCGGCCCTGAGGATGCGCCGCATCGCATCCTCGATCATCGGTATTACTGCCGAATTGGCGGTCTCTCCGGTGTAGCCCATGGAGGCATGCAGGTCGGCCGGGCCGATGAAAACGCCGTCCACCCCATCGACGGCCGCGACCTTCTCCAATTCGGCGAGCGCCGACTGGGTTTCGAGCTGAACCAGCACGCAAATTTCCTCGTGCGCGTGCTTGGCGTAGTTCTTGATCCGTCCGAAGCGGGTTGCGCGCGTCGTGCCGGCGACGCCGCGCACTCCCGCCGGCGGATAGCGCGTATGGGCCACCGCCTGCTTCGCTTCTTCTGCACTTTGCACGTACGGGATGAGCAGCGACTGGGCGCCCGCGTCGAGCACGCGCTTGATGGTCACCATGTCGTTCCAGGGAACCCTGACCACCGGATGGCTCGGATAGGGTGCTGCAGCCTGCAGTTGCGACAGCAGGCTCTCGAGATCGTTTGGACTGTGCTCCATGTCGATCAGGATCCAGTCGAAACCCGCGCCGGCGATTACCTCGACAGTGTAGTTGGAAGACAAGCTCGACCACAGGCCGATCTGCGGTCTGCCGGCCTTGAGGGCGCGTTTGAACGGGTTTTGCGGAAGGTCCATGTCTATCCCTGATTGGTGTTCAGCCGCTTCAATCGGCCTTGATGCCGGCTTCCTTCACCACCTTCGCCCAGCGCGCTTTCTCGGCGACGATAAAAGAACCCAGCGCTTCGGCCGGGCCGGCACGCACCTCGGTTCCCTGCTTGGCAAGCATGTCCTTCATGTCCTGGGTATTGAGGATCCTCGTGATATCGACGTTGAGCTTCGTCACGATCTCGCGCGGCGTGCCGGCTGCGGCGAGCAGGCCCTGGTAGGAGCCGGTCTCGAAACCGGGCAGGCCGGATTCGGCCACCGTAGGAAGTTCGGGCGCGGAAGGCACGCGCGCAACGCTGGAAACCGCGAGCCCGCGCAAGCGCCCGCCCTTCACCGACGGGTACGTCGCGAGCATCCCGTTGAACAACACGTTCGATTGCCCCGCGATGACGTCGGTCACCGCCGCGGAGCCGCCTTTGTACGGAATATAGGCCCATTGCACGCCGGTGCGTTGCGCGAACTCGACGCCTGCGAGGTGCGGCGCGCCGCCGGTGCCGGAGTTGGCGAAATTGAGCTTGCCCGGATTGGCTTTGGCGTAGGCGACCAGTTCCTTCACGCTGTTTACCGGCAGCGACGGGTGCACGGCGAGCACGTGCGGGGAATACGAAACCATCACGATCGGCGAGAAATCCTTCACCGGATCGAACGGCATGTTGGCGTACACGCTCGGATTGATCGACAGCGCGCCCACGTCCGAGAGCAGCATCGTGTAGCCGTCAGGCGCCGATCTGGCGACGAATTCCGCGCCGACGCTGCCGTTGGCGCCGGTCTTGTTCTCCACGATGACCGGCTGGCCCATCGCCTCGGTGATCCTCGGTGCGAGCGCGCGCGCGAGAATGTCCGAGGTGCCGCCCGGGGCGAACGGCACGATGATGCGGATCGGCTTGCTCGGATAGGTCTGCGCCGACGCGGCGACGCTCGCGAGGGCAAACAGCGCGCCCGCGAAAAACGCAACTGGTTTCATTTCTCCTCCCCGGGTAACTGCATGGTTACAAACGCTCCGACGCGGATTCTACCCGAGCAGGTACGTCCAGTTCGGGCTAGTGAATCTCCGGCTCCGCGGTCGGCGCGGAGCCTTCGAGGAAGTCGAAGTCGCAACCCTCGTTCGCCTGCTTCACATGCTGCGAAAAAAACGCCCCGTAGCCGCGTTCGTATTTGTGTGCGGGACGTCGCCACGCGGCCCGGCGTTTGGCCATTTCCGCATCCGAAATCTTCAGGTTGAGCGCGCGCGCCGCGACGTCCAGTTCGATCAGGTCGCCATTGCGCACGAAGGCGAGCGGCCCTCCTGCGAACGACTCGGGTGCGACATGCAGCACGCAGGTGCCGTAGCTGGTGCCGCTCATGCGGCCATCCGATAACCGCACCATGTCCTTCACGCCCTGTTTGATCAGTTTCTTCGGCATCGGCAGCATGCCCCACTCCGGGAAGCCCGGGCCGCCCAAGGGGCCCGCGTTCTTCAGCACCAGCACCGAGGAGGCGTCGACCTCGAGTTCGTCCGTGTCGATCCTCGCGGCCATGTCGTTGTAGTCTTCGAACACGACCGCTCGGCCGGTGTGCTGCATCAGGGCCGGATTCGCGGCGCTGGTCTTGATGACCGCGCCGTCGGGTGCGAGGCTGCCGCGCAGCATCACGATGCCGCCCGAGGCTTGCAGCGGCTTCGCTCTCGGCAGGATCACATCGGCATTCCAGACCTTTGAACCCTCGATATTCTCGCCGAGCGTCCTGCCGTTCACCGTCTTCGCCGCGAGATCGAGCAGGTCGCGCAGTACGTTCAGCATCGCGCGCAGGCCGCCAGCATGGTAGAAATCCTCCATCAGGTACTTGTCGCCCGAGGGACGCACGTTGGCGATGACCGGCGTTTTCGCCGAAATCTCGTTGTAGTGCTCGAGTGGGAACGCGAGCCCCGCGCGTCCGGCCATGGCCACCAGGTGCACGATGGCGTTGGTCGAGCCCCCCATCGCCATCAGCGTGGTGATGGCGTTGTCAAACGAGCCACGCGACAGGAGGTCGCGCGGCTTGAGGTCTTCCCAAACCATGTCGACAATGCGCCGCCCGGTGAGTCCGGCCATGCGAGCGTGGTTCGAATCCGGCGCCGGAATCGACGAGTAACCGGGCAGCGTGAATCCCAGCGCCTCGGCGAGCGACATCATCGTGGCGGCTGTACCCATGGTCATGCAGGTGCCGGGTGAGCGCGCGATGCCGTCCTCGATCTCCTGCCAGTCGCGCTCGGTGATGCGACCGGCGCGCAACTCGTCCCAATATTTCCAGGTGTCCGACCCCGAGCCGAGGGTCTGGTCGCGCCAATGGGCGTTGAGCATCGGGCCCGCCGGCAGGTAGATCGCCGGCAGGTTCATGCTGATCGCACCCATGAGGAGCGCCGGCGTGGTCTTGTCGCAGCCGCCCATCAGCACGCAGCCATCCACCGGGTAGGAGCGCAGCAGTTCCTCGGTTTCCATCGCCAGGAAGTTTCGGTACAGCATGGTGGTCGGTTTCTGCATCGTTTCAGCGAGCGCCATCGCGGGCATTTCGAGCGGAAAACCGCCGGACTGCCAGACACCGCGCTTGACCTCCTCGACGCGTTGCTTGAAGTGCGTATGGCAGTGGTTGATGTCCGACCAGGTGTTGATGATCGCGATCACGGGTTTGCCCAGGTAGTCGCTGCGGTCGTAGCCCATCTGCGCGGTGCGCGAGCGGTGGCCGAAGGAACGCAGGTCCGTGACACCGAACCAGCGGTGGCTGCGCAATTGCTCCGGGGTCTTCTTCATGCAAGCCATTCTAAATTACACTTGGCACCATCATGGCAAACACTTTCACATTTGCCCACGAACCCCTGACACGCGCGGTCGAGGCGATCGTGGTTGCCGGCGGGAGCGATGCTCGCGAGGCGCGACTGGTGGCCGGGAACCTGGTCAACGCAAACCTCACCGGGCACGATTCCCACGGTGTCGGAATGATTCCGCGCTACGTGGAATCGCTGCTTGAAGGCGGGCTGAGCCCCAACCGCCATGCGCTGATGAAATTCGATGGCGGCGCGCTGATCACGCTCGACGGCCAGGCCGGCTATGGGCAGGTGATCGGACTGGAGGCCACCGACACGGCAATCGGCCGTGCGCGGCAGTACGGCGTATGCGTGATGGCGCTCGGCAACTCGCACCACCTGTGCCGCATCGGCCAATGGGCCGAGCAGGCGGTGGATGCCGGGCTCGTCTCGCTCAGTTTCACGAACGTGATTTCGCGCTCCATCGTTGCGCCGTTTGGCGGAACCGACGCCCGTTTCGGCACCAATCCGGTGACGATCGGCATCCCGCTTTCCGGACAGCCGCCGTTCATCCTCGACATGGCAACCAGCGGCGTGGCCCAGGGCAAGGTACGGGTGGCTTACAACAAGGGCGAGAAGCTTCCCGCCGGACTGCTCATCGACGACCAGGGCCGGCCCACCACGGATCCGCGTTTCGGCGTGCTCGATCCTTTCGGTGCACTCACCACTTTCGGATTGCACAAGGGCTACGGACTGGCGGTTGTGTGCGAGCTCCTGGGCGGTGCCCTCACCGGCGGCGGCACGTGGCACACGGATGACCGAAGCAAGAAGCGCGTACTCAACGGCATGCTCTCGATCGTGTTCGATCCGCAGCGCCTGGGAACCGCAGCGGGGTTCGCGCAGGAGGCTGCGGAGTTCGTTTCCTGGGTGAAGAAATCACCGCCTGCGGAAGGTATGGACCGTGTGCGCATCGCGGGAGACCCCGAACGCGAGACGAAGGCAAGGCGCCTGGCCGAGGGCATAGCGGTGGACGAGACCAGCTGGAACGACATTCTGGCCGCTGGTGTCAAGCTCGGGCTGGAGCGCGCGACGATCCAGCGGATCGCGGACGGCAACTAGTCGAATGCACGCGAGCCTCGCCGCCACGTTTCTCGACTGGCTCGCGGCCTGGGGCCGCATCCTGCACTTTGCCGGGTACGCGCTCGCGGCGGCTCTTTCGCCATCGACTTATGTCGAAGCGACACGCAGGGTGGCGGTCCGGCAGATCTATTTCACCGCCTGGCAGATCCTGTTGCCGTTTACTGTCTTCATGACGCTGTTCAGCCTGGTGGTAATCGAGATCACGCTGGCCGCGGCGCGCTCGTTCGATCTCACGCGCTACGCAGTCGAAATGATCCTGCGCGTTCTGGTGCTCGAGCTGATCCCGCTGCTCACCGCGCTGTTCGTTGCGCTTCGCTCGGGTTCCGCGATCGCCACCGAAGTGGCTTTGATGCGCTATTCCGGCGAACTGGAGGCCGTGGAGGCGGCCGGCACGGACCTGCTGCGTCACGAACTGGTGCCGCGCGTCGTCGCCGCCGCGCTTTCGGTCATATCGCTTACGGTGCTGAATTGCGCGCTGGCGCTGGGACTGGCCTACGTCGCAATGTACGACTTCTCGCCGTGGGGCTTTGCGGAATTCACCCGGGTGGTTGGCAAGGTCTTCGACGCACCGATTCTCGCAGGCTTTGCGTTGAGAGCGGCACTGTTCGGGGCGGCGGTGGCGGTGATTCCCATCGCCGCAGGTCTGGATGCCACGCGGCAGGTCAAGTCGGCGCCGGTGGCAGTGATGGGCGGGATGGTGCACCTGTTCTTCGCGCTCGGCCTGCTCGAGGTCATCGCATTGGCAGCGAAATACATATGACGAATCGCGGTCGGCATCACCGGCGTGCCCGACGCCGGTCGCGCCGGCTGCAATCGACGGATCTTCCAGGAGAGCACGATGAAACCAGCGAATTCCACCGCCGTGAAACCTGACGCGAGCAGCCTGCGCTCGACCATCGAGTGGCTGAAGAGCGAAGGACTGCTGATCGAGACCGACCGCGAAGTCGATCCCGATCTCGAGATCACGGGACTGCAGAAACATTTCGACGGCAGCCTGCCGATGCTGTTCAACAAGGTGAAGGGCAAGCCGCACGCGCGCGCGATCACCAACCTGTTCTCCGACATGCGGGTGGTGGACCGCATGTTCGGCTGGGACGGCCCGGGCGATCGCACGCGCAAGCTCGCACACGCACTCAACCACCCGCTCAAGCCGACGGTCATCCAGCAGACCGACGCGCCCTGCCAGGAACACGTCATCACCCGGGACATCGACGTTAACAAGTGGATCACGGCGATCCGGCACACCGCGCTGGAACCGGAACTGACGGTCGGCTCGGGCATTCGCTGCGTCGTCGGGCCGTATTTCGACGGCGGTTCGGACCTCGGCTACAACCGCATGAATTTCCGTTGGGGCAACGTCGGCACCTTCCAGATCTCGCCGGGCTCGCACATGTGGCAGGTCTATACGCAGCACTACCACGACGACCAGCCGATCCCGCTCACTGTGTGCTTCGGCGTGCCGCCGGCCTGCACGCTGCTCGCGGGCGCGGGCTTCGACTACGTCGTCCTGCCCAAGGGCTGCGATGAGATCGGCGTTGCCGGCGCGGTGCAGGGCTCGCCGATCCGCCTGGTCAAGGCGCGCACGGTGGACGCCCACGCGATCGCGGAGTCCGAGTACGTGCTGGAGGGCTGCATTCATCCCAAGGACAAGCGCTACGAGACGCGCGAGGCGGAGGACAAAGGCGTGCAGGGCAAGACCTTCTTTCATCCCGAGTGGGCGGGCTACATGGGCAAGGCGTATAAAGCCCCCACCTTCCATGTCACCGCCATCACCATGCGCAAGCCCGAGTCGCGGCCGGTGATCTTCCCGCTCGGCGTGCACACTTCGGACGACAGCAATATCGACACCACGGTGCGCGAAGCGGCGATCTTCGAACTGTGCCACCGGCTGCAACCCGGCATCATCCAGGACGTGCATATCCCGTACTGCATGACCGACTGGGGCGGCTGCATCATCCAGGTGAAGAAGCGCAACCGGATCGAGGAGGGCTGGCAGCGCAACTTCCTGTCGGCGATCCTGTCGTGTTCCCAGGGCATGCGTCTGGCGATCGCGGTGAGCGAGGACGTGGATATCTATTCGATGGACGACATCATGTGGTGCCTCACCACGCGTGTGAATCCGCGCGCCGACATTCTCAACCCGATTCCGGGCGGGCGCGGGCAGACCTTCATGCCGGCCGAGCGCATGACCGCGGGAGACAAGGAGTGGACCGCCTCCAACACCATGTTCGAAGGCGGCATGGGCATCGATGCCACGGTGCCGTTCGGCTTCGAGCAGGATTTCCACCGGCCGGTCTATCCGGTCGATCGCGTCAAGCCGGAGGACTTCTTCAGCGGCGAGGACATTGCGAAGATGAAAGCGAGAATGGCAGGCTGGGTGCTGTCGCTGGCGCGCACCGGCCGTTAGCGAGACGATGCTGCAGGGCTACACGGTCCTCGACTTGACCGCCCGTCTCGGCTGGCTCGCCGGGCGGCTGCTCGCCGACCTCGGCGCGGACGTGACCAGGATCGAGGCGCCCGACGCAGACCGCGGGGGCGCTGAATGGCGGGCGTTGAACGTCAACAAGCGCGTGCTGCTGCTGGATGCGGCCGAAACCGACGGGCTGGAACGCGTCGAGCGTCTGGCAAGGAGCGCGGATATTCTCTTCTGTACGCCACGACCGGGTGATCGTCCCGCGCGGTTTCTCGAGTTGAATCCCCGGCTTGTCGTCGTCGCGATCACGCCGTTCGGATTGACCGGTCCGAAAGCCGGTTGGCTTGCCTCGGACCTTGAGATCATGGCGGCGGGCGGGGCGATGTCGCTCGCTGGCGAGCCGGACGGCATGCCCGTGCGGGTGAGCGCGCCGCAGGCCTACGCATGGGCAGGCGCGCAGGCCGCAGTGGGCGCGCTGGTCGCCCTTCACCATCGCGGCGCGAGCGGCAAGGGGCAGATGGTCGACGTTTCCGCGCAGTCAGCGGTGATTACCGCTCTGGCACATGCCCCGACGTTCGTCGACATTTCGGGCATCACGCCGACGCGCGCCGGGGCCTACGTGACAGGGCGTTCGGTCACCGGCGCGAAATTCCGTGTTTTCTGGCGCTGCCGTGATGGCCACCTCAACTTCATCCTCTATGGTGGCGGCGCCGGCCGGCATACCAACGAGCAGCTGGTCGGCTGGATGCGCAGCCGCGGCTTCGAACTGGGACCACTGGAGCGTATCGACTGGAGCCGGTGGGACCCGACGATCGTGACGCAGGAGGAGGTCGATGTGATCGAGCGACCGCTCGAGCGTTTTTTCGCGACACTCGCCAAGCGCGAATTCCTCGAGCAGGCGCATCGGCGCGGGATGCTTGGCTACCCGGTCTCCACGGTGGCCGATATTGCGAGCGATCCACATCTCGCGGCGCGAGGCTTCTGGCAAGACGTGCCGGGTCCGGACGGACCCGGCGAGCGACACTGTGGCGCGTTCGTGGTGGTCGACGGACATCGCGCGGCACTGCATTCCTCCGAAACGCGGGCGGCGTCGGCGGCGAAGCGGATACGGTGATGCCGGCACGGGCTCTCGACGGCGTGCGCGTCGCGGAATTCGGCGGCTATGCTGCCGGACCTCACGTCGGCAAGATGCTCGCCAACTTCGGTGCGACGGTGGTGCATGTCGAATCGCGCGCTCACCCGGACGGCTTCCGCATGCAGTACCCGCCTTACAAAAACGGCAAACCGGGATTGGACAGCGGCGGCTGCTTCGCTTATTTCAACGATTCGAAGTTCGGCGTCGCGCTCGATCTGAAAAACCCGCGCGGACTCGATCTGGCGCGGCACCTGGCAGCGAAATGCGACGTCGTCATCGAGAACATGCGCCCCGGCGTGATGGCGCGCATCGGCATTGGCTACGACACCCTCAAGGCTTCCAATCCGGGCCTTGTGATGCTTTCAACGTGCAACATGGGGCAGACCGGGCCGCGCGCGGACACGCCGGGATTCGGTTCGCAACTCACCGCGCTCGCGGGCATGTGCCAGCTCACCGGCAGCCCCGATCACCCGCCGATGCTTCTTTACGGCCCCTATATCGACTTCATTGCCTCGACGCTCGGTGCGCTCGCGGTGCTGGCGGCGCTCGAGCGGCGCCGCACGACGGGCAATGGTGCGCACCTCGACGTGTCGCAGTATGAGTGCGGGCTGATGTTCCTCGCGGGGCCGCTGTTTGATTTCCATGCGAGCGGCCGTGTGGCGCAAAGGGCGGGTAACGACGATCCCGGCGCGGCGCCGCATGGCGCTTACGCCTGCGCGGGCGGGGCGTGGCTTGCGCTTTCCTGCTGGAGCGACGCCGAGTTCGGGCGGCTCATGGAAGCGATCGGGCAGCCGGCGCTTGGGCGCGATCGCCGGGTCGTCGATCGTGAAGGACGGCGCATGCACGCGCAGCTCATCGACACCGTGCTTGCCGGCTGGCTGCGCGAGCGGTGCGCCGACACGGCGGCGGAAATGCTGCAGGCCGCGGGAGTGCATGCCCACGCGGTCAATACGATGGCCGACTTGTTCTCGGACCCGCAGCTCGCGGTGCGCGGACAGTGGCGCCGGCGCAGCCATCCGGTGATCGGAGAGCAGGCCTACTGCGCGCCGGCATTCACGCTTTCGGAGACACCGGCCGAGATTACGCGGGCGGCGCCCACCCTCGGGGCCGACAACGAGTCGGTGTTTCGCGGCCTCCTCGGCTTGACGGCGGAGGAATACGCGGCGTACCAAGCCGCGGGGGCGTTCGACTGATCGGGACGGCATGCGAATCGCGGTGCAGTACGCGAGCTCGAGGTTGTCGAATCGCGTGGAAAATGCATGACAATGGGAAAGGAGGATACGATGAAACGATTCTGCCGCGTTGCAGCCCGCATCGTTGCCTGTAGTGCCCTCGTGATCAGCACGGTGGTCCGGTCCCAGGGCTACCCCGCCAAGCCGGTCAAGCTCATCTCGCCGTTCCCGGCCGGAGGCGGGAGTGACGTGGTGGCGCGAATCCTGTCGCCCAAACTCGCGGAGGCGAGCGGCCAGCAATTCCTGGTGGAAAACCGCACCGGGGCGGCCGGCAACGTGGGCGCCGATTTCGTTGCCAAGTCGCCGGCGGACGGCTACACGCTGCTGGTCGCGAACAACACCGTGGTCACCAACCCGGCGCTGGCAAAGACGCCGTTCGACGTGGTCAACGACTTCGCCCCGGTCGCGCTCGTCGGCTCGACTGCGGTGGCGCTGGCCGTGCATCCGGATTTCCCGGCGAAGAGCGTGATCGATCTGGTGAAGCTGGCGCGCGAGAGCCCGGGCAAGTTCTCCTATTCCTCATGCGGCAACGGCACCGCGATGCACCTCGCGGGCGAGCTCTTCAAGGTGGTCGCCCGGGTGGACATCGTGCATATCGCTTACCGCGGCTGCGGACCGGCCATCGTCGACGGCGTCGGCGGGCAGGTGCCGATACTCTTCAACACGATTACCAACACCGCTCCGCAGGCGCGTGGCGGCAAACTGCGGGTGCTGGCGCTTGCCTCGCCAACCCGCTCGCCAGTCGACACGGCAATACCGGTAATCTCCGAGTCGGCCGGCTTCGAGGGCTTCGACGCCGACATCTGGTTCGGCATTCTCTCGCCCGCCGGCACGCCGCGCGAGGTGGTATTGAAGCTCAACGCCGATATCAATCGGGTACTTGCCTCGGCGGACGTGCGGGAACGGCTTGCGGTGCAGCTGTTTGCGATCCAGACCGGCACGCCGGAAAAATTCGGCGAGCTCATCCGGCGCGACCTCGATCGGTGGTCGAAGCTTGTAAAGGATGCGAACATCAAGGGGGACTGAGCAGTCGACACTGGCGATGAGCGATGAGCGATGAGCGCTGAGCGCGAACCTGGCGTTACACACATGCCGAAGAACCTCGAGTTCAAGGTCAGGCTGTTGCTGGTTGCGACCATCGCAACCGCGATTGCGTTTGTGCTCTACGTGATGTACGCGCGCGGCGTGTTCGAGCCGACGCAGCACCTGACTCTAAAGGCCGAGAACGCGGAAGGGATGAGTGTCGGGATGGAACTGACGTTCTCCTATTCGGGCTTCGCCATTGGACGCGTCCAGCGTATCGCGCTCGCGGAGGACGGAAACGTGAGGGTCGAAATCGTGGTGCCGCGCAAGGAGGCGCGTTGGTTGCGGAAATCAAGCACCTTCAAGTTCGAGCGATTACTTGTCGGTGGCGGCAAAATCCGCGCGTTCACCAATATCCCCGAGGATCCTCCGCTCGAGGACGGTCAGGAATTCCTGCTGAATCGTGGTGATGCCACCGAGGACCTTCCGGCCATGATCGGCACGATGAAGAGCGTGCTCGAGAACGTTGAGCAGATGACGGCAGCCGGCGGGAGCCTTGAAGCGAGCGTGGCGAACGTGCGCACCATCACCGGGCGCATGGCCGGGAGCCAGGGCGCTCTCGGCGGGGTGCTCGGCAGCGAGGACAACGCGAAGAAGGTGATCGCCGCGATCGATCGGGCGAACGCTCTGCTTGCTTCCCTCGGCGGCGTGGCACTCAAGATCGACGGCGTGATCGGCAAAGCCGATCAGCGTGTGTTCGGCACGGGCGGCGTCATGGACGAGACACAGAAGTCTGTCGTCCAGGCGGGCGCGATCCTTGGCGAGGTGCGCCAGAGCCTGACGAAGGTCGATGCAATCCTCGCCGATGCGCAGGCCGTGGGCAGGGATGCACGGGTGGTGAGCGCCAACGTAAAGGCCGCGAGCGCGGATCTCGCCGTATTGCGCGCCGAGGTCGAGGCGAGCCTGCGCAAGGTGGCGCAGCTCATCGACGAGATCAACCGGAAGTGGCCCCTGGAGCGTGACACGGGGATCAAACTGCCGTGAAGGTGCCGCGGCTCCTGGCCCTGTTGTTCCTTGCGGGTTGCGCGGGAGGATCGCCGCCGCCGGATTGGCAGTTGAACGCGGCCGGATCCCTGAAGATATTTCAGCGGCATTATCTGGGCGGCGACACGAAGTCCGCCGAAGCCGAGTTCCTGCGCGCGCGCGACGAGATACGTCGCACGGGACGCGGCGACCTCCTGGCACGAGCGGAACTGGTGCGTTGCGCCACGCGCGCGGCGAGTCTCGAATTCGACGACTGCCCCGGATTCGAGGCGCTGCGGGGCGAAGCCGGTCCGGAGGAAATTGTCTACGTGGAATTTCTCGCCGGGCGTGGCGCGCGCGCTGCAAGCGATGATCCGCTCTCGAAGCTCGTCGCGGCGGGCGTGCAGTTCAGGGCGGGAAAGATTTCGCCCGCTCAAATCAGCGCCGCGGCGGAAACCGCGTCCGCGCAGGGCTGGCGGCGCCCGCTGCTCGCCTGGCTCGGCGTGCAGGCGAAGCGCGCCGAGGCGGCGGGCGATGCAGAGGCCCTGCGACACGTCCGCCGGCGCATCGAGCTGATTGGGCTAGACTGACGGCGCTTAACACGGGAGCACGGCGATGGCAAAGAAAGGAAACGTTGAACCGAAACAGGTTCGTCCGCAGGATATCGACCCGCACCACGACTGGAGCCGCCCGGTCCCGGCGCCGGGGCACACGCAGGTCGATTTCGAGGAACGCGTCAACTTCCGCCGCCTGCACGATTACCGGCTTGCGCGCGTGCGCGATTCTCTCTCCCGCTCGGGGCTGGGCGCGCTGCTCTCGTTCGACCAGCACAACATCCGGTACACCACCAGCACCGTGATCGGCGAGTGGGCGCGCGACAAGCTCACGCGCTATTCGCTACTCACCGGCAAAGGCGATCCCTACATCTGGGACTTCGGTTCGGCTGCGCGGCACCACAAGCTGCATTCGCCCTGGCTGCAGCACGACCATTGCAGGGCGGGTCTGCTCGGCATGCGTGGCGCGGTCGGATCGGACATCACCTTGTTTCGCGATGCGGCGAAGGAAATCAAGGCGATCCTCGTCGCGGAGGGCGTGGCCGACATGCCCCTGGGCCTCGACGTGGTCGAGCCGCCGATGCTGTTCGAGCTGCAGCGCGTGGGGATCGAGGTGCGTGACGGCCAGCAGGCGATGCTGGAAGCGCGTGAGGTGAAGAACATCGACGAGCTTACGCTGCTCAATATGGCGGCGGCGATGGTGGACGGCGTCTACCAGGACATCGCCGAGGCTCTGAAGCCCGGCGTGAAGGAGTCCGAGATTGTCGCGCTTGCCACCGGGCGCCTCTACGAGATGGGCTCGGACTGCGTAGAGGCGATCAATTCGATCTCAGGCGAGCGCTGCTCACCGCATCCGCACAATTTCACCGACCGCCTGATCCGCCCGGGCGACCAGGCCTTCTTCGACATCATCCAGTCGTTCATGGGTTACCGCACCTGCTACTACCGCACGTTCAATGTCGGGCGAGCCTCGAGCGCGCAGCGCACCGCCTACCGAAAGGCGCGCGAGTGGATGGACAAGGCGATCGATCTCCTGAAACCGGGCGTCTCGAGCGACACCGTGGCGCGCGCGCTGCCGAAAGCCGAACAGGCGGGCTTCGCCAGCGAGATGGATGCATTCGGGCTGAATTTCTGCCACGGACTCGGCCTCGGGCTGCACGAGCGGCCGCTCATTTCGCGCCTGACGTCGTTCCGGGAACCGCTCGAACTGAAGGCCGGCATGGTGTTCGCGGTCGAAACCTACTGCCCGGCGTCGGACGGAATCTCCGCGGCGCGCATCGAGGAGGAAGTGATCCTGACTTCCAAAGGCGCGCAGGTCATCTCCCTTTACCCGGCGGAAGAACTGCCGATTGCCAACCCCTACTGAACCATGACTGAAATTACCCCGACGATTGGATGGATAGGCACCGGCCGGATGGGTTACGAAATGGCCGCGCGACTGGCCAGGGGCGGCGCAAGCCTGCTCGCCTGGAACCGCACGCGCGCCAAGGCCGAGCCGCTCGCGCAGTACGGCGCGAAAATCGCCGAAGGTGTCGGAGAACTCGCGGCCTGCGAGATCGTGTTCTGCATGGTTTCGACCTGGGACGACGTGAAGCAGGTCATGACGGCGCTGCTCGACGGCGCGAAGCGCTTGCCGCGCATGGTGATCGAGTGTTCCTCGATTTCGCTGGAAGGCTCGGCGGAGTTGCGGACTCTGCTCGCGGCGCGCGGGATCGAATACCTCGCTGCGCCGGTGAGCGGCAACGCCAAGGTGATCAAGGCGGGAAGGCTGTCGTTCGTCTGCTCGGGGCCGAAGCGTGCCTACGACGAAGCGCTTCCGTACCTGAAGATGATCGCGCCAGCTGCGAGTTTTGTAGGAGAAGGCGAACTCGCGCGCATCGTCAAGATCTGCCACAACGTGTTCCTCGGCGTCGTAACCCAGTCACTCGCCGAGATCACAGTGCTGGCGAACAAGGCGGGTGTGCCGCGCCACGCGTTTCTCGAATTCATGAACCAGAGCGTGATGGGCTCGACTTTCACGCGCTACAAGACGCCGGCCTTTGTGAGCCTGGATTTCAAGGTGACCTTCACGCCTTACCTCCTGCGCAAGGACCTCGATCTGGGGCTGGACGCCGGCCGGCGCTTCGAAGTGCCGATGCCGCTCGCGGCTGCGACGCGCGACCTGATCCAGTCGATGATGGGCAGAGGCATGACCGAGCAGGATTTCGCCACATTGCTCCTGCAGCAGGCCGAAGCATCGGGGGTGAAACTCGCACCGGAGAACGTGCAGGTTGGCGACGGACTTTCCTGAGGAGGAGGGGGAATTGAAACCGATGCTGAAAATTCTGGTGGCAATACTTGCGGCAGGCGCGTTACAGGTGCAAGCGCAGAGCTACCCCAACAGGCCCGTGCACGTGGTCATCTCGTTCCCTCCAGGAAGTTCCACCGACATTGTCGGGCGCATCGTGATGCAGAAGGTCTCCGAGTACTGGGGACAGCCGGTGGTACCCGAGAACCGTGCCTGCGCGGGCGGCTCGATCGGTTCGGCGGCGGTCATGCGCGCCGCGCCGGACGGCTATACGCTGCTCGTCAATTCCTCCGCGCATTCGGTCAACCCAGCGATCTACGCCAAGCTCCCCTATGACACGCTGAAAGATTTCGTCGACGTGGTGCCGCTCACTGTGCAGCCCAACGTGCTGGTGGTCGCGGGAAACTCTCCGTATGCGTCGTTGATGGATCTCGTCAACGCGGCCAAGGCAAAGCCGGGCGCGATCAATTTCGGTCATGCCGGCATCGGCAGCGGCACGCACCTGAACACCGAACGCTTTCTCGCGGCCGCGGAAATCAGGGTGACGCAGGTGCCGTTCAAGGGCACCCCGGAAGTCCTCACCAGCATCTTCAACGGGGCGGTGGACTGTTACTGGGCGCCAATCTCCGCGGCCATGTCAAATATCAGGAGCGGCCGGTTGCGCCCGCTCGCGGTCAGCACCGCGAAGCGCAACACTCAGCTGCCGGAGGTTCCGACCACGGGGGAGGCGGGGGTGAGCGATGCGGACTCGCCGCTGTGGTTCGGCCTTTGGGCGCCGGCGGGCACCCCGGCCGACATCGTCGCCAGGATATCGGCCGATGTGAGGAAGGCACTCTCCGATCCCGGTGTACGCGAGAAGCTCGCGAACCTCGGCAACGACCCCCTGGACATGCCGCCTGATGAATTCGCGAAATTCGTACGCCAGGAAATCGACACCTACTCGCGTGTTATCAGGGCCGCCGGGATCAAGCTGCAGTAAGTCCTTACGGAGGAGGACACAGAAAATGAATATCTATCGATTGCTAGCTGCCTGTGCGGCCGCGCTGTTCGCGTCCGTCGCGGGCGCTCAGGCGTTTCCAACCAAGCCGGTGCGCCTGATCATCGCCTTTACCCCCGGCAGTTCGACCGACATTATCGGGCGGGCCGTCGCCGCCAAGCTGCAGGAGATGTGGGGTCAGCCGGTGGTGGCGGAGAACCGCGTGGGCGCGGGCGGATCGATCGGCTCGGCGGTGGTGGTGAAGTCACCGCCGGACGGCTACACCTTGCTCGCCAACTCCTCGGCGCACGTTGCGAACCCGGGGATCTACGCCAATTTGCCCTACGACACTCTGAAGGACTTCACCAACCTCGCGCCGCTCGGCGGCGGGCCGAACGTGCTGATGGTCGGCCAGGGCGTCGGCTGGAAGACGCTGGCCGATTTTCTTGCCGCGGCGAAGGCCAATCCGGGCAAACTCGATTTCTCCTCGGCGGGCATCGGCAGCGGTACGCATTTCAATCTGGAGAAGCTCAAGCTCGCGACCGGGATCGACGTGGCGCATGTGCCGTACAAGGGCACGCCCGAGGCGATTGCCGATACCATCGGAGGGCGCGTGTGCTGCTATTTCGCGCCGCTCAACGCCGCGCTGCCGCACGTCAAGGGCGGCAGGGCCGTTGCGCTCGCCGTGTCGAGCTCCAAGCGCTCGAGCCTGCTTCCCGACGTACCGACCATCGCCGAACAGGGGGTTCCGGAATTCGATTACACGCTGTGGGTGGGCCTGTGGGGACCGGCGGGAATGTCCGCGGAGCTTGCCAACAAGATCAACAGGGACGTGAACGCGGCGCTCGCAAGCACGGATCTCAGGGACCGACTCACCAACCTTGGCACCTTGCCGGGGAACATGACCATCGCGGAGTTCACCGAATACGTGCGCAAGGAAGTCGAGGATACGCAGCGCGTGCTCAAGGCTGCGGGCATCAAGCCGCAGTAGATCGTGGCGGTGAAATTATTCGCCGATCGGCTGGACCATATTGTTCTGACCGTCGCGGACATCGAGGTGACTACGCAGTTCTACGAGCGCGCCTTGGGCTTCGAGCGGGAGTTTTTTCGCGGTCCGGAGGGACAGCCGCGGCATGCGCTGCGCTTCGGCAAGTTGAAGATCAACCTGCAGGACCGTGCGACCGAGACGCCGACCAAGGCGAAGACGCCTACGTTCGGGTCGGGGGATTTTTGCCTGATCGCGGCGGTGCCGCTGGATGAAGTGATCGCGCATCTGCAGGCTGAGAAAATTGCGGTCGACACCGGGCCGGTCGCGCGGCGCGGGGCGATGGGGCCGATACGGTCGATTTACTTTCGCGATCCGGATGGGAATCTGGTTGAGGTTGCGGAGTATGTATGAAGCCGTCGTGAAGCCGTCGTCCCCGCGTGACGCCGTCGTCCCCGCGCACGCGGGGACCCAGATATTGAACTGAGGGGTTGGCTTCGAAAGAAAGAGTGACGCTTATCACCAGCCGGGAGGCAGGTGCCTATCGCGGTTGACGCAGTTGAGGAATCAATGGGTTGAGCGTAGTGTCTCCGCACTCGGCCTCGCTATTGGGGTCGTATAAGGCCCTTTTTAGAGGGCCGACTTCTCATTATGCGGACTATCTTGCGCCGAACTCCTTGACTCGGTGCTCTCACTGGGAGCAGATTTTCGCGGGTTTGTGGTGAACACCCAAAAGTACAACCTCCTATATTCGGTGAACACGTGGTTGGCGTACAACATCGCTTGTCGCTACTACGGAGGAGTGCACTACGTCTGGTGTTCCCCAATATTTAGCGCTCGGAATCACCCCGGGAACAACGCGTCGCCGCCTCCGACATCCTGCCCTTCCGACATTTACCACAACCTTGCGGAAGAAGTTCGGCGTCGCGACGGTCACAGCGCGAAGATCGCTGAGAATCGATCAGGCGTTGTCAAAGGTGCTCAAGAGAAACACAACTCCGGCATCATTACGGCCAAGGAGATGAACGACATTCTTGCAATCGAAGCTGCCGCCCAAAGCGCAGATTTTCGCCCCCTTCTCTATGTGATCCCGTTTGTAGCAGTTTCACATCTCCTGAAAGAAGTTCCCGTCTCAAGGCGGGCTCATCCCCTATCGCAGGAGTACATCATTGAGGAACTGCCCACAGAACTCTTTGACGCCATCGAATTGGAGAGGACCTAAGTCATGAGCGATAAGACTCGATGAGAGGAACAACTCGAGGCCCTACGAGGGCTACCGAAGGCGCCAAGGGTATTTGTGTCGTATTCACATGAATCCGCCGAACACAAGAACTGGGTGCTTGGTCTTGCCGCCGACCTACGGAAACGAGGAGTTGATGCGATCCTCGACGTGTGGGACCTCAAGCTCGGGGATGATGTTGCGAGGTTTATGGAGCACCTCGCATCGGTAGACCGCGTTGTGATCGTGTGCTCTGAGGACTATGCCCGCAAGGCCGTCGTTGGGAAAGGCGGGGTTGGATACGAAACGATGCTGGTGACGGCCGAGATTCTTCAAGATCGAGGGGTAGTCAAATTCATCCCGGTTCTAAGGCGAAACCCTAGCAAGACACTGCCTCCATTCCTGCGAACCCGACTGTGGATCGACTTCGAGCAGGATGCTGACTATCCTGCGCGGATTGAAGAGCTTTCGCGGGCTCTCCATCAGGCGCCCGCAAATCCGAAACCCCCGATAGGTCCTAATCCATATTCCGACGCCGGCTCAAGTTCTCGCGATGTTTTCGCTGATAGCTGGTTCAGCAGACACCAATCTTCGGCGATGCTTGAAGTGCAGAAGCGCGGTGCCTTTATGGAGGTTGCATTTGGTTCTGTAGCCAAGTCGATCAGGTGCGAACACCGAGCGCTCCTGAATGTTGCTGAGCGTTCTCTGATTCATACCTTTGGGTGGCCAATCGGCGTGGTGTTGCACGTTGACGACAAAAAGCCTAAGCCGGAAGCGGATGGCATCGTCGCGACCATAGCGAGCCACGGATTCTCCGACTACGAACGTTTTGACTATTGGGCTTTGCGGCTCAATGGCGATTTTTACCTAGCACAGAACCTTTTCGAGAATGGAAGGGATCAACAAGCAATATTCTTCAATACTCGTATGATACGAACCGCTGAGGCACTACTTTATTGCAGAAACCTGTACAGCAATCTGGGCGTCGAGATTGGCTCGGCTGTGCACCTTCGGCTGCGACACTCGGGGATCGGTGGCCGGAATCTATCGAGTTCCAATCCGAACAGAATGATGTGGCCGATTGAGAGGAAGTCTGCGGCAAACACATCCGAGTGCAAGATTGAGTTCCAGCATCCGTTGACGGATCGTGGTGTCGTTGAAAAGACCATGGAGCTTTTAAAACCTCTATTCGTACTTTTCGACTACTTCGAACCCGACGAATCGATCTATCAGGACGTCATCGGGAATTTTATCCAGGGGCGCTGCACCTGAAACTGTGATGTCGTCGGGGCCGCATAACAAGCCGTTGCACCCGATCCTCGGGAGCGGCGCTTCGCGCCTTCCCTCGGTCGGGTGAACGACGACGTTGGTCTCACAAGCCGAGGTGATTGTTTTGACCGATGCAATTGAAACGCTTCGCCAGCTCAACGAGGCAAGGGTATCGGGCACCGAAATCGATTTGTCGTTTGACGGGCGCTTGAATCTTGCGCTTACCCTTCACTGGGTTTATAGATCTGCTCGTCTTGGGCCCGACGGTAAACCAGCGAAAAGCGTCCTCGAGAGTAGCGTCGCCCAGTACGTCTCGGGTGTAAGCGCGGCTGCGTCACGACTCGATGTATGTATCCGTCACGGGAGAGTGACGATTCAGCAAATTGACACTCCGCCACCCGAGGATTGGCTGCAGCGAATCGGACTCTCTGAATATGAGTTCTACCAACACTTGCTCGATACCGGCACCGTAATAGTCCATTCAGCGCTGGATCGTGGCCTACTTTTTCTTAATACGGTGCTCGCGCTGGGTCTTGAGCCTCGGTTATGCAACTTCGACTCGGTTAAAAAGCTCATTCGCGACTCACTTCCCCAAGTTCTAAACGCAGCCGCAAATCTCCGGGACTTGGTCGCGCTAATCGCGTCCTCCCGCCATTACTACATTCATCGAGGCGAAAGTCGCACGCTCGATCTGTTTTCTGGGGTGAGGAGAGTTCATGCTGTAACCAAGGCATTTTCTGTTCCGACGGAGGGTGTCAGAATCAAGGACACTGAAGCGCGATGGGAACTGCTAAAGACACTACGGTCAGAGACGACGGCAATAGAGACAGCCCTGCGTAAATTGAAGGAATCAGTTCGAGAAGCGTTCACAAGTCGATTGACTGATCTTGGTGGTTTTAGACCGCCGACGAAACTGGAGATCGAGCGGTTCGTGAAGGTAACAGAGTACTTTCAAGGTGGCCCAATTCCGACATGGATGGAGCAAGGTGATGGCCTTAAGGAAAGCGAGACCTAACCCCCGGCTGCATCCGACGCGCGCGAGCGCGCGCGTATGAGCCGGAACGTTCGGCGTCATGTGTCGGGACCGACGGATTGACTGACATTTTCCGTGCCCATACAATGTTCCTACGTCGTGAGGCCACGAGATGAAATCCGTCAACGTCCGGCAACTGAAGAACAACCCCTCCGAGGCCCTGCGCATGGCGCGCAAGGCGCCGGTGGTGGTGATGAACCGCGACCATCCCGAAGCGATGCTTTTCCATCTTGACGAGGAGGGTCTACTCGGCGAACCGGGTGTGCGGCTCGCACTCGCCACCTCGCTGTACAAGAACGACAGTGTCTCTCTCGGCCGGGGGGCGAAGATCGCGGAAGTGGCGCTCGAGGAGTTCATGCAGCATGTCTCGCGACAGGGCATTCCGGTCACAAAGGGCAATGCCTCGACCGTCCGGGAGGATGTCAAGAATCTCAAGGCGTGGCGGAAGCGACAGCATTCGTTGACGCGAGTCCGCTGATCGCGCTCGCGTACGTGGGCGAGCCTCGGCTGGCTGCCCAGACTGTACCGTACGGCCTTGATCACCCAAACCGTTCGCGATGAAGTGCTTCCTGGGCGCGGGCTCGCAGGCGAGGGCTGACGGTGCGCATCCCCTGCGTCGTCGACAACGAGACACATCGACTTTCCGACGTCCTGAACGGGGTGCTGCCCGATCACGCCGAGCGCTCGCTCGATGTTGCGACCGCGTACTTCACAGCGGGCGGTTAAGCCTTCCTGTCCATGCCCAGCTGATTGACAGCACCCCCAGGAACCCGAATGCCATCCGCAACCGCATTGGAGCGCTTCATCGCTACAGTTCAGCAGAACGCCCACGTGAAAGCGATCGAGGAGTTCTACGCGGTTCATGCATCGATGCAGGAGAACAATCTGCCGCCGCGCGCCGGGCGCGATGAACTCGTAGCGCACGAGCGGCGCGTCCTGGCGAGGGCGCATTCAGTGACGTCGACCTGCGTACCTCCGGTGTTCGCCAGCGGCGACCGGGTTGTCATCCGCTGGATGTTCGAATTCGAATGGCTGGACGGCACGAAAACGCGCATGGAGGAACTGGCGTATCAGCGCTGGGAGGGCGACCTCATCGCCGAGGAGCGTTTCTTCTACGACCCGGCGCAGCTTCGACAATCGGCAGGAGACACGAAATGATGCACCTCTCAGCAACTTTCTTCGCCGCGCTGCTCGCAACGCTCCTTCCCGTGCCGGCCTGGGCGCAGGAAGCGAACTATCCGGGCAAACTCATCCGGCTGATCATCGGTTTCGGACCCGGCAGCAACAGCGACGTGGTCGGCCGCGAAATCGCAATCAACCTGGGCGACGCGATCGGCCAGAGTGTCACCGTGGACAACAGATCCGGCGCCGGCGGCTCGATCGGCACCGATGCAGTCGCGAAGGCGTCACCGGACGGCTATACCATCGGACTCGGTACCAGTTCCCAGCTGGTGATGAACATCGGCCTGTACAGGAACCTGCCGTTCGACATCGAACGGGATATCGTCAATATCGGGCTTATTTCGAAGACGCCAGGCGTGCTCGCGGTGAGCGCGAAGGCGCCGGCATCGCTCAAGGAACTGATCGCGGCCGCGAAGGCGAATCCAGGCAAGCTGACCTACGGTTCCGGCGGCCCCGGTTCGATCAGCCACGCAATGGCGGAGGCATTCGCCAAAGAGGCAGGCATTTCGCTGACGCATGTTCCATATCGCGGCAATGGCCCCGCCTTGATCGATCTCGCCGCGGGAAACATCGATATCGTATTCGACGGCCTGCTGACGACCGCCGCGCTGGTTGCGCAGAACCGCATTCGCGTTCTCGCGCTATCGGGAGCGCCGAACGCGCGCTTTCCGCAGGTCAGGACCTTCGCGGAGCTGGGCATGCCGAACTACGATGGCTATACATGGAACAATCTGATCGCTCCGGCCGGAACGCCCGGTCCGGTACTCGAAAAGCTGAATGCCGCGCTCAACAAGGCGATCGTGACGGCAGGGTTCAGGGAACGCACGGCAAGCGCGGGCGGCGAACTGCTCGGCCCGTCGACGCTGGCGGAGGCCGATGCGTTTGCGAAGCGGGAGCGCGCGCGCTGGGTGCCGTTCATCCGCGCAATGGACATCAAGGCGGACTGACGCGCGCATGAGCACCGGGATCGATCTGCTCGAGGGAATCCGGATCATCGATCTCACGTCGGTGATCTTCGGCCCGCTCGCGACGCAGGTTCTCGCCGACTACGGCGCCGACGTGATCAAGATCGAGCCGCCGGAAGGCGATATCGCTCGCTGGGCGGGCGAGTCGAGGCACCCGGGCATGGGCTCGCTGTTTCTCGCAGTCAACCGCGGCAAGCGCTCGGTCAAAATGGATCTCAAGGACCGCGCGACGCGCGCGGATTTCGAGACGCTGGTGCGAGGCGCCGACGTGCTGGTGCATAACATCCGGCGCGAGCCGGCGCGCGAGCTGGGCCTCGGCCCCGCGGAGATCCTTGCGATCAATCCCGGCATCGTCTATGCGGCGGCGACAGGATTTCCCGCGGGGACTTCGCTCGAAGATGCGCCGGCCATCGACGACGTCATCCAGGCGGCGGCCGGCCTGGCCGCGATCAATGCCGACGAAACGGGCAAGCCGCGATATTTCCCGACCATATTCGCGGACAAGGTGGCCGGCTATGCGCTGGTCGGCGCGATTCTCGCGGCGCTGCTGCGTAAGGCGCGCACCGGCCGGGGTTGCGCGATCGACTTGCCGATGTACAGCACGCTCGCGAGTTTCGTGATGGTCGAGCACCTGGCTGGCCACAGCTTCGAGCCGCCGACCGGGGGCGCCGGCTATCGCAGGGTTCTGACTCCGGCACGCAAGCCGTTTCAGGCGGCCGACGGCTTCATCTCGATGACACCCTACACGGCGAAGCAGTGGGGTGTGTTCTTTACCGCCGTCGAACGCGCCGACCTGGCGCAGGATGCGCGCGTCCAGGATCCCGCGAAGCGCAACGCGCACGTCGACGAGTTGTATCGCCTGATCGCGGATTGCTCTTCAACGAAGACCGTCGCGGAGTGGATGGCACTTTGCGAGGAGTTGAGCGTTCCCGCGTTTCCGGTGCGCAATCTGGATGACGTTGCAACGGATCCCGAGCTTGCGTCCGCAGGCGTGCTTCGAGTTGAGGAGCATCCGTCGGAAGGCGCGGTCAAGAGCTTCGCTTCGCCGGGGTTCTTCGACGGCCGGATCGCCCACGGCGGAGGCCATGCACCCAAGCTCGGCGAGCACACCGAGGAGGTGATTGTCGAGATTCGCGTGCGGAAAGACGTTTGACAGCGACCAAGCGCAAACATGCTGCATCCGGAGGGTTCACATGATCATCGTCCACCACCTCAACAACTCCCGCTCGCAGCGCGTGCTGTGGCTGCTCGAAGAACTCGGCGTCGAGTACGACATCAAGCGCTACCAGCGCGACGCGGCGACGATGCTCGCGCCGGCGTCGCTGCGCGAAGTGCATCCGCTCGGCAAGTCACCTGTGATCACCGATGGCGAGCTGACGATCGCGGAGTCCGGCGCGATCGTCGAGTACCTGGTGGGCCGCTACGGGGGCGGACGCCTGGTGCCGGCTCCCGATACTCCGGAGCGGCTGCGCTACACATACTGGCTGCACTACGCCGAAGGCTCGGCGATGCCGCCGTTGCTGATGAAGCTGATCTTCGATCGCATCGAGAAGGGCCCGATGCCGTTCTTCGTGCGCCCGGTCGCGCGCGCGATCGCGCGTCGCGCGAAGAGCAGCTTCATCGAGCCGAACATCGCGCGCCACCTCGACTACATGGAGGCGGAACTGGGCAGGAGCGAATGGTTCACGGGCAAGGAGTTCAGCGCGGCGGACATCCAGATGAGCTTTCCCCTCGAAGCGGCCGCGTCGCGCGGTGGGCTCGATGCGACCCGGCCGAAGCTGATGGCGTTCCTCGAACGCATCCACTCGCGTCCGGCATACAAGCGCGCGGTGGAGCGGGGCGGCGAGTACAAGCTGCTGCGCTGACCCGCGGTCCACGACCGTACTCTGTGTGAAATCGAGCGTTCGACAACGCCGAGACTGGTTGACGTCGAGTCAACCGTTACCGCCCCCGTGCGCTAAGTTAGCGTGCACAAATGAGTACCCGGACGCAAAACGAAAAGAAGTTTGGCCAATGGGAGGAGTTGCCCAAGGGCGAACGCCTTTATTGGATGGAAATCAAGGGTCGGCAGGGCTGGCGCGCCCGTTACCTGAAGGAGGTGGACGCGAGCGAAGTGACGCTCCGCTTCTGGCAGGAAATTTACGGCGAGCAAGGCAAGCTGACGGAAATTCACGAGAAGTACCCAGTGGATAAGGGCCATCGGAAAGCGTAGGATTTGCCCCATGATCATCACCAAACAGATCGTTGCGGACAAGATTGCCGCGTATCTGCGTCATCGCATCACGCTGGCGCAACTAGTGGATTGGGCCGAGAACGCGCTGATGGAAGGCGAATTTGATGAAGACGACGCCGCGTGCATTTCCGCCGTAGTGTCGCGCCTCGGCGTATCCGACGTGCGTGCTTTCGACCTGACGTGGGCAGATTGTGAGGAAATACTCGGTCAGCTTGGCTATTCCGCTCGCGTCGAAATCGTGACCACCTGACGCCGTAGTCAACGCCGTTCCAGATCGACTGCATGTTCGAGCAGCGTTTCGTCCGCGCGCAACTGAAACTTCTGCACCCGCTGCGTTGCAGTCATCGGCAGCGACTCGACGAACACCACGTAACGCGGCTGCTTGATCGCCGCGAGCCGCTCCCGGCACCAGCGGGCTATATCGCCTGCCGAGACCTCCACCTCCGGCTTGCGGACGATTGCGACGAGGATCTCGTCTTCCCCGAGTTCGGAGGGCACCGGAATCGCGGCGCATTGCACCACCGCCGGATGGTCTCCCACGACGCGGTCGATCTCGGCGCCGGATATGTTTTCGCCGCGGCGGCGGATGATGTCCTTCTTGCGCGCGACGAAGTAGAAGTAGCCGTCTGAGTCGCGCCGCACCAGGTCGCCGGTCGCGAACCACCCGTCGTGCATCGCAGCGGTGGTCTGTTCCGGGTCCTTGTAGTAGCCCTGCATCAGGATCGGTGTCCTGACCCACAGTTCCCCGGTCCGTCCGTCCGGCAGATCCCTGCCTTCGTCGTCCACCACGCGCATTTCCGAGAACGACACCGCGGGATCGGGATGGCGCGCGGGCAGGCCGAAGCTGTGTGGACGCTTTTCGCCGTCATAGGGATTGTTCGCGGCGCCGGGAATCTCGCTCATGCCGTAGCCTTCGATCAGCATCGGCACGTGGAACTCCTCGCGGAACGTCCGTTCCAGCTCGGGCGTGACCGGCGCGCCGTACACCACGCGCAAGCTGTGGCCCGGCACGAATTCGCTGCGCGGCCGGCGCGCGAGAATGTTGCCTATCGCGGCAATGATGTTTGCCTGGGTCGCGCCCGTGTCGTACACGGTCTGCCAGAAAGTGGAAGCCGAGAACTTCTGCACCAGCGCCAGGCTCGCGCCGGCGGCGAGCGTCCCTGCGAGCGAGTAGAACAGCGCGTTGATGTGGAACAGCGGCAGGATGCACAACAGGCGGTCCTCAGGCTGCAGCCACATGCGCGCGACGAATGCTTCGCCGGCGAGAACGAAGTTGCGCTGGCTGTGCATCACGCCCTTCGGAAATCCGGTGGTGCCCGAGGTGTAGAGGATCAGGCAGGTATCGTCGGCGCGCGCGGCCGCACGCGGCACCTGGCCGACGGCGGTCCTGACCAGGTCCGTAAATGCGGGTACCGCGCGGTCGCCGCCGTCCATCGACATCAGCCAGGGTGGATCGGGCATTCCCGCAATCGCCATGCGCACCGCGGGCATTGCCGCTTCGCTCGCGGCAAGCGCCGCGACCCTGGCATGAGCAAGGATGTAACCGGCTTCGCGCGCGCCGAAGTCCGGGTTCACCGGGACCATGATCGCGCCGATGCGCGCGAGCGCGAAGAACAGCAGCACGAATTCAGTGCTGTTGCGCGCCATGACGGCCACTCGCTTGCCGCGCGCAATTCCCCGGGCAAGCAGCATTGCAGCCGCACGGTCGATCTCGCGCTGGAACGCGTCGTAAGACGTTGCGGGATGAATGAGCAGCCCGGCGCGTTGCCTACGGCTCGCGAGCAGCCCGCAGAGGGTGTAGTCGTGCGCCGGATAGGAACGGATGACGTCGATGGGTGTGAGCACGAGACAATCTAGCATGGGCGAACAAAAGTGAGCGCACGCTCACGATCAACCTAAGAATGCAGTTTCACTACCATTCGTATCTTATTAATTTATAACACTTTTATAATTCATCAAAAACGACTTTCAAAAATGAAGCTAAGCCTTTGTCGGACTTAGGAAAATTCCTGATTTCACGCTTGACCCACCTCATCGATTGTCTTAAAGTGGAAAAACGTAGAAAAAAGTGGCGAATTCGGGCTTTGCATACGCTATTCGCCGGAGACAAGCGCAAATGGGTGGAACGTTTCACGGCGCAACCGTCATTACGCTTGACGCCAAGGGTCGGGTGGCTTTGCCCACGCGTCATCGCGATGCATTGGCCAAGGACGGCGGCGAAGTCGTCCTGACCGCCCATCCCGACGGGTGCGTCCTGATGTACCCGCGCGATGCCTGGGAGCCTGTGCGCGCGCAGGTGGAGAAATTTCCCAGTTTCAATCCGCAGACCAGCGCCTGGAAGCGATTGCTGCTCGGATTCGAGGAGCACCTTTCTCCCGATGCTTCCGGCCGCATCCTCGTTTCCCCCGCGCTGCGCAGGCACGCCAAGCTCGAGCGCGAATTGACGATGTACGGGCTCGGTCACTACTTCGAACTGTGGGACAGCTCCGTATGGGGTGCCAAGCTCGAACAGGCGCTCTCTTCGGGCGGCGGCGTGCCGCCGGGCATGGAGAACTTCTCGCTGTGAGCGAGGCCCATGGCGCCGCGCACGGAACACCTTCCGGTGCTGCTCGCCGAGGCGCTTGCCGCGCTCGCGCTGAAACCGGACGGGAGCTACCTCGACGGAACCTTCGGGCGCGGTGGTCACAGCCGCGCGCTGCTGCCGCTGCTCGGCCCGCGCGGGCGGCTCGTTGCCATCGACCGCGATCCCCAGGCCGTCGCCGCGGCGGCGGATATCCGGGATCCGCGTTTCAGCGTCCATCACGCGCGCTTTTCGGCGCTCGCGCAGGTCCTCGACGCGATCGGCGCGGAGAAGCTGGACGGAATGCTGTTCGACCTGGGCGTGTCCTCGCCGCAGCTCGAGCTGCCGGAGCGCGGATTTTCGTTTCGCCGCGACGGCCCGCTCGACATGCGCATGGATCCGACGCAGGGCGAATCGGCGGCGCAGTGGCTTTCGCATGCAGGTGAATCCGAGATCAGGGAGGTGATCCGCGACTATGGCGAAGAACGGTTTGCTCAACAGATTGCAAAGGCGATTGTTGCTGCTCGGCCAGTCCAGCCCCTCCGCACAACGCGCCAACTTGCCGAGCTCGTGGGTCAGGCGGTCCGCACGCGCGAGGCTCACCAGGACCCCGCGACGCGCACCTTTCAAGCTCTACGGATTTTCCTCAATCAGGAGCTTGAGGACTTGTCGCTGATGTTGCCGCAGGCGCTCCAGCGGCTTGCCGCCGGCGGCCGTCTCGCCGTGATCAGTTTTCACTCGCTCGAGGACCGCGTCGTCAAGCAGTTCTTCGCGCGCGCGGCGCAGCCGCCGGTGCCGCGCGACCTGCCGCTGCGCGAGTCGGAAATGCCGCCGCCCCTGCTGAAGTTGATCGGCAAGCCGGTGCGCGCCTCGCCGCAAGAGGTCGAGCAAAATCCGCGTTCGCGCAGCGCGCTGATGCGCGTAGCCGAGCGCACGAGTGCGCCCATTCCTGCGGGCACGGGTGCGCTGATTCCGACGGGTACGGGTGCGCCGTGGCAAAGCTGAACCTCGTATTGCTTGCCGTGCTGCTGGCCTGCGCGCTGGGCTTGGTGACGTCCCAGCACCATGCGAGGAAGGGATTCTCCGAGCTGGAACGCGAACTGGCGCGCAGTCGCGAACTCGACGTGGAATACGGCCAGTTGCAGCTCGAAGCGAGCACCTGGGGACTGCACGCGCGCGTCGAGCGCGTTGCCGGGGCGTCGCTCGGCATGCGCGCACCCGACCCGCGCCGGGTGCGGGTGGTCGAGCGCAAGGCAGATCGATGAGCTATCCCTCCGCCCCGGCGATGGTGCGGCTTCCGCTGTGGCGCGCGCGCTTCGTTCTGGGAGCGCTGATCGCCGCGTTTGCGTTGCTGGTCGGGCGTTCCTTCTACCTGCAGGCGGTGAACACCAGCTTCCTGCAGATGAAGGGTGAATCGCGCTATTCGCGTGTCATCGATGTGCCTGCGACACGCGGGCGCATTCTCGATCGCAACGGCGAGGCGCTCGCCATCTCGACTCCCGTGAAGTCGGTGTGGGCGATTCCCGAAGACGTGAGCGCCGAACCCGGGCAATTCGCACGCCTGGCGAAGCTGCTGGTAATGGATGAGAGCGAGCTGCAGAAGAAACTCGCCGGCGCCGAACGCGATTTTCTATACCTCAAGCGCCAGATTCCGCCCGAGATCGCGGACCAGGTCGCAGCGCTCGGCATTCCCGGCATCTACCAGAATCGCGAGTACCGGCGCTACTACCCCGGCGGCGAGGTGATGACGCACCTGGTCGGATTCACCGGGGTTGAAGACAGCGGACAGGAGGGGATCGAACTCGCATTTCAAAAGGCCCTGACCGGCAGCGCAGGCAGCCGGCGCGTGATCAAGGACCGGCTCGGCCGCATCGTGGAAGACGGCGGTTCAATCCGCGTGGCGCAGGATGGCCGCGACCTGACCCTCGCCCTCGATGGCAAGATCCAGAGCCTCGCATTCATCGCCCTGAAAGCGGCGGTCGAACAGCACCGCGCGAAAGCGGGTGCGATCATCGTCCTGGATGCGCGCAGCGGCGAGCTACTCGCGCTTGCGAACCTGCCTTCCTACAATCCCAACAATCGCGGCCGGCTCAGCGGGGCACAGCTGCGCAATCGCGCGATGACCGACAGCTTCGAACCCGGCTCGACGCTGAAGCCGTTTACCGTGGCCGCTGCGCTGGAACTGGGCAAGGTAACGCCGTCGACGCTGGTGCAGACATCTCCGGGCAGGCTGACCATCGCCAACTACACCATCCACGACGCGCACCCCGCCGGCACGCTCACGGTGGCGCAGGTGATCCAGAAGTCGTCCAACGTCGGCGCGGCCAAACTGGCGCTCGCGTTGCCACGTGAGGACATGTGGGCCCTGTTTCACGAGCTGGGCTTCGGCCTGCCGCCGGCGATCGGATTTCCCGGCGAGGCCACCGGCCGGTTGCGCGCGTGGAAGCGCTGGCGGCCGATCGAGCAGGCCACCATGGCATACGGCCATGGAATCTCGGTGAGCCTGGTGCAGCTGGCGCGGGCCTACACCGTGTTCGCGCGCGACGGCGAACTCCTGCCGCTGTCCTTGCTCAAGGTGGACCGGCCCGTCGTCGGCAAGCGGGTGATTTCTGCCGCGACGGCACGCGCAGTGCGCGAAATGCTCGAACTCGCGGTGCAGCCCGGCGGAACCGCGCCGCGCGCGCGCATCATGGGATACCGGGTCGGGGGCAAGACGGGTACGGCGCACAAGCAGGAGAACCGGAGTTACGCGGCACACAAATACCTGTCGGCCTTCGTCGGCCTGGCGCCGGTTTCCGATCCGCGCCTCGTCATCGCCGTGATGATCGACGAGCCCTCGGCTGGCCAGTACTACGGCGGTGCGGTGGCTGCGCCGGTATTTGCGTGGGTCATGCAGGGCGCGCTGCGCCGTCTGGGCGTGCCGCCGGATGCGCCGATGCAGCCGGTCGAACTGCCCGGCGAGGGCGATGAAGCCAAGGAGAGCACGTGATGAGGGTGTTCCTGCTCGCACTGGCGCAGGCGGTGGGGTCGCTGCATGGCTGCGCTTGCGAAGCACGCGACTTGAGCGGTGGGACTGGCGATTGGACATATTCAGGGAACTGGCGAGCCAGGGCGCGATGATCGAACGGCTCGTCTCCGACAGCCGCCGCTGCGGACCGGGCGCGGCGTTCTTCGCCTGGCCCGGCGACGCGGCGGACGGCCGCAGGTTCATCGCCCAGGCGATCCGCCGCTCGGCTGCGGCAGTGGTATGGGACACCGAAGGATTCACCTGGGATCCGGCGTGGACGGTCCCGAACGTCGGAGTAAAGGGGCTCAGGCAGCGCGCGGGCGAGCTTGCGCACGCGTTCTACGGCCGTCCTTCGGAGACCATGTGGGTGTGCGGGGTGACCGGGACGAACGGCAAGACGACCTGCTCCCAGTGGCTCGCCGCGGCGCTGAGGATGCACGGGGCGAAATCGGGCGTCATCGGCACGCTGGGCGCCGGACTCGAGGGGGAATTCGAACTGTTGCAGAACACCACGCCCGATGCCATCGAATTGCACCGGCTGCTCGCGTCGATGCGCGAGCGTGGCGCCACGGCGGTCGCGATGGAAGTCTCGTCCCACGGCCTCGTTCAGGGCAGGGTGAACGGGATCGCATTCGACTGCGCGCTGCTTACCAATCTTTCGCACGACCACCTCGATTATCACGGCACGATGGACGCCTACGCGCGCGCGAAGGCGCGCCTGTTCGATACTGCGGGCCTTGCGTGCGCGGTGCTCAATCTCGACGATGTCTTCGGTGTGAGGCTCGCGCAGCGCCTGGGCGCACGCGGCATTCGAACCATGGGCTACGCGCTCTCGCAGGCTGCGGTGGTCCCGGACAGTGTCAGCCAATACGCCGCTGCGCTCGACGTGAGTATCGACGACGGCGGGTTGCGTGTCTCGATCGGATCGAGCTGGGGGGACTTCGAAGTGCGACTGCCCCACCTCGGCCGGTACAACGTCGCCAACGCTCTCGGGGTGTTCGGTGCGCTGATTGCCTACGGCATCGAAGCGCCCGCCGCCGCTCGTCTGCTCGAAGCGCTGCCGCCGGTGACCGGACGCATGCAGCGCGTCGGAGGAAACGGCAGGCCGCTTGCGGTGATCGACTACGCGCATACGCCGGATGCGCTGGAAAAGGCGCTGGCCGCGCTGCGTCCCGCTGCCGATGCCGCGGGCGGACGATTGACGGCCGTGTTCGGCGCAGGCGGCGATCGCGATCCGAGCAAGCGCTCTCTGATGGGCGCGGCGGCGGCGCGGTTTGCCGACGCCATCGTGATTACTTCGGACAACCCGCGCTCGGAGGATCCGCTGGCGATCATCGCTGCGATCCGGGAGGGTGTTCCGCAGGACGCAGGGACCGACGTGCATATCGAACCGGATCGCGCGCGGGCGATCGCACTCGCGCTCGGCGGTGCCGCGGCGGATGACGTGATTCTGATCGCCGGCAAGGGGCATGAGGACTATCAGGAGCGCGGCGGACATCGGGAACCTTTCTCGGACGCGGCCGAGGCGTCGCTCGCGCTCGAGCGCTGGAGCGCGGGAGGCCGCGCATGATGCAGCTCTCGGATGCAGCCCGAATGATCGGTGCGCGCACGTCCGGCGACGCCACGCTGACCGGCGTATCGACGGATTCGCGCAGCATCGCGCGCGGCGAAATGTTCGTGGCGTTGCGCGGCGAGCGATTTGACGGCCACGCGTTTCTCGCCGACGTAGTCGCTCGCGGTGCTGCCGCTGCGCTCGTCGACTCCGCTTTCGCCGCATCGGGCGCCGCGCTGCCGCTGCCTGTGCTGATCGCCGACGACACCCGCCGCGCGCTGGGCCAGCTTGCGCGCGCCTGGCGAAAGCGTTTCTCGCCCGCAATGATCGCTATTGCGGGGTCGAACGGCAAGACCACCACCAAGGAAATGCTCGCTGCGATCCTGCGGGCCGCCTCGGGGGAGGCGCAGGTGCTGGCCACCGCCGGCAACCTCAACAACGACATCGGCCTGCCGTTGACCCTGCTGCGCCTGCGCGAGGCGCACGCGATGTGCGCGATCGAACTTGGCATGAACCACAAGGGTGAGACCGCGTATCTCGCGCAGATCGCGTGTCCGGGCATCGCTCTGGTGACCAACGCACAGCGCGAGCACCTCGAGTTCATGAATTCGGTCGAGGAGGTCGCTGCCGAGAACGCGAGTGTGTATGCGGCGCTGCCCGAAGACGGCATTGCAGTGGTCAACGCTGACGATCCGCATGCGCAATTGTTCTGCGCGGTGGCGGGTTCAAGGCGGGTCATCGAGTTCGCATTGGACCGGCACGCGCTGGTGAGCGGGCGATGCCGCCTCAAGCCCCTGTCGAGCGAAATCCGCGTCGCGACGCCTGCAGGCGCGGCCGAGGCGACGCTCGTCATTCCCGGCGTGCACAACGTTCGCAATGCAATCGGCGCCGCTGCATGCGCGCACGCAGCGGGGGTCGGGCCTGCGGCCATTGCGGCAGGCTTGAACGCGTTCCGGCCGTACAGCGGCCGGTTGCAAGTGAAGCACGCAGCGCGAGGCGCGACGCTGATCGACGACAGCTATAACGCCAACCCGGACTCGGTGCGCGCGGCCATCGACGTGCTCGCGCTCGCCGCAGGGCGAACCGTGTTGGTGCTGGGCGACATGGGCGAGGTTGGAGATCAGGGCGTGGATTTTCACGCCGAGATCGGACGCTACGCAAAGGAGCGCGGCGTCGAAGCGCTTTACGCTGTGGGCGAACTGACCGCGCACAGCGTGGCGGGATTCGGCCAGGGCGCGCGCCATTTCGCGACAGCTGAAACCCTGCACGCGGCACTCGAGGATTGGAGCGGTCCCGGCCATACGCTGCTGGTCAAGGGTTCGCGCTTCATGCGCATGGAGCGGGTTGTCGCCGCGCTCGCGGGCTGCGGCAAGCTTGCGGAGGCGCACCCCTGATGCTGCTCGAACTTGCGCAATGGCTGGCCAAGGACATGCGGCTGTTCAACGTGTTCAACTACATCACGCTGCGCGCCGTGCTCGCCTGTCTCACCGCGCTGGCGTTCTCGCTCATGCTCGGGCCGTACGTGATCCGCAAACTCACCGCGTACAAGATCGGTCAGGCGGTACGCGACGATGGACCCAAATCGCACCTGACCAAGACAGGCACGCCCACCATGGGCGGCGCGCTGATCCTGCTTTCGATCGCGATCACCGTGCTTCTCTGGGGCGACGTCAAGAACCGCTTCGTGTGGGTCGTGCTCCTGGTCACGCTCGCTTTCGGCACAATCGGCTGGATCGACGATTACCGCAAGGTGGTGTACCGCAATCCGAAGGGCCTCTCGGCGAAGGCGAAGTTCTTCTGGCAGTCGCTGGCCGGCCTCGCCGCGGCCGGGTACCTCGCGTACCTGGGCCAGAGCGTGCCGGCGCTCAACGAGCTGATTGTTCCGTTTTTCAAATTCGTCGCCTATCCGCTCGGCGCGCTCGGTTTCGTGGTGCTCACCTATTTCGTGATCGTCGGCACTTCCAATGCGGTGAATCTGACCGACGGGCTGGACGGCCTTGCGATCATGCCCACGGTCCTGGTCGGCGGCGCGCTGGGAATCTTCGCCTACGTTGCCGGCAATACCGTGTTCGCCCGCTACCTCGGCCTGCCTTACATCGCCGGCGCCGGCGAACTGGCGGTGTTCTGCGGGGCGATCGTCGGTGCCGGGCTCGGCTTTCTGTGGTTCAACGCCTACCCGGCCGAGGTGTTCATGGGCGACGTGGGCGCCCTCGCGCTTGGCGCTGCCCTCGGCACGATCGCGGTGATCGTGCGCCAGGAAATAGTGCTGTTTATCATGGGCGGGGTGTTCGTCGCCGAAACCCTCTCGGTGATGATCCAGGTGATTTATTTCAAGGTCACAGGCGGGAAGCGCATTTTTCGCATGGCGCCGCTGCACCACCATTACGAGCTCGAGGGATGGAAGGAGTCCCAGGTGGTGGTGCGCTTCTGGATCATCACCATGATGCTGGTGCTGTTCGGCCTGTCGACCTTGAAGCTGCGTTGAGACCGTGATGCTCATGGCCGAACGCGTTCTGACACTCCCCCAGCCGCAGCCGATGTCGCTCGCCGGCCGGCGGGTGCTGGTTCTCGGACTGGGCGAGACCGGCCTCGCCGCGGCTCACTGGGCGGCGCGAGAGGGCGCCCGGCTGCGCATTGCGGACACGCGTGCGGTCCCGCCCAAGCTCGACGAGTTGCGCCGTACGCTGCCCGAGGCGGAGTTGCGTTGCGGAACCTTCGCGCCGGAGTTGCTCGAAGGCGTCGATCTGATCGTGCCGAGCCCCGGGCTGCCGCTCGAGGATCCGTTCGTGCAGGCAGCACTTGCGGGCGGCATTGCGTTGGCGGGCGAGATCGAGTTGTTCGCCTGGGCGTTGCGTTCGCGCGGACGCGGCAAGGTGATCGCAGTGACCGGCACCAACGGCAAGACCACGGTGACCGCCATGACCGGGCACCTGCTTCGCACCGCCGGCATCGATTGCGAAATTGCCGGCAATATCGGCCCGGCCGTGCTCGCGGCGCTCGCGGCGCGCGTGGAGAGTTGCAGCCTGCCGGCAGTCTGGGTTCTGGAACTCTCGAGCTACCAGCTCGAATCGACTTGGACGCTCGCCCCCGACGCGGCGGCAATGCTCAACCTGTCGGAAGACCATCTTGACCGTTACGCCAGCATCACCGGCTACGGCATGGCCAAGGAGCGGATCTTCCTCGGCGCCGGAACACAGGTGCTCAATCGCGACGACGCGCGATCGCTGGCGATGGCAATTCCGGGACGGCGGCGCGTGAGTTTCGGTCTGGGGGCGCCCGAGGGCGCCGGAGATTTCGGGCTGGTGAGCGTGGATGGTGCGGACTGGATCGCCCGTGGCGGACGGCGCATCGTCGCCACCGGAGAGCTGCGGCTTCGCGGTGCGCACAACGCGGCCAACGCGATGGCCGCGGCAGCGCTCTCGAGCCTCGCGGGCGCCGATGCCGATGCGATTGCCGCGGGTTTGCGTTCATTCGCCGGATTGCCGCATCGCTTCGAGCCGGTCAGGGCGATCCACGATGTCGTCTACATCGACGATTCCAAGGCAACCAACGTCGGCGCGACCCTCGCGGCGCTGAACGGATTGGGCCGGCCCGCGGTGCTGATACTCGGCGGTGAAGGAAAAGGGCAGGACTTCACGCCGCTCGCCAATGCCGTCGCCCGGCACGCAAAGCGGGTCCTGCTGATCGGGTGCGCCGCGCCGCGGATTGCCGCGGCGCTCGCTGCCGCCGGCGTTCCGCTTGAGAACTGCGCCAGCCTCGAGCAAGCGGTGGGTGCCGCGGCGCGCGCCGCGCGGCCCGGAGACGCGGTGCTGTTGTCCCCCGCGTGCGCGAGCTTCGACATGTTTCTCGACTACAAGCACCGCGGCGAGGTGTTCGCCCGCGCGGTGCGGGAATTGGCGCCATGAGCGTCACGACGTTCGTTTTCGGGCCGCGCGACGATTTCAAGGCGGTGCGCGCCGCGCCGGCGAGCGAATACGACCGCGGGCTCGCATGGTCGGCGCTGCTGCTCGTGTCGCTCGGGCTGGCGATGGTTTACTCGTCTTCGATCGCGACTGCGGAGTCGAGCCGCTATACCGGATACAGCGCGACGTGGTTCCTGCTGCGCCACGCGCTGTTTCTCGGCTGCGCGCTCGTCGCCGCGCTCGCGGTATTCCTTCTGCCCGTGCGTTTCTGGCAGAACGCAGCGCCCTGGCTGTTCACCGGCGCGATCGCGTTGCTGGTGCTGGTGCTGGTGCCCGGGGTCGGGCGCGAGGTGAACGGCGCCAGGCGCTGGATCAACCTGTACGCCCTGAACGTTCAACCTTCCGAGCTGATGAAGCTGGCGGTGGTGCTTTACGCCGCCGACTATACGGTGCGCAGACACGCGGTGATGAAAAGCTTCAGGAAGGGCCTGCTTCCGATGCTCGGCGTAATGTTGCTCGTATCGGGATTGTTGCTGCACGAACCGGACTTCGGCGCGCTGGTGGTGATTGCGGTGACGGCGCTAGGCCTGCTGTTTCTCGGTGGCATGAGCGCGCGGCACTTCTTCGCGCTGGTCGGGATGCTCGTGGTCGGATTCATTGCGCTGATCCTGTCGTCACCATACCGCATGCAGCGCATCTTCGGCTTCATGGACCCGTGGGCCGACGCCTACGGCAAGGGATATCAGCTGTCTCACGCGCTGATCGCTTTCGGCCGCGGCGAATGGCTCGGCGTCGGGCTGGGCGCAAGCGTCGAAAAACTCCATTACCTGCCGGAAGCGCATACGGACTTCCTGCTGGCGGTGATTGCCGAGGAACTTGGTTTTGCGGGTGTCGCAGCAGTGATCGTGCTGTTCGTCTGGATCATCTGCCGCTCGTTCGCCATTGCGCGCGAGGCCGCCATGCGGGAGCGGCACTTCGCCTCGCTTGTCGCGCAGGGCGTCGGCACGTGGATCGGCTTTCAGGCGCTGATCAACATGGGCGTGAACATGGGGCTGTTGCCCACGAAGGGGCTCACATTGCCCCTGATGAGTTTCGGCGGCAGCGGCATGGTGGTGAACTGCGTTGCCATCGCGCTGGTGCTGCGCGTCGATTGGGAAAATCGCCAGCTGATGCGGGGACTGAACGCGTGACCCGGACGATACTCATCATCGCGGGCGGAACCGGCGGGCACGTGTTCCCGGGCCTCGCAGTCGCCGACTTCATGCGCTCGCTGGGCTGGAACGTGGTGTGGATGGGTGCGCGGACCGGCATGGAGGCGCGCCTGGTGCCGGCGCGCGGGTACCGCATGGCATGGATCCGCGCCGCCGCTCTGCGCGGCAAGGGACTCGCGCGCGCCCTGCTGCTGCCGCTTCACCTGTTGATCGGTTTCTGGCAGAGCGCACGCGCGATATTCGAGTTGCGTCCGGACGTGGTGCTCGGCCTGGGAGGCTACGTCGCGTTCCCGGGCGGAATGATGGCTGCTCTGCTCAACCGGCCACTCGCGATCCACGAGCAAAATGCGATTCCCGGTCTGACCAACAAGACGCTGGCGCGCCTCGCCGACCGCGTGTTGACGGGATTCCCACAGACGCTTCCCGGTGCGCACTGGACCGGAAACCCGGTGCGCACGGAAATCGCGAGTCTCACCGCGCCCGCGCAGCGCTATGCAGCGCGCCAGGGTTCGATCAACTTGCTGGTGGTCGGCGGCAGTCTCGGCGCCCGGGCGTTGAACGATGCACTTCCGCAAGCGTTGGCACGCTTGCCGGTGCAATCCCGTCCGCGCGTGGTGCATCAATCCGGCGAAAGGCACCTCGAATCGTTGCGAGCCGCGTATGCGGCGGCGAGCGTCGAAGCCGAGCTGGTCGCATTCATCGACGATATGGCCGGCCGTTATGCGGGGGCGGACCTCGTCATCTGCAGGGCCGGCGCGCTTACGATCGCGGAGCTTGCGGTGGCGGGCGTCGCGAGCGTGCTGGTGCCGTTTCCCCACGCGGTCGACGACCATCAGACGGCGAACGCGCGCTTTCTGGCCGATCGCGGCGCCGCCGTGCTGTTGCCGCAATCGGATCTGTCGCCGGCGCGGCTCGCAGCGTTGCTCGCCTCGCTCGATCGTGCCCGGTTGCTTGCGATGGCGGAGAAAGCGCGGGTGCTGGGCAAACCCGAAGCGACGCGCGAGGTCGCGCAGGCCTGCATGGAACTGGCCGCGGGAGCGAACAGGTGAAACACAAGGTCCGCCATATTCATTTTGTCGGTATCGGCGGTTCCGGCATGAGCGGCATCGCCGAGGTGCTTATCAATCTCGGCTATGCGGTGAGCGGCTCGGATCTGACGGAAAACATGGCCACGCGGCGCCTCGCGCAACTTGGGGCGCACATCTGTCTGGGCCACGAAGCGCAAAACGTGGCTGGGGCCGATGCCGTGGTGGTGTCCACGGCGGTGGCGGGCAACAACGCGGAGGTCGCAGCCGCGCGCGCGCGGCGCATCCCGGTGGTGCCGCGCGCGCTGATGCTGGCCGAATTGATGCGCCTCAAGCAGGGCGTTGCCATCGCCGGCACGCACGGCAAGACTACGACTACGAGCCTGGTGGCGAGCGCGCTCGCCGAAGGCGGCCTGGACCCCACCTTCGTGATCGGGGGGCGGTTGAACGCTGCGGGTTCGAACGCGCGCCTGGGCACGGGCGAATTCATCGTGGTCGAGGCCGACGAGTCCGACGCTTCGTTTCTTCACCTTCAGCCCGTGGTCGCCGTGGTGACGAACATCGACGCCGATCACATGGACACCTACCAGCACGATTTCGCGCGGCTCAAGCAGGCGTTCGTGAGTTTTCTGCAGAACCTGCCCTTTTATGGCAGCGCGGTGTTGTGCGTGGACGATCCGCACGTGCGCGAGATCCTGCCGTTTGTGTCCAAGCCGGTGGTGACCTACGGCTTCGCGACCGAAGCGATGGTGCGCGCCGAGAAAGTCGAGCACACGGGCGGCAGCATGCGTTTCACGGTGAACCGGACCGGACTTGCCGAGCCTCATGCCGCCCTCGACGCCACGGTCAACCTGCCAGGCCGGCACAATGTCCAGAATGCCCTTGCGGCGATCGCGGTGGCAGGCGAGTTGGGTGTGACCGACGCGGCGATCCTGAAGGCGCTCGCCGAGTTTCGCGGCGTAGGACGCCGCTTTCAGCGCTACGGCGAGATTCCGGTCGCGCGCAGCGGCGCGGGCGGCGGGACCTTTACGCTGGTGGACGACTACGGCCACCATCCCGCGGAAATGGCGGCCACGCTCGCTGCCACGCGCGGTGCATTTCCGGGGCGGCGCGTCGTTCTCGCTTTTCAACCGCACCGCTACACGCGCACGCGAGACCTGTTCGAGGATTTCGTCAAAGTTCTCTCAAGCGCCGATGTGCTGGTGCTTGCGGAGGTGTATCCGGCGGGCGAGCAGCCGATCGTTGCCGCCGACGGCCGCTCCCTCGTGCGGGCGGTGCGCGTCGCCGGCAGGGTCGAGCCGTTGTTTGTCGATGACATCGCGCAGATGGCGGGCGAAATCCGCCGGCTCGCGCAAGATGGCGACGTCGTGCTCACCATGGGCGCAGGCTCCGTCGGCGGTGTGGCGGGTCAACTCGCACGGGGCGACGCCTGAGTCATGATCATGACCGAACCCCAGCACTTCACCGGACTGCGGGGCGCATTGCGCCTGGGCGAGCCGCTGGCGCGCTACACAAGCTGGCGCGTCGGCGGGCCGGCGGACCGTTTTTACGTTCCTTCCGACCTCGACGATCTGGCTAATTTTCTGCGTCAACTGCCCGCGGCGGAGCCGGTTTGTTTCATCGGCCTGGGCAGCAATCTGCTGGTGCGCGACGCGGGTCTGCGCGGGACCGTGGTGCTCACGCACTCGGCGGGAAAGCGCCCGGAACTGGTGTCGACGCCTGCCGGCCCGCGCGTTTACGCAGAGGCGGGCGTCGCCAGCCCGAAAGTGGCTCGATTCGCCGCGATGCACGATCTCGCGGGCGCTGAATTCCTCTCGGGCATACCGGGCTGCATCGGCGGCGCGCTGGCGATGAACGCGGGCTGTTACGGCGGCGAGGCCTGGGGAATCGTGGCGCGCGTCGCGACCATCGACAGATCCGGCACGTTGCACGTGCGCGGCAAGGACGACTTCGAAATCGGCTACCGCCATTGCGTCTTGCGCGGCGCGAGACTCGGCGAAGATGAGTGGTTCGCTGCGGTGTGGTTCGAACTGCCCTCGGGGGATGGTTTCACGGCGCGCGCGCGCATCAAGGAACTGCTCGCCCGGCGCATCGAGAGCCAACCGCTCGGCCTGCCCAATGCGGGCAGCGTTTTCCGCAACCCGCCGGGTGACCACGCGGCGCGGCTGATCGAGGCCTGTGGACTGAAGGGCCGGGCACGCGGCGCCGCACGGGTGTCGGAGAAACACGCCAATTTCATCGTCAACCCCAAGGGCGCGGCGCGAGCGGCCGATATCGAATGGCTGATCGCGCATGTGCGCGAGACGGTTCTCGGCAGGACCGGCATCGACCTGCATCCAGAGGTGCGTGTGATCGGGGACGCCGCATGAAGCCAGAGACGAATTTCGGCAAAGTGGCGGTCCTTTTCGGCGGCGATACTGCCGAGCGAGATGTATCGCTGAAGAGCGGCTCGATGGTGCTGGCGGCGCTTCGCGCGGCTGGCGTGGACGCTCACCCCTTCGATCCGTCCGAGCGCGGGCTGCAGGCGCTGATGGACGAGCGCTACGCGCGTGCGTTCATCGCGCTTCACGGCCGATTCGGCGAGGACGGGACGTTGCAGGGCGCGCTCGATTACCTCGGGCTTCCCTATACGGGCAGTGGCGTGCTCGGTTCTGCGCTTGCAATGGACAAGCGGCGCAGCAAACTCCTCTGGCAGGCGATGGGCATTCCGACGCCGCCGCACGAAATGCTGTCGGCGCGCAGCGATCTCGGTGCAGTCGCCCGGCGATTGGGCTTGCCCATCATGGTAAAGCCGGCCAGCGAGGGTTCATCGGTCGGCATGAGCAAGGTGCGCGAGGCCGGTCAACTGGACGAGGCGTACACCCTGGCGGTGAACTACGACCGAGCGGTGATCGCGGAGAAGTTTATCGATGGCTTGGAGCTGACGGCGGGAATTCTCGGTACGACCGCATTGCCGCTGATCCGCCTCGAGACGCCGCGCGATTTCTACGACTACGACGCGAAGTACCTGCGCGACGATACGCGGTACATCCTGCCCTGCGGCCTGCGTGAAGACAGGGAGCGCGAATTGCAGCAGCTGTGCCTCGCGGCCTTCGATGCCCTCGGCTGCGGCGGCTGGGGACGCGTTGATCTGATGCTCGACGCCGACGGAATGCCGTGGCTGCTCGAGGTGAACACCGCGCCCGGCATGACCGACCACTCTTTGGTGCCGATGGCCGCGCGTGCGGTGGGCCTCTCCTACGCGGACCTGTGCCTGAAGATCCTGGAGGGCGCGCATGCGGGCTGAGCGGAACGCGAATGTGGCTGAGCGGAACGCGAATGTGGCATAACCCGCGCCTCCTGAACGCGCTGGCCGACCTGCTGATCGGGGTCGCGTCGCTGCTGTTCGCCTTTTCGGGGGCGCAGCTGCTGCTGCGATCCTCTCTGTTCCCGTTGCGCGAAGTGACAGTGGCGGGCGAGTTCTCTCACGTACCGCGTGCCGCGATCGAGCGCGCCGCGACCGCGCGCGTGGCCGGCAACTTCTTTGCCACCGACCTGGCGCAGCTGCGCTCCGGATTCGAGCAGCTTCCCTGGGTCCGGCGCGTGAGCGTTCGCCGCGTGTGGCCCGATCGCATCGAGGTCCGGCTCGAAGAGCACCTGGCGCTGGCACGTTGGGGGGATGCCGGCCTGGTGAACACGTTCGGCGAGCGTTTCGCCGCGATGAGCGAGGCGACGCTGCCCCTGTTCGTTGGCCCGGCCGGCAGCGAGAGCGAAGTGGCGAAGCGCTATCGCGCATTTGCGGGAATCATCGCGCCGCTGGAGGTGCGCATCGAGCGCGTGGTGCTTACGCCGCGCTACTCCTGGCAACTGCGACTGGCTAACGGTCTTGCGCTCGAATTGGGGCGGGACCTCGCATCCGATCGCGCCGAGCGCCGGCTGCGGCGGTTCGTTGCTTCGCATGCGTCGACGCTCGGACGCATTGCCCGCAGTCATGAATATGTCGACCTCCGCTACCCGAACGGCTTTGCCCTGCGTGTGCCGGAACTCAAGACACCGGAGCAGGGGAAGGCGCATGACGCCGCGCCCCGCGCCCTGCACCCTGCGACAGGCTAGACACAGATGGCCAAGGAAAATAGAAACCTGATTGTCGGACTCGACATTGGCACCTCCAAGGTGATGGCGCTGGTCGCCGAAATGATGCCCGACGGGACGCTCGAGGTGCTGGGCACGGGCGGTCACGAATCGAAGGGCCTGAAGAAGGGTGTGGTGGTCGACATCGAGGCTACGGTCAACGCCGTCCAGCGCGCGCTGGAGGAGGCCGAATTGATGGCCGATTGCAAGATCGAATCCGCCTACGTCGGCATCGCCGGAAGCCACATCCGCAGCTTCAATTCCACGGGCATGGTGCCGATCAAGGACCGCGAGGTTACGCCGCTCGACGTGGAACGGGTGATGGAAACGGCACGCGCGCTGAACATCCCGACGGATCAGCAGATCCTGCATGTGCTCCGGCAGGAGTTCATCATCGACGGGCAGGACGACGTGCGTGCGCCGGTGGGGATGTCCGGCGTTCGCTTGGAGGTGAAGGTGCACATCGTCACGGGTGCCGTGTCGGCCGCGCAAAACGTCATGAAGTGCGTGCGACGCTGCGGACTCGAGGTGAACGATCTGATCCTCCAGCCGCTCGCCTCGGCGCGCGCCGTGCTCTCGCAGGACGAGCGTGACCTCGGCGTGTGCCTGGTGGACATCGGCGGCGGAACCACTGACGTCGCGGTATTCACCCATGGCGCCATCCGCCATACCGCGGTGATCCCGATCGCGGGAGACCAGATCACGAGCGACATCGCCATGGCGCTGCGAACGCCGACGCACGAGGCCGAGAGCATCAAGACCCGCCATGGTGTCTCGCTCAGGCAGCTGGCAGATGCCAACGAGATGATCGAGGTGCCGGGCATCGGCGACCGTGCCCCGCGAATGATGAGCCGCCAAACGCTTGCGGAAGTGATCGAGCCGCGTGTTGAGGAACTGTTTTCGCTGGTCCAGCAGGTGCTGCGCGAGTCCGGTTTCGAGGAACTTCTCTCCTCGGGGATCGTGCTGACCGGTGGGTCGTCGGTGATGCACGGCATGGTGGAACTGGGCGAGGAAATATTCCACATGCCCGTGCGCGTGGGTGCGCCGAAATACTCCGGCGGCCTCGCGGAGGTGGTGCGCAACCCGCGTCATGCAACAGGCATGGGCCTTCTGCTCGAAGGCGCGGAACGGCTCGCCCACGGGCAACTCGCCCGCCAGGGCGGTTCCTTCAAGCAGGTGCTCGCGCGCATGCGCGAGTGGTTCCAGCGCAATTTTTAGGATCGGAGCGGAGACGCTTCGTTTTTTTGGGGTGCGGCAGTCAAACGGCAAGGAGATGACAACATGTTCGAGATCGTAGACAACCAAGCGTCGGGGCCCGTGATCAAGGTCGTCGGCGTGGGCGGCGCCGGCGGCAATGCAGTCAACCGCATGATCGAAAAGGGGGTCGAAGGCGTCGAATTCATCGCTGTCAATACGGATGCGCAGGTGCTGGCGCGGAACAAGGCGCGCACGCAAATACAGCTTGGCACGAGCGGGCTGGGCGCGGGTGCCAGGCCGGAAGAGGCCAAGGCAATCGCGATCGCCGAGCGCGAGCGGCTCGTAGAGTCGATTACCGGCGCGCACATGGTGTTCGTGACCGCGGGAATGGGCGGCGGCACCGGAACCGGCGCCGGGCCCGTGATCGCCGAGATCGCACGTTCCCTCGGCATACTCACCGTCGCGGTGGTGACCAAGCCGTTCACCTTCGAGGGGTCCAGGCGCATGCGTATCGCCGAACAGGGGATAGAGGAACTCGCGCCCTATGTCGATTCGTTGATCGTCATTCTCAACGACAAGCTCGAGGAGGTGCTGGGCGACGACATCACCCAGGACGAAGCGTTCAAATCAGCCGACGACGTGCTCAAGAATGCGGTGGCCGGAATCGCCGAAATCATCAACCTGCCCGGGCTGGTGAACGTCGACTTCCAGGACGTGCGCACGGTGATGAGCGAGCAGGGCATGGCGATGATGGGTTCGGCCGCTTGCGCGGGACTTGACCGCGCGCGCATCGCCGCGGAGCAGGCGATCGCCTGCCCGCTGCTCGAAGGCGTCAACCTCAGGGGCGCACGCGGCGTGCTCGTCAACATCACTGCGTCGCGTCAGAGCCTGAAGCTGCGCGAAACCAAGGAAGTGATGAACACCATCCGGGAGCTTGCCGCCGACGACGCGACCATCATCTATGGCGGGGTCTACGACGACACGCTGGGCGACGATCTGCGTGTGACCGTGGTGGCCACCGGCCTGGGCCTGCCGGGCGCCGCCCGCCAGAACAAGCCGCAACTGGTCGTGTCCCAGAAAACCGGTACCGACAATCAGCCGCTCGTCGCACCAGGCTTGGGCGGCGTGGACTATCAGGCTCTGGACGCGGTCCCGGCGGTGATTCGCCGCAACCGTGCATCGACCGTGGAGGCACTGCAGCAGAGCGGCGTCGACAAGTACGATATTCCCGCTTTTCTCAGAAAGCAGGCCGACTGAAACGCGCCGCTGGTGCGCATGCGCAACGAGGCGGACTCTCCTTGCCGGGGCCGCCGCGTCGCGTGTGCTACACTGACAACGGAAACAAAACCTTTTGCCGCAATTAGTTAGAAACACCCCATGCTTCGCCAACGGACTCTGAAATCTCTCACCCGAACCACCGGGGTGGGCCTGCATACGGGTCGAAAGGTCGGCATGACGTTGCGGCCGGCCCAACCCGACACCGGTGTTATATTTCGGCGCGTCGACTTGGTCGAACCGGTCGACATTGCTGCACGCGCAGACCTGGTCGGCGAGACCCGCCTGTCGTCGTGCCTGGTGCGCGGAGACGTGAAGATTTACACTGTCGAGCACCTGATGTCGGCACTTGCCGGCCTGGGGATCGACAATATCTACGTGGATCTCGATGGCCCCGAGGTGCCGATCATGGACGGCAGCGCGGCGCCATTTGTGTTCCTGCTGCAGGCCGCCGGGATCGAAGAACAGGCTGCGCCGAAGCGATTCATGCGCATCAGGAAGCGCGTGGAAGTTGTCGACGGCGACAAGTGGGCGCGACTCGAGCCGTGGGACGGACTGAAATTCTCTTTCTCCATCGTGTTCAATCACCCGGTGATCGACCGCTCCGGCCAGACGGTGATGGTCGATTTTGCCGAGACTTCCTACCTCAAGGAAATCGCGCGCGCCCGTACCTTTGGTTTCATGCAGGATGTCGAGACGCTGCGCGAGAGCGGATTGGCGCTTGGCGGCGGACTGGACAACGCCGTGGTGTTGGATGAATACCGGGTATTGAATGCGGAGGGCCTTCGATTTACCGATGAGTTCATCCGCCACAAGGTCCTCGACGCGATCGGGGATCTGTACCTTCTTGGCAAGCCGCTGCTCGGCGCTTTCTCGGCGCACAAATCCGGGCACGCAATCAACAATCGCCTGCTTCGCGCGCTGCTCGCCCAGCCCGATGCATGGGAAGAGGTCAGTTTCGAGCGCCCGGAGGAAATTCCCGCCGGGGTTGCCAGCCTCGTGCGCCAGTTCGCCTGGGAAGGGGTGCGGGGGAATCTGGGTTCCCCTGCTCTTTAGACGGGGCGCGGCCGACCCCGGGTTCCCCTGCTCGCTCGCTCTTGCTGGTCCTCCGTATCGTCGTACTTCTGGTCGCGATTGGCGCGAGCGCGCTGATACTTTTCTGGGCGTTGACGGGGGAACGACGCTATCTGCGCTTCGCCTGGCGGCTTGCTAAGTACTCGCTTTTTGCGATTTTGATTTTTCTGCTGCTGTTGGCGTTTGAGCGATTGGCGGTTCTGGTGGAGGCGGATGTCGATCCAGTAATGATTTCAATGCCTTGCGCAACGGAGAATCGGGTAATTCACGGTAAAGGGCGCCGAGTTCGGTCAACGCTGTTGTTGTCATGTGAGCATGTTTTTGAACTGGTTCGATTTCCTTTGGTGCCGCCGGTTGCACCTTCACGGAAACTGAATTAACCTGTCGCCCCATTCGTGAAAGAGTGTCACAAAGTTGCCACGAAAGGAGTTTGAGTTTTGCTGCCGCCGCTCCGTTGGCGGCCAGAAAAATGAGCCTGCCGTCCTTGTAGTTGGCCAAGTGCGCAATGCGCGCCAGTTCAGGCGGCAAGAGATCAGCGCAAAGCTTTGAAAGCGCATCGATTTCCAGCGCTTTCGCGATAACAGGCTGCAGGTCCGCGTCGGCGGAGAGGAACCGGTCGATTTTTGGGGCTTGCATGGTGCAGTGACGTGCTGAAGGGATTACACGGTGCACATTATTGTCATTTCTGACAAGCTCGCAAAGACCCGCTCGGTATGTCTCTCGCTGCGGCATGCGATTGCTTCGTTTCTTTTGGGCACCGGTCTGCTGGTGGCGTTGACGGTGGGGCTTTACTGGCTGACGCTGAATTTTTCCGCCGGGATGCGCATTCCCATCCTGCGGGATCTGATGGTCGGGGTCCAGCGCAGCGAGACCCAAAAATCCCAGGCGTTCGTGCAACAGAACCTCAACGCGATGGCGGTCAAACTGGGGGAAATGCAGGCACAGCTCACGCGGCTCGATGCGCTGGGGGAGCGGCTCTCGACCCTCGCCGGCATCAATCCCCAGGAGTTTCGGTTCAGCGAGGCGCCCGGACTGGGCGGTGCGCAATCGACGTCGATGCCTGCCTACGACCTGTCGATGCAGCAGTTCGGCGACCGCTTGAACACCCTCTCGCGCGAAATGGAAAACCGCACCGACATGCTTGGCGTCCTCGAGGCGCAGTTGTTCGAGCAGGCCCTGAAAAAGAAACTTACCCCGACGATCCTGCCCGTGAACGGCGCGAACTTCAGCGCGTCGAGTTTCGGCATGCGTATCGACCCGTTCACCGGGCAGCAGACGATGCACGAAGGCATCGATTTTCTTGCCGAGATCGGCACGCCGATCGTTGCCGCCGCTGGCGGCGTTGTCATATTCGCCGGCCTGCATCCCCAGTACGGCCAGGTGATCGAAATCGATCACGGCAACGATCTCATCACCCGTTATGCACACTGCTCGAGAATTTTTGCCAAGCAGGGCGACGTGGTCCGGCGCGGCCGTAAGATCGCCGAAGTGGGCACCACGGGGCGCTCGACCGGTCCGCACCTGCATTTCGAGGTCCGGTTCCGGGGATCGGCGCAGAATCCCGCACGATTTCTGTTCGCCGCCGCGCCTGCGGCAAAGAAAAATCTCGCGGCGAGATAGCGGCGGGATCAGCCCGCGGGTCGAGTCGGCCCCGGGGGGCATGTTAAAATGCAGTTCTTTTCGCCGGCTTCGCCCGTCCCGGCGAGGCCGCAAACCGTCACGGCAAGTGTCGTGTCGGACTCCTCCACGATGATCGTCAAGCTCCTCACGAAAGTATTCGGCAGCCGCAACGAGCGTCTGTTGCGCCAGTACCGGCGGGTGGTGACAAGCATCAACGCGCTGGAGCCGGCGATGGCCGCGTTGTCCGACGAGCAACTGCGCGCGAAAACCGGCGAATTCCGCAATCGCTATGAGAACGGCGGGACGCTCGATGCGTTGCTGCCCGAGGCATTCGCGGTGGTGCGCGAAGCGGGCAGGCGCACGCTGCACATGCGCCATTTCGATGTGCAACTGATTGGCGGGATGGTGTTGCACGACGGGAAGATCGCCGAAATGCGCACCGGCGAAGGAAAGACGCTGGTCGCGACCCTGCCCGCCTATTTGAACGCGCTCTCCGGCAAAGGGGTGCACATCGTCACGGTGAACGACTATCTCGCACAACGCGACGCGGACTGGATGGGGAAGCTCTACTCCTTCCTCGGCATGAGCGTCGGTGTGAACCTCTCGCAGATGGATCCTGGGCCGAAACGCGCCGCGTATGCAGCGGACATCACCTACGGTACCAATAACGAGTTCGGCTTCGATTATCTGCGCGACAACATGGCGATGCAGGTCGAGGATCGATACCAGCGCGGGCTCCGGTTTGCCATCGTCTACGAAGTCGATTCGATCCTGATCGACGAGGCGCGCACGCCGTTGATCATCTCCGGCCAAGCCGAGGACCGTACCGAGATTTACTACCGCATGAACGAGGTCGCGCCGCTGCTCGCCAGGCAGACCGAGGAAAACGGCGCCGGCGATTTCTGGGTGGACGAGAAGAACCACCAGGTCCTGCTGTCGGAACAGGGACACGCGAATGCCGAGGAAGTGCTGGCGCGCGTCGGGCTGCTGCCCGCGGGGGCGGGCCTGTACGAGCCGGCGTACGTCAATCTGGTGCATCACCTGTACGCGGCACTGCGCGCCCACTATCTGTTTCACCGCGATCAGAACTACGTGGTGCAGAACGACGAGGTGATAATCGTCGATGAGTTCACCGGGCGCCTGATGCAGGGGCGGCGCTGGTCGGACGGCCTGCACCAAGCGGTGGAGGCCAAGGAGAACGTCGCGATCCAGGCGGAGAACCAGACGCTCGCGTCGATTACGTTCCAGAACTATTTCCGCATGTATGCCAGGCTCTCCGGCATGACCGGCACGGCGGACACGGAGGCCTACGAATTCCAGGAGATCTACGGCCTCGAGACGGTGGTCATCCCGACCAACGTGCCGATGGTGCGCGACGACCGGCTGGACCAGGTTTTCCGCACCGCGAAGGAGAAATACCAGGCGGTCGTCAATGATATCCGTGACTGCCACAAGCGCGGACAGCCGGTGCTGCTGGGCACGACCTCGATTGAGAATTCGGAGCTGATCTCGTCGATGCTGACGAAAGAGAAGCTGGAGCATCGCGTGCTCAATGCAAAACAGCACGCGCGCGAAGCCGAGATCGTTGCACAGGCCGGCCGCCCGGGCGTGGTGACGATCGCGACCAACATGGCCGGTCGGGGAACCGACATCGTGCTTGGCGGCAACGTCGAAAAGCAGTGCCAGCTCATCGATGCGACCGAGAACATGGCTGATGAGGAGAAGCGCCCGCGCATCGAGACACTGCGCTCGGAATGGCAGTCGCTGCACGACCACGTGGTGAAGGCGGGCGGCCTGCACATCATCGGCACCGAGCGCCATGAGTCGCGTCGGGTAGACAACCAGCTGCGGGGCCGCGCCGGCCGGCAGGGCGACCCGGGCAGCTCGCGCTTTTACCTTTCCCTGGAAGATCCCCTGCTCAGGATCTTTGCCGGTGACCGCATCAACAAGATCATGGTGATGCTCAAGATGCCGGAGGGCGAGGCGATCGAGCACAGCATGGTGACCCGCTCGATCGAAAGCGCGCAGCGCAAGGTCGAGGCGCGCAACTTCGACATCAGGAAGCAGCTGCTCGAGTACGACGATGTATCCAACGACCAGCGCAAGACGATCTACGCTTTGAGAAACGAGCTGCTGGATTCGAACGATGTTTCCGGGCGCATCGCCGACCTTCGCGCAGGCGTGGTTGCCGATACCTTTCGCGTGCACGTTCCGGACGACAGTGTCGAGGAGCAATGGGACATCGCCGGGCTGGAGGCCGTGCTGGCCGGCGAGCTACAGCTGACGCTGCCATTGCGCGAGTGGCTCGACAAGGAGCCCGACCTCACCGACGAATCTTTGCTCGCGCGCATCACGGTACGCGCCCACGCGGCCTATCGCGATAAGGTTCCGCCCGGCGCCGAGGAAGCTTTCCATCAGTACGAACGCTATGTGATGTTGCAGGTTCTCGACTCGCATTACCGGGAGCACCTCGCCGCGCTGGATCACCTGCGCCAGGGAATCCACCTGCGCGGCTATGCCCAGAAGAATCCGAAGCAGGAATACAAGCGGGAGGCATTCGAATTGTTCGGCGCCATGCTCGAGGCGGTCAAGCTCGAAGTGACGCGCACGCTCACCGTATTGCGCGTGCGCGCGGAGGAGCCGCCGCCGCCGCCGGACCAGAAACCTCACGTCGAAAACGTGCAGTATCAGCATCCGGGCATCGAGGGAGCGCTCGCGCAGGAGGAAGCGGAGCCCATCGCCGCTGCGGCGGTAGCAGCGGCTGCCGCACCGCCCGCGCAGCCCTTCGTGCGCCACGGGCACAAGGTCGGGCGAAACGAGCCGTGCCCCTGCGGTTCGGGAAAGAAATACAAGCACTGCCACGGCAAGCTAATCTAAAACTAACGAGAACGATGGCGGTAAATCTTTTCCCACCGGATCCGAAAGCACTCCATCCTGTGGCTGGCGTGGAACTGGGTGTCGCGATGGCCGGGGTGAGCAAGCCCGAGCGCAAGGATGTTCTATTGGTACGCCTCGCGCCGGGCGCGAGCGTGGCGGGGGTGTTTACCCGCAATCGCTTTTGCGCGGCCCCGGTGGGCATCGCCAGACGTCATCTCGGCACGCGCCACGGAGTCCGAGCGCTCGTGGTCAACACGGGCAATGCGAACGCCGGGACAGGAAATGACGGGCTCGCTCGCGCAATGGCAGTGTGCGAAGCGGTGGCGCGCTCGCTTGGCTGCGAAACCGACCAGGTGCTTCCCTTTTCCACCGGTGTGATCATGGAACCGCTGCCTGCGGAGCGCATTGTCGCCGGATTGCCCGCGGCGTATGCCGATTTGCGCGGCGACAATTGGGCATCTGCCGCGGGAGCGATCATGACGACCGACACGGTGCCGAAGGCCGTATCGCGCCGCGTACGGCTGTCGGGCGGCGAGGTCAGCGTGACGGGCATGGCCAAAGGTTCGGGCATGATCCGGCCGAACATGGCCACCATGCTCGGATTTGTCGCTACCGACGCGAGAATCTCGCGGGATGCGCTCGAGCGCCTGTTGCGGGACGCGACGGATCGATCATTCAATTGCATTACCGTCGACGGCGACACCTCCACCAATGATTCGTTCGTGCTGATCGCGAGCGGCGCATCCGGCGTGGTCGCGCAGAGCAAGCACGATCTTGCCCTGCTGGGCGGGACGATCAACGAGGTCTCCATCGAGCTTGCGCAATCGATCGTGCGCGACGGCGAAGGGGCGACAAAGTTCGTCACCATCCAGGTCGAAGGGGGGCGCAGCGAAGAAGAGTGCCGGCGCATCGGTTACTCGATCGCGCACTCTCCGCTGGTGAAAACCGCCTTTTTCGCCTCCGACCCCAACCTCGGGCGCATCCTCGCAGCGATCGGCTATGCCGGCATCGATGACCTCGAGGCCGGGCTGATCGATTTGTACATCGATGCGGTGCGCGTGGCGCGGGGCGGCGGGCGCGACCCCGATTATCGCGAGGAACAGGGCGTGGCGGCGATGAAAAAACCCGAATTCTCGGTGCGCGTAGCGCTCGGCCGCGGCGCGGCGCAGGCCACGCTGTGGACCTGCGATCTTTCCTTCGACTACGTGAAGATCAACGCGGAGTACCGGAGTTGATGAAGACCGACCTGGAGCAGGTGCTTGCGCGCCTCGACGGCGTGCTTGCGCGCATCGAGCAGCAACTGGCGCCCCCCGCGCCGCCGATCGACTGGAAGGCAAGCGTCGCCTTTCGCTGGCGCAAGACTGGCGGGCTTTCCGGGACACGCGGCCGGCTGCAGCCGGTGCGGCACGTACATCGCATGGATCTGTCCGACCTGCAGGGCATTGGCGCGCAGATCCGCAGGGTCGAGCAGAATACCCGCCAGTTCATTGAAGGCAGACCCGCGAACAACGCGCTACTCACCGGCGCGCGGGGCACCGGCAAGTCGTCCATCGTCAAGGGCCTGCTCAGCAAGTATGCCGCGCGCGGCCTGCGCCTGATCGAGATCGAGAAGAACGACCTCGTCGACCTTCCCGCGATCGTGGACCTGATCGCCGAGCGGCCCGAGCGATTCATGCTGTTCTGCGACGACCTCACTTTCGAGTCGGGCGAGCCGGGGTATATCGCCCTCAAGGTGGCGCTCGACGGCTCGATCTCGACGACCTCTGACAATCTGCTGATCTATGCCACCTCCAACCGGCGTCACCTGATGCCGGAATACATGCAGGAAAACCTCGAAACCAGGTACGTCGGCGAGGAGATCCACCCGGGCGAAACCGTCGAAGAGAAGATCTCGCTCTCCGAGCGATTCGGGTTGTGGGTGTCGTTCTACCCGTTCGACCAGGACGAATACCTCGCGATCGTCAGGCACTGGCTCGGGAGCTTCGGTTGCGGCACGCGTGAAATCGAGGCGGCGCGCGAGGAAGCGCTGCAGTGGTCGCTGCAGCGTGGATCGAGGAGCGGCCGAGTCGGGTTCCAGTTCGCGCGCGACTGGGCGGGCCGACACGTCGGCCGGGGCAAGAAGTAGTCCCGCGTGGTCGTCGATGTTGCTGCGGCGGTGGTCCTGCGCGCTGACGGCGCTTTCCTGCTCGCGCAGCGCCCGCCGGGCAAGGTGTACGCAGGCTGGTGGGAATTCCCCGGAGGCAAGATCGAGGCAGGCGAGGCGCCCGAGCGCGCGCTTGCGCGCGAGTTGCACGAGGAACTGGGCATCGATGTGGTGCGCGCGTACCCGTGGCTCACTCGCGTGTTCACCTATGCCCACGCCACTGTGCGGCTGCATTTCTTCCGTGTCCTCGAGATTCGCGGCGAGCCGCACGGGCGCGAGGGGCAGGCGTTTACCTGGCAGCTGCCAGGCGCAGCGAAGGTTGGACCAATGCTGCCGGCGAACGCGCCGGTGTTGCGCTCACTCGCGCTGCCCCACGAGTACGCCGTATCCGACGCTGAGACAATGGGTGTTGACGCTTTCCTCGGCCGGCTGGAAGCACGCCTTGCAACGGGGCTGCGAATGGTGCAGTTGCGCGACAAGACGATATCGGATCGAGCCGCATTCGCGTGCCGCGTGGTCGATGCCGCGCATCGTCACGGAGCGCGCGTTATGGTGAACGGCGAGGAGACGCTTGCGCGCTCTCTTGGCGCCGATGGGGTGCACCTGCCGTCGGACGCGCTCATGCTCGCGACCGCGCGACCGGTGGGCATGATGTGCGCGGCTTCGTGCCATAGCGCTGAAGAATTCGAGCAGGCGGCGCGGCTCGAGTGTGATTTTGCGGTCATCGGGCCGGTGCGGGATACTGCGTCCCATCCGGGTGCGCGTACACTTGGCTGGGAGGGGTTCGGCGAGATTGCGCGCGGTGCGCCCCTGCCGATTTACGCGATCGGGGGGATGCGTCCAGAGGACATGGAGCGCGCCTGGATGTTCGGTGCGCACGGCTTGGCGATGATCCGCGGTAGTTGGGAAACGGGCTAGAACAAGGGATGAACTGAAATGGATATCAAAGGAAAAATTGCGGTGATCACGGGAGCTGCGAGCGGCATTGGCCGTGCCGCCGCACTGCGCTTTGCGCGCGAAGGTGCGGCGGGAATTGTCGTCGCGGATCTGAATGCAGAAGGGCTATCTCCGGTGGCTACAGAAACCGGCGGCCTTGCCGTTACCTGCGACGTCAGCAAAGAAGAGGACATCAAGCGGCTGGTAGCGGAAGCCGAGGCGAAGTGCGGACGCATCGATGTTTTTTTCTCCAATGCGGGGATCATTTCCCGTGGCGGCCTGGAGACGTCCGACGAGGCGTGGGAGCAGCACTGGAAGATCCACGTCATGGCGCATGTGTGGGCTGCGCGGGCAGTGGTCGAGAAGATGATCGAGCGCGAGGGGGGCTACTTCCTGGTCACGGCATCCGCCGCGGGCCTGCTCAATATCGTCGAGTCGGCGCCCTACGGCGTGACCAAGCACGGCGCCGTCGCGTTCGCCGAATGGCTGGCGATCGCCTACGGGCGTCGCGGCCTGTGCGTTTCTTGCCTGTGCCCCCAGGCGGTTCTTACAGGAATGTACAAGGGGACAGGTTCCGCTGGCGTCGACGGCGCTCTGACGGCAGAACAGGTCGCCGACGAAATTGTCAAGGTGATGGCGCGGGAAACATTTCTCATCCTGCCGCACCCGCAGGTGCTCGAGTACCTGCGCGCCAAGGCCGGCAATTACGACCGCTGGATCGGCGGCATGCAGAAGATTTTTCTCAGGCAGCAGCAGCCGTAGCGGCGCGCGACGCTACAGGTTAGAAAGTTGGCGCACACCACGAACGAAAGGAAAAGCATGCCAAACATTGGCGTCGTACTGAAACAGGAGATCTCGAGGCTTGCCCGCAGGGAGATTCGCGGTCAAGTGAAAGGGATGAAGAAGGCGTCTGCACAATACCGGCGAGATATTGCCGCGTTGAAGCGCAAAGTGGCGAAGTTCGAACGCCAGTTTTCGCTGCTGCAGGTCAAAGTGCTCAACTATGCTGCGGTCCCGTCGGATAGTTCCACCGAGAAACGGGTGCGATTCGTGCCCAAAGCACTTCGTTCGCAACGCGAGCGTCTCGGCCTTTCGGCTGCGGACTACGGGCGGTTGGCCGGTGTGAGCGCCAAGTCAGTCTATGACTGGGAGCACGAGGCGGCCCGCCCGCGCAGAGAGCAGCTCGCGACGCTTGCAGCCCTGCGTGGCATCGGCAAGAGGGAAGCCCGAGTCCGTTTGGAGCAACTCGACAAGCAAGGAGCGAGGAGAGGTCGCAAGTCTTGATGGGGCGATCCGATGTGGTCAAGAACGAAACGACATCAGGCCCACGACCAGAGCACCCAGATGACAGCGGGTATTAACGGACAGGGCTACAGGTTACAGAACGTCAGCTCAAAAGCCACGTCCGTTTCCGCAATCCGCGAGCGCGGCTCATCCGTGCCCTGGGCGAGGAAACGGATGTTGAGCACGTATTTGTTGGCGCTGATTTCCGGCACGCAGGCCACGGAGTCCTCCAGCCGCACGCGCATCATCTGCGCCACTCGCCCGCCGAGCATCTGCTGAAAGGCGCCCTGCGGTGCGACCATCTGCGTGGGCTTGCCCGACTCGCGCAGGATGCGCAGGATGATCGCCGTGCCGTCGCGCAACGGGTACAGCGGGCTGGTCCAGCGCACCAGCTGGGCAAGCCGCTCTTCAGCCGGGCGGTGCAGCCAGAAATGGTACGACGGCAGATCGAATTCGCACGCGCCGCCCGGGATGCCGGTGCGCTGCTTGATCGACATCAGCCATTCATTCTCACGCAGGTACTGGCCGATGCGCCCGGTCATGCCGAAAAGCGACGTCGACGCGCGCTCGATGTCAGCAAGTACCTCCGATAGCGCATCTTCCGAGATGTCGGGGTTGTTCCGAAATGCGAGCAGCACCTGTTTCTGCCGTTCGAGTTCCTGCAACAGGTCCGATTTGAGGTCCGCACGCGAGGCAACCTCGAGGATCTCGAACAGGGTGAGCAGTGCAACGTGGTGGTCGTGAGGCTCGGCGCGCTGGAGAAAGCTGCGCGACCGCTCGAACAGATCCTCCAGGCGCAGCAGAGTGCGGATGCGCTCGTTGAGGGGATATTCGTAGATGATCACGACCGCGCGTGCCCGTTTCTCGCCGGCTTCCCGATGAGGCGGAAAATCGCTGAATTTTGAGGCATTTGGAGATCGCTGACAACCGAGATTCTCAGCTTTGCGCAGCGCGGGCGAGTTCGAGGTACCTCCGGTGCAGCCCCAGCACCTGCGCCTCGAGCGCCTCGATATCGCCTGAATTGTCGATCACGTCGTCTGCGGCGGCCAGGCGCCGCGCCCGCGGCACCTGTGTCGCAATGATGCGTCGCACCTCGGCTGGGGCCAGATTGCTGCGCGTACCGACCCGCCCGAGCTGCTGTTCCTCCGGGCAATCCACCACCAGGACCCGCTTTACGCGGTCGCGATAGCCGGGAGACTCAACCAGCAGCGGGACGACAAGAACCACGTAGGGCGCTCTTGCCGCGGCGACGCGACGCTGAGACTCGATGCGGATCATCGGATGCAGGATGGCCTCGAGCTGCTGCCGGGCCGCCGGATCGCGAAACACGCGCTCGCGCATCCGGGATCGATCCATTGCGCCGTCGGCACCGAGCGCCTCTGCGCCGAAGGTTTCCACGATCGCGCCGAGAGCGGCGCCGCCGGGCGCCGTCAGCTGATGGGCGATCGCATCGGTATCGACGACCTCTGCGCCGAGCGCCGCGAAAGCGTCTGCAGCGCGGCTCTTGCCGCTGCCGATCCCGCCGGTCAATCCCACGACAAACGCCATGTTCCGCGCCGCCTACCTGAGAAGCGGCAGGTACCACTGCGTGATCTGCGGGCCCCAGAACATCGCGATCACGCCGGCGGCCGCGAGGTACGGACCGAACGGGATCGGATGGTCGCGCGCGCGCCTCGCGACGCTCATGAGGAGGATGCCGACCACCGCAGCGACCGCAGAGGAGAGCAGAATTACCAGTGGCAAGGCCTGCCAGCCAAGCCAGGCGCCGATCGCGGCGAGCAGCTTGAAATCGCCGTAGCCCATGCCTTCCTTGCCGGTGGCAATTTTGAACAGCCAGTAGACCGACCACAGCGCAAGATACCCCGCGACCGCCCCGATCAATGCGCTCGGGAGGGGCGCAAAAATCCCGTATAGATTGAACAGGAGCCCCACCCAGAGCAACGGCAGCGTGATGTCGTCCGGCAGCAGCTGAGTATCGGCGTCGATTGCCGCAAGCGCGAGCATGCTCCAGCCGAACAGCATTGCGCCGAGCGCCGCAGGGGCCAGACCGTAGCGCGCAGCGCAGTACCCCGCCAGAGCGCCGCCGCAAAGTTCGATCACCGGGTAGCGCAAGCCAATCCTCGCGCCGCAGGCGGAACATTTCCCCCGCAGGATCGCGAAGCTCAGCAACGGTACATTTTCAAAGGCGGTGATCCCGTGGTTGCACGCCGGGCACCGGGAACGTGGAACCATCAGGTTGTAGCGCTCGGCCGCGCTCGCAGCGGGTTTCGGCAATGCACCGGACAGCTCTTCACACTGCGCCCGACATTCGCGCTCCATCATCTTCGGCAGGCGATGAATTACGACGTTGAGAAAGCTTCCGATGCAAAGCCCGGCAATCGTCGCCACCGAGACAAACCAGACCGGGTCCGAGAGGACGTTCAGCATGGGCCTAATGAGGGAAGGCCGCGCGGTGCCGTGCGCGGCCCGGAATGGCGTCGAGCGCGCAGCCTCAGACCGCCTGGCCCATCTTGAAAATCGGCAGGTACATTGCGATCACCATGCCGCCGATCAGCGTACCGAGCACCACCATGATGATCGGTTCCATGAGGCTCGAGAGTGCTTCCACCGCGTCGTCGACCTCCTGCTCGAAGAAATCCGCCACCTTGCCGAGCATCGCGTCGAGCGCGCCGGTTTCCTCGCCGATCATGCACATCTGCAACACCATGCTCGGGAACACATTGGTGTTCTGCATCGCCAGCACCAGAGACGAGCCTGTCGAAACCTCCGCCTGGATCTGCTTGGTTGCCATCGTGTAGACGTAGTTGCCCGAGGCGCCGCCGACGGAGTCGAGCGCTTCGACCAGCGGAACGCCCGCGGCGAACATGGTCGAGAGCGTGCGTGTCCAGCGCGCGATGGTGGCGATCCGGATCAGGTGGCCGAATACCGGCATCTTCAGCATGATCCGGTCCATGAGGATCTGCACCGCGACCGAGCGCTTCCAAGCTTCCAGAAAGCCGTAGATTCCGCCGCCGACGATACCGAAAATCATGTACCAGTACTTAACGAAGACCTCGGAAATCGCCATTACCACCAAGGTCGGTCCGGGCAGGTCCGCGCCGAAACTGGCGAACACCTGCTTGAAAGCCGGGATGACGAAAATCATGATCACCGCGGTGATGATGAATGCCACCGCGATGATCGCGACCGGATAGAAAAGCGCGGACTTGATCTTGGACTTGATCGCGAGTGTCTTTTCCTTGTAGATCGCGAGCCGGTCGAGCAGGTCCTCGAGGATCCCCGCCTGCTCGCCAGCCTGCACCAGGTTGCAGAACAGCGTGTCGAAATACAGTGGGTGTTTGCGAAACGCCACCGCCAGCGGCGCGCCGGTTTCGACGTCGAGTTTGACCGTGCCAAGGAGCCGCGCCACGGCCGGATTGGACGCACCCTTGCCGACGATGTCGAACGCCTGGAGCAGCGGCACGCCGGCCTTCATCATTGTCGCCAACTGCCTTGTGAACAGGGCAATGTCCTTTTCGGTGACGCTGCCGCCGCTGCTGACCTTCTGTTTCTTGACCTTGGAAACGAGGATGCCCTGACGGCGCAGCACGGCATTGACTGCCGCCTCACCGGTCGCGCGCAATTCCCCGCGTACCGTCTTGCCGGCCTTGTCCTTGCCTTCCCAATTGAAGGTAAATTCCTTGACCTTGACTGTCGCCGCGGTTGCTGTGGCCATTCCTGTGTCCTCTCACCGGCCTTTGTGAAGGCGATCATGCACCGGTGGATAAACTTTGTAAAGGCTCAAGTTTACACTGTAACTGATTGAGAAAAAGGAGAATTAACCTTGTTCACAGCGGTTTCGGCGAGGCGTCTGGCGGCGCGGTGGGGCGGAACAATCGCGCAGTCTTTACGGCACGGCCCTGGGCGTGCACGATCTCGAAGCGCACGTCGGCAATGCGGATGCTCACGTCGGCTTCGGGAATATCCTGCAAGTGCTCGAGGATGAGCCCGTTGAGCGTCTTGGGGCCGTCGAGCGGCAGGTTCAGTCCCAGGGCCCGGTTCACCTCGCGCACCGGCGTACCGCCATCGAGCGTGATCGAACCGTCCTCGCCCCATGCGGGCTTGCTCGCGCTCGGCAGCGTGGTGGTGAACTTGCCGATGATTTCCTCGATGATGTCCTCGAGCGTCACCAGGCCCATCAGTTCGCCGTACTCATCGACCACGAGAGCGATGCGCTCGCTGTTTTCCTGGAAGTACTGCAATTGCGCGAACACCGGAGTGGTGGCGGGAACGAAGTAGGGTTCATCGGCCAGCGCGACGAGCTTGTCCCAGTCGAGATCTCCGGCCTGGAGCGCGCCGAGAACCTTGCGCAGATGCAGAACGCCGGCGACTTCGCGTGTACCGCCGCGGAATATCGGCAGGCGCATGTGGTAGCTGGTGGTCAATGCGCGCGGAATGGATTCGGGCGGGTCTTCCAGATCGATCGATTCGATGCGCACGCGCGGCACCATTATGTCCTGCACCGTGATGTCGCCGAGGTCGAACAGGTTGAGCAGGATCGACACGTGCTTCTTCGGCATGAAGCTCGAGGATTCGAGCACCAGGAAACGGATCTCCTCCGGCGAGAGCTTCTGCTCCTCCGGCTGCGGACGGATGCGCAGCAAGCGCAGCAATGGCTGCACGAACAGGTTGACGAACCAGATCGCGGGCAGGAACAGCCGCAGCATCGGCTTGAGCACGTAGGCGAGCGGCAGCCCGATGCCCTCGGGGTAGGTCGCCCCGATGACCTTCGGGGTAATTTCCGAAAACACGATGATCAAGATCGATATCCCGACGGTGCTGACCGCGTAGGCCAGCTTGTCTTCGCCGAGAAAGTGCACCGAGACCACCCCCGCCAGCGTGGCCGCGCCCGCGCTGACCAGGGTGTTGCCGATCAGGATCGCACCCAGAAGCCGATCGGTACGCGCGAGCAGTTCCGCCGCACGCCGGGCTCCGCCATGGCCGCGCGAGACAAGATGCCGCAGCTTGTAACGGTTGAGCGCCATCATGCTGGTTTCGGCGATCGAGAAGAACGCCGAAAGCGCGAGCATCACCACCAGCAGCGCCAACTCCGCGGACAGCGGGACATCGTCCATCAGCCCCTGCCGAGAACGACTTCGATCACGAACCGGCTGCCCACGTAGGCCAGCATCAGCAGCGCGAATCCGGACAGCGTCCAACGCAGCGCGGTGCGGTCGCGCCAGCCTCTCAGAGTGCGGCCGGCGAGCAAGACCGCGAAGGTAAACCAGGACAGGATGGCGAACAGCGTCTTGTGATCGAAGCGAAAGGCGCGTCCGAACAGCGTCTCCGAGAAAAGCATGCCGGAGGCGAGCGTCAAGGTGAGGAGAATGAATGCCGCGGCGATGAGGCGGAACAGCAGCCGCTCGAGCGTCAGCAGCGGCGGCAGCGACGACAACGGGCCGCTGAGCGGCCTCGAGGCCCCGCGCCCGGCCTGCTGGTGGACCCGGTGCAGGCGCCGCTCGACGATCGCCATCAGTACCGCATGGAGCATGGCGATCGTGAATACGCTGTAGGCCAGCATGCCCAGGATCAGGTGAAGGCGGAATTCGAAAGCGGCCACATGGGCGCTGGTGGCGATGCCGGGGAACAGCGCGGGCAGCGGTGCGGCGAGCGCGGCGAGCGGGAGTACCAGCGGCTGCATGCCGTCGAGATTGAAGAACAGGCTCTCGACCCAGTACAGCAGCACGCCCATCCACAACATGACCGAGAGCGCCTGCCCGAAGCCGAAGCGCATTTCCTCGGGCGAGATCAGATCCGCGTACAGGATCCAGGAGTGCAGCGCGAAAGGCACCAGCATCGCCGCCCGCTCCCAGGCAAGCATTCCGCCTGGCGCCGGTGGGGAAAGGTTTTCGGCCGGCCCGCGCAGGTTCCACCGTGTATGCCAGAAATGCAGCGCAAGCAGCGCGTAGAGCAGGCCTGCCAGACCGTGCAGTAAAATGCCAAGCATCAATTTAGTCTACCACCGGGCGCCATCTTGCTCGAAAACCTTACCCAGCGTCTGTCGCGCGTCGTCAAATCGCTGCGCGGCGAAGCGCGCCTGACCGAAGCGAACGTGCAGGAAGCGCTGCGCGAAGTGCGCGTTGCGCTGCTGGAAGCCGATTGCGCGCTTCCCGTGGTGAAGGATTTCATCGCCGCGGTCAAGGGAAAGGCGCTCGGCGAGGAAGTCATCGGCAGCCTCTCGCCGGGCCAGGCGCTGGTCGGCGTCGTGCACCGTGAACTCACCAGGATAATGGGCGAGGCGAACGCGCAGCTCGACCTTGCGACGCAGCCGCCGGCGGTCATCCTGATGGCCGGGCTGCAGGGCTCGGGCAAGACCACCACCACCGGCAAGCTCGCGCGGATGCTGCTGGAGCAGCGCAAGAAGGTGTTGACTGTCTCCTGCGACGTTTACCGCCCGGCTGCGATCGAGCAGTTGAAGGCCGTCAGCGCCGAGGTGGGCGCGGATTTCCTGCCGTCGCATGGCGGGGAAAAACCGCTGGACATCGCACTGCGCGCGCTCGAGCACGCGAAGTTGCGCTACTACGAGGTGTTGCTCGTGGATACCGCGGGACGTCTGGCGATCGATGAGGCGATGATGGGTGAAATCAGGGCGCTGCACGCGGCCCTGTGCCCGATCGAAACGCTGTTCGTGGTGGATGCGATGCAGGGCCAGGATGCTGTCAATACCGCGCGTGCTTTCAATGAGGCCCTCGCACTTACCGGCGTCGTGCTGACGAAGCTCGACGGGGATGCGCGCGGCGGCGCGGCGCTGTCGGTGCGCAAGGTTACGGGCAAGCCGATCAAGTTCGTCGGCATCGGCGAGAAGCTGAATGCGCTGGAGCCGTTTCACCCCGAGCGCATGGCCGCACGCATGCTCGGCATGGGCGACATCGTTTCCCTGGTTGAAGAGGCGCGCAAGGGGGTCGACGAGGAAAAGGCGCTCGAACTCGCCAACAAGATCAGAAAGGGCAAAGGCTTCGACCTGGGGGACTTCCGAGATCAGGTCGCGCAGATGCGCAAGATGGGCGGGCTGTCAGCGTTGATGGACAAACTGCCGGCGCAGATTGCGCAGAATGTCAATCCGGCGCAGCTCGCCGACGACAATCAGATCCGCCGCCTCGAGGGGATCATCAACTCGATGACGCGCGCGGAGCGCGCTAAACCGGAACTGCTTAAGGCTGCGCGCAAGCGGCGCGTCGCCACGGGCGCCGGCGTGACCGTGCAGGAGGTCAACCGCCTGCTCAATCAGTTCGAACAGATGCAGAAGATGATGAAAATGATGCGCGGCGGCAACCTGCAGCGCATGATGCGGGGCATGAAAGGCATGATGCCCGGCCGCTGAGGACGCCGTCCCGGGTGATCCGGGACGGCCGCGTCCGGCGGGGGCCATTCCCGGCCTTCCCTTGAGCCCGGATTTCCTTTAAAATCCGCCCCTTTTCGAATTTTCGGGGTGCGGGAAATGGTGGTGATCAGGCTTGCGCGCGGTGGTGCTAAACACCGGCCGTTCTACAACATGGTGGTTGCCGATTCGCGCAGGGCGCGCGACGGTCGCTTCATCGAGCGCGTCGGGTTTTACGACCCGAAGGCCCCCGAGGGGCGTGAGGCATTGCGCGTCGACGTCGAGCGCGTCAAACATTGGAAGGGCAAGGGCGCGCAACTGTCCACCACCGTGGCGCGCCTCGTGCGGCAGTTTGACAAGAAGGCGGCGTGAGAAGGATTTGACGCTGGAACGGCCCGACGGCCGCTGGGTCGAGTTGGGCCGGGTTGAAGGTGCTTGGGGCTTGCTGGGCTGGGTGCGCATCGAGCCATGGACCGGAGAAACCGGTGGCGCGGCCGGGTACCCGAAATGGTGGCTCGGCGCGGAGCGCAAGGAAATGCTCGTCGAATCGGCGCGGGCCCACGGCGGGAAGCTGGTGGCCAAGTTGGGGGGCGTCGGCACGCGCGATGCGGCGCAGGCGCTGAACGGCGAGATCATCGCAGTGCTGCGAGAGATGCTGCCCGAGCCGGAACCCGGCCGCTATTACTGGGCCGACCTGCTTGGCGTGGAAGTGGTCAACCGGAGCGGGGCGCGCCTCGGGCGGGTGGACCGGGTTTTCCACAACGGCGCGCACGAAGTGATCGCGCTGGCGGGCGCGCGCAACCGCCTGCTGCCTTGGGTGCAGGGCGTGATCGAGCGCGTCGATCCTGTCGAGCGGCGCATCGAGGTCGATTGGGATGCAGACTGGTAGTGGCAGGCAATGGGACGTGATGCGGGACGTGATGCGGGACGTGATGCGGGACGTGATGCGGGACGTGATGCGGGACGTGATGCGGGACGTGATGCGGGACGTGATTCGCTTCGACGTGGTGAGCTTGTTTCCCGAAATGTTCGCCGCGGTAAGCGAAAGCGGGATTCCGCGGCGTGCGCGGGAAGACGGTTTATGGAAACTCGCAGTGTGGAATCCGCGCGATTTCACCAGCGACAACCATCGGACCGTGGATGAACGTCCGTACGGCGGCGGGCCCGGTATGGTGATGCTTTGCGAGCCGCTGGAGCAGGCGATCCGCGCGGCGCGCGACGCGCAGCGCAGCGAAGGGTTGAGCGGCAAGGTTATCCTGCTCTCCCCGCAGGGCGCAAGGCTCGACCACCGCAAGGTGATGGAGCTTTCGCTGGCGCAGGCGGTCACACTGGTGTGCGGCAGGTACGAGGGTGTCGACGAACGGCTGATCCGCCGTTCGGTGGACGAAGAGGTGTCGATCGGCGACTACGTGCTCTCGGGCGGCGAGCTCGCCGCAATGGTGCTGATCGACAGCGTGGTCCGGCAGTTGCCGGGGGCGCTGGGCGATGCGCGCTCGGCCGCCGAGGAGTCGTTTGCCGAGGGCTTGCTCGACTGCCCGCATTACACGCGGCCGGAAGTCTGGCCGAACGACGGGGGAGAGCGCGTGCCGGAAGTGCTGCTTTCCGGCAACCACGCGGCGATCGGCCGCTGGCGGCTCAAACAGGTGCTCGGGCGCACCTGGGAGCGGCGGCCGGAGTTGCTGCAGGAGCACACGATGACGAACGAGGAACGAAAGCTGCTGGAAGAATTCCAGCGTGAATACGGCGAACGGAGCGTGACATGAATCTGATCCAGAAACTCGAGCAGGAAGAAATCAAGCGGCTCGGCAAGAAGATCCCGGACTTCGTGCCGGGCGACACGGTCATCGTCAATGTGAACGTGGTGGAGGGCGAGCGCAAGCGCGTGCAGGCGTTCGAAGGCGTGGTCGTGGCGCGCCGCGACCGCAGCATCAATTCGTCGTTCATCGTGCGCAAGATTTCCTCGGGCGAGGGCGTCGAGCGCACGTTCCAGACCCACTCGCCGCTGATCGCCTCGATCGAGATCAAGCGCCGCGGCGATGTGCGCCGCTCCAAGCTCTATTTCCTGCGCGAACGCTCGGGCAAGTCGGCGCGCATCCGCGAAAAGACCAGCGCGCGCGCGCAGGCCGAGACTGCCGGCGAGATCCTTGCCGAGGAACCGAAAGCCGGCTGAGCGCATCTTGCCCGGTTCGCCCATGCGCCGCGAAACAACCACAGCGATCAATCCCATCGCGGAGATCATCGCGGAAATCCGCGCGGGCAACACCGTCGTGCTGGTGGATGACGAAGACCGCGAGAACGAGGGCGATCTGGTTTTTGCCGCCGATTTCGTCACTGCCGAGAAGATCAACTTTCTCGCAAAGCATGGCCGCGGCCTGATCTGCATGCCGGTCGCCGAGGAGCATGCGGCGCGCCTCGGCCTGCGACCAATGGTGAACCAGAACCGCTCGCGCCACGGCACGAATTTCACCGCTTCGATCGAGGCGGCGGAAGGCATCGCGACCGGCATCTCGGCGCAAGACCGGGCTCTCACCATCAAGGTTGCCGCGGCGCGCGATGCGAAGCCCGAGGATATTGTCCAGCCGGGCCACGTGTTTCCGCTGATCGCCCAGGCGGGCGGCGTGCTGGTGCGCGCGGGTCACACCGAGGCGTGCTGCGACCTCGCGCGACTGGCCGGGCTCGCGCCTGCCGCAGTGCTGTGCGAGATCATGAACGACGACGGCACCATGGCGCGCCTGCCGCAACTGCTCGAGTTCGCCACGACGCACGGCCTCAAGATCGGCACCATCGCGGACCTGATCCACTATCGCAGTGCGAACGAATCGCTGGTGCGGCGCACCGCCGAGCGCGACGTAGAGACGGCCTTCGGGCGGTTCCATCTGGTTGCCTATCGCGATCTGCCCTCGAACTCGAGCCACCTGGTGCTCAGGTGCGGCGAGATCGCGCCGGATCGCGAGACGCTGGTGCGGGTACACGAACCGCTGTCGGTGATCGACCTGCTCGACCTCGGTCCGGGAACCCATACCTGGGGCGTTGGCGAGGCCCTGAGCGCCATCGCCGCGAACGGCTGCGGTGTGATGTTGCTGCTCAACTGCTCCGGGTCGGATGACACGCTGGAAGCGCGCCTGGGAGATGCGTCATCCGAGTCTCGGCGGAGCGGAGGCAACCGCTCCGCGGAATTGCGCAATTACGGAATCGGCGCGCAGATCCTGCGTGAACTGGGCGTCGGGCGCATGCGCTTGATGGCCGCGCCGCGCAAAATGCCGAGCATGGCCGGCTTCGGGCTCGAGGTCGTCGGCTACGCCGAGCGGCCCCGGCGGTAGAACATCATGGCCCAGCCACCCGCAGCGCGCGAACTGCCGCGCGACGCCGGCCGCGGCCTGCGCGTCGGCATTGCTGTCAGCCGATTCAACGCGCAAATCTGCGCGCGGCTGCTCGAATCCTGCCAGCGCGCCCTGGGCGAACTCGGTGTGCTGCCCGCGGACGTCGTCCTCGCGGAGGTTCCGGGCGCCCTGGAGATTCCCCCCGCGCTGCAGTGGCTCGCGCAAAGCGGACGTTGCGACGCGCTGGTTGCTCTCGGCGCGGTGATCCGAGGCGATACCTACCATTTTGAGGTGGTTTCCAACGAATCGGCGCGCGGCGTCATGGAAGTCCAGCTGGAAACCGGTCTGCCGGTCGCGAACGGCATTCTCACGACGGAGAACGAAGCGCAGGCGCTGGCGCGCGTCGAAAAGGGCGCGGAAGCGGCTCGCGTGGCGGTCGAGATGGCAAGGTTGCGCGCTGCGCTCACGGAGCGCAGCCGGTGAAGTCGCTCACGGAGCGCAGCCGGTGAAGTCGCTCACGGAGCGCAGCCGGTGAAGCCGAAGACGCCTCGCCGCAGCGCGCGCGAACTCGCGCTGCAATCGCTCTATGCCTGGCAGCTTGCGGGCGGCGAGGCCGGCGAGCTTCTCGCGCAAGCGAAGGAGGCGCAGGAATACGGGCACGCCGATTCCGCTTTGTTGGAAACCCTGGTGCGCGGAGTCATTTCGCGTGCCGCGGACCTCCAGGCGCTGATCGCTCCGTGTCTCGATCGCAGCTTCGCCTCGCTCTCGCCCGTCGAGCGCGCGGTCCTCTACATCGGTGCTTTCGAGCTTTCGGCCGAGGCCGCCACGCCGGTCAAGGTCGTGCTCAACGAGGCGGTCGAGATCGGAAAGAGCTTCGGCGGCACCGATGGGTACAAGTTCGTCAACGGCGTGCTCGAACGACTCGCCGCGACACTGCGCCCGGCCGAGCTTGCGCGCGCAAGGCGGCGCCTTGCCCCAGCCACATGCCCTCCGAATTCGAGCTGATCCGGCATTTCTTCGAGCGTCCGGCGCGCAGCGCGCGCCTCGGGGTGGGAGACGATTGCGCGCTCATCGCCCCGTCGCCCGGCATGGATCTGGCCGTGTCCACGGACATGTTAGCCGAGGGGATCCATTTCCTCACGGGAACCGACGCGCGGCGGCTCGGCCACAAGTCGCTGGCAGTGAACATTTCCGATCTCGCTGCGATGGGTGCCAGTCCGCGCTGGGCCACACTTGCGCTCGCGATGCCAACGGCCGACGAAGCCTGGCTGTCGGAGTTCAGCGCAGGATTCTTCGCGCTTGCCGATCGTTCCGGGGTCGAACTGATAGGCGGCGACACCACGCGAAGTTCCACCTCTGCGTCGATCATGATCTGCATCACCATTTTCGGCGAGGTTCCGCCGGGCGATGCCCTGCTTCGCTCGGGCGCGCATCCGGGTGACGACATCTGGGTGTCGGGCGAACTCGGCGGCGCTGCGCTCGGCCTCGCGCAGCGCCTCGGTCGCGTCACGCTTTCGAATCAGGATGCCGACTACGTCACCCGGCGGCTCGAATTGCCGGATCCGCGTGTTGAGCTCGGCCTGCGCCTGCGCGGACTCGCGACCGGCGCGATCGACGTGTCCGACGGTTTCGCCGGAGACCTGATGCATATCCTCGAGCGCTCCGGCGCGGGCGCGCAGGTGCACTACGAAAGTTTGCCGCGCTGCGCGGCATTCGCGAATCTCGGCGATCCGGAGCTGGAGCAGCGCTGCGTGCTTTCCGGCGGCGACGACTATGAACTCATATTCACCGCGAGCGCGACCCGCCGCGACGATGTCGAGCGCCTGGCGCGCGAATTGAAGCTGCCGCTTGCCTGCGTGGGTACCATGCTTGAAGGCGAGCGGAAACTCGAATTTTGCGACGCTGCCGGACGGGCGCTTCCCGCCGCTGGCGGATTCGATCACTTCAAATAGCGCCGGTACATTACGTAAAATGATTTCGCAAAATGATCTTGCGACCCACTTTCCGGTTTGTGTTTTCGCACCCTGCGCACTTTCTGTCCTTCGGCTTTGGCATCGGGCTGATCCGTTTTGCGCCGGGCACTTTCGGCACCTTGCTCGCGTTGCCGCTGTACTGGTATGCACTGCGCGAATACGCGCCGGGCCAGGCACTGTTGATCATCGGAGCGTTGTTCGCGGTCGGCGTATGGGCGTGCTCGATCACCGGCCGCAACCTCGGCGTGGCCGATCACGGATCGATGGTGTGGGACGAAGTGGTCGCATTCCTGTTGATTCTGCTGATCGCGCCGGAAGAGCCGGGCTGGCAGGCGGCGGCGTTCTTCCTGTTCCGCGCATTCGACGTCGTGAAGCCGTCGCCGATCCGCGAGTTCGAACGACGCGTAAAGGGTGGGCTTGGCGTGATGGCCGATGACATCCTCGCCGCCGGTTACACGCTCCTGGTCCTGGCGATCGCGAGGAGGATCTTTTACTGATGTCCGAGGACGCGCTCACTGCCCTTGCAACGCTGGTCGGCGAGCGGCTCAGGACCTCCGGCGACACGCTCGCGACCGCGGAATCCTGCACCGGCGGCTGGGTGGCGCAATCGATCACGGCGATTGCCGGCAGCTCCGAATGGTTCGACAGGGGATTCGTGACCTATTCCAACGAGGCGAAACAGGAGATGCTCGGGGTTTCGCCGGAAACCCTCGCGCGGCACGGTTCGGTGAGCGAGCAGACCGCGAGCGAGATGGCCTCGGGTGCTCTTGAGCACAGTCGCGCGGGCTTCGCCCTCTCGATTACCGGTGTGGCGGGCCCGACGGGCGGCTCGCGCGCCAAGCCGGTTGGAACCGTGTGCTTCGGCTGGGCGCGGCGGGCCGACCGCTCGGTGCGCGTAGAGACCCGCCGGTTCGAGGGGGATCGCGAGGCGGTGCGGCGCCAATCGGTGGTGCGCGCGATGCAAGGCGTGATCGAATGGCTTGACGCGGTCTTGCCGTCGGGCGGATAGTCTCCATATACGAAAATATCCGGTATCGGTTCATCCGCCATGGCCACTGTCAGACCCGCCGCCGTCGCCGGCGCTTTCTATTCGAGCGAGCCGCGTGATTTGCTTGCCGATATCGACGAACTGCTGGGAGGGGTCGCGAGTTTCGCGCCGCGCTTCGGCCATCCCAAGGCGCTGATCGTCCCGCACGCCGGCTACATTTATTCCGGCGGAGTTGCCGCCAACGCCTACGGCGAACTCGAAGGCGCGCGCGGCATCGTGAAGCGTGTCGTCTTGCTGGGGCCCGTGCACCGCGTGCCGGTGAAGGGGCTTGCGTTGCCGGCGGCTGACGAGTTTGCCACGCCCCTCGGGCGGATTCCGATCGATCGTGACGCCGCGCGAGAAGCGCTTGCGCTGCCTCAGGTCGTATCGAGCGATCCGGCGCATGCGATGGAGCATTCGCTTGAAGTGCAACTACCCTTCCTGCAGCGCGTCCTGCGCGAATTCACCCTGGTGCCGTTTGCCGTCGGTGATGCCTCGGTGGACGAGGTCGCGCAGGTCATCGAGCGGCTGTGGGGCGGACCGGAGACAGTCATCGTGCTCTCCACCGACCTTTCCCACTACCACGCCTACGATGAAGCGAAACGCATCGACGGCGCGACGCTCGAGCGCATCGAACACCTCGCCACCGACCTCACCCACAACCAGGCCTGCGGCGCGACGCCGTTGAACGGTCTGATGCAGGTAGCGCGCTCGAAGGGGCTGACCATCCGCCGGCTTGCGGCGTGCAACTCAGGCGACACGGCCGGTCCCCAGGGCCGCGTCGTGGGTTACGCGTCGTTTGCGCTGGATGAGGGCGCAGCGCTCGCCGAGGACGAAGCCGGGAGAACCCTGATCGAGATTGCCCGTCGCGCGATTGCCGCCGAGCTGGGGCTCGGTACAAAGCCCGTTGGCGATGCCCCGGCATGGCTGAGGCAGCCCGGCGCGACGTTCGTCACGCTGACGAAGGCGGGAGCCTTGCGCGGTTGCATCGGCAGCCTCTCGGCTGCGCGTGCGCTTGGCGAGGACGTCGCCGCCAACGGGATCAACGCAGCGTTCCGCGACCCGCGTTTTCCGGCCGTCACTGCCGCGGAATGGCCGCAGGTGCAGCTCGAGGTGTCCGTGCTTTCGACGCCGCGGCCGCTGCGCTTCGGTGACGAGGCCGAGTTGCTCGATGCGATCGTTCCTGGTGAGGACGGCCTGATCCTCGAGTCCGAGGGCAGGCGCGGAACCTTTCTTCCGCAGGTCTGGGAAAACATTCCCGACAAGCGCGGGTTTCTCGCGGAATTGCGACGCAAGGCGGGAATCCCGGAGGAAACGCGCATTACGCGCTGCACGCTTTGGCGCTACCGCGTGCTCAAATTCCGCCAGGCGCCGGTGCACTGACATGCTCGAGAGCTCGCATCCGGGCCGCTGGTGGCACGCGCTGGAAGACGGGCGCGTCCAGTGCGATCTTTGTCCCCGCGATTGCCGCCTGCACGAAGGCCAGCGCGGCGCCTGCTTCGTGCGCAAGATGGAACGCGGCGCGATGGTGCTCACCACCTACGGCCGTTCGTCGGGTTTCTGTGTCGATCCGATCGAGAAGAAGCCGCTCAACCAGTTCTACCCTGGCTCGAGCGTCCTGTCGTTCGGCACCGCGGGCTGCAATCTCGCGTGCAAGTTCTGCCAGAACTGGGACATCTCCAAGTCGCGTGAAATGGACACGCTGATGGACGCGGCCACGCCGCAAGCGATTGCCGCCGAGGCAGTGCGCCTCGGGTGCAAGAGTGTCGCATTCACCTATAACGACCCCGTGATCTTCGCCGAGTACGCATTCGACGTGGCGGATGCCTGCCACGCTCAGGGCGTCAAGACGGTGGCGGTGACCGCCGGTTACATCCATGCCGATGCACGGCGTGAGTTCTACGCGAAGATGGATGCGGCGAACGTGGACCTGAAGGGGTTCACCGACGACTTCTATTTCAAGTTGTGCGGCGCGCACCTGCAGCCGGTGCTCGATACGCTGAGCTACCTGGTCAAGGAAACGCAGGTCTGGACCGAGATCACGACACTGCTGATCCCCGGCAAGAACGATTCCGACTTCGAACTCAACGAGCAATGCAGGTGGATCGCGAAGAACCTGGGCCCCGACGTGCCGCTGCATTTCTCGGCGTTCCATCCCGATTACAAGATGATGGACATACCGGCGACGCCTCCTGCCACGCTCACCCGTGCACGCGAGATCGCGCGCCTGGCGGGCTTGCGCTACGTGTACACCGGCAACGTGCACGACGCCGAGGGCGGCTCGACATACTGCCCGCACTGCGAGGAAGTGGTGATCGGGCGCGACTGGTACGACATCGGCGCCTACCGCCTGAGCCCCGAAGGCAAATGTCCTTCCTGCGGCACCCAGCTGGCGGGCCGCTACGAGCAGTTCGGCAAGGCCTTCGGGCGCAAGCGCATTCCGGTGCGCATCGGCGCCTTACGGCGCTCCTCCGGGCCTTCCCGCGGGGGTCACGGCTGGAACAGGGCAGACTGGTAAAATCTATGTTTTTGCCCGATGGCAGCCATGTTCGCTCCCAATGTTCTTGCCCAAGCCGACCCGGAACTCTGGAACGCGGTGCGCCTCGAAAACCGCCGCCAGGAAGACCACGTCGAGCTGATTGCCTCCGAAAACTACGTCAGCCCCGCGGTGCTCTACGCGCAGGGCTCGGTTCTCACCAACAAGTATGCCGAGGGCTATCCCGGCAAGCGCTACTACGGCGGTTGCGAGTACGTCGACATCGCCGAGCAACTCGCGATCGAGCGCGCGAAGAAACTGTTCGGCGCGCCCTGGGCGAATGTGCAGCCGCATTCGGGCTCGCAGGCCAACCAGGCCGTCTACGCGGCGGCACTCAAGCCGGGCGATACGATCCTCGGACTTTCGCTTGCGAGCGGTGGGCACCTGACCCACGGCTCCCCCGTCAATCTCTCGGGAAAGCTCTACAACATCGTCTCCTATGGTCTGGATCAGGACGAGGCGATCGACTACGACCAGGTCGAGGACCTCGCCGCAAAGCACCGGCCGAAGATGATCGTGACGGGAGCATCGGCGTATTCGCTCGCGTTCGACTGGAACGCGTTTCGCGCGGTGGCCGACAGCACCGGGGCATTGCTGATGTCCGACATCGCGCACTACGCGGGAATGGTGGCGGTGGGCCTGTATCCCTCGCCCGTGGCGATCGCGGACTTCGTCACGACCACCACCCACAAGACGCTGCGCGGACCGCGCGGCGGCCTCATCATGGGCCGCAGCGAGCAGGAAAAGCCGGTCAACTCGGCGATCTTTCCCGGCATCCAGGGCGGTCCGCTGATGCACGTGATCGCGGCGAAGGCGGTCGCGCTGGGCGAGGCGCTCAAGCCCGAATTCCGCGACTACCAGCAGCAGGTGCTCGACAATGCGCGTGCCATGGTGAGCATTCTCACGGAACGCGGGGTGCGCATCGTCTCGGGCCGCACCGACTGTCACATGTTCCTTCTCGACCTGCGCAAGAAGAAGATCACCGGCAAGGATGCGGAGACGGTGCTTGGCCGTGCGCACATCACGGTCAACAAGAACGCCGTTCCGGACGACCCGGAGAAGCCGACGGTGACCTCGGGCGTGCGCATCGGCACGCCGGCGATGACGACGCGCGGTTTTCGCACCGGCGAGGCCGAGATCCTCGCCCACCTGATTGCCGACGTGCTCGACCGCCCGACCGACGACCAGAACATCCGGCGCGTCACCGGCGAAGTGAAGTCCTTGTGTGCGGGATTTCCGGTGTATGCGTAGGGACCTGCGATGAAATGCCCGTTCTGCAACGCCGGAGACACCCAGGTGGTGGATACGCGCGCGAACAACGAGTCGAACACCACGCGCCGCCGCCGCAAGTGCCTCGCCTGCGACAAACGCTTCACCACCTACGAGAAAGTCGAACTGCGCATGCCACGTCTGGTAAAAAAGGATGGCAGCCGCACCGACTTCGCGCGCGACAAGCTCGCCGGGAGCATGCTGCTTGCGCTGCGCAAACGCTCGGTGGCGACCGACGCCGTGGATGCCGCGCTCGATCGCATCGAGGAGAAGCTGAGGTCGCTCGGCGAGCGGGAGGTTCCCACCAGCCGGGTCGGCGACCTGGTGATGCGCGAGCTGGCCAAGCTCGACAAGATCGCCTACATCCGATTTGCTTCGGTTTACCGGAGCTTCGAGACGCCGGAGGACTTCAGCGAGGCGGCGCGGGAAGTCAAGAAACCGCGCAAGCGCAGCAGATAGCGGTGTTCGGCGCGCTTGACCGCGACTTGATGGGCAGGGCACTCGCGCTTGCCGCGCAAGGCCTTTACACCACGACCCCCAATCCGCGCGTGGGATGCGTCATCGTCAAGGACGGTTGCATCGTCGGCGAAGGCTGGCACGAAAAGGCGGGCGGCCCGCACGCCGAGGTGGCCGCGCTGGCGCAGGCGGGCGAGGCGGCACGCGGCGCGACCGCCTATGTGTCACTCGAACCGTGCAACCACGTTGGCCGCACCCTGCCGTGTTCGGATGCGCTGGTCACGGCCGGGGTCGCGCGCGTGGTTGCGGCAATGCGCGACCCCAACCCCGAGGCGCGCGGCGGCGGCGAGCGGCTCGCAGCCGCCGGAATTGCCTTCGAGCACGGATTGCTCGAGGAAGCGGCGCGTGAACTCAACATCGGGTTTGTTTCGCGCCTGACGCGCGATCGCCCCTGGGTGCGCATGAAGATCGCCGCCAGCCTCGATGGCCGCACCGCGCTCGCGAACGGGCAGTCTCAATGGATCACCGGGGCCGAAGCGCGGCGTGACGGGCACGCCTGGCGCGCGCGCGCCTGCGCCGTGCTGACCGGTATCGGGACCGTAAAGCAGGACAATCCGCGCCTCGATGTGCGCGAGGTTGCGACCACGCGCCAGCCGCTGCGCGTGGTGATCGACAGCCGGCTGGAGACGCCCGCCAACGCAAGGATTCTCGACGGCGGCAAAGTGCTGATCTTCTGCGCGGGCGACGATCCGGTGCGGCGCGAGGCGCTCGAGGCGAGGGGCGCGGAAATCTGCGTGCTGGCCAATCCTTCAGGCAAGGTCGATCTGCCGGCGATGCTGGCGGAACTCGCGCGGCGCGGAACCAACGAAGTGCATGTCGAAGGCGGCGTGAAACTGAATGGTTCGCTGGTGCGCGAGGGATGCGTGGACGAACTGATTGTCTATCTCGCCCCCAGCCTGCTTGGAGATTCGGCGCAGGGCATGGTTGGCCTTGCGGCGATGAGCGCGCTGGACGAGCGCGTGGCGCTGAAGATCCGCGGCGTGGACCGGATCGGCGGGGATATTCGGATCATTGCGAGGTTATGAATGTTCACGGGAATCGTGCAGGCGGTGGGTGCAATTGAAAATCTGACCCCGCTCGAGCAAGGCGTTCGCCTCGTCGTCGATTGCGGCGGGCTCGAGCTTTCTGGCGTTACGCTTGGAGATTCCGTCTGCGTGCAGGGGGCGTGCCTCACAGTGGTCGCCGTCGACGGCCAACGCCTGTCGTTCGACGTATCGCGCGAGACGCTCGACTGTACCGCCGGTCTCGGCCAGCGGGCCAAGGTGAACCTGGAAACATCGCTGCGCATCAATGACAAGATCGGTGGCCACCTTGTTACCGGGCACGTGGACGCCGTTGGGGAAGTGACGGCATTCGAGCCCGCAGGGGAGTCGATGCGGCTGGAGGTGCGTGCGCCGCATGCGCTCGCGCGTTACGTTGCGCGCAAGGGCTCGATCACGATCGACGGCGTGAGCCTGACCGTGAATCGCGTGGAGGGTGACAGCTTCGAGGTCAACCTGATCCCGCATACGCTGGAAGTCACCACGCTCACGCGCCTCGCGCCGGGCGCCGCGGTCAATCTCGAAGTGGACCTGATCGCGCGGTATGTGGAACGGATGCTCGGCGAGTCAACAACTCGATCCGGACCATGACGTGATCAGCCATCCTGCGGCTATACTCCTGCGCCGCACGCATCCTCGGAGAAGCACATGCTGGCAGTAATCGGTGGCAGCGGTGTCTACGACATCGACGGGCTCACCAACGCTCACTGGGTGAAGGTGGATTCGCCGTTCGGCACGCCGTCGGACGAATTGCTCATGGGCGAGTTAAACGGCCAGCCGCTCGCGTTCCTCCCGCGTCACGGCCGCGGCCACCGGATTCCGCCCTCTGAAATCAACTTTCGCGCGAACATCGACGCGCTGAAGCGTGCCGGCGTGACGCAGGTCATTTCCGTCAGTGCGGTAGGCTCCCTCAGGGAACACCTTCCGCCCGGGATGTTCGTGATCGTGGACCAGTTCATCGATCGCACCTTCGCGCGCACCAAATCGTTCTTCGGTACCGGGCTGGTGGCCCACGTCTCCATGGCGCACCCGGTTTGTGCCCGACTGGGCGACGCGATCGAGCAGGCCGTCAAGGGAACGGACATACGCTATGTGCGCGGCGGCACTTACCTGGTGATGGAAGGACCGCAGTTTTCGAGTCTTGCCGAGTCGGAACTCTACCGCTCGTGGAACTGCGACGTGATCGGCATGACCAACATGCCCGAAGCCAAACTCGCCCGCGAAGCGGAGTTGTGTTACGCGACGGTCGCGATGGTCACGGACTACGACTGCTGGCATCCCCATCACGATGACGTGACGGTGGAGATGATCATCGGCATGCTGGTGGCCAACGCAGAGAACGCACGCACCCTGATCAAGCGAGCGGCACCCAAGGTCGCGCGGCTCGACGGCTCGTGTCCGCACGGTTGCCAGACCGCACTGGGGAGCGCCCTGATCACGTCTCCGGACGCCCGCGATCCCGGGCTTGTAAAGCGGCTGGATGCCGTGGCCGGGCGGGTGCTCAAATAACGCAAGGAGAGAGTGATGACGATCATCAAGTCCCGCATTCGCACGGTCCCGCACTACCCGAAAAAGGGGGTCATGTTTCGCGACATCACGACGCTGCTCAAGGATCCCGTCGGTTTTCGCGTCACGATCAACGAACTGGTGAACGCTATACGGCCGTGAAGATCGACAAGGTGGCGGGCATCGAGTCGAGAGGATTCATCATCGGCGCCGCCCTTGCCTTCCAGCTCGGCATCGGGTTCGTGCCCATCCGCAAGAAGGGCAAGCTGCCCGCGAAAACCGTCGGCCATGACTATGAGCTCGAATACGGCGCGGACCGGATCGAGATGCACGTGGACGCGGTTTCCAAGAATGAAAAGGTGCTTCTGGTGGACGACCTGATCGCCACCGGCGGCACCGCCGAGGCCGCGTGCGCGCTGATCGCGAAGACCGGTGGCAAGGTCGTGGAATGCTGCTTCGTGATCGACCTGCCCGACCTCGGCGGCCGCAAACGCCTCGAGCGGCGCGGCCACAAGGTGTTCACGCTCTGCGAGTTCGAAGGCGAGTGACAATGGACAGGGCCTCGCCTCGTTCGGGCGTCGAAACGCTGCGCTGGCGCGATGGCCGCCTCGAGATGATCGACCAGCGCGTGCTGCCCGCCGAGGTGGTCTACCGCGACTATGCAACGGCAGCCGGAGTCGCAGAGGGGATACGCTCGATGGTGGTGCGTGGCGCACCGGCGATTGGATGCGCGGCAGCATACGGTGTGGCGCTGGATGCCCTGCGGCTGGCCGGTGCGCCCAGAGCGCAGTTCGATGGCGCGATGCAAGAGGCGTTTGCGGTCCTCGCCCGCAGCCGGCCGACCGCGGTCAACCTGTTCTGGGCGCTCAAGCGGATGCGCACGGTGTCGGGCGCAATGTCACCGGCGTCCAGCGCGAGCATCGCGGAGCGGTTGCTCGCCGAAGCACACGAAATCCTTGCCGAGGACATCCGCATCAATCGCGCCATGGGCAGGAACGGTGCGGCGCTGCTCGCAGACGGCATGACGGTGCTGACCCACTGCAATGCAGGCGCGCTGGCCACCGCCGGTTACGGCACCGCTCTGGGCGTGATCCGGTCCGCAATCGAGTCCGGCAAGCGCATTTCGGTCATCGCGGATGAGACGCGGCCGTTTCTGCAGGGAGCGCGGCTCACGGCATGGGAACTGGCGCAGGACGCAATACCCGTGACCCTGATCACCGACAACATGGCGGGCCACCTGATGAAGTGCGGCGAGATTCAGGCCGTGGTCGTCGGGACCGACCGCGTTGCCGCGAACGGCGATGTTGCGAACAAGATCGGGACCTACATGGTTGCGGTGCTCGCACATCGTCACGCCATACCGTTTTACGTGGCCTGCCCGATCTCCACCATCGATCCGGATATGCCGAACGGTGACGCCATTCCAATCGAGGAACGCGATGCGAACGAAGTGACCGGGTACCGGGGCGTGCGCTGGGCGCCCGAAGGAATCAAGGTTCGCAACCCGGCCTTCGACGTAACACCGGCGGAACTGGTGACGGCGCTGATCACCGAGCGCGGCGTCGTCGCCTCGCCTGACCAGTCGAACATTGCAGCGCTGCTCAAATCCGCGCCGCCTGTAGACTCAGCCTGAATATCGTACCCAAGGAGACGCACCAAGATGGCCGACATCGACAATCTCAAGGACACGAAGGACTATTTCCTCGACGTGCCCGTGCAACCCGCGCAGACGAACGTCAGGGGTGCGAACGCCCTCGACTGGGGCATGCAGAACAGGCTCTCGCGCATCTTCGGGCCCGGTTCGGGCAAGACCGTGATGCTGGCGGTCGACCACGGCTATTTTCAGGGCCCCACGGCCGGCCTGGAGCGCGTGGACCTCACCATCGTTCCGCTGCTCCAGAACGCCGACGCGCTGATGTGCACGCGCGGCATTCTTCGCAGCACGATACCGTCGTCGCTGCAAAGCGGCGTGGTGCTGCGCGCGAGCGGGGGGCCGAGCATCCTCAAGGAGATGTCCAACGAGCATATCGCGGTGGACATGGACGATGCTGCGCGCCTGAACGTGGCCGCGGTGGCGGTGCAGGTGTTCATCGGCGGCGAGTTCGAAACGCAGTCCGTCCACAACATGACGCGCCTGGTCGACGCGGGCCTGGGCCGCGGAATTCCGGTGCTGGGCGTGACCGCGGTGGGCAAGGACATGGTGCGCGACGCGCGCTATTTTCGCCTCGCCTGCCGCATCTGCGCCGAGCTTGGCGCGCAGTTCGTGAAGACCTATTACGTGGCCGAGGGTTTCGAGACGGTGACCGCGTCCTGCCCGGTTCCGGTCGTGATGGCCGGCGGCAAGAAGCTGCCCGAACTCGAAGCCCTTACGATGGCCTACCGGGCGGTTCAGGAGGGTGCGGCAGGCGTGGACATGGGGCGCAACATCTTCCAGTCCGATGCGCCGGTGGCGATGATCCAGGCGGTCAACAAGGTGGTGCACGACGCGATGAAGCCGAAGCAGGCGTTCGAGCTGTTCAAGTCGCTGCGGCGGGAGCACGTGGGCATTCGTGTTTGACGGAGCGTAGACGTCACCCGCCAGCGCCGATCGACGCGAGATGGTGGTCGACTATCCGCGTGAGTTCGCGCTCCTGCTCGGGGCTCACGTGCGGTTCATGCGCTCTGGAGAGAATCTCGCGCACGCGTTCGGCGGCGCGCTCGCTCATGTCGCGGCTCCCGTTCCTCGCCCAGGCGTCGCGCTTGGAGCGCAGCATCAGCGGCGAGTGCCGGATTTCTTCCTGAAAATGAGCGAGCGTATGCTCATGCGAAAGAAAATCCGCGCGGTGGCCGAGTTCCCTGATCACGTCGAGTGCAAGAGTCTCATCGTTGACGGGGATGCCGCGCACGAAGCGCCGGATGGAGCCGATCAGCTCGTCGTCGATCACCAGTTTTTCGGCCGACATGCACAGGGTCGATTCGAGATTGCCCGCGCCCCAGACAACGTTAACGCCCCAGGCCGCGTGCGCGAGCCCGGTCATCATGGTTTCCGCGGCGGCTTGTGCGTCGGGAATCATCGACTCGGTCGACATCCATGAAGCCGAAGGCATGTTGTGGAAGCGCGCAAGGTCGGCGCCTGCGGACTGGAGCAGCGCGTTCTCCGGAGCGCCGGTGAGCGCGACGCCGGTTGCCATGTCCAATACGTGGGCGAAGCCGACGTTGTAGATCACAGGGCGGCCGCGCTCGAGCAGTTGCGCAATCACGATTCCTGATAGCGTATCCGCGTTGGCAAGCACCAGGCAGCCGGCGAGCGTCACCGGTGCCGTGCCTCCCCCCATCGGTTCGGAGTTGATCATGAGCGGCAGGCCGTGTCCGGCGGTGTTGCGCATTACGCCCACACCGGTCGAGGTCCAGTGCAGCGGGCTCACGATGCTGTAGCCGAAGCTCACCACCGGCCGGTCGCGCAGCGACGCGCCGCCGGCCAGAACCTTCCCCATCTCGACGATGGAACTTGCGCCCTGGGGCGTGAAGATGCACGGTCGCAGATGTTTCGCTGTGTTCCGCGCCATCTCCCGGAATCCGACCACATCGCGCGCGGGCGGCGGAAAATCGGCGACGCTGGTTCCCACCATGCCGTCGATCTCGGGGCAGGCGTCCGCAACCCGGGTCAGTTCCGCGAGATCCCCGGTGCGGAGTTCTTCGCGCTGGTTGTCGCGCGCAACGTAGAGCGCATTGCCGGTCCAGAATATTGCCGGGCCACCGGGACCGAATTCGCGCAGGCGATCCTGCCGGTCGGTGACGCGCGCGGTCCGCGGACAGCTGGAGAGGCAATCGCGCGCGAGGCCCCGCGGCAGCCGCACCGTGTCGGGCCCCGTAGCGTCAGTCGCGCCATTGCGCTTGAGAAGCGCGAGAGCCTCCGCATCGTCCACGCGAACGCCCACCGTCTCGAGAACGTCGAGGCTTGCCTCATGAATTCGCGCGCAGTCTTCCGCGCGCAGGAGCGGCGGGGTCAAATTCGGCTCACGCCCGGGCAGAGTTTGCAAGCCTCAATTGCAATCGCCGATCCTCCTGCCGCTGTATTTCTGGGTCACGTTGAACGACTGGCCGCCGGCCTTGCCGGCCATGGCGACCGTGCCGCTGTAGCTGTGCCCGGCGTAGGCGATCTCGCCGCTACCGGACATCGGTCCCTCGTCACCCTTGCAGCTCATTTTCCAGCGCACCGTATTGCCTTCCTGTCTGAATTCGTCGACCTTGCAGGTCTTGTCCGCGGGCAGCGTGTCCCTGGACTCCTTCAGGTCCTCAGCCTTGTAACAGTGCCTGATGCTCTGCGGCGGCATCTGCGTCGGCAGTCCGGGCATCTCCACGCTTGTCGTAATTTCCCACATTCCCGGCCGCATGTTCGGCGGCGCGGCCTGAGCGGCGCACACTCCCAAAACCAATCCGGCAAGTAAAACGGGCACTTTCATTCCTGATCTCCCTTGAGCGGAGGTCTCCTGTCGGGACTCAGTACTCTTCGAGCGCCCGAAGCTCCGTATCGGCCGAACGCAGGCGCTTCGAAATGGCGACCGCCAGCCGCTCGAAGATGATTCCGCCCAGGGCAGGATCCCTCTTCACCAGCTCGTCGAATCGAGCGCGCGAAAGCAGGAACAATTCGGCGGGGGTGACCGCCTCCACACTCGCGGAGCGCGGTTCCTGGTCGATGAATGCCATTTCGCCGAAGAAGTCGCCGCGGCAGAAGGTGGCCACGTGAAGGCGTTTGCCGGTCTCCAGCGGCAGAAGCGCGTTCACGCGCCCGCTGCGCAGCAGGAACATTTCGTCGCCCGCGTCGCCGCGCGAGCAGATCGCGCCGCCGGCGGGGACGCTGAGGGTGGTGAGGGCGCCCGAGAGTTCGGCGATCGTCGCGTCATCGAACTCGCTGAAGATCTCGATCTCTCCGAGCTCCAATGCCGCGCCTTCTTCCTCTGGCGTCCAGCCGTAGGCCTCCAGGATGCGGTCCTCCATCCACTCGATCGCGCTGTCGTCCGTCTCGAACACGTGAACGCCCTTGCCGCCGCGCACCAGGCCGAGTTCAGCCATGTACTCTTCGATGTCCTGCTTCGTGGCCATGCCCGAGGGCAGCTGGCTGAACAGCAGCTCGCCGCCGCTGTCGGCCAGCCGCCCTTTCATCTGCTCGAACAGGTGTGCGGCGGTGAAATCCATCGACTCGACGCGGTGCAGGTCGAGCAGGACGAAACGCCGCTTGGTGAGATCCTGCTCGAGTTCGGAGAAAAGCTGGTCGGTGGTGCCGAAGAACAGGTTGCCGTGCAGCTGAACCACGATCGCGTCCTCGCCGTGCGCGTCGAGAATTTCCGATTCGGCCAGAAGCCGCCGCCGCTTGGCACGTACGACCCGCAAGTCGAGCTTGTTGACGATTACCGAGCCGCGCGCCTGGTCGCGGATGAACAGCAGGATTGCGAGAAAGATACCGGTCGCCGACGCCTGGATCAACCCGACCTGCGCCACCGCAATCACGATCATGATGACCGCGAAATCGACGCGCGTCGAACGGCGCAGCACCAGATGGAACACGCTGCGGTCGAACATTTTCCAGGCGACTACGAGCAGGATGCCGGCAAGCGCGCCGATCGGCACCCATGCGATCAACGCGCCGAGTACCAGGTACGCAAGCAGCACGAACACGCCTTCGGCAATCCCCGACAGGGGGGTGCGCCCGCCGCTGGTGACATTCATCAGGGTCGCCCCCATGGTGCCCGCGCCAGCCATTCCGCCGACGAAGAAGGACGCGAGGTTGGCAGTGCCCTGCCCGATCAGCTCGCGATTTGAGTTGTGGCGGCGGCGTACCAGGGCGTCGAGTACGACGCCGGTCTTGAGCGTATCGATGGAAAGGAGCACGGCGAGCGTGAGCGCCGAGACAAGCACCAGCCCGATGTCGGAAAAGTCGATGTGCAATAGCGACGACGCGCGCGCGCCGACCGCGGCGACAAAGGAGCCGGATGCCTCGATCGGCCCGATCACGAGCCGATTGCCGGCAAGCTCGAGGAGCTTGGCGTCGGAAAAAGCGAGCCCGAAATAGGTGGCGATTCCAGCGACCAGCCCGATGATCGCCGCGGGAACTTTCTCGGTCAGTTTCGGGGCGGCAAAGGTCGCGGCGATGGTGACCAGCCCGACCGTGATTCCGGTCCAGTTCCACAGGTTCGGCGAAACGAGGCCGTGGGCGAGAGTTACCTGTTTTGGCAAGCCGAGCAGCTTCGGCAACTGGCCCAGCGCGATGATCAGGGCCACGCCCGAGAGGTAGCCGCTGACCACCTGATAGGGAATGAACTTGATCAGGCGTCCGACGCGCGCAAAGCCGAACACCAGTTGAAAAAGCGCCGACAGCAATGCGGTGAGCCCGAGCAGCCCCACCACATGATCGGGGTGGATTTCACCACGCGCCACGAGTTCCGCTGCGAGCGCGGAGAGAATTGCCGCCGCCGGAGCGCAGGGCGCGGTGATGAAACCGCCGTTTCTGCCTACGATCGGCGCGACGATCCCGAGCGCGGCAGCACCGACAATGCCGGCGAGCGCTCCCGCACCCGCCTGCTCCGGCCCGATCGCGCCGTAGACCAGTACACCGAAGGCGATCGACGACGGCAGCGCGACCAGCATTGCGGCCAGTCCGCCCCAAAGGTCGCCCGCGCGATCGCCTGAGCTGCTGGCGGAGGTTTTTGCGCTTACCATCGTCGCCTCAGGTTCGTAACGACCGGTTACGGTCGCAGCAGTTGGGATTGATTCTCATCGCTGTCGATCTGCCTGGCGCAGAATATCACTCAATGACGATGCCGAACGAAGTGGAACTGAAGATTGCCCTCGAGCCGCGATATTTCGCGCGCTTGGCGGGTGATCCGCTCATCGGGACTCCGGACGAGGCTGCGCGAACCCTGGATGCGGTCTATTACGACACGCCGCGACACTCCCTGTCGCGGCGAGGTGTGGCGTTGCGCCTGCGGCAGGATCGCGGCAGCTGGACCCAGGCGATCAAGGGCGGAGGAAGCGTGCAGGCCGGACTGCACCGGCGCGTCGAGATCGAGACGTCCGTGAAAGTGCCGGTTCCAGACCTGGCGCACGTTGCGCACAGCGAGCTGGGAAAACTGGCGTTGCGGGTGGTGGGTCGAGCGAAGCTCGGCCCGGTGTTCCGCGTCACTATGCAGCGCCTGACACGGGTAGTCTCGCCCGCGCCCGGCGTAAAGATCGAGGTCAGTCTCGATCGCGGCGTGATCCGCGCGCGCAAAGCGCGGATCGCGGTGAGCGAGGTGGAACTCGAGTTGCAGACAGGGCCCGCATGGCGCCTGTTCGAATTCGCGCTCAGGATCGCCGAGCGCTATCCCGTCCGGATCGAGCATCGTTCGAAGGCCGAACGCGGCTACGCTTTGGCGCACGGCGTGTCCGCCGCGCCGGTCAAGGCGCAACTGGGTGTTGTCCGCAGGGGAATGACTGCCACCGCGGCGTTCAAAGCAGTATGCTGGAGCTGCATCAATCATATGCAGGCCAACTACGCGGGCGTATTGCGCGGCGCTGACCCCGAATACCTGCACCAGATGCGGGTTGCGCTGCGCCGGTTGCGCTCGGGCCTGGGTGCCTTCGCGCCGCTGCTGCCGCCGGGTACTGCGGAACGCCCGGTCGCCTCGGTGCAAGGCCTCGCGCGCGCGCTGGGCCCGGCGCGCGACTGGGACGTGTTCGTCGAAGCGACGCTCTCACCGTTGATCGCCCAGTATCCCGAGCACCACGGCCTGCACAGACTGGAGCGCACCTGCGCGCGCCTGAGGCAGTCCGCGCACCGTGCGGCCAGCCTCGCCGTTGCATCACCCGACTATCAGCGCCTGGTCCTGAGCATGGGCGGCTGGCTGACCGAGGAGCCGTGGGCTGCGCAACAGACGCAGACGCAGGCCCTGGCGCTTCAGGCGCCTGTCGCCGGTCATGCGAAAGCGGTGCTGGAGCGGGACTACGAGCGTGTGCGCAAGCGGGGCAGAACGCTGGCGCGGCTCGATTTTCCGCAGATGCACCGGTTGCGCATCGCGGCAAAGAAGCTGCGTTACGCGGCCGGCTTCTTCGCGCCGTTGTTCTCGAGCGTTCGAGCGCGGCCCATGCTCGAAGCGTTGAACGATCTGCAGGACGTGCTCGGCGCGATCAACGACTGCGCGACCGCGCAGGCGCTGATCAAGACCGCCGCGCGTGAATCGGGCGAGCCCCTGCGCCGGCAACCGCGGGCTATCGTGCGCGACCGGACCGGGACGGCGCTCGAACATCACCGGCAGGCCCTGCAGCGATCCTGGAAGGCTTTTCGCGCTTGCGATCATTTCTGGCGCTGAACACGGTTGTTGACCTAGGTCACGACCTGCGCTTCGCGTCCGGTGGCAGAATTCGCGTAGTCTCGTAGCAGTACCGCGGAGCGGAAAAAGTCATGGAACTCATATTGTGGCGGCACGCGGAGGCCGAAGACGGTTCGCCGGACGCGCAGCGTAAGCTCACGCCAAAGGGCGAGAAGCAGGCGGAGAGGGTCGCTGGATGGCTGCGGGAGCGGCTGCCGGACGGCACCCGGGTGCTGTCCAGCCCGGCGCGTCGTGCCCGGCAGACCGCGCGCGCGTTGACGCGCGAGTACGAAATCCTTGAAGACTGCGACGTGGGTGCCGACCCGAGCGCGTTGCTGTCGGCCTGCGGCTGGCCGGCGGCCGGCGGCGTGGTCGTGGTGGTAGGCCATCAACCGACGCTCGGCCAGGTGGCAGCGCTCGCGCTGACCGGAAAAGCATACGATTGGAACCTGAAGAAGGGCGCCCTGTACTGGCTCGCGGCGCGCGAGCGGGGCGCCGCGAGGCAGCCTGCGCTGCGCGCCGCGATCTCCCCCGACCTTGTCTGATCCGTAAAAAAGGAGCAACGCCATGTTCGACTCAGCGAATCTCGATCACCGCATCGACAAGGCCAAGTACCTGAAAGAGGCGCCGAAGCTGCGCGAGGCGCTGCTCAACGCGCAGTACGACCTCAAGGAGAACGGCAAGTTCCCGGTGCTGATCCTGATCGCCGGCGTGGAAGGCGCAGGTAAGGGCGAGACCGTGAACCTGCTCAACGAATGGATGGATCCGCGCCATATCGCCGCCAACGCCTTTCCGGCGCCATCGGACGAGGAGATCGAGCGGCCGCCGCTATGGCGCTATTGGCGCGCGCTGCCGCCCCGCGGCAAGATCGGCGTTTTCTTCGGCGCATGGCACACCCTTCCGGTGGTGCAGCGCGTGCAGGGCGTGATCGGCGAGAGCGAGTTCTCGCAGCAAATCGGCGAGATCCTGCGCTTCGAGAAGATGCTGTGCGACGAGGGCGTGTTGCTGCTCAAGTACTGGTTCCACCTGTCCAAGCCACAGCAGAAGAAGCGTCTCAAGGCGCTTGAAAAGGATTCCAGGACACGCTGGCGCGTGACCGACATCGAGTGGGAGTACTTCAAGCTCTACAACCGGTTCGTCAAGGTGAGCGAACCGTTCCTGCGCAAGACCTCGACCGGCGAAGCGCCGTGGATCGTGGTGCCCGGCGCCGATCCGCGCTATCGCACGCTCACCTTCGGCCGGCACCTGCTCGCCGCGATGCGCGAGCGCCTGGACCAGAAGCCGGTCAAGAACGTGCCCGACAAGACTCCGCCGCTGCTGGCGGAGGCGGACAACCTGAACGTGTTGCGCGCGCTGCCGCTCGATCAGACAATGACCAAGGACCAGTACGAAAAGCAACTCGAGAAGTGGCAGGGGCGCCTCAACTCGCTTTCACGCGATCCGGGTTTCAAGTCGATTTCGGTGGTGTCGGTGTTCGAGGGCAACGACGCCGCCGGCAAGGGCGGCGCGATCCGGCGCGTCACCAGCGCCATCGATGCGCGCCGCTACAACAACGTTTCGGTTGCGGCGCCCACGGAAGAAGAGCGCGCGCAGCCCTACCTCTGGCGCTTCTGGCGGCACATACCGCGGCGCGGCAGGTTCACCTTTTTCGACCGTTCCTGGTACGGCCGCGTGCTGGTGGAGCGAGTCGAACGATTCTGCTCCGAAGCGGACTGGATGCGCGCCTATACCGAGATCAATGATTTCGAACAGGCGCTGACCAAGCATGGCGTGGTGGTGCTGAAGTTCTGGCTCGCGATCGGAAAGGATGAGCAGTTCAAGCGCTTCAAGGCGCGGGAGCAGATTGCGTTCAAGCGTTTCAAGATCACCGAAGAGGATTGGCGCAACCGCAAGAGCTGGGATGCCTATGAGCGGGCAGTGTGCGACATGGTCGATCGGACCTCGACTTCGATCGCGCCCTGGACGATGGTCGAGGCCAACAACAAATACCACGCCCGCATCAAGGTGCTGAAGACCATGTGCCGTGGGGTGGCGGAAGCACTAGAGCGCGTGGCCAAGGCCGGCCGCGCCAAGAAGGGCAAAAAACGCGGCGGTTAGCGGCGCGCGCGGAGCGCATCGCGCGCCTGCCGCGTCCGCGTTTCGATGCGGCGTTGCCGGTCAGCGCCAGGCGTGCGGAAATCCGCGCAGCCATCGAGGCGCACCCGGTGGTCATCGTCTGTGGCGAGACCGGCTCGGGTAAGACGACGCAATTGCCGAAAATCCTGCTCGAAATGCAACGCGGCGTGGACGGCTGGATAGGCCACACGCAACCGCGCCGGATTGCCGCGCGCTCGGTGGCGGCGCGCATCGCCTCCGAGCTCGGCGCAGAACTCGGTTCTGCGGTCGGCTACAAGGTGCGCTTCGCCGACAAGGTGCGGCGCGAGTCGTTCATCAAGCTGATGACCGACGGCATCCTGCTCGCCGAGACCCAGGGCGATCCCGAACTGCGCGCCTACGACGCCCTGACCCTCGACGAAGCCCACGAGCGCAGCCTCAATATCGATTTCCTGCTCGGCTACCTGAAGCGGCTCCTGCCCCGCAGGCCGGAACTGAAACTCGTGGTCACCTCGGCCACCATTGACGCGGAGAAGTTTTCCAGGCACTTCGGAGGTGCCCCGGTGATCGAGGTATCCGGCCGGCTCTACCCGGTCGAGGTGCGCTACCGGCCGGTGGGTGGAGAGGAGGAAGATACCACGCGCGAGGAGGAAGGGCAGGCGCTGGCCGACGCGGTGGACGAGTGCTGCCGCGAGGGACCGGGCGACGTCCTGGTGTTCCTTCCCGGCGAACGCGAAATTCGCGACGCGGCCGAAGTCCTGCGCAAGCGTCACGCGCCCCATACGGAGATTCTGCCGCTGTATTCGCGCCTGTCGGCGACGGACCAGGACCAGGTGTTCAAGCCAGGCGGGGCACGCCGCATCGTGCTCGCAACCAACGTCGCCGAAACCTCGCTGACCGTGCCGGGAATCCGCTACGTCGTGGACACGGGTGTGGCGCGCGTCAAACGCTACAGCTATCGAAACAAGGTCGAGCAATTGCGCATCGAACGGATCTCGCGTGCTTCCGCCAGTCAGCGCGCCGGACGCTGCGGACGGGTACAGGATGGGGTCTGCGTACGCCTCTACTCGGAGGCCGAGTACGGCGCACGCGCGCCGTTCACGGATCCCGAAGTGCTTCGCTCGTCGCTCGCGGCGGTGATTCTGCGCGCCAAGAGCCTGCACCTCGGCGATGTCGCCGATTTTCCGTTCGTGGATGCCCCGCCGCCGCGCGCGATCGCCGACGGTTACGCGCTATTGCGCGAGCTGGGCGCGGTGGACGAGGCCAACGAGCTCACGCCGCTCGGCACCGAGCTGGCGCGCCTGCCGCTCGATCCGCGGGTGGGCCGCATGATTCTCGCCGCCCGCGACGAACACTGTCTCGAGCAGGGGCTGGTGATCGCTGCGGGGCTTTCGGTACAGGACCCGAGAGAGCGGCCGCTCGAGCGGCAGGCCGCGGCCGACCTGGCGCACGCCAAGTTCGACGATCCGCGCTCGGATTTCGTCACCTACCTAAGGATGTGGAAGCATTTTGGCGAACTGCTCGAGCACAAGAAGTCCAATCGCAAGCTGGCCGAGGCCTGCCGCGACAGCCATCTTTCGGTCGGGCGGATGCGCGAATGGCGCGCGGTGCACGCGCAGTTGCACGCCGCGGTCGCGGAGATGGGCTGGAAAATGTCGCGCGCAGACGTGGCGACACAGGAGGGCTATCGCGCCGTTCATCGTGCGCTGCTCGCCGGCTTGCTTGGCAACGTGGGCCTGAAAACCGACGAGAGCGGCGCATACACGGGTGCACGCGGCATCAAGTTCCGGGTACACCCCTCTACGGGTACGAAAAAGCCCGGACGGTGGATCGTCGCAGCGGAACTTGCCGAGACCACGCGACTTTACGCGCGCTGCGCCGCGGTGATCGAGCCGCAGTGGCTGGAGGAACTCGGCGCGCATCTCCTGAAGCGCAGCCGCGAAGACCCGCACTGGGAAAAATTGCGCGCGCAGGTGGTTGCGATGGAGCGCGGCACGCTCTATGGCCTGCCGGTGTACGTGGGCCGGCGCGTCAACTACGGCCCGCACGATCCGCTTCTCGCGCGTGAGCTTTTCATCCGCTCCGCGCTCGTCGAGGGAGAGTATGAAACGCGTGCGCCGTTCTTCCAGCACAACCGGCGCCTGCTGCGTGAAATCGAGCGGCTCGAACACAAATCGCGCCGGCCGGACATCCTGGTCGACGACGAGCTGATCTTCGCGTTTTACGACAGCCGGGTTCCGGAAGGGATCCACAACGGGGCTGATTTCGAAAAGTGGCGCAAGGACGCCGAGCGGAGCGATCCGAAACTCCTCTACCTGCGGCGCGAAGACCTGATGCGCCACCAGGCGGCGGGGATTACCACCGGCAATTTCCCGCCGGTGTTGCGCGTGGGGTTGTCGGAGTTCGCGCTCGAGTATCACTTCGAGCCGGGCTCGCCGCGCGACGGCGTGACCATGACGGTGCCGGTGGCGCTGCTCAACCAGGTTTCGGCCGCGCGGTGCGAATGGCTGGTGCCGGGTCTGCTCAAGGAGAAGGTGCAGACGCTCGCGAAGTCCATGCCTCAGCGGCTCAGGCACAAACTGGGACCGCTCGCCGAATTCGCGGAAGATTTCGCATCGGCCGTGCCGCCGTCGGACTCTCCGCTGGCCGCCGTGCTCGCGCGCTATATCCGCAGCGAATTCAATCTGGAAGTGCCGCTCGATGCATTCCGCCCCGATTCGGCGCCGCCGCACCTGACGATGAAGTTTCGCGTCATCGACGAGCATGGCCGGCAGCTTGCGCTTGGCAGGAACATCACCGAAATACGCGATGCGCTGCGCGCGGCGACCGGGGCCGCGATCGCTGCCGATGTGCCGCTGCGGACCGGAGTCGAGCGCCACACCAGCTGGGAGGCGGGCGATCTGGCCGAGGTGATGGAAATCAGCCGCGGCGGACAGACCATGATCGGTTATCCCGCGCTCGTCGACGACGGGGAGGGTGTGGTGCTGCAGGTACTGGACTCCGCTGAAACTGCGCGCGAAATGCACCGGGCCGGCGTGCGGCGCCTGCTTGCGATTGCGTTTCGCGAGAGGTTGCGCGATATCGAGCGTGCGGTGGCGAAGGAGAACGCGGCAAAAATGCTGTTTGCACCCATCGGCGGCGAGACCACGCTCGAGAAGGAGATCGTCGCGGCCGCTCTCGAGCGCAGCTTCCTTGGAGCGTCGCTGCCAATGAGTCAGCGGCAATTCGCGGAGCGATGCGAGGAAGGCCGCAATCGGTTGACGCTGATCGCACAGGAACTCCAGCGCCTGGCCGGCACCATCCTGGCCGAACATGCCGGTGCGCAAAAGAAGCTCGCGGCGCTGGCGAATGGATTTCCGGGCGCGGCGGATGACGTGAAGCAGCAGTGCGCCCGGCTGTTACACCCGCACTTCGTTTCGCGCACGCCGTGGGAACGGCTCCAGCATTTTCCGCGTTATCTGAAGGCCGTATCCTTGCGCCTGGACAAGCTGCGCGCCGATCCGGCGCGCGATGCGCGCCTGGCCGCCGAACTCGCGCCGCTGCATGCGGGGTGGCTGCGCGAAGACGCTGCGCGGCAGCGACTGGGCCGCGCGACTCCGGAGATCGAGCAGTTCGGCTGGCTGCTCGAGGAATTGCGCGTCGCACTGTTCGCGCAGGAACTGAGGACGCCGGTGCCGGTCTCGGCAAAACGACTTGCAAAACTGTGGCAGAGTATCCGCAACGGCTGAAAGGACGCGATGCACGGAATCGCCAGGTCGCTGCTGCTGGCCCTCGGTAATCTGTTTCACCCGCGCATGCTCTGGCTCATGATCTGGCCAGTGCTGGCGGCGCTCGCGCTCTGGGGCACGGCAGCGCTCGTATTCTGGGCGCAGATGGTGGCATGGCTGGCGGGACTGATGCAGCAGTGGGTGCTGTCGTCGTCCGTCTTTCTGTCCTGGGACCTGTCGAGCGCAGCCGCATTCGTGGCGAAGCTCCTGATCCTGCTGTTTCTGGTGCCGCTCGTGCAGCTTACCGCCCTGCTGATTCTTGGCGTGGCAGGGATGCCGGCGATGGTGGAGCACGTTTCGCACCGAAGCTATCCGCAACTCGAGCGCAGGCGTGGCGGCACGTTCGCGGGCAGCTTGTGGAACAGCTTGGCCGCGCTGGCGGGGATGATCGGGCTGTTTGCGGTGTCACTGCCGCTGTGGTTGTTCCCGCCACTGTGGCCGTTGATTCCGGTCGCGGCGATGGGCTGGGCGAACCAGCGCATTCTTCGCTACGATGCGCTTGCCGAGCACGGCGCGGCGCACGAGATGAACACGGTGTTTCGCCGCAGGCGCGGCGCAATGTTTGTTCTGGGTGCCTTGCTCGCGCTGATCGCTTACGTGCCCGTCGTCGGGTTTTTTGCGCCCCCCGTGTTCGGCCTGGTTTTCATTCACTTTTGCCTCGCCGAACTCGCGCAGCTGCGCAGCGAGCCGATCGAGGCAGGCGTTGCGAGGGAAGTGCCATGAACTTCGCTGCGCTCATCATCGGGGACGAAATCCTGCTCGGCAAGCGGCAGGACAAGCACTTCCCCTTCGTCATCGAGGCATTGGCCAGGCGCGGCCTGCGCCTCGCTTACTGCGAGTATCTCGCGGACGATCCCGCGCGCATCACCGCCGTGCTGAGGCGCACTTTCGCATCGGGCGACGCGGTGTTCAGCTTCGGCGGCATCGGTGCAACCCCGGACGATCATACGCGCGCCTGCGCGGCCGCCGCCGCCGGTGTGCCGCTGGTATTGCATCCCGATGCCGAGCGCGAGATTCGCGGGCGCTTCGCCGCGGATGCCACGCCGAACCGGCTCGCCATGGGCGAGTTTCCGGCAGGCGCGCAAATCATTCCGAATCCGGTCAATCGGATTGCAGGCTTTTCGTTCGGCGAGCACCACTTTGTACCGGGTTTTCCGCAAATGGCCCGCCCGATGATCGAGTGGGTGTTGGATACGAGATATGCGCATCTCGCCCATGCGCTGCCGCGCGCCGAATCGTCGGTCTATGTGTTCGGGGCGGGTGAGAGCCAGCTGACCGACCTGATGTATGCGCTCGAAGCGCGTTATCCGGGGCTGAAGGTGTTTTCCCTGCCGTCGATGGGCGAAGATGGCACGCGCCGGCGCATCGAACTCGGGGTGCGTGGCGATCCGGCCACGGTCGAGCAGGCAATGGTGGAGATGCGCGCTGAAATCGCACGTCGCGGGTTTCCCGTGCGCGAAACCCCGGGCTGAAAGAAAAACCCCGGTTTCCCGGGGTTTTCCCTACTTCCGCCTGACAGCCTTTTTCGACTGCTTGGCTGCCCGTACTTTCATGCGGGCGGCGCGGCGTCTGGCGCCGGCCGGGATCCGCTGAGTTGAGACCGCGCGCTTGTGCGCGCGCGGGCCATCAACGGGACTCAGGCGGCTTTTTTTGCTTTCGTCATTCCCTTCACCGTTTCGGTCGCGGCGGCAACGTTCGCTTCCGCGATCTCGGTCGCCTGCTTGGCGGCCTTGGTGAAGCTGTCGTACGCGGAGTTGGCGGCGGCAATCATCTGCTTGACCGCGGAAACCGCGACGTCCGAGCCGCCGGGGGCGCTCTTGGCGGCCTTGTCGAGCATCGACACGAGGTTCTGGTTCCAGTCGGCCGCACGCGCTTCGGCGGTCTTGGCGAGTTCGGCGCTCGCCTGGGTGCTGACCTCGTACACGCTCTTCGAGTAGGCGATCGCCTTCTCGAACGCCGGCTGCGCGAACGAGCTCTGCAGGTTCACGAATTCCTGCATGTCCTTCGCGCTGGACAGCGCGCGCGTATTGGCGAGCGACTCCTCGAAGACGGCCTTGACTGCGTTGGCGTTCAGGTTCGCCAGGCGCTCGAATGCGGCGAACTGACTCGTGGCGAGGTTGAGAATGGCGTCGATGCTGGCCTTGTTGGCGGCCGCGATTTGTTCATGGGTAACGTACATTTGAATCTCCTTTTCAGACGTAGTTGAAATTCGGGTTCGGTGGTTTGGCGTCGTTATGGTGCGCCGCAGCAATACCAATTATGGCGATTCTTTTTGGCAAGTCAAGTGCTTTTATAAAAAAATTTTAAATACCTGTTTTATCTGGAAATTATAATACAACTCGAGCCAGAACAAAGCGCTTCCAGGGTTCCGTGTTTCAAACGGAGCCAATGGCTTATTTGCTGCGGCGCGAAACACTCGCTGTCCGGTTTCCGCGTCGGCGACAATGCGTCCATGCCAGTCTTGCCGCCGCGCGCTTCCCGAAATCAAGTGCAGACCCAGCACGAACATCTTCCGCCGCGTCTGCTCTGGATCCTCGCGGGGTTGACGATTGCCTGGGGATTCAACTGGACGGCATTGAAGGTCGCGCTTGCCGAAGTATCGCCATGGACGTTCCGCAGCTTGTGTCTGGGCGCGGGTTCCGGGGTGCTTTTCGCCGCACTGTGCCTCGGCGGACAGCCGCTTGGCGTACCTCGCGGGCAGTGGGGACGGCTGATGCTGCTCGCGCTGTTCAACATCACCAGCTGGAATATCCTGATCGCCTACGGGGTGTCGATGATCCCGTCGGGGCGCGCTGCGATCCTTGCCTACACGATGCCGGTGTGGTCGATTCCGCTTTCCATGATGGTGCTCGGAGAGAGGCTGACCGTCCGCCGCGCTACCGGTCTGGGCCTGGGCATGGCGGGAATGGCCTTACTGCTCAGCGAGGACCTCGCCACGCTGCGAGCCGCGCCGTTGGGCACGCTGCTCGCGCTCGGAGCCGCTTTGTCCTGGGGGTTGGGCACCGTGCTGCAGAAGCGGTATCCGGTGGCCATGCCGGTTGGCGCCTATACCGCCTGGATCATGCTGATCGGCGGCGTGCCGATATTCATCGGCACGGCCGTATTCGACCTCGGTCGCCCGATACCCGAGATCTCCTTGCTGGCAGCGCTCGGCGTGCTCTACAACGTCGTGATCGCGTTTGCCTGGGCGCACTGGGCCTGGCTCAAACTCGCCACCGCGCTCCCGGTCTCGGTATTCTCGATCAGCATGCTGGTGATTCCCGTGGTGGGCGTGTTCTCGGGCATGGTGTTTCTCGGTGAGCGTCCGAGCTGGCAGGAATACGCGGCGCTCTTGCTGGTGATTGCCTCGCTCTGGAGCGTCGCCGCGCCGCGTCGCGCCTAGTCCGAAGCGGCGCGCAGCTTGGGGATGCGCGCGGGATCCCAGTTCCGCGCGCCCCAATCGAGCAAATCCCGCGGTGGCGCGTGCGCGATCTCGGCGGGCGGCGGATGCCCGAGAAATACGAATGCGCGCACGAGTTCCGGACCCGCGCAAGCCGGATCGACCGGTTTCGCGCGGGTCTGTTTGGAAAGCTTCTCGCCGCTTGCATTCACCGCCACCGGAAGGTGCAGATAACGAGGCGTGGGCAGGCCCAGAAGACGCTGCAAGTGGATCTGGCGTGCGGTCGAGTCGATCAGGTCGGCGCCGCGAACCACGTCGGTGACTCCCTGTGCGGCGTCATCCACGACTACCGCAAGCTGGTAGGCGAACAGCCCGTCGGCGCGCCAGAGTACGAAATCGCCGACCTCGTGCCCGACTGACTGCACGTGCCTGCCGAACAGGCGGTCCTCGAAGATGACGGGCTCGTCTGTTGTACGCACCCGCACCGCTCTTTGCGCCCTGCCTTCTGCGAGTCCCGCGCGGCAGGTGCCGGGATATACGCGTGCGCCGTCGATGGCGGGCGCGGAATCGGCAATTTCCCTGCGAGTGCAAGCGCATGCATATGTCGCGCCGCCTTCGCGCAGGCGCTCCAGCGCCGCCCGGTACAGATCGTTGCGCCGGGATTGGAGCACGATTTCTCCATCCCAGTTCAGGCCGCAGGCTTCCAGGACGGAAAGGATCTCCGCAGCCGCGCCCGGTTGTTCGCGCGGCCAGTCAAGGTCCTCGATGCGCAGGAGCCAGGCGCCTCGCGCTGAGCGCGCATCGAGCCAGCTGCCGAGCGCCGCGATCAGAGAACCGAAATGCAGCGGACCGGTGGGCGAAGGTGCAAAACGTCCTACATACATGTTCGAGCGCGCGATGAATGGCAACGCGGATGCGGTAAAGTTTCATTTTGAGCGAAAGGAGCCGCGATGGCGACCATCGAGCTGAACAGCGACAACTTCGAATCCGTGGTCACGGGCAACTCGATGGTGATCGTGGACTTCTGGGCACCCTGGTGCGGCCCGTGCCGGGGTTTCGCGCCGGTGTTCGAAAAGGCCTCGGACGCGCACGCCGACGTGGTATTCGCCAAGGTCAACACCGAAGAGCAGCGGGAGCTTGCGGGCGCGTTCAACATCCGTTCGATACCGACTCTGATGGTGTTTCGCGAACAGCTCGTGCTGTTCCAGGAGCCGGGCGCGCTGCCCGCGAGCGCGCTGGAGAAGGTGCTTGCGCAGGCCAAGGCGCTCGACATGGATAAGGTGAGGCAGGAAATCGCCGCTGCGGAAAACAAGGCGGCAGAAAAGAGCGCGGTGGAATAGCGCCTGATGTTCCCCGATTTTCGGCGAGCCGGCGCACGCGCTTGCGGCAGTGCGGTGGCGATGCTGCTTGCCTCCTGTTCCGTCCTGCCGCCGGCCGACGTGAAGCTCGATGTGCCCTACGTCTCGACACCGGAGGAGGTGGTTGCAGAGATGCTCGACATGGCAAAGCTCGGTCCCGGCGACCTGCTCTACGATCTCGGTTGCGGCGACGGGCGCATCGTGATCAGTGCGGCGAGGCGCTTCGGCACGCGAGGCGTCGGTGTGGATATCGATTCGCGCCGTGTGGCCGATGCAGCGGCCGCCGCGCGCTCGGCGGGAGTGACGGATCGCGTGCGATTCTTGAAGCAGGACCTGTTCGAGACCGATTTTTCCGAGGCCAGCGTGGTCACGCTGTACCTTTTTCCGGAGCTGAACGCGCGGCTGAAGCCCAAACTCCTCGCGCTCAAGCCCGGCACACGCATCGTGTCGCACAATTTCGGCATCGCCGGGTGGCCGCCGGAAGCGTCGAGCGATGTCGAGGTGCGGGGCAACGTCCACCGCCTGTTCCTGTGGACCGTTCCGCAAGCGCGCTGATTCGATGGCTGGCGATTGCGGCCGCGCTGGTTGTTGCGGCGGCGAGCGCAGCGGAGGACCATCGATTTGCGCAAGGCCTGCTGTGGCGCGTGGTGAAACCGGGCATCAAACCCAGCTACGTGTTCGGAACGATCCACGTTGCCGATGCACGGCTGGCCGATCTGCCTGCGCCGGTCAAGCGCGCATTCGCGCGATCGACCAGCCTGATGCTCGAGTTCGTCGCCGATCAGTACGGCCGGGAGCGTTTTCTCGAGGCCGCAATGTTCCTCGACGCGCAGACGCTCGAGGAAAAGCTCGGCCGCGAGGACTTCGCGCGCGTGCTGGAGCACCTCGGGCCGCTCGGGCTGAAGCCGGAATTCGTCACCAAGCTCAAGCCCTGGGGGGTGCTGCTCAACCTGCGCAGCGCCGGTGCGGGAAACGAGGGCAGCGCGCCCGGCGTCGATGCGCTGCTCTATGAGCGCGCGCGGGCGCGCCGCCTGCCGCTGCACCAGTTGGAGGACATCGAGGAGCAGGTATTCGTATTCGACGATTTCCCGATGGATTCGCAGGTGGCGCTGCTCAGGCACAGCCTTGCGCACTACGCCGAATTGTCTGGCATGGCTGCGGCGACCATGAAGGCATATCTGGCGCGCGATCTCGCGGCGCTGTGGCGCATCCAGGAGGATTCGGCTGCGCGTCACCCCGAGATTGCCGCGCACCACGCCGGTTTCGTCAAACGCATCCTGCACGATCGCAGCGTGGTCATGGCATTCCGCATGCAACGCGAGCTGCGCAAGGGAGGAACCTTCATCGCTGTTGGCGCGCTGCACCTGTACGGGGGAAAAGGCGTGCTGGCGCTCCTTGTCGAAGACGGCTGGAAAGTCGCTCGAGTGTACTGACGGCGTGCCGCGATGCGATTGCCCGGATTCGGCTGATAAACTTCGCCCGCCATGTCTCTCGTCGTTCTGATTTCCGGCCGCGGCAGCAACCTGCAGGCCATCGCGGCAGCCGGATTGCCCGTCGCTGCGGTCATCAGCAATCGCGCCGATGCGGCAGGACTCGAGTTTGCACGCAGGCACGGCATCGAAACGGCGGTCGTGCCGCACAGGGAATTTCCGAGCCGGGAGGCCTTTGACGAGGCGCTCGCGCGAATTGTCGATCGTTGCGCGCCCGGCGCGATCGCGCTTGCCGGTTTCATGCGCATCTTCACCCCGGGTTTCGTGGCGCGCTATGCCGGCCGGCTGATCAATATCCATCCATCCCTGCTGCCTGCATTCCCGGGACTCGATACCCATGCGCGGGCACTGGCCGCCGGAGTGAAGCTGCATGGCTGCACGGTGCACTTCGTCACTGCCGACCTCGATCAAGGCCCGATCGTCGCGCAGGCAGCCGTGCCGGTGCTCACTGGCGACACCGCTGCCGAACTCGCCGCGCGCGTGCTGCGGCAGGAGCATGTCATTTATCCACGCGCGCTTGCATGGCTGCTTGGCGGCAAGCTTGTCATCGAGGATGGTCGTGTACGCGTTAACGATTCCCATGCTGCACAGTTTGTCTTCTCGCCCGATGCGTAGAATCGCCGCCGCATGCCTGATGTTGGCCAGCGTCGGCGCGTCTGCGGCGCCGACGCGTGCCGAGATCACCTGGGAAATCAGCCGCAACGGCATCATGCTGGCGGAGGCGGTGGACGTGCTCGAGAGCGATGGCAGGAGCTACACCATCACCAGCCAGTGGAAGGGGAGAGGTGCGCTTGGCCTGCTGGGCGATGCACGCGTCGCCAGCCGCGGCAACGTCATGTCCGGCGGCCTGCGTCCCGACGAATTCGAGGACGTGCGCACGGGCCGCAATCCGGCGCGCGCCCGCTTTGACTGGAGCGCGAACCTGCTCACCCAGCAATACAAGGGACCTGCGCAGAGCGTACCGATGCCGCCGCATGCTTACGATCGCCTCACCCAGCTGTACGGATTCGCATTCGGCGCGCCCGAGCGCGGGCCGATGCCGATGAACGTCGCGGACGGGCGCGGCGTAAGCGCCTACGCCTTTCAGATCGCGGGACGCGAGACGCTGAAGACCCTGGCAGGCGAGTTCGAAACCCTGAAGGTGGTCAAGCGCAAGGAACACCCTGAGGACCGCGCCACGGAGATCTGGCTCGCGGTGAAGCAGCACCATCTGCCGGTGCGTGTGCTCGTCGTGGACAAGGAAGGCACGCGCATCGAACAGGTCGCGACGCGCTTTTCCGCACGGTGACGCGGCCTCACGCGCCTCTGATCGGGCATGCGGCCGATGCGCTCGAGGAGGCGTTGCGCTTCAGCGGGCCCGCCGACCAGGTCGTCTCGCGCCACTTTCGCGCGCACCGGGAACTTGGGCAGCGCGACCGCGCTTTTGTCGCCGAAGCGGTGTTTGCCGTGTTGCGCCGCAAGCGCTCGCTCGAGGCGGCCTGTGGCGGCAGCCGCCGCCCGCGCGATCTCGTACTCGCGGCGTTGGTGAGGCTGCAGGGCGTGAGCGTGCGCTCGCTCGACGCGATAATCGACGAGCGCGAGCGCGAAATGCTGGGCCGCGCCAAGGCGTTCGATCCGGACACGGAGCCCCAGGCGGTGCGCGCCGAGCTGCCCGATTGGCTTTGGGACCGGCTCGCGCTCGAGTACGGCACCGAGGAAGCGTTCGCATTGGCCTGCGGAATGCTCGCTCCGGCGCCAATGGATCTGCGCGTCAATACGCTGAAGGCGGCGCGCGATGAAGTGATCGCGCGGCTGCGGGCCGACGGCATCGCTTGCGCAGCTACCCCATACTCGCCGTTCGGCGTCCGCCTCGATTCCAAGCCGCAGATCAATCGTCATCCGCTCTACGAAGACGGGTCGATCGAAGTGCAGGACGAGGGCAGCCAGCTGCTTGCCTGCCTGGTCGCACCCCGCCGGGGCGAAATGGTGGTGGATTTTTGCGCCGGTGCAGGCGGCAAGACGCTCGCCCTCGGCGCGATCATGAAGAACGCGGGACGCCTGTACGCATGGGACGTATCGCCCAAGCGCCTCGCCGGCCTGGATCCGCGGCTTGCACGCTCGGGGCTTTCCAACGTTCATCCGGTGGCGATCGCGAACGAGAACGACCCGCGCGCCAAGCGGCTTGCGGGCAAGATCGGCCGCGTTCTGGTCGATGCCCCGTGCTCAGGCTTCGGCACCTTGCGCCGCAATCCGGACCTCAAGTGGCGCTTCGGCGAAAAAGACGTTGCCGAACTCGCTGTCAAACAGGCGCGCATCCTCGCGGGCGCGGCGCGCCTGCTCAAGCCTGGTGCCCGGCTGGTGTACGCGACCTGCAGCGTGTTGCGAGAGGAGGGCGAGGCCGTGGCGGAGTCCTTTCTGGCCGCACACCCGCAGTGTGCCGCGGTTTCGTGCGCGGAAATTCTCGCCGCGCAACGCATCCCGCTCGACACGGGGCCCTATCTGCGACTGTTTACGCACCGCCACCATTGCGACGGATTCTTCGCCGCTGCATTCGAACGCGCGGCCTGAATTTGGAAAGCAATTCGTCCGCGTGTTCAGAATTCAGAGTGCACGCGCAGCGACCAGACGTTCACCGGGCCAACCCGGTCCATGTTGTAGCCCGGATTGCGGATACGCTGGTAATCGAGCGTCGCCCAAAGTGCCTTCGCGAACTGGCGGCTGAAGAATCCTTCGATAATCTGCTCCGGCCGGTAGTTCAATCTGCCGTCGCCGAGAAAGAATCCCAGTCCGCCACGTGCGAGGTATTCGCGGTGCGCACTGGAAAGTCCATTGCGCGCAAATGCGACGCCCGCGCTGTCGCCAGCGCCTCCCCAAAGCGCACCCGCAAGCAATACGCCGCTGCTTAGCGAGCGATCGATTTCGGTGAAAGCATAGGTCTCGGTTTTCCCGTCATGCCGGCTGGCACGCAGAAACGCTCCCGCATGTTCGAAGACGCGTTGCTCAATACTGGCGCCCGCACCGACCTTCGAACGGCTTACCCGTCCCACAGTGAGATCGGGGATACCACCGGTGCTCGGCGCATTGTCGATCGCACTTCTGAAATTTCCCATCGGCGCGACATTGCGGAACGCGAGCAGCCGCAGTGTGCCTTGCCGGCCGGCAATGGAGTAGTCGTGCTCCCACTCAGCAACATCGCCGTAGCTGTTCAGTATTTGCCTGTTCAGGGGCAGGCCGTTCGATTGCTTGGGCTGCATGAATCGGCCTGCTCGCAGTGCCCAGCCCTGCGCGAGGTACTCGAGCGCCGCACCCCAGGTGTAGCCGCGCGCGTCGGCCGGAAAATCCCATGCGCCGTGTGTCACGAGTGACCAGTTGATGAATTGGCGGCGCGGTTCGTGGCTGTAGGCATTGGCGTCGAAGATGTCGATCGCGGAGAGATTGCCGGCGCTGAGTACCACCCGGTTCACGTCCGCCTTTCCCGCAAGCTGGTTCTGGCCCGAATCGAGCCATTCCGTATCGCCGCCGAGGCCCCAGGTCTGGCGCAGAAACAGCCGCGCTCGGTAGAACGTGGGGTCCGGACCCGAGGTTCTCGCGATCTCGTTGTTGGTGAAGCCGCCGAGCCCGCTGAGATGCGACAGCGGCACGCCGAGCGCGATCTCCGGGTTGACGTACAACTCGGTGCCGGGATTCAGGCGCCATCCGGCAAAGAGGGTGGAGGTGAAGGTACGGCTGAATTCGCCTTGAGGGACAAGACTGTTGGTTCCCGTGTATGCGGCGCCGAACGCGCGCTTCGACTGTCCTATGTACGTCGCCTGAAGCTTGAACAAGAAATCCTCGGCGACTTCCTCGGCGCGCGCGGGAACGGCAAGCGCCAGGGCGAAAAGGCAGATTCCGAAGCGACGCAATTCAGCACTCAGTAGAGTGGACCGGCAAATCTAGCCGCGCATTGTTTCAGATATTCGCGCGGGAACGCGCGGCCGCGCGCTCAGCGCGCTGCCAGCGTCTCGATCTTCCTGGGCAGCTCGGTGGGCGGCGCCCGCTTGGATAGCGCTCGCGAAGTTTGGCCTGCAGGTAGTCGATCACGGCGTCATCGTCGTCGACGATCAGCAGCTTGTGTTTCTCGATCATTGCGGCGCCTCCGTGAGGACCTGATCACCGCACTCCACGCGCACGGTGTCGAGGTGGCGGCGCAGCGCGGCGACTTCGCCCGCCAGTCCGTCGAGCGCCTTCGCGCCGGCGCGGCGCTCGATCATCTTGCCCTGCGCGGCCGCCCAATGAAAGCCGTACAGCGCAAAACTGCCGGCAAGCTTGTGGGCGAGGGCGGGCACGCCTTCGGCGTTCCCCTGCGCGAGCGCCTCGCCGAGCTCATCGAGCAGCGCTCGGCGCGAGGCGAGGAAGCCGGGCAGGGCTCCACGCAAATTCTCTTCCACCCGCACCGGCTGTTCGGGGCGCGGGCCGAGGGCGGGCGGGAGACTGCGGGCGAGCTCGGCGATCGCGCGCCAGATCGCGTCGGGCGAAACCGGCTTGGTGAGATAGCGGTCGAAGCCGGCCTGCGCGCTGCGCGCTGCGAACTCCGGCCCGTCATTCGAGGACATCGCGATCATCGCGCAGCGCCCGCGGCTGGATTGCGCCTCCCATTGCCGGATGAGCGCCGCCGCTTCCAGCCCACCCATCACCGGCATGTCCAGGTCCATCACGATCACGTCGGGCGGAGCCCGCTTCACCGATTCGAGCGCGTCGCGGCCGTTGACCGCGGACGAAGTCCGCAGCGACGAGGGCAGCGAGCGCTGCACGAAGATACGGGTGTACTCGTCGTCGTCGACCACCAGGACCGAAAGCGGGCGCGGCGGCGCGCTGGGTTCCTGCTCCTTCGCCTGCTCGGCGACGTCCACGGTATCGGGCTGCATGGCGATCCCAGGCGCCGCCTTGAGGCGCACGCGCAGCGTCGTGCCGGCGGTCTCCGAGGTTTCCATCTCGATTTCGCCCTGCTGCGTGCGAGCCATCAGGCGCGCGGAGTAGGTGCCCAGGCCCGAGCCGCTCTGCTTGCCGGAGGTGGAGTATTTGTCGAAGAAGCGCGCGCGCACGGCTTGCGGCACCGCGCCCGCGTTGTGCACGCCTACCGTCACGCCTGCCTCGTCGCCAGTCAGTGTGAGCGAAACCGCACCGCCCTCGGGGGAGGCTTCGACGGCGTTCTTCACCAGGTTGGCGAACATCGAGAAACAGAGCAATTCCTCGGCCAGCGCGTGCAGGTGCGGGCCTTCGATGCGCACTTCGACGCGCTTGCTGCGCGCATGAGTCGCCAGGTCGCGAGCGACCTTGCCCAGCACGTTATACAGGTCGACCGTCCTCGGCGTGAACGTATAGCTGCCCCGCTCCATCCGGAACATGTCGAGTGACAGGTTTACCATGTTGAGCAGGCGGTAGCCGGCCTGCTCGACGAAGGCCAGCAGCTCGGCGTCCTCCGCGGAGAGCCGCCCGCTGTCGCGCAGCAGTCGCGGAATGCCGATGATGCTGTTGAGCGGCGTCTTCAGGTCGTGGCGGCCGATGCGGTCCACTTCCTCGCGCAGCCGCACGCTCTCCTCCAGCGCGAGGTTCATCTCGCGCAGCGGCGTGATGTCGATATACGAAGTCAGGAAGCGCTCGGTGCGGCCGTCCGCGCCGATCTGCGCGATGCTTTCGCCGCGCACCCAGAGGTAGCTGCCGTCGGTCTTGCGCAGCCGGTATTCGAGCGGGCCGTGCAAGCGCTCGCCGGTGGCCGCGCCCTGGCGCAGCATGCCGCGGAAGGCATCGCGCATCGGCCCGCGGTCGGCCGGATGCATCATGTCGAACAGCGCAGGCCAGGCCGAGGTGTCCGCGTCGGGCGGATGGCCGAGCATCTCCTTGAAGCGCTCGGAGTAGACGCAGGTATCCGCGACCGCGTCCCAGTCCATGAAGCCGGCCTTGGTCGCGCGCACCAGCAGCGCGAGGCGTTCGCGCTCGCGCGCCAGCGCGTGCTCGGTGGCCTTCAGTTCGGTGATGTCGCCAGTGGAGCCGATCATGCGGAGCGCGCGGCCTTGCTCGTTGCGTATCGCTATGCCATGCTGCCGCGCCCAGCGCCAGGAGCCATCCCCCCTGCGGTAGCGGTAGTCGCACTCGAAGCGGTCTGTATTCCCCTTGAAGTGCGCGGCGATACCGGCGTTGTATTTCGCCCGGTCGTCGGGATGAATCCAATTGCTCCAGTCCTCCGGGGTCTTCATGGATTCCGGCATGCCGAGCACACGGTAGACACCGTCCGAGTAGAAGATCGTTCCGTCCGCTACGTTCCAGTCGTAAACGCCCTCGTTGATCGCGCGCAAGGCGACGTCATAGCGCGCGTCGCTCTGGCGCAGCGCCTCCTCGCCGCGCCGCAGCTCGGCGAGGAGGGCGTTGATGTACTCGATGCGCCCGGCGAGTTCCAGTTCCTGGCGCTTGCGCTCGGAGATGTCGACGAAAGAGCTGATGTGGCGCAGCGTGCGGCCGCCGGCGCCGGTGATCGAGATCGCCTCGCCGTGGATCCAGACGTAGCTGCCGTCGGCCCTGCGCACGCGGAAGTCAGGCGAATCGCTCCAACGCCGGACGCCGCTTTTCATGCTGAGGTCTCGCATCTGTGCGACGAACGAGGCGCGTATGCGTTCGCGATCGTCCGGATGCGTGAGTTCGATAAATGGCGGCCAGCGCGAGCTGTCGGCGTCAGGCGGGTAGCCGAGCATATCCTTCAGGCGCTCGGAGTAGGTGGTCCGTTTCGCAGCCATGTCCGTGTCGAGCAGCCCTGCCTTCGTCGCATTGACGAGCAGATCCACGCGCTGCTGCTGCTCGACCGAGCGCAGTTCCTCGGCCCGGAGGGCGCGCGCGAAGCGCTGCGCCAGCAGCAACACCGGCGCGAGCGCGAACACGAGCAGGCCGTAGGGCGTCAGCTTGTCGGCGATCTGGTAGGGGATCTGCACGGTGTCGTGCAGGCCCGTGACGATCAGCGCCGCGGTGCCGGCGAGGAGCAGCCACGCGCTTCGCCGCCCCTGCAGCGCCGCGCGCACCGGCACGGCCACCGCCACCAGTCCGACAGCCGCGGAGAGCGCGTATAACAGTGGCGTGGCCTCGGTAAAGACGCGCGTCGGCGTGGCGAGGACCAACAGCGCCAGCGCGCCGGACACCACGAGCAGCACGCGGAACAGCGCGCGCGGAAACGCTTCCGGGTAGAACGCCCGCAGGAAGGCCGGGAACGCCGTCACACCGGCCAGCAGGCAGAGGATCGCGATCTTCCAGGCGGCCTGCCAGCCAAGCGGCGCGATGAGCGGCTGGAACACGCGCTCGCCGCCCAAGCCGACGAAGGCGGCTTGTGCGAGGCCATACAGGCCGAGCCAAAGCGGCGCGCGGTCCTCCCGCCGCCAGAGGAAGACCAGCACCGGCAGCAAGCTCAGCACGGCGATACCGCCCAGCGCGAAGAGGTCGCGCGCCAGGCCCCGCTCGCGGCGCTCCATCAACTGGCGCTCGGTGCCCAGTTCCAGGTTGCGCAGCAGGCCGCCGTTGCGCATGTCGTAGTTGGAGACGTGCGCGACGATGCGCAGCGGGCAGGCCGCCTCCTCGAGCGGTGCGACCTGCTGCACGAAGGCGGGGCGCGCCAGCTCGTGCGAGTCGCCGGGCGAGCCCTGCAGCGCCACCACGCGGCCGTTGACGTAGAGACGCACCGCGCTGTGCTGGATCGGCAGCACCAGCGCGAGGCGCGCGGTCTCGCGGCATTCCACGCGCAGTCGGTAGGTGGCGTAGCCCTCGGCGCCGCGCGGCTTGCCGGGAACGCTCGCCTCGTTCCAAGGCGCCGGCACCCGGATCCTGCCACGCGCGGGACCGGCGGCCTCCGCACTGTCAGGATCCTCGAAGCGTCCCCAGGCGAAGTCCCATTCTCCTGCGAGGCCCGCGACGCCATCGCGCGCGAAGCTCCAGTCCCGCAGGTCGAGCACGCCGGCAACGGCCACCGGGGCCGGCGGCCGCGCGAGCGCCGGCGCCGCGATCAGAATGGCGGCGGTCAGGGCGATCAGTCGCATGGAGGCGGACACGGGCCGGGTATTTTCGAACTCAGCTACACTTGCCCGCATTGTTTCAGAACCGTTGCGCGCGGAGTAGGCGAAACGTTGAATAAATCCCAGTTCAAGAACCTGCTGGTCGATCTGTGGGACGACCTGGAGGATCCTTCCGTTCTCTGGCAAGGGGGGATTGCCGCAGCATGCTTACTCGCGGCCTGGTGGATCGCGGGGTATCTGCGCTGGCGCGCGCCGGAGGAAAGTCCCGAGGCGCTCAAGCGCGGTGCCGCCGCCTTCCGGCGCGTCCTGTTCCCACTCGTCGCCATGGTGTTGCTTGTCGCCGCGCGCGCAGTTACCTCGCGCTGGATCCATGTCAACGCCTTATCGGTGGCGATTGCGCTGGCGGTCGCGCTCGCGGCGATCCGCTTCGCCGTTTATCTGTTGCGGCTCGGATTCACCCAGGCCGCATGGATCGCCGGATTCGAGCGTGCCATAGCCGGCATCGTGTGGACGCTGGTGGCGCTGCATCTCACGGGACTGTTGCCGGAGATCGAGGCGGTGCTCGACGACGTGAAGTTCACGATGGGAAGGCAGACCCACTCCCTGCTGTCCCTGCTCCAGTCGGGTTTCTGGATCGCGGTCACCCTGCTGCTGGCGCTCTGGGCGGGCAGCGCGTTCGAGTCGCGGTTGATGAGGGTGGAGAGCCTGCACAGCAGCCTGCAGGCGGTTCTCTCGCGCGCGGGGAAGGCACTTCTGCTGGTGCTGGCGCTGCTCGTCATCCTGCCGGTGGTGGGCATCGACCTGACCGTCCTTTCGGTATTTGGCGGTGCGCTCGGCGTGGGTCTCGGTTTCGGATTGCAAAAGATCGCCAGCAACTATGTGAGCGGGTTCATCATCCTGCTCGATCGCTCGATCCGGCTTGGCGACATGATTACGGCGGACAACCAGATCGGCGAGGTGAAGCAGATCACCACGCGCTATACCGTGGTCCGCTCGCTCTCTGGCGTCGAGGCGATCATTCCGAACGACACCCTGATCAGCAGCACCGTCCTAAACCATTCATACACTGACCGCAAGGTCCGCTTCACCGTCAAAGTGCAGGTCTCGTACGCCACTGACGTGGAGAAGCTTCTGCCTGAACTGGTGGCGATTGCGCGTCGCCATCCCCGGGTGCTTTCCGATCCCGAGCCCGGTGCGCTTCTCGCCGCGTTTGCCGACAGCGGCATCGATCTCGAGCTCGGTTTCTGGATCCAGGACCCCGAACTCGGTACGAATAACGTGCGTTCGGAACTGAGCCTCGCCATCCTGTCGGAGCTTCGGACGCGCGGCATCGAGATTCCGTATCCACGGCGCGAGGTGACGCTGCGACAGGCGGGCACGTCTTAGCGTCTCCTGATTAGCGACGATCTTCAGCACGTCATTCCGGGGCCACGAAGCGGAACCCGGAAGCCAGAATATGCGATCGAAACCTTCCTGGATTCCGGGTTCTGCCCTCGCGGGCAGCGCCGGAACGACGATTTCCACTACAGGCCGCTGGCTTGCTGAACTTCATCACTAATCAGGTAGCGTCTTGTGCGGCGCGGTCAATTTCGCCCTTGCGCCAGAGGGCAATTCGCGTAGAATTCCCTTGCTCGCTCCGTCCGACGGAAAAAATTCCCACTACATGATTTGGTCTGGTTTTTTTGATTTGCCCTGGTGGGGCCTCGTGCTTGTCACGCTTGTGCTCACGCATGTGACGATTGCGTCGGTGACGATTTTCCTGCATCGCCATCAGGCGCATCGCGCGCTCGATCTGCACCCGGCCGCATCGCATTTCTTTCGCTGCTGGCTGTGGCTTACCACGGGCATGGTTACCAGGGAGTGGGCGGCGATCCACCGCAAGCACCACGCCAAGTGCGAATCCGCCGAGGATCCCCACAGCCCGCAAATCTACGGCATCAACCGGGTGCTCTGGGGCGGCGTGTTTCTCTACGTCAAGGAGTCGCACCGCAAGGACACGATGGATCGGTACGGGCACGGCACGCCTGATGACTGGATCGAGCGGAATGTCTATTCGAACCATGCGATCGCGGGACTCACGCTGATGGGCGTGGTAAACGTCACCCTGTTCGGCGCGGTGCCCGGCCTGCTGATTCTCTTCACGCAGATTGCCTGGATTCCGTTCTGGGCGGCAGGCGTCATCAACGGCATCGGCCATTTCTGGGGTTATCGCAGTTTTTCCACCGGTGATGCATCCACCAACATCATGCCGTGGGGCATCCTGATCGGTGGCGAGGAACTTCATAACAACCATCATGCCTACGCGACCTCGGCCAAGCTGTCGTCCAAGTGGTACGAGTTCGATGTCGGCTGGCTATACATCCGCATCCTCGCGTCGCTCGGGTTGGCGACCGTGAAGAAGATTGCACCGAAGCCGAAGTTTGTCGCGGTGAAGCCGGTCTGCGAGCAGACGCTGCGCGCCGTGATCGACAATCGGTACGACGTTCTGACGCGTTACGCGGCCTCGCTCAAGCGCACCTACGCGGACGAGATGGCGCGGTTGAAGAAATGGTCGCCGAGGGATGCCGAGGCACTCAAGTCGCTCAAGCGCGCTCTGTTGCGGGCGCAGCAGCTGTCTGAAACCGAGCGTGTCCGCCTCGCTGATGCGCTGAAGAATTCGAAGGCGCTCGCCACGGTGGTTGCGATGCGGCAGGAACTGGTCGCGTTGTGGGAGCGCTCCAACGCGTCGAAGGAGCAGCTGGTCAAGCAGTTGCAGGACTGGTGCCATCGGGCCGAGACGAGCGGCATCGTGCATCTGGCCGAGTTTTCGCAACGCTTGCGCCGTTACGCGTGATGTTCGCAGGGCCCGCGCACGCGGGGTGCAACAAAAAAGCCCGCTGACAGCGGGCGTTTTCGGTTGGCCTCCCGCCCAAGCGGGAGCGGCCGGCGCGGAATCACTTCAGTTTGGTTTCCTTGTACATCACGTGCTTGCGCGCCTTGGGGTCGAATTTCATCATTTCCAGCTTGTCCGGCTTGGTGCGCTTGTTCTTGGTGGTGGTGTAAAAGTGGCCTGTGCCGGCCGAGGATTCGAGCTTGATCTTTTCGCGCATGGCGGTCCCCTCAGGCCTTCTTTGCCTTGATTTCGGCCAGCACGGCTTCGATGCCGTGCTTGTCGATGCGGCGCAGCCCGGCTACGGAGACGCGCATGCGTACCCAGCGGTTCTCGCTTTCCACCCAGAAACGCCGGTGGTGCAGGTTCGGCTCGAACACGCGCTTGGTCTTGTTGTTGGCATGCGAAACGAGGTGACCCTTGAGCGGCTTCTTGCCGGTCACTTGGCAGACCTTCGGCATGGGAACTCCGGGGAATTTCTGAAAGGGGGCGGATTATACGGGCAGTTGCCCGCCCGCGGCAAGGCACTGTCCTGTGCATGTTGGGCAGGCCCTCAGAGCAGCCCGCGCTCCGCGAATGAGAGCGCGCGATTGCCGGCCACGATAAAGTGGTCGAGCACCCTGATATCGACGAGCGCCAGTGCGTCCTTCAGGCTGCGCGTGAGCAACTCGTCGGCCTGGCTCGGCTCGGCGACGCCGCTGGGATGGTTGTGGGCGAAGATGATTGCGGCCGCGTTGCTGGCGAGCGCCGCCTTGACCACCTCGCGCGGGTACACGCTCGTCTGGGTGAGGGTGCCCCGGAACAGTTCTTCCACCGCGAGCACGCGGTGCTGCGCGTCGAGGTAGAGCGCGACGAACACTTCATGCGGCCGTCCGCCGATGCTGAGCCGCAGGTAGTCGCGCACTGCCTGGGGAGAGGCAAGCGCGCTCCCGGCGCGCAACTCGCCCGCCAGCGCGCGGCGCGCGAGCTCGGCGACAGCCGAGAGTTGCGCGAGCTTGGCGTCGCCAAGCCCTTTGATCGTCCGCAGCGCCTTGTGATCGGTCGAGAGCAGCCCCGCTACGCCCCCGAAATGCGCGAGCAATTCACGCGCCAGATCCACGGCGCTTTTCCCGCGCACGCCGGTACGCAACCACACCGCAAGCAGTTCCGCATCGCTGAGCTGCGACGGGCCGAGCGCGAGCATCCGTTCGCGCGGCCGCTCCGATGCGGGCCAGTCCGTAATCGCCATGCGCGGGGGTTTCCCGTAGAATTTGCCCTCCTTGCTTAACGCCTGCGACCGACGCGCGATGACATTGAAGGGGAAGCGCATTCTGCTTGGCCTGACTGGCGGCATCGCAGCTTTCAAGGCGGCGCAGCTGGTGCGCTCGCTCGCCAAGGCGGGCTGCGACGTGCGCGTAGTGATGACCGAGGCGGCGTGCCGCTTCATCACGCCGGTGACCATGCAGGCGCTGTCGGGTCAGCGCGTTTACACCGATCTCTGGGACCCGAGCTTGCCCGACAACATGGCGCACATCGAGCTTTCACGCGATCGCGACCTGATTGTCGTCGCGCCGGCGAGCGCGGATTTCATGGCCAAGGCGGCGCGCGGCCTTGCCGATGACCTGTTGTCGACGCTGGTGCTGGCGCGCCGCTGCGGGCTGTTGCTCGCGCCCGCGATGAATGTGGAAATGTGGCAAAACCCGGCAACCCGGCGCAACGTGAAACGGTTGCGCGACGACGGCGTCGTCCTCGCCGGACCGGCGTCCGGCGATCAGGCCTGCGGCGAGACCGGGATGGGCCGGATGCTCGAAGCAGAGCAGATCGTCGCCGAGGTCGAGGCATTTTTCCAGCCGCGCCTGCTCACCGGCATGCATGTACTCGTCACAGCGGGACCGACGGTGGAGCCGATCGATCCGGTGCGTGCCATCACCAATGCGAGTTCGGGGAAAATGGGGTACGCAGTGGCGCGTGCGGCGCGCGAAGCAGGAGCCAGCGTAACGCTGGTGAGCGGTCCGACCGCGCTGGAGGTACCCGTTGGCGTGAAGCGAATCGGCGTGCGCACTGCGCAGGAAATGTTTGATGCCGTGAAGCGCTCGGTCGATGGCGCCGATATCTTCATTTCGGTCGCCGCGGTCGCGGATTATCGAGTGGCGAGCGCGTCGGCGCAGAAGATCAAGAAGGCCGGGCGCAAGGGCATGACGCTCGAGCTCACGGAAAACCCCGACATCCTCGCATACGTCGCAGGCTTGAAGAAACCGCCGTTTTGCGTCGGCTTTGCCGCCGAAAGCGAGAATCTCGCAGCACACGCGATGGAAAAGCGCAGCAGCAAACGCATCCCGCTGCTCGCCGCCAATCTTGCGCAGGAAGCGCTCGGCGCGGATGACAACGCCCTCACGTTGTTCGACGACGCCGGCGAGCACAAGCTCGGCCGCGGGCCGAAGCTCGACCAAGCGCGAAAGCTCGTCGCGCATATTTCCGCGATGCTGGGGAAGAAGGGAAAAGCCGGGCGTGCGCAGGCTTGAGGTCAGGATCCTCGACGCGCGGCTGCGCGGCAACCTGCCGCGATACGGGACTGCCGGCGCCGCAGGGCTAGATCTGCGCGCCTGCCTGGACGGGCCGCTCGTGCTGCAGCCCGGCGACAGCCAACTGGTGCCCAGCGGCATCGCGATCCACGTAGGCGATCCGGGCTACGCAGCGCTCGTGCTGCCGCGCTCCGGGCTTGGCGCGAAACATGGCATCGTGCTCGGCAACCTGGTCGGGCTGATCGACTCGGATTACCAGGGGCCGGTGCTGGTGTCGGTCTGGAATCGCGGCAAGGCGGCCTTCACCATCGAGCCGATGGACCGAATCGCGCAGTTGGTGGTGGTGCCGGTCGCGCAGGTCGAATGGCATGTCGTCGAGGAGTTTGCTGCCAGCGAGCGCGGCGCCGGCGGCTTCGGTTCCACCGGCAAGTCCTAGGAAAAGAAAAGCCCGCCGCAGCGGGCTCCTGATAAGCCCGCCGAAGCGGGCTCTTGATCGGCTGCTCCGGGGCCTCAACCCAGCATGTCGCTCCAGACGGCACGTGCCCACGCATGGCCGAAGTTCCCTTCCTGCTCGCTGCGCTGCGCCGACACGCCACCCGAACCCGGCACGGTGGTGAGCGTGTTTTCCTTCGCGTTCCAAGTGTGCACCGAGGCGACGTGGATGGCCTCCTTTTCCGACACGAAGCTGTAGCAGGTGTTGGAGATCAACGGCATCGGATTGGGCTGCTGGCCATTGAGCAGGGCAATCACCGCTGCTGCGCACATTTTGGCCTGCTGGTTGGCCATCTGGCCGGATTTCGGCATCAGCGGCGCGGAGAGTGTCGCGTCGCCGAGTACGTGGATGTTCTTTACCGCCGTCGATTCGCAGGTTCTCCAGTCTACGGTGCACCAGCGGTTATTGGCGTTCACCAGCCCGGCCTTCATCGCGATGTCGCCTGCGCGCTGCGGCGGCACGACGTTGAGCACGTCGCCCTTCACGTCCTCGACTTCGAGTTTGACGGTTCCGCCCTTCGCGTCCACGTCGATCGCCTTGGAGTTGCCGCGGTATTCGAGCGTTCCCTTGTAGAGGTCGGCCCAGGCCTTCTTGAACAGTGGCCCCTTCGATGTTACGTCGGGGTTGCCGTCCAGGACCAGCACCTTCGAGCGCGGCTTGGCCTTCTTGAAGTAGGCCGCAACCTGCGATGCCCGCTCGTAGGGCCCTGGCGGGCAGCGGTAGGGCGCGACCGGGATCGACAATACGTACACACCGCCGTCCTTCATCGCTTCGAGTTGCTTGCGCAAATCGATGGTCTCCGGGCCCGCCTTCCATGCGTGCAAAACGCGGTTCCCCGCTTTCTGGTAATTCGGCAACTGCTCGAACATGAAGTCAATGCCCGGTGAAACGATCAGGCGGTCGTAGCTGAGTTCGCCGCCGCGCGCGAGCCTGACCACCCGCTTGGCGGCATCGATCGCCGTCACCTCGTCCGTGATCACCTGCACGCCGTGCTTGCGCAGGCCGTCGTAGGAATGCTGGATGTCCTGCATCGTCTTGAAGCCGCTGAGCACGAGGTTGGAAATCGGGCACGAGGTGAAGATGTTGTTGCGCTCGACCATTACCACCTCGATCGAGGAATCCCACATGCGGATGTATTTTGACGCAGTGGCGCCGCCGAAGCCGCCACCGATTACGACTACGCGCGCCTTGGGCGCACCAGTGGTCGCACAACCGGCGGCGCCGAGCGCAGCGCCAGCCCCCAGCAGTTTGATGAATTCGCGGCGATCGAAGGCAGTGTTCATGGCTTTCCTCTCAATTCTTCTGAGCCGCGAAATATGCGGAAATCGTTTCGATCTGCTGGTCGGTGTAGCCTTTGGCAAGCTGGTGCATTACGGTCGCCGGGATTTTTCCGGTCTTGTAGCCCTGCAATATCGTGACGAGATCGCTCTTGGGCCTGCCGGCGAGCGCGGCGAACGCCTGCGGTACGCCGCGTCCCTCGGTGCCGTGGCAGGCCGCGCAGGTGGCGGCGAGGCTACGCGCGACCGTGTCGCCGGACTGTGCGAGCACCGGCATGGGTGCGGCGGCAACGAGCGCCGCGAGCAGAAGCTTGCGCTGCATGGTGTTGTCCCCTCTCGGTCGTTATCCAGGCGCGACGCGCCCGTCTGCCCGGGAGTTTCCGCTCGGGCCATGTGCGCTGTCAAGGCGCACGCACGTACATAAGGAAAAACACTCGACGCATAAACGTGCAGGGAAAGGTGGCAAAAAAAGCGTGCCATGGCGCGCTTTTTGTGAGAAGACTTCCCGTTTAGACCACCGGCGCAGTCTCTTCCTCGAAGCGAAGCACGACCTTGCGTTCGCCTGCCGCGTTTTTTTCGACGTCGATCGCGACCTTGCCGCCATTGGCCAGCCGGCCGAACAGCAGTTCGTCTGCAAGCGCACGGCGAATCGTGTCCTGGATGAGGCGCGCCATCGGGCGTGCCCCCATCAGCGGGTCGAAGCCCTTTTCCGCGAGGTGCGCCTTGAGCGCAGGTGTGAAATTCGGCTCGACCTTCTTCTCGTGCAATTGCTCCTCGAGTTGCATCAGGAACTTGTCCACCACGCGGATGATGACGTCACGGTCGAGCGATTTGAACGATATGGTGGCATCGAGCCGGTTGCGGAATTCCGGCGTGAACATGCGCTTGATCGATTCCATTTCATCGCCCGCTTCCTTCTTCGTCGTGAATCCCATGATGTTCTTGTTGAGCATCTCGGCGCCGGCATTGGTGGTCATGATGATTACCACGTTGCGGAAGTCCGCCTTCCGGCCATTGTTATCGGTGAGCGTTCCGTGGTCCATCACCTGCAGCAGGATGTTGAAGATGTCCGTGTGCGCCTTCTCGATTTCGTCGAGCAGCAGCACCGCGTAGGGCTTCTTGGTGATCGCCTCGGTGAGCAGTCCACCCTGGTCGAACCCGACGTAGCCCGGTGGCGCGCCGATGAGGCGGCTGACGGCATGGCGCTCCATGTACTCCGACATGTCGAAGCGGATCAGCTCGATGCCCATGCAGTAGGCGAGCTGGCGCGCGACCTCCGTCTTGCCCACCCCGGTCGGTCCGCTGAAGAGGAAGTTTCCGATCGGCTTCTCCGGATTTCCCAGGCCCGAGCGCGCCATCTTGATTGCGGCCGCGAGCGCATCGATCGCCTGGTCCTGGCCGAACACCACCGCCTTCAGGTCGCGGTCGAGCTTGGCGAGCGCGCTGCGATCGTCGCTGGATACGCTGCGCGGCGGAATGCGCGCGATCTTGGCGATGATCTCTTCGATCTCGTTCTTTCCGATGATGCGCTTCTGCTTGGCCTTGGGCTGGATGCGCTGCGCCGCTCCCGCCTCGTCGATCACGTCGATCGCCTTGTCCGGCAGATGGCGGTCGTTGATGAAGCGTGCCGAGAGCTCCGCCGCGCTGGTGAGCGCGGTCGCCGTGTATTTCACTCCGTGGTGCGCTTCGAAACGGGTCTTCAGGCCTTTGAGTATCTCCACCGTCTCCTCGATGGAGGGTTCGACCACGTCGATCTTCTGGAAGCGCCGGGAGAGCGCGTGGTCCTTTTCGAACACGCCGCGGAATTCGGTGTAGGTGGTGGCACCGATGCACTTGAGCTGCCCGGTCGAGAGTGCCGGTTTGAGCAGGTTCGACGCGTCCAAGGTGCCACCCGAGGCAGCGCCTGCCCCGATCACGGTGTGGATTTCGTCGATAAAGAGGATCGCGTTGGGATTGTCGGCAAGTTGCTTGAGGACGGCTTTCAGCCGTTGCTCGAAATCGCCGCGATACTTGGTGCCGGCGAGCAGCGCGCCCATATCGAGACAGTACACGGTGCTCTTGCCGAGCAACTCCGGTACATTGGCTTCGATGATACGCCGTGCCAGACCTTCCGCGATGGCGGTCTTACCCACCCCGGCTTCTCCCACCAGCAGAGGGTTGTTCTTGCGGCGACGGCACAGCGTCTGGATGACGCGCTCGAGTTCGCGGCCACGGCCGATCAGCGGATCGATCTTTCCGGCAAGCGCAAGCGCATTCAGGTTCTGGGTGTAGTTGTCGAGCGGGCTGTTCGCCGCGTCCGGCTCGGTGGCCTGGTCGCCCTCCTGTTCCGTTTTGCCCTGGGGATGCGCCTGAGGCGTCTTGGTGATTCCGTGAGAGATGTAGTTGACCACGTCGAGCCGCGTGATGCCCTGCTGCTGCAGGAAGTACACGGCATGGGAGTCCTTCTCGCCGAAAATCGCCACCAGCACGTTGGCGCCGGTCACCTCCTTCTTGCCCGAGGACTGTACGTGCATGATGGCACGCTGGATGACGCGCTGGAAACCGAGCGTAGGCTGGGTGTCGACCTCCCGGTCCGCCGCAATTCTTGGCGTTTGCTCTCCGATGTGTCCAGCAAGGCCCCGGCGAAGCTCGTCGAGGTTCGCGCCGCAGGCGCGCAGTACTTCCGCCGCAGTGGGATTGTCCAGCAGCGCCAGCAGCAGGTGCTCGACGGTGATGAACTCGTGCCGCTTCTGGCGCGCTTCGACGAACGCCATGTGAAGGCTGACCTCGAGTTCCTGGGCGATCATTTCACGTTTCCTCCATTACGCACTGCAGCGGGTGCTGATGTCTTCGCGCATACGCTTCCACCTGATGAACCTTGGTGGCGGCAATGTCCTGAGGATACACCCCGCACACCCCAATGCCCTGCTGATGCACCATCAGCATCACCTGCGTGGCCCTTTCGCGGGTCATCGCGAAAAACTTCTGCAACACCAGAACGACGAACTCCATCGGTGTGTAGTCGTCGTTCAGCAGCATCACCTTGAACATCGGCGGCGGTTTGAGCTTCGACTTCGCCGTCGCGAGTAATGTGTCGTCCTTGAACCTGGCCATACTGCAGTTCGACTCCAGCGCGTGCCGGCAAGCTCAATTGCCTGGACACAAACTCTCCACACCGCTTCCTGTCATGAATGCGCAATGCACATAGACGTTGAGTCATCGTAGCCAATGCCGGCGCGGCTTGCAACGCAAATAGGGGCGCGATCGCGGCGCTCTTTTCTGGGACGGATTCGCGTCCGGTGTGACAAGCGCACTTGACGAATTGCCGGAACGGGCGTAAAAGGCGGCTCGTGTTCTGATTCAGGCTGTCTGTGACGCCACCACGTAGGGCGGACGCGGTCTAGAAGCTCAGGCATGGCCCGGGTTGTCCGTCCGGCGTAATCAACTTTTATGAGGAAGTTCAGATGGCAACAGGCACCGTGAAGTGGTTCAACGACGCGAAAGGTTATGGCTTCATCACTCCCGATGACGGCAGCGAAGACCTGTTCGCGCATTTCTCGGCGATTAACATGGCTGGCTTCAAGTCCTTGAAAGAAGGACAGAAAGTCTCGTTTGACGTGGTGCAAGGCCCGAAAGGCAAGCAGGCCAGTAATATTCAAAAGGCCTAGCCGGTTCCGTATTCAATTAAAAAAGCCGCCCTCGGGCGGCTTTTTTGTTTTCGGTGACGACGGCTCACATCCGGTCAATCATCGCTTGGCCGAATCCGGAGCAGGAGACCTGCTTCGCGCCCTGCATCAGGCGGGCAAAGTCGTAGGTAACGACCTTGTCGGCGATCGCCCGGTCCATCGACTTGACAATCGCGTCCGCAGCCTCGGTCCACCCCATGTGCCGCAGCATCATCTCCGCAGAAAGGATTTCGGAACCCGGATTGACGTAATCCTTGCCGGCGTATTTCGGCGCCGTGCCGTGAGTGGCCTCGAACATGGCAACGTCGTCGGACATGTTCGCGCCTGGCGCAATGCCGATGCCGCCGACCTGCGCGGCGAGCGCGTCCGAAACATAGTCTCCGTTGAGGTTCAGCGTCGCGATCACGTCGTATTCCGCCGGCCGAAGAAGGATCTGCTGCAGGAAGGCATCGGTGATCACGTCCTTGACAATGATTTCCTGCCCGGTCTTCGGGTTCTTGAAGCTGCACCAGGGGCCGCCGTCGATCGGCTTCGCACCGAATTCGCGTTTCGCGAGGGCATAACCCCAGTCACGGAAGCCGCCCTCGGTGAATTTCTGGATATTGCCCTTGTGCACCAGCGTCACCGACTTGCGATTGTTGTCGATCGCGTATTGGTACGCCTTGCGGATCAGCCGTTCGCTGCCCTGCGAAGAAACCGGCTTGATGCCGATGGCCGAACTCTCGGGGAAGCGGATCTTCGTGACTTTCATTTCCTTGATCAGAAAGTCGATCACCTTCTTCACTTCGCGGGTGTTGGCGGCCCACTCGATGCCTGCGTAGATGTCCTCGGCGTTCTCGCGGAAGATCACCATATCGGTCTTCTCGGGCTCCTTGAGCGGGCTGGGCACGCCTTTGAAGTAGCGGATCGGCCGCAGGCATACGTACAGGTCGAGTTCCTGGCGCAACGCGACGTTGATCGAGCGGATGCCCCCGCCGACCGGCGTCGTCAGCGGTCCCTTGATCGAGATGACATATTCCCTTGCGGCCGCCAGCGTTTCCTCCGGCAGCCAGACGTTCTCGCCGTACACCTTGCACGATTTCTCGCCCGCATATATTTCCATCCACACGATCTTCTTCTTGCCGCCGTAGGCCTTTGCCACCGCGGCGTCGACCACCTTGAGCATCACCGGCGTAATGTCCACGCCTGTGCCATCGCCCTCGATGAAGGGGATGATCGGATGGTCCGGCACGTTGAGGGAGTAGTCCGTGTTGACCGTGATCTTCTCGCCGGTGGCGGGAACCTTGATGTGCTTGTAAGCCATGGAGCGCATGCCTCGGTTGAATTCAGGGGGAGGGGTAATGCCGGAAACCATAAATTATAAGACGGGGTCGGGGCGGAACGCTCAACCGGGCAACAATTTCAAATCCAGCGCACGCTCGAGCAGCCACACCCCGGCTAGCAGCACGATGAGCGTCGAGCCTCCGGCGAAAATCAGGCGCCGATAAAGCCACGTTCGCCGCAGAGCATAGGCGAGCGGCAGGAACAGCGTCACGATCGCCAACTGGCCGGATTCGACGCCCAGGTTGAAGCCCACAAGAGCGAGTACCAGCGAAGCCTGCGGCAGGCCGAGGTCGGCCAGTACGCTGGCAAAACCGAATCCGTGGACCAGGCCGAATCCGAACGCCACCATCCACCGCGCGCGGCTTACCAACGGGTACAGGTTGTTCAGCGCCGCCAGCGCCACCGACAGCGCGATTGCCGATTCCACCAGCCTCGAAGGCAGTGAAATCACGGCGAGTGCCGCAAGCGAGAGCGTGATCGAGTGTGCAACGGTGAAGGCTGTGACAATCCGGAATACGTCCCAGAACACCGGCGCAAAGCGCCCCGCGGGCTGCGAGAACGCGCGGCCGGAAGCGCTTCCTGCGAGCACCGCGGGGAGCAGCAGCGAAAGCAGAAACAGGACGTGGTCGAAACCGATCCAGATGTGCCATACGCCTTCCCGGAGGTAATCGAAAAGCTGCGACCAGCGTGTAACCTCCGCGAGTACGAAGCTCTGGCGCGCTCGCTCGGGCGAGAGCACGCCGGTGAGTGCGCCAGCCGCATGTTCGATGCGCAGCAGGCCTCGGTGCGTCGGGTCGAGGTCGAAAAACAGGCGGTAATCGACGGCCACCGCGGCGATTGCACCGGCCCGGCAGTTCGCGGAAAAACGCAGCACAGCGTAGGCGCAGTCGCTGTGCTCGTCGACCAGCAGCGCCGGCGGATCGAGCCCACAGTCGTTGCCGTTGGCTGAAAGTTTGAGCCGGGCCAGCGCGTATGCGGCGATGTCCGCGTGCCTGGCGCGCAATTCGCCCCAGGTGATCGCTCCGTCGCCATCCTGGTCGACCCCGAGCGCGTACTCCAGATCGCGCAGCGCGATATCCCACTGCCCGCGCAGCTGCGCGCCTTCCACTTGCAGGGCGAGGTAGCTGTCGCTCGGTTTGTGCGCGTGTGCCGAGAATGCAAGCAGAAGCACGAGCGACAGCGCCGCGACAAAGCGCCTCACCGCACGAGCCCCAGCAGCGTTGCCGCGAGCCGCGACAGCCGGACGTCCTCGAAACGGTTTGAACGCAGCCATTCGAGGGCTGGTTCGGCAGCGCGCGGTTCGTTTGCCGCAATGGCTGCCTCCATCAGGATGCGTGCGTCCGCAGCCTCATGCTGCTCAGACCAGTTCTGCACTGCGAGTTCGAGCGCGCCCTTGGCGTCTGCCAGAAATTCCAGACGAAAACGCGCCTCGTCCTGCGCGTGCAGTCGTTCACCGCGTAGCGTTGCCGCCGCGTAGCGTGCCTGCAGCGTCTTGGCCAGTGCGGATCGCTCGGAACTCCCCAGCGCGCGGGCAGCGCGCGCGCGAAGCAGCAGGAGGACATCCGAGCGGTCCCAGTCGCGCAGCAATGCGTCCACTTCGGCCGGCCTGCGTTCGTCAAGGAGGAATTCGGCGTAGGCCGCGAGCAGATACTGATCGGTTGCTCCCAGGGCAATCGCTGAACGGTAATGCGATTCCGCGGCGCCCGCGTCGCCAAGTCGCTGGGCCATGTCGGCGAGCAGGGTGTAGACCCACAGCCTGAGCGTCCGCCGTACCCCGGGGTGCCGTGCGCTCGCAGCACTCAGCCGCTCATAGGAGGCCCGCAACTTACCGGTCGCGGCAGCGACATGTGCACGGCAGCCGGTGCCCAGCAATTCGCTCGCCACCCTGGCAAGGCGTTCGCAGTCCCGCTGCGCGCCGGCGTAGTCTGCCTGCACCATGCGAATCGCTGCGCTCCAGGCCAAGGCCTCGGGATCGTCGGGTTGCGCCGCCAGCGCGCGTTCGAGCAACGCGATCGCGCGGGTGAACTCATGCCGGTATTGCAGGAGTTGCGCGCGAACGACAAGCAATTCGGCAGGCAATCCATCAGTGCCGGAAAACGGACCCAGGGCGGCTTCCCCGTAGCCGATGTAGCGCGGATCGCCTTCGGTCAGCGCAAGGTCGAAATAGCGTCGTGCAAGTGCAATCGCTCGTTCCGGGTCGCGTGGATTCCCTGCCAGGGCAGAGCGCAATTCGCGCAATTCGCGCTGGACCGGGTCGGCAGCGCGGTAGGGCAACCGTTCGATTACGATGGCGTCGCTCGCAGGGACGTGAGGGGCTGACCACGCCGGACCGACGGCACCCAGGAAATAGGGGGCAATCGTGGCAGTCACTCTGAGAAATAATAATAATTTCATATAAAACAACATATTACCACGCATTTGTGGCGCCGCATGGAGTTGTCTTAGAATCCGCCGGTGGGGTGGACCCACGGGGAGGCACGCCAGGAAGGGGAAACTCGGGTCAACCGACCGCCCGCCGCGCGCGTTATTTGCCGCGGCGCGCTCTTTGCGTAAGCCAAAAATAGTAATCACCTAGGAGATTCAAGATGACCAAACTGCTGTCAATCCTGATCGCTGCGATGTTCGCGGCTGTGAGCGTCAATGCCATCGCCGCGAAGCACATGGCGGCCGAAAAGGGTGCCAAGGACGAGAAGAAGATGGAGATGAAGGACGACAAGAAGATGGATAAGAAAAAGGCCGAATCCAAGAAGGCCGCCGCCAAGAAGGAAATGAAAGAAGAGAAGAAAGAACCCGCCAAGAAGTAAGCGATTTTCTTCGATCAAAAAAGGCAGGGTGCGACCCTGCCTTTTTTGTTCGGGATGGACGCCATGAGGTTTCGCTCGATTCTCTACGCGCTGCTGACCGCGTTACAGCAAGGTGCCCCGGCGCACGCGCAGCAGCCGCAGCTTCCCCTGGTCAGGCTCACCGCGGGGATGCAGGTCGTCCAGGCCGAGGTGGCCGACAGTTTCGGCTCCCGTATGCAGGGCCTGATGCAGCGCAGGTCGCTCGCGCCGAACCATGGCATGTTGTTTCTTTTCGATGCCGACGACCGGCAATGCATGTGGATGAAGAACACCTTGATCCCGCTTTCGGTCGCGTTCATCGACGCGCACGGCGCGATCATCAACATTGCCGACATGCAGCCGCATAGCGAGGAGACTCACTGCTCGGCACGGCCGGTGCGTTACGCGCTGGAGATGACGCAGGGTTGGTTCCGCGACAAGGGTGTCAAGCCCGGAATCCGTATCCGGGGCATTCCCGGGGTATCCGGAGGCGAGTAGCCCGGACCGGCGTCAATGCCGGTGGTGGTGGTGAATGTCTGGGAAATGCGGGTGGTCGTGGGTCAGGGGGGCGTGCCGGTGGGAGTGCAGGTGCGGCTCGCGTCCGTCCCACTCGAACTCATGCGCGTGCTGGTGATGCACGTCATGGCAATGCGCGTGTACGTGTACCAGCGGTTCGTGCGTGTGAGCGTGCTCATGGCGTTCGCTTACGTGCAGCCAGACCCCTGCCGCCATCAATGCTGCCGCCGCCCAGAAAAGCACCGGCGGCGCCTCGCCGAGCACGATTAACGAGACCAGTACCCCGAAAAACGGTGCCGTAGAGAAATATGCGCCGGTACGGGCCGCACCCAGGCCGCGCAGAGCGAGGACGAACAGCACCAGGCTCGCCCCGTAGCCTGCCAGCCCGACCACCGCAGATACGAGCGCCGCGTCCGGTGCGGGCCAAGGGGTGCCCGCTATCGCGGCAAGGGAAAGATTGAATGCTCCCGCGACACCACCCTTGATGGCTGCGATCGCGGTCGCATTGCCCGACGAAATGCGACGTGTGAGGTTGTTGTCCACGGCCCAGGCGAGGCACGCGCCCGCAATCAGCAGCGCACCGGGCTGCACGCCGAGTCCGCCGGGCTCGAGCGAGAGCAGCACGCCGCCGGCGACGATCAGTGCCATGCCCAAGGCGATGCGCCGATCGAAGTTCTCGCGGAACGCGAACCATGCGATCAGTGCCGTGAGCACGCTTTCAAGGTTGAGCAGCAGCGACGCACTGGCGGCGCTGGCGCCTTTCAGCCCGAGCATCAGCATCACCGGTCCCAATATGCCGCCGGAAACCACCGCGCCGCCCAGCCATGCAAAGTCCGTCCCGTGCAGCCCGAGCGGTTCCCCGGTGCCCGACAGCCGACGCGCGGCGAGCCAGACCGTGAGACCCGCCCCGCTTCCCGCGTACAGCAGCCCCGCGAGGACCAGCGGGTCGACGGCGCCAACCAGCGACTTGGCCGCCGGCGTGCTCATGCCAAACAGCGCTGCTGCCAGCAGCGCGAACGCGATCGGGCGAAGCTTTTCAGGCATCTCAGACCGGATTGTGAACCCGGCCGATTGGTCCGTCAGAAATGCAGTTGCAGCGAGACGCGCAGCGTGCGCGGTTCCGCCGGGTGGCTGTGGTGGTCGCCAACGCCCGCGGCCGGCTCGCCATTCAGGCGAGATTGATAGAAGTATTCGATGTCGTTCACCTTGCGGTTCATCAAATTGAGTACCTCGGCCTGCAATCGAAGCTTCTTGCTGATCGCGTAACCGAGTTTCGCGTTGACCAGCCTCGAGGACTGCGAGCGCTGCGAATTGTCCTCGATCAGCGCGCGCGGCCCGAAATAACGCAGCCGCAGGCCGCCGGTCCAGCCTCGATCGCCGCCGAAGGTGATCCCGCCCGAGGCCGTGCGATTGGTCGCACCCGGAATGTATTTGCCCACCGGATCGTCGTCCCTGAAGCGCGCCTTCGAGTGCGTCAGGTCGAAGTCCGCGGTCACCAGCGGCAGCGGCTTGTAGTAACTTGCCCACTCGATGCCGCGCCGCGTGCTTGGGCGGCTCGCTTCGGTGGTTCCGGCATCTCCGGCAAACAGCAGTTCGGACGCGACGTCCAGTCGCCACAGCGCGAGCGAGGTCTGAAAGCCCCTGAAAAGCGCCGCGCGCAGACCCAGCTCGCCGCCCTTGGCGCGCACCAGCGGTGTCACCCGATCCGCCTGGTTTCCGGTAGCCGGATCGACGGTAATGGTTGCACCGCGCGCATCGTTGCTGTGGAAGCCGTGGCCATAGTTGGCGAACAGTTCGAGCTCCGACCAAGGCCCAAGTACCAGGCCAAGCTTCGGGTTGAGAAGCGAGTCGCGCGCCCGCCCGGAGTTGAGCGGGTTGCCGCTGGCGACGCGAAAATTGTGGAACTCGCGACGCAACCCGATCTGGGTGCGCAGTTTTTCAGCCCAGGAAATCGTGTTGAGGTAATACAGGCCGGCGCTCGACTGGTCCACGACGTCGTCGCGTACCGTGCCGATGCGCGTGCGCGCGACGGTGCTGAACAGGCCGACTTGGCCGATGTGGTCGTTGCGCAGCCGCACACCCGCCACATGCTCGATCTCGCGGCCGTTGAGTCCCTGCTTCCACGTGCGAGACAGTTCGCCACCGCTCACGATGCGGCGATCCACCTGCTGGAACTGGTCGCCGTTCACCGGATCGTTGAGAAAGTAGGTGAAATTCGAGTAAAGGCTGAGCGTCGAACGGATGACGTAGGCGCTGGCACGGGTGGCACCGGCGGAATCTGTTCGCGCCCACAGCCCCGATAGGCTGGCGCGCGAACTCTTTCCGCCGTCGGTGGGGTCGAGCGCGGCGAAACGGCCGATCAAGCCGGAATCGAGCGCGCGCTGCGGCACCTGATCAGTCGAATTCCAGCGATTACTGTACGCCATCGCACTCAACGTAATACCGTTCTTCTCGTTGCCCGAGACGTAACGCAACACCGCATTGAGCTTCTTGAGGTGCTCCGGGTTGTTCCAGGGCCCGTTGTCGCCGACGCTCTCGAAGGCGCCAAGCAGTGTGCCGGTGCCGAGCCCGGTCTCGCCCAGAAACAGCCCGCGCTTGTATCCAAAGCTGCCGAGCGAAAAATCGGCAGTGTTTCCGTCCAGCGCGCGCTTGTAGTGAACATGTGCCGCGCCGGCGGCCGAGAAGTCGCCTTCGTCGGCGTAGTAGGGCCCCTTGCGGTAGTGGATATGCTCGACCAGTTCCGGGATGAGAAAGTTCAAGTCGGCGTAGCCTTGGCCATGGCCGTGACTGGGCAGGTTCACGGGCATGCCGTCTACATGCACCGCGAAGTCGGTACCGTGGTCGAGATTGAATCCGCGCAGGAAGTACTGGTTGGCTTTGCCGCTGCCGCTGTGCTGCGTGACGATCACGCCAGGGATCGCTTCGAGCACTTCGGCCGGTCGCGACAGCGGCCGGTGCTCGAGTTGCTCGTCGTCTATGGTTCCCTGGCTCGCAGCGTCGGCGTCGCTGCTGAGACCTTCCTGACCCGGTGTCACGACGATCACGTCCCGTCCCGGGAGGCCGGCACACAGAGCGGGATGCGCCGTGAGAGTGGAGATCAGTGCGGCACAAAATAAAACGCGGCCGAAGCCGCGTTTCCGGGAGTACCGCGACTCCTCAGAGGCCACCGTTCTGCTGCGCTACCATGCAAAAGAGCATCGGAATCGAGAGCATCGTATTCGCGCGTGAGGTGAGCATCGCCAGGCGCGCGGCCGCTGCCTTTTCCGCCGCTTCGACCTGCACGATGCCGAGGGCCTTCTTCTGGTTCGGCCAGATGATGAACCACACGTTGAATGCCATTACCAGCGCCAGCCACATGCCGATGCCGATTGCGATAAACGGCTTGGAGATCATCAGCGCACCACCGATGTAGCCGTTCATCCAGGCCAGCAGCAGTCCGGTCACCACGGTGGCGAGTGCCGCCCAGCGGAACCAGAACAGCGCCTCCGGCGCGATGACCTTGCCGATCGCCGGTTTCTGCTCATCCGGGATCTTCGGCATCGAAGGGATCTGCACGAAGTTGAAGTACCAAAGCAATCCGATCCACATCACGCCGGAAAGGACGTGCAGCCAGCGCATGAAGAACGCGGTCCACGCGTGGTTCATCTGGATCATCGAACCGGTAGTCATACCCACCAGCAGAATGATCAGGATCAGCAGGACCACGCCTGCCGTTACGGTACGTCCAAGAGACTGGAAGATTGCGCCCATTAGTTTCTCCTCAAGTAATTGAAGCGATACCCGACTAAATTAGTCTAGCATATCCTGCGCCGACTGCTTTGGGAGCAGCGGGAAGTAGGCGGATGGTGGTGCAGTTCAGCTCTAAGAACCATCGGTCGGGATCGCGTTCCGTCAGGCTGTCTTTACGACCAGCGCGGCGCATTGGCAGCGGTTCAGGACGCGCTCCAAATTGCTCCCCAGGAGAAGCCGCTCGATCCGGTTGCGTCCGCGGCTGCCCATGATAATCAGGTCTGCGCTCGCTCTGGCGGCCGTTGCCAGGATCATGTCAGCCGTCAGCCCTACGGGGACTTCACCCTCGGCGCCGACGCCGTCCGAGCGCAACAAACCGACGATTCGATCGACGATCCCGTGTGCTTCCTTGCGCCGTGCTTCGGGGTGAGAAGGCACCGCCACGGAGACTACCGTCACCTGCGTGTCGAAACGCTTTGCAATACTGCCCGCTGCAACTGCCGCCGCGTCACCGAAGCGCGAACCGTCCGACGCCACCACGAACCGCCGGCCGTGCACTTCCGCGGTCCGCGGCACGACGAGCACGCTGCAATGCGCGCTTCCGACAAGCTTGAGCGTTGTGTCACCCACCATGATGCGCGCAAGCGCCCCGCGGCCGCGGCGCCCGACGATCACGAGATCCGCCCGGAAGCGCTCGCATTCCTCCAGGATCTGTTCGTGAACGCTGCTGCCCTGGATGACCTCGGTCTCGCACTCGACGCCGGCGGCGGCGGCCTGCGCCGCAATCCGGTCGAGGTGCGCGCGCGCGGTATTCAGTTCCTGTTTGAGAACCTGCTCGCCCATGGCTTCCTGCTCGAGATCACTTGCCACGAACGTGACGGCACGTATTCGTGCGTTGCAACGTTTGGCAAGGCGCAGCGCTTCTCGCTGCGCACCCGCGCTGAATTCCGAGCCGTCGCTCGCAAGGAGGACGCGTTCGAAGCGTCCGAGCGGAGAGAGTTGCGGAACGGCTTTTCCGGCAACGGAAGCGGGTTCGACTGCGCCGGACTCGGCCTGCTCCGCGCGACGCTGGGCGCGCATACCTCGCTGGAGCGCGGCGAGAATGATGAATGCCCCGGTGGCGAGGGCGAACAGCATGATGCCGAAGCTCACGCCCTTCAGGGTTCTTGCCGTGCCACCGCCGAGCGTGCCGATCAGTCCCAGGTCGGAAAGATATACCGGGATGACCAGCGCGCGACTCACGAGCACGAGCACCATGATGGTCCCCATCACCACCTTGATCATGTGCGGCCTGACGTAGGTCGTGCCGATGGCGCCGAGCTGGATGCCAAATAGCGAGCCCGCGAGGATGATCATCGCCAGCCGGACGTCGACCAGGCCGCTCCAGCCATACTTGATCGTACCGCCGAGCCCCATCACGAACGCGACGACCAGTTCGGTGGCCGAGGCCATGAGGCTGGGGGCGCCGAGGAGATAGTGCATGCCCGGGACGCCGATGAATCCCCCGACCGCAATCGTCGACGCGAGCATGCCGGTCGCGAATCCGAGCGGCATCGTGAACAGCACCGAAACCCGCGCGTCGAGACTCCGGAAGTACATCATGGTGTACGGAATATTGACGGCCTGAACGCATCGCGCGAGCCGGCTCACTTTTTCTTCCGACTGGGAAGCCGCACCCCGGTGCGCCCCGATCGCATCCCACAGCACGTAGCCTCCGACGACCGCGAGCACGACGACAAATGCCAGGCTCACGTAGAGGTTGGATCCGGCGTCGCCGAATGCGCGCTTGATGCTCTCCTGCAAGTGCGCTCCGTAGAGCACACCTGCTTCGGCAGACACGCCGATCACGATTCCAAGCTTGACGTCGACGTGACCGTAGCGCGCACGCTTGATCGCGCCCACCAGTGCTTTCGGGAACTTGTGACACATGTTGGACGCGACGGCGACGATGGCCGGCACGTCCATGCTCATCATGGCGGGCGTCAGCACGAAGGCACCGCCCGAGCCGATGAAGCCGCTCACAAGGCCGCCGATGAAGCCGACTACCAGCAGGTAGACGACCTCGAGCAGATCGAGTTGAATGAATGCGGTTGCGGCGTCCACGGCGCGAGTCGGGTTCTATTTCCGTGCTTTCACGCCCAGCACGTCCCAAAAGTGCCCGGTGAATGCGCCATGCGCGACCGAGAAGACGAAGGCGATCGCGACTGGGACGAGTGCGTACCATCCACCCAGCGTCGACAGCTGGAGAACCGATTCCTCGTTGAGGAACAGGGCGGCGTAGAGAAGCAGAGAGAGGAACCCAAGCGCGAGCGTCTTGACGATTTTTCTTTCATCGCCGTCTGCCATGAAGGGTGTCATTGCAATTTCCAGCCTTGGTCGCGACACCGCATTTCAGCGCGGTCGCTCGCTTAGGCGGCGCGCGGTTTCTGCCGGTGCGAAAAAATGGTAGCACGCAGGGGCCTGGCACCCCATAACAATTGCAAAGGGGCCCATAACGGATTGCGTTACTGCCGTGATGGGGCGGCGCCCCGCGTCACGGCTTGTTACGGTTAACCGTGCTCGCGCCATCGACCGCGGGCGGCGCAAGCGACGAGCATTCCTCGAACACGCGCGCCCGGCAACCGGCGCATATATTTCGATCCAGCACAGCGAAGGTTTGCGCAATCGCCTCGCGCTTGGTCGCCAGATTCGCTCCGGACGGGAATTCGCCCCGAAACGCCGGCCCGAAGAGCATTCTGGCAGCCGAGTCGCGCAACCCGTGGAAGTAGAGCCCGCCGCCGCGCGCCCGCCGCCGCCGCGCCTCGCCCGCCAGCAGCTCGGCGCCGGCCACGTCGACGAAGTTCATGCTCTTGGAAAGCAGCAACAGGTGCTTCTGCAGCGGCCGACGTTCCTCGATCAATTGAAGATAATCGCCGACGTGACTGACCGCGCCGAAGTAGAGCGAACCTTCGATCCGCAGGATCTGAAGCTGCGGGCACTCGGCCTCGCCGGGGCGGCGCTCGCGGAATTTGCGTTGCGGTGCCTGCGGATCGGGGAGAATGGAACGCAGCGCCGGCCTGGAGGTGCGGTGCAGATAGAGCGTAAGCGAAAGCGCGATGCCGAACAGAATCGCCATCTCGAGGTGCAGCGTGAGGGTGGCGAAGATCGTTACCGCGAGCAGCGCCGCTTCAGCCCGGCTGGCAAGCACGATGGTCCTGGCTTGGTGAAACTCGAACAGCCCCCAAGCTACGAGGAACAGGATTCCCGCCATCGACGCGACCGGAATGAAGGCAGCGAGCGGCGCCACGGCGAGCACGATCAGTACGAGAAACGCCGCCGAGAGCACTGCCGCCAGTGGCGTCTTCGCGCCCGCCTCGTAGTTGGCTCCCGAGCGGTTGAACGATCCGCTCGACGGATAGGCCGAGAAGAAGCTCCCGACCAGATTCGACAGGCATTGGCCGATGAACTCCTGATTGCCGTCGATGCGCTGGCCGGACTTGAGGGCGATCGAGCGTGCGATCGAAACCGCCTCGACCAGCCCCAGCACCGAGACCGCAATCGCGGCGCTGCCCAAGGCGCGCATCGTTTCAAACGAGAATTGCGGCAGCGACAAGGCCGGCAGGGCGGCCGGCAACGCGCCGAGCACGCGGATCGCGGTATTCTCGGGGCCGAGCCAGCGGTTGAGGGCATAGCCGGCGGCTCCGCCCGCGACCATCGCCACGATCATGTACGGTATCCGCGGCAGCCAGCGGCGCGCAGCCAGCCCGCTTGCGAGCGTGATCATGCCAACCAGCAGCGTGTACGGCTTCACCTCGTCGATCCCCGCGCCGAACGCATGCAGGACTTCGAAGAACGATGTGCCCGCCGGAATCGGAATGCCGAAGAAGTTGCGCAGCTGGCTCGCGATGATCAGCAGCGCCGCCCCTGCGGTGAAGCCGACCACCACGGTATGGGAAATGAAATTGACGAGCACCCCGAGGCGCGCCAGCCCGGCCACCAGCTTGGTGGCGCCGACCAGCAGAGTGAGCATCAGCACGAGGCTGACGTATTTTGCGGTCCCGGGTTCCGCGATCTGCGTCATGGTCGCGAAGACCACCAGCGAAATGGCATTCGTCGGTCCCGAAACGAGATGCCAGCTCGAGCCCCACAGCGCCGCGACGATTGCCGGCACCATGGCGGCGTACAGGCCGTACTCCGGCGGCATGCCGGCAAGGGTGGCAAACGCAATACCCTGAGGCAGCACCACGATCGCGCCAACTATGCCCGCAGCGAGGTCCGCGCGCAGCGTGCCGCGGTCGACTCGCCGCCACCAGCGCAGTGCCGGGAACGCGTGCGAAAGCCAGCCGGAAGCAATGCCCATGTGCGATTGTAGAATGCGTTACGTGCCCCGTCTTGCTGCCAACGTCTCGATGTTGTTCGCCGAAGCGCCGTTCCTCGAGCGCTTTGCGGCGGCTGCGCGCGCGGCGTTCCGTTATGTCGAGTACCAATTCCCCTACGAGTTCGACCAGGACGAGGTTGCGGCGCGAGCGCGTCAGGCCGGCGTCGAAGTGGTGCTGCACAACCTGCCTGCGGGCGATCCTGCCAGGGGTGATCGCGGCATTGCCTGCCTGCCGGGGCGCGAGCAGGAATTCCGCGAAGGCGTGGAGCGGGGGATCGAGTACGCCCGCGCGGCGGGCTGTCCGCGGCTCAATTGCCTCTCGGGTGTTGCCCCGCCGGGGATGGCACGCGAACAACTGCGGGAGATTTTCGTCGCGAATCTGGGATATGCAGCCGGCAGACTGCGCGCTGCGGGCATCCGCCTGCTGATCGAGCCGATCAACCCGCGCACCGTACCCGGCTTTTTTCTCAATACTTCCCGGCAGGCCGAAGAGATTTTGCAGGCCGTCGGTTCGGACAACCTGGCCATTCAGTATGACCTGTTTCACATGCAGATCGTGGAAGGCGATCTGGCCAGGACCATGGAGCGCCTGTTGCCGAAGATCGGCCACATGCAGCTCGCCGACGTGCCCGATCGCCACGAACCCGGCACGGGCGAGATCAATTTTCCGTGGTTGCTCGCCGAGATCGACCGCATCGGCTATGCCGGGTGGATCGGCTGCGAATACAATCCCCTCGGTGATACGAGCGCAGGCCTGAAATGGGCGAAGCCTTACCTGTAGAAGAACGCATCGACGCGCGCATCGACGCGGCCCGCCAGCGCGAAGTGGCGCAGGCGTTGCGCGCGTTCCTGCCCGAGCGCTGCGTGTTGTGGCAGGAGGAGGACACGCGCCCGTTCGAGTGCGACGGGCTCACCGCCTACCGGCAGGTGCCGATGGTGGTCGCATTGCCCGAGTCGGAGGAACAGGTGCAGCGGCTCCTCAAGACCTGCCATGCCCTTGGAGTACCGGTGGTGCCGCGCGGTGCAGGCACCGGGCTTTCCGGGGGTGCACTGCCGCTGGGCGACGGCGTGCTGCTGTCGATGGCGAAGTTCATGCGCATCGTGCGCGTCGATCCGCTCGCGCGAATCGCCGTCGTGCAGCCCGGGGTTCGCAATGCGGCGATTTCCGATGTGGTGGCGCCCTTCGGCCTGTATTACGCGCCGGATCCCTCCAGCCAGATCGCCTGCTCGATTGGAGGCAACGTCGCGGAAAACTCAGGCGGCGTTCACTGTCTCAAGTATGGCCTCACGGTGCACAACGTGCTCGCGGTACGGGGATACACCATTGCCGGGGAACCGGTCACGTTCGGTTCGCAGGCGCTCGATACGCCGGGGTACGACCTGCTCGCGCTGGCGATCGGCTCGGAGGGGATGCTTGCGGTCACCGTCGAAGTCACCGTGAAGCTGCTGCCCAGACCGCAGACCGCGCGGGTGCTGATGGCATCGTTCGATGACGTCGAGAAGGCGGGCAACGCGGTCGCCGCGATCATCGGCGAGGGCATCATCCCGGCCGGCCTCGAAATGATGGACCGGCCCGCGACGCGCGCGGTCGAGGAGTTCGTGCACGCCAACTACGATCTTGAAGCGGCCGCGATCCTGCTGTGCGAATCCGACGGTACGCCCGAGGAGGTCGAGGAGGAAATCGGCCGCATGAAGGCGGTGCTGGAGCGCTCTGGCGCGACGCGAACGAGCGTCTCGCAGAACGAAACCGAGCGGCTCAGGTTCTGGTCGGGGCGCAAGGCCGCGTTTTCGGCCGTGGGACGCATTTCGCCGGACTACTACTGCATGGACGGCACGATTCCGCGCAAGCGGCTGGGCGAGATCCTCAACTTCATCGCCGAAATGGAAAAGAAGTATGGCTTGCGCTGCCCCAACGTGTTCCACGCCGGCGACGGCAACCTGCATCCGCTGATCCTGTTCGACGCCAATGATGCGGACCAGTTGCAGCGCACCGAGCGATTCGCCGCCGAGGTGCTGGAGAAATGCGTCGAAGTCGGCGGCACGATTACGGGCGAGCACGGTGTCGGGGTCGAGAAGATCGACCAGATGTGCGTGCAGTTCAAGCCCGCCGAGCTGGCCGCTTTTCACGCGGTGAAACGCGCATTCGATCCGCGGGGTCTGCTCAATCCCGGCAAGGCGGTGCCGACATTGCACCGCTGCGTCGAGTATGGTCGCATGCGGGTATCCGGCGGCCGGCTGAAATTTCCCGAATTGCCGCGGTTCTGATGCCGGATGCTGCAGAGCGGTTCGTGCAGGCGTTCCGCGATGCCGCAGCGCGCAGGCAGCCGCTGCGCCTGCGCGGCGGCGGCAGCAAGGATTTCTACGGCGGCGCACTCTTGGGCGAGGTGCTCGATACGCGCGGACACGCGGGGATCGTCAGTTACGAGCCGAGCGAATTGGTGGTGACCGCCCGCGGCGGCACGCCGCTTGCGGAAATCGAGGCGATGCTCGAGGAAAAGCGCCAGATGCTCGCCTTCGAGCCACCGCATTTCGGCGCTGGTGCGACTCTGGGAGGCTGTTTGGCGGCGGGCCTGTCGGGGCCGCGCCGCGCCGCGGCGGGGGCCGTGCGCGATTTCGTGCTCGGCGTGCGGCTGCTCGACGGGCGCGGCCGAGATCTCGCATTCGGCGGGCAGGTGATGAAAAACGTCGCCGGCTACGATCTATCGCGGCTCGCCGCGGGATCGCTCGGCACGCTCGGAATGATTCTCGCGGCCTCGCTCAAAGTGCTGCCGCGTCCGGCGGCCGAAATCACGCTCGAGCTCGAGATGCCGGAAGAACGCGCGATCGATACGCTCAACCGCTGGTCTGGCCAGCCGCTGTCGATATCAGCCAGCGCGTGGAGCGACGGCGGACTCAGGGTGCGCGTGTCGGGAGCAGCGAGCGCGGTGCGGGCTGCGCAAGAGAAACTCGGCGGCGAACGCGTCGATGAAGCGCAGGCCACGGGTTTCTGGCGCGGCATTCGCGAGCAGACTGATCCTTTTTTTGCGGGTGACGCGCCGCTATGGCGCCTTTCGCTTCCCTCACACGCGGCGCGCATCGATCTGCCGGGCACACAGTTGATCGAATGGGGCGGCGCGCTGCGCTGGTTCCGGTCCCAGGCGGACGCATCATTCGTTCGCGCGGCGGCTTCACGGGCCGGTGGGCATGCGACGCTGTTTCGCGGCGGCGAAAGGTCCGGTGGTGTGTACGCACCGTTGTCGCCGGAACTCGCGCGCCTGCACCGGGAACTCAAGGCTGCGTTCGATCCGGACGGCATTCTCAATCCGGGCCGCCTGTACCCGGATTTCTGAGCTCCGATGCAGACCCGGCTCGCAGATTTCATCCGCGACACGGCCGACGGGCGCGAGGCCGACCGCATCCTGCGAAAGTGCGTCCACTGCGGATTCTGCAACGCGACCTGCCCGACCTACCAGCTGCTCGGCGACGAACTCGACGGCCCGCGCGGCCGCATCTACCTCATCAAGCATGTACTCGAGGGTAACGTGCCGGGCGCAAGCACGCGAACCCACCTCGATCGCTGTCTCACCTGCCGTTCCTGCGAGTCGACCTGCCCGTCCGGGGTTCAGTACGGGCGGCTGGTGGACATCGGCCGCAGGCTCGTCGAACAGCGCGTCCCGCGCGGCTCGATCGCGGGATTGCTGCGCGCGGTGCTGGCGTTCGTGCTTCCGCGCAGCGGGCTGTTTTCGTTCCTGCTCGGCCTCGGGCGATTTTTCCGTCCGCTGCTTCCCGCGGAACTGAAGGAAAAGATTCCGCCGCGTGTCGCCGCGCCGGGCGATTGGCCGGCGCCGCGCCACGATCGTCGCATGCTGACGCTTGCGGGTTGCGTGCAACCCGCGATCGCCCCGGTGATCAACGCGGCGGCTGCGCGGGTGCTCGACCGGGTGGGCATTTCTCTGGTGGAAGCGCCGGGCGCGGGTTGCTGCGGCGCGGTCAGGTTTCACCTGAACTTCCAGGAAGCCGGACGCGACGACAAGCGCGCGCTGATCGAAGCCTGGTGGCCCATGATCGAGCGCGGCGAAATCGAAGCCATCGTGATGACCGCCAGCGGGTGCGGCTCGACGTTGCGCGAATACCCGCATTTTCTCGCGGACGATCCGGCCTACGTGAAAAAGGCCGAACGCATCGCGTCCATGACCCGGGACCTGGCTGAAGTGATGCTGGCCGAAGCAGACCGTCTTCCGCCGCCTGCTGCAGGCGTTCCGGCCCGGCGCGTTGCATTCCAGTCGCCCTGTTCATTGCAGCACGGCCAGCAGGTGCGCGGCGCGGCGGAGTCGTTGCTCGCGCGTGCCGGTTTCGAGCTTGTGGCGGTGCCCGACGGGCATCTGTGCTGCGGATCGGCGGGGACCTATTCGATCCTGCAGCCGGAGCTTTCGCGGCGTTTGCGCGACAACAAACTCGCGGCATTGCATTCCGGCGAACCGGATACGGTCGCCACGGCCAATATTGGCTGCCTGGCGCATCTCGCAGGCGCGACGCAAACGCCGGTGAGGCACTGGATCGAACTGCTCGACGAGCGTCTGGCGTCGCCGAAGTAAACGGGGGAGAATTGCCGCCATGAACGCGCCTCATGACAACCGCGGAATTCTTGCCGCCGACGCCGCCGTTAAGGTGGTCCGCGCCGCGTGCCCGCACGACTGCCCGGATACCTGCGCGATGCTGGTTACGGTCAAGGATGGCGTGGCGATAAAGGTGCAGGGTGATCCACTGCATCCGTTCACCGACGGTTCGCTGTGCACGAAGGTGAGCCACTACGCGGAGCGTACTTATTCGCCGGACCGTCTGATGCATCCGATGAAACGCGCCGGTCCGAAGGGCAAGGGCGAGTTTCAGCGCATTTCATGGGACGAGGCGCTCGACACCATCGTTGCGAAATTCAAAGCACTCTCGGCTGCGCCCGACGGCGCTGCGTCCATCCTGCCGCTCAGCTACGCGGGGACCATGGGCATGCTCCAGTACAGCTCCATGGACCGGCGCTTTTTCCACAAGCTGGGCGCATCGCAGCTGGAGCGGACGCTGTGCTCATCGGCGGGCAAGGTTGGAATCAAGGCCACGCTGGGCGGCAGCTATGGCATGGACCCCGAGCGTTACGTCGATTCAAAGCTGATCCTGATCTGGGGATCGAACCCGATCACCTCCAACCTGCATTTCTGGGCGCGCGCGCAGGAGGCCAAACGGCGCGGGGCGAAGCTGATCGCGATCGACCCGTACCGCAGCCTCACCGCGGAAAAATGCACCGGACACGTCGCGCCCCTGCCCGGCACGGACGGCGCCCTCGCGCTCGGCATGATGCACGTGCTGATCAGCGAAGGTTTCGTCGACCTGGACTACATCGAACGTTACACGCTGGGGTACGAGGCACTGAAGGCGCGGGTGCTCGACCAGTACTCGCCGCGGATAGTGGCGGAGATCTGCGGGCTCGAGGCTGCGGAAGTCGTGCAGCTCGCGCGCGATTACGGCGCGGCGAAGCCGGCCGCGATCCGCCTCAATTACGGCATGCAGCGCCACGCGGGCGGCGGGATGGCTGCGCGCACGATCGCCTGCCTTCCTGCGCTCACCGGCGCGTGGCGCGAGGCCGCCGGCGGAATCCTGCTGACCACGGCGGACAATTACCAGTTCGATCACGCCGCGCTCGAGCGCCCGGACCTGATGCCTGCGCCGCGCCCGCGCGTGATCAACCACGCAAGACTCGGTGAGGCGCTTGCCGCGGCGCGGCCACCGGTGCGCGCGGTGATGGTCTACAACAACAATCCCGTGGCGGTGTGCCCCGACTCCGCCAAGGTCGTTGCGGGCTTCGAGCGCGAGGATCTGTTTTGCGTGGTGATGGATTCGTTCCTCACCGATACCGCCGACTACGCCGATATCGTGCTGCCGGCGACGACGCAACTCGAGCACTACGACATACACAAGTCCTACGGCCACCTCTACGTGCTGGCGAACAACCCGGCGATCGCGCCGGTGGGGGAATCGCTGCCGAACACTGAAGTGTTCCGGCGCCTCGCCGCTCGCATGGGTTTCGAGGAAGCGTGCTTCAAGGACGGCGACGAGGACATCGCGCGCCAGGCGATCGGCTCGGGCCACGCCAATCTTGCGGGCATGGACTGGGAAGGGCTGAAGGAGCACGGCTGGAGACGGCTCGCGCTGCCGGAGAATTTCGCCCCCTTCGCAGACGGAAACTTCCACACGCCTTCGGGCAGGTGCGAATTCCACAGCGCGTCGCTCGAGGCGCAGGGGATCGATCCGCTGCCGTTCTACAACCCGCCGGCCGAGTTGCCATCGAGCAATCCGCGACTGGCAAAGACGTATCCGCTCAATTTCCTTTCGCCGCCCGTGCGCAACTTTCTCAATTCGACCTTCGCCAACCTGCCGCGTTTCCGCGCTGCCGAGGGCGAACCGCAGCTGGAACTGCATTCCGTGGATGCCTCGAAACGGCGCATCGCCGACGGCGACATGGTGCGGGTTTTCAACGGGCGCGGCAGCGTCAGCCTGCGCGCACGCGTGAACGACAAACCACGACGCGGCGTCGTGGTTGCGCCTTCGGTATGGTGGAAGAAATTCGCCCCCGATCGCAGGAACGCCAACGATCTGACCTCGCAGCGCACTGCCGACCTTGGTGGCGCCGCGACCTACTACGACTGCCTGGTGGAAGTGGTGAAGGCCTAGCGGCGCGCGCCGTTCCTCCTCGCGCCGCCGCCGTTCGTCCTTGCATTGCAAGGAAATGTCAGATTGTGACGAATTCTGCCGGAACCCTGCGCCTACGCGTGTAGTTTGTCGATGTAGCCAGAACTCTCGCAGGCACTGATGGCGCCACCTCACGCTGCCGCTCCCCCCGCCTCCGCACGCTTCGAAAGCGTGCGCATCGCGGAACTCTTCCGGCTGGGCCGCGCGGCTTACCTCACTGGTACCGTCAACGCGGGCATCCTGCTGGTGGTCCTGTGGGGGCCGCATACGGGGGAAGCGCTGCTCGCCTGGTTTGCCTGCGTGCTGGGCGTTTCGCTCGGGCGGGCACTTCTGCATCGTGGATTCGCGCGCGTGGATCCGGGCGATGCCGTGCCGCGCGATTGGGAGATGCGTTTCGCGTTCGGCGCATTTTGCGAAGGCGCGTTGTGGTCGGCCGCCGTGCTGGTGTTTTTCGACGTGAGCGGGCCGCTGTTGCAGATGGGACTGTTATTCGTCGTCGGAGGCAGCGTGATCGGCGCCGCGGGTCTGTACGCCGCTAGTACCCGCACGCTCTATGCTTGCATCGCGTTGCCCTTGGCAGCGGTCGCGGTGCAATTGCTGACTGAGCCGCTGCCGGGTTACCGGCTGCTCGCGCTGGTGGTCGGCGTGTTCGCGGTGGTGCTGATGCGCGTTCACCGCGAACTGAACCGCAGCCTGGTGGAGACGCTGCATACGCGCCTGGAAAACGCGTCGCTGGTGGAACGGCTGGAGGCGAGCGAGGCGCGCCTGCTCGACGCCATCGAGAGCTATCCGGGAGGAATCGCTTTCTTCGATGAGCGCGACCGCCTGGTGGTCGGCAATCCGGAGTTCGCGCGCGTCTACGCGACGAATGTTCCCCGGGCGGAGCTCTCCGGCCGGCCGTACGCCGAGTTTGCGCGCGCCGCTTTCAACGCCGAATTGCACGCGGCGGACGAGGACCGTGAGAAGTGGGTCGAGGATCGACTGCGCCGCCACTGCGAGGGCGAAGGCCGCTCACGCCAGTTTCAGTTGCACGACGGGCGCTGGATGCAGAGCCTCACCGCGCGTACCGCACTGGGCGGCACCGTGGTCGCGTTCAACGACGTGACCGACGTCAAGCGTGCGCACGCCGCTTACGAGGCTCTTCTGGCCGAGGAAAACCTGGTGCTCGATGCGCTGCCCGTCGGCGTGGTGTTCCTCGAGAATCGGGTGATCGCGCGCTGCAACCGGCGACTGGAGGAGATGCTCGGCTGGGGTCATGGCGAGCTCGACGGGAAATCCTCGCGTGCCTGGTACTCGTCCGATGAGGCCTACCGCAAGCTCGGTGCGGACGCCTACGCGCAGCTGGCGCGCGGCGAGATCCAGGAGAGCGACGTTCGGTTGACGCGCAGTGACGGTACGCAGCTTTGGTGCCGCAGCCTGGCTTTTGCGGTGGATCCCCAGGCGCCCGAGCAGTCTGCCGTGTTCGTGTTCGCCGACGCCACCGAGCGCCGGGCCGCCGAGCGCGCGTTGCGGGCGAGCGAAGCATTGCACCGCAATCTGGTCGAAACCTCGAATGACCTGATTTTCTCGTTCGACTGCGACGGGCGCTGGACCTACCTCAACCCTGCGGCCGCGCAGCGCATCTACGGGTATTCGCATGCCGAGTTGCTCGGCCGCAATTTCGTCGAGCGGCTGGTGCCCGAGGTGCGGGAACGCGACCGGGCGGTATTCGAGAGCGTTCTCGCGGGCAAGCCGGTGTTCGACCACGAGACGCGCCACACGCGGCGCGACGGCACCACGGTCGACCTGTCGTTCAACGCCGTACCAGTGCGCGACGAGGCCGGCCGCATCGTCGGAACGACGGGAACGGCGCGCGACATCACGGAGCAAAAGCGCGCTGCGGCCGCACTGCACGAGAGCGTGGAGCGCCTGCGACTCGCGGTCGACGCGGCCGGGCTGTATGACTGGGAATGGGACTTTGCAACCGGCCAGCTGCGTTACGGGCAGGGACCGGTGGGCCTTCCTGTAGCGGCGGGCGCAAACGTGATCAGCAGGACCAGTTACGCGGGGCTGGTCCATCCCGAGGACCGCGAGCGCTATGTCGCCGCGGGTCAGGTTGCGCTGGACAAGGGCGAGCCGTACAGCATCGACTACCGCTTCGTGGCAGCCGAGGGTTCGCAGATCTGGTTTTCCGAGCGCGGCAAGCTCGTCTACGGACCGCATGGCAGGCCGCTGCGCATGATCGGGGTATCGCAGGACGTGACCGAGCGGGTGCGCAGGGAGGAGGAGGTTCGCTATCTTGCCTACCATGACACTCTGACCGGTCTGCCCAACCGTCGGCTGCTGGAGGACCGGCTCAAGCAGGCGGTATTCCTCGCGCAGCGCCGCGAAACGCGCGTGGCGCTGCTGGCAGTCGACCTGGACCGGTTCAAGGAGGTCAACGACGCGCTCGGTCACAAGGCGGGCGACGCAGTGCTGCGCGAGATTTCGAACCGCCTGCAGGGTTGCGTACGCAGGTCGGACACGCTGGCGCGCCAGGGTGGCGATGAATTCGTGATCGTCATCCCCGAGTCGGCGCTCGACACGGAATGCGCGATCGTTGCCGAGAAGATCCTGCGCTCCCTTGCGGCTCCGGTGACGGTTGACGGCCGCGAATTCACCCTGGGGGCGAGCATCGGCGTGAGCCTCTACCCGGACGACGCGTCGGACTGGGAAGCGCTGCTTCGCAATGCGGACGTGGCGATGTACCGTGCCAAGGAACTCGGACGCAACAACTACCGCTTCTACGGCCGCTGATTGTCCGTTAGAATCACCGGGCGGGGACATTGCAGACTCCCCGCCCAAGACGCCGCGCGCGTCCAAGTTCTGCTCCTTGAACTTTTTGAGGAGAAACCATGGACGCAGTTGTTTCACCCGCTCCCGATTCCTTCACTGTTGCCGAGCTCGATGCCCTGCGCGGAAAGGTGCTGCCGCCGATCGTCATCGACGTGCGCGGCGGGGAGGCCTACGCGAAGGACGAAACCGTGATCGCGGGCGCGCTTCGGCGCGCGCCGGAGAGCGTCGAGCGGTGGGCTGCCGCGCTCGAGCGTGGCCGCGAAGTCGTCGTTTACTGCGTCCACGGCCATCAGGTTAGCCAGGGTGCTGCTTCGCGCCTGAAAGCGCTTGGTCACAGCGCGCGTTTTCTTGTCGGCGGTATCGAGGCCTGGCGCGCCGCCGCCGGCGCGGTGCGTGCCAAGCCTCCGGCTCAGGCGTCCCGCTGGGTGACCCGCGAGCGGCCGAAGATCGATCGCATTGCCTGCCCGTGGCTGATTCGCCGTTTCATCGATCCAGACGCGCAGTTCTTCTACGTGCCGACCGGTCAGGTGTTCGACTTCGCGAACAACAATGGAGCGGTCGCCTACGACATTCCCGGCGCCGAGTATGCGCACGAAGGGGAGTTCTGCTCGTTCGATTACTTCATCAAGAAACACGCGATCCGCGATACCGCTCTCGACGCTCTGGCGTTGGTGGTGCGCGGCGCCGACACGGGGAATCTGGCGCTCGCGCAGCAGGCGAGCGGGCTGCTCGCCGTTTCTCTCGGCCTTTCGCGGCTGTACACAGACGATCAGGAGATGCTGCGCCACGGACTGCTCGTGTACGATGCCCTGTACGCCTGGTGCCGCGAGGCAAAGGGCGAAAAACACTTTTGGAATCCCGATTTGAGCGTTGGTATTCGTTGAGATCATCGACATGAACTGGCGCATAACGCGTTGGGCGGGGGGTACGGGGGGAGGGCATGCCCTCCCCCTGATCTCATGAGCATTTTTGCCGACCACCTTCCCGAGCGGCCGGGTGGCCGGGACCCGGCGCAGTTTCTGCGTCTGGCGCGGTTTCTTCTGCCGTACAAGCGGCGCGTGGCAGGCGCGATCGCTTCGCTGCTGGTGGCGGCGGGTTGCGTGCTTGCGCTCGGGCAGGGGCTCAAGCACGTGATCGACGCGGGCTTCGGACAGGCGAGCGCGGCAATCCTCGATGCGGCGCTCGCCGGGGTGCTGGTGCTGGCGGTGCTGCTCTCCGTGGCGACGTATGCGCGCTTCTACCTGATGATGAGCACCGGCGAGCGGGTGATCACGGACATCCGCCGCGCGGTGTTCGACCACATCCTCGCGCTCGCGCCAGGCTATTTCGAGACGACGCGCACCGGCGAGGTAATCTCGCGCCTGACCAACGACACTACGCTGCTGCAGGCGGTGATCGGCTACGGATTTTCGCTCGCGTTGAGGAACGCGCTGATGCTGGCCGGGGCGCTCGTGCTGCTGCTGGTGACGAACCTGAAGCTCACGCTGGTGGTGCTCGCGTTCGCGCCTCTGGTGGTGCTGCCGGTGATCGCGGTGGGGCGGCGCGTGCACAGCACTTCGCGCCTCAGCCAGGACCGTGTCGCCGACGTGAGCGCGTTTGTCGACGAGGCGCTGCACGAGATACGCACCGTGCAGGCCTACGTGCACGAGGACGAGTCGCGGCGCGAGTTCGGCAAGCTGGCCGAGGCGGCCTACGAGGCGGGCGTGCGGCGCATCGGCGTCAGGGCGCTGCTCATCGGCGCGTGATGCTGGTGACCTTCGGTGGCGTGGGCGTGATCCTGTGGGTCGGCGGTCGCGACGTGCTCGCCGGAAATCTTTCCGCCGGGGAGCTTTCCGCGTTCATTTTCTACTGCGCGATCGCGGCCGGCGCCACCGCAGCCATTTCCGAGGTGCTCAGCGACCTGCAACGCGCCGCGGGCGCGACCGAACGTCTGTTCGAGCTTCTCGATACGCGTCCGACGATCGAGGCTCCGGCACGGCCGGCCGCGGACAGTGCCCGCATGCGCGGCGCGCTCGAGTTTCGCGATATCGGATTTGCGTATCCCGCCCGGCTCGAAACGAACGCGCTCGAGCGTTTTTCTCTTGCACTCGTACCCGGCGAGCGAGTCGCGCTGGTCGGGCCTTCGGGCGCTGGTAAGTCGACCGTGCTCGCGCTGCTGCTGCGCTTTTATGATCCGCAGGCAGGATCGGTACACATTGACGGCACTGACTTGCGCGAGCTCGATCCGCAGGTGCTGCGCCGGCAGATCGCCGTGGTGCCGCAGGACCCGGTGATCTTCGCCGCAAGCGTTCTGGAGAACGTGCGTTACGGCCGGCCCGGGGCCAGCCGCGAGGACGTGGAACGCGCCTGCGATGCCGCGTATGCGACCGAGTTCGTCACGCGCCTGCCGCAGGGCCTGGAGACGCAACTCGGCGAACGGGGCGTGACACTCTCGGGGGGACAGCGCCAGCGCCTTTCGATCGCACGCGCGCTGCTCGCCGATCGTCCCGTGCTGCTGCTCGACGAAGCGACCAGTTCGCTTGATGCGGCGAGCGAACGCATGGTGCAGCGGGCGCTCGAGACGCTCGAGCGCGGCCGCACCACGCTCGTGATCGCGCACCGCTTCGCCACCGTGCAGCACGCCGATCGCATCGTGGTACTGGAGCGTGGCGTCATCGTCGCGCAGGGCACGCACGCCGAACTTCTCCGGCAGGGCGGGTTGTACGCGAGGCTCGCCGCGTTGCAGTTTCTCGGCGCCGAGGACTCGGCTCTGCTCGAGCACGCTGCCTGAGCGATGCGCGCGGCGCTCCCGCTCCTGTTGCTCACGCTGGCATCCCTAGCGGCAGGTGCGGCCGAGCCGCTGCGCGTCGGGTCCAAACGATTTACGGAGTCCTATATCCTTGGCGAGATCCTCGCCGGCGCGGCAAACCGCGCGGCGCCGGCGGAACACAGACCGGGGCTGGGTAGCACGGCGATCCTGTTTGAAGCCCTCAAGAGCGGCGCCATCGATGTCTATCCGGAATATACCGGCACCATCGCGCGCGAGATCCTCAAGCACCCCGGCACGCTGACGCTCGCCGCACTCAACGAGCGGCTCTCCGGTCTGGGACTCGCGGCAAGCGTGCCGCTCGGTTTCAACAACAGCTACGCGATCGGCCTTTCGGAGGCCTTCGCCGCGAAGAGCGGCATGCGTCGCATCTCCGATCTGGCCGGGCATCCGAAGCTGCGCATGGGCTTCTCGCACGAGTTCCTGGGACGCGCCGACGGCTGGCCGGGATTGAAGGCGGCGTACGCGCTGTCGCAGACTCCGCCACGCGGAGTCGATCATGGCCTCGCCTACGAGGCGCTCGCGGCTGGCGAACTGGATGCGATCGACGTTTATTCCACCGACGCGAAGATCGCGCGCTTTGCGATCCGCGTGCTCGAGGACGATCGCGGCTTTTTTCCGAAATACGACGCGGTGCTGCTGCACCGGCTCGATCTGCCGCGGCGGCACGCGGCGGCGTTCGCGGCGATGCAGGCGCTCGAAGGCAGCATCGACGCGCCGCGCATGATTGCGCTCAACGCGCGCGCCGAGTTCGACAAGCTGTCGTTTCGGGCGGTGGCCGCGGAATTTCTGTCCGGTAGCGGCAAGGTGGCGCCCAGGCGCAGCCTGTCGAGCGTGCTGTTTGGAGCGGATTTCTGGCGGCTGACGGGCGAGCATCTGCTGCTGGTTTTCGTCTCGCTCGCGGCGAGCATTTCGCTCGGCGTTCCGCTCGGCGTGGCTGCCGCGATGCTGCCGCGCGCGGCGCAGTTCATATTCGCTTCGGTGGGTGTGATCCAGACGATTCCTTCGCTCGCGATGCTGGCGTTCCTGATCGCGCTGGTGGGCACGATCGGCACGCTGCCGGCGCTGATTGCGCTGTTCTTGTATGCATTGCTGCCGATTGTGCGCGGCACGCATGCGGGCCTCAGCGGAATCGGCACCGGCATGCGCCAGGCGGCGATGGCTCTGGGTCTTGCGCCGCGCGATCGTCTGCGGCTCGTCGAAGTTCCGCTCGCCCTGCCTTCGATCCTCGCGGGCATCAAGACTTCGGCGGTGATCAACGTGGGCACTGCCACCATCGCCGCGTTCATCGGCGCGGGCGGATATGGAGAGCGGATCGCGTCCGGGTTGGCGCTCAATGACAATGTCATGCTGCTCGCCGGGGCGATTCCGGCGGCGGCGCTTGCGTTGATCGTGCAAGGCGCATTCGAGATCGCGGAGCGTCGATTCGGATGGATGGCGCGGGCGCGGGGCACGTCATAGGATCGGCGGCGCGCCGAAACAAAGTGGATTCCGGCTCGACCGGTGTTTGACTTGCGTCAAATCCGATTTGGCTGGTGTAAGTACTGTGCGCAGGACTCGAGCCTTGGTGCCATGAGCAGCTGAGTCCGGAGCAGAGCCGAACTGCTTTCGGCAGGGCAATTTCAAATCGATAGCCAGGAACAAATAAGGGGAATTCATGCCTCAGATCATAGGGGTACCGAGAGAGACGGCGGCGGGTGAAAAGCGCGTTGCCACCGTGCCCGAAGTGGTTGAAAAGCTCATCAAGCTGGGTTTCAAGGTGGCCGTCGAAACCGGCGCTGGAGATGCGGCGAATTTCAGCGACGACGTCTATCGCGCCGCGGGTGCGGAGATCGTCGAGGGAGTGGCGAAGCTATGGGCTCAGTCCGACATCGTTTTCAAGGTGCGCGGGCCGAGCGCGGACGAAGTCGGCTTGTTGCGCGAGGGCGGCACCCTGGTCAGCTTCATCTGGCCCGCGCAGAACCCGGAACTCCTTAAGCAACTCGCGGCGCGCAAGGCCACCGTGCTGGCGATGGACAGCGTGCCGCGCATTTCGCGCGCGCAGAAGCTCGATGCGCTGAGTTCGATGGCCAACATCGCGGGCTATCGCGCGGTCATCGAGGCCGCGCACCACTTCGGCCGTTTTTTCACGGGCCAGATCACGGCAGCGGGCAAGGTGCCTCCGGCCAAGGTCTTCGTCATCGGCGCAGGGGTGGCGGGTCTTGCCGCCATCGGCGCGGCCTCGGGCCTCGGCGCCATCGTGCGCGCCAACGACACGCGCCCCGAAGTCGGCGATCAGGTCAAATCCATGGGTGGCGAGTTCGTCACCGTGGACTATCTGGAAGAAGGCTCCGGTGTCGGCGGTTATGCCAAGGTGATGAGCGAAGGCTTCCTGAAAGCCCAGGCCGCGGTATTTGCCAAGCAGGCGAAGGAAGTCGACATCATCATCACCACGGCGCTCATACCGGGCAAGCCCGCGCCGAAGCTGATCACGGCCGAAATGGTGAAGTCGATGAAGCCGGGCAGCATCATCGTTGACATGGCGGCAGAGCAGGGCGGCAACTGCGAGCTGACCGAGCCGCACACCGTGACCGTGAAACACGGCGTCACGATCATCGGCTACAGCGACCTGCCGAGCCGCCTGTCCAAGCAGTCGAGCACGTTGTACGCGACCAATCTGTTTCGCCTGAGCGAAGAACTGTGCAAGACCAAGGATGGGGTCATCAACGTCAACATGGAAGACGAGGTGCTCCGCGGCACGACAGTGATCAAGGAGGGCGACATCACCTGGCCGCCACCCGCGCCGAAACTGCCGGCGGCACCGCCCGCGGCGGCCAAACCGGCCGCCGTAGCTGCGAAGGCGCAGGGCGGGCATGGCAAGAGCAGCGCACCGGCCTCCGGTACCAGTACGGCGGTTACGTTCGGCGTGGCCGCGCTCGCGTTCTGGTTTATCGGCTACAGCGCGCCCTGAGCATTCCTCGCGCACTTCACCGTCTTCGTGCTGGCCTGTTTCGTGGGTTACATGGTGGTCTGGAATGTCACCCCCGCCCTGCACACGCCGCTGATGAGCGTTACCAATGCGATCAGCAGCATCATCGCCATCGGTGCGCTGGTGCAGATTGCGCCGCCGATCGAGGGCGGGCTCGCCCCGGGGGACTGGATACGCTGGCTGGCGGTGGCCGGGATCGCGCTCACCGCGATCAACATGATCGGCGGCTTCGCCGTTACCCAGCGCATGCTGGAAATGTTCCGCAAGTAGGGGAGACGAAAAATGTCTGAAAGTCTGGCAGGTGTCTCCTATATCGGCGCGACAATACTTTTCATCCTGAGTCTCGGCGGCCTGTCCAATCCGGAGAGCTCGAGGCGCGGCAACCTCTACGGCATGATCGGCATGACCATCGCCGTGCTGGCGACAGTGTTCGGTCCGCGCGTCACGATGGCCGGCATTCCGTGGATCATCGCCTGCATGGTGGTGGGCGGCAGCATCGGGCTCTACGCCGCCCGCACCGTGAAAATGACCCAGATGCCGGAACTGGTTGCGCTGATGCACAGCCTGGTCGGTGTCGCGGCCATGCTGGTCGGATATGCGAACTACATCGACCCGGCCGCGTCTTTCCATTTGATCGACGGAAAAAGCATCCCGCTGACGCACGCGGAGAAGGCGATCCATGAGATCGAAATCTACATCGGCATCCTGATCGGTGCGGTGACCTTCTCCGGCTCGGTGATCGCTTTCGGCAAGCTCTCGGGCAAGATCGGCGGCAGCCCGATGCTCCTGCCCGCGCGTCATTGGATGAACCTTGCGGGCCTGCTGATTGTCATCTACTTCGGACGGGAGTTTCTGCACGCCGAATCGGTGAGCGACGGCATGACGCCGCTGGTCGTGATGACCGTGGTGTCGCTGCTGTTCGGCATCCACATGGTGATGGCGATCGGCGGCGCCGACATGCCGGTGGTGGTGTCGATGCTGAACAGCTACTCCGGCTGGGCCGCGGCTGCTACCGGCTTCATGTTGTCGAACGACCTGTTGATCGTCACCGGCGCCCTGGTGGGTTCGAGCGGCGCCATCCTCTCGTACATCATGTGTCGCGCGATGAACCGCCACTTCATCAGCGTGATTGCAGGCGGATTCGGCACCGGGGGCGGTACGGCGGCGGCGCCGAGCGGCGGCGCGCAGCCGGCCGGCGAGGTCAATCCGATCGTTGCGGCAGAGACGGCGGAACTATTGCGCGAGGCGAAGAACGTGATCATCGTCCCGGGCTACGGGATGGCGGTCGCGCAGGCACAGCATACGGTCTACGAAATCACCAAGCATCTGCGCGAGAAGGGCATCAACGTGCGCTTCGGGATCCATCCGGTCGCCGGCCGCATGCCCGGACACATGAACGTGCTGCTGGCCGAGGCCAAGGTGCCCTACGACATCGTGTTCGAGATGGATGAACTCAACGAAGACTTCCCGGATACCGACGTCGCCATGGTAATCGGCGCCAACGACATCGTGAACCCGGCGGCCCAGGACGACCCGACCAGCCCGATCGCCGGGATGCCGGTGCTGGAAGTCTGGAAGGCCAAGACTTCGATCGTGATGAAGCGTAGCATGGCTTCCGGCTACGCGGGGGTGGATAATCCGCTCTTCTACAAGGAGAATAATCGCATGTTGTTCGGCGACGCCAAGAAGATGCTCGACGAAGTGCTGGTCGCGCTGAAAGCCTAGTTTCTTGGGCACGCGCGAAGAGATCCTCGCGAAGATCCGCCGCCGGCAGCGTCGCGGCGGATCCGAGCCTTCCGCCGCGGAGATGCTGGATCGCGAAACCTACCTGCGCCGCCACCCGCGCGGTTCGTTGCCCGAATTGCCAGCTGATCTGGTGACGCTGTTCCGCGCGCGTGCCGAAGCGAGCGCGAGCACCACCGAGCGCGTGTCGATTGAATCCGAAGTGCCCGTCGCGGTGGCGCGCTACCTCGACGCGCACAAGCTTCCCAAATCCGGCTGCGTCTGGCCGGCGCTCGCGCGGCTGGACTGGGCCGGCGCCGGGCTGCAGCTTGCCGCGCGCGGGGCGGATGGAGAAGACGCGGTCGGTGTTACCGGGGTGTTCTGCGCGCTCGCCGAGACCGGGACGCTGATGATGACTTCGGGGCCGGATACGCCCGCGACGGTAAGTCTGCTTCCGGAGACGCACGTCGCCGTGGTTCCGGTGGAGCGCATCGTCGCGCTGATGGAAGACGGCTGGGACCTCGCGCGCGCCCAATTCGGCCAATTGCCGCGCGCGGTGAACTTCATCTCCGGCCCGTCGCGCACCGGCGACATCTAGCAGACCATCGTGCTCGGTGCGCACGGACCGTACCGCGTTCATATCGTTGTCGTCGGTTGACGCCGGACGGCCATGTACAGGATTCTTGTCGCCGTAGACGGTTCGGAGCACTCGCTGCGCGCAGTGGAGTATGCCGCGCAGCGCGCGAAGAACGCGTCCTGCAGGATCGATCTGCTGCATGTAGAGAAACCGGTGATGGCCTGGGAGATCGGGCCCGTTTCGCCGATCGAGCCTGTGGCGGCCGCGCGCGAGGCCGAGAGCCGGGAGTTGTTGGACGCAGGCGCCGGTCGCTTCGACCACGCCACCGAAATCGAAAAGCACGCTGTGAGAGGCGAGCCGGCGCGCACCATAATCGAGCTTGCGGACAAGCTCGGCGTAGACGAGATCGTCATCGGCTCGCACGGTCGGCGTCCCCTTGGCGCGGCGCTGCTCGGCTCGGTCACCTACGAGGTTCTGCACGACGCTCACGTCGCGGTCGTGGTCATTCGTTGACCGGGATCGGCGCGGCATCGCGCCGCGTGCGTTAGGATGATGCGGACATGGATGCGCTCGAACTCGCCAAGGCTGCGCTCGCGCTGTTTGCGATCGTGGATCCGGTCGGCACCATCCCCGTGTTTTTGGCCACCACCCGGGGTTTCACCGATGCGCAGCGAACGCTTGCCGCACGCGTCGCGGCGGTCACGGTATTCGGCGCCCTTGCCGGATTCGCTCTTCTGGGCGAACCATTGCTGGCCTTTTTCGGCATCCGCATCGCTTCGTTTTCCGTTGCCGGAGGATTGCTCCTGCTGCTGTTGGCGCTGTCCATGGTGCAGGCGCACGTCAGCCCGCAGCGCCAGACCCCCGAGGAAGCTGAAGAAGCCGCCGAAAGGGACTCGGTCGGCGTCGTTCCGCTCGGTGTACCGCTGCTCGCCGGTCCCGGTGCAATCACCCATGTCATCGTCGCAGCAAGTGCCGCGCCCGGCGGAATCGAGTATCAGCTGGCGCTGTTCCTTCCCATCGCGCTGGTCGCCCTCAGCGTGTGGCTGTCGTTTCGACTCGCGCCCGCGATCGCCTTGAGGCTCGGCGCCACCGGCATTCACGTCGTCACGCGCTTGATGGGACTCATCATCGCCGCCATATCCATCGAGATGATCGCGAGCGGCCTGGGCAAATTGTTTCCGGGGCTGCTCGCCTGATGAGCGGCGCTCCGTCTGCCGCGGGGCGCCGATAGCAGAACACGAAGTCCCGTTAGAATAGCGGCCGTTCCAACGTCCCCCGGCCAGAGGAGTGCACGTGCGCAGTGTTGTGATCCGTTTACTCGCGCGCGAGCGCGGCCTGTTCGTCGGCGCAACCTTGATCGCGGCGGTGCTTGCCGTGGCGGGGGTACCGTTCGATTTCGTGCTTTTCGGCCTGACGCTCGCCGGCGTCGCGCTGTTCCACCACCACACGCTGCAGGTCGCGTTGATCGGGCTTGCCGTCATTGTGCTCTACAAGCTCGGCTTCACCGGGTTCAAAACCGGGACCGGGTTCGGCGGTCTCGCGCTGCACTTGGCGCACGAATGGGTGATCCTCGCGAACCTGCTCGGATTGCTGCTGGGATTCGCGCTGCTGTCGCGGCATTTCGAGGAAAGCCGGGTGCCGGCAGAACTGCCGAATTTCCTGCCCGACGACTGGAAGGGCGGGTTCGTGCTGTTGATTCTGGTGTTCGTGCTTTCGTCGTTCCTGGACAACATCGCCGCCGCATTGATCGGCGGTACCGTGGCCCGTGTGGTGTTCCGCAGCAAGGTGCATATCGGCTATCTCGCCGCAATCGTCGCCGCGTCCAACGCAGGCGGTTCCGGCAGCGTGGTCGGTGACACCACCACCACCATGATGTGGATCGACGGGGTGAACCCGCTGGACGTGTTGCATGCGTACGTGGCAGCCGGCGTTGCGGTTGTCATCTGTGGCATTCCCGCGGCAATGCAGCAGCAAGCCTACAGCCCGATCACGAAGGATGCGCCGGAAGGCGTGCGCGTCGACTGGGTGCGCGTAGGCATCGTCGCATTTATCCTGGTGGTTGCCATTCTTGTCAACGTCGTCGCCAACCTGCAGTATCCGGCGGTACTCGACCATTTCCCGGTAATCGGCGCAGCGGTCTGGGTCGCCATCCTCATGAGCGCCCCGCTGCGCAAACCCGAGTGGAGCCTGCTGCCGGAGGCCTTCAAGGGGTCGGTGTTCTTGCTCTCGCTCGTAACCTGTGCTTCGCTCATGCCGGTCGAGAAGCTTCCCTTGGCGGCGTGGCAGACGGCTTTTGGCCTGGGGTTTGTGTCCGCCGTCTTCGACAACATTCCGCTGACCGCGCTCGCGCTCAAACAGGGCGGCTACGACTGGGGAATGCTTGCTTACACGGTCGGCTTCGGCGGCTCGATGATCTGGTTCGGCTCATCGGCGGGCGTGGCGCTCTCGAACATGTTTCCGGAGGCGAAATCGGTAGGCAGCTGGGTGAAGCACGGCTGGCACGTAACGGTCGCCTACATCGTTGGATTCTTCGTCCTGCTTGCGGTGCTCGGCTGGCAGCCTCACCCGAAGCGCGTCAAGACGGCTGAGGCCCCGGTTCCCGCAGCGCAATACGCATTGACTTGACCGCGGTCAAGATTCCGATCGTTGTCTCCTCCGGTCGCCTTGCGGCGCTTGGCGCAGCGGGACTAAAATCGTAACGTTTCGCGAAGTAGTCACCTACAAGGCCGCACCGGCCAACAAGAGACACTATTCAGGAGGCATTTCCATGAGCAATCAAGACAAGCCGCAATCCATGCGCCGCAGGTTCCTCACCGGAGCAGCTGCGGCCACCGCCGGAGCGGCAACGCTCGGCTTCCCGATGATCGCCAAGGCGCAGGGCCCGATCACCATGCGCTGGCAGAGCACTTGGCCTACCAAGGACATCTTTCACGAGTACGCGCTCGACTTCGCCAAGAAGGTGAACGACATGACCGGCGGCGACCTCAAGATCGAGGTGCTTCCGGCGGGCGCGGTGGTGCCGGCCTTCGGGCTGCTCGACGCGGTGTCGAAAGGCACGCTCGACGGCGGCCACGGCGTGCTGGTGTATCACTACGGCAAGCAAAACGCGCTCGCCCTGTGGGGATCGAGTCCCTGCTTCGCCATGGATGCCAACCAGGTGCTCTCCTGGCACAAGTACGGCGGCGGCAAGGAGCTGCTCGCAAAGGTCTACAATTCCATTGGCGCCAACGTGGTGTCGTTCCCGTACGGGCCGATGTGGACGCAGCCGCTCGGCTGGTTCAAGAAGCCGATCACCAAGCCGGACGACTTCAAGGGCCTCAAGTACCGCACCGTGGGCATCTCGATCGACCTGTTCCAGGGCATGGGCGCGGCGGTGAACGCGCTGCCCGGCGGTGAAATCGTGCCGGCGATGGATCGCGGCCTGCTCGACGCCGCGGAGTTCAACAACGCGACCTCCGACCGCCTGCTCGGTTTCCCGGACGTGTCCAAGGTGTACATGCTGCAGAGCTACCACCAGAGCGGCGAGCAATTCGAGATCACGTTCAACAAAACGAAGTTCGACGCGCTGCCGGGCAAGATGAAGGCGATCATCGAGAACGCCGTGGAAGCAGCCTCGCAGGACGTAATGTGGAAATCTATCGACCGTTACTCGCAGGACCATATCAAGCTGCAGACCGAGGACAAGGTGAAGATGTACAAAACCCCGGACTCGGTGCTCCAGCGGCAGCTCGAGATCTTCGACCAGGTCGTGGCGAAGCGGTCGGCGGACAATCCGCTGTTCAAGGAGGTCGTCGAGTCGCAGCGCAAATACGCCGAGCGAGTGGTGCGCTGGCGTCTTGACGTCGTAGTCGATCCGCGCATGGCCTATAACTATTATTTCGGATCCAAGAAGCCGGCAGCGAAGAAAGCCTGACGCCGCAAGCACCCTGGAGAGACACCATCCGGTCGCCCCGGATGGTGCTTTTTTTTTGAGCGCCGCCGGGAATTGGGGGGAAGTGGCACAATAGGCTCTCACCCCGCCGAACATAATCGGAGGTTCTCGATCATGCAGAAATTGTTGCTTTTCGTAGACAAGGTGAGTACCTGGATCGGGCACGCGTTCTCCTGGTTGATCGTCAGCCTCACCTTGCTCATCTCGTGGGAAGTGTTCTCGCGCTATGCGCTTGATCACCCGCACGCGTGGGCCTTCGACGCGATGATCCAGATGTACGGGACCCTCTTCATGATGGCCGGCGCCTACACGCTGGCGAAGAACGGCCACGTGCGCGGGGACGTCGTCTACGGCTTCTTCACGCCGCGGGCGCAGGCCAGCCTCGATCTTACCCTCTACATCGTGTTCTTCATACCCGGTGTCGTCGCGCTCGTCTGGGCCGGCTACACCTATGCCGCCGAGTCGTGGGCGATCAAAGAGTCTTCGAACATCACCGCCGAGGGCCCGCCGTACTACCCGTTCAAGACCGTCATCCCGCTCGCGGGGGCATTCGTGCTCGTGCAAGGCATCGTCGAAATCATCCGCTGCGTGATCTGCATCAGGCAGGACGAGTGGCCATCGCGTGAGGCGGATGTTCAGGAAGTGGACGTTGACAAGCTCAAGGAGATGGTCCACGTCAAGGACGAGGACATCCAGAAGCTTGACGCGTATGTCGTACGCCAAGAGCCGCACAAATGAAAATGCGCAAAGAGCTGTGGTTCGGCTTCTCGCTGATGGCGGCCATCATCATTCCGCTGATCGTGCTCATGCCCTGGGGCAACCTGACGAACGGGCACCTCGGCCTCATGATGCTCGCGCTGATCTGCGTGGGCATCATGCTCGGCTTTCCCACGGCCTTTACGCTCATGGGGATGGGTGTTTTCTTCGCCTGGCTTTCCTACCGCAGCGTCGACCCGGCGACCGCGGACCGGAAGGTGCTTGATCTTTTCGTGCAGCGCACCTACGGCGTGATGTCGAACGACGTGCTGATCGCGATTCCGCTGTTCCTGTTCATGGGCTATCTGGTCGAGCGGGCGCAGCTGATCGACCGGCTGTTCAGGAGTCTACATCTTGCCATGGCGCGGATCCCGGGGGCGCTCGGGGTGGCGACCATCGTCACCTGCGCGATTTTCGCCACCGCGACCGGGATCGTCGGCGCGGTGGTGACGCTGATGGGCCTGCTCGCGTTTCCGGCGATGCTTAAGGCCGGATACAACGTCAAGGTCTCGGCGGGCTGTGTCACGGCGGGTGGCTGCCTTGGCATCCTGATCCCACCCTCGGTGCTGCTGATCGTCTATGGCGCCGTTG